>NZ_JAKHSK010000001.1 GCF_023499215.1 Zunongwangia pacifica
AAAGGTGGAAAAGTCCAAAGGCAAACGTGGCCGAGGTGCAGCAGGCAAATCCAATGTTGCGGTAATGGCAGAATCAGAGCAACTGGAAGATATCGATACTGGTAAGAAAAGCAGTCAGTGCCGTTACTTTAAGGCAAAAGTGCTGGATCACCATAAGGCAGAAGGGATCAATGAGGCCGTTAAAGAAAGTTTTGATGAAAAAAGCATTGTCCTAAGTGATGATAGTACCTCCTATGTTGATATATCGGACTATGTGGAGCTACATATCTCCGAAAAATCCAGCGAAGGGCTTACCAAAGAGACACTGCGGTGGGTGCACATTACCATCAGCAATGCGAAGAAGAACTTCGTGGGCAACTATAACAAGATCAAGGGAAAGTACCTACAGTTATACCTGAATGAATTTATCTACAAACTCAACAGAAGATATTTCGGAGAAAAACTCTTCGATAGGCTCGTTATAGCAGGAATTACAGGTTATGACTAATTGCGGATAATCAAAAACAGATAATCCGATTTTTATAAAAAAAGGTATTAGATATCAAATAATTTTTTAATTTTGCCGTCCAATTGCCTTGGTGGCGGAATTGGTAGACGCGCTGGATTCAAAATCCAGTTCTTTCGAGAGTGTGGGTTCGATTCCCACCCAAGGTACTAAGTGATTGGAACATAAAGCCCTACATGCGTAGGGCTTTTTTTTTAACGGATTTTTAGATTAAAATAGGTTTCTTTTACAATTAATATTCTAAAATATCGTTTAAGTTTACACCGAGAATTGTGCCCCCAATTTATTAAAACGTTTATGAAGTATAAAGGACTAACCTTAATGGTATTAATGGCCTTTTTTTTAACCCCAAAAGTTTTTTCGCAAGAATTTACCGCTGGTGTTAAAGGAGGAGTCAATTTTTTTGAAACATTGGATTTTTCAGATACCGGAACTTTACCAGACTCTGATGTTGGGTTTCACGGTGGTATTTTTGGACAATATAATTTCTCTCCCGTATTTTTTGTTCGTCCAGAAATAGAATACAGTAATATCACATTACATTACAAATTAAGAAGGTTAGATACTTCTTATAAACTAGATAAAATTAGTGCTTCTGCGTTATTTGGTGCAGAAATCTTTAATAACTTCAGCGTTTTTGCAGGTCCTGCTTATCAGCATTTTCTTAATAAGGAATATAGTGCTCAGGTACGGGAACCAGAAATTATTATCAATTCCTGGGCTATTCAATTTGGTGTAAAATATGATATTAAGGACTGGATCGGGCTTAGTGTAAAATATGACTATACAGCAGATTCTAACAAGCGGCAAATCTTAAGTTTACAGGCCGCAGATGGTAATGTGTATAATTACAGCTCGGATGATGGTAGGGTAAACCAAATTTTTTGTAGTGTATATTTTACCATTTTTAACTCTTCTAATAATAAAAATAAGCGAGCAAAAAGTGGTGGTCGTGGTTGTTATTTTTAGAATTGGCTAAAAATTTTTGTGTTGTTTTAATGCTTCTAATAGAATTACTATTTGAAGTTCTTAACAAAGAATTAATTTCTAAATTTGCATCGCAACTATTAATTAAAATTAAACAACACAACAATGAGTACTTCTTTAACCGAAGCTAAGATTTTTAGCTGTACCCAAAGTCGGGATCTTGCAGAGAAAATTGCTGCTTCGTACGGTATCAAACTTGGGAATGTAATTACTTCTACTTACAGTGATGGTGAGTATCAGCCGTCTTTTGAGGAATCTGTACGTGGAGCACGACTATTTATTATTGGTTCTACAAATCCGGGTGCAGATAACCTGATGGAAATGCTTTTAATGCTCGATGCCGCAAAACGTGCCTCTGCACGACATATCACTGCGGTAATGCCATATTTTGGATGGGCGCGACAGGATAGAAAAGACAAGCCACGAGTTCCTATTGCGGCAAAAATGATCGCGAGTATTCTTGAGACTGCTGGAGCAACCCGAATCATAACGATGGATTTACACGCCGATCAGATCCAGGGCTTTTTTGAAAAGCCGGTAGACCATCTATTTGCATCTACCGTTTTCTTACCTTATTTAAGAAGTCTTAATCTCGAAGATTTAACCATAGCTTCTCCAGATATGGGAGGTTCTAAAAGAGCTTATGCCTATTCAAAAGAATTGCAAAGCGATGTTGTAATTTGTTATAAGCAAAGAGAAAAGGCCAATGTTATTTCGCATATGGAATTAATTGGTGATGTGACCGGTAAAAATGTGGTATTGGTAGACGATATGGTAGATACTGCCGGAACATTGACTAAGGCAGCCGATCTTATGATGGAGCGCGGAGCTAAAAGTGTTAGAGCAATTTGTACGCATCCCGTACTTTCAGGAGGTGCTTATGAGCGTGTAGAAAATTCTAAACTTTCAGAACTTATTGTAACCGATTCTATTCCGCTAAGAAAAAAATGTGATAAGATAAAAGTGGTAAGTTGTGCCGAACTTTTTGCAGATGTAATGCAACGGGTACACGGAAATCGTTCTATAAGCTCTAAATTTTTAATGTAAATCTATTCTGCTAAAAAATTTAGAATCAGGCTTTAATATTTCAGCAAAATGTTGCAATTTTGCACTCCTTAAAAATAAATAAGAAATGAAGTCAATTACGATCAAAGGATCTAAAAGAGAAAGCGTAGGTAAAAAAGCTACTAAAGCGCTACGTAATGCTGGCCAGGTTCCTTGTGTATTGTACGGTGGTGATGGAGAACCATTACACTTTACAACCGAGGAAATTTCATTCCAGCACTTAGTGTACACACCAGATGTTCACACAGTAGTAATCGAGTTGAAGAGTGGAGAAAAGTACAATGCAATTCTTCAGGATATTCAGTTTCACCCAGTAACTGATAATATTCTTCATGTTGATTTCTACGAAATATTCGATAACAAACCAATCACTATGGAAATTCCAATCCATACTGTAGGTGTTGCTCGTGGTGTTAAAAATGGTGGTGTATTAAGATATAACTTACGTCGTTTAAAAGTACGTGGTTTACCAGGAGTACTTCCAGATTACATCGAAGCAGATGTTACAAAACTTAAAATTGGTCAGAAATTATATGTAACTGCCGTTGAAAGCGAAGATTACAAAATTCAGCACCCAGATAACACTGTAATTTGTCAGGTTAGAACTTCTCGTAATATCGTTGCACTTGATGACGATGATGAGGATGAAGATGACGCACAAGATGTGCCAGCTACAGAAACTGATGATGTTGCAGCAGTAAAAGAATAGTCTTTTTAAAAGCATTATTTTACACGATATCCCGTATCAGCATGATACGGGATATTTTTTTGCAAGAACTTTAGCATCACCGTTATTAAAAGCGCAGTGAAAATTTTATCTTTACCGAAAAGAAATAAAAAATGCTGTCGTTCTTCGGAAGAATTTTAAAAAATAAGAAAACTGCAGAAGAAGAAATTGATCCCATGAAAAAGTTTTTAATCGCGGGCCTTGGGAATATTGGTCCAAAATATGAAAATACACGACATAATATAGGTTTTAAAATTCTGGATGAATTAGCAGCGAAACAAGAAGCTGTTTTTACTACACAAAAGCTGGGTGATATTGCCCAATTTCGATATAAAGGACGAACTTTTGTATTACTAAAACCCAGTACTTACATGAATCTTAGTGGAAAGGCAGTTAATTATTGGCTTCAGAAAGAAAAAATCGCTGTAGAAAATTTACTGGTGGTTACAGACGATCTTAATTTGCCTTTTGGGACGTTACGCCTTAAAACCAAGGGTAGCGATGGCGGGCATAATGGATTAAAAGATATTCAGGCGCAGCTTAATACCACAAAATATAATAGATTTAGATTTGGGATTAGTGCAGAATTTTCTAAAGGCCAGCAAATCGATTACGTGTTAGGAGAATGGAGTGAAGAAGAGCTTAAGCAACTTCCCGAGCGTTTAAAAAAGTCGGCCGAGTTGATTGAGTCTTTTGCCACAGCAGGTGTTTCTAATACAATGAATTCATTTAACGGAAAATAAAAAGCCTTGGAAATACACAAAGGAGCAAATGCATTTAAAAGTAATAAGTCAACAGTGGTGACTATTGGTACTTTTGACGGAGTGCATGCAGGGCATCAAAAAATAATAAAACGTCTGGTAGATAGTGCCCAGGCTAATAATTTGGAATCGGTGATCCTTACTTTTTTTCCGCATCCAAGAATGGTTTTGCAGAAAGAAAGCGGGATTAAATTAATTAATACCATAGAGGAGCGTACCGATATTTTGGAGCAAACCGGGATAGATCATTTGGTGATTCATCCTTTTACCATGCAATTTTCACGACTTACTGCAAGAGAGTTTGTGAAAGAAGTACTGGTAGAAAAATTAAAGGCCAAAAAAGTAATTATTGGTTATGACCATCGCTTCGGAAGAAACCGTACTGCGAATATCAACGATCTTAAAAAATTTGGGGAAGAATTTAATTTTGAAGTCGAAGAAATTACCCGTCAGGATATTGAAGAAGTAGCCGTAAGTTCAACTAAAATAAGAACAGCGCTTGAAGAAGGACGGGTAGAAAAAGCGAATAATTATTTACGACATCCATTTTCTTTAGAAGGAGAAGTGGTTAAAGGTAGAGGGCTGGGTAAAGAATTTAATTATCCAACGGCAAATATTAATGTTGCTGACGATTATAAGCTTATTCCTAAAAATGGCGTTTATGTGGTACGATCTACAATTGAAGGAGAACAGTACTTTGGGATGATGAGTATTGGTACAAACCCAACCGTAGGAGGAACTTCAAGAACTATCGAAAGTTTTTTCTTTAAGCTGGATAAAGACCTGTATGGGAAACGCTTAAAAATAGATCTTTTAATTCGAATAAGGAACGAAAAGAAATTCAATTCCGTAGAAGAATTAAAACTTGCCATGAGGCAGGACGAGGCTTTTTCAAAACAATATATAAAAGATAATTATGTGGAATAGATGGCTTTTTAAGCGGGTAGATAATTCAGCTTTAATATTCTTTAGAATGGCTTTTGGATTATTAATTGCGCTTGAAGCTATTGGAGGGATTTTTACAGGCTGGATTAGGAGAACCCTGGTCGAACCAGATTTTACCTTTAACTTTATAGGATTAGAGTTTTTACAACCCTTACCCGGTGATCTTATGTATTACTATTATGCGGTGATGGGAATTTTTGGTATCCTGGTAATGATAGGTTTTAAATATCGATTTTCGATGTTTTGCTATACCATTATGTGGGCATCGGTCTATTTAATGCAAAAATCGTCTTATAATAACCATTATTACCTTTTAATGTTGCTTTGCATTATTATGACTTTCTTGCCGGCGCATAAAGCCTTGTCTTATGATGCATGGAAAAATAAAGCAATACGATCGATCTCGATGCCGCGTTGGGTATGGCTTTTTATAGTGGTGCAGCTATGGATTGTTTATACTTATGCTTCAGTAGCAAAATTATATCCAGACTGGTTAGATGGTACGGTTCCAGAATTGTTAATGCGAGGTAGGAGAGATTATTGGTTGGTAGGTGAATTTCTTCAGAAACCATGGATAAAGTGGGTGATCGCCTATTTTGGATTAATATTCGATTTATTAATTGTGCCTATGTTGTTGTGGCGACGAACACGGGTTCCATTTTTCCTTCTTGCGATATTTTTTCATCTATTTAATAGTTTTGTCTTTCATATTGGGATATTTCCTTATTTGTCTTTGGCCTTTTGTGTTTTCTTTTTTCCTACAGAGAAAGTCAATAAATACTTGCTGCGAAATAAAAAAGAACATTATGACGGGGACCAGGTAATAGTACCGCAAAACAGTGCAATCTTAAAACTTACCATTGTTTTATGGTTTGTGATCCAAATTTCTTTACCGCTAAGGCACTGGTTAATTAAAGACAATGTACTTTGGACAGAGGAAGGTCACCGCTTAAGCTGGCGAATGATGCTAAGAACTAAAAGCGGACGTTCTACCTTTAAGGTGGTAGAGAAAGGAACAACAGATACTATTAGGGTTAATAAACATAAATATCTTTCCAGAAAACAACGAAGGGTAATAAGTACCAAACCCGATGTGATTTGGCAATTTGCGCAACGATTAAAACGTGAATATGAAAAGGAAGGAAAAGATATTCAGGTTTTTGTGGATGCAAAGGTTTCTGTTAATGGCAGGCCTTACGAAAAGTTAATCGACCCTAAAGTAGATATAGCAAACGAAGAATGGAATTATTTTGCCCATCATGATTGGATTTTGCCTTCTAATTTAGAGGAATAATTAGCCCCGCTTTTATTACATTTGCGACTTCAAATTATTATTAACGGCAATAAAAATAATTGGCCTTATGTTACAAGTTAACAACATCAGAGAGCATAAAGATGCTTATATCGAAGCGCTGAAAAAGAGAAATTTTGATGCTGAATCTATTTTTGATGAGGTATTGAGTTTAGACGAAACCCGTCGATCCACTCAGTCCAAACTTGATGATACTTTGGCCGAATCCAATAAGCTGTCTAAGCAAATTGGATTGATGTTTAAAAACGGAGAACATCAAAAAGCCAATCTTTTAAAAGAAAAAACAGGAAAATTAAAAGAAGATTCAAAACAATATTCTGAAGTTTTATCAAATACCATTGCAGATTTAGAAAAACTGCTGTATACCATTCCTAACGTGCCCAATGAGATTGTTCCCGCCGGAAGTTCTGAAGAGGATAACGAGGAAGTGTATAAAGAAGGGGATATTCCCGTTTTAGCAGAAGGATCACTACCACACTGGGAACTGGCAAAAAAATATGACATTATCGATTTTGAGCTGGGGAATAAAGTAACCGGGGCAGGTTTCCCTATTTATAAAGGAAAAGGAGCAAGATTACAGCGTGCTTTAATTTCTTACTTTTTAGATAAAGCAGTTGAGGCGGGGTATTCAGAATATCAGTTACCCTTAATGGTCAACGAAGCTTCGGGTTACGGTACGGGACAATTGCCAGATAAAGAAGGACAAATGTATCATATCACCGCAGACGATCTTTATATGATCCCAACGGCCGAGGTACCTATGACCAATATGTACCGTGAAAATCTATTAACCGATAAGGATTTTCCTATAGCCTGTACGGGGTATACGCCTTGTTTTAGACGAGAAGCAGGATCTTATGGAGCCCATGTACGGGGTTTAAATCGCTTACATCAATTTGATAAAGTAGAGTTGGTACGGATTGAAAAACCAGAAGATTCTTATGCCGCTTTAGATAAGATGGTAGATCATGTAAAAGGATTACTGAAAGATCTAAAATTGCCTTATCGTATCTTAAGATTGTGTGGTGGAGACTTAGGTTTTACATCTGCCTTAACTTACGATTTCGAAGTATTCTCTACCGCGCAGGATCGATGGCTAGAAATTAGTTCAGTTTCAAATTTTGAGACTTTTCAGGCCAATCGTCTAAAATTACGCTATAAAGATAAAGAGGGGAAGAAAGAACTGGTACATACCCTTAATGGAAGTGCTTTAGCGCTACCAAGAGTATTAGCAGGTATTTTAGAAAATTACCAGACAGAAAACGGAATTAAAATTCCAGATGCACTTGTGCCTTATACCGGTTTCGATATGATCGATTAAATAAGTGAATTATATAAACAAGAAGCGCATTTTGTTATATTTACAGGATGCGCTTTTTTATTTTAATCATAGCAGTTTTTCTTTGTTCAATTGCAGTCGATGCACAGTCCCTGCAACTGGCCGAGAATTTTTTTGCTAAAGGGGAATACGAGAAGGCTTTATCGTATTATCAAAAAACGCTACAGCAACAAAATAACGATATCCGCGCTTTTCAGGGGGTGATTAGTTCTTTACAGCAATTAGAGCGTTTTGATGAGGCAGAAGAAATGCTTGTACAGCAATTAGAGCGTTCCCCAAAAAACTTAACGCTATTAATTGATATTGGGCATAATTTCGCTTTACAGAGAAACGAAGCCAAAGCTGAGCAATATTATCAAAAAGCCCTGACCTTTCTTGAAGAAGATCCAAAACAAGCCTTTAGCATAGGGCTGAAATTTGAAAATTATAATCTTTTAGATAACGCCGCCGCTGCCTATAAAAAAGCGAACCAATTAATGCCAAATGCCGGCCTGGAGCTAAAACTGGCCAGGCTGTATGGCGAGCAGGGGGAGCTTCAGCAAATGTTTGAAAGTTACCTGGATTTAGTAATGAAAGACCAGAAGTATTTCCCTTATGCAAATCGGGAATTTGGAGAATTCATTACTGAGGATGCTTCAGCCGAACCTAATATTTTGCTTAGGACCACTCTTTTAAAACGACTGCAAACCAATCCCAATCCTTTTTATAACGAGATGTTAAGCTGGTTGTATATTCAGCAAAAAGAATATAATAAAGCGCTTATTCAGGAAAAAGCAATTTATAGGCGGTCTGCAATTCCCAATTTAAGCCGCATCATGAATCTGGCTTATGCTGCGAAAAACGCAGAAGATCTGGAAGCTGCAAAAACAGTAACCGATTTTATTATTGAAGAAGCCCCGGCTTCTTTAAAATTGAACGCAAAACAGCTAAAAATAAGTTTACAGATAGCCACGGCAACGCCCTCACAATATCCTGAAATCGAAGATGATTTTCGCCATGTTGTTGAAGAATATGCAAATTCCGTAGAAACCATTCCGTTACAAATCGATTTTGGTTTGTTTTTGGCCTTTAAATCAGATAAAGTTGCCGAAGCAGAAAATCTGCTTAAAACTCTGCTTAATATGTCTGTAAACGCATATGAGATAGCTCGTATAAAAATGGCTATTGCCGATGTTTTGGTACTTCAGCAAAAATTTAATGAAGCACTTATTACCTATACTCAGGTGCAAAAAATGGTCAATAACGATAAAATTGCCCAGGATGCACAATTCAAAGTGGCAAAAACCAGCTATTATAAAGGCGACTTTGAGTGGGCGCAAACACAATTGGACGTTCTAAAGAAATCGACTTCTCAGTTAATCGCAAACGATGCGATGGAGCTTAGCCTGATGATTAAAGACAATTCCCTGGACTCTAATCAGGTTGCCCTTAAAAAGTATGCACATGCCGATTTACTGGCTTATCAGGGGAAAAATAAACAGGCGATTGCCGAGTTAACGCAATTATTACAAGCACATAAAGGTGAGAAAATTGAAGATGAAGCATTATTTAAGCAGGCACAGCTCTACGAATTAGAAGAACAGTATCTTTTAGCCGAAGAAAACTATTTGGCGATATTGGATAATTATAGTCAGGATTTATTAGCCGATAATGCAGCCTGGAATTTGGCCCAGATGTATAATAATAAACTGAAGTTGCCAGAGAAAGCCCGGCAATATTATGAGATGATATTGTTTAATTTTGAGGATAGTATTTATTTTACTGAGTCTAGGAAAAAATACAGGTTGCTAAGAGGCGACGACATAGAATGAGGCAGTTATTATCAAAATCCTATAAATTATTCTGGGTGCTTATCCCATTTGTGTTTATGTACGGTTTGTTCAATGAAGAGCATTCTTTGGTATTAAATATTCATGCAACTTATTTCGTAATTAACCACCTGGTTTTTGCAGAACTCATTGTCATATTTTTTGCCATATTTGGTTTAGGATATTGGCTAATGGATATATTCAACAGGGAATTGATCAGCTGGATGACGGCTTACCATGTTTTTATAAGCATTTTTGGGTTTTTGATTTTGTTGGTTTTTTACGGCTATGTTGAAAATTTAGAGATAGATTATGCTTTTAAGCAAACTTTGATGTTGTTTATGCTTATCACCGCAGCCGTTACCGTTGCAGCACAATTACTATTTCCGCTTAATTTTGTCCTTTCTTTTCTTCGGAAGAGAAAACGCTGAATTCATTTACCGCCAGTTATTTAATTTATTAGTTTTTGGTATTCCCAACTTATAGTCTTGTCACAAGGCTTTGGATTCGTACTTTTGCAAATTCAGGACTAAATTTTAGAAAATGGTTATTTATAACGTCACAACAAATGTTCAGGAAGAAGTCCATGCACAATGGCTAAAATGGATGAAAGCTGAATATATTCCTGCAATGCTAGATACCGGTAAATTTACCAAAGCTTTAATGACCAAAGTGCTTACCAAAGAGCCTATGGGAGGGATCACGTATTCGGTGCAATATACGGCTGAAAGTATGGCCTATCTAAAAACCTTTTATGTAGAAGATCACGCCAATATGCTTTCCAAAAGTCAGGTTTTTAAAGGGAAGATTGTAGAGTTTTCTACTGAACTTCAGGTAATGGACGAGCAATAATTTGTTGTAAAAACAAACAATATGAGCAAGAAGAAATTTAAGAAAAACTATAAACCATCCCGGCAAGAAGATCAAAATGGGCAGGTACGGGCTAAAAAACATCTTGGACAGCATTTTCTTAAAGACGAAAATATAGCCAAAAAGATTGGGGATACCTTGTCGCTTTCCGGTTACGATTATGTTTTGGAAATTGGGCCGGGAATGGGCGTGCTTACTAAGTTCTTGCTTCAAAAAAACACTGAGGTTCATGTTGTTGAAATCGATACTGAAAGTGTAGAATATCTAAACGCCAATTACCTTCAGCTTCATGGGAGAATTCACGAACAGGACTTTTTAAAATACGATCTTACGCAGGTTTTTGGAGATAAGCCGTTTGCGGTAACGGGTAATTTTCCTTACAATATCTCTTCCCAAATCGTCTTTAAAGTATTAGAAATGAGAGACCAGATTCCAGAATTTTCGGGGATGTTTCAAAAAGAGGTCGCTCAACGAATTTGTGAAAAAGAAGGGAGCAAAACGTATGGTATTCTTTCAGTATTAACTCAGGCGTTTTATGATGCTGAATATTTGTTTACCGTTTCACCTTCAGTATTTAATCCGCCACCAAAAGTGGATAGTGGAGTGCTTCGGTTAATTCGAAAAGAGGATTTCCATTTAGCCTGTAATGAAGTCTTACTTTTTAGAATTGTTAAAATGGCCTTTCAGCAACGTCGTAAAACCTTAAGAAATAGTTTAAAAAGTCTTAATTTACCCGATACTTTAAGGGAAGATGCTATCTTTGGCAAGCGGCCAGAACAGCTCAGCACAAAGGATTTTATTTCACTTACCTTAAATATCGAGCCATATGCAGTTTCAAATTAGCACCGAACTAATTGAGAAAATTCAATTCCTCATTGAAGAAAGAAATGATGAAGAATTGTTATTGCATTTAGAGGAAGTTCACCATGCCGATATTGCTGAAATTATTACAGAGCTTAGCCTGGACGATGCGACCTATTTGGTAAGACTTCTTGATAGCGGAAAAACTTCTGAAGCTATAATGGAGCTTGAAGAAGGGGTGAGGGAGCGTATTTTGGAAACCTTATCTGCCAAAGAGATCGCAGATGAGTTGGTAGAAATGGATACCGATGATGCTGCCGATATCATGAACGAGCTTTCGCCCGAGTTGCAGAAGCAGGTGATTTCTGAAATTAAGGACGAGCAACATGCTGAAGATATCGTAGAACTGTTACGTTATCCTGAAGATTCAGCCGGTGGTTTAATGGCAAAAGAGCTGGTAAAGGTTAACGAGAACTGGAGCGTTACCGGTTGTATGACCGAGATGCGTGCCCAGGCAGAAAATGTAACCCGTGTACATTCTATCTATGTGGTAGATGATAAAAATCGCTTAAAAGGAAGACTTTCCCTTAAAGATTTACTTACCGCAGCAAGCAATGAAAACATAAGGGATGTTTATATCCCAAATGTAGATTATGTAACTGTACATACCGAAGGCGAAGAAGTGGCCAGGATCATGCAAAAATATGATCTGGAAGCGATTCCTGTAATTGATGAAATGAGACGATTGGTTGGTAGGATTACCATAGATGATATTGTAGATTTTATTAAAGAAGAAGCCGAGCGTGATTATCAAATGGCTGCAGGTATCTCTGAAGGTGTAGAAGCCGATGATAATATCTTTAAACAAACCAGAGCGCGACTGCCCTGGCTTTTAATAGGAATGTTTGGAGGATTAGGAGCAGCTGGGATTATTAGTGGATTTCAGGGGAGTATGGCAGTTTTTCCTAAATTATTGCTTTTTGTACCCCTTATCCAGGCGACTGCGGGTAACGTGGGTGTGCAATCTAGCGCTATAGTGGTGCAGGGGCTGGCTAACGGTAGTTTAAAAGGGAATATTATCGCAAAGCGATTATTTAAAGAAATTTCACTGGCTTTGGTAAACGGAATCTCGATTGCGATCATTGTGTTTATTATAAGCAGCGTTTGGTTTGAAACCAGTTATACGGAATCCCTAAGTGTTGGAGTAGCTTTAATTTCAGTGATACTACTGGCGGCGATGATTGGTACCGTAATCCCAATAATTTTAGATAAAAATAATATCGATCCGGCAGTAGCCACAGGACCATTTATCACAACCAGTAATGATGTTTTTGGGATTCTTACCTATTTTTTAATCGCAAAAGCCATATTAGGCTTCTAAGAAATCGGTTTATTTTTTCTTCATATGCCCAGCTTTGTTTAAATTTGTAGGCTATTGTAGCGGTTGAATATGACACTTTTCACTTTTCAACGATTAAATTTAGAAAGCGATTTTAACCCTTTTTCTTCGGGGAAATCTGCTATAAATTCAGATCATATCTTTTTTAGAAAAAATAGTAGGCAGGTAGGTATCTGGTATTCTAAACTTAACTGGTTAAGGGATAGTTATGTTTCAGCTAAAAATCACAAATTATATATTAATAAAAATCGCTTAAAATGATCATTTTACACGCCGATACGAATCACCCTAAATTGATTGAGTTATTGGCAGATGCATGGCATCACAATATTGAAGGGTTTACTCAAAGCAGGGAAGAAACATTACAAAACCAGCATTTATACGATGGGATTGTAATAAGAAGTAGGTACACAATCGATAAGGCTTTTCTTGATGCGGCCCCAAACCTAAAATTTATTGCAAGAGTAGGCGCCGGTTTAGAAAATATCGATGTAGACTATGCAAAGGAACGTGGAGTGAAATTATTCTCGGCCCCAGAAGGTAATCGCAATGCCGTAGGAGAGCATACTTTGGGAATGTTGTTATCCCTTTTCAATAAATTGAACAAAGCTGATAGAGAAGTGAGAGAAGGGCTTTGGAACCGTGAAGAGAATCGTGGGATCGAGCTTGATGGAAAAACCGTAGGAATCATTGGCTACGGAAATATGGGAAAAGCCTTCGCTAAAAAGCTAAGAGGTTTTGATGTAGAAGTACTTTGCTATGATATTAAAGACGATGTAGACGATAGCAATGCTACCCAGGTAGATTGGCAAGAATTCACTAAAAAATGTGATGTAGTAAGTTTGCATACCCCGTGGACAAAAGAAACCGATAAAATGGTTAACGCAAAGTTTATCGAGTCTTTCGCAAAACCATTCTGGTTTATTAATACGGCACGCGGTAAAAATGTAGTGACTGAAGATTTAGTGGCTGCCCTACGATCTGGACAGGTTTTAGGGGCTGGATTAGACGTTTTAGAATACGAAAAAGCCTCATTCGAAAGCTTATTTGCCAACAAGAAGAATGTAGCGATTAGTGCTGCCGAGCCAGTGCCAGAAGCGATGCGTGAACTTATGTTTATGCCAAATACAATTTTGAGTCCGCATGTGGCCGGTTGGACGGTAGAATCTCATGAAAAATTGGCCACTGTAATTGCCAATAAAATCATTAAGCAATTTGGTAAGGGCGAGGAATAAATAACTCGAATTCCATAAAATTAGTAAAAAGCTGCCTGCGATATTCCATATTTCAGGTAGCTTTTTTATTAACATTAGTTCCAAATTTTAACTCCTGCTTTTAGTTCGGGGCACAATATAATTCCTTATTGCGGTTTTTTTGGGAATTTTAGATGCTGAAAGGAATGAAATTGAATTTTGTGAACCTTCGAATTAAAGTTTCTCTGAAATGTCCTGAATGCTTAACACTATCGAAACAGGAAATGTTTTAAAGCTTCTTATTTTAGCGATATTCATGATTTTTTTATCATTATTTCGGCCTATGATTGCTGAAATTTTATCTGAAATAATACGCCTATGAAAAACATTCTCGTGCTTTGTACAGGAAACTCATGCCGTAGCCAGATCGCGCACGGTTACTTAAATTATTTTGCCTATAAAAAGGCGAACGTCTATAGCGCGGGAATAGATAAACATGGGGTGAACCCACATGCCATCGTTACGATGCAGGAAGATGGGATTAATATTGAAGCACATACCAGCAATCTGATAGAAGAATATAAGGATATCGATTTCGATTATATTATTAGTGTTTGCGATCATGCTAAAGACCATTGTCCTGTGGACTTTTCATCTAAAGCCGTTAGAATACATCAGCATTTTAAAGATCCTTCAGCGGTAAAAGGAAATAGTCGCCAAATCCATGAAGCCTTTGAGGCTACCAGACAGGGGATTAAAGATTTTTGTAGGGCTTTTGTGAAACAATATTTATAAAAAAGGATGGCTATTGCCATCCTAATTAAGGTCAAAAATTAGTCACGAAATTATCCAATCCCGCTTATTTCTATTAAAGCCTGCTTCACTGGAGTTTCTCCTTCTAGCGCTTCAAAACTCATGTTTTTAGTTAATGGGTCTGCTAAAGACATCACCATTAAAAAAGCAACATCGTCGCGGGCAATTTCGCCATATTCACCAAGTTTTTCAGCAACTTTTACACGAGCTCGGCCAAGCTCGTCACTTAAACTTCCTGGTTGTACAATGGTAAAAGGGACACCGCTTTCACGAAGATGGTCGTCAGCTTTTTTCTTTGCACGTAGATAATGTTCTAGGTCTCCGCCATCTTCAGGATGATCTGTTCCCATAGAACTTAACATAACAAACTTTTTTACACCATGCTCTTTCGCTGCATCGATCATTTTTATAGCTCCTTCTTCATCTACCGCCGTTGTTTTCTCTGGGCCAGTACTTCCGCCAGAACCTGCCGCAAAGATAACCTTGTCTACCCCTTCAAAAGCGTGTTTTACATCGCCTTCAAGATCAGCCATAATACTTTCAACACCCATATCGTCAAAAATCTGTTTTTGTTCTTCTTTCCTGATCATGGCTACAGGATTAAAGTTTTGGGAGCTGTTCAGTATTTCAATAATTCTTTTTCCTGTTTGTCCGGTTGCTCCGGCAATCAATATCTTTTCCATTGTTTTTTACTTGTTTTAGGGTAATATAATAATCGATATAAAAATTGCCTAAGCTCAACGCAGGTATAACACTAAATTAACAGGTATAGGAGGTAATCTTCTTATAAAAAATAATTTTCTGATAATGCTTATGGATTTACAAGAGATTGTTTACTGATTGTTTTGATGCTTTTCCTCCAGTTCTTTCTGAAATTCTTCCATTACCGGTTTTACGGTGCTTTCAGGAAGGTCAGCAATTCTTATGTACATTAAGCCATCTACCGCATTGTTAAATAAGGGGTCTACATTAAAAGCAATTACTTTGGCGTTTTGCTTAATGTATTTTTTTATTAGTACCGGTAATCGTAGATTTTCAGGTTCTATTTCATCGATAATTTTATCGAATTTATTTAAATCGGCTTCACTTTTATCAAAAACAATGTCTTTGTCGGCATCTTCAAGCTTTACCTTAAATTCCTTTTTTGGTCTAACGTATTGCGCTACATAAGGATCGTAATAATTAGAGCGCATAAATTCGATCATTAGAGATTTAGAGAAGTTAGAAAACTTATTGCTAATACTTACCCCGCCAATAAGATATTTATGTTCCGGGAATCGCAGGGTGCAATGCACAATACCTTTCCAGAGTAAGAATAGCGGCATTGGTTTTTGCTGGTATTCTTTAATGATAAAAGCCCTACCCATTTCGATAGATTTGCTCATCATTTTATACAATTCTGGCTCAAATCGAAAGAGGTCCTGTAGATAAAAGCCATTAATGCCATGATCTTTAAAAATCTCGGCGCCCATTCCCATTCGGTACGCACCGGCTACTTTTTTGGTTTCGTTATCCCAAAGAAACAGGTGATAGTAATAATCGTCAAAAGGATCCAAATCTACCGGATTATTGGTGCCCTCGCCAATTTCCCTAAAGGTGATTTCACGCAATCGTCCCAGTTCCTGTACGATGTTGGGAATTATTTCCCGTTTTGCTAGAAATACCTCATAGTTTTTGGAAATGAGCAGGCGCTTATCCAGTTCACGGCAGTTTTCAACTTCAGCCTCCATAAGCTCAGATTTCATTTCTGTCGCGATTTTTTTTGGAGGTTTTGGCAGTTTTAAGGTATGAGGAATTTTCTCAAAAAGCTTCTTTTTTTCAAAAACATTAGCCAGCATATAGGTTTTGCGACGCAGATAGGCGGTAAAGGATTCCAGATCTTTAAATTCAGATTGGTCTTCTACAGATATTGGGTTTCCAATGCGCACATTTATTTTTCGGCGTTTTTGCGATAACATTTCACTGGGCAGTTTTGCCGTTCTTAATACATCGCTCATCGACGCTAAACGATAGAAAAACGTACTGTTTTTTGCATGAAAATAAATAGGGACAACGGGAACTTTGGCTTTTTGGATTAAACGCATGGCCACCGGTTCCCAGGGTTTATCTACAATTAATTTTTCATCATTATAAGTGGAAACTTCACCCGCGGGGAACATGCCTAGCCCATGGCCCTCGCGCAAATGCGCAATGGCTTCTTTAATCCCGCCAACGCTAGATTTGGCGTCTTTATGGGTTTCAAAAGGATTCACCGGCATAATATACGGTCGTAAAGGATCCAGGCGGTGCAATAAAAAATTAGCTATAATTTTATAATCTTCCCGTTGTTCTAATAAAAGTTTCATTAAAATCATCCCATCAATACCGCCAAGTGGATGGTTAGAAATAGTGATAAAAGGGCCATTTTTGGGAATACGCTTCAGGTCTTTTTCTGGGATGTCGAACTGAATTTCAAAACCTTCAAGTATAGAATCTATAAAGTCTACACCTTTAAGGTTTTTACGTTTTTGGTATTCTTTATTTAATCTGGAAAGCTTCGTGGTTCTTAAAATCACCCAGCCTGCTGTGGTTCCCAGAAAACCCATTTTCTCGAGATTCATTACTCGAGCTACTTCTTTGGCGGTTACAAATCCCATTGATTAATTGGTTTTAAACAAATATAGCAAACAAAAAGCATTAAGGTTTTTAACCGGCGGTAACCATCTGTACCGTGTTATGTGTAAGCTGCTTTAATAATACTTTCTTTCCTTTTTCTACGGAATTGATCGCAGTTTCATTAAAATGCCGAATGGTATATAATGAAACTCCCGTTTGATATTCAACGCGGAATTTTGCTTTTAAGTGTTGAATTAATTTTTCGAGCTGGTTAAATTTATTATCCACACATACTGAAAAGCTGATGGCCGAATTTTGTATAAGGTCAACTTTCATCTGATATTGATGAAAAAGCTGAAATACTTCGCTAATGTTTTCTTCGACCATAAACGAAAAATCCAGGGAAGATAAAGAGATTAAGGCCTGGTTTTTCTTTACGATAAAACAGGGTAGTTGCGGAACTATTGCGCATCCATTTCCTCTACAAACCTTTGTGCCTTCGTCTTCTGGATGAAAAAAAGAATTTACAAAAAGCGGAATTTCCTTTTGCTGTAAAGGCTGTAGCGTTTTTGGATGAATCACCGATGCGCCATAAAAAGCCAGCTCAATCGCTTCTTCATAAGAGATTTGGTTTAATAAAGTCGTTTCAGTAAATTCACGGGGATCGGCATTTAAAACACCGGGCACATCTTTCCAGATGGTCACACTTTCGGCATTTAAACAGTATGCAAATATTCCTGCGGTGTAATCACTGCCTTCTCGTCCCAGGCTCGTGGTGAAATTGTTAGTATCAGATCCAATAAAACCTTGTGTGATCGTAATGGTTTCAGGGGATAATTTGGTAATAATATTTTTTTGGGTGGCTTCCCAGTCTACTTTTGCATCACGATAGGTACTATCGGTTTTTATAAAATCGCGAGCGTCGATCCAGGTATTTCTAACCCCGTTTCTTGATAAAAACTCACTTACGATGGTCGTAGAAATTAATTCACCAAAACCTATAATCTGGTCATAAACAAAGTCGTATTGTTTCGATTTATTATGCTGAAGAAAATTCCTGAGATTGGTGAAAAACTGATTGATTTTTTCAAAAACTGCGGCCTGTTTATTCTCAAAAAGTCCGTTCATGATGTCTACATGAAACAGTTTTAAGCTTTCAATTTCGGCTTCGGTAGGTTGTTCACTCAAATATTTCTGAATAATAACTTCTAGGGCATTGGTAGTTTTACCCATGGCTGAAATTACAATCAGTTTATCTGGATTATGATGCTTTTGCAGCACCTTTAGTACATTTTTTACACCTACTGTATCTTTTACAGAAGCTCCCCCAAATTTGAAGACTTTCATTCGTTATTTTTCAATATTCTTTTTAATAACGTTTTCATTCATGTGTACCGTATACCAGTTTTTCTTAATGTCGGCTCCAGTATTTTCGTAAAACTCGATCGCATTTTTATTTCCTTCAGAAACTACCCATTCTACACGCTTTACTCCATGTTCATAACCATATTTTACAACCTGATTGTATAAAGCGCCTCCTAAACCGGTTCCCCGCATACTCTCGGTAACGATAAGGTCTTCCAGGTGCACGGTGCGCCCCTTCCAGGTAGAAAACCTGAAGTAAACAAGCGCCATTCCGGCAAGTTTACCGTCTACATCGGCAACAAAACATTTAAAATTGCCATGGTCAAAACCTTCGGTTTCCAGGTCTTCTAGAGTGATTTCAACCTGATCTGCCGCATTTTCGTGTTTTGCCAGTTCCATTATTAATTCAAGGACTTTTGGCATGTCCTCTCTTTTAGCTTCGCGTATCTGATATTCCATAATTTTTAATTTGATTTTAACAAAAATAGGAATATGCTTTTAGAAGTTACAGTATTTTATGGGACTTAGCTTTATCTTAACGGGTTTTAGCGCAAAAAGATGCCATGGCAGCTTCATCCATTTGTACAGTTCTCCATTCATCAAAAACTGTCGCGCCACTGTTTTTATAAAATTCTACCGCATTGGTATTCCAATCTAAAACCACCCATTCGGTTCGTTTACAACCTTGTTTTTTAGCATACGCGATAACTTCAGTATATAACGCACCACCAACACCTTTGCCGCGAAAAGCTTCGCTTACTACCAGGTCTTCAAGATGTACTGTTTTTCCTTTCCAGGTAGAATAGCGATAGTAGAACAACGCCATGCCTTCGATCTTACCATCAGCTTCAGCAACAAAGCATTCAAATAGCGGCTGATCTCCAAAACCATCATTTTCTAAATCCTTTACGGTAATTTCTACCGCATCGGGTTCATTCTCAAATTTTGCCAATTCATTAATGAGTTTAAGCACCGCGGGCATATCTTGTTTTATAGCTTTTCTAACTTCTATTTTCATTTTGAAAGATGTTTAAGTAGAATTTTAAATTTTGTTAAATTTTTTTCGAAAACGATGTAAAACGGCATTTTTTCAATAAGTTTGATAATAAACTACACGTAATCAAAATGACTAAGACCAGACCAACACTTGGTGAATTTATCATCGATAACCAACAGGATTTCCCTTATTCTACAGGAGAATTGTCCAGATTAATACGTTCTATCCGTTTAGCGGCAAAAGTAGTAAATCACGAGGTAAATAAAGCAGGGCTTGTAGATATTACCGGTGCGGCTGGTGAACAAAACATTCAGGGAGAAGATCAGCAAAAATTAGATGTGTTTGCCAATAACACGTTTATCCAAACGTTAACCAATCGGGAGATTGTATGCGGGATCGCTTCTGAAGAAAATGACGAATTTATAACCATTTCCGGTAGCCGTAACGATCATAAAAACAAATATGTGGTGCTTATGGATCCCCTGGACGGAAGTTCTAATATCGATGTAAATGTATCTGTAGGAACTATTTTCTCTATTTATAGAAGAGTCACTCCGTTGGGAACTCCCGTTACTTCAAAAGATTTTTTACAGCCCGGAAATTTACAGGTAGCTGCGGGATATATTATTTACGGAACATCAACCATGTTAGTCTATACCACGGGACATGGTGTAAACGGTTTCACATTAAACCCTGCGTTGGGATCCTGGTATTTGTCGCATCCCGATATGAAATTCCCTGAGAACGGCAATATTTATTCTATTAACGAAGGGAATTATGCCCATTTCCCCAATGGGGTGAAAAAATATATAAAATATTGCCAGGAAGAAGAAGGTGATCGCCCTTATACTTCGCGGTACATTGGTTCGATGGTCTCAGATATTCATCGAAATATGATAAAAGGGGGCATATATCTTTATCCAAAAAGTACAAAGTATAACAAAGGAAAACTTCGACTCTTATACGAATGTAATCCTATGGCATTTATCGTTGAACAAGCCGGTGGTAAAGCCAGTGACGGCTATCAGCGTATTATGGATATAATGCCTACTGAATTACATGAGCGATCTGCCATTTTCTGTGGAAGCAAAAAAATGGTCGAAAAAGCCGAAGCGTTTATGAAAGAATTTGGAGATTAGTCCTCTTTCTCTAGCAAATATTGGTAATCTTCAAAAGAAATTTGTCCACCAAAAATTTGTATCGATCTTTTGATGATTGCGTCTGAGGCATGATTGGAAAAACCAAGCCCAATGGCATAGCGTTTTATCAATTCGGCTTCTTCATCGTCAATAAGATGATCGGCAAAGATAATTCTAAAAAGATCATGAAGGCGCTCCAGGCGTCTTTCGGTATCATGAGAAGGAGTTAATGGATATGCTTTAGGATTTTCCAGTACTTTTTCATATTCACTTTCTGTAATATCCAGTTTTCTGGCAAAACGTCTTAATAAGCTCTCTTCGGCTTCATTAATATCACCATCTACAGCAGCAAGGTTTACAATTGCCGCAAAATGACTTAAATTTCTTAAATGCTCTCCCGAGCCGAATAAATCTGAAAATGACATGTTAAGGGATTTTGGCTGCAAATATAAATAATGATAAGATATTTTAATTTAAAATTTACGAATTTTCAATTATATAACATTCGCTAATCTTTTCTTAATCCCTTTTTTAGCCTTTCTATTTTGCCTAATTTCATCAGAGAAGTTGCAAAAAATGTAATATCCTGATGAGAAATACTCCCCTTTTGGCTTTTAATAACAAAGGAATTTACTGCGCCCAGGCCGATGTCTATCTGGATCCCTGGCGGCCGGTAGATAAGGCGATTATTTCGCATGGACATGCCGATCATTCACGCTGGGGACATAAAAAATATATCACACATCATAGCAACATACCTATTATTAAACACCGGTTGGGAGATATTAATGTAAGCGGTAAAGAATGGAGTGAAACCTTTACGATCAATAATGTGAAATTTTCGTTTCATCCTGCAGGGCATATTATTGGTTCAGCACAAATAAGGGTAGAATATAAAGGCGAAGTTTGGGTGTTTACAGGGGATTATAAAACCGAGGACGATGGCGTAGCGACACCTTATGAACCTGTAAAATGTCACACCTTTATTACTGAATGCACCTTTGGTTTACCTGCTTTTAAATGGCAGCCGCAGGAAGAGGTTTTTGCTGAAGTAAATAACTGGTGGCAACAAAACCAGTCTGAAGGAAGAACCTCGGTGATTTTTGGATATTCTTTAGGGAAAGCGCAACGATTACTGAAGTATCTAGATACCTCTATCGGGAAAATCTACACGCATGGAGCCATAGAAAATATGACCGAAGTTTTGCGACCTCAATTAAAAATGCCCGAAACTACCAGAATTACCCGTGATGTAAAAAAAGAAGAAATTAAAGGGAATATAGTGGTAGCACCGCCAAGTGCGCATGGAACGCCATGGATCAAAAAAATGGTGCCGTATGTTACAGCATCGGCAAGCGGATGGATGACTTTTCGGGGCGCAAGGAGGCGAAGGGCTATCGATCGCGGATTTGTACTTTCAGATCATTGTGACTGGCAGGGATTGCTTTCTTCGATAAAAGAAACCGGAGCTGAAAAAGTAATTTGTACCCATGGCTATACCGATATTTTTTCACGATACCTGCGTGAAATTGGATATGATGCCCGTACCGAGCAAACCCAATATGAAGAAGAAAATGCCGAGCAAACTTCTAAAACCGAAGATGCATGAGACAGTTTGCAGAACTTATAAAAACGCTGGATAGCACCAACAAAACCACGCTAAAAGTTGAAGCATTAACCCAATACTTTAACAATGCGCCAGATCGCGATAAGGTCTGGACCATCGCCATTCTTTCCCATCGCCGGCCGCCAAGACCGGTAAATACGACTTTAATGCGGTTGTGGGCTTCAGAAATTGCCAATATTCCGTTATGGTTATTCGAGGAATCCTACCATATTGTCGGGGATCTGGCAGAAACTATTGCTTTGGTTATTCCGCCTTCGTCAGCCTCTTCAGAAAAAAGTCTGAGTCAGTTTCTACAGGAAATTATCGATCTAAAACCAGGATCTGAAGAAGAGAAAAAGGAATATTTAAAAGAAAATTGGCTTAGTTTAAATTATTACGAGCGTTTTGTTTTTACCAAACTTATTACCGGAAGTTTTAGAATTGGCGTGAGTCAGAAGTTAATGACACGTGCACTTTCTAAAGCCACTAGTATCGACGAAGATATTTTAGCCTATAAATTAATGGGCGATTGGAATCCCGCGAAAACCACTTATACCAAGCTGATATTAGAAGAAAATGAAGAAGATTTTTTATCGAAACCTTATCCTTTTTACCTGGCTTATGCTATTGAAGACCAGCCGGAAGATTTGGGTGATGTGAGCGATTGGAGTGCAGAGCATAAATGGGATGGGATTAGATCGCAGATAATTATTAGAAATGACGAATTGTTCGTGTGGAGCCGCGGGGAAGAGCTGGTAACCGATAAATATCCAGAGTTCGAAAAGTTTGTGGGCGTGATCCCAAACGGGACGGTAATCGACGGAGAGATTCTGCCATTCCCAAAAGGAGAAATAGGCACGTTTAAGGATTTACAAACCCGCATTGGCCGAAAAACCATCTCCAAAAGTCTGCTTAAAAAAACGCCGGTAATTCTAAAAGCTTATGATGTTTTAGAATGGCAGGGCGACGATATAAGACAAATGGCCTTTCAGGATCGTAGGGCGATTTTAGAGAAATTATATACTGAAGTGAAATTTGATGAGCTTCCACTGCATTTATCACATACCATTCAATTTACAAGTTGGGAAGAAGTTGCTGAAGAACGGGAAAGATCCCGAGAGGTGAAATCTGAAGGTTTAATGCTGAAGCGTTTGGATTCGCCATATCTGGTTGGTCGAAAAAAAGGAGACTGGTGGAAATGGAAAGTAGATCCGCTTACTATCGATGCCGTACTTACTTACGCCATGCGCGGTCACGGTAGGCGCAGCAATTTGTTTACCGATTATACCTTTGGTTTATGGGACGAGAAAAAGGAAGAACTGGTCACTTTTGCAAAAGCTTATAGCGGTTTAACCGATGCCGAATTTAAAAAATTAGATGCCTGGATCAAGAAAAATACTTTAGAGCGATTCGGACCGGTAAGAAGTGTGACACCTCATCATGTTTTTGAAGTCGCTTTTGAAGGTATCGCTGAATCCAAAAGGCATAAAAGTGGCGTTGCCACCAGGTTTCCAAGAATTTTGCGCTGGCGTACCGATAAGAAAATTGAAGAGGCCAATACTCTGGAAGATCTAAAAGCTTTAATTCCATAATTCAGCATCGAATTTTATAAAATTTTTAGTGTCAGTTTTCATAATTTGGTATTTAAATTGTTTAAAATCAGATGTCATTTTTAACTGAATTATAAATTTAAAATGTGTAGTACAATGAGAACATCAATGGTCATGTTGGCATTCGCAGTTTTAGGATTTACCGGCTGCAACGCACAGGAAAAAAAGACTGATGAGCATAGCAATTTGGGATTAAGTACCAAAACTAAAAAAGAAGAACCAAAAGGAAGCTGGACGGTGAACAAAGAGTTTGATGAAAACGGTAACCTAAAAAGTTACGATTCTACGTACACCTATAGCTATGGCAGTATCAATGGAGATACAATTGCCAATACAGAGGAAATGAGGCAGCATTTTCAACGATTTTTTGGAGATGATGAAATGTCTTCAGCGATGATGCAAAGGTTTTTTAACGATTCTACTGCTTTAGGAAATGATTTCTTCGGAAGCAATTTAATGGAAAGTGGATTCTTTCAAACCGAAAATTTTCCAGAAGAAATTCAGCAGGAAATAAAGAAAATGGATTCTATACATCAGCAAATGCTGAAGAATAATTATCCGCAGTTGTTTATAAAAGAGGACGAACAAAAACTTCCTTCAGAGAAGAAAACAACTCAGCAACATATTTAATTGAAATAAAAAGCCTTCATAATTTACCAATTTATGGAGGCTTTTTTATACGATAACAGGTTGAAATGACAAGACAGGAACTTCTGGAAATTGCCGAAAATTGGTTTGCCGAGCAGGGCTGGAAGCCTTTTAAGTTTCAGAAGGATACCTGGAAAGCATATCTGCAAAAGAAAAACGGACTTCTAAATGCACCTACCGGAAGTGGAAAGACCTACGCACTTTGGGTACCGATCGTGCTGAATTACATTAAAAATAATCCTGATTATAAGACCAAGCCTAAAAAAGGCTTAAAAGCGATTTGGATAACGCCGCTACGCGCACTTTCCGTAGAAATCGAACAGGCTGCCGAACGCTTTGCAAGCGGGCTGGGAACTAATCTTACAGTTGGGATTAGAACCGGGGATACCCCACAAAAAGAACGGGCAGCACAAAAAAAATCAATGCCCGATTTGCTTATTACCACTCCAGAGAGTTTGCATCTCTTGTTGTCTTCAAAAAACTACGATAAAACCTTCAAACACCTGGAGGCAATTGTGGTAGATGAATGGCATGAATTGCTGGGGAGTAAACGTGGCGTTCAGGTAGAACTGGCATTGTCACGATTAAAAACCGTTTCAAAAAAGCTACGGATCTGGGGAATTTCAGCCACGATCGGGAATCTTCAGCAGGCCCGGGAAGTATTGTTGGGACCAGAATCGGAAGCACTTCAGCATTCAGAATTGATCAGGGCGAATCTTCAGAAAAAAATAAAGGTAAAATCTATTATTCCCGAGACTATGGAAAAGTTTCCGTGGCGGGGACACATGGGATTGCATTTGTTAGATGAGGTGGTGCCGATTGTCAAAAACTCAAAAACCACCCTGCTTTTTACCAATACCAGGTCGCAGTGTGAATTATGGTTTCAGAAAATAATTAATAAATACCCTGAATTTGCCGGGGAACTGGCGATGCATCATGGCAGTATTAACAAAGAAACACGTTTGTGGGTAGAACAGGCCATTAGGAACGAAAGTTTAAAAGCGGTGGTTTGTACCTCTAGTTTAGATTTGGGAGTCGATTTTGCACCAGTTGAAACCATTATCCAGATTGGTGGTCCTAAAGGTGTGGCCCGGTTTTTACAACGCGCCGGGCGTAGTGGTCACCAGCCTGGAAAAGAAAGTGTGATTTACTTTTTACCCACCCACGCGATCGAATTGATCGAGGCTTCAGCACTACAAAAAGCCGTAGAGAAAAAAGCGGTAGAAGACCGAATCCCGTATTTGCTAAGTTTCGATGTTTTGGTGCAGTATTTAACTACTTTGGCGGTTTCAAACGGATTTTTTCCAAAGGATATTTACCCGGAAATCAAATCGACCTTTTGCTTTCAGGCCATGACCGAAGATGACTGGCGCTGGGTGCTAAATTTCATCACCAAAGGCAGCCAGAGTTTACAGGCGTATGATGAATATAAAAAAGTAGAGATTGAAGAAGATGGCCGGTTTAAAGTAAACCATCGAGGTGTTTCCATGCGGCATCGTTTGCAAATAGGAACTATTGTAAGTGACGCGATGCTGAGTGTAAAATACATGAAAGGTGGCTATATTGGTACGATAGAGGAATGGTTTATTTCGAAATTAACACAGGGCGATGTCTTTACTTTTGCCGGTAGAAACCTGGAATTAGTTCGGATTAAAAACATGCAGGTACTCGTAAAAAGATCGAAGAAAAAAACGGCAAAAGTTCCCAGTTGGATGGGGGGACGGATGACTTTTTCGGCACAAATGAGTGAATTGTTGCGAGAGGAAATGTATTTAGCATCAGAATATGATTCGGCCACAGGCAAATCTGAAGAACTTTCAGCGTTAACCGGTATTTTTGAGCGTCAAAAGAAAGAATCGGTTATTCCCAAAAGTAATGAATTTCTAATCGAAACCTTTAAAACACGAGAAGGCTATCACGCTATATTTTATCCTTTTGAAGGCCGATTTGTACACGAAGCTTTGGGGAGTTTGCTGGCTTACCGAATTAGTTTATTGTCACCCATTTCGTTTTCTATCGCTTTTAACGATTATGGTTTTGAATTATTAAGCGACCAGGAAATCGATATGCAGCAGGTACTCGATAATAATTTATTTTCTGCGGAATTTTTAATGGACGATCTTTATAAAAGTTTAAATGCTACCGAAATGGCGCGCCGTAAGTTTCGGGATATTGCGGTAATCGCTGGTCTTGTATTTACCGGATACCCTAATAAAGTGGTAAAAAGTAAACATTTGCAATCCAGTTCGCAATTGTTATTTAGTGTATTTCGGGACTACGAAGAGGATAACTTGCTGTATTTGCAATCGTTTCGAGAAACTTTTGAGCATCAGTTGGAAGAAGGACGGTTGCGACAGGCGTTAGAGCGAATTGAACATCAAAAGATTGTGTGGCGAAATTGCGAAAAACCAACACCTTTTTCTTTCCCGATTATCACCGATCGTTTACGGGAAAAATTATCTTCTGAAAAACTGGAAGATCGCATTCGTAAAATGATGAAAAGCCTGGAAGGATAATTAGTAGTTAGAATTTAGATCGCTTCGCTCTTAGAATTTAAAAATTAGACAGGAGAAAATAGAAGATAGCTAAAAGAATCAATTTAGCTAAAAATACTATCCAAATCTTGTTTCCCTATGATAGCCATTATTTCGACCGTATCATTATTCACACGGTAGAAAATACTATCTGAACCACATACACATCTGCGGTAATCTTTTCTTATATAAACTACAGCTTCAAATGAGTATGGATTATTGGCGATGATCTCGAAATATTCAAAAAGTTGATGAAAATAAGAATCGGCTTGTTTCATTCCGAATTTTGAAACGCCATATTGATGAATCCGAATTATATCTTCTTTTTCGGTGTCACTAAGTTTATAATTAGCCATCTAATAATGACTTGGATTGTGCTAAAATATCTTGTTTGCTATCTGATGTAAATCCGCTTTGTTCTGCTTTTTCAAGTTTAGCGCTTATCCAATCAATTTTTGCTTGTTGTTTTCGGGCCTGTCTTATAAGGTCGTTGACGATCTCACTTTTGCTAGAATATTCTTTACTATCTACCTGATTTTTGAGCCATTCATCGTTCGGCTCTGTTAAGGAAATGCTCTGTCTGGACATGGTGCGTTTTTGAAGTGAATTTACACCAAAAATTTTACATTGTCAATATTTAAGTAAGTAACTGAAGGTTTAAATCTGACAGCTTCTCGATAAAAATACTGTTCGCCGCAAACCCTTAACTGTAAACTAAGCTCTATTTCTTCAATCTTTGATTCACCTTATTTCTTACCAACTCGGTTGTGATTCCAAATAAAACATGAGCGATGAGTTCGTTAGCCTGCATTCTTACAGGTACGTCGGTAGGTTTATCTTTAAGGCCTAAAATAGGTAACGAAGTTTGGTGGGTAGAGATCCATGTGGAGGTTCCTATGATAATTCCTTCGGCAAGATTAAATTGATCTTTATCTTTTTTTCCGTAGCCATAAGCAGCGCCCACACTGGCACCTACCGGAAAGTTTACCAGTTGTTCTGCCAATTCTTCATTTTGCACACTTATGGGAGTGCCGGTGATTTTGGTAGAAAGATTATCCAAAATTTTAAGTTGTGCGCTTCGGTTTTCAGCTTTTCTAACCGGTAAAAAATATTCGACCAGGCCTTTAACCGCGCCACCTGCTAATCCGCCAATAGCCCCGGCGATTAAACTTCGGGTAGTGTTATTATTTATTGTAGGGTTACTTTTTAAGTGCTCTAAAAACATAATTTCGAATTTGTATTAAAGCTATTTAATAAAGAACGCTTCTGCAATCATTTAACAATCATTTGACAACAGCTTGAAAAAATATCCTATTTTTAAAATATGAGTAAATCACAAAATTTAAACCTGGCCATTATTCAGGCAAACCTAAAATGGGAAGATGCCACCGCAAATCGAAGTTTTTTTAGTAAACAAATCGACGCTTTAAGTGATGCTGTAGAACTTATTGTGTTGCCCGAAATGTTTACGACCGGTTTTAGTATGAATGCCGAAAGTCTTGCTGAAGCAATCGAAGGGGAAACATTGCAATGGATGAAGGAGCAGGCAAAGCTGAAAAATGCAGCCATCACCGGAAGCGTAATTATTACTGAAAATGGTGCGTTTTACAACCGTTTATTTTTTGTTTTTCCAGATGGTTCCCACCAAAAATACGATAAGCGGCATACGTTTACACTGGCTAAAGAAGATGAAACCTATACCGCCGGGACAGAACGTTTAATCGTAAACTATAAAGGCTGGAAAATTTGTCCGCTTATTTGTTATGACCTTAGATTTCCTGTTTGGGCGAGAAATACAGAAGATTATGATCTTTTAATTTATGTGGCCAACTGGCCTAAAAAACGGATTTTCGCCTGGGATGCTTTACTAAAAGCCAGAGCGATTGAAAACATGAGTTTTTGTGTTGGTGTAAACCGCGTGGGAGAAGATGGCGATGGTTATAGTTATAACGGGCATAGTGCTATTTACGACTGTCTTGGTGAAATTTTAACCGAAGAAAATGCCGAAACTGAGTTTTCTAAAGAAGTTATGCTAAAGAAGGCGTACCTCCAAAATAAGCGAAATCAATTTAAATTTTTACAGGATCGTGATCAATTTCGATTAATCTAGATAAAACTGATAGACCTGATCGAAATTAGCTCGGGTTTCTAAAGTATCTGGATAGTAACTTATTTTTTCAGGTTTTCGCCGCTCCAACCAGCTCCCGGTGTCCCAATATCCATTTTGGTTTTCGTCATAGATAATTCTTAAAAAATAATCCCCGGGGTTTATATGTTCAAAAGTGAACTGGGTTCCTTCAGTTAAAAATTGCTGTTTTACAACCTCTCCTTTTAAATTAGTTAACTGTACAATCATAGGATAACTTCGTACATTTCGAAGCGACATTATAATACTTCCGTATTCAGAAAGAGGTTTGGTGGTTAATTTCTGACTTATGGTATCGTTTTGATCCCCAAATAAGTCGGTTAACGATCCCGGCAAGGCTTTAAAATAATAAGTGCCTTCGGGTTCTTTGTCGAAATAAATTTCTAGTTGATTTTCTAAACCTCTAATTTCAGAAGTGAAATTAACTTCAAGAGAGTCTTTATCTAGAATTGTGATTAGCGCATCATTTTTTTCAACTAAGGGAGTATTTGCTTTTAGTAATAACGGCTGATTATATTCTATACTTCCTGAAGGTTCCACTTTTACATTTAAAGAATCGCGTTCCAACTGTGCCATCCTTATATAAACGGTATCACGCTGGCGTGGTGTAACATATTCTAGCGATACACTATCGGTTTCAATAGGATCCCTAAACCAGTAATAAAGGGTATCGGTTTCAGGATCACGGGTGATTCTGGATACTGGTGGATCTATTGGTGGATATAAAAAATTAAGTTCTAAATCGTCTAAATTCGGGATGCCCTGGTAGCCAATAAGCAATTGCCTTCCTTTAAAAAGTTTCGGTCTTTTCACCTCAAAAGCTAGTTCTTCCTTAAAAATAGAGATCGTATAAATGCTATCGGTAGGAATGGTAATTGGCTGGTCTAAAAAGCCAATTTTGTCTTTTGCGGGGTTAAATTTATAATTGTCGTTATCATCTAAAATAGCGACCATTTGATATTTACCTGCCTTTAAGTTTTCCAGATCAAAATTTACACTGCTATCACGAGTGTAGGCCACATAACGCGGAATTTCATTGTAAACTACAGAATCTGTGTAGGTACTATCCATTTCGTATAGAAAGATCGAAACAAACTCTGGCGTATCTTTTAAATAGGCATCTTCAATAAACCCTGAAACTTTTAAAGAATCGATATAATCTCCGGTACTAAAAACATATTTAAAATAAGGATAGGGATTCCCTTCGTTATTATCCACGATACTTTTACCAAAGTTAATCGCGTAGGTGGTATTTTCTCTAAGGGTATCGGTAATTTCGATTTTTACATCTTTCCTGGCCTGGCCTAAGGGCAAAATGTTAGGCGCGGGATCCATTGGTGGTGAAATGATGATTTGCTGCTGCGGATTTTCGAGCTTAATAAACTCGTTAAAAAGAATACTAATTTCCTTAGCATCAAAATTGGTAGTATAATTCTCGGGGTTCGCTCTTATAAAACGTGGTGGTTCTTCGTCTATTGGTCCACCTTCAGGCATTCCTTTTTTGGCACATCTTACTACAGATGTGATGACTACAATAAAAAGAATAAAGTTGAAAAGCTTCCTGTTCATCTTTAAAAGCGCTATTATTTTTTCAGAATTTATACTTAAAATTCTTTCGCAAAGAAACGATTATTTTGAATTTAAACGTAACAATCAAATGGTAATTGCCATTGTTGCGATACTGATTTTAATTTTTTCTTCTTTTCTTAAACACTTAATGCAGGCTTCTAATGTTGCACCGGTGGTTAAAATGTCGTCCACTAGCAGGATATGTTTGCCAGAAATTACCGAAGTATCTGTAACTTGAAAAGACTGCTCCATAAGATTCCATCTTGAAATTCGATTTTTTAGCGCCTGTTTTTTAGAGGAATTGATTTTTAGAAGGAGATCGTCACGATATTTGGCATTTAGACTTTTCGCGATTTCTTTTCCAAAACCTTCTACCTGATTATAACCACGCTCTTTGAAACGTTTTTTATGCAGTGGAACAGGGATCACCATATCTACAGCATTAAATCTTTCACTATTTTTAAGAATTTCACCAGTCCATACCCCTAAAAAATAGCTTATTTCAAATTGTCTCTTATATTTGAGGCTGTGAAGTAACGCCTGTACCATGTTCTTTTTACGGAAAACAAGTAGTGCATAAGCAGCATTAATTTGGGCTCGACCATAAAATACTTTATCTGCCTGATTTTCGTTATTAGGAAGATAGTTAGTAAGTGGGAGCTGATGTAAACAAGAGGTGCAAATCACTTTTTCATGATCTAGCAAAGGCCTTTCGCAACAATTGCAGGTTTTGGGGTAAAACAGGTTTATGAAATCGTGAAACATTTGTTAAGTGGTTGTTGAGGAAAGCCTTAAACCTCTAAATTTATAAAATCTAAAATACTTTATGATGACTGAAAAGAAGAATAATACTGCATTAAAGATTCTTATTGGTGTTTTGGCGGTAGCTCTTATTGCGCTTACGATCTATACCATACGATTCTACAATGAAGAAAAAGAAAATAAAGCGATTCTTCAAAAAGAAAAGGCGGCCATAGAGAATGAGCTTAATGAGCTTATCGTAAAATACGATGAAGCCATTGATGAGAATGAGATCATGGATCAAAATCTGGTAGATGCCAGGGAGCGAATCAATCGCTTATTAGATTCAGTACAGGATTACGAGGCAAATCTGGTATTGATTACAAGATATCGCAGAGAAATAAGCAATCTTAAAGCTGAAAAAGAAAGACTATTTAGAGTGGTAGATAGTTTAAGCCAGCAAAATCAAAGAATGGCAATGACCATTGATAGCACGCAAACCGAACTTTCTGAGAAAACAAGGTTGTCTGATTCTTTACAAACGTCTAATCAAAGTCTTGCCAACAAAGTTAATAAGGCCTCTCAGCTTAAAATCACCGGTTTACGTGGTGAAGGTGTGATTGTAAGAAATAGTGGTAAACTGGTAGAAAATGACCGTACGGGAAGAATAGACCAGATAAGAACCTGTTTTACCATCACCGCAAATGACCTTACTGAAGCCGGAGAAAAAAATCTTTATGTACAGGTGTATAACCCAGAAAATGAACTGGTGGGCGATAAGATAGCGGTAGAACATGATGGCGGAGTAATGGTGTACAGTGCGCAGAGTACTGTGTATTACGAGAATGACGAATTAGATGTGTGTATACTGGCCAATACCATTAAAGAAAAACTATTGGAAGGTAATTATAAAGTATATGTTTATAACGATACAACGCTTATAGGAACAGCTTCTTTTAGTTTAAGATAAGAAACTCAAAATTTTAAAGACCGCCATGAGTTAAATCATGGCGGTTTTTTTATTTTTGCTGTATGGCAAAACAAGAAGATTCATTTAAAAACGTGATATCCCATGCTAAGGAGTATGGGTATATTTTTGCGTCTAGTGAAATATACGACGGATTAAGCGCGGTTTATGACTATGGTCAAAACGGTGCTGAATTAAAGAAAAATATCAAAGAATACTGGTGGAAAAGTATGGTGCAGTTGCACCAGAATATTGTGGGCATCGATGCTGCAATATTAATGCATCCTACAACCTGGAAAGCTTCTGGGCACGTAGATGCTTTTAACGATCCGCTAATCGATAATAAAGATTCTAAGAAGCGTTATCGGGCTGATGTGTTGGTTGAAGATTATGCTGAAAAGATCAATCAAAAAGCGCAGAAAGAGATCGAAAAGGCCAAAAAGCGTTTTGGAGATGCTTTTGATGAAGAGCAATTTGTAGCGACCAATCCAAGGGTACAGCGATATAAAGTAGAAGAGAAGGAGATTTTAGAGCGTTTGGCAAAGTCTTTAACTGAAGAGAACTTGGCCGATGTGAAGGCGCTTATTGAAGAATTGGGGATTGCATGTCCAGAGAGTGGTTCTAAAAACTGGACAGACGTTAAGCAATTCAACTTAATGTTTGGAACAAAGCTTGGAGCTTCTGCCGATAGTGCGACCGATCTTTATTTAAGACCGGAAACCGCGCAGGGTATTTTCGTGAACTTTGCAAATGTTCAAAAAACCGGAAGGATGAAAATTCCGTTTGGGATTGCACAAATTGGTAAAGCGTTTAGGAATGAAATTGTAGCGAGACAGTTTATCTTCCGTCAGCGTGAGTTTGAGCAAATGGAGATGCAATTTTTTGTACGCCCTGGTGAAGAGCTCAGCTGGTTTGAAAAATGGAAAGAAGCACGCCAAAAATGGCATGCAAGCTTAGGGCTTGGTGATGAGAAATATCGTTTTCACGATCATGAAAAGTTAGCCCATTATGCGAATGCGGCTACAGATATCGAGTTTGATTTTCCTTTTGGATTTAAAGAATTAGAAGGAATTCATTCCCGTACTGATTTCGATTTAAAAGCACATGAGGAACATTCTGGTAAAAAACTTCGGTTTTATGATCCTGAAATGGGAGAAAATTATGTGCCTTACGTAATTGAAACTTCTATTGGTTTAGATCGTATGTTTTTAGCCGTATTTTCTGCATCCTTACAAGAAGAAGGTTTAGGAGATGGAAAATCCAGAACAGTCTTAAAGTTACCGGCAGTTTTAGCGCCAACAAAAGCAGCTATCTTACCATTAGTGAAAAAGGATGGCTTACCAGAACTGGCACAGGAAATTGTAGAAGAACTGAAGTGGGATTTTAGAGTGCAATATGATGAGAAGGATGCCGTTGGTAGACGTTATCGTCGCCAGGATGCTGCCGGAACGCCGTTATGTATTACGGTAGATCACGATTCTTTAGAAGATAAAACGGTTACTGTTCGTTATCGGGATACAATGGAACAAAAACGAGTGTCAATTTCAGAATTAGCATCAATTATCGATCAGGAAGTTAATTTTAAGTATTGGCTTAAAAAAGCGTAATGTTTTTAAGTTTAGGATATAAAAAAGGCTGCAATTGCAGCCTTTTTTCGTGTTCTTTTTTTTTCTGAATTACTCAGGATTTGCCTCTTCTCGAATTTCTTTAATTCGTTCGTCCAAAAAGCGAAGCCCAACATTTTCAGTATTAATTAAGTCAAATAACTCTAATGCTCTACGCATCGTTTGCTCTTCTTCCATTTGCTCTTTCACATACCACTGTAAAAAGTTTTCAGTAGTAAGGTCACGTTTATTTCGGCATTCATAAATAATATTGTGAATGCTTTTAGTAATGGCGATTTCCTGATCCAAGGCGGTTTCAAATATCTCTTCTAAAGAGGCAAAATCGTGATTGATATTGCTTACTTCGGGAGAATATGTGGTTCCACCATTATCATTGATAAAGTGGAATATTTTCATCATATGTTCGCGCTCTTCTGTAGATTGCTCGTAGAAGAATTCAGCGCTGTAAACCAGTCCGTTATGATCGCACCAGGAGGCCATTGCAAGATAAGCAGCAGAAGATTGAGCTTCCTGCTTAATTTGTTTATTTAATAAATCTAAAATATCTACATGGATAAGTAGATTTTGTCTTACAAGGTCTTTCATGGGATTTTGATTTTACACAAAGCTACCCAAAAAAAAAGTAAGTCCCTAAGAATGAGGTCAATTTAGAAGTAGTCTAAAACTAAGCAATAACCGAGTTGATTTCCATCATAGCAAACGCGCCATCAACAAGTGATAACAGGTCGAGTATCTCTAAGGTATTAAAGACAAATAAATGCTCACGATTACAAAGACTTACTACCTCTAAACCGTGTGTATTTTCACCGTTTAAATGTTGCTCGATATCAATAGATTTTAATCGATGGCGAAAGGCCAGTAATTGGCATAAAGAAAACTTCACCGTTTTATGACCAAAATCGATATAGAATCTTCGGCTATTGTCGCACTGGCTGGCAGCAAAATATTTTGATGTATAAATCGTATTCATTTGCCGCCAAAATTAATTTTAATTTAGAATAAATCCAAATATCAAATCTTAATTTGTCGACTTATTTGCTGATTTAAGGAAATAAAGGTTTCTGTTCGCGACACTCCTTCGATTCCCTGAATGTTTTTATTTAAAACTTTCATTAAATGCTCGTTGTCTTTGCAAAGCACTTTTACAAATATCGACCAGTTTCCTGTGGTATAATGGCATTCAATAACCTCGGGGATTTCTTTCAATTTATTTACGGCAAGCGGGTTGCTAACCGCTTTATCCAGATAGATCCCAACAAAAGCCATGGTTTTATACCCTAGCAATCGGGGATCGATAATTAGTCGGGAGCCTTCAATTAATCCAGATTTTTCTAGTTTTCGTAATCTTTGGTGAACGGCAGCTCCAGTAATGCCTATGTTTTTAGCGATTTCTAAAATAGGTCTTTTGGCGTCCTCCATAAGGAAGTTAAGGATGGTTTTATCGATACCATCGATAACAACATTTTGGTCTATAATCTTCATTTAGTTGTAGTTATATGAGCTAAAATAGGAAAAAAGATTTCATTTCCTAATTGCTTACCCCGCCTATAGGATTATATCCTAGATAATTTGTTTTCTTTTCTTTAAAAATGATGCCGTTTTCTTGAAGTTCTTTTAAAATAGGTTCGTAAATCTCTTTATGAATTGGTAATTGTACACCAGGAGTGTTTATTTCTTTTTTTAAAATTTTTATTGCAGCAATGCCAACAGGTAAGCCTACAGTTTTTGCCATCGCGGTTTCAGTTTGATCTTTACCAAGGCATACCATGGTTGAATCTATTTGTTTTTCTTCATTATTTAATTGGTATCCAAATTTGTGGTACATCACAATCATATCCTTATCTTCTGAAGAGAGTTGCCATTTTTCCTCTAATATTTTTTGAAGAGCTTGTGCCGGAGTGGCGTTTCTTATAGCTATAGTTTTTTTGTTATTAAATAGGTCTAGTTCCAATAATTTCTCCCACATAATATCGTCCTGATCTATTTTTAAGTTGTGACGTAATTTTAATTCAACCGAATCTGTTGGGGAGTAAGGTAAAAATGAGTTTACAAATTCGCGATGGGTCATATGTTCTGAATCTTCCATGGTAAAACTATCGTCTGTCATCCCAAGTTGCACAAACATATTCCAGGCGCGGCTGTAACCTACCCGTCGCACGGTGCCTCTATATAAAGTTAAAATATCCTGAAGCCCATAAGCTTCTCGGTAATCCAGCGAATTTCGATTGGCATAAGCTTCAAATCGGCCATAGCCCTCGATATCCAAAAACTCTGTTCTTCTAAACAATCGGTGATAGGGAATGTATTTATATTTTCCTTCCTGGATAAATTTGGCAACGCCACCCTGGCCGGCAACTACGACATTTCTGGGATTCCAGGTAAACTTATAGTTCCATAAATTATTATCACTTTCAGGCGCTACAAGTCCGCCACAAAAAGATTCAAACATCAGCATTTTTCCACCGGCATCTCGAATGCGATCAATCACCTGCATGGCACTCATGTGATCAATGCCCGGGTCGACACCAATCTCATTCATAAAAATAAGTCCGGCTTTGCGAACTTCAGCATTAAGGGCTTTCATTTCTTTACTAATGTAAGAAGCAGTGACCAGATTTTTTTTGAGTTTAAGGCAGGTTTTGGCAATTTCTATATGAAATCTCGCCGGTAGCATAGAAATGACGATATCTGTAGAAGCGATATGTTGTTCGCGGTTTTCAGCATTAAAAATATCAAAACTAATGGCCGTGCAATTTTGGTGATTTTTAATTGCTTTTTTTGCCAGCGATAGCTCTTTATCTGCAACACTAATGGTAAAGTTTTCTTCGAGAGACTTTTCAGATAGATATCGAATAAGAACGGCGGTAGATTTTCCCGCGCCAATTATCAGGATTTGTTGCATAATTAAAGTATTTTTGTGTAATGCTAACTAAGGTATAAAAACTTGTAGTATGACGCGTAAATTTTTAGTAACAGGAGGAATATTTGGTCTTTTAGCAGTAATTCTTGGCGCTTTTGGAGCTCATGGATTAAAGAATGTGTTAGATGCTGAAACGTTAACCTCTTTTGAAACTGGAGTGCGTTACCAAATGTATCATGCACTTTTATTAATTGGTTTGGCTAATTTTACGAAGCTACAAAACAACCTTCTTTTTTGGTTTTTTACAATAGGCACTATTTTTTTTAGCGGATCGATTTATTTACTTAGTTTAGATGAGCTGGCTGGATTAGACCTTAGTAGTATCGCTTTAGTTACTCCGCTGGGAGGAGCTCTTTTAATTGTTGGTTGGACACTTTTTATTTTTAAGGCCTTAAAGTTAAAGTATCAATAATTTAAGGTTTAAAATTAGTTCTTTTATTGAAGATTTTTAAATTTGTTTTCTTAAAAATCACACAAACCTATTAATTATGGATTCAAAAGACATAATTACGAAAACGATTTCGTTGAAACAATACGGAATTAAAAATGCTACGACAAATTATCAACTTTCACCAAAAAAACTTCAGCAGGAGACATTAAAACAAAATCTGGGAAAAGAAACCAGTGACGGAGTTTTAGCAATTAACACAGGGAAATTTACCGGAAGATCTCCAAAAGACCGCTTTATAGTAAAAGATGAGGTGACAAAAGATCAAGTTTGGTGGGGAGATATCAATATCCCTTTCGAAACATCGAATTTCGATAAATTGTATGATAAAGTAACAAAATATCTTTCTGGTAAAGCACTTTATGTTCGAGACGCCTATGCTTGTGCGCACCAGGATTATAAATTAAATATTAGAGTAATTAACGAATATCCATGGTCTAATATGTTTGCCTATAACATGTTTTTACGACCAACAGAAGAGGAATTGTCTGGTTTTAAAGAAGATTGGGTGATCCTTAATGCGCCCGGTTTTAAGGCCGATCCAGACGAAGATGGAACGAGACAAGAGAATTTTGCTATTTTAAACTTCAGTAAAAAAATTGCTCTAATTGGCGGTACAGGCTATACCGGAGAAATTAAAAAGGGAATCTTTTCAGCATTAAATTTAATTTTACCCGTTTATCAGGACGCTTTACCTATGCATTGCTCTGCAAACGTTGGTGACAAGGGAGATGCCGCAATATTTTTTGGTTTATCTGGTACGGGTAAAACCACACTTTCGGCAGATCCTAATAGAAAGTTAATTGGAGACGACGAGCATGGTTGGACACCCGATAATAAGATTTTTAATTTTGAAGGCGGTTGTTATGCCAAAGTAATTAATCTTTCTAAAGAAAACGAACCCGATATTTATAATGCCATAAAACCGGGTGCTATTTTAGAGAATATCGTCTTTAAAAACGGAGAAGTAGATTATGCAGATACAAGCATTACCCAGAATACCAGGGTAAGTTACCCCATAAATCATATTCAATATATCCAAAAGCCCTCGGTGGCCGGAAATCCTAAAAATATTTTCTTCTTAACAGCAGATGCCTTTGGTGTTTTGCCTCCTATAAGTAAACTAAATCCTGCCCAGGCAGCTTATCATTTTATTAGTGGATATACAGCGAAGGTTGCAGGTACTGAGGAAGGTGTGAAAGAACCACAACCCAGTTTTTCGGCATGTTTTGGTGCGCCCTTTATGCCGTTACATCCAACGGTTTATGCTGAAATGCTAAGCCGAAAAATGAAGGAAGCCAATGTAAATGTGTGGCTAGTAAATACCGGTTGGACGGGTGGACCATACGGTACAGGGCAGCGAATGAAACTGAATTATACGCGGGCAATGATCGATGCGGCATTATCTGGAAGCCTGAATGAGGTAGCCTATGAATGCCATGAAATTTTTGGAATCAAAATGCCCACAGCGTGCCCTAATGTGCCTACAGAAGTTTTAAACCCTAAAAATACCTGGAAGGATAAAGAGGCTTACGATTTGAAAGCTGAAGAGCTTGCCAATACTTTTAAAAGAAATTTTTCCCAGTTTAAAGAATATGCTAGTCGGGAAATCTTGGAGGGTGGACCATTCTCTGTAGAGTATAATGCTTAGCATGATTATTTGTTAATGTTGTAAATAAAGAAATCCGGTGCTTAATAAGCAAAGCACCGGATTTCGAATTTTAATAGAAGGTAATTTTTATTTCTTATTAGCTTCAGCAATATATTTATTAAGAGCCATGGTCATAGATGGCGTTTCTGAAGTTGGTGCTTTAATATTCACGGTTAGGCCATGTTCTTTTGCAGCTTTAATCGTCGTGTTGCCAAAAACAGCAATTCTTGTATTGTTTTGTTTGAAATCTGGAAAGTTTTCAAATAGGGATTTGATGCCGCTTGGACTAAAAAACACCAAAATATCATAAGTCACATCACTAAGATGTGATAAATCGCTTACCACAGTTTTATAAAACACGGCTTGCTTCCATTGTACCCCCAGTTTATCCAGAGTTTTAGGGATCACAGGCTTCAGCATGTCTGAAGAGGGTAGTAAAAATTTCTCATTCTTATACTTTTTGATAAGCGGAGAAAGCTCGGCAAAAGTACGCTTACCTACATAAATTTTACGTTTTCTATAGACTACGTATTTTTGAAGGTAATAAGCAACGGCTTCACTAAGGCAAAAATACTTCAGTGAATCTGGTACTTTAAAACGCATCTCTTCAGCAACCCTAAAAAAGTGATCTACGGCATTTCTACTGGTTAGGATTATGGCGGTATGTTTTGAAAGATCTACTTTTTGCTGTCTAACTTCCTTAGAAGAAACACCTTCTACATGAATAAAAGGGATGAAATCAACTTTAACCTTTTGCTTTTCCTCCAATTCGAAATATGGAGAATTTTCTACTTTAGGCTCTGGTTGAGAAACCAAAATTGTTTTCACTTTCATATATCAATATTCTTTATCTGATCGTTTAATACACTGTAATAAGCTTATATAAAATAAAATACGGTGCAATTTCAAGAGCGCAAAGGTACAAAATAAAATAAAACCAGTTGCCGCTAATTAACTTTTGATATTGTTTAAAGATGTTAAATATCCCTGTTAAATTGGCGAAAAGTATAAATCCTACAATCCCGTACACCCATAAATCGCTAATAGTAAAGGTATAAATTAATAAAAGCGTTATAGGATATACCAGTATTGCGATATAATTACGGTAGCTTAATTTCTGAAATAAATAAGTATCTACTATTTTATCAATATTAAAGATATTAGAGACAATTTTTTCAACCCCAAACTTTAAAAGGATGAAACACACATAGGCGGTAAAGATCCTTATATAGATTAAAAGATAGTCCGATGGATTGGGGGTGTTATAATATTTATAAATCCAGAAGAATAAAACAGATACAGAAAGGGCGTTTACCGTAAAAAGGATTATGTTAAATCCATGAAAAGCATTGTTCTCTTTTCCTTTAAACAACATAAATTTGTTAGAGGTTAAAATAGAGAGGAATTCGGTAAATCGATTAGTGTACAGGTTTCTAACCAGTACAATCAATATAAAACAGATTAGAAATATGATTGTAATCCAGTCTAAAGGTTCGGTATAATGTTCTATTGCCTGCACAATTATTTTTTTACAAATTTAAAGGAATGTGATAAAAACTAAGCTTAAAAACAAAAGAAAGCATTGTTTAAAATCCCTACATTTGTGCAAAATTTGCGGTAATGGTTCATGGGCTCATTATTATACCCACTTTTAATGAAATAGAGAATATAGAGCGGCTGGTGCGAAATATTTTTTCCCAACAGCGCAAATTTCATATTTTGGTGGTAGATGATAATTCGCCAGATGGTACTGCTACCAGAGTAAGGACTTTGCAGGCTGAGTTTCCTGAGCAACTTTTTCTTGAAGAACGAATGGAAAAAACAGGTTTAGGAACTGCATATATACATGGCTTTAAGTGGGCATTACAACGGAAGTACGATTATATTTTCGAAATGGATGCCGATTTTTCCCATAATCCCAATGATCTTATACGATTATACAACGCATGTAAACGCGAGGGTGCCGATTTGGCTATAGGCTCGCGATACGTTACCGGGGTGAATGTGATTAACTGGCCTATGAACCGTGTTTTAATGTCTTGGTTAGCTTCTAAGTACGTGCAGGTGATTACAGGAATGGATATTCAGGATACCACGGCAGGTTATGTTTGTTATAAAAGAGAAGTTTTAGAACGTATACAACTGGATAAAATACAGTTTGTAGGTTATGCGTTCCAGATCGAGATGAAGTTTAAAGCGCATCTTTTAGGGTTTAAAATAACCGAAGTTCCCGTTATTTTTACCGACAGAACCAGGGGAACCTCTAAAATGAGTGGCTCAATAATTTATGAAGCCATTTTTGGAGTAATAAAAATGAAAGTAAAAAGTCTGTTTAACAGAATAAAATAGTGATGAAAAAAGTCCTGATTAAAAACGCCAAAATCGTAAATGAAGGTAAGATTACTGAAGGTGATGTTTTTATAGAAGATGGAATTATTAAGGAGATATCTGAGTCGATAAGTGCAAAATCTCCAGACGTTCAGATCTTTGATGCTGAAGGAACCCATCTTTTACCCGGGGTTATCGACGATCAGGTGCATTTTAGAGAACCTGGCTTGACCCATAAAGAAGATATCGAAATGGGAAGTAGGGCAGCCGTTGCTGGCGGTATTACCTCTTTTATAGAGATGCCAAATACACTGCCGCAAACGACTACCATAGCGGAGTTGGAAAAAAAGTTCCAGTTGGCGGCAGAAAAATCGTACGCTAACTATTCTTTTATGTTTGGTGGGACGAATGATAACCTGGAAGAAATTTTAAAAGTAGATCCTAAAAAAACGGCGGCGTTAAAGTTGTTTTTGGGGTCTTCTACCGGTAATATGCTCGTAGATGATCAAAAGGTTTTAGAGGAAATATTTTCTAAATCTCCTTTATTGATCGCGGTGCACTGTGAAGACGAAACGACTATTCAAAATAATTTAAAAGAGTATGTAGAGCAGTATGGCGATGATATTCCTATCGAGCTTCACCCCAAGATTAGAAGTGAAGAAGCGTGTTACAAATCTTCTTCAAATGCTGTAAAATTAGCGAAGAAAACCGGAGCAAGATTGCATGTTTTTCATGTGTCAACGGCAAAAGAATTAGCGCTTTTCAGCAATAAGAAGCCATTAAAAGATAAGAAAATTACTGCGGAAGTTTGTATCCATCACTTATGGTTTAATGATCATGATTATAAAGAAAAAGGAACCTTTATAAAGTGGAACCCGGCAGTAAAATCTGAAAAAGATCAGGAAGCTTTGATGAAAGCGCTAAACGATGATATTTTGGATGTTATAGCAACAGATCATGCGCCACATACCAAGCAGGAAAAACAAAACCCTTATACCAAAGCACCAAGTGGTGGCCCATTGGTTCAACACGCATTACCTGCGATGCTCCAATTTTATCATAAAGAGAAAATTTCTTTAGAAAAAATTGTAGAAAAAATGTGTCATAATCCTGCAATCTTATTTAATATAAAGGATCGTGGTTATATTCGTGAAGGGTATAAAGCAGATCTGGTATTGGTAGATCTTAATGCACCATGGCAGGTGAAATCTGATAATATTTTATACAAATGTGGATGGTCTCCTTTTGAAGGAGTTACTTTTAAATCCAGGATTACCCACACTTTTGTAAATGGACGTTTGGTGTATAAAAATTTTAAGCATCAGCCTTTTGCTAACGTCGCACAGCAATTGGAATTCGATAGATAATGAGATTTATTAAATACGGTATTATTCTTATCATTTTTATTGGGCTTTCCTGCCAGGATGTAAAGCATATGGATAAGCCCAAAAACCTTATACCAGAGGATAAGATGGTCGATATCCTTACCGAAATGGCGTTGTTGAATGCGGCCAGAAATTATAATAAAATTATGCTGGAACAAACCGGGATAAAGCCAGACCAGTATATTTATGAAAAATTTGGAATAGATAGCGTACAGTTTGAAAAAAGCAATGCGTACTATACCGAAAAATATGATGACTACGAGCGGGTTTTTGATAAAGTAAAAGACTCGCTACAGTCTCTAAAGGCTCATTTTGATGAGTTGGTAGAAGAAGAGAAACGAGTGAAAGATTCTATCAATAAAGCCAAAATGGAGAAAAACCGTCCTGAGTTTAAGAAAGAAACCGATACCGTTGAAGTAGATAGTATCAAGATCGATTCTGTTTTTACAGGGGATAACAAAAAATTAGATAGTCTAAAGCAAAATCAGCAACAGATACCGGATTCACTGGAAAATGATAACTAAATTTTAGTAATTTCTTTTTTATTCAAGTCCTTCACAAAATAGTTGCCGGTTTCTTCAATTACATTTTGCATTGGAGTGAATTTAAAATTCAATTCTTTTTTGATTTTCGAATTATCATAGGTTGATTTTTTGAAAATCCCTGAAATATCACTTTTCGTGATACTGCGACTATAGCCAAAAAATGAGGCTGTTTTTTGTACAAACCAACCTATAGAAATCATCCATTTTTTAAGTGGTTTAGCGGGTTTTGGCCTGTTGATACTCAAAGCGGTAAGATCTATCACCTCTTTAAAACTAAGATTTTCAGTTACCAGAATATATCTTTCGTTATAAATTTCAGAAGCCATTAATTTTAGCATGGCATTTACTACGTCTTTTACGCCCACAAAACCAGTGACTTTTGGGAAGTGATAACTTAAGCCCTTTTGAATTCGGGTAAATAATTGTCCGCTTCCTTTTTGCCAAAACCCCGGGCCAATAATCACTCCCGGATTCACAATAATTACTTTTACACCTTCCTGCGAGGCACGCCAAACTTCAATTTCAGCACCATATTTAGAGATCGCATAATCACTGTTGTTTGCTTCAGGATTCCATTGGGTATTTTCAGTAGTAGGTTCAGATTTTATAATAGGTTTACCTAAACTTGCAATGCTGCTTACATAGCAAAGTTTTTCAATGTTTTTAGCGATGCACAGGTTAACGATATTGGCGGTGCCTTCAATATTAATTTTGCGAAGTGCTTTTTCATCTTTGGGCTTAAAGGAAACTAAGGCTGCGCAATGGTAAACCTGTGTAACCTCATTAAATGCGGGTGTTAACTGTGGTACATCGGTAAGTTCAGCAATCACCCATTCAATTTTTTTAAAAAGGCGTTCAGCTTCTTCTTTGTTATGATAATACAAAAAAACCTCAAGTGTTTTATAAAGATCACTTTTGGGACGATAAATCGCTCTAATCTTATTATTTTCTTCTGCCAGTTTTAAAAGCAAATGAGCGCCTACTAAACCGGTACCACCTGTAACTAAAATCATGTGGTAAATATAGCTAAAGCACTTAGGAAAAATAAGAGTAAATGGTATCTTTACAGCTGTTTTAAGAACAAATTGTTAATTATGAACAAAAATTTTGTTGAAGAGCTTACCTGGCGCGGGATGATTCACGATGTGATGCCGGGCACAGAAGAACATCTAAACGGAGAAATGCGCGCTGCTTATGTTGGTATCGATCCAACAGCAGATTCTTTGCATATTGGTCACCTGGTAGGAGTAATGATGCTTCGTCATTTTCAGTTAGCGGGACATAAACCCTATGCATTGGTTGGTGGTGCAACGGGAATGATTGGAGATCCTTCTGGGAAATCTGCAGAGCGTAATCTTTTAGATGAGGCTACTTTAAGACATAACCAAAATTCGATAAAAGAGCAGCTTTCACGGTTTTTAAATTTTGAAGGATCTGAAGAAAATACCGCAGTTTTAGTGAATAACTATGACTGGATGAAGGATTTTTCGTTTCTTGGTTTTATTCGTGATGTAGGGAAGCATATTACCGTAAACTATATGATGGCCAAAGATTCGGTTAAAAAACGTTTATCTTCAGATGCTTCTGAGGGGATGTCTTTTACCGAGTTTACCTACCAATTAGTACAGGGCTATGATTTTCTTCATTTGTTTAGGGAACACAAGTGTACCTTGCAAATGGGAGGTAGCGACCAGTGGGGAAATATCACTACCGGAACCGAGATGATTCGTAGAATTGGAGATGGTAAAGGATATGCGCTTACCTGTCCATTAATTACAAAGGCTGATGGAACTAAATTCGGTAAAACCGAAGGTGGAAATATCTGGTTGGATGCCAACAGAACCTCGCCATACAAATTCTACCAGTACTGGTTAAATACCAGTGATGCTGATGCGGAAAAGTATATCAAAATATTTACTTTTTTAAGTCAAGAAGAAATAGCCGATTTAATTTCAAAACATCAGGAAGCGCCTCATTTAAGAGAACTTCAGAGAGTTTTGGCGAAAGAGGTTACCGTGATGGTACATTCTGAAGAAGATTATAATAACGCGGTAAAAGCTTCTGAAGTTTTATTTGGGAAAAGTACTGCTGAAGATTTAAAATCTTTGAATGAAGCCACTTTTTTAGATGTTTTTGAGGGGGTGCCACAAGCAGAAGTTTCCAGAGCAGAAGTTGAAGCAGGTTTAGATATGATAGGAGCATTATCTGCGAAAACAGACTTTTTAAGATCGAACGGAGAGGCGAGAAGAGCTTTAAAAGAAAATTCGGTTTCTGTAAATAAAGAGAAAGTAAAAGAAGATTACACCATTACCGTTAATGATCTTATTAACGATAAATATGTTATCATTAATAAGGGGAAAAAGAATACGTATATATTAGTGGTTGTTTAAATTAAAAATCCCCTCTTGATAAATTCAAGAGGGGATTCAACTAACTAACCAATCTAATATGAAAAAAATTTCACTTAGCCACAGAATGAATTTTTGACTTCTCCTATTCTGCGAAGAGGTAGTCGGTTATTTTTCAGGTTACTTACAGCTTTTCAGAAAAAAATAATACTTGTTTAAAAATTCAGCGAAATTATAAAACCATCAGGTTGCAACCACGAATATCGCTATTGTCAAATCTTCCTAAAATTTCTATAGAATGGTCTTTATTTATCTTGCCCAGATCTTGAGTTGCGATAAATGAACAGGAGTTGATATTCGCAAGGTCGATGACGTTTATTCCACCGGTTTTCCCTTTTTTTACTGGCGAAAAAGCATCTTCAGGATCTCTAATAAGGATCTTCATCCATGGCGGGCAATCAAAAATACCATTCCCTTTAGAATAGGCCTGAGAAAGCAGCTCTGTCATCCCATACTCGCTATGAATAGTCGAAACCCCGAAACCTTTAGAGAGGATGCTATGCAGTTCTTCCCGTATCATTTCTTTACGGCGGCCCTTCATTCCGCCGGTTTCCATAACAATAGTATTTTTAAGCTGAAATTGATGATTTTCAACAAGATCCAGTAAGGCAAACGATACGCCGATTAACAGGATTTTTTTTCCGTTTTTATCTAGGGCAATAAGTTTACTTTTTAGTTCATCCAAATTATGTAAATAGAAGTCGCTTTCTTTTTGGTTACTTTTTTGGATAAGATGCTCGACCATATAAATTAATGAAGATCCTTTACGCTCTAAATAAGAGGGAAGCAGTGCTAGAATGGTTAAGTCCCCGGTTGGTCCATAAAACTGCTCAAAAGCTTTATTGAAACTTTCTTCATAAATACTCAAATTGGTGACCAGATGTTTGCTAGTTGAGTTTGCGGTAGTGCCGCTACTGGTAAATGTGATCTCGGCGGGCTTATTTTCAGAAACTATTTGATGGCTTTTAAAGAGCTCGATAGGTAGAAAAGGAATGTCTGATAATGTGAGAACATTTTCAGGTGATTTTTTTAACAGCTCGCAAAAATGACGATAAACTTTGTTATTCTGAAATTGATATTTGAAAATTTCGAGACTAATTTTTAGAAAATCAGCTTCAGATTGAATATCAAAAATTTTGCTTTGTTGTATCATCTGCAATTTTTACTTGATAATCGAGATTATATGCTTCGAGACTTACCTCGAAATAAAAATTATTTTCCTACAAATGCCAGATGGGCTTTCCCAAAGGTAGTTTACACAAAGTTAGAAAGAATATAATTTTCAGAAATAATTAATGGGAATAATAGCGAATATTATCACTGGGATGAACGACGTGGGCCGAAGCCTCTCCTCTTCATTTAACAACGAGCTTACGAGTAGCAATCTCGTTTTGCTCTTTGATTTTTACAATATAGATGCCAGCAACAAGTGAAGAAATGTCTAATTCTTTACCACGAAGTTTCGTTTTTTTTATGGCTTTTCCCAACACGTTGTAGATTTCAATCTCTTTTTCAAGATTTTTGGTGCTGGTGATATAAATTTTATCTCCGGATACCGGATTAGGATAAAGACTAAGGCCTTCGATGGTCTCTGCAGTGGTTTTTTTAGCTATACGTGAATCATTCTGCTGAGCAGTTGCAGGAGCAGCTATCAGTAGAAATAATCCCAATATAAGACTGTAGAGATAATTTTGTTTCATGCTTTCTTAGTCGGTTATTGCAAACTTACAATAAAAAATCAAAAATCATACCTAAAATTTGCTTAATTCGATAAAATGTATTTAGGTTATTTTTAACAGATTAGGAATAGAAAAAGGCTGCGATTGGCAGCCTTTTAAGATTATAGCTATTTAAAACGTTTAGTTTTTAACCTTATAGGTTTTATCTCCAGATTTTACAATGTATAAACCGGGTTGTAAACTTTTTACCGTTTCCCATTCCTCTTGTTCTGAACTAACAGTTTTATCAATTACCTGGACACCTGAAAAGGTGTATACTTTCATGTTTTTTTGAGGAGCAGTGGTTTTCGCTGTCGCTGTCGAAAAAGAACTTCTTGAAGGGTTAAAATATACTTTTACTGCTACGGTATTATTGCTAGTATTTTTGTCTTCTGCTTTTATTCTCGCAATAATGTACCAATACCCAGATAAGCCATATTCAAAATCCGAGGCGAATAAAGTTTTGCTGTAATAGCCGTTACTGCTACCCGCGCAAATCGACGGAATTGATTTTTCTGGACTTAACTTAGCATCATCTGACGCATTAAATGTAGCATTGCTCGATCTATAAAATTCAATTTTCGTTGAACTAGAGCTAGCATCTCCTATATTATCTACGATAAAATTAAATGATAGCATGCTGCTGGAATAGTTTAATCGGTGTGTTACAGTTAAGCTAGAAGAAGAAGCGTCACTTGTTACTCGTGATCCATTCGTATTGAATTTAAGATCTGGCTGTGTATTGCCACTTGGTGGTGTAGTTTGTGGCGGTGTAGTTGTAGAGTTTTGGAAGTATATTGTTTTCGAAAGTCCGTCTCTTGTATGTTTTGCGACAAGGATAAACTTTGTTCCTGGTATTGTAAAAATTCTATCAGCATAGTTTGTTACCCAAGTTTTAAAAGTGTGATAGTCAGAAAAATTTAGAGGCTTGTCGCAATCACAATTACATCTTACGTATGCAATTCTATCTTGTTCAAAATCTGTGTTGGCATAAAGATTTAGTTCTAGTTTTTGATAAGTTCCTTTTATATCAAATTGAAAATCAATTCTTTCATGATTGCTACCATTGGGATTGTATGTGTCGCCTTAATAAATTTCAGAATCATCGGCAATAATTTTAAGATTTTTTATGTCGGGTTGCTGAGAAAACAAGAGACATTAGTAGAAGCCGAATAATAGTAGAGTAATTTTTTTCATAAGGTTAATATTAAAGGTTAGATCTAAAATAAATTAAAGCAATGTCATGTATGTTTTTTTAGAACATTAAGAGTATGTAAACTAAAAAAGGCTGCCAAAATTAATTGACAGCCTAGTATGGGTTGTGAGAATTTAAATCTTATAGTCTGGAATCGATCCAGGACCAAGTAGAAATTTCTACTTGTGTACCCGCTTTGTATTCAGCATTTAATTCTGCATTTACACCATCAATTTTAATATTTGATAATGGGCCGTTATCTTTCATATCTACATTGGTTTCATAACCTTCCAAATAAACATTGTTCATTATGGCGCCAGATTCTTTTTTAAACTGAAGAGCTGTTCCGCCGGTTGTCGATATCGCAGTAAAGTTTTCTAATTGAGGATTTTTATTTGTTCCGTCCGCTTCAACAGCTGTAGAGAATCCTTCAATGGTGTGTTTAACATAAGTATTAGTAACTTTACCATTCCAGCCTTCTGTCCAGTCTACGGCATCATCTTCGTTGTTTTCAAGATAAAGGTTGGTTACCGATACACTTCCTCCAAAAAATTCAACTCCGTCGTCTGCTCCATTAATAACGGCAAGGTTTTCAACTACAGTTTTAGATCCTACAGCGTAAAAAGATACACCGTTATATTGCGAATCTGCGTTAATTTGAGCTCCTGTACCTAAGATTACAAGATTTTTTATACTTCCTGAATCATCTTCATCGTTAGTTCCTCCATAAATGAAACCACCAACTTCAGCAGTTACATCTGTTCCAGATGTTGTAGTAGCTTTTCCGCAAATAGTTAATCCACCCCAGTCGCCAGGATTTTCGTTTTCAGAAGACATAACTACCGGTTTTTCTTCTGTTCCCTGAATGTCTATTTTGCCACCTTTAAGTATAGCGATATAAACGTCTGTTCCTCCGTTTCTAGCTAAAATTTTGGTTCCTGCAGGAATGGTTAAAGTGGCACCATCCTTTACAATGTAATTTGATCTTAACTGATATTCAACTGAGGCATCTAATGTTACGTCACTATCGATAGTTCCCTGAAGAATATTTGAAGCTACGCTACCTTTATTGTTAATCCAGTCAAACATATCTACATCTACGGTAGCTACGGCGTTGTAATTCTTTTCAGGATCTGCAGTTTCTCCATCTATTATGATGTTAGCTAGAGGGCCATTATCTTTCATGTCTATAGACGTATCGTATCCTATAAGCGATAATCCTGTTATTGTAGCACCAGATTCTAATTTAAATTGTAATGCTGTACCTCCTGTAGTAGAAACTGCAGTGAAATTTATAAGCTTAGGATTGTTATTGGTTTTGTCCGCTTCAACAGCAGTAGAGAAACCTTCAATGGTATGAAGAACGTATGTATTGGTAACGGTACCATTCCAACCTTCAGTCCAGTCTACGGCATCATCTTCGTTATTTTCAAGATAAAGATTGGTTATTGAAGCTGCACCACCAAAGAATTCTACACCATCATCAGCTCCATCTATAATAGCGATATTGCTCAATTTTGTTTCTGAACCAACAGCGTATAAAGTAAGTCCGTTATACTGAGATTTAGTATTTATTTGCGCCCCAGCACCTTCAATAACAAGATAATCTATAGAGCCAGAATTATCTGCGTTGTTTGTGCCTCCATAAATAAGACCACTTACTTCTGCAGTAACATCGGTGCCAGAGGTGGTAATTCCTTCTCCTAATAAAATAAGGCCACCCCAATCACCAGGATTACTATTTTTTGATGTCATAATAACAGGTGCATCTTTGGTACCTTTTACATCAATTTTAGCTCCCTGTTGAATAACAATAAAAACCTCCTGTCCTTTCTCGGCGGTAATTTTTGTCCCTGCTGGGATGGTTAAAGTAGCACCAGCTTCAATACTCAAAACACCGGTTAGTTGGTAATCAATATCAGACTCTAAAGTCATATTTTCAGTGATCGATCCATTTAATTCGTCCTCAATTTGTGGAATTTCACCTCCTCCATTAGGATCATCAATGATATCGTCATCGTTACTACAGCTCGTCAGGAATAAGCCTGATAGCATAAGCATCGCAGTAAATTTTCTAAAATTTCTTTTCATAATTTGAGATTTAATTGTTTGTTAGTTAGGTTATAATTTAAAAGTTATAATTAAGGCCAAGACTCAATATACTTCCTCTTGTGTAAGAGCGAACAACTTCTTCAGTCTCAATACTTGTAGTACTAGGTTTTATTTTTTGTGTTCTTTGTATTTCAGGATTTAATAAGTTCTTACCAATAATTCTAAAATTCCAGTGTTCTCCAATGCTTTGGTTAAGTACCGCATCTAGGGTTACAAATCCTTTTTCTATAATTGCTTCGTTATATTGTGTTTGGTATTCTTGTTGGTTGGCAGGAGTTCCTAGCGCATATATTTTATCTGAAGCATAACTAGCGGTAATATTAGCTAGTAAAGGGTTTTCTGAATCTGTACTGAAATTTACAGAGCCATTTAATATCCAATCTGATGCACCTTGTAATCCAGAATCTTTTAAATCTTTATATTTAAAGGTTTGGACTAATCCCCCTTGATCATTATATACATCTTTTAAATCTTGCGAATGCCACATTCTGGTTGCATTAAAATTAAAATTGAAGTTATAGGGAAGTTCTTCGGTAGCTTCGAAAAGATTAAACCTGCTTTCCAATTCAATACCATAAATATTGGCTTCATTACCAGAGTTAAAGTAAGAGAAAACACCTGATGAACCTCTTGTTTGTACTTTGTTTATTGGGTCTTTGATATTTTTGTAAAATCCGGTTAATGAGATTAATTCATCATTTGATGGGAAAAACTCATATTTTACGTCTAGATTGTAATTTTTAGAGGCTTCCAGGTTTTGGTTACCACGTGTTACCTGACCCGTTGGTGAAACATATTCAAAAGGAGCAATTTCTTTAAATTCTGGTAATGTAATTGTTTTGCTCCCTGCTATTCTTAGATTAGTTTTATCACTTAAACCATACTTTATATTAAAAGTTGGATAAATGTTATCGTTATTAATTTGAGAAGAACCTATTCTTCCAGGAATGTTACCAACATCATAAGTAACCTCTATTTGATCATTTTGGTATCTTGCTCCAATATTGAAATTGAATTTTCCTATTTCATAATTGGCAGAAGCAAATCCTGAGGCTGAAGTTAGGTTTGCCTTGTAGCGATCTATTTGTAATTCATTGATCGTTAAATTTCCATTTTGGAAATTCCTTAGTATAAATATACTTGAAATATCATCTATTGATGTTGGGTTAAGAGTATTAGTAGACTTTTCTTCAACGCCTACAAATTGAGAGGCAAAATCCCGGTCTTTATTTCTATAGTTTCCTCCTACAGTGATACTTAATTTCCTTTCTTCTTCTGTGATTAAAGAAATTTTATCTTTTAAAAGGCCGCTAAATTCCTCATCGTTGATGGCTTGCGCCGTTTTTCTTTGTTGAAAACCACCTGTAGTTCCTAATTGAACAAAAGAGCTATTAGGATCAAAGTTAACTTCATTACGAATACGGTTGGGTTCGTCGGCATCTACTATGTTTAATCCAGCTGCCCAATCAATAGCGTGTTTTTCCCCAATTTTATGTTCACCTATAAGTTGGTTAACCAAAAGTCTTGTTTGCTTTGTATTTTGATCTCTTATAAATTGAAACAAACCATCTTTAGGATTTGTTTCTTCAAAGATCACACCTTCTCCGTTTCTACCACCTTCGTAAACTTCATCCTTAACTTTGTTGATTAATAAGCTATTGAATTTAACAGTGTTATTTTCATTCATTTCGTAAATAATGTTTCCTAAGGCAGTTGTGTTTACAGATTTAGAGAAAATCTCGGCATCTGTAATGGAATCATTAATGAAGTTTGATTGAAATTGTCTAAAAACACCTTGATTATGGCTGTATTTAGTAGATTGAGATCCTGTGAAAAATACCTCTAGTTTTTCTCCAATCTTGGTTCCTGCAACAATGCTGTATTGATTATCTATGGGAGCACTTTCTTTTTGCGGACTCCAGCTTTGTGAATATAGCGCCTGTTTTTTTGGTAAATCTTTTTTATAGAAACCTAATGTGATATCATCTTGATTAGGAGAAACCTTGAAATTATCATAGATACCATTTTTAGTTACATTTGTATTAATCCCTATTTTAATACCTAAATTAAGTTCGTTTCTACCAGCAAGTTCACGCGTTGAAATATCGATATTACCAGAGGATTGGTCTGCAGAAGTTTCTGAAGAATAGGTCTTACTAATACTTACATTTTGGATTACTCTGGTAGGAAATAATTCCAGATCAATATTTTTTCGCTCAACATCATCTGATGGTACAGGTAGCCCATTCATTGTAGTGTATAAATAGCGATCACCTAAACCTCTTACAAAAACATCTCCTGAGGCCTCACTACTGGTAACACCTGAGATTTTTGTGGTAGCAGTCGCTACGTCTGAAACCCCCATTTTAGCTAATTGCTGGGCGCCGATACTTTCCTTAATTTCAATAGCGCCCTTTTGCTCCAACAATAATGCTACTTCACTATCCCTTCTGGATACTGTAGTAATCACTACTTCATCTAAAGTAGCTGCACTGGCGCCAAGACCTGTATTGATCTCGGTAACTTTATCGGCAACAACTTTTACATTTGGTATTTCTAAAGTTTCGTATCCCACAAAACTAAAGACAACGGTATAGGTGCCTGGCTCAATTTTATCCAGTACATAAAGACCATCATAATCTGATGTTGTCCCTTTAGAAGTTCCTTTAATTGTTACGTTGGCAAACGGTAATGGTTCGCCGTTCATCTCGCGATCAGTAAGCTTTCCTGCGATAGAACCTGTTGTTTCTTGTGCATTTACTATAGTAGTAAGTAAAAATGCAATGAGTACTAAAAATTTATTCATCCCTTTGTTTGATTCTTGTGTGCAAATTAAAGGGCGTTATGTAAAGCTTGTGTTAACCGCAAATTAACGCTTTGTCATTTTAGTGTTATGTAAAGGTTACTAAATAAATGCGTAAATTGTAGGTTCAAATTAATAATTACATTTACCGCGTATTTGTTAAAATCTATACTAAAATGAAGAAAAAAGACATCAGGATCCTTCTAGTAGATGACGAGCCAGATATCCTAGAGATCGTTGGATATAACCTTTCTGCAGAAGGGTATCAGGTAATTACTGCCGATAATGGCGCTGATGCGGTAAAGGTAGCTAAGAAAAAATCACCTCATTTAATTATTCTAGACGTTATGATGCCGGGCATGGATGGTATAGAAGCCTGTGAGCAAATGCGAAAAATACCAGAATTAGATGATACTATTATTACCTTTTTAACTGCTAGGGGTGAAGATTACTCGCAGATGGCAGGTTTTGATGCCGGTGCAGACGATTATATCACCAAGCCTATAAAACCAAAAGTTTTAATAAGTAAGGTGAAAGCACTACTTAGAAGGTTTAGGGACGAAGAAGCAACATCCAATATTGTAAAGGTAGGGGAGATTGTAATCAATAGAGATGAATATAAAGTAGTAAAGAATAAAGAGGAGATGATTTTACCTCGTAAAGAATTTGAATTACTTTCACTATTGGCCTCTAAACCAGGAAAAGTATTTAAAAGAGAGGATATCCTTGATAAAGTTTGGGGGAACGAAGTTGTTGTTGGAGGGCGTACTATAGATGTACATATTCGTAAATTAAGAGAAAAAATAGGTGACGACAGCTTTAAAACCGTAAAAGGAGTTGGTTATAAGTTTGTAGTTTAATGGCAAAAAAATTTAAGAAGTCCTACACGTTTGCAATAAAGACCTCTTTATATCTAACCTTATTTTTAAGCGGTCTGTGGACTGCTTTTTCTTATTTTTCAGGAAACTTTCACTGGTGGGCACTTTTGGGATTCGCATTGGTGTGCTACACCTTTTCATTTTTTACCACGCAATATCGGGTAGAGAACTTTATCTATAAAAGGATTAAGAAAATTTACGACGACGTATCTTTATTAGACTCTTCTACACTTAATCCTAATCAGGTGACTACAGATATGGCTTCGTTAACCCGAGAGGTGGAGAAGTTTGCCGAAAATAAAAAGCTTGAAATAGAAACCCTTAAAGTGCGCGAGAATTACCGTAAAGAATTTATGGGGAATGTTTCACACGAGTTAAAAACACCATTGTTTACGGTGCAGGGATACATTTTAACTTTGTTAGATGGGGCGATGAAAGATAAAACCGTGCGTAAAAAGTATCTGCAACGAGCCAGTAAAGGAGTAGAGCGACTTATCTATATCGTTAAAGACCTGGATATGATCACCAAGTTAGAAACAGGGGATTTACATCTTTATACTGAAGATTTTGATATTGTTGAATTAATTCAAAATACTTTCGATCTATTAGAGATGAAAGCGGCTAAAAAGAATATAACCCTTACGTTCGATATGGAGTATCAGGAAGCCATTTGGGTGAGAGCCGACCAGGAAAGAATTCAGCAGGTCATTACAAATTTGGTAGTCAATTCCATTAAATACGGAAAAGAAGGTGGTACAACAGAGATTAGTATCGAAAATTTAATTAAAAATAAAGTCATCGTTAGGGTAACCGATAATGGCGAAGGGATTGCGAAGGATAATATTCCACGTTTATTTGAACGTTTTTATCGTGTAGATAAAAGTGGATCCCGTAAAGAAGGTGGTTCTGGTTTAGGCTTGTCTATCGTAAAACATATTATCGAAGCTCATAGCGAAAAAATTTATGTAGAAAGTGTTTTTGGGGTAGGAAGCGAATTTTCATTCACACTCGAAAAGAGTAAAGAGATCCCTAAAAGGGTATTGGAAACTGAAACTACTGAAGCCTGAAAATTCATCTAGTTTTTCTAATTTCTCTAAAGAGAAGTCAGCTTGCTGACAAAATGGGGCTATACCCAGTTTTTCAAAACGTTCTGCCAGATATTCCTGTTCAAATTGTCCGGGAGTTGGTATAAAAAAAGCTTTTGCTTCAATTTTACAAAGATCCATAATTGTAGTGTAGCCCGATCGTGCGATAACGCATTTACAACTATTCAGGGCTTGTTGTAAAAAAGCACCGTAAAGATGATTCCTAATATTGATATTAGGGTTTTTCAAGCTGATTTCTTCCGAAGAAAAAACACCCCTTATAAATAAAATCTTGTGTTCGGTATCTTTAAAAGCATCAAGGAGACGCTTTTCTAAAAAACTTCGCTGAGGTTCGGGTCCAGAAAGGATAATTAAATAATCATAAATTTTTGGCCAGGATCTTCTTTCAATACGGCTTAAAGGACCAATATATTTTAGGGCTGGATTGTTAGTTTTTAAATGTCCAAGGATGCCACTTAGGTTTTTACTGCCTGGTAGATCCGGAATCCAACATTCATCAAACTTTTCAATATATTTTTGCTGAATTTTACTGCTAAAATAGGTGGTGTTTCCTGAAAGGACATTGAGCTGATGTGTTATAAAAACACATTTTAATCGCTTATTTCTTACGCCCCAGCGATTATCTGAAATTATTCCTAAAATTTGATAATCCCGTATAATTCCCTGGGTTGCTTTTTTTTCAGCCTTAATTACTTTTAGAATACGTGGGCTGTCAAAAAGCAATTTCCATTTTAATTTTTTGGGATCTTCGGTATATCTTATATTATAAGAAGGTAATTCCAGGCAAATAATATGTGGGAACTCTTTTTTTAAAAGCCGTAATGCATTACCATCTGAAGCTAAAACAGGTTCGTAATCATTTTTTAGCAGCGCTTTGATAATAGGAATGCATCTGGTAGCATGACCAAGGCCCCAATTTAAAGCCGCAACTAAAATTCGCTTTTTTTGCATTTTACAAATATAGATTCGTAAAGACTTCAGCCGGTTTTTATGCATTAAAAAAACATCACGAAATTTTTAAATCTAAATTTGAATTTTCTAAAAGCTTGTCTTTGAATACTGAAATTATACATTTGTAGTATTAACTTTGCTAAAAACTGAAATATAATTCTATAAATTTGCCGAAAATCAAATTTCAGCTGTGGGAAGTAAGAATAAATTAAAACGTTTTAAAGAGAACGAAACATTTTCAAATGTCATTCAGCCAACGAGGGAAGAGCTTACGGAGGCTGACTTTCAGTATAAAGGAAAATGGAATGCCGATTTTTTTAAAAATGATAAACCAATTGTTTTAGAATTAGGTTGTGGTAAGGGTGAATATAGTCTTGGGCTAGCACAGGCTTTTCCCGAAAAGAATTTTATAGGGATCGATATTAAAGGAGCGCGTTTTTGGCGCGGTGCAAAAACAGCTATAGAAGAAGGATTGGATAATGTGGGGTTTTTAAGAACGCAAATCGAGCTTATCGATGATGCTTTTGCTGAACATGAGGTTAGCGAAATTTGGATCACATTTCCAGATCCGCAGATTAAGTATAAAAGAACCAAGCATCGCTTAACAAACACCGATTTTTTACAGAAGTATAAAAAAATACTAAAGCCAGATGGCTTGGTAAACCTAAAAACCGATAGCGAGTTTATGCACGGGTATACTTTAGGTTTGTTGCATGGCGAAGGGCACGAAGTTATTTATGCCAATCATCATGTTTATAAAAATGAAGGAGCGCCAAAAGAGGTAACCAGTATACAAACTTTCTATGAAAAGCAGTATCTTGAAAAAGGAAAACCAATTACATATATTAAGTTCAGAATAAAATAAAAGGTTTTTTTGGAAGAAGCAAAAATTTTTCTCATTGTTTATTTTGCGGCGCTTTTTGGAGTTTTGCCGCCGGGTTTGGTGAACATGACTGTCGCTAAAACCTGTATTGAGCGTGGTAAGAAAAATGGGATGCTGGTGGCTATAGGAGCTTCTGTAGTTATTCTTCTTCAGGCTTTTATTGCGGTTTTATTGGCTAAATATATTTTTGAACACGAATTTGTACGAAGGATCATGCTTAGAGCGGCCTTGGTGATATTCAGTATGTTAGGAGTGTATTTTTTTGTTCAGGCCAAAAGAAAAAAAGGTATGCCGGCCCATTCCAAGAAAAAACAAAACAGCAGTTTGTATAAAGGCATGATTATAGCTGCGTTAAATATTTTTCCCATCCCTTATTTTTGCGCTATTGCCGGTGCTTTTAACGTAGGGGTTGGCGTTAGCTATAACTGGTTTAAAATTATAGCCTTTGCAGTTGCAGCGTCGCTAGGTAGCTTTACCAGTCTTTACCTGTATGTACTTTCTTTTATTAAGATTGAAAAAAAAGCAGAGAAATTCGCTAAATATTCCAATTACTTCATGGCGGGTTTAATGGCGGTTCTTGTGGTTATTACCATAATTAGAATATACAATTCATGAGTGTGGTAGATAAATCTGGATTTTTTGAAGAAGTATATAAAGTAGCCGCACAAATTCCTGAAGGCCGTGTAACTTCTTACGGTGCTATTGCAAAATATCTTGGTTCAGCAAAAAGTGCGAGAATGGTAGGCTGGGCTATGAATGCTTCTACAAACCGGGAGGATATTCCTGCCCATCGGGTGGTAAATCGAAATGGTGTGCTTACCGGTAAAAGTCATTTTGGAGGGTCTAATGCCATGCAACAATTATTGGAAGCTGAAGGAGTGAAAGTACTAGAGTTGAAAATCGTTGATTTTGAATCTGTTTTTTGGGATCCCATGAGCGAGTTGGGAGAACATTCTTAAGAAATTTATTTCTGTAAGGTTTTGGGTTGTGGTTACACTAAATCTGGAGTGTTTATCCGATAATCGAGACTAAAAGTTTATATCCTGTGCCGTCCCGATAGTGAGATGACTAGGGCATAAAAAACATTTTCTAACAGCTATTTTATGGGCTTGCCCTTCGATAGTTTACTATTCAGAAAACCTGAATTAATTGTATTTATTAGATAATAGATCAATTCTTTATAAATGCTTCGTGTTCTTAGCATTTCAAAGTATATTTGCATTTAGAATCGATCTAATTAGAAGATATTCTGACTAAAAATTTTTATGAAATTAGATAGAAAAGAAATAATCAGAGCATTAGAATCTATTAGTGTTGCCGGAGAAGGTAAAAACATGGTAGAAGGCGGTGCTGTTCAAAACGTTATGACCTTTGGAGACGAGGTCGTTGTAGATTTAGTATTAAGTTCGCCTGCGCTCCATATAAAAAAGAGAGCTGAAGTAGATGTGATGAAAGCTATTCACGAAAAAGTCTATGAAAAAGCGAAAGTAAAAGTAAATATTAAGGTTGAAGCGCCTGCGGCGGAGAAAAAAGCTCCTGAAATTAAAGGAAAAGCTATTCCCGGGATTAAAAACGTAGTGGCCGTAGCATCAGGAAAAGGTGGTGTAGGAAAATCTACCGTTACTGCGAATTTAGCGGTTACTTTATCGAAAATGGGCTTTAAAGTAGGTGTTTTAGATGCAGATATTTACGGCCCATCTGTACCTATTATGTTTGATGTGGCTGCAGAGCGTCCATTATCTGTAAATGTTGAGGGGAAATCTAAAATGAAGCCGGTAGAAAATTACGGAGTTAAAATCCTTTCTATTGGATTTTTCACCAAACCAAACCAGGCGGTGATCTGGAGAGGTCCAATGGCTGCAAAAGCACTAAATCAAATGATTTTTGATGCGGCCTGGGGAGAATTAGATTTTCTTTTGGTCGATTTACCTCCGGGAACAGGAGATATTCATCTTTCCATCATGCAATCCTTGCCCATTACAGGAGCAGTTGTAGTGAGTACACCACAAAATGTGGCATTAGCAGATGCTAAAAAAGGAGTTGCGATGTTTCAGCAGGAAAGCATAAACGTACCCGTGCTGGGTATTGTTGAAAATATGGCGTACTTTACCCCACAGGAGTTGCCGGATAATAAATATTATATTTTTGGTGAGCAGGGAGCTAAAAACCTTTCTGAAGATTTACAGGTGCCATTTTTAGGAGAAATTCCATTGGTGCAAAGCCTTAGGGAATCAGGCGATATTGGTCGTCCTGCCGCACTTCAGGAAAATACTCCTTTAGAGGAATCTTTCAAAGAGCTTACCAGGAATATGGTTCAGGAAACGGTAAACAGAAACAAAAGCTTACCTCCCACCGAGGCGATTAAGATCACCACGATGGCTGGATGTAGTGCGGTTAAAACTAAGTAAATGACAAGCGAAGAAGTAAAAATTAATGTAGAAAAGGCATTAGCCGAAATTCGCCCTTTTTTAGAAAGTGATGGGGGTGATATCTCTTTGGTTGCGATTGAAGACGATCGTTTAGTGAAAGTACAGTTAGAAGGTGCTTGCGTAGGTTGCTCTGTAAATCAAATGACTTTAAAGTCTGGAGTAGAAATGACCATTAAAAAGTACGCACCACAGATAGAAGAAGTAATTAATATACAAAAATAAATAACCTCAGGGCCATGTCATGAGGCATTTATTAGATAATGGTTTTATTTCAAGGTCTCCTGATCCCGATAACCATCTGGATCAGGACGGATCGGAGCATATAATCGCGATTATCGAATAAACTTTCAAATTAACCCAAATAGCATGATTGAAACAGATATGATAATTGTTGGTGCAGGACCAACAGGACTTTTTACTGTTTTCGAGGCAGGATTATTAAAATTGAAATGTCATCTTATCGATGCTTTGCCACAACCAGGTGGTCAATGTTCAGAAATATATCCTAAGAAACCCATATATGATATTCCTGGTTTTCCAGAAGTACTTGCAGGAGACCTTGTAAGTAATTTAATGGAGCAAATAAGGGCTTTTGAGCCAGGTTTTACATTGGGAGAGCGTGCTGAAACCATCGATAAACAAGAAGACGGTAGTTTTATAGTAACCACAAACAAGGGGACTAAGCATCATGCGCCGGTAGTGGTGATTGCCGGAGGTTTGGGAAGTTTTGAGCCAAGAAAACCTCCTATACCAAATATTGTTGGTTTTGAGGACAAAGGGGTGGCTTATATGATTAAAGAGCCAGAAACCTATCGCGATAAAAAAGTAGTTGTTGCGGGCGGAGGTGATTCTGCTTTAGATTGGGCGATTTTTCTTGCCGATGTAGCTTCAGAGGTTTCTTTAGTGCACAGAAGACAGGAGTTTAGAGGGGCTTTAGATTCCGTAGAAAAGGTAGAAGAATTATCCAAAATCGGTAAAATAAAACTAATTACAAATGCCGAGGTTGTTGATCTAAAAGGAGAAGATGATCTTGAAGCGGTAGTAATAAGACATAAAGATACGGCACTTGGTGAAGAGGTTAAAGAAACCGATTATTTTATTCCGTTATTTGGTTTATCGCCAAAACTAGGGCCAATAGGTGATTGGGGACTGGAAATTGAAAAGAACGCCATAAAGGTCAATAATTCTTACGATTATCAAACTAATATTCCCGGTGTGTATGCAGTGGGCGATGTAAATACTTATCCAGGTAAATTAAAGCTGATCCTTTGTGGCTTCCACGAAGCAGCGATTATGTGCCAGAGTGCTTATCAACGTATATTTCCAGATAAGAAATATGTGATGAAATATACTACCGTGAGTGGTGTTGATGGTTTTGACGGAAGTAGAAAAGAAGCGAAAAAAGAAGTAGTTAAAAGTATAAATTAGTAGTGGAAGCCTAGAGCTTCAAAATATAAAGACATGTCTGATATAAAAATTACCATCATAGACAGAGAAGGTGAAGCGCATACTGTAGATGCACCTACAGATATGAATATGAATTTAATGGAAGTCATTCGTTCGTACGAACTTGCTCCTGAAGGTACGATTGGTATCTGTGGTGGGATGGCGATGTGTGCGTCCTGCCAGTGTTATGTGCTTAATTTGGAGCACATGTTGCCAGAGCAGAGTTTTGAGGAAGAAGATATGCTAGATCAGGCATTTTTTGTTGAGGATAACAGCCGTTTAAGTTGCCAGATCCCAATTACCGAAGATTTGGATGGATTGGAAGTGAAATTAGCGCCAGAGTCCACTTAACAATAAATGATATTTAAAAAGCCAATTCTTTAAGAGTTGGCTTTTTCGTTTTTTATGGCGAGTAGATCAATTTCTTGTTCTATTCCATCCCATAATTCAATTCGGGTATTTAAAGCTTGTTTAGCAATGGCTTCAACTTCCTGCCATTTCGCAATGTCTTTTCCGCAAAGATGGGTAATCATTTCAAAGGCCATTGGTCCGTGTTCATCATCATCCAATTCTATATGGCGGTCAAAGTAATATTTGAATAATTGTAAGTCTTTTTCAGGGAAATTCTTTTGGATATTCCCGATAATAGAAGTAAACATCCCAGGGATTAATCCTTCCCTGCCAAAGGTAAATGCAGAGGCTATTTTGTGCGGTTTACCTTCAGAAATGGTTTCAAAAGTAAATTTTAAAAACTGTTTGATGCTCCAGGGTAAATCACTGGCAGCAATAATTAAGTATATATCGGTACCATGAATTACCTGATTTAAAAATGTAGTGATTTTGATGGTATTTGCGCCTGCTTTTTCCATAGCATCAATGTACATCTCATAATGACTTTGGTGTTTCCCGTAGAAATTAACATCGGTTTCCTCGGCCAGTACAATTTCATTGATTAAATATCTGGTTTCAGGATTCCCAACCGGGAACCAGGGATTGGTAGTTTTGGTAAGATTTTGCTGTAAAGCTTTTAGTAACGACATAAAATCCCAAACTGCAAAAATGTGGTGCTCCATAAATATTTGCAATTCCTTTGGAGTGGTTACTTTTGAATATAGCGTGTGGTTTAGTAAAGTTTCTACCTGTGGTTTTAAAACTTTATTGATGTCTTTAATCATAGCTTCACTTAAATTTGCCGCAAAAATACTCGCTGGCATGGGGATTTTAAAATTGTAACAGTCTTTTTGCAAATTGTTAGTAGCAAATTTCGGTAATTCTGGTTAAATTGAAAGATATTATGATTGGATTAACTCATTTTCATATCATTATTTTTTATTCTGAAAAATCTAAAGATTTCCTCAGGGTAGAGGGGGTGATGCCCAAAAAGGAAGTGAAATTAAAAACCAAATGCTGCGAGAAATATAAAAAAGGCAAACGATGTAAGCGCTGCCCTTGTTTTGATCTTTTGTAACTCGATTTTATCGAATTTGGAATCTAATTTTTAAAAAGCGGGATGTCCTGTAATATCCATTCCCGTGATTAGCAGATGAATATCATGGGTGCCTTCATAAGTAATAACACTTTCAAGGTTCATCATGTGGCGCATGATGCTGTATTCTCCCGTTATTCCCATCGCTCCTAAAATCTGGCGAGCTTCTCTGGCAATTTTTAAGGCCATTTCAACATTGTTTCTTTTAGCCATGGATATTTGTGCTGAAGTTGCTTTTCCTTCATTCCTAAGAGTCCCCAAGCGCCAGGCTAATAACTGGGCTTTGGTAATTTCAGTAATCATTTCAGCTAATTTTTTCTGCTGAAGTTGCTTTACCGCAATAGGTTTTCCAAACTGAATTCGTTCTTTAGCATAACGCAATGCGGTGTCGTAACAGTCCATTGCTGCTCCAATAGCGCCCCATGCAATTCCATATCTTGCAGAATCAAGGCAGCCAAGTGGTGCGCCCAATCCGTTTTTTTCGGGTAAAAGATTTTCTTTTGGTATTTTAACATCATTAAAAATAAGTTCACCGGTGGCACTGGCGCGAAGGGACCATTTATTATGAGTTTCGGGCGTAGAGAATCCTTCCATGCCACGTTCCACTATAAGCCCGTGTATGCGGCCTTCTTCGTTTTTTGCCCATACTACTGCGATATCTGCAAAAGGAGCATTAGAGATCCATAATTTCGCTCCGTTTAGTACATAATGATCCCCTTTATCTTTAAAATTGGTAAGCATTCCGCCAGGATTCGAGCCAAAATCTGGTTCGGTTAAACCAAAACATCCTATTAATTCACCAGAAGCCAATTTTGGAAGGTATTTTTGCTTTTGTTCTTCACATCCGTATGCGTAGATAGGATACATTACCAAAGACGACTGTACCGAGGCGGTAGAGCGTATTCCGCTGTCTCCTCTTTCGATTTCCTGCATAATGATCCCGTAGGAAATCTGGTCTAAGCCGGCACCGCCATAACTTTCAGGAATGTATGGCCCAAAAGCGCCAATTTCAGCTAAGCCTTTTAGTAAACCTTTTGGGAATTCTGCTTTCTGAGCGGCATCTTCTATAACCGGGCTTAGCTCTTTTTTAACCCAGGCGCGCGTCGCGTCGCGTACCATTTTATGTTCGTCGTTCAGTAAATCGTCAAGATTGTAATAATCTGGTGCTGTAAAAAGATCTGGTTTCATTTGCAATGTGTAGTTTCATTAAATGTAACCAAGTTTTTAATAGGAATCAATAGAAATTACATTTTCAGATAGAAGGGAGCAACTAATTTTTGATATTCGTTAGTATATTGATGTCTTTCGTGCTCAATTATTAATTCATCCTTTACGACTTCAATGGGCTTTGCTCCCAATAAAACAAGACATCTTTTGATTGCAGAAGTAGGGGTTCCTTTTACGTAAGTGATTTTTTCAGGGAAAAGATTAAAGTTACCGGCAATTTTTAGAAAAACCTGTTCTTGATCCTTAGGGATAATAACGGCTAGTTTCCCTTCTTCGGAAAGTAAATAAGTTGATCCTTCCAATAATAATTCAAATGGTAAAGCATCCTGAAAACGGGCCATATCCCTTTCTTCTGAAGCACTTTTGAAGTCTGAATTATAGAATGGCGGATTAGAAATGATAAGATCATATTTTTCTTCGTCCTGCATTTCTTCTACAAACTCGCCAAACTCGGCATGGTAGCAAAAAAGGCGATCGCCCCAATCACTACGTTCAAAATTTTCTACGGCTTGTTCGTAGGCGGCTTCATCAATTTCCAGAGCATCTATAAGTTGTGCAGAACAACGCTGTGCCATCATAAGAGCGATGACTCCTGTGCCGGTACCAACGTCTAAAATACTATCGGTATTTTCGCTAATATCGGCCCATGCGCCTAAAAGAACACCATCTGTGCCTATTTTCATGGCACATCGATCCTGAAGGACTTCAAATTGTTTGAATTTAAATGGTTTTTGGGACATAGATTTAAACTACCTCAGGGCAAGTCCATGAGAGATTTATTAGAAAATTATTTTTTATTTCGAAGTATCCCGATCTTTATAGTCATTGGGACGGGCCGAGGTATTTAATCTCGGTTATTAAGTAAAATAAAAAAAACCGCTTCAATTGAAGCGGTTTTTGTCGATATATTTTTTCCGAAGAAATTATTCTCCTAAAGCAACTCTTTCAAAAGCAACTACAGTAAGATCTGAATCTACAGATTTTACGTATTCTGCAACAGATAATTTGTTGTCTTTAATGAATGCCTGGTTTACTAAAGTATTGTCTTTAAAGAAACGCTTAATTTTACCTTTAGCTATATTGTCTAACATGTCTTCTGGCTTCCCTTCAGCTCTTAACTGGTCTTTTGCGATCTCGATTTCTTTCTCGATAGTCGTTTGATCTACACCTTCTTCGTTAAGGGCAACCGGGTTCATGGCAGCAGCTTGCATAGAAACGTCTTTTGCAGCTTCTTCAGCACCTTCTACGTTTTTAGAAAGACCGGTTAAAACAGCAATTTTGTTACCAGCGTGAATGTAAGATCCTACGAAAGGAGCTTCTAAAATTTTAAAAGATCCGATCTCGATTTTTTCACCTATAACTCCGGTTTGTTCAGTTAATTTATCCTGAACTGAAATCCCGTTGTAATCTGCAGCTAAAAGCTCTTCTTTAGTAGAAAAGTTAAGGGCTAACTCTGCAAAATCATTAGCTAGTTTTACGAAATCATCGTTTTTAGCTACGAAATCTGTTTCACAGTTTAAAGAAATAACAGCACCTTTAGTAGCATCTGCATTTACTTTAGCAATAGCAGCTCCTTCAGAAGATTCTCTGTCTGCTCTTTTAGCAGCTACTTTCTGTCCTTTTTTACGAAGAACTTCGATTGCTTTATCAAAATCACCATCAACTTCTACAAGAGCTTTTTTACAGTCCATCATTCCTGCTCCCGTAGCTTTTCTCAATTTATTTACTTCAGCGGCGGTTATCTTTGCCATAGTTGTTTTAGTTTTTAATCCCTCATGGAGGGTTTAATTCCCCGAGGCTTGCCTCGAAATTGTATAAAAAGTTTTCAGACTCAACCTCGCTGGTTTCCCTTGAGGTTCTTGATAGTATGAGTCGTTTAGTTATTTTGTAAAGAAATAAACTAAACGACTCATAGAGTTTACCAAAATGTTATATTTTATTCTTCTTCGTTAGAAGAGGTCGCTTTCTCTAAAGTTTCCTGTTTAGACTCTAATTTAACATCTTTCTTAGCCTCTTTCATGGCTTTTTTGTCTGATGCGTCTTTAGATGGAACTTCTCCTTCTGCTTTTGGCATTTTTGGAGCTTTCTCGCTTTTACTTTCTTTATCCTCTTTTTTAGAATCTTTGTTAGATTTTCTATCAGATAAACCTTCTACGATAGATTCTGATACATAAGATACTACTTTGTCGATGGATTTTGAAGCATCATCGTTGGCAGGAATTACATAATCCACTTCACGAGGATCTGAATTCGTGTCTACCATAGCAAAAATTGGAATGTTTAATTTTTGAGCTTCTTTTATTGCAATATGTTCACGAGTAATATCTACTACAAATAATGCTCCTGGAAGTCTGGTCATATCTGCAATAGATCCTAAGTTTTTATCTAACTTAGCTCTTAAACGATCTACCTGAAGACGTTCTTTTTTAGAAAGAGTATTAAAAGTACCGTCTTTTTTCATTCTATCGATAGAAGCCATTTTCTTAACAGCTTTACGGATAGTAACAAAGTTGGTAAGCATACCACCTGGCCATCTTTCTGTGATGTAAGGCATGTTTGCTTTTTCAGCTTGCTCAGCTACGATTTCTTTTGCTTGTTTTTTGGTAGCAACGAAAAGTATTTTTCTGCCGCTGGCTGCTATTTTTTTAAGGGCTTCACCAGCCTCTTGCATTTTAGCAGCACTTTTATATAGGTTGATGATGTGAATACCATTACGCTCCATATAAATGTAAGGAGCCATGTTTGGATTCCATCTTCTTGTTAGGTGTCCAAAGTGTACACCTGCATCAAGTAATTCTTTAACTTCTACTTTATTTGCCATTTTTGTAATAGTTTACTTTCTGTTGAGATAGCAACAATTAGGTGGCTACTGTTAAGTATGGCCCTAATCGTTTAGATGCTAAACTAACTCTCGATAACCATGACCGAGATAACAACAAAATTTTTAATTTAAATGAACTTAATCGGGTAAATACCCAATACATATTAACGTTTAGAGAACTGGAATTTCTTACGAGCTTTCTTCTGACCAAATTTCTTACGTTCCACCATTCTTGGGTCTCTTGTAAGTAATCCTTCTGGCTTAAGAGTCGATTTGTTCTCTTCGTTAAGCTCTACCATCGCTCTAGATAAAGCAAGACGGATAGCTTCTGCCTGTCCTGTGATTCCTCCACCGTACACGTTGATTTTTACATCAAAAGTCCCCGCAGTTTCGGTAAGATTGAAAGGCTGGTTTACTTTATACTGTAATGTGCTTGTGGTAAAGTAATCGTTAAGATCTTTTTTGTTTACAGTGATGTTTCCTTTTCCTTCAGAAACATATACACGTGCAACAGCCGTTTTTCTACGGCCAATTTTGTGAATAACTTCCATTACTTAAGATCGTTTAAGTTAATAGTTTTAGGTTTTTGAGCTTCCTGATCGTGTTCTGATCCTGCATAAACCTTTAAATTACGGAAAAGAGCTGATCCTAATTTGTTTTTAGGAAGCATTCCTTTTACTGCTTTTTCAACAAGACGCTCTGGCGCTTTTGTAAATAATTCTGAAGCAGTTAAACTTCTTTGTCCACCTGGATAGCCTGTGTGACGGATGTATTCTTTAGCATCCCATTTCTTTCCAGTTAAGTTGATTTTCTCTGCGTTGATAACAATTACGTTGTCTCCACAATCAACGTGTGGGGTGAAGTCTGGCTTGTACTTACCTCTAAGGATTTTTGCAACCTTAGAAGATAGGCGGCCTAAAGTCTGTCCTTCAGCATCTACAAGTACCCATTCTTTGGTTACTGTCGCCTTGTTGGCTGATACTGTTTTGTAGCTTAATGTGTCCACACTAAATAAATTTACTTAATAATTAAACATTCCATTCCTGATCCCAAAGTCGTAGCAAGGGAAATTCAGGGGTGCAAATGTACAATTATAAATTTATATAGCAAATAGCATTTTTATTAAAAATTAGATGTAAAGATTTTGATAGTCAAATATATAAGTTTTGAATATGATGAATAGCACCAATCTTATCATATTTAAGGCGGCTTTAAATTGGGCTACCTTTTATTTTATAGGGTAATTGATATTAAATAATTCAATTTTGTCCAATGGATTAGGATAAGATGATTCAAACTGAAAAACAATTTTTCGAGGAATGTCTGTTGGACTGCCCTTTAAAAGCTTTTCTGATCTCCTAAAACTATAGTTGCCGACTAAATGCGAGGAATTGCAGGTGAAAGGTATTAATTGATGTTAAATAATTCTTAATGTTGATTTTCGTTGTTATATTTGTGCTTTGAAAATGAATTACATACCATTTTTAGAAAGTATAATTTTTAGTGTTAGTCTGGGAGCCTCGTATGCAATGTAGGGTAAAGCAAACGAGGCTTCCTTCTTATTAATGTGCTTCTAACCAATCCTGCCCAACGCCTAAATCTACGTCTAAAGGCACTTTTAGCTGATATGCATTTTCCATTTCAGATTTAATGAGTTTTTTTACCTTTTCCAATTCTGGTTTATAAACATCAAACACCAATTCATCATGAACCTGAAGCAGCATTTTGGTCTGTAGCTTTTCTTCTTCCAGTTTTTTATGAATATTGATCATGGCGATCTTAATAATATCTGCGGCACTTCCCTGTATGGGTGCGTTTACCGCGTTACGTTCAGCAGCACCTCTAACCACCGCATTTTGGGAATTTATATCTTTTAAATATCTTCTTCGGCCTAAAATAGTGGAGACATAGCCATGTTCTCTGGCATACGCTACCTGATCTGCGATATAATTACTGAGTTTTGGATAAGTTTTGTAATAAGTGTCGATCAATTCTTTAGATTCAGATCTGCTTAAACTTGTTTGATTGCTTAAACCGAAAGCGGATACTCCATAGATGATTCCGAAGTTTACCGTTTTTGCGTTACTACGTTGCTCGCGCGTTACTTCTTCTAATGGGACATTGAAAACCTGAGAAGCGGTAGAGGCGTGAATATCTTTCCCATCTTTAAAAGCTTTAATCATGGTTTCTTCTTCACTTAGGGCAGCGATAATACGCAATTCGATTTGCGAATAATCGGCAGCGAGCAATACATAGTCCTCATTTCTTGGAATAAAAGCTTTTCTTACCTGTCTTCCACGTTCGGTACGTATCGGGATGTTTTGCAGGTTTGGATTGTTGGAGCTCAACCTCCCTGTCGCTGCAATGGTTTGTACATAATCGGTATGAACGCGACCGCTGGATTCTTCTACCTGCCCCGGTAAGGCATCTACATACGTATTTTGAAGCTTCACGAGTCCGCGGTAATCTAAAACATGCTGAACAATTTCATGTTCTGGCGCCAGATAAGAAAGTACATCTTCACTGGTAGAATACTGGCCGGTTTTGGTCTTTTTGGGTTTTTTAACTAAAGCCAGCTTTTCAAAAAGAATAATTCCCAGTTGTTTGGGCGAGCTAATTTTAAATTCCTCACCGGCTGTTTCATAAATTTTAGCTTCTAATTCTTTAATATCACGATCTAAAGCTTCAGAAAGTTTTTTTAGGAAATCAAGGTCCAGATTAATGCCTTCGATCTCCATATCGGCTAAGACTTCAACCAATGGCATTTCAATTTCATTAAAAAGCTTGCGTGTTTTAGCCTCGTCCAACTCTTTCTCGAAAAATTCTTTAAGCTGAAAAGTAATATCGGCATCTTCCGCAGCATATTCGGTTTGTTCGGCTAAAGGAACATCTCGCATACTTTTCTGATTTTTGCCTTTTTTGCCGATTAATTCTGAAATAGGTTGCGGAGTATAATTAAGGTATGTTTCCGCTAAAATATCCATATTATGTCGCATATCGGGATTAATTAGATAATGCGCGATCATGGTATCGAAGGTAGGCCCTTCCACTTTAATTCCGTATTTATCTAAAACCTTAATGTCATATTTTAAATTCTGACCTATTTTTTCAATTTCGGGAGATTCAAAAAATGGCCTTAGCAACTCGATAAGTTGCTGTGCTTTTTCTTTATCCTCTTCAAACGGTAGGTAATAGCCTTTTCCGCCTTCCCAGGAGAATGCGATCCCTACTAATTGCGCTTCAAGCGGATTCAAACTGGAGGTTTCAGTATCAAAGCAAACCGATTTTTGTTTCATTAATTTCTGAATGAACAAGCGTAAGCCCAAACCGGTGTCTACTTTTTGATAAACGTGTGACGTATCCTTTAGTGTTTTTCGACTATTGGTGCTTTCAATTTTTTCTGAAGTATCGCCGCCAAACAACGAAAACTGACCTGCACCGGCAGTTTGTGCATTTTTCTTGGCAGAAGGGGAATTGGTTACCTGTGTTTGGGTGCCGTCTTCTTCGCCGCTAAATAGTTTTATAAATTGATCTTTTAAACGTCTAAATTCAAGTTCGTCAAAAAGTTCCTGTACTTTTTCAGAATCTGGCATCGAAAGTTCATAATCTTCCGCATGAAATTTCACATCACAATCGATAATTATCCTCGCTAGTTTTTTAGAAAGTATTCCCTGTTCGGCATTGGCTTCAACTTTCTCTCTCATTTTCCCTTTTAGCTTATCGGTATTCGCTAAAAGCTCTTCCATCGAGCCAAACTGCTTCAGGAATTTTTTAGCGGTTTTTTCTCCAACACCTGGTAAGCCAGGAATGTTATCTACCGCATCGCCCATCATTCCTAAAAAGTCGATTACCTGTTCTGGTCGCTGCACTTCAAATTTTTTCTGCACCTCGGGAATTCCCCAAATTTCAATTCCGTTGCCCATTCTGGCCGGCCGGTACATAAAGATATTTTCAGAAACTAACTGTGCAAAATCCTTATCTGGGGTTACCATATATACCTGGTAATTTTCTTTTTCAGCCTGCTTTGCCAATGTCCCGATAATATCATCGGCCTCGCAACCCGGTAGTTCTACCACCGGAATATGCATGGCTTTCAAAATATTTTGAATATATGGAATGCCCTGCATGATAGGCTCTGGCGTAGCATCCCTATTGGCTTTGTAATCTGAAAATAGTTCGGTTCTTACCTCGCTACCTTCTTTATCAAAACAAACCGCTAAATGATCTGGTTTCTCCCTGCGGATCACATCGAACAGCGAATTCATAAAACCCATGATTGCCGAAGTATCAAAACCTTTAGAGTTTATTCTTGGGTTTTTGATGAAAGCATAGTATCCACGGAATATTAACGCATAAGCATCTACTAAAAACAGTCTTTTTTGAGCGGCCATATTTTGTGTAAAATTTATATGTATCTTCCCAAAACTACGAAGATAATGTTATACAAAAAGAAAACCGTCCATAAAAATGAACGGTTTTTATATAGAATATTGATCTTATTCAGTTTAAATTTCTACCTGTCTTTTTCGGTTTATAAATCCGTAGAAGAAAATATAGGCATAGGCAACCATTACTAAAACAAAGGCAACACTAAAGCCAAATCTATCGGTTAGGAAGCCAAAAGAAGGAGGTAAAACAGCCCCGCCAACGATCATGGTACATAAAACACCAGATCCTTGTGGTTTATCGTCACCCAAACCGTCTAAAGCCAAACTGAAAATCGTAGGGAACATAATGGAGTTGAATAAACCAACGGCAATGATCGTCCACATCGCGATTACCCCAATAGAAAGGTTAGAAATATTTACCATAATAATGGCAAATGCCGCAAAAGCGCATAAAACAACCGCAGGGTTGAAGATCTTAGTTAAATAAGAACCTATAAATCTACCAATCATAGCACCCGTCCAGTAGAAAGTTACAAATACTCCTACTACCGCCATATTACTTGCGTTTTCTAAACCGGTGTCTAAGATCCACTGGGCGATATTACGTAAATATGGAGTTGATTTTATAATTTCTGAAAGTTCTAAGGTTAAGAAGTAGTTTACCATATAACTTCCTAAGGCAACTTCAGCCCCAACATAAAAGAACAATCCCACTGCTCCCAGCATTAGGTTTTTATTTTTAAGAACCCTTCCGTAGTCGTTAGATGCTGCGGTATTGCCAACTTTAGGTAGGTTTACAAATGCAAAAACCAGTGCGATAACAGCAATAAAAATAGCAATGCCTAAAAACGGTTTTTGTACCGCTCCGGCTTCAGCAATGTAATAGGCTTTTTGTTGAGCTGCGGATAAAGCTTCAATTTCTTCGGTGCTCATTACTTTATCTCTAAGGATAAATAAAGCACCAATTGCCGGAGCAATGGCTGTACCTAACGAGTTGAACGCCTGTGAAAGGTTAAGCCTACTTGATGCCGATCGTTCTGGTCCTAAAATGGTAACATAAGGATTGGCGGCAACCTGAAGAATGGTAATTCCTCCCGCTAATACAAAATATCCAAGCATAAACACCCAGAATACCCTAAAGGATGCTGCGGGCCAAAATAGTAAACAGCCTGCTGCCATGGTGCTTAATCCTAAAATAATACCTTTTTTATAGCCAATTTTAGATAGAATATATCCTGCCGGGATCGATAGTAAGAAGAATGCTCCAAAAAAAGCAAACTGTACCATCCCTGCCTGAAAATAACTAAGTGTGAATACTTCTTTTAATCTTGGGATTAATGAATCTACAAGTACCGTAATAAACCCCCATAAAAAAAACAGAATCGTTAAAAATAGAAATGCGGTGCGGTAAGATTTATTCGTATTGTTTTCTGTGCTCATAAATTATTGAACCTGTAGATTACAGGTAGCTTTTACATTTTACATTTTCGTTTTTGCTGTCCTGGTATTTGGCATAAGAGAATCCGTCGTGAATACTGTATCCGCCAACTTCCCCATCTTTGTTAATCGCGATAAAACAAGCCTGGAAGTCATTATAGTTGTCATTCCTTTTTACAATTCGTTCTATAGCTTCTTTACAGGCTTCCTGCGGAGACCTGCCGTTTCGCATAAGTTCTACCACTAAAAAACTACCCACACTTTTCATAATGGCTTCGCCCATTCCTGTGGCTGCTGCTGCTCCAACTTCATTATCTACATATAATCCAGAGCCTATAATAGGAGAATCGCCAACACGGCCATTCATTTTATAGGCAAGTCCAGATGTTGTGCAGGCGCCTGCGATGTCACCATCCTTATCGATACATAGCATGCCAATAGTGTCATGATTTTCGATATTGATAATTGGCTTGTATTTTTTTTCTTTAAGCCATTCTTTCCAGGCTTTTTCGGATTCTTCGGTGAGCAGATTTTGCTTTTTAAATCCGTTTTGTAAAGCAAACTGTAATGCCCCTTCACCGGCAAGCATTACGTGAGGAGTGTCTTCCATTACTTTTCGGGCAACAGCAACCGGATGTTCTATGTTTTTAAGATAAACTACAGATCCCGCGTTTCCATTAGGGGCCATGATGCAGGCATCTAAAGTAACATTACCATCGCGATCTGGTGCGCCGCCATTCCCTACAGTAGTGTTTTTTAAATTAGATTCTTCTACCATTACGCCCTGTTCCACCGCATCTAAAGCTGATGTACCTTTATCCAAAAGTTCTCCGGCTCTTAGGGTAGCTTCGTGAAAATTCCAGGTGGCGATTGCAATGGGGAGCGAAGATTTTTTCAGGTTTGAGATTGCCGAAATGTTCTTTGCAAAAATGGAAGGTGTGGTTCCTAGCACAGCTCCCGTTATTCCTGCTTTTTTTATAAAATTTCTACGTTTCATGATTCGTAGCTATAAGGTTTTAGCTGAGTATTTTGCGTGAAAGGTATAGTTTAAAGCGTAAACTCGCAATTTTATGCTTGTTAATTTTATGATTTTATAATGATTTGCCTAGTGTTTACGGGCGTTATTACGTTAAATTAGTTGTAAAAGTACCCATTAAAGATTTGATTAAAAGTACCTTCGCCAAATAAATTACTTTGCTATGCGTTGGCTGCTGTTTATTGCCTTCTATTTGCTTGTCGATATTTATGCTTTTCAGGCCTTAAGAAATCTTAATCGGTCCTGGTGGGTTGCGGGTGTTTATTTTTTTATTAGCCTGTTGGTGATTGGTAATTTTATTTATCAATGGCAAAGCTCTGGAGGGACATTTTTTAGTGCGATAGGATTTGCTTTTGGGATTGTCCTTGCGTTTTTACTTGCCAAGATTGTACTGGTTATTTTTATGTTTGCAGAAGATATTGTACGCTTTTTTATAGGGATTTTCAATGCTGTTTCAGGTTCAGGATATAAGGCGCCGGGAAGAAGAAAGTTTGTAAGCCAGATTGCACTTGGATTGGCGGCGATTCCTTTTGTTTCCGTTTTATACGGAATGTTTAAAGGGAAATACGATTTTAGGGTGTTGAATTATGCACTTTATTTCGAAGATTTACCCGCTGCGTTTGACGGATATCGTGTAGGGCAAATAAGTGATGTGCATAGCGGAAGTTTTGATAATCACGAAAAGGTAGCTTATGGGGTAGATCTGCTAAATAAGCAAGAGGCCGATGTGGTATTTTTTACCGGTGATCTGGTAAATAACAAAGCTGTCGAGATGAAAAATTGGAAATCACTTTTTAGTACTGTAAAAGCAAAAGATGGTGTTTATTCTATTCTGGGAAATCATGATTATGGAGATTATGTAAATTGGAATAGTGCCGAAGAAAAAGAAAATAACCTGGATCAGTTAAAATCAATTCATGCTGAAATGGGTTGGGATTTATTATTAAATGAACATCGCTATTTAGAAAAAAATGGTGAAAAAATCGCCATTGTTGGTGTTGAAAACTGGGGAGGCGGACATTTTAAAAAGGCAGGTGATCTGGATGCCGCTGGTAAAAATGTAGACGATAAAGACTTTAAAATACTTTTAAGTCATGATCCTTCACATTGGCAGGAAAAAGTGAAGCAAAATGATAAATTTTATCATTTAACTTTAAGCGGGCATACACACGGTATGCAATTTGGAATAGAAATCCCTGGTTTTCTAAAATGGAGTCCGGCGAAATATCGTTATAAGAACTGGGCAGGAATTTATAAAGAGAACAATAGATATATTAATGTGAATAGAGGTTTTGGATATCTGGCTTTTCCGGGAAGAGTAGGGATGTGGCCAGAAATTAGTGTAATAGAACTGCGTAAAGGTAACGCTCCTACTTAATTGTAATTTATTGCTATATTTGGTTATATGGCATTTGTGATTGCAAAAAAGGCAAGATTTTTTCTAGCAAAAAATAATGTGTACTTGAATTCGAAAGAATTGAAGTGTAAAACCTCAAATATCGAGTAAAGCTCAATTTTATGTCAAAATTTGGAGAATTAGTAGGTTTAAATATACCCGTACTTATCGATTTTTATACCGAGTGGAATGAAGCTTCGGTAAAAATGCATCCGGTGTTAAGGGATGTGGCTTCGGCTATTGGTGATAAAGCTAAAGTGATTAAGATCGATGTAGATAAAAATACGCAACTGGCCGAGGCTCTTCGGGTAAAAGGGTTGCCAACGCTTATGATCTATAAGAAAGGAGAAATGCTTTGGCGGCAAAGCGGAGAGCAAAATGCAGCATCTATTATCGCTATTTTAGAGAAGTATTCTTAGGTTAAAGCTTTAAACTTCCAGCCCTTTTGTGTGTATTTTTCCAGCAATTTTGGGAGCACGTATTTTAAATTCTTTTCAGCTTTCAGGCTATCGTGAAAAACAATAATACTGCCCGATTTTATCAAATTTAGGGCATTTTGCAAGCATTTTTCAGCATCATAATTCTTGTCATAATCCCCGGTAATCACATCCCACATCACAATGGTATAGCCCAGATTGGAGATTTTAGCGGCCTGTTTATTTTTAATTTTTCCGTAGGGAGGTCTAAATAATTTTTCTTCGGAAGTCAATGTTTTCTGAAGCTGAAATTCGATAATTTCTTCTGTTTTTTTGAAGTTTTCCAGGTACGCTGAAGTAGCCGTTTTCCAACCGTTTAAATGATTGAAGGTGTGATTGCCAATAGCATGGCCTTTTGCTTCTACTTGTTGAAAAATTTCAGGATATTTTCGAATATTGTCGCCAATACAAAAAAAAGTAGCTTTTGCCGAGTATTTTTCCAGCTGTTCTAAAACCCAGGGTGTGACTTCAGAAATGGGACCGTCATCAAAGGTTAAAAACAATGTTTTTTCCGCAGTAATCCTGGAAAGCCTTTTGGGATAGAGCTTTTTTAAAATCCACGGATATTTAAGAATAAAGCGGTTCATAAAAACAAGGCCTTAGAATATCGATTTTCGATATTCTAAGGCCAGATTATTTTATTGATCAGCATCAATAGAAATTGAATCCTGTGCGGCTTGCCCCTGATTAAGTTCTTGCTCTAATTGTTGTTGTCGCAATTGTTCTTCAGGAGAAACTTCAGGCTCAATGCCTTCCTCTTCAGAATAGAAATGCTGGAATTTTTTCAGGTAATTATTAAATTCTTTTGCCTTTTCTTTTACGATCTTTTCATCTTGATTTCTAACAAGAAGATCTACGAGTCCGCGATAACGTTCAACATCGGTAAAAATTTCTTCCGCATAACGGCGCTGTCTCTGGAAATCCCAGCTACTATACCAGTCTAAATTTTGCTGATATTTTTCCGCTACTTTATTCCAAAGTTGCCTTGCCTTTTCATCTTCGCCAACTTTATAATAACCATCAATAAATGGTTCTAAAAGGGTGTAATATCCATAATAATCTACTGGCATGTTTTTCATGCCTAAATCAAGGATTTCTTTAGCGCGCTCTTTATCACCTTCATTAAGAAGGTTTTCGACCAGGCGGGCAAGGTTGCTCCTGTAGGTGATTGAGTTTTTGCGGGTTTCTGGATCGTGATAAATATTTGGATCGCCCATGTTGCCCCAATCCCAATGCGTTACGATCTCGTACATTTTATCGGTGTTTACCCTTCCCATATCAAATGGATTTCTTGGGTTAACAGGCGTTTTAATGGGGACAAGTTTGTAAGCAACACCTTCTAATTGAAGGTAATCTTTCATCCATAAATAATCATCATCGCCATAGCTGCCACCGGTAAAGTAAATTGGGCGCTCCCAGTTATTATTGGCAATAATATCTAACATTAATAGTCGATTTTTATAGATAAGGTTCGAGCCAATTTCGATATCGATGTGATCTACGATTAGATCGGCTTCGCTAGGATCTACAATGCCATTTTTTAAAACGGTTTGTTTATCTACCGGGATTCTAACATGTTTAGATGGGTAGGTATTGAAGGTTTCGTCTTTAGAATATTCCAGTTTGGTTCTTGGATCGTCACTTTCAATATAATTCATCCATTGTTTGATATTTAAGGTATCCTGAGTGATTTCTCGGCCAACTACAATATCGTTTCTGCCGCTATAAAAATCATGTTCTAATTGCGAAGGGATTGGATCACTATCAAAAGCTTTGCGTTTCATCTGGTCAATATACCAATCTGTCGCAAATAAGCTGGTGTTTATAATTCTAACATCAAGCCTGTAGCGTTCAATTTGTTGTGCATACCAAAGCGCGAAAGTGTCATTATCCCCAATAGTAAAAATAATTCCGTTTTGGTCTACAGAGTCGAGATACATCTTCGCCATCGCTAAAGCTGAATATTTATCTGAACGATCGTGATCGTTCCAGTTTTCTGCTGCCATAATTCCCGGTACAATTAGCGAGGCAATAATTACAATTGGTGCAGCCAGTTTGGGGGATAGATAATTTTTTAACTTATCATAAATCGCATAAACCCCAAAGCCAATCCACATCGCAAACACATAGAAAGAGCCTACCAGTGCATAATCCCTTTCACGAGGCTCGAATGGTCGCTCATTTAGGTAAATTTTCAATGCAATTCCTGTAAACAGGAAGAAGACTAAAAGTACCCAAAAATTCTTTTTATCCCGATTAAGATGAAAAAAGAAGCCAATAAAGCCTAAAAGGAAAGGTAAGAAATAATAAGTGTTTCTTGCCGGGTTGTTTTTTACATCATCTGGTAAATTATCCTGTGGGCCCAGATGCCATTCGTCTATCGGTTTAATCCCGCTTAACCAGTTACCATGTAAATCGGTATATTTTCCCTGAATATCATCCTGTCGTCCTACAAAGTTCCACATAAAATAACGCCAGTACATATAACCAATCTGGTATTCTAACAGATAGGAGAAATTAGCGGAAGCACTTGGTTTTTCAACATCGATATAATCGCTGAATTGTTGAAGGAATTTATGGTAATCGGAATTATCAAGTTCGCCACTGGAATACCGTTGCTTAAATTGAGAAATAGCCTGCATTAAACGTTCCTCGCCCTGATATTCCTGCTTAACGGTAAATTTAAGTGGGCCGGTAAGGTCCATGTAATTTGCAGCGTGTTCTGTACTCCACATTCTTGGTAGAAATGTTTTATGAGCATCATCAAGGTTTTGCTTGGTGTTTTTCCAGTCGTTTACAATAATATATTTGCCAAGCTCTTCGTTTTTCTCGTATTTAGGTTTTTTATCGCTGTACGGGTTTTCTTCATCTAAACCAGCATACATCTCAGACCATTGCGGTCCATAAAAAAGATGGGTTTCGCCATATTGTTCCCTATTGTAATAAGCTAGTAATTCTCTGGCATTATCTGGGCTGTTTTCGTTAATTACCGTAGGCGCGTTAGATCGAATAGGTAGCATGATCCAACAAGAGAAACCTATTAAGATAAAAAGGATACAATGTAGCAGGGTATTTATTTCGATTTTTTTGTTTTTGATGCTCCAATTAATTCCGAAGTAAAAAATAGCGATTACCGCTAGAAAAGCCACTATTGTCCCTGTGTTGAAAGGCATTCCCAGTGAGTTGGTAAAGAAAACCTCTGAAGCAGAGAAAAAGGTAAGCGTATAAGGTAATAACAGTTTGAAAATAAATAATAGCACGGCTACCACTACAATATTGGCAATGATAAAATTCTTAATAGTAACTTTTGGGTAGTTTTTAAAGAAATATAAAAATCCGATTGCAGGGATAGTAAGAAGTCCCATAAAGTGGATCCCAAAAGTAAGTCCTGTTACAAGCGAAATGAGAATTAACCATCGATTGCCACGTGCTTTGAACATATCGCGCTCCCAAAGCAAGCCGAGGTAAAACATGATAGACATTAAGCAGGCCGCTGCTGCGTAGACTTCAGCTTCTACAGCGCTAAACCAAAAACTATCGGTAAACGTAAAGGCTAATGAGCCAACTGCGGCACTTCCCAGAACAGCAAGTTTTCCTGAAAAGCTAAGACTTTCAGCGGGGCCAGAAATTTTTCTTACCAACAGTGATATCGACCAAAACATAAAAAGAATCGCAAATGCACTGGCCAGGCCAGACATGAAGTTTACCATTAATGCGATATTCGAATTATCCGGGGCAAAAGTTGAGAAAAAAGCACCTAACATTTGATAAAGTGGGGCTCCCGGAGGGTGTCCCACTTCCAGATTAGAAGAAGTTGCAATGTATTCTCCCGCATCCCAAAAACTTGCGGTAGGCTCTAAGGTCGAACTATAAGTAAAAAGCGCGATTGCAAAAACCACCCAACCGGTGATAATGTTCCACTTTTTAAAGCTGAATTCTGTCATTTGTTATATTCTTGAGTCTTGTGTGGCGAATTTAATAATAAAAATATTGAACGCCTTAATAACGCAAGTGTAAAGTATTTTATTTTTTGTAATTTAAGCTTGTTATAAATATTGAAATTGGTCTTTTTAGAGCTCTTTTTAAAATAAACATGGAGAAAATATTTGAATCAATAGCGTATTGATATACTGTAATTTGGATAATTTCTTATTTGCGACAGATGAAAAAAATAAGGTTTGGATGAAATTTTTCTCAAAAATATTTGTGGGAATGAAACTTTGTTTTAAATTTGCATCCGCATTACAGCAATGGCCTATGGTGTAACTGGCAACACGTCTGGTTTTGGTCCAGAAGAGTCTAGGTTCGAGCCCTAGTAGGCCAACAAAAAAAGCCCTCAAATTTTTTGAGGGCTTTTTTGTTTTGATCAGGGATTGGATTAATTATCTTTGATTTTTTTGAAATACTCACTGTAACCTGAAATTTCATGTCTGTAGAGGCAATTATTACACTATGTGTTATAGTTTGTGCAATTATACTTTTTGCAACAGAACTTTTATCTATTGACCTAGTAGCTTTATCGGTTATGTTGGTTTTAATTTTGACCGGGGTCATTTCTCCTCAGGAAGGAGTGAATGGTTTTAGTAATAAAGCAACCATGACTGTGGCATTTATGTTTGTGTTAAGTGCAGCCTTATTAAAAACAGGTGCTTTGCAGGTAATGGCGCATCGATTATCCTCAATTTTTAGGCATCGTTTTAATATGGGCATCGTCTTAATGATGGTTTTAATTGCAGGGATTTCAGCTTTTATAAATAACACCCCGGTTGTTGCCGTTTTTATTCCGGTCGTTATTCAGATCGCTCATTCTTCAGGACAAAGTCCGTCTAAAATGTTGATTCCACTTTCGTTTGCTTCGATTTTTGGAGGTACCTGTACTTTAATAGGGACTTCGACTAATATTCTGGTGAGCAGTATTTCTGAAGCTGAGGCGGGTATTACTATTTCAATGTTCGATATGACTCCGCTTGGTTTGATTTTTATGATCGTGGGGGTATTATATATGATATTTATTGGGGTCAAACTTTTACCAGATAGAAAAACGAATAAGGATTTAAAGGCGAAGTTTCAAATGAGTGGTTATTTAACCGAAATTGAACTTTTAGAAGATTCGGGATCTATTGGTAAAAAGATCATGGATTCTGGTTTGGTAAAGGAATTGGAGATGGATATTATCGAGATTCGGCGTGGCGATCAGAAATTTACATTACCTGCCGGGGATTTTATACTAGAGAAAGCAGACATCTTAAAAGTGAGGTGTGATGTAGAAAAGATAAAATCTTTAAAGGACAGGGCGAAAATTGTTGTTGGTACTTCGGTGAAGATTGGGGATGATGATCTTAAAGGAACTAATTCTACTATAGTAGAGCTGGTGTTAACGGCAAATTCTGAAATTGACGGGAAAACCCTGAAATCTATGGATTTTAGACGGAGATACAGGGCTATTCCATTAGCAATTAGACATCGGGAAGAAGTTAGGCACGATCAGCTTTATGATGTGAAATTAAAGGCGGGAGATGTGGTTTTAGCTGAGGTTAAAACGCATTATGTTAAAGAGTTAAGGAAGAAAGGGAGTGCTCAAAATGCTCCTTTTATAGTACTTTCTGAAGATGTGATTACAGATTTTGACAAGAAGAGATTTTATACCGTGATTAGCGTGATATTAGGAATTGTGTTGTTGGCTTCTTTAAATATTTTGGATATTATGGTTGGTGCTATAACGGGTGTTACGCTTTTAGTGCTGCTTAAAACCATATCCATGAAGGAAATGTACCAGGCGATTAACTGGAAAATCATTTTTCTTTTGGCAGGGGCTTTAAGTATGGGGACCGCAATGAATAACACCGGTTTAGATTTAACCATTGCAAATACATTGGTGAATAGTTTGGGCAGTTGGGGTCCAGTAGCTATTGTTTCTGGGCTTTATTTAGTGACTTCTATGCTTACTGAAATAATGTCTAATAATGCAGCTGCGGCCTTGCTGACTCCTATCGCTATTGCAACTGCTGTTAATTTAGAGCTTAGTCCTATGCCGTTTTTAATGGCGATTATGTTTGCGGCTTCTGCAAGTTTTATGACTCCGGTTGGATATCAAACCAATACAATGGTTTACAGTGCTGGACAGTATAAATTCTTTGATTTTATAAAAGTGGGGACGCTATTAAACATTTTATTCTGGATCATCGCAACTCTATTGATTCCGTTGCTTTATAAATTCTGAAAAAGGCTTACTCGAGACCATTATTTATTATAAGTCGCTTCGTTATTTTAATCAAGCGTCATCATGTGCATGCAAAACTGCGGTTTATGATTGAAAAAAGATTTCGGAACTCTTCTTTGAAATAAATACTGTTTTGTAATAGAAAAATTTCAGATGATGATAGTGGATTAATTTACTTTCTAAATAGAATTTCAGTTTTTATTACACCATATTTTTATTCTTCAGTTAATAGAAAAATTGTTTATGGCGCCGACTGATGACTGACTGTTTTCCGCTCACAGAAGTTAACTTTTAAAGTACAAATCGAATTCAATTTGTATCTCTTCTTTTACTTTTATTAAGCCAAAAACCTTTTTAGGTGGTTCGAGTTTAAAATCATTAATATTTAAATTGATAATGCCAGTATAATTAGACTTTGAATCATCAATTTTCACGAGGACTTTGTATGGTTTTTCAATTCCGGCAATTTCAATGTTTAAGGTGACTAAAGCCGAGTTTGGAGCGGTAAGTTTAAGTTCTTTGAGATCTAAGAAAATATACGGGTATTTTTCAGCTTTAATTAAGTCTTTAAAGTCCCTGTTTATTGGGCGGCTTCCACAATCGAATGCTTTAGCGCGTAGTTTTAGTGAAGTGTTTTTAAAAATAAGGGTTTGTTGCTTTCTTTCGAATCTCGCTATTAATTTTTCAGGTAACTCTTGTGGGTTAAAAACACAATTAAAACTATTAATATTGGTGTCCCCATTTATTTTTAGTTGAGATTCTTTAGAAATCAGTAACGTTTTTTGTTCTAGTTTTTGAGAAAAGAGGGCTGTGCTGATAAACAAAAATATTGAAAGAATGGCTGTAGTTTTCATCGTCTGGGGATTTAATGAAAAAAAGGAGAAATATAAGAAAAATAAAAGGAGAGCGAATTATTTTATCGCTCTCCTAAAGTAATTGAATTTATCTAAAAGCTAATTACGGCTTCAATTGTTGCACCATTAAATTTACCTTCATTTAAAATGCTTGTTTGGCCAAAATCATCATAATTTTGAACTACGTATTCCGCTTTTAGTAGGATGTTCTTTGTCATAAACCATCCTGCGGCAGCTTGGAATCTGTCGATGTTTACGTCTTGTCCTGAAGGATCTTCGGCATCAACCACATTGTAACGAGCACCGATATACATGTTTTCATCAAGTCCAAATCTGTAAATTAACTCACCTGCATATTGATTGGCAGTTCGATCATCTACTTCAGCGCTGCTTTTCCCTGTAGAAGTTTCAATAGTTCCGAAGAATTCAAGACCTCTATATTTTACGAAAGGATTAATCATAATAGCAGTTATTTCGTTAGATAACTTAGGATCATATCTAGAAGCTCTAAAATCGTCACTAGTGCTTTCTAATGCCTGCATTACATTATAGTATCTGGCACCTGCTCTATCTGCGCTGTATAAGTAAGTGTTTGGAATATAACCAGTATTATACATAGAACCAGTAAGACGAACACGCAAATCGTTATTAATTTGTTTATCGTATCCTAACTTTGCTAAGAAAGAAGCTCCGCCGGTTTTGTTGTATTCATTTTCGGTTACAGATTGGTTTAATTTACCATTGGTGAAACCTACCATTCCTATAAATCCGTTACGACGGTAGTATAGTTCGGCTCCTACTTCAGTAGTAAACGCGTCCATGATTAAGTTCCCTACAAATGGATTGTAAATGGCTTGTGCATTATCAGATCTACGGAAGTGAGCATCACCATAGTTATTTTCCATGTGGCCTATTTTAATGGTGGTGTATTTCATAAGATCCTCTAAAAATCCTTCATGAACAAAGTTTAATTTATCTACCACTAAATACCCTCCTTTTACGTAAGGTTCGTGGTGGTGTCTTGAGGACAGATAAGTACGAAGGTGCATTCTAACTCCATCATAAAGAGCTACGTCTATATCAAGGTTGGCAGTGGGTAGATTAAAGTTTTCACCAACAGCTTGTATTTGATAATTCTCTAAATTTGCATTTTCGTTATCTATAGCTTGGAACTGTAAAGCGAAAGCTCCACCAATTCTAACTTTTAATCCATCAAAGGTAGATTCATTATCTTTTGGAGCTTCAAAAACATTTATACCATCCTTGTCAGGTTCGCGATAATTATCAAGACTTCTATCTTCTTGTGCTTGAAGAGTGTTTATTCCAAGGAATAAAAAGGAGGCAATAGCGGAGATTTTAAATATAGTTCTCATATTATTATAATTATTTTGTGGATTATTGGTTTATTTTAAAATTGAAATTTATAGTTACTTCTTCTCCTGTTCTGATAGTTCCCATAAGTGCTGTAGGAGGTTCAACACCATAATGGGCCATGTTAAGTTTATATTTACCTGAGATTTCTATGCTGTCACCAGATTTTTTGGTGCTTACAGGTATAGAAACTGTTTTGGATTTTCCGTTAATTATAAGATTACCTGTTATTTTGTTAGAGCTTATTTCTGTTGAACTGAATTTTATAGTGGGATAATCATCTTCGTTAAGCGCTTTGTAGGCATTCTTGTCCATTCCGCCTTTTCCGCTTTCTAGGGATTTAACAGGAATTTCTAACGAGATTTTAGAAATAGCACCGTCGTTACTTTGAAAGGTTCCTACTGCTTTTTCTGAGGTCATTTCCCAATCATGAATGTTGGAAGTTCCTTCAACAAGAATCTCGGTTTTAATTGGTTTTAGGTTTTGACTGTTTACTGATGCTCCTACAAAAAGAAAAGCTAGTAGGGCGAATACTGCATAATAGTTAAGGGATTTTGTTTTCATGGCTTTATTGATTTTGTTTGGTACAAATTTCCCTTAATAGGCCAGTTTAAATTATGACTATTGTCATGTTTCGTAAAAAATGCGGTTAATTCTTGAGAAGTTGCTAACTATAACGCTATAGTTTTGTTATGATTTAAGGATATCCGTAAATCTTTGTAATTAATTTTCACGTGACGATAAAATCGGGCTAAAACATTTACCTTTACACCTTCAAAAATTCAGATAAACTAAATTGTTTTAAAAGAACTCCCCAAATTCTTTTTTAAAGTTTCTTGCCCCAATTAGTTTTGAATATTTAAGTTAAAGTTATTGGTATGCCCTGGTATGTGATTTATACAAAACCAAAATCAGAGATAAAAACAGCAAGAATGCTGGAGAAGATTGGGGTGGAAGTTTTTTGTCCGGTTAAGAAGGAAATAAGACAGTGGAGTGATCGCAAAAAACAGTTTGTCGTCCCCTTATTTACCTCTTATGTTTTTGTGAGGCTAGAAGAAAAAGATCGTGCGATAGTTTTCGATGTGCCAGGGGTTAGTAGCTATTTATTCTGGTTGGGTAAACCTGCCATGGTTCGTCAATGTGAAATCGATGCTATAAAAAGCTGGATGACAAATGAGGTAATTAATGATATACAAATAGGTCATTTAAAACCTGGGGATCATCTTATTATCAAAAAAGGAGCTTTTAAAGATAAAAAAGCGGTAGTGCAGAAAATAGGAAAGAGAAAATGTAAACTTGTTTTACCTAGTCTGGGGATATTTTTAGAAGCTAAAATAGATGAGGTTTGTAAGTTGTAGAAATTGCTAATTGTTAAAAAATGAATCGGCGTTATTGTATTAACAATATTAAAGTTAATAATTTTTTGAAATTAAGATAATAGTAACGAAGGCTTAAATTTTGTCTTGGCTAAATTAACATTTATTTATAGATTAGTGGTCTGTAATTAAATAGATTTGGTCTTTTGATTTTAGAAAAAAATAAAAATGTTCGTGAAGGTTCAGGGAGTTCGTGAAGAGCAATATGAGCTTTTTATTTTTTATTGACCTTAAAATAGACTATTGGGAGATTTTATATGTGACTCCTGTGGCGGAGCCGTGAAAAATTTTATCTTTAGTGCAAGAAACTAACTAAACAAAATATGAGTGCGAATTATCATGTAATTCTTACTGGAGGCGTAGGTAGCCGTTTATGGCCATTTTCCAGAAAATCACAACCTAAACAATATTTAGAGATTTTTAAGAATGATTCTTTATTTGAACTGGCCATAAAAAGAAATCAGAAGTTTTCTGATGGATTAATTGTCGTAGGGAATAAGGATAACAGGAATTTGTCTATTAATAGTTTAGATAAACTTGGGATAAATAGCTATCATGAAATTGTAGAGGCAACACCCAGAAATACTGCACCGGCGATCGCTTTTGCAGCTTTTCAGGTAAAGCCAGAAGATATTTTAGTGGTGACTCCCGCCGATCATATTATTAAAGCTGATGAGAATTATGATGATGCGGTTTCTAAAGCCATAAAATTAGCAGAAGAAGGTAACATCGTAACTTTTGGCGTTAAGCCAACACGACCAGAAACAGGATATGGCTATATAGAGAATGAGGGACAAAATGTAGTATCCTTTAGAGAGAAACCTAATTTAGAGACCGCAAAAGATTTTTTATATAGAGGTAATTTTCTATGGAATAGTGGAATGTTTTGTTTCAAGGCAGGTGTTTTTCTTTCTGAATTAGAAAAGTACGAGCCAAAAGTTTATACAGCGTCGAAAGAGGCTTTTGAAAAGGCGGAAAAAGGGAAGTTAAATGAAACCTTGTCTATGGAAATTCCTTCCATAAGTGTAGATTACGCAGTAATGGAACGTAGCGACCTTATTAAGGTTGTAAATGCTGAATTTGAATGGAGTGATATGGGGAGCTTTGAGGCTGTTTACGATTACTTTGTGGAATCTGGCTATCCGGTAGATGATGATGGAAATATGGTGATAGGATGTGATAAATTTACGGCCTTTGTAGGTTTAAAGAATACTATTTTTGTAAATACCGATGATGCCATATTGGTTTTATCCAAGGAGGCTTCTCAAGATGTAAAAGGAGTCTATCAACAATTGGTAGATGAAAACTCACCTTTAATCCAATAGATTTATTTAATTCTGCTTTTGTTTTTAAGCTGCGAACTTTTTGAGTAGAATAAATTAATATGAGTAATATTATTCCGCATACATATGAAATCACAGCCAAGAAAAGAGCTTTGCAGAAAAAGCAAAAACCTCTTGTGGTTTGGTTTAGCGGACTCTCAGGTTCTGGTAAGTCAACTTTAGCAAACCTTCTAGAAAAGAAGTTGTTTGCAGAAGGATATCATACTTATGTATTAGATGGAGATAATATTCGTTTAGGACTCAATAAAGATTTAGGCTTCGACCAAAATTCAAGAAATGAGAATATTAGGAGAATTGCCGAAGTTTGCAAGTTATTTTTAGATAGTGGATTGATTGTTATAGCGGCATTTATTACGCCTAAAGAAATAGATCGCCGGATTATAGAGTCTGTTTTAGGAGATCAATATATAGAGGTTTTTGTAGATACTGCTTTGGAAGTCTGTGAAAAAAGGGACGTTAAGGGACTTTATAAAAAAGCCAGAAGTGGAGAAATCGCTAATTTCACCGGTGTGTCTTGTGTATTTGAAAATCCTGTTAATCCAGATCTACGTATTAAAACCGATTTGGAAGAGGCCGAAGAAAGTATTGGTAGAATATTTAAGTATATTCACAACCGAATTAATGAAAATTGAACAATGAAAAAGTATTATCTGAATTATTTAGATGAACTTGAATCAGAAGCAATATATGTATTGCGAGAAGTTTGGGCACAATTTGAGAATCCTGTGATCCTTTTTTCTGGAGGGAAAGATTCCATTTTAGTAACTCATTTGGCTAAAAAGGCTTTTTATCCCAGTAAAATACCTTTTTCTTTATTACATGTCGATACAGGCCATAATTTCCCAGAAACTATTGCTTTTAGAGATGATCTAGTTGAAAAACTTGGAGTTAAGCTTTTAGTTGGCTCTGTTCAGGAGTCTATCGATGAAGGCCGTGTTCAGGAAGAAAAAGGAAAGAATGCAACTAGAAATGCTTTGCAAATTACGACGCTTTTAGATGCGATTGAAGCGAATAAAATAGATTGTGCCATTGGAGGTGGCCGTAGGGATGAAGAAAAAGCTCGTGCGAAAGAGCGTTTCTTCTCTCATAGAGACGATTTTGGGCAATGGGATCCTAAAAATCAGCGTCCGGAATTATGGAATCTCTTAAATGGTAAATATTTTGAAGGAGAACATTTTAGAGCCTTTCCTATAAGTAACTGGACAGAAATGGATGTTTGGAACTACATTAAACGTGAAAATATTCAGATTCCATCTTTATATTTTGCTCATCAAAGAGAGGTGGTCTGGAGAAATAACTCATGGATTCCGGTTTCAGACTTTCTGAAATTAGATGAAAGCGAAGAGGTTTTTTCAAAGAAAATTAGATTTAGAACACTTGGGGATATTACTATTACCGGAGGAATCGAATCTGATGCCGATACTTTAGAAAAGATTGCTGAAGAGGTTTCCACCATGCGTAAAACCGAAAGGGGAGATCGTTCTGACGATAAACGATCGGAAACGGCCATGGAAGACAGAAAAAAACAAGGTTATTTTTAAATAAACAGGTCCCTCGACCTTAAGATACAAATTACAATGGAAATTAGTAATAATCAGTTATTACGATTTACAACGGCGGGTAGTGTAGATGATGGGAAAAGTACTTTGATTGGAAGACTTTTATATGACTCAAAGTCCATTTTTGAAGATCAGTTAGCATCGGTTACCGCTACGAGTTCTAAAAAAGGACATGAAGGTGTAGATTTAGCTCTTTTTACAGATGGATTAAAAGATGAAAGAGAACAAGGGATAACCATCGATGTAGCTTACCGATACTTTACCACTCCCAAAAGAAAATTTATTATTGCAGATACTCCTGGGCATATTCAATATACTAGAAATATGGTAACAGGAGCTTCAACGGCTAATGCGGCAGTGATCCTTATTGATGCTAGAAATGGTGTCATCGAACAGACTAAAAGACATTCTTTTATTGCTTCTCTGTTGAATATCCCACATTTAGTAGTCTGTGTAAATAAAATGGATCTGGTAGAGTATTCAGAAGGCGTTTTTAATAAAATTACAGCGCAGTTTGAAGAATTCAGTAGTAAATTATTGATGAAGGATGTTCGGTTTATTCCAATTAGTGCTTTGGAAGGTGATAATGTGGTGAATAAATCAAAGAACATGGACTGGTATGCTGGTGGGACGTTATTGAATGTTTTAGAAACACTGCATATTAGTAGTGATATCAATAAGATTGATGCCAGATTTCCGGTGCAAACTGTTTTAAGACCCCAATCTGAAGAATTCAGGGATTATAGAGGGTATGCAGGTAGGATCGCCAGCGGAATTTATAGAAAAGGAGATGAAGTTGCTGTTTTACCTTCAGGCTTTACTTCAAAAATTAAATCAATCAATACGGGGGAAGTTGAAATCGAGGAAGCATTCGCGCCGATGTCGGTTGCCCTTACTCTTGAAGATGATATAGATATAAGCCGCGGGGACATGATTGTAAAGAAAAACAATCAACCGGAGCCCTCTCAGGAATTTGATGTGATGCTTTGTTGGTTAAATAATGATGCCGCAAAACCCAGAGCTAAGTATGTGATTCAGCATACCTCGAATGAAGAAAGAGCCATGATTAAGTCGGTTGTTTATAAAGTAGATATCAATTCTTACGAACGTGAAGAAGGAGATGATAGTTTGCAGATGAACGATATTGCACGAGTGAAAATTCGTACTACAAGAAGGTTGATGATCGATTCTTATCGGGATAACCGAAATACTGGGAGTATTATTTTAATCGATGAGGGCACAAACGAAACGGTAGCAGCCGGAATGATTATTTAATTGTGGAGTTAAAAAATAATTATTTAGATATTGCACTTCAGGCTTGTTTTAAAGCTTCTGAAGCTGTTATGAATATTTATAAAAAAGATGATTTTGGAGTTCAATGGAAAGTTGATGATTCTCCACTCACAAAAGCAGATCTAGAGGCTCATAATATTATAAAAATGGAGTTATCCCAAACAGGATTGCCTATTTTATCAGAAGAGGGACGCGATATACCTTTCGAAGAACGAAAATCATGGGAAACATTATGGATAGTAGATCCTATTGATGGAACGAAAGAATTTATAAAAAGAAGTGGAGAGTTTACTATAAATATTGCCTTGGTTACTCGAAAAAATCCAGTTCTTGGAGTAGTGTATGCACCAGCTTTAGGAATTATTTACTGGAATGATTGTTATCAAAATGCCTATAAACTTCAAAATGTGTATAGCAATGCTGATTTTAATGCAGCAGTTGATACAGCTAACGTGTTGCCGCTTAAAAAAGCTCATCATAACTATATAATCGCAACTAGTAAATCCCATCTTTCAGAAAAAACAAAAGATTTTATAAAACAGAAATCAGAAAATACCAAAGTTGAAATTTTAGCTAAAGGAAGTTCTCTTAAAATGTGTATGGTAGCAGAAGGAGCTGTAGATTGTTATCCACGTTTAGGGACTACTATGGAGTGGGATACTGCAGCTGCACACGCAATTTGTTTAAGTGCAAAAAAAAATATAAGGAATTATACCACAAATTTGGAACTGTCGTATAATAAAGAAACCTTGAAAAACGATTGGTTTTTGGCAAAATAATTTTGAATATAAATTTATCTAACTAAAAAAAATAATATGAAAGTAAAAAACATCTGTTGTATAGGTGCTGGATATGTTGGTGGCCCCACAATGGCCGTAATTGCTCAGAAATGTCCGGAAATTAATGTAACTGTGGTAGATCTTAATGAAAAGAGAATTGCAGCCTGGAATGATGAAGACGTTGAGAATATTCCAATTTATGAACCTGGACTTTCGGTAGTAGTAGAAGAAGCAAGAGGGCGTAATCTCTTTTTCTCTACAGATGTCGATGAAGCCATCGATAAAGCAGATATGATTTTTATTTCTGTGAATACACCGACCAAAACTTATGGTATTGGAAAAGGGATGGCAGCAGACTTAAAATATATTGAATTATGTGCACGCCAAATTGCTAGAGTAGCCAAAAATGATAAAATTGTAGTTGAAAAATCTACATTACCAGTACGAACAGCCCAAGCTCTTAAAAATATTTTAGACAATACAGGAAATGGTGTGAATTTTCAAATTTTATCTAATCCTGAATTTTTAGCTGAAGGTACTGCTGTTACTGATTTATTGGCTCCAGATCGTGTGCTTATTGGTGGAGATATTGATACAGAAAAAGGTCAAGAAGCGATGCAAACGCTTGTTGATGTCTATTCACATTGGGTTAAGCCTGATCATATTTTAACAACTAACGTATGGTCATCAGAATTATCTAAATTAACTGCGAATGCATTTTTAGCGCAACGAGTTTCTAGCATCAATGCCATGTCAGAACTTTGTGAAGTTACTGGGGCTGATGTTAATGAAGTTTCAAAAGCAGTAGGGATGGATACTCGAATCGGGCCTAAATTCTTACAAGCTTCAGTTGGTTTTGGTGGTTCTTGTTTCCAAAAGGATATATTAAATTTAGTATATATTGCTAAATCTTTTGGGCTGAATGAAGTAGCAGATTATTGGGAGCAAGTTATTCTGTTAAACGATCATCAAAAACGTCGTTTTGCAGCTAATATTGTAAAGACTTTATTTAACACAGTATCAGGTAAAAAGATAGCTATGTTAGGTTGGGCTTTCAAAAAAGATACTAATGATACTCGTGAAGCAGCTTCAATTTATGTAGCAGATTATCTATTAAATGAGCAAGCCGAAATTGTAGTTTATGATCCTAAGGTAACGGCGGAACAGATTTATGCAGATTTAGATTATTTGGGTACTAGAAGCTCAGAAGAAAATAGAAAATTAATAACTGTCGTTAATGATCCAGAAGTTGCTTGTGAAAAATCTCACGCAATTGCTGTTATGACTGAATGGGATGAATTCTTAGAATTAAATTGGGAAAAGATCTATGATTCCATGTTAAAACCTGCATTTTTATTTGATGGTAGACGTCTATTAAATAAGAAACAAATGAAAGATCTAGGTTTTAAATTATATACTATAGGAAATTAAATTTTCAATAAAAAAAGAGTACGAAAGTTTAAATAATATGCATTAATTATTTTATCGTTTTAATTGAAGTTTATATTAAATAATTTTAACCTAAAAAAGAAACATTTATAATTAAAAATTTTAGAGTAAGATGACTTAATTATTCTTTATAAAAAATGATATTTATTTTTATAAACTTTTTAAAAGACTGTAATTATAAAAACTTATTTGCTGCTGATAATAATAATTGGTAGTAAATAAGTTTTGCATATCAGTCAAATAATATAAGTAATAAGCTGACTTTTGTATATAGAAAGTTAGTTAGATTTTGAGTCTTAATTAATGGATTCTTAGTATCTAAACGGTTAATAAAGTCTTGATGGTTTCAACTGACTAATAAATATGAAAGGAATAATTTGAGTGGGAGGTTCAGGTACGAAATAATATCCCATAACAAAAGGTGTTTCTAAGCAATTGCTAAATATTTATGATAAGCCCATGATTTATTATCCGCTATCGGTTTTAATGTTAGCAGGAATAAAAGAAGTTTTGGTTATTTCCACTCCTTATGGTTTAGATAATTTGGTAAACTTTTGGGTGATGGTAATATCGGGATGCATCTTGAATATAAACAGCAACCCTGTCCAGAGGGTTTAGCACAAGCATTTATAATTGGAGAAGAATTTATAGGTAATGATGATGTATGCTTAATATTGGGAGATAATATATCTTATAGGGGTTAACAGAATTACTCACGAATTCTTTAAATAGATTGAGAGATAATAAAGAGGCTACTTACTGTATTTGGTTATTATGTTACCGATCCTGAGCGCTATGGTGTAGCTGAGTTTTATAAAGAAGGAAATGTGACATCAATAGAAGAAAAACCAGAAATTCCTAAAAAGTAATTATGCTATTGTAGGTCTGTATTTTTATCCTAATTCTGTAGTAGATATTGCTAGATCTATACAGCCAAGCGATAGAGGAGAATTAGAAATAACTTCAATTAATGAAGAGTATTTAAATAGAGGAAATTTAAAAGTTGAATTAATGGGTAGGGGATATGCATGGCTAGATACAGGAACTCATGAGTCTATTTTAGAGGCCTCTAACTTTATCCAGACTATAGAAAAATGACAAAGTTTAAAAGTTGCTTGTATAGAGGAAACAGCTTACGATAAAGGTTTTATTGATGAGATGAGGAACAGTTAATAAAGGTAGCTCGTGAGTATAATAAAAATGATTACGGAAAGTATTTATTGAAAAAAGGATTTAATAAACAAGGTTAGTTTAAAAAAACTTAATTAATAAATTTTTAATTTCTTACAAGCATTAATAATGAGTGTTTGATTTTATTAAGATATATAAAAATTATAAACTATGAAAATATTGGTTACAGGAGCTGCAGGCTTTATAGGTTTTCATTTATCAAAAAAATTACTAGAAAAAGGTCATACTGTTGTTGGGCTTGATAATATAAATGACTATTATGATACTAATTTAAAATACGCAAGATTAAATGAGTTAGGCATATCAAAGGAAAATGCTCAAAATTGGAATGAAAAAAAGAGCTCGGAACAACAAATCTCTGAAAAGTTTTCTTTCATTAGAATGAACTTAGAGAATAGAATAGCTTTGCCGGAATTATTTGATCTGGAAAAATTTGATATAGTATGTAATCTAGCCGCTCAAGCAGGAGTTCGATATAGTATAGAGAATCCAGAAAGTTATATTGATAGTAATGTTGTTGGCTTTTTAAATTTATTAGAATGTTGTCGACACCATAAAATTGATCATTTATTGTATGCTAGTAGTTCTAGCGTTTATGGTGAAAGTACGAAAAAAGTTTTTTCTGTAGAAGATAGAGTGGATCACCCGATAAGTTTATATGCCGCTACAAAGAAGAGTAATGAATTGATGGCATTTACTTATAGTCATCTTTATGGTATTTCAACTACAGGTCTTCGATTTTTTACAGTTTACGGTCCTTGGGGACGTCCTGATATGGCATTATTTTTATTTACTGAAGCAATATCTAATGGTAAACCTATAAAAATATTCAACAATGGAGAAATGAGTAGAGATTTTACTTATATTGATGATATTGTATCTGGAATCGAAATTTTAATAGATAAAAAACCACAGGAAAATAAAGAAGTACCATATTTTTTAGCAAATATAGGAAATGGAAAGCCTCAACCTTTGATGGCATTTGTTGAAGCAATAGAAAATAGTCTCGAAAAAACAGCTGAAAAAGATTTTTTACCTATGCAGCCAGGAGATGTCCCTAGAACTTCAGCTGATGTACATGAATTAGAATTATTGGGTTATAAGAGTACAACTGAAATAAAAGAAGGAGTTCAAAAATTCGTGGAATGGTATAAAAAATATTATAAATCTTAAGACGATTAATAATTCCTTTATGATTAAGAAAATTGTAAAAAAAATACGTCACTTAAAGTGGATTTTTTTCTCCTTAGAAAAACAAGCTTGTTCAGTAGGTGTTCAGATGGGAAAAAATAATTTTATAGCTTCTAAATTCTGGAGTACTGAGCCATATTTAATTACAATCGGAAGTAATTGTCAGATTACCAATGGTGTTAAATTTTTTACACATGGGGGAGCGGGAGCAGTGAGAAAGTTTTATCCTGAATTTGATTGTTTTGGGAAAATAAAGTTAGGAGATTATGTTTATATAGGGAATAATTCACTTATTATGCCCGGAGTTTCAATAGGGGATAATGTTTTAATTGCAGCAGGGAGTGTAGTGGTTAAATCTATACCTGATAATTGTGTTGTTGGAGGTAATCCCGCTAGTTTTATTTGTACAATAGATAGTTATATAAATAAAAATAAAAAATTCAACCTTAATACGAAAAAAAATAGTGCAAGCGAAAAGAAAAAAATACTTCTTTCACTTTCTACAGAAAAGTTTATAAAAAAGAGAGATATAAAAATAAATAGTATTGATTTATGAAAAGAAGAATTTCAGCTTTAGATAGTTTTAGAGCTTTAGCTATATTGGCTGTTTTACTTTATCACTATTTTTCTCGGTGGACTTATCCAAAAAATGACATATCACTATATCCTTATGATGATGCATATGATTATTTTGGATATGCATATTTAGGAGTTGAGTTTTTTTTTATAATTAGTGGATTTGTGATTTTTTTTACTCTTGAAAAAACTTTGAACTTAAAAGTATTCTGGAAAAAAAGATTTATTAGGCTTGTGCCTCCTATTATTTTTGCCTCAGTTACTACATTTATTTTTGTTAAACTTCTAGATGATGAATCTTTATTTTTAAATTCAAATCAATTTAAAAACTTTATACCTAGTATTACTTTTATATCTCCTCAGATATTAAAAACAATTTTTAAAGGAAATTGGGGATATATTGATGGATCTTATTGGAGTTTATGGCCAGAAATTCAATTTTATGCATTATCAAGTATATTATATTTTTTAAATAAAAAGAGATTCGTTTTTAATTATATAGCAGTATCTTCTGCTATTATTTGTTTAAATACACTAGTTAAATTTTTTAAACAAACTCCTAAGTTTAATTTGCTACCTGAAAGCTTTTTCCATTACTACCAAATTATATTTGATAAAGGTTTTAATTTAGTCAACTACATTCCTTTTTTTAGTTTAGGTTTTATATTTTATATTTTTTACAAAAATCATCACGATAATGTAAAAACATGCTTGATAAATAAATTATATTTGGCATTTCTTATTTTATATGTTCTATTTATATATGGAGGAATTGATGAATCTTTTATTATAAGAATTATTTATGCTTGCATGCTAGTTCTTTTTTATGTATTTATATATCATCCAGAATATTTACGTTTTTTTGAAAATAAATTTTTAGTTAGGATAGGTGTTTCTTCTTACTTTTTATATTTAATCCATCAAAATATCGGAGTTTTAATTATTCATTATTGGGGAAGCAACAATTATGGCTTTATAGTTCCATCACTTTTGGTTTTGAGTTTGATTCCTTTAAGTATATTTTATTCTGAAAAAATAGATAGACCAGTTGGGAAGTGGTTACGTAATAGATTGATTAAATGATATTAGTATAGATGATAAAATCCAAAAAAGATTTAAAAAGATATTTAAATGAGGACTTGAAAGAATATCCCTCAAAAAATTTATTTTTATTATGGTTGAAGGGTAGCGAGAGTCTTTTAATTGTATCATTTATGATTTTTCTTAGACATTATGAGTATTATTATAATGTAAAAAGTAAATCAATAATCCATATTTTCAAAAAGCAAGTTTGGAGATTCTTATACAGACATGCTCAATTAAAATATTCATTTTATGTAGGTGTGAATGTAGCAGGTCCAGGTTTTAAATTAATACATCCTGGTTTTCGTCATTTAATGAAAGTAGGAAGTATAGGTAAAAATTGTACTGTTTTACCTATGGTGCTTATAGGAAAGAAAAAACCAAATACAAATTCCAAAATAACTATAGGTGATAATTGTTATATAAGCACTGGGGTTACTTTGTTAACACCTTTAAAAATTGGTAATAATGTTACTATAGGAGCTGGAGCTGTTGTAACTAAAGATGTACCTGATAATTGTACAGTTGCTGGAATTCCGGCTAAAGTGATAACTGTAAATAAATGAACTCATTATTAAAAAGTAAGTTATTATCTAATTTACTAGCATCACTATCCGGTAAATTTGGAACAATGCTCATCCAGTTAATAACCACAATGGTTTTATCTAGATTTTTAGCTCCATCTGCATTTGGTATTGTAGCAATGTGTACAATTTTCTTGAGTATTTCGGAAATGTTGATTGATTCGGGTATGGCTGGTTCTATAATTTATCATAAAGATGTTGAAAAGATAGAACTTCATACTCTTTTTTGGACGAATATATTAATTAGTGTTGTAATCTATGTGATATTATATTTTACATCTGGATTTATTGCTGATTTTTATGACACTCCGGTATTAGCAGATATTATAAAAGTAATAGGTCTATCTAGTATAATACATTCTTTTTGCCTTATACAGAGCGCTTTGCTATCTAAAGAATTAAAGTTCAAATTACAGAGTAAGATTTTAGTTTATGCTGCAATTATGGCATCGTTAGGTGTGGTGGTTTTAGCTGTTTTAGATTATGGCGTATGGGCTTTGGTGGCACAGCCAATTTTATTAAAAATATTTCAAGTAGTTTTCTATTATATTTTTGGTGGCTATACTCCACGTTTATCATATTCTTTGAAATCACTAAAAAGGCATTGGAGTTTTGGTTCAAACTTATTGGGGAGCTCTATGTTAAAGTTAGTATATGATAATATATATGTACAGATAATAGGTAAAGTGGTTAATATAAATGATGCGGGATATTATTCACAAGCTAAACGTTTTAATGATATACCTACAAAGCTTATAGCATTTCCTTTAGAAAGAGTTATTTTTCCTAATCTTTTACAGTCATCAGATATTGTTGCTAAAATGAAAAAAATTAGTAAAGTTTTTTCATTTTTTATTATACCTATATTGTTTTTAGCTGCATTAGTTTCTAAGGAGTTGATTGTGATATTGCTAGGGTCTAAGTGGTTAGATTCGGGGTGGATGTTGTCATTTTTATTTTTAGGAAGTATAGGGGCTTCACTTGAAGCTTTAAATCGGAATTATATAAAAGCTAGTGGGAAAACAAATATTTTATTAAAGTTTGATGTTTATAAAAGAATTTTGAATTTCATAATTCTTTTTATAGGTATTTATTGGGCCATGTGGGGGATTTTGGTAGCTTTTATTGTTAATGGTATTATAGGATGGTTAATTAATTGTTACGCATTAAGTCTTTCTTTAGATTATAATTTTAAACATCAAATAAAGTATGTTTTTGAAATTACAATCTTGGCTATTATACCTTATTTTTTAGTTTACTTTTTTTTAGAGATAACAGATTTCAATGCTTTTCTAAACATTGTTGTTAAATCTACGGCTTATATGCTATCTTATATAATGCTACTAATCCTATTTAAGAGGAAAGAATTAGTATCTTACTTAGAAATGATTCGCAATAGAAATGCTAGATAGTGTAAAAACATATATAATTGATAGATGGATAATTATTTTATTATTTATCTTACCTCCTATTTTTGCTGTAGTTAATTTACCCGGTAAGTATGCTGTTATTTCTATTATGTTTTTGGTAGCTCTAATATACTATCTTAAATATAATGCATTAAGAACTTTAGCTTTATCATATCCATTATTTTTATGGTTAATTCTAACTTTATACCACTGGGGTAATGCGGTTAATAAAAAAGTCCCTGGGGTTGATTTCGTAGATTTATTGCACGGTATAAAAATTTATTCTTGTATTCTTATTTTTACATACTTAGCGCGAAAGAATTTTGAACAAACAATAAAATCTTTGTTTATATGTTTTATGGGGTATCTTCTTTTAAGTTTTGTGGTTAATGGAGGGGCTTCAAATGATGAATTTCATGGTAGAATGTCAGGTGTTATATTTGCTACAGAGCTAGGGCAGACAGCAGCTTTATCGGCTGTTTATATAGCTTATTATTCTTTGATTAAGAATTTAAGTAAATTGAAATCTGCATTTTACTATATGTTACCTTTATTAGTAATTTTATTTACACAAAGTCGAAATTCACTAGCTATGTTTTTTATTTGTATTATTGGACATGGACTAGCATATTCATATTTAAAAGGTAAACGAGTTAGAAATATAATTTTTGTACTTCTATTTTTTTCGATGTTAGGTTTTTTTGTTTTTGATCTAATTATAAAAGAAACAGATTTAGGAGAAAGATTAACCGATACCGAATCTGTAAGAGAATCACAAAAGAAGAATGATCTCGCAACAGGTACTCTCTTCGATACTGTTGTTGGAGATAGATTAAAGTATTATGTGTTAGGTTGGGAATATTTTACTGAATCTCCTTGGACAGGAATAGGGATGTGGAACTTTAAATTCAAAAGTAATGGGGATTATCCACTACATTCAGAATATATGGTTCACATAACAGAAGGAGGTATAATCGCTTTTGTTTTATGGGGACTTTTTTTGATATCACTCGTAAGAGGGGTAATGAGATCTAAACAGCCAAAATACTTAAAAGTTTTAGCACTTTTTTCTATAGCTGAAATTCTTTTTTGTGGTATTTATGCAAGAGTTTTCTTTTATGAGTTCTTTTATCCTGTAATAGGAGTTGCTTTATCCTTTTCGTCTTTTGGTAAACCTAAAACTGTATTAATAAATGAGTAAAAAGAAAAAGGTTATTTTTTTTGTTAATTATTATGCGGGTGGAGCCGAAAAAATGACTTTAAATATAGCCAGTTTTTTAGATGATACTACATATGAGAAAATTTTTTATATAGTAGGAAAAGATTTAGGACTTATTTCTAAATTTATACCAAAAACCTCAACGATTAAGTTTATAAAAGTAAAATCTTATAAAGATTTTTTAATTTTCAAAATATTTAAAGTAATAAAAAATGAAAAGCCCGATTTTGTATTTTCTTCATTAATGCCCATAAACTGGAGAGTTTGTATGGTCGGAGCTTTTTTTTATAGAGTAAAAATAATTATAAGGATCAATAATTATTTATATACACAATCCTTAATTCAAAAGATAAGGTTATTTCTAGCTTATAGATTTGCAAAAACTATTATTGTCCAAACTGATGAGATGAATAATGAGCATATTACCACTTTAAAGTTAAATAAAAATAAAGTTGTTACGCTTGCAAATCCTATAAATAAAAAAGCAATAGATAAAAAAATTGCTGTTTCAAATTGTTCACCATTTCCAGAGTCAACCATTAATTATGTGTTTGTAGGGAGAATAGATCCTGTAAAAGGTATAGATGTACTGCTGCAATCTTTCTCTAAAATTTTATCTACACAATTAAATGCCCATCTGTATATTTTAGGAGATACAGAAGGGATTTTTGAACCTTATTATCTCGAATTATTAGAATTGGCTCAGCGTTTAAAAATACAAAGTAAGGTTTTTTTTATGGGTTTTCAAGATAATCCATATAAATTCATGAAGTATGCAGATTGCTTAGTGTTGCCTTCTAAAAATGAAGGATTACCAAATGTAATTTTAGAAGCATTATATTTAGGAACACCAGTTGCGGCCACAGCTTCTATTCCGGTAATAAGCAGAATAATAAATAATGGTGTTGAGGGCTTTGTAGTTCCAGTAGATGATTATGATGCTTTAGCTGATGCAATGCTATCCTCAGTTAAATTAGGTAGAGTAGTTTGTGAATATACTTCAGCCACTAAGCAAGATTTTAGAAATTTATTTTAAATATGATGTCAGTAAGTAGAGATTTTAATGCATTGGCAGAACATTGCGGAAGTAAATTAAAAGTATTCGCTAAAATAATGTTTTATGTGGCTCTTTTTTTTAGAATAAGTCATTTTTTATATAAAATTAAGCTTGTTCCATTTAGTAGATTATTTTGGTTATTAAATAGAGTATTGTTTTCTATAGATATCGATCCTAGAGCGGTAATAAAAGGAGGGTTGGTTATTTTACATGGAGCAGGAATTGTTATTGGAAAATCTGTTATAATAAATGGAAATGTCAAAATTTATCAAGGTGTAACTTTAGGAGGTAACAATGGAAAGAAAAGAAAAGTTGGTGGGAGTTTTTTCTCTCAGCCCATTATAGAGGAAAATGTGGTAATAGGGATTAATGCTGTGGTTTTAGGTCCAGTAATTTTAGAGAAAAAAGTGAATATAGGAGCAAATGCAATTGTAACTAAAGATGTACCTGCTAATTCTACTGTGGTTTCCAATAATAAAATTTTAAATAAAAATAATTTATAAATTTAAGGTGTAATAGAGCTATATATCACATCTATATATTTCGGATAAAGAGTTATGAAAGTATTTTTTGTAATAAATTCTTCTAATAATGGGGGTGCTCCTAAAATGATAGTGACGCTGTATCAGGAGATGAAAAAAAAAATTCCTGAAAGTGAAATTATTTTTTTGAAAAAAATAGAATCGCAATATTCTCAAATAGCTGGAGCTAGATACCTAAGTAATAGATTAAATACACCAGTAGATTATATTAAAGTTTTTAGGAAGCTTTACAATATATTAAAAAAAGAAAAACCTGATGCTACTATTAGTTTTTTACCCTTAGCAAATATTTTTTCCAATGTTATCGGTAAACATTTAGGAATACCTATTCGTATTGCCTCTCAAAGAAATCCTCCATACATATATGGTAAAATTGTCCGTGTTATAGATAGGTATATTGGTGCTAACGGGTATTATACTCATAACATATGCAATTCAGTAGCAGGCATGAAGGCTTTTTATGATTATCCAGAATCATATAAAAAATTACTTGATGTAATTCGTAACTGTGTAGAACCAGCAGATTTTTCTATATCTAAAGAATCTGCAGTTAATAAACTTAATTTACCAAAAGATAAGCTTATTTTAACTTGTGTAGGTAGATTACATGATCAAAAAAATCATGATGTTTTGATAAAGACAATGCAATATTTAGAGAATACAGTTTTGTATTTGGCCGGAGATGGACCACTTCGAGAAAATATTATTTCCTTAATAAAGGATTTTAATGTTGGCGATAAAGTTGTCTTGTTAGGAGATTTAAATAGGGAGGACATTCGCTTATTGCTAAGAGCTACAGATATATTTGTTATCCCTTCTAAATATGAGGGACTTAGTAATTCTTTGATCGAAGCTATGTCTTATGGATTGCCTGTTATTTGTAGTGATATACCTAGTTTTACTAATTTCTTGAAAATTGAAGGAACTGATAGTTATGCAGGGATAATTGTTGAAAGTAACGACGAAAAAGATTGGAGTTATGCAATTGAAAGCTTAAAAGAAGACGTGAATTTAATAGAGCACTATCAAACTCTTTCTTTAGATAAAGTTAAAGATTTGACAGCTGAAAAAATGACGAATAAATATATTAATTTATTAAAATAATTATGAAAGTATTAGCGATTGCTTCTGTGGGAGGTCACTGGATTCAGCTACTTCGGTTAATACCTGCTTTTAAAGGATCAGAAGTTGTTTTTGTTAGCACTAAGCAAAGTTTTGGTAAAATGGTTTCTAATGAAAAATTTTATGCAATTGCTGATGGTAATCGATCTGATAAAAAAGGACTTTTCAAAGCGATAATGCAATTACGCAAGATTTTTTTGTTGGAGAAGCCCAATGTTGTAATAACGACAGGAGCTGCGCCAGGTTTAATGGCAATATTTATAGGAAAGCTTTTTAAAGCTAAAACAATTTGGGTTGATAGTATTGCAAATTGTGAGGAGCTCTCGATGAGTTGTAAAATTGCAAAAAAAGTAGCGGATCATGTCTATACTCAATGGCCCCATCTAGCTGACGATAAGGTTAAATTTAAAGGAAATGTTTTAAAATGATATTTGTTACAATAGGAACTCAAGAGCCATTCGATAGGCTGATAAAGAGTATGGATGAAATAGCTGAATCTGTAGGAGAAGAGGTAATAGCACAAGTTTCAACTAAAACGAAACTTAATGTAGAACATATGACTGTTTTGGATTTTCTTCCTCCCCAAGAATTCAATAAATTATTTGAAAGAGCTGATTTGATAATAGCACATGCTGGGATGGGAACTATAATTTCTTCATTAGTAAAATCGAAAAAAATTATAGTTTTTCCAAGAGAAAGAAAGCTTGGAGAACACAGAAGTGATCATCAAATTGCAACTGCTAAATATTTTGAAGAATTAGGTTATGTTGATGTAGCAAAATCTAAAGAAGAATTATATGAAAAAATAAAAATAAAGCAGCGAGACGAAAAAGAAATAAAATTAAAGATTGGTGATTATGCTTCTGAAAATTTAATTGACGATTTGAAAAAGAATATACAATCAAACTAATAGCTTTTAAAAATCGCAAAGAAATACTATGAGAAAGTCTTCTTTAATTGTACCAATTTCTATTTTAGTTCATTTATTTATTATAAATGCATCATTATATTTTCTCACCGCATCAACTTATTTAAGTCTGGTCTCTATTACGTATTATAATATAAGTTGGTTGTTAATTTCTTTTGCCCTTAACTTTTACCCTACTAAGAGGACTGAACGGTTTTTTACAAATTTTCATAAGCTACTTTATTTATTTATGATTTATACGTTAGCTTATTTTTCTAATTTAGCTTTTCGAGTAATAGATTATAGTGCTATTTATCAATTGAAGGTTCTATTGGTGGTTTTTGGTTCAATTACGGTATATCGTTGGATCTTTTATTATTTGCGAAATATCTACCGTGCAGAAGGAGGGAATTTAGCTAGTGTCGTTGTAATTGGTCGAGATCGAAAATTAAAAAAAATTAGACAAGTTTTCGATATGCCAGAACTTGGTTATAGGTATCTGGGGTATTTTGATAACAATAGCTCGAAGAGTATAACTTATCTAGGCAAAATAGAAGATTGTATTCCGTACTTACGAAAAGAAAATGTCGAAGAAATATATTGTATGGCCTCCAGACTTACTTCCGAAGAACTCAGTAGTTTAATTAATTATGCCGATAACAATCTTAAACGTATAAAAATTATTCCGGATAATAAAGAGATTTATACTAGAGCTATGAATGTTGAGTTGTTTGGAAGTGTGCCGGTTTTGAATCTAAGAAAATTACCTTTGGATACGGATGTTGCTAAATATTCCAAGCGGGCATTTGATATTGTTTTTTCTTTATTGGTATGTATTTTTATTCTTTCATGGTTAGTGCCTATTATTGGTGTCTTGATAAAGATAGAATCTAAAGGGCCTGTTTTTTTTAAACAAAAAAGACATGGTTTTAATAAAGAATCTTTCTTCTGTTATAAATTTCGGTCGATGGCGGTTAATAAAGAAGCGAATACCAAAATGATGACCAAGAATGATACCCGTTTGACTAAAATAGGTAAGTTTATTCGAAAAACGAGTATCGATGAATTACCTCAATTTATTAATGTGTTTAAAGGAGATATGAGTGTAGTTGGGCCGAGACCTCATATGGAAGCTCATACTAAAGAGTACCAACATTCCGTTGATAAATATTTAGTTCGTCATTTTGCTAAACCGGGTATTACAGGATTAGCTCAGGTTAAGGGGTATCGAGGAGAGATTGTACAGCAGTCTGATATTATAAATAGAACACGTTTAGATATTTTTTATGTTGAAAAATGGTCCCTGTTGTTAGATATAAAGATAATTGTTAAAACCGTTCTAAACGCAATTAGAGGAGAAGAAAAAGCATATTAAGAAAACTGAATTTATTTTACCGTATTAAAAAAACTATATTAGCCAAAAATACTACAGATTTTGAAATTAAGTTTATTTTATTTTTTATTGATAGGTGTTCTTGTCACCTCTTGTGTGTCTCGAGAAGAAATTGTTTACTTCCAAGATATGGAAAATTTACAAGTGCAAACTAATTCTACACAAACTTTTAATAACTTACAAATAAAGCCTAATGATAGGCTGGCTATTACTGTGTCTGCAGAAGAAATTGAAGCAACTATGCCATTCAATTTACCATATCTAGGTAATAGCGTAGGAAGTCAGAATGGAGAAATTCGAGTAAGTGGTACACCAACTTTGCAAACCTATTTGGTAAATAGTGATGGAGAAATACAATTTCCGGTATTAGGTTCTTTAAAAGTAGCTGGTTTAGATCGGAAAGAAGTTTCTAAGAAATTAGAAAATGAAATAGCAGAATATGTACAAAACCCGATAGTGAATGTTCAAATAACAAATTTTCAAATTAGTGTGTTAGGAGAAGTGAATCGTCCCGGTACATTTGCTATTACCGATGAATATGTTAGTTTGCCTAAAGCATTGGGGCTAGCGGGTGACATGAGTATCTATGGAAAGCGTAAAAATGTTTTGGTAGTTAGAGAAAAAGAGAATGGGCAGAAAAAATATGCTTATTTAGACTTAACAGATGCCAATGTCATCAATTCTCCATATTATTATTTACAACAAAACGATGTTGTATATGTTGAACCTAATGGACCACAAAGACAGTCTGCTAGTTACAACCGAAATGCTTCTGTATATATATCTATAGCTTCGGTTTTGGTTTCACTTGTCGTATTAATAACCCGATAATTTTATGAACGAGAATACTAATTTCCAGGAAGAAGAAATTAACATTCGAGAAGAACTCGAGAAATATTTAAAATATTGGCCTTGGTTCGTAATGTCTGCTGGGATAGCGTTAATTCTGGCTTTTTTCTATTTAAAATTAGCAACACCAATTTATTCGACAACTGCTAGTATTATCATAAAAGATGAGGATACTAAATCTCCAGCAACTTCTGGTCTGTCTTCTTTTGCTGATTTAGGAGTACTCGAAGGTTTAAAAACAAGCAGTATCGAGAACGAGATTGGGTTGTTGGAATCTAAGCGGATGATGACTAAAACTATCAAATCTTTAGATTTAAATATTCAATATTATTACTCAGATTTTTTAATTACAAAAGAACTCTATAAAAATAACCCTTTTAAAGTTAGTATTTTAAGTCTTAATGATGAAGATTTAAATAAAGCTGTAGAAAATGAAATTAATTTTTTTACCATTAAAGAGAATAAAGAAGGTTTTGAAATTTATTCTGAAAATATTGATAAAAAGTTAAAGGGTAAATTTGGAGATCCTTTAAATATAGGTTTTGCGGATATAGTTATTCGAAAAAATACTAATTACATACAACCAGAAAAAGATAGTGGGGAGTTTAGTTTTAAGATTTCCAACCTTGAAAATATCGTTGCGGTGTACAAATCAAAATTAAAAGTTGCATTGGTCGATGATAATTCAACTTTAATAGATCTAAGTTTAGATGATCATATTCCTGCAAAAGCTCAAGATATATTAGATCAATTAATAGTAGAGTATAATAAAGAAGCAATAATCGATAAAAATTTAGTAGCTTCTAATACCGCTGAATTCATTGATGAACGCTTAAAAGTAATTAATTCAGAGTTAGATTCAGTTGAAATAAATAAAGAAGAATTTAAAGAAGATAAAAAGCTAACTGATATAAAGGCTGAATCTGAGATTTTTTTAAATAACGCAAGTGATTTTAAAAAAGAGCGACAAAGAGTTACCACTCAATCGCAATTAGCAAAGGCGATGTTGGATTTTTTACAAAAAGGAGATAATTCGGATCTATTGCCTATGAATTTAGGAATAGAAGGAGAAGGTGTCAACCAACAGATTTCAGATTATAACGAATTAGTCTTACAGCGTAATCGAATTTTAGAATCCTCTACAGAAAAGAACCCAGTTATTAAAAATTTAGATCGTCAGATTAATCAAACACGTTCTGTGGTTACGCAAAGTTTACAACGCTTAAAATCCAATTTAGATATATCGTTAAATGAGCTAGAAAATGAGTCAGAATTAATCCAATCTAGAATTTCTGATGTTCCATCTATGGAACGTACTTATCGAGGAATAGATCGTCAGCAACAAATTAAAGAAGCACTATATTTATTCTTACTGCAAAAAAGAGAAGAAAATTCGTTATCATTAGCTGTCACGGCACCCAAAGCAAAAATTGTGGATAATGCTTATACTAACGTGAATCCCGTAGCTCCAAAATCTAAATTGGTATTGTTAGGAGGATTGGTAATAGGTTTGTTAATTCCATTTGGAATTATTTATGGTAAAAATCTTCTTAATAATAAGGTGAAGAATAGAGGGGATTTAGAAAGAAAAGCAAAACAAATTCCAATAGTTGGTGAAATTCCCAGAATTGATAAAAAAGAGAATCATTTAATCACCGAGGCAGATCGTTCGGTGTTAGCCGAGTCCTTTAGGATTGCAATTACCAACATGCAGTATTTACTGATTAATAAAACTGATAAGCAAAAGGGGATTAAAATGTTGGTTACATCCACGGTTAAAGGAGAAGGGAAGACGTTTACTTCTATAAACTTAGCATTGACTCTTGCGAATATGGGCAAAAAAGTAATTGTGGTAGGAGCAGATTTACGTAATCCTCAGCTGCAGCGGTATGATGTGGGATCAAGGAAACACTTGGGGGTTAGTGATTATTTAATTAATGAAGATTTACAATTAAATAATCTTATTGAGCAAACGAAATTTAATAAGAATTTAGACTTTTTGACTTCAGGGAGCATACCTCCAAATCCTTCAGAATTATTAAGGCATCGTAGACTCGGGGAGATGTTGGGTATGCTAGAAGAGCAATACGATTATATAATTCTTGATACAGCACCTTGTATGCTTGTCGCTGATACTTTCTTGATCAGCCAGTATGCTGATATTACGCTTTACGTGGTAAGGGCCTCATACACAGAAAAAGCTTTATTGCAATTCCCAATTGATTCTAAGGAGGCAGGAAAGTTGCATGACATTAGTTTTGTGTTGAACGATGTGGACACCGCGAACTTTGGGTACTATGGGAATAAATATGGCTATTCGTATGGATATTCTGAGGATGAAAGTTTTATAGATAAAATCAAGAAGTATTTTGATTAAAATATAGATTTTATTAATCTTATTATTTTTTTTATTTAAAGTGTGAACTTTTTAATTTTATTTTTTATATGTTATTAATTTAAATGAATTTGATAAAACTTTAAATTAGATTCAAAGATTTGTGGTTAAATGTTTTAAATACAAGATATTTTTTTATCTTCGACAAATGTTTTAAATGAATTTACAACTTAACAGATAATTATATTAACTTAAACCAATGCTTATGAAAACGAATTTTAACAATTCATGGCGAAGAGCGGCCTTTTTCGCTTTTTTAATTTTGACATCAGTTACATTGTATAATTGTAGTGATGATGATGATAACCCTGGGCCAGTTATTACTGGAGAAGAAGTAAAAAAGGAATTTGAGGAAGGTGTTGAAGAAATGCCTGAATTAGAGGATGAGGATCCTACAGTAACTGAGCCTGATGTTGAAGCTGAGGTTGCTACCCCTGAGGCAACAACTACTGCAGCGGCAGATTTTAAAGCAGCAACAAGTACTGATGATTTGAGTGCAGAAAGTAAGGCAATTTATAATAGTCTTCAAACAACTAATGCAAATGTTCCTCAAAGTGCAAAAACTGTTGCTTCTACTTTGACAGAAGATCAGATTGCAGGGATGTTAGATATTGATCAGGATTTACCTTCTGATGTTCAAGCTGATGTTGATGCTATCATTGCGGCTATACCGGCTGATATTATGGCTTTGTTACCAGAAATCACCTTTGATTTTGGAACTAGCGCAACGGCTTCTGTATATGGGAAAGATGGTATTCAAGTATTGAATGTAGGTGTTGAATTGGATCCTGTAGCTCAGGTTGTGGATGCACCTTGTGAAGATATATATCGTGAGGCTTATGATGAAATAATTGCTACCCGTCAAGCAACACGTGATGATCAATTAGCAACCATTTTAGCTAACTTTAATAGAAGAATGGAAGCTGCAGGTACTAGATATACAACAAGAATAGCGGAAATTGATGGTGATGCTGATGCCTTCGCTGCTGAAATTGAAATAGTTGCTGATGAATTTTTAGCCGCTGCAGCAGGTTTAGACGTTGCTGAGGAAGAATTAAAGTTGATGGCATTTTTAGTTGCTTTGGAAGGAAGAATGGAAATTCAGACTTGGTATGATGCTGCTGAAACTGTTATCAATGCAGCAAAAACTACTGAAGAGGCTGCTACTCAGACAAGAAAAGACGAGAAGGATGCTGCTGTGACTGCCAATTATCAGATAGCTAAAGAAGATGCAGATGCTATTTTAGCCGATGGTTTGGCCAACTGTCATAATCAGGGATCTGGTTCTTAGTCAATAATATAGAAGCATAATTATATTAAAATATATGTTACAAGAAAACCTGTTGTTTAAATCTTTTATTAAAACAACAGGTTTTTTGTTTTTATTGCTTTTGTCTATTTACGGATATAGTCAGAACAATTTTTTAGGTAAGCCAGGCTACATGACCATCCCTACCGCAGATTGGAAGGATGGTCATGAACTTGGCTTTTCTTATGGTTTTATACCAGCGGCCTATTCAGATGATACTTTTAGTCCAGGATCGGAAGAAAACGATGTTGATGTTTATAGTGTTAGAGTTAAGCTTACCCAGTTTATGGAGGTTAATTTTGGGATTTTTTATCGGTCCGAAATTTCTGATAAGATTGGAGTGGGGGATCGTCAGTTAGATTTTAGGTTCAGGATACTAAAAGAAAAGCAGTATTGGCCTGCCATTGTTTTAGGGTGGACACCTCCCGGGTCTAGGTCTCCTGTTATTTCACATGATTATTTAGTGGCTACTAAGAATTTTCAATCCTCATTAGGGAAATTTCAGGTTTCTTTAGGTTATGGTTCTCCTTATTTTCTTTATAGAAATTTAGAAGATGATAACAATTTTTGGGAAAGTCTGCAGTTTAGAAAAAAGCAATCGTTTGGCAATAATACATATTTAACAGGTGTTTATGGTGGGGTTTCTTACGAACCTTTACATTTTTTAGGAGCGAGTCTGGAATATAATACTTCTACCTTTAATGCCGGTGTGTATGCAAAACTATGGAATGAGCACATTATGTTGCAAGCCTATACTTTTGAAGGAAAAGAGCTAGCTTTTAATATTAACCTGCAATTTTCACTACATTTTTTACCCAGATCATTAAGAAGATATGAAAAGAAATAATGTCCTTTTTGTTTTATTCTTTCTGATCACCTTGGCATTTTCAGGTCAGGAGCTGGAAAAAGCACTCTATGATGAGGGTTTTGAAAATGTGCTTATAGAAGAAAAAGAAGATACTCTAAAAATATTTTTTGAGTTCAGGGAGTTCAGGAGTCCATATCATAGTATGCGCTTTGCAAATGATATAGTCTCAAGCTTTGTAGAGGGAAAGCATATAGAATGGATTCCGTTGCACCATAATGTGCCTATTGGGAAATATAATGCAGATTCCTATAATTTTAATACCCTATCTTCTGCGGATTTAGAATTTTATAATGCAAATAATAGACCCTTTAAAAATTATCGATTTAATATTAGGATAAGGCCTTTTGTGGCTGCCAGGTTTGGATATTATTCGAGTCCATTTCAAACGGTGTTTGATGCTATTGTAGATACTCGAATTTATCTGGCCAAAGGGTTAAGCGCACAAACCGGTTTGGTTATTCCTATTCAAAATTCTTTAAATAATACGAGTATGGAGTCTCGTGTTGCTCCTAGTATGATTAGTTATTTTACCCAATTTAAGCCTGGGCATTTCGCTAATATTTCCTATGGCACCTATCATAACGATCGCTACGGTCTGGATGTGCAATATCGATATGGGCTGCCCTCTAAAAATTGGAGTGTAGGTATAGAAGCTGGTTTAACGGGATTTTATTATGAGGATGGGTTTAGGGATGTTATATTCTCAAATATGAGTAAAGTACATTTTTTGGCAGACATCGAGTATCATTTACCGATAGAAAACCTTAATGTGAGGGCAAGTGTAGGTCGATTTATTTATGAGGATTTTGGCGGTCGGGTAGATCTTATAAAACAATTTGGACTTGTTGATGTAGGTCTTTTTGGTACGTATACCCAAAATGGGGCTACGGCTGGTTTTCAATTTGCGATCCCTATTTTTCCTGGTAATATTTTTAAAACTAAAAAAGTTCAGCTTAGAACTACCGAGGAGTTTCGATGGGAATACACCTATAATAACGAAGATCGTGTAGGTCTTAAATATAGAATGGGAGCTCCAAGGCTGGTAGATGTCTTGAGGCAATATCGTGTTGATTTTATTCAGTCTTTAAAGGAGCAGTAGCTTTCTTTTATAGCTCAACAATACTTATTCCATTAATCAGTCTATTTTTGCTATCCATTACGGCTGAATTTATAAATAGAGTAGGCCCAATGTTTTTCTTTCCGAAGTCATCGTGAACATGGCCAAACAAATGTAATTGCGGTTTTATGTCTACTATTTGCTTTAATAATTCTTCACAGCCAATATTCTTATACGTTTTACTTTCATCTAAAATCCCGTAAGGAGGTGTGTGGGTAATTAGGATATCAGTATTATGTGGAATTAGGTTCCATTTTTTCCGAATCGTCCTTCCTCTTTCAAGGTTAAATGCCCAATTTCCATTCCCAGGCGTGTAAGGACTTCCCCAAATTTTTAAGCCTTCAATTGTAATTCCTTGATCTTTTAAATAATGAATGTTTTTTGGAATAAGGTCTTTTAGGTGATTACGATGTTTTTCTAAAAAGAAATCATGATTTCCGGCAACTAAAATTTTATACCGATGTGGTTGTTTTGAAAACCATTGTAGAAAATTTAAGGTTTCCAGTCTTGTGCCGCCTTCTGTAAAGTCTCCACAGTGAATAAGAAAGTCTCCTTTGGGGATTTCTAAATTCTTATGCTTGTTATGAGTGTCTGAAATTGAAATTAAGCGCATAGGCCAATTTTATTCGCCATCAACAACACCATCTTCCTGCTCTTGGGAAATATAATCTTTATCTACCGGTAAAAATTTATTAGTGATTTTGGTAAGTGCGAATGCAATAATTACTGCAGTAAAGGCAAAAAAGATGAACTTTACCAGTAAGCTATCGCTCATAGCAAAACTGTAAAATGCTAAGAAAATCTCAGCAATAATAAACAGTATTTTTATAGATAGCTTTAAAATCATTGGTTATTTAGTTAATAATTGCAAATATATATCCTAATCCCGGTTATTGTGTAACAAATTATCAGCTTTGACTTAAATTTAACGTGTCCATTTTATTCAAAATCGACTTTTTAGTTAAATATTCTTAATCTTACGTACCGCTGGGTTTAAGTATCGTAAATTTCAATTAAAAGCCTTTTATTTTGAAAAAGAAAATTAAAGTATTTATACCAATATTGGTCGTTTTAATCTTGCTTTTTATTGTTGGATTATTTCTCAATTCTTTTGTCGAGAAAAAGGCTGTAAGCTTACTTCAGGAACAGTTGCCAGAATTAAAATTCGATAGACTCCAGGTGCAGGTTTTTAAAAATAGTGCTGAATTATCGAAAATTCGTTTAAAGCGAGGAGAGGTGAATATCCGTTCAGAGAAATTAGAAGTTAGCGGATTGGATTACTGGGAATTTCTCATTGAAAACAATATTGAACTTAATACTATCGAAATTAGTGATCCCGAAATAATCTATCGCGCTGAAAAAAATAAGTCGAAGGAAAAAGACGCTATTGCGACAAAGGGGAACTCGACTTCAAAAGAGCTTAATAAGCGTATTTCAGTTGAAAAGATTATGCTGAATCATGGGAATTTTGCTTTGTTGGATAGTGTTTCTGAAGAAAAAATGAAGGTGAAAACTTTCCATTTTCAGCTTAATAATTTACAAATAGATGGTGTTAGTATTCAAAAAAAGATTCCATTTGAGTTTGAAAATTTCAACTTAGATGCGGATTCAATTTCCTTGAAGGTGGACGAAAGACATATCATGCAGGTGGCTAAAGTTGAGCTTCAGAAAAGAAAAAGTTTGGTAAAAGGACTGTTGTTAAAATCGGTTTATTCGAAAGAAGAATTTCAACAAAATACGCCTATCGAGAAAGATCGTTATGACTTAACCGTTGATAGTCTTGCGATTGAAGATCAGGATTTCGGTTTTAAAAACGATAGTCTTTTGTTTATGGCCTCAAGATTTTTAATTCATAAAGCAGATTTTCAGATATACAGGGATAAAACCCTGCCCGATGATACCAGCATAAAACCGATGTACAGCGAAATGTTAAGAAAATTGCCATTTTTGCTTAAACTGGATACTTTAAAGGTAGGAAATACAAGGATAGTTTATGAAGAGCGTATAAAATTAGATCGGCCGCCGGGCAATGTTGTATTTAAAAATGTACAGGGAGAAATATCTAATCTTACTAATTTTAGTAATAAAGCCGAGTTTCCTACGACCAGGGTTATTGCGAATGCCGATTTTATGAACCAGGCACAGTTGCAAATAAATTGGGGCTTTAAAGTGAACAACCTAAGTGATTGGTTCTCGATTTCTGGAAAAATGGGGACGCTATCAGCTAAAAATATGAATGGCTTTTTAAAATCGGGGATGAATGTGAAAGCAGAAGGTGATATTACTAATATGGATTTTAATTTTTCGGGGAATCGAAATGTGGCTACTGGTGGAGTGGATATAGCTTATAAGGATTTTAAAATCGAAGTACTAAAAAAAGATGGCACCCAAAAAAGTGGAATATTAACCACCATCGCCAATGTTTTTGTAAAACATAATGGCGAAAGTGGTGAAAATGTAAATAAGGGTTTAGAGATAACCCGAGATAGAACTAAATCTTTTTGGAATTACTTTTGGTCCTGTATAAAAAAAGGAGCGCTTAAAACCTTTACCTAAATTTTAAAGGTAATCACAGGTCGTTTAGCGTGGTTTACCAGGTCTTCGCTAATGCTTCCGTTAAAAAAATGAGCTAAACCTTTGCGACCATGTGTACTTATGCCTATGAGATCGGCCTTAATTTTCTCGGCAAAATTTAAAATCCCCTTTTCCACACTAATATCATTATAGATATGTTTTTTGATGGTGGTAAGTCTCATTTCTTGTAGAAACTCCTCTAAATCTGCATAAGCTTGCTTGGTGGTTGTGAAATTGTTTGGTGTATTTACAAAAAGCAGATGTAATTCGGCCTCAAAAAGCTTCGAAAATTCAATGGCTTTTAAAAGCGTTTTTCTGTTATTGATTTCAGTATCGGTGGCAAAAATGAACTTTTCAATTTTAAAATCTTTCGACTCTTCTTTAATTACTAATACTGGTATTTCAGATTGACGAATCACTTTTTCTGTATTCGATCCTATAAACATTTCCTGAAATCCGCTGCTTCCGTGAGATCCCATAACGATAAGGTCGCACTGATTGTTTTTGGCAAATTCTGTAATCCCTTTAAATGCGTAATTAAATTGCACCGCTTCGTTAACCGGAATATCGTTTAGGTATTCACTTTGTTTGATTTTACTGAATTGAAGATGAGCCAGCTTCATAAAATATAATGCTTCAGGAACATTTTGGCTGTTTCCCTGCACAGGATCAATTAGGTTTAAGGGGAGATCCAGCATATGAAGCAAATAAATTTCAGCTTCAAACTTTTTGGCAAGTATTGCGGCGGTTTTTAAAGCATTTTCAGCTTCTTTGGAGAAATCTGTAGGTACAAGAATTTTTTTCATTTCGGGCAAAATTTAAATTTTTTGGTTCGTATCTTAAATTTACAAAGTTTTTTGCCTAAATGCCTGGTTTTCTTTCTCGGGAATTATTATTATATTTGCAACGTTGAAACTAAAAAAGTACAGCGAGGGGACATAAAGTCCCCTCTTTTTATAACCAGTATGAAGTTGAAGGAGAACGTAGAAAAGTTGCTACAAGAAGCATTTGAAGAGAATAATTCATTATTTTTGATTGATCTTATTGTAACACCAGATAATCAGATAAGAGTGGTTATCGATGGCGATAAAGGTGTCTCTGTTGAAGATTGTATGTATGTTAGCCGTAAGGTAGAGCATAATTTAGACAGGGAAGAAGAAGATTTTTCTTTAGAAGTAACGTCGGCCGGAGTATCTGAGCCACTACAAATTCCCAGACAGTATAAAAAAAATATTGGCAGAAAGTTGCAGGTTAAAACTGAAAATGAAAAATTTGAAGGAAATTTAATCGATGCTACAGAAACTGATATTAAACTTCAATGGAAAGCACGTGAACCGAAACCTGTTGGAAAAGGAAAGGTGACGGTAGAGAAAGAAGCTGTATTAGAATATTCAGCAATTGTTGAAGCAAAAGTTATGATAACATTTTAATTGTTTTAGTATGGAAAATCTCGCCTTAATAGATTCATTTTCAGAGTTTAAGGATGATAAGTTGATAGATCGTGTCACTTTGATGGCGATCTTGGAAGATGTTTTTAGAAATGCTTTAAAAAAGAAGTATGGTGAGGATGATAACTTTGATATCATTGTAAACCCTGATAAGGGAGATTTGGAAATCTGGAGAAACCGTGTGGTAGTTGCCGATGGTGAAGTTGAAGATCCAAATCAGGAAATATCACTTACGGAAGCACGTAAAATTGAACCAGATTTTGAAGTTGGGGAAGATGTTTCTGAAGAAGTTAAATTAAAAGATCTTGGGCGTAGAGCGATTTTGGCATTAAGACAAAACCTTATTTCTAAGATTCATGAACATGATAATACAAATATCTATAAGCAGTTTAAAGATCTTGAAGGAGAGATTTATACGGCTGAAGTTCATCATATAAGACACCGTGCAATTATTCTTTTGGATGACGAGGGGAACGAGATTGTTTTGCCAAAAGACAGGCAGATTCCTTCAGATTTCTTTAGAAAAGGAGAAAATGTACGTGGTGTTATTGAGAGTGTTGAATTAAAGGGGAATAAGCCGAGTATCATTTTATCCAGAACAGCACCAGCATTCTTGGAGAAATTATTTGAGCAGGAAATTCCTGAGGTTTTTGATGGTTTAATTACCATTAAAAAAGTAGTTCGTGTACCTGGCGAAAAAGCAAAAGTAGCGGTAGATTCTTACGATGATAGAATCGATCCTGTAGGAGCTTGTGTTGGGATGAAAGGATCAAGAATTCATAGTATTGTACGCGAACTTGGTAATGAGAATATTGATGTGATCAATTATACAAATAACGACCAGTTATTTATTACAAGGGCGTTAAGTCCGGCAAAAATCACATCGATAAAAATTGATGAAGAAAACAAAAGGGCTGAAGTAATGCTAAAGCCTGAAGAGGTTTCTAAAGCTATTGGCCGTGGAGGGCATAATATTAGACTTGCTGGCCAGTTAACAGGTTACGAAATAGATGTATTTAGAGAAGGTGTAGAAGAAGATGTTGAATTGTCTGAATTCTCTGATGAAATCGAAGATTGGGTAATCAAGGAATTTGCAAAAATTGGTTTAGATACTGCTAAAAGTATTTTAGAGCAGGATGTGAATGACCTTGTAAGACGTACCGACCTGGAAGAGGAAACCGTTCGTGAAGTGATGAAAGTGCTTCGCGAAGAATTCGAAGAATAATTTATTGTAGTTAATAAACAAAAGAGGTTAATTTAGAGGGCAATTTATGGCTGAAGCAAAAACAATGCGATTAAACAAAGTATTACGTGAATTCAATATTTCGCTAGATCGGGCTGTAGAGTTTTTAAATTCTAAGGGGCATGATATTGAAGCACGTCCTACTGCTAAAATCTCTCAGGAGACTTATCAGGTTCTTTTTGATGAGTTCCAGACAGACAAAAGCAAAAAAGTAGCTTCTAAAGAAGTAGGGGAAGAAAGGAAAAAGGAGAAGGAAGAGCTGCGTTTAGCCCGCGAACGCGAGCAAGAGGAAAAGAGAAAAGAACAGGAGAAAAAGGAGCAGGAAAAATTAAGGGAAGAGCAAGAGCGAAAAAAGCAGGAGCAGGAAACCCTAACTTCCCGCACCAAACTTTCTGGTCCTAAAACTGTTGGAAAAATAGATCTGGATAAGCCTCAGGTTGAGAAGAAGAAAGAGGAGCCTAAGAAGGAAGAAAAGCAAGAGGAAGCCAAGCAGGAGAAGCCAGCCCAAAAACCTGTGGAAGAAAAGCCAAAGCCAAAGCCTGAGGTGAATAAAAACCAGGATAATGCCCCTAAAGATCAACCTAAGCAAGAGCCTAAGAAAGATAAAGATGAAGCTCAGGTGAAAACTGAGACTTCTGAAAAAGGAGAGGATTCTAACCGTATAAAAACTAATTATACAAAATTAGATGGCCCTAACTTTACAGGAGAAAAGATCGACCTGTCTAAATTTAAAAAGCCTGCTAAAAAGAAAGACGATAAGAAAACTGCGGCATCTAATGATGATAAGAAAGGAAACCGTAAGAAACGTCGTAGAAGAATTAGCAAGGATGTAAAGGGCGGCCCTAATCAGGGTGGAGGAAATAACAATAATAACAACCGTAAAGGTCGTAATAATAAACAGCGTAGCAGGCCTATCACCAAAGAAGAGCCTAGCGAAGAAGAAGTACAAAAGCAGGTAAGAGAAACTCTGGAAAAACTTCAGGGTAAATCTAGTAAAGGTAAAGGTGCTAAATATCGTAGAGATAAAAGGGATCAACACCGCCAGCGATCAGAAGAAGATCTTGCAAAACAAGAGTCAGATTCTAAGGTGCTTAAAGTTACCGAGTTTGTGACCGTTAGTGAAGTTGCAACCATGATGGATGTTCCGGTAACGAAGGTAATTTCAGCTTGTATGTCTCTTGGTATGATGGTGACAATGAATCAAAGACTAGATGCAGAGACCCTTTCTATTGTTGCAGATGAATTTGGTTATGAAGTGGATTTTGTAACGGCAGATGTAGAGGAAACTGTAGAAGTGCAGGAAGATGCTCCAGAGGATTTACAAGAAAGAGCGCCAATCGTTACTGTTATGGGGCACGTAGATCATGGTAAAACATCACTTCTGGATTACATTCGTAAAGAGAATGTAATTGCAGGCGAAAGTGGTGGTATTACGCAGCATATTGGGGCTTATGGAGTAAAATTAGATGGAGGCCAAAAAATAGCCTTCTTGGATACTCCGGGTCACGAAGCCTTTACAGCAATGCGTGCTCGTGGTGCACAGGTGACAGATATCGCTATTATTGTTATTGCTGCAGATGATGATGTGATGCCTCAGACTAAAGAGGCGATTTCACATGCTCAGGCCGCAGGAGTGCCTATAGTATTTGCTATTAATAAGTCAGATCTACCAACTGCTAACCCAGAAAAGATTAAAGAGAAGTTAGCTTCTATGAATCTTTTGGTTGAAGATTGGGGAGGTAAAGTACAGTCACATGATATTTCTGCTAAAACAGGAATGGGTGTGAAAGAGTTATTAGAAAAAGTACTTCTTGAAGCCGAGATTCTTGAGCTTAAAGCGAATCCTAATAAAATTGCTAATGGTACAGTAGTAGAGGCATTCTTGGATCGTGGTCGTGGATATGTGGCTACAATACTTGTACAGGCAGGTACACTTAAGATTGGTGATTATGTACTGGCAGGTCGCCATAGTGGTAAGATAAAAGCGATGCACGATGAGCGGGGTAATGAAATTAAAGAAGCTGGACCATCAACTCCGGTTTCTATCTTAGGTCTGGATGGTGCGCCACAGGCCGGTGATAAGTTTAAAGTGATGTTAGACGAGCGTGAAGCAAAAGATATTGCTGCTAAACGTACACAATTACAGCGAGAGCAGAATGTTAGAACTCAGCGCCATATTACTTTAGATGAAATTGGACGTCGTATCGCATTAGGTGAATTTAAAGAATTGAATATTATCCTGAAAGGTGACGTGGATGGTTCTGTAGAAGCCTTAACAGATAGTTTCCAGAAACTTTCTACTGAAGAAATTCAGGTGAATATTATTCATAAAGGTGTAGGTGCGATTACTGAAAGTGACGTGTTGTTAGCTTCGGCTTCAGATGCGATCATTATCGGATTTAATGTTCGTCCTGCAGGTAATGCAAGACAGGTTGCTGATAAAGAAGAAATAGATATCAGAACGTATTCTATCATCTATGATGCGATCAATGATCTTAAAGATGCGATGGAAGGAATGCTTTCTCCAGAGCTTAAGGAAGAGATTACTGGTACTGCTGAAATCAGAGAAACCTTCAAAATTTCTAAGGTTGGTACAATTGCTGGTTGTATGGTTACTTCCGGTAAGATTTATAGAAATGCAGGGGTGCGTTTAATTAGAGATGGTGTTGTTGTCTATACTGGTGAACTAGCTTCACTTAAGCGCTTTAAAGATGATGTTAAAGAGGTCGCTAAAGGCTATGACTGTGGTATGCAGGTTAAAAATTATAATGATATCAGAGAAGGAGATGTTATCGAAGCATTTAGAGAAGTGGAAGTTAAGAAAACGCTTAAATAGCAAAGAGATTTTATAAATTGAAAAAGGCCGCATTTGCGGCCTTTTTTTGTTCTAGTAGTCATCTTCTTGTTTCTATGCCATAGTAAGAAAAATGATGGCTTATAATGATTAATATCATATTAAATTAACCTCCTTTTGACTCGTGCTAAATTGAAGAAATTACTTTCTTTCTGGTTTAGGGATAAAAGCAGATGGATAAGTCTCTTTAATCACTAAAAGTGCTCTGTCGGCTTCTAATCGATTTCTGAAATTTCCCACCCAAACCTTATAATTAGGAGCTTCATATTTAATGCGAGCCGGGTATTCATATAGGGCTTCATAATCCTTTATTCTATTACTGGCATCCCCATTACTCCCACTAAATAGCTGAATTACATATCGGTCGCCTATATTATGCGATTTTTGTAGCTCTGTTTTTGTTTGGGATAATTCATTAATCATATCGTTTTGGGAGATGTTAATTTTTGCGGAATCGTCTTGGCTAAAGGCTGCGTAGGAAAGACAAAGCGTTGTGCTAAGTAATAAGTTTTTAAGGCTTAAAATATTCATAGTTATGTTTTTATAAACAAATGTAAAACTAAATAACTCTAATTCTATATAAAATATTATTTAGAACTAATATAAATTAAGTATTAACGCTTCTCTAACATAAACAAAATCCAACTTAAGTATTACTTTTGTGCCTGAATTTAATGGTGCGATTCTAAAGTTTTTACGTACAGATTTTAATCTTAAAAACCGTACCAAAGTTTAGACGTTAATTCAACTTATAATATGAAAAAGGTGAAATACCGCCACTCAACTTCGCGACTGCTCTTAATTGTAGCACTTTTTCTTTCGTTTACTGTAACGGGTTTTGCTCAGGATTCTACAGCTGTAGATGCTGGAACGCCAGAGACAGCTGCCGATAAGGCAGATGCATCTGCCTCGGCTGAATTAGGTGATCCTGCTGCTGGTAAAGGTTTATTTAATTCTTTATGTGCAGCCTGCCACAAGCCGTATTCGGCTAGTATTGGTCCTGCTCTAAATGGGGTTACTTTAAGACATGATAAAGAATGGATTTATGCATGGGTTAAGAATAACGCTGAGTTAAGAGCTTCTGGTGATGCAGATGCTGAAGCAATTTATCAGGAATACAATGGTACTGCGATGCCAGCTTTTCCTCAATTGTCTAATGAAGATATAGATAATATTCTTGCTTACGTAGAGCAACCTAAACCAGAGCCGCCGGCAGCTACAACTGCAGGTGCCGGTGCAGAAGGTGAAGGTGGATCTGGTGGGGGTGTTTCCGTAAATATCATTCTGGGTATTCTTGTTTTCGTTTTAGTGATGTTGCTAGTCGTATTGTTCTTGGTGAACAAGACGTTGAAAAACTTTGCAGCGGCTAGTGGAGTAACATTACCAGAGAAGCCATCCAGAAAGCCAATTTGGAAAGCATTCGTAGAAAACCAATTTTTAGTTTTGGTGTTTTCTATAGTAGTGCTACTTGGTGTGGGTTATTTTGCTTACGGATACTTAATGCAGGTAGGTGTAGACCAAGGGTATCAGCCAATACAGCCAATACATTATTCGCATAGAATTCATGCTGGGGATAACGGTATTGAATGTAAATATTGTCACTCTTCTGCCAGAGTTTCTAAAACTTCAGGAATCCCATCTTTAAATGTATGTATGAACTGTCATAAAGCAATTTCAGAAGTTGCTCCAGAGACCGCTACTGCAGAACATTCAAAAGAATTTTATGATGGTGAGATTGCCAAGTTATATGATGCGGTTGGTTGGGATCCTTCAACCAGAACCTATTCAGGCGAGCAAAAACCGGTAAAATGGGTTAGAATTCATAATCTTCCAGATTTTGTGTATTTTAATCACTCTCAGCACGTATCTGTAGCTGGAGTGCAGTGTCAACATTGTCATGGTCCTATCCAGGAAATGGAAGTAGTTCACCAGGAAGCTCCACTTACTATGGGATGGTGTATTAACTGTCACAGAGAGACTGGTGTTCAAATGGAAGGTAACGAGTATTATGAAAAGATACACGAAGAGCTTTCTAAAAAGTATGGTGTAGAAGAACTTACCATTGCAGAAATGGGAGGTCTTGAATGTGGAAAATGCCACTATTAATAACTGCGGTTGCAGATATAAATTAAGAAGTTAATATCTAGATATATATGTCATCAAACAAAAAATACTGGAAAAGTGTTGAAGAGCTAAAAGGTAGTTCTGTTGTTGAGACGCTAAAACAAAAAGAGTTTGCTGAAGAAATTCCCGTGGATGAGTTTCTTGGGGATAAGGATTCCCTAAGTAATTCAAAAACATCTAGAAGGGATTTCTTGAAGTATGTTGGATTTAGTACTGCTGCAGCTTCGTTAGCTGCATGTGAGGGGCCGGTTGTGAAATCTATTCCTTATGTGGTGCAGCCAGAGAGAATTGTTCCTGGTGTTGCTAACTATTATGCTTCAACCATAGCTAATGGATTTGATTTTCAAAGTGTTTTGGTGAAAACCCGTGAAGGTAGACCCATAAAAATTGAAAATAATGACCTTGCTAAGGTAAAAGCTGGTGGAGGTGCTCGTGTTAACGCTTCAGTTCTTTCGTTGTATGATAAAAAGAGGGTGAAGCGCCCAATGATTGATGGGAAGAATGTTTCTTGGGAAGAATTCGATCGTCAGGTTGGTGCTGCAATTAATGGTGTTTCAGGAGATATTGTTCTATTAACACAAACATTTGCAAGCCCAAGTACAACTAAGTTGATTCAGGAATTTAGTGCTAAATATCCAAATGTTAAACATGTGGTTTATGATGCGGTTTCTGAAGATGCAGCCCTTTCTGCTTTTGAATCTAGATATGGAAGAAGGGCATTGCCAAATTATGATTTTACCGAAGCTGAGACTATAGTTTCTATAGGAGCTGATTTTCTTGGTGATTGGCAAGGTGGAGGGTATGATGTAAGCTATGCTAAAAGTCGTATCCCAAAAAATGGAAAAATGTCAAGACACGTGCAATTCGAATCAAACTTGTCTTTGGCAGGTGCGAAAGCCGATAAACGTGTTCCTGTAAAACCATCTCAGCAAAAAGCGATTCTTGCTTCTTTGTATGGTTATATTGTAGGTGGTAGTTCTACAAGTGAGCTTCCCTCAAATATAGATGATGCTGTAGTTAAGGCGGCAAGTCAGTTAAGAAAATCGGGGAGTAAAGGAGTTGTTGTTTCTGGTATTCCAGACGCAGATGCTCAGTCACTGGTGTTAGCTATAAATGAAGCATTAGGTAGTTCAATAATGGATACCAATAATGCACGTATGACGCGCCAGGGTAACAGTGCTCAGGTGGCTGAATTAGTAAAGCAAATGAACTCTGGTAGTGTAGGTGCACTTATGATGGTTGGCGTAAACCCAGCGTATAGTTTGCCTAATGCAACTGAGTTTGTTGAAGGATTAAAAAATGTTGAAGTGTCGGTTTCATTTACTATGAAAGAAGATGAAACTGCCAAACTTTGTAAATATATAGCTGCTACTCCTCATTATTTGGAGAGCTGGGGGGATATTCAATTTACGGATAACCAATTTAGCTTAATGCAGCCAACGATTAGACCATTATTTGATACACGCCAGTTTCAGGAATGTTTGTTAAAATGGTCAGGAAATAGCCAGTCGTACCATGATTATATTAAAGAAACATGGTCTGGTAATTTAAATGGTGGTTGGAATCAAGCTTTACATGATGGAGTTTTTGAAGGTTCTAGCCCTGTAGCTGTGACATCAGCTGAAGGTATTACAGCTTCTAATAATGATGCATCATCCTTAAGAAAACTTAGTGCTTCTTCACAGGAAGAAAGTGAGTTTGAACTTACACTTTATACCAAAGTTTCTATGGGTGACGGGGAACAGGCTAATAACCCTTGGTTGCAAGAGCTTCCAGATCCTATTACCAGAACAACATGGGATAATTACTTAATGATTTCAAAGGTAGATGCCGATAAGCTTGATCTTGAAAATGAAATTGTTTCTAATGGAGCTTTAAACGGTAGTTATGTAAATGTTACTGTTGGAGATACTACTGTAAAAAATGTTCCTGTTATTATTCAGCCAGGTCAGGCTAAAGGTTCTGTAGCATTAGCTTTAGGATATGGTAAGAAAGAGGGAATGCAAAAAGAAATGCAGGTAGGAGTGAATGCTTACCCGCTGTATAAAAACTTTAGTGCATTTCAAAATGTTAGTATATCGAAAGCAGAAGGTGTTCACGAATTCGCTAGTGTGCAAATGCAAAGTACCTTAGCTGGTCGTGATGATATTGTTAAAGAAACCACCCTTTCTGTTTTAACTTCTAAGAGTAAGCATGAGTGGAACAGTGTTCCTGAAGTAGACTATAATCATCAGGAAATTCCTGTTAGTGATAAAAAAGCTGATATCTGGAGATCTTTTGATCGTAGTATTGGTCATCACTTTAACCTGTCAATTGATCTTAATGCCTGTACGGGTTGTGGAGCATGTGTTATATCTTGCCATTCTGAAAATAACGTACCTGTTGTTGGTAAGGATGAAGTTAGGAAGTTTAGAGACATGCACTGGTTAAGAATCGATAGATATTATTCTGCAGGAGACACGTTTGTAGAAGAGCAAGAAAAGCTTAAGAATCTTCCTGCTTTTGATACTTACGATGTTATCGAAGATCCGTCTTATGATAACCCTCAGGTTGCTTTTCAGCCTGTAATGTGTCAGCACTGTAACCATGCACCATGTGAAACAGTATGTCCGGTTGCGGCAACTTCTCATGGTCGCCAGGGGCAAAACCAAATGATTTATAACAGATGTGTCGGTACAAGATATTGTGCTAACAACTGTCCTTATAAAGTAAGAAGATTTAACTGGTTTAATTACGCTCAAAACGAAGAATTTGATTACCACATGAATAACGACCTAGGTCGTATGGTGTTGAACCCAGATGTTGTAGTTCGTTCTCGTGGGGTTATGGAGAAATGTTCTATGTGTATTCAAATGACGCAAAAAACAATTCTTGATGCGAAGCGTGAAGGAAGACCTGTTAAAGATGGTGAATTCCGTACAGCTTGTTCAGCGGCTTGTGATACTGGAGCAATTGTGTTTGGAGACGTTAACGATGAAGAGTCTAAAGTTTCTAAATTACAAAAAGATGATAGAACTTATCATTTACTTGAAAGTATAGGTACAAAGCCAAACGTAATGTATCAGGCTAAGATTACCAATACCGCTGAAGCATAATAATTAAGTAATAAGAATCAATTTTAAAGAAATATGTCGTCACATTACGAAGCACCTATAAGAGAACCTCTTGTTACCGGAGAGAAAACTTATCATGATATAAGTGTTGAAGTAGGAGCGCCTGTACTTGGTAGAGCTAATAAGACCTGGTACATTGTATTTACACTTGCCTTAATTGCATTTTTGTGGGGATTAGGTTGTATTATTTACACCGTTTCAACAGGAATCGGAGTTTGGGGATTGAACAAAACCATTGGTTGGGCCTGGGATATTACCAACTTCGTTTGGTGGGTAGGTATTGGGCACGCCGGAACGTTGATATCTGCAGTATTATTGTTATTTCGTCAAAAATGGAGAATGGCAGTAAACCGTTCTGCAGAGGCCATGACAATTTTTGCGGTGGTTCAGGCTGGTTTATTCCCTATTATCCACATGGGACGTCCTTGGTTAGCCTATTGGGTATTACCAATTCCTAACCAGTTTGGTTCTTTATGGGTTAACTTTAACTCGCCACTGTTATGGGACGTGTTCGCAATTTCAACCTATTTATCGGTATCACTTGTTTTCTGGTGGACTGGTTTACTTCCAGATTTTGCAATGCTTCGTGATAGAACAACAAATGAATTTCAAAAGAAAATATACGGCATACTAAGTTTTGGATGGAGTGGTCGTGTAAAAGACTGGCAGCGTTTTGAAGAAGTTTCTTTAGTACTTGCTGGTTTAGCAACGCCTTTGGTACTTTCTGTACACACCATTGTATCGTTTGACTTTGCCACATCAGTAGTTCCTGGTTGGCACAGTACCATTTTCCCACCTTATTTCGTTGCCGGTGCGATTTTCTCAGGATTTGCGATGGTACAGACCTTACTTATTATCATGAGAAAAGTGGTTAACCTTCAGGACTATATTACGTTACTTCATATTGAATATATGAACAAAGTAATATTGTTAACCGGAGGTATCGTATCTGTAGCATATATTACTGAATTTTTTATAGGTTGGTACTCTGGGACCAGTTATGAAAATTATACTTATTTGTCTTTCGGTGCAGCAACAGGGCCTTATGCCTGGGCATTTTGGGCATTAATTATATGTAACTTTGTAGTGCCATTAACATTGTGGGTTAAGAAACTTAGAAGAAATATTCTTTGGACGTTTATCGTGGCGCTGGTAATTAATATCGGGATGTGGTTTGAGCGTTTTGATATTATTGTGATCGATTTAAGTAAAGGTAGAACGCCTTCTTCTTGGGCGATGTTCTCTCCTACTTTTGTTGATATTGGAGTTTTTATCGGTACTATAGGTTTCTTCTTTGTATTGTTCCTTCTTTATGCAAGAACGTTCCCTGTGATTGCTCAGGCTGAAGTAAAAACAATTTTGAAGTCTTCCGGAGAGTATTATAAAAATTTAAGAGCTAAACATGGTGATGATGTAGCCCATCATGTAGATAACGATCCAACTGCAAAAGAGCCTTCAGCAAATATTGAAGGGAAAAAAGATTTTTTTGGGGATACATCAACAGAAAAAGAGCCAGGTTCAGAGCATGTACCTACTGTTAATGCAGATGCTCTGGGATTAACCGAAGCACAGAAAGATCGATTGGATGCAATGCTTGCCAGAATAGGTACCTATAATCCTAAACTGGAGAGTGCTGATAATTTACAAAAGCTAAATGGTGTAGGTCCTTTATTGGAGCAGCATTTACATCAGGTTGGTATTTACAAATACGATCAGGTAGCTAATTTAACCAAGGATGATTACATATTGCTTGATGAAGTTATTGAAAACTTCCCTATTATCGAAAACAGAGGTGATTGGAATACTCAGGCAACTGAATTAAAAAATAAATAATCAAGATGGCATCAAAGACAATACACGCTATTTATAACGATGATGATCTGCTTTTACATGCAGTAAAGCAGGTTCGTGAAGCGCGCTATCATATTGGTGAAATTTATACACCTTTTCCTGTGCATGGCCTTGATAAGGCAGTAGGGGAGGCACCAACACGATTAGCTATAACTTCATTTTTGTACGGTATAACTGGATTATCAGTTGCTGTTTTGATGATGAATTATATGATGGTTCAGGATTGGCCACAGGATATTGGTGGAAAACCTAGTTTTTCTTTTCTAACCAATATGCCATCTTTTATTCCGATTATGTTTGAGCTAACTGTATTTTTTGCGGCTCACTTAATGGTGATTACTTTTTACATGAGAAGTAGATTGGCGCCTTTTAAAAAAGCTGAAAATCCAGATCCAAGAACTACAGATGATATGTTCTTGATGGAAGTAGACGCAACGAATCATAATGTAGAAGACCTGACGAAATTTTTATATGATACAGGTGCTGCAGAAATTAAATTAATTGACAATAAATAGACCAGATGAGAAGTTTATTTCATAAATCTTTAATCTTTGTTATAATCGCAGGTTTCTTAAGTTCTTGTGCAGGAGACAGGGATCGTAATTATCAATATTTCCCAGATATGTACCGTCCAGTACCTTACGAACCTTATGGCGCTTATGATATTTTTGCCAATCAACAGGAAGCTAAATTACCTGTAGATGGTACGATACCAAGAGGATGGATGCCTTATGATTATGAAGATACTCCAGAGGGTAGAGCAAATGCGAAAGCAAATCTTAAAAACCCGCTTCCTTATACCGAAGATAACTTAACTAAAGGTAAAGCATTGTATACCGTTTATTGTGCAGTTTGTCATGGTGATAAAGGTAATGGGCAGGGAACTTTAGTGGAAAGAGAAAAAATACTTGGTGTGCCTTCTTATGATGATCCAGGGCGTAGTATTACCGAGGGTAGTGTTTATCACGCCATGTACTATGGACTTAATAATATGGGATCTTATGGTGTGCAGACTAGCATTAAAGAACGTTGGCAGATTGATCATTATGTAATGAGTTTGAAGGATAAGCTTGAAGGTAAGCCGGAAAGAGCTTTTCAAACAAATACTGTAACTCAGGAGAATTCAGATAATCTTAATCCTGCAGAACCTGCTGAAGATCTTAGTCAACAAGACCAAACGCAATCTGAAGAATAATTAAATAGGAATATAGCTTTTAGATCTAGTAATATGTATACGCTTTCTAGTAAATTAAAATTAACTGCAATTATTCTAGTAATTGTTGGTGCCATAGGTTTGGTTTATGGATTTATTTCTACACCATCGAACGAAGAAGAATTGAAGGAATTATTGGCGGCAGATGCCCATGGAGAACATGGTGCTGAACACGAAGAAGCTTCAGCAACAACAGAAGAACATGGTACGGCTGTAGAAGCAGATCATGCGGCATCTTCTGAAGGGCATGGGGAAACTGCTCATGGAGAAGGTGAACATGGTGACTCCCATATGGAGCATTTATTGCACCAGTTTCAAACAAAACCATGGTCAGCAATCTTTGTTTCAGCCTTCTTTTTCTTTATGATTGCATTGGGTGCCTTAGTGTTTTATGCAATTCAGTATGTTGCTCAGGCAGGATGGTCTCCGGTATTATTCCGAGTAATTGAGGGTGTTACAAATTACCTGTTACCAGGATCTATTATTGTAGTATTGATCGTGATTTTTGCAGGGACTCATTTTTATCCCTGGCAAAACCATGAGTTGGTTGAAGAAGATGTAATTCTTCAGGGTAAATCGGGATATCTTAACTTTCCATTCTTTGTGATAAGAGCTATTATTTATTTAATTGGATGGAATTTATATCGATTTATATCGCGAAGAAATTCGTTAGCACAAGCTACTGCAACAAACCTTACTCCTTATAAAAAGAATTTTAAAGCTTCTGTATTTTTCTTGTTGTTCTTTGTGATTACAGAAACTACAATGGCTTGGGACTGGTTTATGAGTATGACACCACACTGGTATAGTACCCTTTTCGCGTGGTATATTTTTGCAAGTATCTTTGTATCTGCAATTACTGTTATAGCTTTAGTTACGATGTTCCTTAAAAAGGCTGGTCATCTTGAATTTGTAAATGACAGCCATTTACACGATTTGGCTAAGTTTATGTTCGCTTTTAGTGTATTTTGGACATACCTTTGGTTTGGCCAGTTCTTGTTAATATGGTATGCGAACATCCCAGAAGAAGTAACCTATTTTATCATCAGAATAGAAGAATATAACCTTCTTTTCTTTGGAATGTTAGTGTTGAATTTCATATTCCCAATCCTGATGTTAATAAATAGTGATTATAAGCGTATTCCATGGTTTGTGATGATGGCGGGTGTAGTAATCCTTATAGGTCATTATATCGATATTTTCTTATTGGTTATGCCTTCTACTGTTGGTCCTAACTGGTCTTTCGGTATTACTGAAATTGCAGGATTATTATTTTTCCTTGGATTGTTTATATTATTTGTTGGAACAGGACTGGCAAAAGAATCCTTATATCCAAAAGGTAACCCTTTCCTTAAGGAAAGTGAAAATTACCATTACTAATTAAAAGATTGATTGTTTAAAGAAGACTTTATAAAATGACCGTATTTTTAGTAATCATAGTATTAGCACTTCTTGCTGTAACGGGATGGCAGATTTCAAAAATATTTGAATTGTCAAAATCGCCTGATGCAGATACCACTCAGGTAGCTAACAACAAGGATAACGAGAACCAGGGGAAATTAATGATGGGGTTTGCCGTTTTCCTATATCTTTTAATGTTTTACTGTTTTTGGAGTTTTACTAATGTAACACTTCCAGATGCAGCTTCAGAACATGGTGGGAAATATGACAATCTAATGTTGATCTCAATGTTATTGATCATGTTTGTTCAGATTGTTACACAAGCATTATTACACTATTTTGCCTATAAATATCGTGGAGCGGAAGGGAAAAAAGCTTTGTTTTATGCAGATAACGATAAATTGGAATTTATCTGGACAATTATTCCTGTAATTACGTTAGCGGGTTTAATTATCTATGGTCTGTTTACATGGAATGACATCATGAGTGTTAATGAAGACGAAGACCCATTGGTAATCGAGCTTTATGCACAGCAATTTAGCTGGACAGCAAGATATGCCGGTGAAGATAATACCCTTGGTGAGGCGAATGTTCGATTCATAGAAGGAATTAATGCGCTTGGTATAGATAAAGAAGATTCTTATGCTCAGGATGATAAAGTGGTTAGAGAACTTCACTTGCCGGTTAATAGACCCGTGTTATTTAAGTTGAGATCACAAGACGTTTTGCACTCTGCTTATTTTCCACACTTTAGAGCACAGATGAATGTAGTTCCTGGTATGATTACTCAATTTGGATTCACGCCAACGGTAACTACAGAGGAAATGAGAAATAATGAAGATATTGTTGATAAAGTAGAGCATATTAACGATATTAGAAATGAGAAAGGGGATGATTCTTATGAGTTTGATTATTTCTTACTATGTAATAAGATTTGTGGACAGGCACACTACAACATGCAGATGAAGGTTATAGTAGAATCTGAAGCAGATTATGAAGCATGGTTAGCCGAACAATCTACCTTCGGTGAATCAATGTCTGAGGAATAAAAATATTAAAGAATTTAAAGTATTATAATAAAGATATGTCAGCAGTAGTAAACGCACCAGCTCACGAAGATCACGGACATCATCATAAGCAAAATTTTATTTCAAAGTACATTTTTAGCTTTGATCATAAAATGGTTGCTAAGCAATTCCTTATTACAGGTTTAATAATGGGAATTGTAGGTATAGCAATGTCAATTTTGTTTAGAATTCAATTGGCATGGCCAGAGCAATCTTTTGCAATCTTTGAAACTTTATTAGGAAAATGGGCTCCAGATGGAGTTATGACGCCAAATATTTATTTAGCGCTGGTTACTATTCACGGTACTATAATGGTATTTTTTGTGTTAACCGCCGGCTTAAGTGGTACTTTTAGTAACCTTTTAATTCCGTTGCAAATTGGTGCACGTGATATGGCTTCAGGTTTTATGAATATGCTTTCTTATTGGCTGTTCTTTATTGCCTGTGTTATTATGCTTTGCTCTTTGTTTGTTGAAGCTGGACCTGCATCATCTGGTTGGACAATCTATCCTCCGTTAAGTGCGTTGCCACAAGCTATTGGTGGTTCTGGGATGGGGATGACACTTTGGTTGGTTTCCATGGCACTATTTATCGCTTCTCAGCTCCTTGGAGGTATTAACTATATTGTAACCGTAATTAACCTAAGAACCAAAGGAATGTCTATGACAAGACTTCCGTTAACGATATGGGCGTTCTTGGTAACTGCTATCTTAGGTTTGGTTTCTTTCCCGGTATTATTATCTGCAGCTTTATTACTTATTATGGATAGAAGTTTCGGTACTTCATTTTTCTTAAGTGATATTTTCTTAGATGGAGAAGTTTTGAGTCATCATGGTGGATCACCAGTTCTTTTTGAACACTTATTTTGGTTTTTAGGCCACCCAGAGGTTTACATTGTAATTTTACCGGCTTTGGGTATAACTTCAGAGGTTGTCGCGACAAACTCTCGTAAACCAATCTTTGGATACCGTGCGATGATTGCTTCTATTTTAGCAATTGGTTTCCTTTCAACTATCGTATGGGGTCACCACATGTTCGTTTCTGGTATGAACCCATTCTTAGGATCTGTATTTACATTTACAACATTATTGATTGCTATTCCTTCTGCGGTAAAAGCCTTCAACTATATAACAACTTTATGGAAAGGTAACCTTCAAATGAACCCTGGGATGCTTTTCTCTATTGGATTAGTATCAACATTTATTACTGGTGGTTTAACCGGTATTATTCTTGGGGATTCTACATTAGATATTAACGTACATGATACCTACTTTGTAGTAGCGCACTTCCACTTAGTAATGGGTATATCGGCGTTGTATGGTCTTTTTGCAGGTGTTTATCACTGGTATCCAAAAATGTTTGGCCGTATGATGAACAAAAATCTTGGGTATATCCATTTCTGGGTAACGGCGGTTGGAGCATACGGAGTTTTCTTCCCAATGCACTTCTTGGGTATGGCTGGTCTTCCAAGACGTTATTATACAAATACGGCATTCCCTTATTTTGATGATCTTGCAGATATCAACGTAATTGTAACTGTATGTGCTATTATCACGGCACTTGTGCAGTTGGTATTTATTTACAACTTCTTTAGTTCCATGTTCTACGGTAAGAAAGCGACGAGAAATCCTTGGAAATCGAATACGTTAGAATGGACTACTCCTGTAGAACATATCCATGGGAACTGGCCAGGAGAGCTTCCTGTTGTTTACCGTTGGGCTTACGATTATAGTAAGACCAATAGTGATGGAGATTATGTGATCCAAGGTCAGGATTATATTCCTCAAAATGTTCCTATGCAGAATAAAGAAGAAGACTTGCAGCATTAAATAAAATATATCTAAAAAATACACAGAAGCCTTTTCTTAATTGAAGAGGCTTTTTTATTTTATCTTTGTTTTGCCTATACTTAGGTTAAAATTAATTTTATGGTTATGAATGAAAACCTGGATGCCACTGGTGAAAATTTTTCTTCGGAAGAATTTGATATTGAAAGAGCTTTAAGGCCACTTAGTTTTGATGACTTTGCCGGGCAGGAACAGGTATTGGATAACCTAAAGGTTTTTGTTGCGGCGGCTAATCTAAGAAGTGATGCTTTAGATCATACCCTTTTGCATGGCCCTCCTGGATTGGGAAAAACCACTTTAGCACATATTTTAGCCAACGAACTTGGTGTGGGGTTAAAAGTTACCTCAGGACCGGTTCTGGATAAGCCAGGAGATTTGGCCGGACTTTTAACGAATCTTGATGAACGTGATATTCTTTTTATAGATGAGATCCATCGTTTAAGCCCTATTGTAGAAGAATATTTATATTCGGCAATGGAAGATTACCGTATCGATATCATGATCGAATCTGGTCCTAATGCGCGCAGTGTACAGCTTAATTTGAGTCCGTTTACGCTCATCGGTGCAACCACCAGATCAGGATTGCTTACGGCTCCCATGAGGGCACGTTTTGGTATTTCCAGTCGATTACAGTATTATTCCACCGAGTTACTTTCTGATATTGTACAACGTAGCGCACAAATTTTAAATGTTCCCATAAGTCTGGAAGCCGCTATAGAAATTGCAGGACGTAGTCGCGGTACGCCACGTATTGCCAATGCGCTTTTAAGAAGGGTGCGAGATTTTGCCCAAATTAAAGGAGATGGTAAAATAGATATCAATATCGCCAGATATGGTCTTAAGGCGTTGAACGTTGATGCCCATGGTCTGGATGAAATGGATAATAGGATCTTAGAGACCATTATCGATAAATTTAAAGGTGGTCCTGTAGGGATTACTACGCTCGCTACCGCAGTTAGTGAGAGTGCAGAAACTATCGAGGAGGTGTATGAACCCTTTTTAATACAGCAGGGATTTATTTATCGCACGCCAAGAGGAAGAGAGGTGACCGAGGCTGCTTATAAACATTTAGGAAAATCTCGAGGCCCTAGCCAGGGAGGCTTGTTCTAGATAGTAAAGAAATTCTGTCTTATTTTTGATGATTTTGACTTATGAAGAAAGAAATTCCACAGGTTTCTACCTTAACGTTTTTTAAAAATGCAGCCGGTATTGTTAAAAATCCGCTGCCATTTCATCATGAGAATTTTCAAAAGCATGGTGATATTTTTAGACTAAATATCGGCCCTAAAAAATCGGTTGTTTTTTGCAGGGATGCCGATTTCGCTCAATACGTACTTCAGAAAAATCAGAAGAACTATATCAAATCTGAAATTCAGACCAAAGACTTAGTGAAATATGTGGGGAACGGTTTGTTAACCTCTAACGGAGAATACTGGCAGAAGCAGCGTAAACTTATCCAGCCTGCATTTCATAAAAAACATGTTGCTAATTTACTAGATACGGTTTTAGAAGCTATTCGGGTGGAATATGTAAAGATTCGGCCAGCAAAGACAATAGATGTTTTTCCGATTTTTAATGATTTGGCTTTTCAAACTGTGGTGAAGTCACTTTTTAGTAGTGCTGCAAGCCAGGAAGAGATCAACAGGCTTCAATTTGTGACCGAGGAAAATCAGAAAATGCTGGTCAAAGAATTGCGGCAACCTTATAAAAGATTTTGGTTTCATGTAAGCGGAAAACTAAAATATCATCTTAAACTTAGCGAGGAAGCCAGACAAATTTTAAGGAATATCGTCCAAAAACGAAAGCAAAATCCTAAACGCTACGATGATCTTTTGGATATGCTGCTGGATGCTCGATATGAAGATGGGCAGCCTATGAATGAAGAGCAGTTAATCGATGAAATTCTTATACTTTTTGTGGCAGGGCACGAAACTACTTCAAATTCACTGAGTTTTACCACGCAACTTTTAGCGCAAAATCCACAAATACAGGACAAAATTTTTGCTGAAGTAAAAGCCGCTTCAGCAGGAACAACTAGTTTAATGGAATTTCTTCAGCAATGTCCCTACACACAAAATGTGATTTTAGAGAGTATGCGATTATATCCGCCGGCCTATTTTATGGATCGTGTGAATTTAGAGGAAGATGAATTTAATGGGTTCAAATTCGATAAAAATTCAGATCTTTTATTTTCATTTTATGAAATTCATCGTAGTGAAAAACATTGGGAGCGTCCGTTAGAATTTAATCCAGATCGTTTTGCTACAGAGAAGAATCCGGCAGCCTATTTTCCTTTTGGTGCCGGCCCCAGGAAATGTATTGGAAGTAATTTTGCGATGTACGAGATGATTTTAGCCGTTTCAGAATTAATTCTGAGCTATAAAATTTTACCGGTAAAAGAAGATATTGAGATTTTACCGCTTATCACCCTAAAGCCTAAAAATGCTTTTGTAGAATTTCAGAAAAGAGCTTGATGTTTATAGACAACAAAGCGAAATATACCAATCTTATCAAAGAAGAGGCAAAGCGGCTGGGCTTTATGTCTTGCGGAATTAGTAAAGCTGAGTTTTTAGAAGAGGAAGCGCCAAGATTGGAGGAATGGCTTAATAAAAATCGAAATGGTAAGATGTATTATATGGAAAATCATTTTGATAAGCGCCTGGATCCTACAAAACTGGTGGATGGTGCTAAAAGCGTGATCTCTTTATTGTTGAATTATTATCCCAGCGAATTTCAGAACCCAGAATCCTATAAAATCAGTAAATACGCTTATGGAAAAGATTATCACTTTGTGATCAAAGACAAATTGAAATCTTTGCTTCAATTTATCCAAAATGAGATTGGAGAAGTAGACGGCCGAGCTTTTGTAGATTCGGCACCGGTTTTAGATAAAGCCTGGGCGGCAAAAAGCGGTTTAGGATGGATTGGTAAGAACTCGAATTTACTATCTAAAAAAGCAGGTTCTTTTTTCTTTATAGCAGAATTAATAGTGGATCTAGATTTAGACTATGACACCCCGGTTACCGATCATTGTGGTACTTGTACTGCTTGTATAGATGCCTGTCCCACCAATGCGATTGTAGAGCCCTATAAAGTTGATGGTAGTAAATGTATCTCGTATTTTACGATAGAGCTACAAGACGAATTACCTAACAGTTTTAAAAATACTTTCGAGGATTGGATGTTTGGCTGTGATATTTGCCAGGATGTATGCCCGTGGAATCGATTTTCGAAATCGCATAGCGAACCACTTTTTAATCCACATCCAGATTTGTTGAAGTTCGATAAAAAAGACTGGGAAGAAATTACCAAGGAAACGTTTAATGAAATCTTTCGAAAATCGGCCGTAAAAAGAACCAAATTCGAAGGTTTAAAGCGTAATATTAAAGCTATTTCATAAAAGATAAACAGCACTTTGATCCCTTTTAGGATGAAAGTGCTGTTTGAGATGGAAGGTCCTATTTTTAGTTTTTATGGCTTACCTGAAAAGCTCTTGAAATATTGAAGCCTAAATGAATATCGCCTTTAAAGAAACTATCGGTAGTTTCAGTAATAAAAGAATTTTCAACCATAGTAATGGCATTCGAGAGCATGATCTGGAAAACATGTCCGCCGGTTTCGATGTCTACACTTACCGCAAAAGAATTTTTAGTATCGATAGATTTTAACGGGTTTATGGTATAAAAATATTCTGCATTAAACGATACACGCTTGCTTAATTTCATACGGGCGCCTGTTCCTATTGCAAAAATATCATGTGGATCCTGATTTTTCTGAACGCTGTTTTTATGAATATAGGTTGGCGTAAGTTGCAGCGAAAATTTATCGCTAAACTTTCTGGCAATTAATAGCTGTGAGGTGTAATAAAGCCGATCGCTAAAATCGGGTTTTTCATCGGGCGCATAATTCTTTATGGTTTTTCGGATAATGCTTCCAAAAACCGAAATGCTTACCGGGGTAGGCTTTACGCCGGTAGTTTGTTTTAATAATCGATATTTGGCAAAACCATCTAAGGTTTTTTCAAAAGAACTTCTACCCAAACCTAAGGTTAAATCGTCGGTAAGAGCGTATTCTAACGCAAATCTAATGTTAGATTCATCCAGTCCAAATAGCTGGTCTATGCCATCATTAGTACGCCCAAATCGGTGTGAGATTAAGAATTCTAGAACTCCTTGTTTTCGATTTTCTATAGAATGGCCATTAATTATTCGGGTGCCTTTAAATGTCGCACTAACCGGTGTGGTTTCTACAGGAGTTTCATCTTCTAGTATCGACATCTGGTTTTGAGCAGATGCCGTTACTGAAAAAATTAAGAAAGGAAGAATGTAAAGTATTTTCTTCATGATTATAGGTACGTTTAATTATAAGGCTGATGAATGAACTGAAAAGAAGTTTCAACTTCATCTGAAATATTATTTCGAACCACGTTAGGGATTTTTATATCGTAGTCTTTAATATTGATCATGAATTTGCCTTTTAAACTGACTTCTTTTTCGCTTTTATTAAAAATGCTTTCTATGGTTATGGTTTTTTTTACCCCGTGAATTGTTATGTTTCCGGTTATTTTTGCAAGACTTTCTTCTCCTGAAAGAAGTTCTTTTAAGTTTTTAATAGTGCCTGAGAATTTGGCTTTTGGGTATTTGTCTGATTCTACATAATTTTCATTGAAATGTTCTTGCATTAGCGCTTTTTCAAAAACAAAAGATTTCATAAGAACATTAATAGCTATTTCTCCAGATTCTAAATCTACAATACTTAAAACCTGATTGTTTTCTGCTTTAATATCTTCGACAAACGTGTGGGAGTAAAAGGATACTTTACCATTTTTGGTGAGAAACTTTTGTCCGAAAAATGAAGTACTATTCAGTAAGCAAAAGAAGAGTAGTAATGTGAATGCTGTTGTTTTATTTTTCATAATTTGAGGGTATAATAGAGGCGTCTATTAGCACTACGTCTAATAAAAAGCCAGTGCAAATTCCTTTAATTTGAATTTTATCGCCTATTTTTAGTTGAAGGCTTGCTTTATTACTGCTGGGGTTTAAATTACAGGTCACGCTGGTGGAAGCGTCTGGATATCCAACCGATAATACTCGTACGCCATTAGAAGAATCTATTTTTTGTAAAATTCCTTCTACCGCTATTAGTTGATCTAAATACCGCTTATTGGCTTGTTCTTCATTTGTGGAGAAATCATCTATCAATTGCTGGGCACTTATAGAAATAGATGGTTTTTCGAGTATTACATTTCTATGTGGTTTGTTAAACATCCAGATACTTATGGTTGCTGCTAAAAGCAATAAAATGCCTAGGGCAATTGCGATAGAATACCCTATTTTTTTTCTTTTTTTCAGACTCATGCTTTAGTTTATTTTAGCACCACTGTCTACCCAGCAGGAAATAGCTTTAATTTGTTGGTCGGTAAGACTTCCGTTTAGCGGCATGGTTCTGTTTTGGGTTACTGCTTTTATAGCTTTGGCATTGTTTTGTAATACCGTTGAATTTTCAAAATTTAGCGGGTGTACCGTTCCGTTATGGCATTGTATACAAGAGCTGGTAAAAATAGGCTGTATCTGTTCTTGAAAAGAGATCCCCGGATTACAATCCGGAGAATCTATAATTGTGGTATCATCATCAATGACGTTGCTTTCACAAGCACTTAGAAAAAAACAAAACCGATAAGAAACTTAGATAAGCAATTTCTTTACAATCTATTTTGCTAGATAATTTCATGGTAGATTTATTTAATGTGAAATAAAACAGTTATCTATTCTTCAGGAGCTTCGATGCTGTTATGGTTTACAATAGGCCATATGCCTGGAAGCGGAACACTAACACCTTTATTATCTCCTTTTGCTGAATCTCCCCCGAAGTAGTATAAAGGCCAGCCTTTATAAGTAAGTTGTTCACGTTTATTGTGTACCGATATGGTGTTGAAATCTGAAAGCTTTAAAATACTAGGGAGGTTTTCTAGGCTTATAGTAAATATGGGCCAGGCAGCATCGTTAGAGAAATCCTCAGATGTGTAATTGTTGGTGTCTTTTTTGTCTGGAGAAAAAGCATAAAGCGTATTTCCTGCATTATCGGTAAGGTATTTTGTGAGTCCCTCTCCTTCTATATATTCATTATCACTGTTAATAATGTAGTTTTTGCCATCTGCTCCTACCAATTGGGCATTCACAAACATTAGCGAGTAATCTGGTTTTGCTACATACCAAACTTCCCCTATACGATCACCATTTATATCACCAGCTTGGACGTCATTGGCATAATAATATAAAGGCCATCCTTTATAAGTAGTTTGTTTTTTGCCGTCGGGACGGGTAATAGTTGCAAAATCATTGGTGTCTAAATCGTCATCGGTTTTTATCGTTTCTTGATAAAAAACAGGCCATGCAGATAAACAACTCTCGGTGCAAGTAGAATTGTCTTTAGAGTCATTCGAAAAGAAATATAGAGTCCTTCTTGATCCATCGGTTAAGATATTTCCGAATTTGCTATTGTTGGTCAAACTAACAGTTGCTGAATTTTCCTGTGGATCTGTAATAGTTTGAGGAGCGTCATCATCGCTACTGCAAGATTGGATGAATAAAGCAGCGAAAGTCAAAATAAAAATCAATTTTTTCATTGTTTACAATTTTTTAGTAATGAGCCACAAATAAAATTTAGGATTCTGTTTTTTAGACTATTAAAGTTTATGAATAGGAAGAAATAAGCGTTGAAAGGGAATTTTTTGGTCTGAATAAAATGGGATAATTCGTGAGAGTGGAGTGTTTTTAAAAAAACGGGATTGGTTTTTTTCGATTTTGGAATTTGCTGATTCCTGAAGTTCCAAAAAAAAGCCTCACAATTAGAGTAAAAATTGAGAGGTGTTTTTGAGGGCAGTTATTTAATAATAACAAGGTTTTTAGTCTATGGGTTCTCCTCTAAGCCATTTTTTAAAAAGGGAAGCTTTATGTTTGCTAATGAGTATGTCTACAGGAGATTTGGGGCACATCTCGATTTTTAGTTGATTGTTCCCGTATTTATATATTTTATCAATCGCGTTGATATTCAATATAAATCTTCGGTTTGCTCTGAAGAAGTGCTGACTACTTAAATCGGAACAGATTTCTTCTAAACTATTGTTGCTGTTAAATACTTTGCCATTGGTGCAGCAAATGTAAGTAACCGTATTTTCCATATAGATAAAAGCAATTTCTTTAGGATCGATAGAAACAATTTGGTCTTTTATGTAGGTTAGAATTCGTTTTCTACAGCTGGATTTACTGTCTTCATTCTCTTTCTTTATTTCCTTTTGTTTTTGCTGCTGCAAGACCAAATTTTGATTAAGTTCTGATAAGCTTAAAAGTTTTTTGGATAGACCTTTGTTCTCTTTCTCAATTTCTTTCTCGTAACTTCCATTAATTAGGCGTACCGTAAAGAGCGATATAATTACAATGAGAATGCCTGAAATACTACAAATTATGGTGAAGTTTAGCTTTAAATTACCGATTTGTGTTTTTAATTTGTCGAGATTGGCATGAGCAGCAATAATCCAATCGGTATCTTTAATGGGGTATAGATAAATAATTTCAGAATAATCATTGTCTAGCACCGTTTGTTCTTTGGTGAGAATGCTGTAAAGCTCATAAATTTTAGGTTCTTTGTCTATGGGCTGAATTAGCGATTTTTCGGTATAAATTTTTTCTCCAATTTTGTGAGGATTAGGATGACAAACTTCTATGCCAGACCAATCAATCATGCAAATGTAACCAGACTGTGAATTGCTACGCTCTATGGTTTTTTGTAGGTTTTGAATTACGATATCATGCTCAATACCATTCTCTAATTGAAATTTTATTAGAGAAGATATTTCCTGAGCTTCTCTTTTACTTGCCTCAACTTGATTTTTCAAAAAGTTTTCAGAGGTGTATTCGATTAAATAATAAATGCTGAAATAACTCATAACAAAAGTTATGGTCGTTAAGCTCAAGAAAGTGAAAATGTAGGCTTTGTCTTTCTTCATTAGTGATTTCGAAGTTAGTTTTAAAGGTTTCAAACTTAAAGAAGCAGCATATTAGTATTCTGATTCAGAAATATTAATAATAGATGATATTATAAGTTTATTTTATTCCTAAATGCTTAGATAATAAGGATATTTATTATGAGTTTGTTAATATAAAGCGGGTGATGCTTTGTTAACTTCAACTAGGGAATAATGGCTGAGATAGCGGGATTTTATGAAACCTCACAAAGTTGATGGCTGTAAATACATCTCATATTTTACTGGATTTTCGAAATCGTATAGCGAGCCACTTTTTGATCGGTATTCAGATTTGTTGAAATTCAATAAAAAGGACTGGGAAGAAATTCTCAGGAAACTTTTAATAAGATCTTCCTAAAATTTGCCGTAAAAAGAACTAAATTCGAAGGTTTAAAGCGTAATGTTGAGTTTTTGGATTCATAAAGTGATCATCTTCAAGTTATGATCTTAAAAATCATAGCCTTAAAAATCAAATTTGATTAAAACAGGTTAAAATCTTACCACTATTTTAAAATATTTAGGTAGTTAATGTAATCTACCTTGCTAACTTTGTAATAGCTAAAACCAATAGTTATGAGCAACAATTCAAGAAAAAGACGGGAAGCTTTGGTGTACCACGCTAAGCCCAAGCCCGGTAAAATCCAGATCGTCCCTACCAAAAAATACGCTTCGCAACGTGACCTTTCTTTAGCGTATTCACCTGGGGTGGCAGAGCCATGTTTAGAGATTGAAAAAGATAAAGAAAATGCCTATAAATATACTACCAAAGGAAATTTAGTTGCCGTAATTAGTAATGGTACGGCTGTTTTAGGACTAGGTGATATAGGTCCAGAAGCTTCTAAACCTGTAATGGAAGGAAAAGGATTGCTTTTTAAAATCTTTGCAGATATTGATGTTTTTGATATTGAAGTAGATACTAAAAATGTAGATGCTTTTATCGAAACTGTAAAAAATATAGCGCCAACTTTTGGAGGGATTAATCTTGAAGATATTAAAGCTCCCGAAGCTTTTGAAATTGAAAGAAGATTAAAAGAAGAACTGGACATTCCAGTAATGCACGACGATCAGCACGGTACGGCAATTATTTCTGCAGCAGCACTTTTAAACGCAGTAGAACTTGCTAAAAAGAAAATGAGCAAGATAAAGATTGTAGTGAGTGGTGCCGGTGCCGCGGCGGTTTCCTGTACTAAACTATACAAAGCTTTTGGCGCAAAGGCTGAAAATATTGTGATGCTTGATAGTAAAGGAGTGATACGAAAAGACCGTCCTAATCTATCTGAAGAGAAATTAGAATTTGCAACCGATAGGGATTTAAATACTCTAGAGGATGCTATGAAAGATGCCGATGTTTTTATTGGTCTTTCTATCGCAAATATCGTTTCTCCCGATATGCTTAAGAGCATGGCAAAACGGCCAATCGTTTTTGCTATGGCGAATCCAAATCCAGAGATCGATTACCAACTCGCTATGGATACCCGTAAAGATGTTATTATGGCTACAGGACGTAGCGATCATCCTAACCAGGTGAATAACGTGCTGGGATTCCCGTTTATCTTCCGTGGCGCTTTAGATGTTAGAGCGACAAAGATCAACGAAGAGATGAAGATGGCAGCGGTTAAGGCTTTAGCTGAACTGGCCAAAGAACCAGTGCCAGAACAAGTGAATATTGCGTATGGAGAAACCAGACTTAATTTTGGTTCAGAATATATCATCCCCAAGCCATTCGATCCCAGGCTTATTGCTAAAGTTCCGCCGGCAGTTGCAAAAGCAGCGATGGAAAGTGGTGTTGCCAGAACTGAAATTACCGACTGGCAGAAATACGAAGATGAACTTTTAGAACGAATGGGCAGTGATAATAAGATCACTCGTTTATTGATGCAGCGCGCTAAAAACAATCCAAAGCGTGTAATTTTTGCTGAAGCAGATCATCTGGATGTATTAAAAGCAGCACAGATTGTTTACGATGAAGGCATAGGGATTCCTATTCTTCTAGGACGTAGGGAAGTGATTAAAGAATTAATGGCAGAGATCGATTTTGATGCCGATGTAGAAATTATCGATCCAAAATCTGATGAAGAACACGATAAACTCAAAAAATACGCTCAAGCTTATTTTGGTTATCGTAGTAGAAAAGGGGTAACCCTTTATGACGCGCAGCGATTAATGCGGGAACGTAATTATTTTGCCGCTATGATGGTAAATGAAGGAGATGCCGATGCTTTACTTTCAGGATACTCCCGTGCCTACCCAACCGTTGTAAAGCCAATGCTTCAGCTTATCGGTATGGCAAAAGGAGTTTCAAGGGTTGCGGCAGCGAATGTGATGAATACCAATAGAGGACCAATTTTTATAAGCGATACTTCTATAAATATAGATCCATCAGCTAAAGATTTGGCAAAAATAGCCCAGTTAACTGCCGGTGTGGTCAAACTTTTTGGTTTAGAGCCGGTAATGGCGATGTTATCTTACGCTAATTTTGGGTCATCTAACCATCCGCAGGCAAGAAAAGTTAAAGATGCTGTTTCTTATCTACATCGTTACCACCCCGATTTGTTAGTAGATGGTGAATTACAGTCAGATTTTGCTTTAAATAAGGAAATGCTTCAGAATAAATTTCCATTTTCAAAACTGGCAGGAAAAAAGGTAAATACTTTAATTTATCCAAGCTTAGATTCGGCTAACAGTGCATACAAACTTATAAAAGAGCTTAATGATATCGATTCTATAGGTCCTATTATGATGGGAATGAACAAGCCTGTGCATATCCTTCAGTTAGGGGCAAGTGTAGAAGAAATGGTAAATATGGCTGCCGTAGCGGTTGTAGATGCCCAGGAAAAAGAGAAAGCAAAAAAAGCAAAAAAATAAATTTAACGCTTAACTGCATTTAAGGGGGAGAGCTATTGTTTTTCCCCTTATTTTATTTTAGTACATTTGGGCTTTAACTTTTCGGTTAACGTATGATTCATCACTTAAAGGGCAAACTGGTAGAGAAGAATCCTACCTATGTTGTTGTAGATTGTAATGGCGTTGGTTATTTTGTCCATATTTCGCTAAATACTTTTTCAAAAATAAAAGACGAAGAGAATATTTCCATATTTACCCATTTGCAGGTAAAGGAAGATTCTCATACACTTTTTGGATTTTATGAAAAATCTGAAAGGGAAATTTTTAGGCTCCTTATATCTGTAAGTGGAATAGGAGCCAGTACGGCCAGGACGATGCTTTCTTCTTTAGATCCCACTCAAATTAGAGATGCTATTGCCTCTGGTGACGTAGCAACCATACAAAGTATAAAAGGAATAGGTGCAAAAACGGCACAGCGTGTTATTTTAGACCTAAAAGATAAGATTGTTAAAATCTTTGGTGTAGACGAGGTTTTTGTAGAGCAAAACAATACAATTAAAGAAGAAGCGTTATCTGCATTAGAGACGCTGGGATACGCCCGTAAGCAGGCAGATAAAGTTTTAAATAAGCTAATGAAAGACAAGGAGGATCCTACAGTAGAGACCCTTATTAAATTGGCGCTAAAAAATTTGTAGTTACATTGAGAAACAATTACCTGAGATTGTTAACATCGATGCGTTTTCCTTCACCATTAGTGTTGTTGCTTTTAATTTCTTTTAATTTATCTGCACAGGAAGAAGAGGAGGAAGAAACGCAGCAGGATACCACCCAAACCTTTTCGTTTGGAAAGATTGCTATGCCCGATCCCGGATCGATACAATCAAAATATGAATACGACCCGGCATTAGATCTGTATTTTTATAAAAAAACTCTTGGAGAGACCAATATTGGTCTTCCTTTGGTTCTTTCTCCCAAAGAATACGAGGAACTGGTGATCAAGGAAGAAATGCAGCGCTATTTCATATTAAAAAATCAGGCGCTTACGGGTCGATCTAATGATGCCGATGTATTGCAGCACGATTTACTGCCAGATTTTTATGTGAATTCAGATTTCTTTCAAAGTATTTTTGGGGGAAATAATATTGATATTTCTCCGCAGGGTTCAGTAGCCATGGATCTTGGGATTTTATTTACCAAACAGGATAATCCGGCATATTCACCAAGAAACCGTTCTAATTTCACTTTCGATTTCGATCAAAGGATCCAGTTATCTTTATTAGGCCAGGTAGGAACCCGATTGGGGATTACCGCCAATTATGATACCGAATCTACTTTTGATTTTCAGAATCAATTAAAATTAGAATATACGCCAAGCGAAGACGACATCATTCAAAAAATTGAAGTGGGTAATGTAAATATGCCATTAAACAACACTTTAATTCAGGGAGCGCAAAGTCTCTTTGGTTTTAAAACACAGCTTCAGTTTGGTAAAACAAAAATTACCGGAGTCTTTTCAGAACAAAATTCAGAACGTAGAACAGTAAATGTAGAAGGTGGCGCTGCGTTAGAAGATTACGAGAAATTTGCACTGGATTATGACCAGGATCGTCACTTTTTCTTAGCTCATTATTTTAGGGATAATTATAACGAGTTTATAGCCGATTATCCTTTTGTAAGAAGTGGGATTCAGATTAAAAGGATTCAGGTTTGGATTACGAACAGGACCAATAATGTACAAAACCTGACCGATACCCGAAATATTGTCGCGATTCAGGATATTGGGGAAAGTCCGGTTGAAGGAAATATAGGTTTGGATAATGTGCCTCCCGGCTTTTTTAATCAGGCTGCCGGTGCCTATCCAGATAACGAAAATAACGATTTTAATCCCGTTGGTATAACAGGAAATGAACAATCTATTTTGACACCGGCAATCCGGGATATTTCGACTGTAGAAAGCGGATTTGGGAATGTGCGGGTTTCTGAGGGGATCGATTATGTAAAGCTGGAAAATGCCCGCCAGCTTGGTCCTAATGAATATAAGTTAAACCAGGATTTGGGGTACATTACATTAAACCAAAGGTTAAGTAATGATGAGGTGCTGGCCGTTGCATTTCAGTACACGGTAAATGGGCAGGTGTACCAGGTTGGGGAATTTGCAAATGATGGGGTTAATGCTACCGGAGATGAATCGCAACAGCAACAAGGCCAAAATGATGCGCGGATAAGCCAAAATTTAGTGGTTAAAATGCTTAAAAGCACGGTCACTAATGTAAACGAGCCGGTGTGGGATTTAATGATGAAAAACATCTATAGTTTAGGAGCTTACGATTTAGATCCCAATGATTTTAGATTGAATATTCTTTATACCGATCCACAACCACTGAATTATATTCGTCCGGCTGAAAATTCTTCAGTACCATTGCCGGAAGATGTCGCTGAAACTCCGCTTTTGCGTGTTTTTAACCTGGATAATTTGAATAATACTAACGATCCTATTAATGGTGGGGATGGTTTTTTTGATTTTGTACCTGGTTTTACCATCGATGTAAAAAACGGATTGGTGATCTTCACTTCGGTCGAGCCTTTTGGAGAATATTTATTTGAGAAATTAGATAATACGCCTAATAATAATCAGGAGATTTATTCAGAGCCTTCAACGTGGAATGATAACCAGGAAAAATATGTATTTAGATCCTTATACCGAACTACAAAAACACAGGCAGAACAGGAAGATGCAGATAAGAATAAATTTCAGTTAAAAGGACGTTACAAATCCTCGAATTTTGAAGGAATCCCCATTGGTTTTAATGTTCCACAGGGATCGGTGACTGTAACAGCGGGAGGAAGAACGCTTCAGGAAGGGGTAGATTATGTAGTAAATTACGATTTAGGAAGGGTGCAGATTTTAGATGAAGCACTTTTAGCTTCAGATACACCTATTCAGGTAAATACAGAAAGTAATGCCTTATTTGGTCAGCAATCTAAGCGATTTACAGGGATTAATATAGAACATCAGTTTAGTGAAGATCTAATCGTTGCCGGTACGTTTCTTAATCTAAGGGAGCGTCCGCTTACCCAAAAAGCCAATTATAGTTATGAACCGATAAATAATACCATTTTAGGTTTTAACTTCAATTACACCACCGAGGTTCCTTTTTTAACAAGATTGGTCAATAAATTGCCTAATATCGATACAGATGTAAAATCTAATCTTTCGGTAAGAGGGGAATTTGCATATTTGATTCCGGGAGCACCGGCAGTGAATGATTTTGATGGGAAGGCCACTTCGTATATCGACGATTTTGAAGCGGCACAAACATCTATAGATATTAGTACGCCGCTTAGCTGGGAGCTTTCCAGTGTGCCTATTGGTTTTGGTGGAGAATTAGCGAATGGAGATCTAAGGGTTGGGGATAGAAGGGCAAAGTTATCCTGGTACACTATAGATCCTGTTTTTTATAGTAATAGCCGTCCCGATGGCATTACAGATTCAGATCTTAGCAGTTATGCCACAAGAAGGGTCACGGTAGATGAAATTTTTCCAAATGTAGATGTAATACAGGGACAGGCACAGGTAGTTTATACAATGGATGTGGCTTATTATCCTGAAGAACGTGGGCCTTATAATTATAATTCTGCCGCAGCGGGCAGTAATACCTTGCCAAATCCTGCCGATAATTTTGGTGGGATGATGCGCGGAATAAATACCACCAATTTTGAACAATCTAACGTAGAATATATTCAGTTTTGGGTGATGGATCCTTTTATTTACAAAGAGGATCCGGATAATATCAATAACGACGGGAAAATTGTCTTCAACTTAGGGAATATTAGCGAAGATGTTCTTAAAGATGGTAAAAAGCAATATGAAAATGGCCTGCCTGAAGATGGATCTGACCTGAATACTACTGAAACTTCTTTTGGTAAAGTCCCATCAGACCAGTCACTGGTATACGCTTTTAGTTCAGAAGGTCAGGCAAGGATTAATCAGGATGTGGGATATGACGGTTTAAGCGATGCTGAAGAGGCGCAAAAATTCCCGCAATTTGGAAGTCTGCCCGATCCTTCTGCAGATAACTATGAGTATTTTTTAAATGCCAATGGAGGTATAAGAGAACGCTATAGAAATTATAACGGGGTTGATGGAAACTCCCCGGATAATTCGGGCGATAATAATCGCGGTAATACAACGCTTCCTACCACAGAGGATGTGAACCGGGATAATACCATGAACACCATTAACAGCTATTTTCAGTACGAAGTTCCTTTTTTTGAGGGAATGAATAGTGAAAATAACGATTATGTTTCAGATACTAAAGAGTTAAACGTTACCCTTAAAAATGGACAAACACAACGAGTTCGTTGGGTGCAGTTTAAAGTGCCAATTTTTGAACCTACAGAAGCTATTGGTGGTATTTCAGATTATCGTTCTATCCGTTTTATGAGGATGTTTTTAACCGAATTTCAGAATCCAACTTTGTTGAGGTTTGGAACGATGGAATTGGTTAGAGGTGATTATCGTCGCTATAATGGCAATTTGGATGAAGAAAGTAATCTACCCGAAAGCTCTGATGCTCTTTTTGAAGTAACCGCGGTAAATATTGAAGAAAACGAAAACAGGGCACCAATTCCTTACGTACTGCCTCCGGGAGTGATTAGGGAAGAATTATATCAAAATAATACCAATATTAGGCAAAACGAGCAATCGCTTTCGATGCGGGTTTGCGGTTTGGATCCACAGGATGCACGTGCTGTATATAAAAACTTTCAGGTAGATATGCGACAGTATAAAAATCTGGAAATGTTTTTGCACGCTGAAGGATTCCAGGGGCAGGCCGATCCTGATGACGGAGAAATGGTCGCTTTTTTAAGAATAGGGACAGATTTTACCGATAATTTTTATCAGATAGAGATCCCGCTTTCAATCACTGCGGCGGGTAGTGTGAGCCCAACAGATATATGGCCAGAACTTAACCGTTTAAATCTACCTTTAGAATTGCTTCAGCAGGTAAAAACAACGGTTTTAGGAGATCCTTCTTATAATACCACCCGTTTAAATTTTTTTGATGAAAATTTGGAGCCGCGTAATCCTGAAGATGCATACGAGCCGGGAAGGTTAAGGATTGGGGTAAAAGGGAATCCTAGTTTTGGAAATATAAGGCTGATTATGCTTGGGGTTAAAAACGGAACGCCAAGAGCTGGATTACAAGAGGTTTGTGGAGAAGTTTGGTTTAACGAGCTTCGACTTTCAGATCTTGATAACGAAGGAGGTTGGGCAGGCGTCTTAAATATAGATACCAATTTGGCCGATTTTGCAACCTTTTCTGCAACAGGAAGAAAAAGTACCGTTGGGTTCGGAACGTTAGATCAGGGGCCAAATCAGCGTAGTAGGGAAGATGCAGAACAGTATGATTTTGTGACCAATATTAATATGGGGCAACTGCTGCCGCAAAAATGGGGACTTAAAATTCCGGTGAATTATAGTCGCGGGGAAGAAGTGATTACCCCAAAATACGATCAGGAATTTTTAGATATCGAATTGGATACGCGTTTAGCCGGGATTACTGATCCTGAAGAAAGAGACCGGGTTAAAAAACAGTCGCAAACGTATACAAAACGAGAAAGTATAAATCTAATTGGGCTTAGGAAAGAACGAACAGGAGAGGCAAAACCACAGCTGTACGATATAGAAAACTTTGCTTTTTCAGGATCCTATAATCAGGTGGATTACCGTGATTTTGAGATCGAAAAATCTTTAGATCAAAATGTAAGGACCGGTGCAACATATCAATTTAATTTTGCGCCCAAAAAAGTGGAACCTTTTAAAAATGTAGCCGCATTAGATAGTAGTCAGTATTTTTCTTTAATTAAAGATTTCAATCTTAATTTATTGCCTTCTAATATTAATGCCAGTGCTAATTATTTTAGGCAGTTCACCCAACAACAATTTAGATCCTTAGAGTTGAGTGATAGTGATATTGGGATCCCTACCTTATATCAAAGAAATTTCTTGTTTGATTGGGAATACGGCATTAATTACAATCTTACCAATGCTTTGAATTTTAGTTTTAATGCGTCAAATAATCGAATTGTAAGAAATTATATTGATGAAGATGGAAATGCAGATAATACAATTGGCGTTTTTGATGATTATTTTAACGTAGGAGAGCCAAACAATCATTACCAGAGTATTCAGGTGAATTATGAGTTACCATTAAATAAATTACCGGTTTTTGAATTTTTAAAAACTTCTTATTCGTATACTGGCGATTTCCAATGGCAGCGTGGTTCCAGAATTTATCAAAATCTAGAAGGTGTCCCCAATATTGGAAATTCTGTTCAGAATTCAAATTCCCATCAAATAACAGCGAATATGGATCTGCAAAAGCTGTATAATTATGTTGGGCTTATAAAAAAGGACACTAAAAAGGCTACTTCAATTGCAGAGCGTAGTATGGGTGTGCCAACACTACAGCCTCCAGCAGAAGAAACTGAGGCAAAACCAGAGCGAAAAAGAAAATCTGTTTCAGGGAATAAAGCCGTAAATACGGTTATCGATGTGGTGACTGCTGTAAAAAGGCTTCAGGTAAATTATAGAAATACTCAGGGTACTTTTTTACCAGGGTATACTCGTAGTATTGGCTTTATGGGAACCTTAAAACCTTCAGCAGGATTTACGTTTGGGTTACAGGACGAAATTAGGTATGAGGCCGCAAGAAGAGGTTGGTTAACTTTATATCAAAATTTTAACCAGCAATTTACCACCAATGAGAATGAGGAATTAAATGCACAGGCCTCTGTAGATTTGCTTCCAGATTTAACAATCGATATTATTGGTAGAAAGTTATATTCTGAAACGTATTCAGAAAATTATCAGGTAAATCCTCAAAGCATGGAATATCAGTCGTTAACTCCTTATACTTTTGGGAACTTTAATATTTCTACGATTCTAATTAAAACCGCTTTTAGTCAAAGTGATGAGCAGTCTTCAGCAACGTTCGATAAATTTAGAGCCAATAGAATTAAGGTGGCCAGGAGATTAGCAGAAGAGCGTGGCTTAGATCCTAACAATGTAGACGAGAGTGGCTACCCTGTAGGTTTAGGCAGGGCCAATCAGGCGGTTTTGTTACCGGCATTTCTGGCAGCGTATACAGGAACCTCTGTAGATAACGTGAAGTTAGGAGCATTTAGAAGTATTCCTTTACCAAACTGGAATATAAAATATACCGGTTTGATGAGATTGGCGTTTTTTAAGCGTAATTTTAGACGAATATCGCTTTCGCATGGTTATCAGTCTAATTACACGATTAATCAGTTTCAAACCAATTTAGATTATGATGCTGAAAAGCCTTTTGAGACCAATCAGGCAGGAGATTATAAAAACCCAACCTTGTTTTCGAATATCGTATTATCTGAATTGTTTACCCCTTTGATTCAGGTAGATTTAGAAACCACTAACAATATTCAGTTTTTAGGAAGAGTAGAAAAAGACAGGCAGCTTTCTCTAAGTTTCGATAATAATATTCTTACTGAAATTAGCGGGAATCAATATACTTTGGGAATGGGGTATCGTTTAAAGGATATGAAGATTGTAACCGCCTTAGGTGGGCGTCGCAGGGTATTAAGTAGTGATCTTAATTTTAAGGCAGATGTGTCTTATAGAAAGAATAAAACCATTGTAAGGTATTTAGATTTATCGAATAATCAGGTGATTGCCGGGCAGGATATCTGGTCGATTAATTTTGTGACTGATTATGCAATCACAAAAAACCTAACTGCATTGTTTTATTATGAGCATACCTTCTCTGAATATGCGGTTTCTACAGCATTTCCGCAAACAACAATAAGGTCTGGCTTTACTTTAAGATATAATTTTGGAAATTAATGCCATGCTATTTGAACAATTACCCGAAAAAATTAACTTTGTCGTTATATAAAACATAACTATGAATATTCCAGAGGATTTAAAGTACACCAGAGACCACGAGTGGGTTAAAATCGAAGGTGACATTGCAACTGTAGGTATTACAGATTTTGCACAAGGTGAGTTAGGAGATATTGTTTACGTAGAGGTAGAATCTGTAGACGAATCTTTAAACCGTGAAGATGTTTTTGGAACGGTAGAAGCTGTTAAAACAGTTTCAGATCTTTATTTGCCTTTAACGGGGGAGATTATTGAATTTAACGATAGTCTAGAAGATGAGCCTGAAAAGGTAAATAATGCACCATATACAGATGGTTGGATGATTAAAGTGAAATTTGCTGAAATCGCTGAGCTGGAAGATCTTCTTACTGCGCAGGAATATAAAGAAATTATCGGTGGTTAAACTTGCCTTTTCTTTGGCAGGTCTTTATACGGCTACGCTAACTTTTTTCTCACTATATAAAATAACTCCTGAAATTACGGTAGGAAATTTTAGTATAGGCGATAAAATTTTGCATACTTCGGCTTATTTTGTGTTATTTTTAGTTTGGAAACTCTCTTTTTATCTAAAATCTGAACATAATGATGCATATAAGGCCACAATTTTAAAAATAAGTGTTTCTTGTATTGCTTTTGGTATGTTAATTGAGGTTTTACAGGGTACACTTACCAGTTACAGACAGCCCGATTGGTTCGATGTGATTGCAAATTCAACTGGTGTTTTAATAGCATCAATCCTTTTTTTAACTTTGGAGAGACCACTTAAAAAGGTTAAAAACTGATATTTATTTAATTTTTTGGAAAAAATATTTATTTTAGCAAACCTTATTAATCATTAACCATTATGGAACCTAAGAAAAATCCGAAAGCAGATTTATCGAAAAGAAGCGTATTGTTTCTTCAATTAGGTCTTATATTGGTTCTTTTTGTTACCTGGCAGGCTATTGAATGGAAGACTTACGAAAAGTCTGATATTGATACCGGAATGGTGCAGATGGATCAATTAGAAGACGAAGAAATTCCAATTACCGAAATGCAAAACACACCGCCACCACCTCCACCGCCACCACCGGCACCAGAGGTTATTGAAGTTGTGGAGGATGAGGAAGAAGTAGAAGAAGATGAAATTGAATCTACTGAAACCAGCCTTGAAGACATCGTTGAAGTAGAAGAAGTAGTTGAAGCGCCAGAAGAAGAAGAGGTAGCAGACGTTCCCTTCGCAGTTATCGAGGATGTGCCAATTTTCCCAGGATGTGAAAATCTTAAAGACAATGACGAGCGTAAAGCTTGTATGAGTGAAAAAGTAATGAAATTTGTACAAAAAGAATTTGATACAGATTTAGGAGCTGAACTTGGATTATCAGGTATTACTCGTGTAATTGTACAGTTTAAGATCGATAAACAAGGAAAAATTACAGATGTTAGAGCTCGTGCTCCGCACCCAAGGTTAGAGCAGGAAGCTGCCAGAGTAGTAAACAAATTACCTAAAATGCAACCAGGTAAGCAAAGAGGTAAGCCGGTAGGGGTTGTTTACTCACTGCCAATTACATTCCAAATTCAAGATTAAGGAAAAAGATTACATTTATATGAATTGCTGAAATCCCGGTTTTTACCGGGATTTCTTTGTTTTAGGATATATTTAAAAAGTGTATCTTTCGACCCGAATATCTATTTTTTTTCTATGAAGTATTTTCTACTTCCGTTTTTTCTATTTGCTAGTTTTTTATTGCAGGCACAAAACGCTGAGATCTATCCTGTTTTTCCTAAATGTGAGTCTGTAAATTACAATGCTCAACAAAGCTGTTTTAAGAATACATTGGTTGCGTTTGTGGTCGATCATTTTGAAGTTCCTTCAAGTGTAATTGCTAATAATTATACAGGAGAAATTGCTGTGGTCTTTGAGGTAACCAAAGAAGGTCAGTTTAAATTGATGTATGTTAATGCCGCTTACGATGCGTTAAAGGATGAGGTTTCCAGAATATTTAAATTACTTCCTGTAATAGAGCCGGCAAAATATAATGCACACCCTACCTATATGCAATTTAGGTTACCCATAAAAATTCCTTTAGATAGAAACGAAATTCGTGATTTAGAACCTGTGCCTTCAGAGGTTCAAAAGAAGGATACAGTAGAACTAGCTGAAAATTTGGACACCAATGAGTTAGTGATAGCGGCTAATGAATATGATGCTGTTCATTCTAATGAATTTACAAATCCTCGTTATGAAAGCAGTATAAATATTCCATTGTCGCACGAATATTATTCCAGGTTTGATGCGGCGTTAAATCAAATTGGAACGAATAATCATACCGCTTCAAAACCACTTCTTTTTAAGGATGTTTCAAAATATTACGATCTGAAAAATGATGCCGAAAGACTTTATCAGGATCGAAAAACTTTAGTAGGGCGTAAAATCTGGAATGAACACATGCTTAGATTTCAGAATGAAGACTATTGGTTTACTTTCGATTTTGCTTTAGATCTTCAGCTTGGTAAAGATTTTAACGATGATTCGGCAGACTTTACCTATAACAATACAAGAGCTGCCGTGTTTCAGGGGGGATTGGGTAAACATCTCAATTTTTATACTGTTGTTTATGAAAACCAGGGTAGGTTTGCCGGATATTTTAATAATTGGGCAGAGTCGATACGGCCAGATGGTGGAGATCCCGCTATTATCCCAGGGCGCGGGATAGCAAAACCTTTTGGAGACGATTCGTACGATTATCCTGTTGCGGAGGGGTATCTTTCTTATAGCCCTTCAAAATACTTTAATATTCAGTTTGGGCATGGTAAAAACTTCATAGGGGATGGATATCGTTCCTTATTAGTGAGTGATGTAACTTCACCATATCCTTATTTTAAGTTGAATACTACATTTTGGAAATTGAAATATACCAATACCTGGATGTCTATGCGAGATGTAAGGCCAGAAGTTACGGAAGATGGTAGTTTTAGAACCAAGTATATGGCGAATCACTATTTGAGTTTAAATGTAAGTAAACGACTTAATATTGGTCTTTTTGAATCGGTAATCTGGGAGAACGATAACAATAGAGGGTTTGATATTAATTATTTAAATCCGGTGATTTTTTATCGTGCTATCGAATTTTCAACGGGAGCCCGTGGAGGGAATGCGTTGATTGGGCTAAGTGGAAAATATAAAGTGAGTAATCAGTTAAATGCCTATACTCAAATTATCATTGATGAATTTTCCTCCAGTGATATTTTTGGAGGAGAAAAAAGTTGGAAAAACAAGTTAGGTTATCAATTAGGTTTAAAATATTTCAATGCCTTTAAGGTTCCCAATCTTTTCCTTCAGTTAGAATATAATCAGGTGCGTCCCTATACCTATTCTCATAATACAGAAGTGTTGAACTATGGCCATAATAACCAGTCCTTGGCACATTTATGGGGAGCAAATTTTAGAGAACTAATAGCGATTGCCAGGTATAAAAAAGATCGCTGGTATGGTATGGCGAAATTCATTTATGGGAAAAGAGGTTTTGATTATGATAATGATCCTTATTCTTATGGAGGGAATATTTATCGTAATTATGAAGATCGCCCTTTTGATAATGGAGTTAAAATAGGGCAGGGGAATACGGGAATTTCGTTCTTTGGGCAGTTAGAAGCAGGATATATCATAAACCCTGAGACTAATTTAAAGCTTTACGGAAGTTTTATTTACCGTAACATGAATACCGATGTAAATACAAGAAGTAATTTTGATATTTCTACGTCTTGGTTAAACTTTGGTTTACGTACAGATATTTTTAATTGGTATTACGACTATTAACCGAGACATATAGATTTAAAATTAACAATTGTGCGGCCTTGTCAAAACCTAATTAAGGAGTATCTTTGCGCCAATTATAAAAAATAATTTTTGAGTAGCGCACGCGTAAATAGTTCTTCACCTTCGTTATTATCAGATTTTAAGGAAATAACCAAGATGCGTTTGGCCATAAGTGTGGTTTTCTCTTCAGTGGCGGGTTATTTTTTAGGTGCAGAAACGGTAGATTTTGTTGTTGTACTCCTTTTAGCTATTGGCGGATATTTTATGGTAGGGGCGTCTAATGCCTACAATCAGATTATCGAAAAAGATTTAGATGCCTTGATGGATAGAACGAAAAACCGTCCTGTTCCTTCAGGTAGAATGTCGGTAACCACTGCATTTATTATAGCAAGTGTATTTACTGTTTTAGGTTTAGTGGTACTTTATATTATTAATCCTAAAACAGCAATGTTTGGAGGGATTAGTATTTTTCTTTACGTTAGTATCTATACGCCTTTAAAAACAAAAACTCCTTTATCTGTATTTGTAGGAGCTTTTCCGGGAGCCATCCCTTTTATGCTAGGGTGGGTCGCTGCATCGGGAGAGTTTAGTATTGAACCGGGAACCTTGTTTATGATCCAGTTCTTTTGGCAATTTCCTCACTTTTGGGCTATTGGATGGTGGTTGTATGACGATTATAAAAAAGGCGGTTTTTTTATGTTACCTACAGGTAAAAGAGACAAGGGGACAGCAATACAGATTGTTTTATATTCGATCTGGACGATATTGGTTTCTTTAATTCCGGTGTTTGGGGTAACTGGACGGTTATATCTAACTCCGGTTTCCGGGGTAATTATTTTAGTATTGGGTATAGGGATGCTTTATTATGCAGTAAGACTTTTTAAACTTAAAACGGCACAGGCAGCAAAAAAATTAATGCTTGCTAGTGTGTCTTATATTACATTATTACAAATAGTTTACGTATTGGATAAATTTATTAGAGAATGGATTTAACAAATGGAAGCGAGCAGGAAAGAAGAGATCGCGCCAAAAAAATGATGCTCTGGTTTGCGATTATTAGTATGGGAATGATGTTTGCCGGGCTTACCAGTGCTTATGTAGTAAGTAAAACCAGACCTGATTGGCTTACTGAATTCGAATTACCGCAATCTTTTATATGGAGTACTATTGTAATTTTTATTAGTAGTATCACCATGTTTTTTGCGAAAAAGAATATTATATTAGGCAACAGGAAAAACGGTACGGCCTTTTTAATAGGGACTTTAATCCTGGCGGTGTTATTTGTGCTTTTTCAGTTTCAGGGATTTGCAGCTATTGTAAATGCCGGTTATTATTTTACCGGAAGCGAAAGTACAATTACAACAAGCTTTATTTATGTATTGGTTTTAACCCACTTAGCCCACCTTGCGGCGGGTTTAATTGTGCTTTTGGTATTAATTTATAATCATTTTAAACAACGGTACCATAAAGGACAAACACTTGGATTAGAGCTTGGTGCGACTTTTTGGCACTTCCTTGATGTACTGTGGGTTTACCTGTTTTTCTTTTTATATTTCTTTAGATAATAAAATTGCGTATTTTTGCGCTGCACTTAAAATTAAATGACTTCTTCTATGGACGCTACTGTTGTTAGAACAGGCACCGAAGGTAAAACTTGGGGCGGTGGTAACCAGCCACTTGGAGCCAGCTATGGTAAGTTGATGATGTGGTTTTTCATCCTTTCCGATGCACTTACATTTACAGGATTTTTATCGGCTTATGGATTTTCAAGGTTCAAGTTTATGGATTCTTGGCCAATTGCTGATGAGGTTTTTAACCACTTTCCATTTCTTCATGGGGTAGATGCGCCAATGTATTATGTGGCATTAATGACGTTTATCCTTATTTTCTCTTCTGTGACCATGGTATTAGCAGTAGATGCAGGCCATCAAATGAAACAAGGGAAAGTAACAACTTATATGTTCTTAACAATTATAGGGGGGTTAATCTTCTTAGGTTCTCAGGCATGGGAGTGGAGTAACTTTATTTCTGGAGAATATGGTGCGTTAAAAACAAAAGGGGATAAAATTCTTCAGTTTGTAGATGGTGAAGGTCATCGCGTAGCTTTAAAAGATATTGCAGTTATGCACGAATCTGAGCTTACTACCCATACCGGAAATACTGGTATCTGGTTTGAGAGCGGATCAACTGTTTCAGAATATAGTTTAGAAAGCATTAAAGAAGGGTTTGCGAAAAACGAAAATCTCTTTATAAGAACATTAGATTTTGATGAAGAAGGAGGGGAGAAAAAGATCCTTTCCAGAGAAGAATCACAAAGTTGGTTAGATAATAATGCTATTGGCGTTGTAGAAGGAGCGAACCTAACCGAGAATGAATATGGCCCACCATTATTCGCAGATTTCTTTTTCTTTATTACAGGATTCCACGGATTCCACGTATTTTCTGGAGTTATAATTAATATTATTATTTTCTTTAATGTGATCTTAGGAACCTACGAGAGAAGAGGAAGCTATGAAATGGTAGAAAAGGTTGGTTTATACTGGCACTTTGTAGATTTAGTTTGGGTATTTGTATTCACTTTCTTTTACCTTGTTTAATTTTTTGAATCAAAGAAATTATGGCACACGATAGTACAGCAACACATCAACACGAGTCCAATACAAAAAGAATCTGGCAGGTTTTTGCGATTCTTTCTGTAGTAACCATTGTAGAGGTAATATTAGGTATTGTAAGACCAGGTTTTCTTACTGAAACTTCTTTGGTAGGAATGCACCTTTTAAACTGGATATTTATTATTCTTACCTTATATAAAGCATATTATATCGCATGGGCTTTTATGCACATGGAGCACGAAACTAAAGGGCTTAGAAGAGCAGTTGTTTGGACCGGGATTTTTCTTGCGATTTATTTAATCTTCATTCTATTAACAGAAGGAGATTATATATATGAAGTTTATAAAAACGGCTATATTGCTTGGGATTTTTAAAACTTGACAAAAGTTAAAACATTAAGAAAAGGCGGTTTTGTTAAACCGTCTTTTTATTTTTGTACTGCTTTTCTGAAACGGTGTTATGAAGAAATTTTTTGTGCTCACAGTACTATTCGCATTGCCAATCGTCGCTTATCTTTTTTTTGCATCAGGTAAAAATAATTTTGCAAGATTACCTGTTTTAACTGAAGAGGTATCTGAAATTTCTGATCTGTCCAGTTACGATGACGAACCTGTATTTCTTCAGGATCATATTAGTGTGGTGGCCTTTTTTGGGGAAAAAATAGAAGATTTAAAAGGGAATACGTTTAACCTGGATAAAAAAATCCTTGAAAAGTATTACGGATTTAATGATTTTCAGTTTGTTATTATTCTTCCTGAAAGTGCCAGAGAGAGTGCAGCAGATTTTGCAAAGGAATTTGAGGGCATTACCAATGCGCACGAATGGAAATTTGTATTTGGCTCACCAGAAGAAATCAAAGCTATTTTTGTAAGTTTTAATAGCCCATATCATCTTTCAACAGAGAGTTATTCTCCGTATGTATTTATAGTGGATAAATCCCGAAATCTTAGAGGTAGGGACGATGACGATGAAGGTAACCTTTTTGGATATGATTCCAGGGATATAGCAGAACTTACCAATAAGATGAATGATGACGTAAAAGTGATTTTGGCTGAATATCGCCTGGCTTTAAAAAAGAATAATGCAGATAGAAATAATAACTGATTAGAATTTCAGAATAATGAAAAAGAAATATTCATATATAGGTTTAGCTATAATCATTCTGGTTTTTGGGATTATTGTAATTCCGAAGATTATAGATAAAATGAGTAATGGAGAGATAGTAGAAGGAGATCGGCTTAATAAAGAGGGGACAAAACGACCTGCGAAGGAGTCTCCTGAAGTTGGTTACCTGGAACTTAATGGAAAAAAAAGAAAAGCACCAAGTTTTGAATTTATAGATCAGCATGGCGATACCATTAGTAATGAAGATTACCTGGGGAAGGTGTATGTAGTGGAATTCTTTTTTACGACTTGTCCAACAATCTGTCCTGTGATGAGTGAAAATTTGGTGGAGGTTCAGGATGAATTAAAAGATCATGAAGATGAATTTGGTATAGCTTCTTTTTCTATCGATCCAGAACATGATACGCCACAGGTGCTTTCAGAATATGCAGAGCATTACGGGATAACAAATCCTAACTGGCATTTACTAACCGGGGAGAAGGAGAAAATTTATCAATTAGCTAATGCAGGATTTCAAACTTATGCAGGTGAAGACCCCGATGTAAAGGGAGGCTTTGTACATTCTGGTATGTTTGCTTTAATTGATAAGGATGGATATATTCGTTCTAGAAAAGACAATTTTGGTAATCCATTGATTTATTACAGAGGTTTTGTTAAAAGAAATGCATCGATAGCCGAGGGAGAAGAAGAACCGCAAATCGATATGTTAATTGAGGATATTAAGACATTGTTGTGAAAAAAACGCTAACAAAAACAGATAAAATCGCCATTCCGGTAATCATTACCCTTTCAGTATTAGTGCCTATTGTGGTTTTAATTTTAATGAATTTGCCAGAGCGCTACAATTTACTGGGAACAGAGTCAGGCACATTTCCATTATTTCATGCGGTACTTAACGGATCTACAGCGGTATTACTTTTAATGGGGTTTTTCTTTATGAGGATAAAGGAATATAAACTGCATAGAAATGTAATGATCACTGCTTTTGTACTTTCTGCGGTATTTTTGGTGAGTTACGTGATTTCAAAAATAAGTAATGATCCGGTACATTATGAAGGTACGGGGTTCCTCAAATACGTTTATTATTTTATTTTGATTTCGCATATTGCCCTTTCAGCAATTATAATTCCTCTGGTTTTATTCACCATGTATCGTGGCTTAACAGGGGAATATCAAAAACATGCTAAAATAGCGCGATGGACATTCCCTATATGGTTGTATGTAGCGATAACCGGGGTTTTGGTATACGTTTTTATGTATCCGTATTATTAAAATTGAATAGAAATGACGAGGATTTTTAATGTGAAGAAGATATTGGTCGTTTTAATACTACTTTTTATACCAGTTTTTGCAAACGCTCAATGTGCTATGTGTAGAGCAGTGCTTGAAAGTGAATCTTCACAAAACGCTGCTGAAGGTATTAATGATGGAATTCTATATTTAATGGTTTTTCCCTATTTGCTTGTAGGTGGCCTTGGATACTATATTTATCGTTCTTACCGAAAGAAAAAATACGAAGCTTAAATCATATTTTAAGAAATTTTTAATTTATATGTAACATTCTCAACTTTTTGCAGTCTTATGGATATAAGCAAATTATTTGCTTTTAACCATCAGTCAAAATGTTATGATTACAATTAAAGATTTACACAAATCTTATAAAACAGGAAATAACTCACTTCATGTTTTAAAAGGCATAAATTTTAATGTTTCTGAAGGTGAACTGGTTTCTATAATGGGTTCGTCTGGCTCTGGTAAATCTACACTTCTTAATATTTTGGGGATGTTAGACGAAGCCGATACCGGTTCTTATACCCTGGATGGCGTAGCAATAAAGAATCTTAATGAAAAAATTGCCGCCCGTTACCGCAACAAATTCCTTGGATTTATATTTCAGTCTTTTAATCTTATCAATTATAAAACGGCACTCGATAATGTAGCCCTGCCTTTATATTATCAGGGGATGAAACGTGGTGAACGTATGGATAAGGCTAAGGCTTATTTAGAGAAAGTGGGGCTGGCACAGTGGATGGATCATTTACCCAACCAGCTTTCAGGAGGACAAAAACAACGTGTGGCCATAGCAAGAGCTTTAGCTTCAGATCCAAAAGTGTTATTGGCCGACGAACCTACCGGTGCATTAGATACAAAAACCTCTTACGAGGTGATGGACTTAATTCAGCAAATTAACGATGAGGGGAGGACCATTCTTATCGTTACGCACGAGCATGATATTGCGCAAATGACCAAAAGAATAGTAAACCTTAAAGATGGTTTAATTATAGATGATACTAAAGTTAACCAGGTAAGAGCGCTACAAAATGTTTGATCTTGAACGTTGGCAGGAAATTTTTGAAACCATCAGTAAAAATAAGCTGCGTACATTTTTAACTGGACTCTCGGTAGCTTCAGGGATTTTTATTTTGGTGATTCTTCTTGGTATTGGTGAGGGGATGAAAAACGGTATTGAAAGAGAATTTCAGAGTGATGCTGCCAATATCATTTATGTTTTTCCGGGAGTAACTTCAAAAGAATATAAAGGCTTAAATCCAGGCCGGATGATTCAGATGAAAAATGACGATTATCAATTCACTACTACAGAAAATAAAGAGGCACTAGAATATAAATCTTCAGTTTATAGAATTTGGGGTGGGATGGTAAGCTTTGGTAAAGAGTCTGGTTCTTATAGGGTAGAAGGCGTGTATCCAGATTACCAATTTCTGGAAAATAGTAGTATGCTTTTAGGCCGTTTTATAAATTATAAGGATGTTAATGAGTCGGGCAAAGTTGTTATTATCGGGAATCGGGTAAAGAATGACTTATTTAAAGATGCAAAAAGTATTTTAGGAGAATATGTAGAAATTTCAGGAATTAAATTTAAAGTGGTTGGGGTATATACAGACCCTGGCGGGGAACGTGAGGAAAGCAGGGTTTTTGTTCCTATTACTACAGCCCAAAAAGTTTTTGGGGGCGGTAATGATATTAACTATATGTCCTATACGTTGCAACCCGAAGGTACCTATGAAGAAGCTTTAGCCTCAGCTAACAAGTTTACTAAAAAAGTAGAAACCTACTTAAAAGGAAAGCATACCATTGCGCCAGATGATAATAGCGCAATTAGAGTTAACAATATGCTCGAAAATACAAAGCGATTTTATGACCTAATGGGCATGATAAAAATGTTTTTTTGGGGAGTAGGTATTTGTACGATTATCGCCGGAATTGTTGGGGTAAGCAATATTATGTTGATTATTGTAAAAGAGCGAACCCGGGAAATTGGTGTACGTAAAGCTTTGGGAGCAGAGCCGATTTCTATTATTGGGATGGTGCTTCACGAGTCTATTTTTGTGACCTCTTTTGCTGGATTTACAGGTTTGATTTTGGGATTAGTTCTACTGGATGTAGTTGGACCCATGATACAAACCGATTTTATATATAATCCAACCGTAAATTTTAATGTGGCTTTATCTACGGTATTCATATTAATTGTAGCGGGAGCGGTAGCAGGTTTTTTTCCGGCCTACCGGGCGGCAAAGATTAAACCAATCGTAGCATTAAGAGACGAGTAAAAATTTTAAATCATGTTTAGTAGAGATCGCTGGGACGAAATTATAGAAGCGCTAACCGCAAACTGGTTTAGAACGCTATTAACTGCTTTTGGGGTGTTATGGGGGATTTTTATTTTGGTGATTCTTTTGGCAGCCGGTAAAGGATTAGAGAATGGTATTAAACAAGGATTTAGTGGCATGGCAACAAACTCTATGTTTATGTGGTCACAAAATATTTCTAAACCTTATAAGGGTTTGCCTAAAGGTAGAAGATATAATTTTAAGCTAGGTGATGTAGAAGCCATAAAACAAACGGTGCCCGGTTTAGAGATTGTTTCTCCCCGTAATCAATTAGGAGGCTTTGGAGGAGCAAACAATGTAGTACGTGGTTTAAATAGTGGAGCTTATAATGTTTATGGTGACTATCCTGAGATTATAAGGCAGCAGCCTATGGATATTACTTCCGGGCGGTTTATAAATTATTCCGATATTAAAGATAACCGAAAAGTCGCGGTGATTGGTGAAGGCGTAAGGACAGGTTTGTATGATATAAAGGAAGAAGTTTTGGGAACCTATATTAAGATTAACGGGGTTAATTTTATGGTGATAGGAACTTATAAGAAAAATGGGAGTGGCGGAGGAAATGCAGAAGAAATGCAAAAAGAGATCTTTGTCCCATTTACGGCATTTTCGCAAGCCTTTAATATGGGGGATGTGGTTGGATGGATGGCGATCACCGCAAATGACGATCATTCTATAACCGAGCTTAAAAATAGTGTTTTTGATGTTATTAAATCCCGTCACAGTATCGCTCCAGATGATGATCGGGCAGTAGGGAATTTTGATTTATACGAAGAATATAGCCGTATTAACCGTTTGTTTATCGCATTGCGTCTGGTGGCCTATTTTGTAGGAACACTTGTTTTGCTATCAGGAATTATTGGGATTAGTAATATCATGCTTATCGTAGTAAAAGAACGTACAAACGAGATTGGTGTTAGACGGGCTTTGGGAGCAAGTCCCTGGAATATTAGGGGGCAAATACTTTTAGAATCGATATTTCTTACCATTATTTCAGGTATGGCAGGAATCATTCTTTCCACCTTGGTCATTTTTATAATTAATATGATTTTAGACGGGATGGATACTTCAGAAATGATGTTTATTAACCCATCTGTAAATATAGGGGTTGTTTTAATCGCATTGGCCATCCTTGTGATCTCTGGATTGCTGGCAGGATTGATTCCGGCACAAAATGCAATAAAGATCAAGCCTGTAGACGCTTTAAGAACAGAATAACAAGTTAAGATAAAAGAATAAATACAATCAAAAATGAAAAGAACAGTTACCATCATTATTTTAGCCGTAATTTTTATTGGCTTTCTAGGTTCGCTGTATTATTACTTTCAAAAGGGGCAGGAAGATCCAGTGGTCTATCAAACCGAACAGGCTTCTGTACAAACCATCACTAAAAATACCGTGGCAACCGGAAATATCGTTCCGTTAGAAGAAATATTAATTAAGCCTAATATTAGTGGAATCATAGATGAAATTTATGTTGAGGCGGGGGAATCTGTTGAAGCCGGAGACTTAATTGCCAGGATTAGGGTGATCCCTAATGTAAACTCGTTGCAAAGTGCAAAAGATGCGGTGGCTACCGCTAAAATTAATCTTGATAATCAAAAGAAAATATTCGAGCGTCAAAAATCTTTATTCGATAAAGGGGTTATTTCTGCCAACGATTATGATAATGTAGAAGTGGCTTATCAAAGAGCTGAGCAAAACTACAAATCGGCACAACAAAATTTTGAGATCGTAAAAACCGGAACCACCAGAGGGATTGGTAGCGCGGCAAATACATTAATTAGAAGCACCGTTACCGGAATGGTGCTCGATGTACCTGTGAAAACTGGTAACCAGGTAATCGAATCTAATAACTTTAACGACGGAACTACGCTGGCTACGCTTGCTGATGTGAATAAGATGATTTTTGAAGGTAAAGTAGATGAAAGCGAAGTTGGTAAAATTAAAGAAGGCTTACCGCTTGAAGTAACTGTAGGTGCTATAGAAAATAAAACTTTCGATGCGGTTTTAGATTATATCGCGCCAAAAGGAGTTGAAGAAAACGGAGCAATTCAGTTTGAAATTAAAGGAACCTTAGATAAGGCAGATACCACTTTTATTAGAGCGGGACTAAGTGCCAATGCTTCAATAATTTTAGCAAAAGCTGAAAATGTACTGGCTATAAAAGAGGCTTTAGTTCAGTTTGATAATGATACGCAACAACCTTATGTGGAAATAGAGACAGGAAATCAGCAATTTGAGCGTAAAGATGTAGAGTTGGGCGTAAGTGATGGAATTAATGTAGAGATTAAAAGCGGAATAGATAAAGACGATAAAATTAAGGTATGGAATCAACTCAAACCTGCTCAAAATTTCGCTGCAAATTAATTTTCTGTAGTTTTTGTAACAACTCAACTTTTTGTTAGACATATCTTTTACAATATACATTATGAATAAATTTAGACTTTTTGCCATTTTACTTTTGGTTGGGTTCATCGCCAATGCGCAGGAGAAAAAATGGACCTTGCAGGAATGTGTGGAGTATGCGTTAGAGCATAACATCTCTGTTAAACAATCTGAACTTGATGTAGAAGCAGCCGAGATTGATAAAAAAGATGCCATTGGTAAACTGTTGCCAGCGATAAATGGTAGTGCCAGCAACTCCTGGAACACCGGTTTAACCCAAAACGTAACTACCGGAGTGCTGCAAAATCAAACGACAAGAAACTTTTCTGCAGGAGTAACCGCTAGTATTACTTTGTTCGATGGGCTTAGCAATTATAAGCAGGTGCAACGGGCCAAAATGTCTAAACTCGCGGCGCAGTATTCCTTAGATAAGATGGAAGATGATATTACATTAGCAATCGCAAATTCTTATCTTCAGGTGTTATTTGCAAAGCAGGATCTGGAAGTTTTAAAATCACAAAACGAAGTAACCTTAGAGCAGTTAGAACGTACAGGGCAATTGGTAGATGCCGGATCTTTACCAAGGGGCGACCTTTTGGAAATCCAGGCTACAAATGCAGATGAAAAACAGCGAATTATAATTGCACAAAATAATATCAGGATTTCATTAATTAGTCTTGCTCAAACTTTGTTAATCAAGGATTATGAAAATTTTGATATTGTAGAGGACGATTACGATATCTTCGGAACCGAAATTTTGGATAATTCAGTATATGATATTATAGAAAGAGCTAAAGAAGAACGTTCAGAAATTAGAATTGCTGAAGCTAATAAAGAAATTGCCGAGCAAAATGTTAAAATAGCACGCGGAGCTTATCTACCAACTTTAGGCGCATTTATCAATTATAACACCAGGGAGACCGGAGCCAATAGAATAGAATATGTAAACCCTCCTGGTACTACAGTTACAGAAATTGGTTACGTAGAATCTACAGGAGAAAAGGTGGTTACAGAAACTCAGAATCCTGCAATTCCAACCGTTTTAAGTCCGCGACCATTTATAGATCAATTATGGCTAAATGATGGTATTTCTTATGGGTTTCAATTAAGCGTTCCTATTTTTAACGGTTTTTCGGTCAGAAATCAGGTGAAGAGAAGCAAAGTAAATGTACGTAGGGCTGAATATCAATTAGAACAGGCAGAATTGGATTTGGAAGCAAACGTTTATCAAGCCTATGTAGATGCCACCGGGGCTTTTGAAGCTTATGAAGCAGCTTTAGTAGCGGCCGAATCTCAGGAAAAAGCCTATGAATATGCAACAGAGCGTTTTGGTGTAGGATTAACCAACGCTTTCGATTTTAGTCAGTCTAAAGTACGTTACGAAAATGCGCAGCGTGAAGTGATTCGTACCAAGTATGATTATATCTTCAAACTAAAAGTATTAGAATTATATTTTGGAGTTCCGGTAGCTAATTTAAGATTCTAAAGAGCTTAATAAGTGCTTATTGATATTTTGGTTTCATCAAGAACGGGATATTTAAAATTTCGCTTTTAAAAATGTTATAAATGAAAAAGAAAACTCTTTTTATCATTCTGGGAATTATTGTGGTTTTGGCCATATTACTCGTTGTAGGTAAGAAATCTGGAATGTTTGGTAAAAATGGTAATTTTAAACAAGTAGAAATTACACAAATTAAATCGCTGGATATTGTAGAAACGGTATCGGCAACCGGAAAAATCCAACCAGAGGTAGAGGTGAAATTATCTTCTGAAGTTTCTGGGGAAATTATTGAGCTTCCAATCATTGAAGGGCAGCAGGTAGAAAAAGGCGATTTATTGGTAAGGATTAACCCAGATATTTATCAATCTAACGTACAACGTTCACGTGCCAGTATGGAGAATGCCCGCGCTAATTACTCGCAGTCCCAGGCCAGTTTAAAGCAGGCAAAGGCAGATTACGAACGTAATAAAACACTTTTCGAAAAAGGAGTGATTTCTAAGGCAGAATGGGATGGCATTGTGTCCAGCTATGAAGTGGCTGAGGCTAATAAAGAATCTGCTTATTACAGTATGCAAAGTGCTGCTGCAACAGTGACCGAAGCTCAGGATAACCTGGGTAGAACAAATATCTATGCGCCTATGAGCGGTACAATTTCTAAATTAGATGCCGAGTTAGGGGAACGGGTAGTAGGAACCCAGCAAATGGCCGGTACCGAGATTTTACGTGTGGCCAACCTTTCTAATATGGAAGTTGAAGTAGATGTAAACGAAAATGATATTGTAAAAGTTGAAGTGGGGGATTCTACCGTTGTTGAGGTAGATGCTTACCTAAGAAAAGAATTTAAAGGTGTGGTTACTGAAATTTCTAACTCTGCCGATAGTGAGTTAACCACAGATCAGGTAACAAATTTTAAAGTAAAAGTCCGCATTTTAGAGGATTCGTATAAAGATCTTTTAGAAGGGAAACCGGCGAATTATTCGCCATTTAGACCAGGAATGACGGCTACCGTAGACATTATTACCAATAAAAAGAATAATGTTATAGGTGTTCCTATTAGTGCGATCGTTGTAAAAGCCGATACCTCGTCTGTAACTAAGGGAGCCATGCCTCCTAAAAATGTAGAAACCGATCCTTCTAAACTTTTTGAATGTGTCTTTGTTAAGAACGGGGAAGAAGCTAAATTGCGCGTTGTAAAAACCGGAATTCAGGATGATGCTAATATTCAGATTACAGATGGTCTGGAAGAAGGAGAAACTGTAATTACCGGCCCGTATAATGTAGTAACAAAAACTCTAAAATCTGGAGATAAAGTTGAGGTTATGGGTAGCACCAACGGCGAAGGATAGAGTTTAAAATTCGATAATTTTGGCTATAATTCTTTGTTTGGAGACCGCAACCACTAACTGCTCGGTTGCTTTGTGTGAAGAGGGTAATTTAATCGCTTTAAAAGAAGATAATAGTAAAGGCTATTCTCATGCTGAAAAATTGCACGTGTTTATCGATGAAATTTTAAAAGAAAACAATCTTAAAATCGATAATCTTGATGCTATTGCGATTAGTAAAGGCCCCGGGTCTTATACAGGGCTAAGAATTGGGGTTTCCGCGGCCAAAGGTTTGTGCTTTGCTCAGGATATCCCATTAATTTCAGTGCCAACGTTAACCGCTTTGGCCAAGCAGGTAAATCCAAAAGAAGGAGAACAGATCATCCCCATGCTAGATGCAAGAAGAATGGAAGTGTATTCCGCAGTATTCGATTCAGCATTTAATCAAATAAGAGAAACTAAAGCTCAGGTACTTTCCGAAGAAAGTTTTCAGGAAGAACTGGCAAAAGGGAAAGTTTATTTTATTGGTAATGGAGTGGCAAAATTCAGGGAAATCTGTGAACATCCAAATGCTGAATTCATTGAAGACCGACTTCCTTCAGTAAAAGAAATGAATACAATAGCTTATGATAAATACAAAATAAGCGACATAGAAGATGTCGCTTATTTTGAACCTTATTATTTAAAAGATTTTGTGGCAGGTTAATAAACCTGCTTTTCTTTTTTTATTCCGATTTATCTGTGCTGCTTTTTTCAGAAGCTTTTAAAACTGTCCCGCTCATTTTTGTTTGATCATAAAGATAAACATCACGTTGTGGGTAAGGAATTGTCATACCGGCTTCTTCTAATCTTATTTTCCCTTCTTCCAACATATGCCAGTGAATATCCCAGAAAACGCTGTTTTTAGCAAAATATCTTACGTAAAAGTTTACTGAATTATCGCCTAATTCACCAACAAGTACCTGTGGTGCTGGTTCTGCCTCAATACCTTCCTGTTCTTTTACCAGGTTCATCAACACTTCTTTCGCTTTCTTGATATCATCATCGTAAGAAATACCAAATGTCATGTTTTCCCTTCGGGTATCATTATAACTATAATTGGTGATATTATCGTTACTTAGCTGTCCATTAGGAATAACGGCACGTTGGTTTCCAAAAGTGTCTATTTTAGTGTAAAATAAAGTAACTTCTACAACACTACCAGAAACCCCTTGAGCCTCTATCCAGTCTCCAACCTTAAAAGGTTTTAATATGATGATTAAAACACCACCAGCAAAGTTAGAAAGAGATCCCTGTAAGGCAAGGCCAATTGCCAAACCTGCAGCACCAATCGCAGCAACCAGCGATGCGCTTTCTACACCTAGTTGCGTGATAACTAAAACAAATAGCAGAATTTTAAGTCCCCAGCTTAAAAGATTAACAGTGAATTTTTCTAGCGTAGGATCAAAATCTTTTTTATCGAAAAGTTTCTGAACGTATTTTTTAATAATTTTTATTACCCAGAGTCCCACAATCAATAATGCGATGGCACCAAGAAGTGTTGGTAGGTAAGAGATAAATTTGTCGGCGTATTCTTTGGCGATTTCGCCCCAGTCACTTAGTTTTCCCATAGTTATATAGTAGTTTTATGCAAAGAGAACAATTTTTTAGGGCAAATGCGAGTAATTCTCGTTTAAGTTTTGTTAAACCACCTTTATATTATTTAAAACAGGCGTTAAAATTTGCTCTGGGAGCTGGCATTTTCCCTTTTCGCATAAATAATATAATGTTTTTCCTTTCACAAAGCGATCTTTAAGAAGGGCTAGGTCACTTTTGGTATTACTTCCCGAAATGATAAGATTTGGAAGGTATTTTTTCTGAAGTTCTTTTTGTTTTTCCGCTGCTTTTTCTCCAAGAACCGCCAATTCATAAAAAGGATTACTAAAGTTTAAGTATAAATGAAGCCAGTTGGAATACCCCATAGGATAGGAGTCAATTTTATCTGAAATGACTTGAAGCATTTTATCTGAAGTCTCTAAAAATTTAGATTTTCCTGTTAAACTGCCCAATCTGAATAAGTTATTGGCCATGACCGAGTTGGAAGCGGGGATCACATTATCGGTAAACTCAACCGGATTACTAATTAATGCATCATCTTTTTTTGAAGTGAAGTGAAATAGCGAATTTTTCTCATTATAGAAATATTCAAAACAATACGCTGTAAGATGGGTAGAAAAATCAATCCATTTTTTATCGAAAGTGACCTCGTGTAATTTTAGAAAAGCTTCTATGGTAAAGGCATAATCTTCAAGATAGCCGTTAATTTTACTTTGTTTGTTTTTATAGGAATGAAAAAGACTATGGTCTGATTTTAGCTGATTTTCGATAATAAATTCAGCATTTTTTAGCGCGGTAGCAAGATAATTTGTGTTTCCTGTGGCGGCATAAGCTTCAGCGAAACCGGTAATGGTTAACGCATTCCAGGAGGTGAGCGTTTTATCATCCAAACCTGGCTTTTTTCTTGTTTTCCTCGCTTCAGCAAGAATTTCTATCCATTTCAATTTTTTCTGTTGAAATGCTTCTGTAGGGATGTTATGCTTTTCAGCAAAAAGATCATCTCTTTCGGTTTTATAAAGAATATAATTTTCATTTTCCCAATAGCCTTTAGCATTAATATTAAAATAGGCTGAAAAATGATCGAATTCTGAGGTTAATAGTTCTTGAAGTTCTTCTTTTTTCCAGGTGTAGAAAGCTCCTTCTTCCTGAATTCCTTTTTCGTTCTCAGAATCGGCATCCAAAGCTGAATAAAAAGCGCCGGTACTATCGGTAAGTTCAGTTTTGATGAAATTAGCTGTTTTTTCAATAATTTCTTTATACCAGCTATTTTGGGTAAGCTTGTAGGCTTTACTGTACAAACTTAAAAGTTGCGCGTTGTCGTAAAGCATTTTCTCAAAATGCGGCACGTGCCAGCGATCATCTACAGAATATCTGGCAAAACCACCGCCAATATGATCAAAAGTACCACCAAAAGATATTTTATCTAAACTATGCAGCACATAATCCTGTAATTGACGATCGCCAAATTGATAGCCATAGCGTAACAGAAAATCTAAATTGCTTGGCATCATAAATTTTTGGGCATTTTTGGAGCCACCCAGTGAGGTGTCTAAATATGGTTTCCAGTTTGCCACGAACTCGGTTATTCGTTTTTGTGAAAATTCATGGGTGTTTTCATTATTATCAATAAGATTGAGTTGTAGCAAACCTTCCCCCAGCCTATTGGCGTAATTGGTAAGCTGTGCGGGATCTTTTTTGTAGAGCTGTTGAATTTGCAATAAAGCACTTTTCCATTGTTCCTTTTTAAAATAGGTGCCACCCCAAACTGGGCGACCGTCGGGTAGCGCGACAATATTCATAGGCCATCCGCCGCTGCCGGTCATTATTTGTACGGCTTGCATGTACACCTGGTCGATATCGGGACGTTCTTCCCGATCTACTTTTATAGAAATATAATGAGCATTCATAATATCGGCCACTTCTGGATCTTCAAAACTTTCGTGCTCCATTACATGGCACCAGTGACATGCCGAGTATCCCACACTAATTATTAATAATTTGTTGGTAGTCTTGGCTTCTTCTAAAACATTTTTATGCCATGCTTTCCAGTCTACCGGATTATGAGCATGCTGTAAAAGATAAGGGCTGCTTTCGTAAATAAGATCGTTGGTGAATTTTGGATTGCTCATAACTTCATTTTAATAAAAGTTAGTCAAATTTAAAAGTTTTGAAACAATGATATGTCGATTACTTTATCTGATAAACGGTTGTGCAAACTTAAGATTAGTATATTTGTTGCTCAAAATCAGCATGAAGACAGGGATTTAGGCTTTAAATAACTTAAAGTTTTCATAACCTTAGACCGCTTTGAATTTCAAAAAAAAGATAGACTTTTGCTGGTTGAAAATATTGGATTTATGGAAGATGTTTACATTGTAATGCTTGTAGCCCTTTTAGCGCTTGCGATTACAGATTTGGTGGTAGGGGTAAGTAATGATGCCATCAATTTTTTAAATTCGGCTATAGGGTCTAAGGCGGTTTCCATGCGAACCATCTTAATTGTAGCAAGTGTTGGTGTGGCTATTGGAGCGATTTTTTCCAGTGGCTTGATGGAAGTGGCCCGAAAAGGAATTTTTCTTCCGCAGCAATTCTATTTTGAAGAGATTATGATCATTTTTATGGCGGTAATGATCACAGATGTCTTACTGCTCGATTTCTTCAATTCTATTGGTTTACCTACTTCAACTACCGTCTCGATTGTATTTGAATTACTGGGGGCGGCTGTAAGTATTGCCGTAATTAAGATCTATAAAGAAGGAAACGACATCAGTCTTTTGGGGAGCTACATTAATACCAGTAAAGCGACAGAAATTATTATTGGTATTTTAACGGCGGTCGTCATCGCCTTTATTGTGGGATTGGTGGTACAGTATATTTCCCGGCTAATTTTTTCTTTTCAGTTTGAAAGGAAAATGAAATATGTGGGAAGTGTTTTTGGAGGAGCTTCCTTAACCGCAATTCTTTATTTTATCCTTATAAAAGGACTTAAAAGTGTGCCTTACCTTTCTGAAGATACGCTTAATTACATCAACGAAAATACCCTGATTATCATTTTAATTGGTTTTGTGCTGTTCTCTATCATAAGCCAGGTATTAATGAGTCTTTTTAAGCTAAATATATTAAGGGTAATTATCGTTATAGGAACCTTTGCTTTGGCGTTAGCTTTTGCGGGGAACGACTTGGTGAACTTTATTGGGGTGCCTATTGCAGCCTGGCAATCGTTCAATTTGTGGGAAGCAGCCTATCAATCATCCGGAGTTTTGCCTTCAGAATTATTAATGAGCGGATTAAGCGGAAGTGTGCCTACTCCAGAATTCCTGTTAATTATTGCGGGAGGTGTAATGGTGGTGACGCTTTGGTTTAGCAGTAAAGCAAAATCTGTGGTAGAAACCGGGGTTAATCTGGCAAGACAGGGTGACGGTGTAGAGCGTTTTGAACCCAATTGGCTTTCCAGAAGCATTGTGCGTTATTCGGTGATGTTGAGTGGCGCAGTGTCTACAGTAGTGCCAAAAGCGATAAAGAATAAGATTGATAAGAAGTTTGAAAAGCCAGAGAATCATTCTCGTAGCAAGAGGTTAGATGCTCCTGCTTTCGACATGGTTAGGGCTTCTGTAAACCTTGTTGTGGCCAGTATTTTAATATCTATTGGTACTAACCTTAAATTACCGTTATCGACTACGTATGTTACTTTTATGGTGGCGATGGGGTCTTCTTTGGCAGATAGAGCCTGGGATCGTGAAAGTGCGGTGTATCGTGTGGCAGGAGTGTTAAACGTGATTGGCGGGTGGTTTGTTACGGCTTTGGTGGCTTTTACGGCATCGGCAATTTTTGCCTGTATCATTTACTACGGTGGGACTATTGCTTTAGCAGTACTTATTATTGTAGCTGTTGTTTTGGTGGTAAGAAGTGGTATTCTGCATAGTAAAAAATCGAAAGAAGAAAAGAAAAACAAACGTTACAATCGTACAGATATTATTACGATTAACGAGATTACTACAGAAACTTCAGAAAATATTTCTAGTGTGATCCATGGGATTAACCGAATGTATACCAAAACAGTAGATAATCTTGGTTATCATGATCTAGGAAAGCTTAAGAAAAATAACAAAGCGATAGGTAAGCTTGAAGAAGAGGTTGATGAACTTAAAGGGAATATCTTCTATTTTATTAAATCGCTGGATGATGATTCGGTTGAAGCTAGTAAGTTTTATATTTTGATTCTCGATTATCTTCAGGATATGACGCAGTCTATAGCATTTATTACACGTAATAGCTATAATCACGTACATAACAATCATAAGAACCTTAAGTTTAATCAAATTCGGGATTTAAAAAAGGTAGATGAAAGAATGCAGGTACTTTTCGATGATATCGAGTATGCATTTAATAACCATGAATTTGCGAAAATAGACCAGATCTTAAAAGATAAGCAGGAATTGTTGGATTACGTGTCAGATCTAATTCAGAAGCAAATTAATCGTATTCGGACTTCAGAAACGAGTCCGCGTAATACTAAACTTTATTTTGGATTACTTTTAGAAACAAGGGATTTAATTACCTCAACAATGAGTTTGCTTCATTTATTCCAGGAGTTTTACAGGGAAGCAAAAAGTACTTTTTAAGAGGGGCTTTAAAAAAATAAGAAATTAAAAATCCGCTTTAATCAAGCGGATTTTTTTAATTTTCTATTAATATATTCAGTGTTAATTATCCATTAACGGCTTCTACATAATCTACTTTTCCTTTTAGCATATCTCGAAGCATCGTTTCAATTCCGCTTTTTAACGTCATGGTCGAGGACGGGCAGCCGCTACAGGCTCCCTGTAGGATCACTTTTACAGTTCTGCTTTTTTCGTTATAGGAATCAAATAAAATATTACCTCCATCACTGGCTACTGCCGGCTTAATATATTCTTCTAAGATAGCGACAACCTGTTGGGAAGTGTCGTCCAGCTCATCAATATTAATTTGTGGTTTGGGTGCGCTTTTAGAAGTTTTAGATTCATTTTCTTCTCCTGTTGTGCCGGTAATCGCATCGTTATTTAAAACTGAATTTCCTTCCTGAATAAAATTGCGAATGAATTCACGTAATTCCATGGTGATCTCGTCCCAGGAAGCCACGTCGTATTTATTGATACTAACATAATTCTCATCAATAAAAACTTCTTTTACAAAAGGAAAATGAAATAGTTTTTGAGCTAATGGAGATTCAGCCGCATCGTCAATATTTTTGAATTCAGCCGCATGAAGTACCAGTTTTCTATTGGCTACAAACTTCATCACCTTAGGGTTTGGTGTGCTTTCGGCGTAAACGGTGACAGGAATATTTTTTTGCTGCTCGTCAGTTTTAATAACTACACCGCCTTTATTCAGGTAATTTTGTATTTGCTCGGCTACCTCATTTTCAACTTCAGGCCATGCTACAATATCATATTTTTCAATAGCGATAAAATTTTGAGAAATGTAAACTGTCTTTACAAATGGAAGATAAAAAAGTTGTTGGGCAATTGGGGACTTCGTAGCTTCATCGATGTTTTTGAACTCAAAATTCTCGTGTTTGGTTAAGAATTTATTGGCTTCAAATTTTACAATTGCCGGTTGTGTAGTGTGTTGTATATTAATAGTATAATTCTCCATTTCTTGAAATTTTCTGCAAAAATACTAAACAAAAGTCAGCTTATGTATATATTTACGCGACTTATATTTAATAGCATCTATAGTTTGATAAAATTTTACTTCGGTTTTATGTGCTTCCAGCGGTATGGACGAATCTTGAGTTTGTTGATTTTTGGTTTCCTTTTTACATTTTCGGGTAAAAAGACGTATGCACAAGAAGTTATTCCAACATATTCAGATTACCTTACAGATAATCTATACTTATTATATCCATCGATGGCAGGTGCTTCAAATTATAATCAAATTCGGCTTACCGCTAGGCAGCAGTGGTTTGACGTAGATAACGCCCCCAACTTACAAACTTTAAGTGTTAATGGAAGATTGGGTGATAAGATAGGTTTGGGAAGTATCTTCTTTAGAGATGAAAATGGTTATTTTTCTAAGTTAGGAGCCTATGCTACTTTTGCTTATCATCTTATGTTTTCCAGGGATAATGTGAACCTTAATCAGTTATCTTTTGGGATTAGTGGAGGGATTATTCAGCACCGGCTGGATCAATCTGCATTTACGGTTTATGATCCTATTATTGGAAATAGTGCTACTGCGACAGATATTTTTGGAAATATGGATGTAGGAATGTCGTATTATTATATGGATTTTTATGCGCATGTTGCGGTAAAGAATATTATTACGGTAGATAGGGATTTATTTTACTCTGATGCGGTGCCGAATAATCAAAGAAAATATCTGGCTTCAGCCGGATATGTTTTCGATTTTTATCGCAATGATTGGGGATTGGAACCTTCGTTTTTATTTCAGCTTAGAGAACTAAATTCTCAAGCCACCATAGATGCAAATATAAAAGCCTATAAAGATTTCGATTTTGGCCAGGGATGGGTGGGAATGTCTTATCGGCAAGCTTTTGATGGAGCAGAGTATACCAGAACCGGGGAAGAAATACAACGACAAAATTTACGATATATCACCCCTTTTTTAGGTTTGGAATATAAACGATTTGTTTTTGGTTATACCTTTAGTTACCAGATGAATACTATGGTGTTAAGTAATAATGGTTTCCATCAGATTACTTTGGGATATAATTTTGGGGAAAGCAGGCAGCGATACGATTGTCATTGCCCGGCGATTAATTAAAAGTCAAGGTGTGTCACCCTAAAGCTTTCATTGTTATCGTTAACGAGGTTTTGAAGTACTTTTGGATCGTGGTTAGTATAAAAAATACAGGTTCCTTTTTGCTTAAAATCGGTATGTAATATTTTTTCTTTTTCCAAAATAGCCTTGGTCTGTCGGGCTACGGCTTCACCAGAGTCGATAATACTTAAATCGACACTGAATTTTTCTTTTAACTTCGGAATTAAATAGGGGTAGTGGCTACAGCCTAAAACCAAATAATCAATAGGGTTTGATTTTAAAGGGACAAGAAGATCATCCAATAACTTATCCATTTCTTCTGAATATATTTTCCCAGCTTCGATAAGCTCTACGAGTCCGTTTCCTTCTACTTCAATAACTTTTAATCCCTGGGTGTATAGATCTGAAGTTTTTGTGAATAAACTGCTGCTAAGCGTCCCTTTGGTGGCAAGAATACCAATTGTTTTTGTTTTCGACTTTAATGCGGCAGGTTTTATTGCGGGTTCAATGCCAATGATAGGAATGTCGAATTCATTTCTTAATTCTTCAATCGCATTTGTCGTGGCGGTGTTGCAGGCTACAACAATTATTTTAGCGCCAAGTTCTAAAAGTTTTAGAGTGTTTTTTCGGCTAAGTTCGATAATTTCCTGCTTGGTTTTAATACCATAAGGAGCATTACTGCTATCGGCCAGATACATAGTATCTTCAAAAGGTAAAAGCTCATGGATTTCTCTCCATATAGAAGTTCCCCCAACGCCTGAATCAAATATGCCAATATTGTTTTTGCCCATAGGATCAAAAATAAAAACTGCGCAGATATCTGCGCAGTTTTTATTATAAATTATATCTTAAAATCTTTATTAAATACCTAATTTAGTTTTTACATCTGGCATTAAATCATACCCGTCTGCCATGATTACACCAGCACCAGTTGTAGAATCTAAAACATAATCAAATCCTTTAGCTCTTGCTACATCTTGGATAGCATTACGTGCTTTTTCTAAAATGGGTCTTACAAGATCTTGTTGTTTTTTCTGAAGATCCTGAGAAGCTTTTTGGCTACGCTCACGGATTCTTTGCTCAGCACTTTGTAACTCCATAGAACGTTTTTGGTTCTCTTCTTCAGTTACTGTTTCAGCTTCAGCTTCGTAACGTTGTAGGGTCTTTTGTGCTTCATTCATCATATCCTTGATTTCAGCATCATACGTATTTCTCAACTTATCGAGTTGGGTCATGGCATCTTTATACGCAGGCATAGACTCGATAAGTTCCTGAGTCGCGATGTGTGCAACTTTAGAGTCCTGAGCATTTACAAATGTCGTAGCTCCCAGGGTTAATGCTAAGGCTATAAAAAATGTTCTTAATTGTTTCATTTTAATTATTATTAAGTGTTAAAGTAATTATTTGTTAATTGATTGTATCCTTCTTTTGTTGTAATGCTTCTCGGGCAGCTTGTATGCTATCCTGCCTCGCTTTACGCTCTTTTAATATTCTTTCTCTTCTTGCTTCAAATTCAGCTTTTTTAATGGCTCTAAGAGAATCACGTTCTCTACGGCGTTGCTCAATATAAAGTTCTCTTTCGGTTTTAGCATTTTCAGAAGCCTGAGCTCTAGCCTGAATAACGGAGTCTTGAGCTACCGTTCTGTTTTCAGCCTGTTCCAATTCTATACGATCTTTGCGGGTTTCGATTTGTTCCCGATTGGCTGCTCTGGTAATGATTCTTAAAACCTGATCACTCATATCGTAATTGGACTTGGCATAAATCATACCAATTTCTGAAGTGCGGTCGAAAATAAAATCAAATTTTCTTCTTTCGGCTATTTCCTGGACTGCGGTAAATACCTGATCCTGTATAGGTTTAATTAGTTTTTTCTTCTGAATAATAAAATCGCCTCCAGGCCCAAATCTTTTTTGTTGATACTCGGTGAGCTGATCTTGTAAATACTTGATATCCTCTTCGCGCTCTTCTAAAAGTTCTTTGGTTAATAAAGCGCGCTCATTTTCAAGTTGGGTCTGGATTTCAGAAATTTCACGTCTTTTTGAATCAATTTCGTTTTTCCATTCTTGTACGCGACGATCAAGTTGGGCTGAAGCTTCCTGATATTCAGGAATGTTCTCTAAAATATAGTCCATATCAATATAGCCAATATTAAGGCCACGCTGGGCAAATGTTACCAGCGGTAAAAGTATTGCTATAATAATTAGACTTAATTTTTTCATACGCCCGAATATAGAAAATATCATGCCATTTTAAAATTGTTGACCGATGATGAAATGTGTTTCCCATCCGTTTGCACCAGATTGTCCAGGGATTGGATCAAATCCATAACCAAAGTCGATTCCTAATAGTCCAAAAGCAGGCATAAAAATCCGAAGACCGGCACCAGCAGAGCGGTTTAACTGGAATGGATTAAAATCTTTAAAGTTGTCATAAGAAGCACCACCTTCTAAGAATGTTAATGCATATATCGATGCTGATGGTTTAAGAGTAATAGGGAAACGAAGCTCTAAAGAGTATTTGTTATAGATCGTTGCCCCATCGTCTTGTGATGCCTGACTTAAAGATGTCCTGTCTAAAGGAATTAAAGACTGGTTAGGATATCCTCTTAGTCTAATGGTTTCACGACCATCAAGACTATACGATCCAAGTCCGTCACCTCCCAGATAAAAACGCTCAAAAGGAGGGATTCCACGCTCTTGATTATAAGCGCCTAGGAAACCATATTCAACGTTTGTTCTTAATACTAAATTTTTGTTTTCACCAAAGTTAGCTAAAGTAGTATACCAGTCTCCTTTAAATTTAACTTTATAAAATTCCAGCCACTTGTATTTTTCCTGATCGATTTTAGATTGATCTCCTACGGCGTTATCTGGAGTTACACGATTACCATTTCTATCGATTAGATTTCCATTATCATCTTCTAACTGATATTCTCTATGGTTTTTCAAATCATCATAGTCTACACCATTCCATAGTGAATAAGGAGGGGTGAACTTAGCAGTGATGCTAAAAACAGATCCTCCTACCGGGAAGATTGGGTTATACCTTGTGTTATCCCTAGTAATACCTAAGGTATAGGTAAAGTTGTTAGAGAAACCGTCACCGTAGGTAAATAATCCGGTATTATAGTTGTTAAGATCGTAACGTTGGAAACCTACAGCATGAGAAATTTGTAAATAAGGATCTGGTTCGGTAAGCCGTTTACCAAATCCTACACTAACCCCTAAAATATCAAAGCTACGGTCTCTATTAGCTTTTCTTGCTCGATAATCATATAAAAACTGCCTTGTGTAAGAGAAGGAAGTAGAAAGTTGTACTGGTTTCCTCCCGCCTAGCCATGGCTCTACAAAAGAAAGGCTATAGGTTTGGTAATAAGTACTGGCTTGTGCTCTTAAAGAAAGGCTTTGTCCGTCTCCCATAGGTACCGGTTTGTATGCATCTTTATCGAATATTCCCGCTAGTGAGAAGTTATTGAAAGAAAGCCCTAAAGTACCTATAAAACCACCGCCACCATAACCACCTTGTAGTTCGATCTGGCTGGCACCGGCTTCAACTACATTGTATTCTAAGGATAATGTTCCAGTTTGTGGATCTGGATCAATAAACTCAGGACTAAGTTGCTCCGCATCAAAGAATCCTAAAGAACCTAATTCTCTTACCGTAGATACAACGTCCTGCTGGTTATACTTTTGCCCTGGTTTTGTTAACAGGTTCCTGTAGATTACGTGGTCTTTAGTTTTGTTGTTTCCAACAACTCGGATTTCGTCAAAATAAGCTTCTTTTCCTTCAGTGATTCGTAATTCGAAATCAATCGTATCTTTATAAACATTCGTTTCTACTAAATTAAAACTAGAGAATAGATAACCATTGTTTCTATAAATGGTGGAAATATTGGTTGCATTAGGATCTTTAGGATCTTCAATTCTTTCGTTCATAAGAACGCCGTTATAGGTATCTCCCTTTTTAATCCCTAAAGCACGGTGTAAGAAATCATCGGTGTAAACCGTGTTGCCAACAAAATCGATATTTCCGATGTAGTATTTGTCACCCTCTTCAAGTTTAATCTTTAAAGCGATGTTATTTTTATCGACTTTAATAAGACTATCCGAAATAATTCGGGCATCTCTATACCCATTTTCTTTTAGTTTGTTTACAAGGTTTTGCTTATCTGTTTGGTAATCTTCCCTGTTAAATTTTGAACGCTTCCAGAAACGATAAAATCGCTTTTCCTTGGTGTCTTTCATGGCTCTTTTTAACCTGGCATCAGAGATCTGCTCATTACCAATGATATCGATATCCTTAATTTTTACCTTATCTCCGGTATCGATATTAACAACCATATTTACGAGGTTGTTATTGGTTGTATCTTTAACTTCGACAGTGTTTATGGCTACTTTTGCATTAAAATACCCATCTTTTTTGTACTTGTTTTCGATGTAATTTTTGGTGTTGGTAATGAGGTTTTCAGTAACATTAACACCGATCTTTAGCTTATTTTCGTCAATGAGCTCTTCCTTGTCTTTTTTCTTTTTAATGCCTTGTATCCTAACTTCAGAAAGTTTTGGTATATCTGTGATCACTAGCTCAAGATCTGCGACCCCGTCTTTTACATTGGTGATATAAAATTCGATATCACTAAACATATCGAGATCCCAAAGTTTTTTGATAACATTACTTAGCCGTTGCCCAGGAATGTAAATTTCGTCACCTGTTTTAAGTCGTGTAAATGAAATTACGGTGCCTTCGTTATATCTTGTAGAGCCGGTAACTTTTATTTTGCCTAAAGTGTATTTTTTACCGTTTCCTATAGGGAGATCCTGCGCATTTGCAGCGATGCTAAAAGTAAAACAAATTATTACGAATGCTAATATCCTTTTCGTCATAAATACACTAACTAAGTTGCTCACTTGTTTTTCCAAATCTTCGTTCTCTGTTTTGATAATTGTAAATGGCTTCATAAAGATTTTCTTTTCTAAAGTCTGGCCATAAAATATTTGTAAAATACAACTCGGCATAAGCCATTTGCCAAAGCAAAAAGTTGCTGATCCTTTGTTCGCCACTTGTTCTAATCATCAAGTCGACATCGGGAATATCTTTGGTATATAAACTTTTAGATATTAAAGAATCATTTATTTCATCTGGTTGTAACGTTCCTTCTTTAACTTTATTGGCTAAAGCTTTGAATGCAGAGGTGATTTCTTCTCTGGAACCATAGCTTAATGCCAAAATTAAAGTCATTTTAGCGTTATCTTTTGTTTTTTCGATAACATCTAAAAGTTCCCTTTTTGCTTTTTTAGGCAGATTATCAATATTGCCTATTGCGGTTAGTTTGATATTGTTGTCCTGAAGCGTTTTGATTTCTTTCTTTAAAGAAGAAACCAAAATTTTCATTAGGGTGTCAACTTCTAGTTTTGGGCGATTCCAATTTTCAGTGGAAAAAGCGTATAGAGTTAAAAATTTTATTCCAATCTCGGCACTACCTTCTACAACATCTCTTACAGATTTTACGCCTTCATTATGGCCAACCGCTCTTAAAAAGCCTTGTTTTTTTGCCCAACGGCCGTTGCCGTCCATTATAACGGCAATATGCGAGGGTAATTTTGTTAAGTTGAGATTTTCTTTAAAATTCATTTCCTAAAAGCTCGAGTAACATGGTTTTCTGCCAAATGTTATGGTGAATGTGATTCCGGTAAAAACATACCAATCTTTAGTATTTTGATTACCAAAAGTAAGTATTGGATCTTGTTCACCCAGTAATTCTTCAGGATTACTTCCGTCCAAATTATCGGTAAAGGTATAGCGGGCACCAATTTCTATAGCGCCAATCAAATGCTGGCTAAGCGTTGTTTTGTATCCAACAACCATAGGGATGGCAAATTCCCAATTAGTACCTTCATTAACTAATGGCCCCCCGCGTGAACCATCTAAAATTACATGGTCTGCACTAAAATAGGTGAATCCGGTGTAAAGATACGGCGTACTTTGCGATGTTCCCTTATGTAAATCAAAATCCCAAAAATTAAATTCTAAACCCAAAGAGGCTTCGGTAATCGTATTACTAAATGAATAGCCTCTTTGTTTTCTGCGAGTATCATTGCTATCAGCATCATCTGCTTCTATTTTTCCCATAATCACTGAGAACCTAAAGGAGTGACGTGGGCTCCTATTCCATTTTAGAATACCCCCCACTGCAAGACCACTGGGATTAATGTAGAACGAATTTCCTACATCCCCAATATAATTTGCGCCACCCAAAAAGGCACCCACCTCATAGGTTTGAGATTGCAAATTAACTGTAGTGATCAACATAAAAACAAAAGCTATTAGATACCGCATAGGTTCTTAAAAGTTTGCAAATATAACAATTATGTTTGCTCTGCAATAATTTGAGCTCATTAGTATTACATTAACAGTTTTTAAAAAAAAATATTGTTTAGTTACGTTTATCTTCTCCCCATAAAAGCTTTTTTCTTAAAGTTTGAAGAAAGCTGTCTTCATTTAGCTCTACAAGGTTGATGGTGTATGGGGCCTTTTGAATAATGATTTCGGTATCATTTTGAAGGCTTGCTAAGCGGGAATCCATAGATAATAAGTGAGAATCTTCCCTACCACTAACTTTTAAAGTAATTTTAGTATCATCTTTAATAATTAAAGGTCTGGCGTTTAAATTATGCGGAGCAATAGGCGTGATAACAAGTGAATCTGCATCTGGGGTAATTACCGGGCCACCGCAACTAAGGGAATATCCGGTAGATCCTGTTGGAGTAGCAATAATTAAACCATCGGCCCAATATGAGGTAAGATACTGGTCATTTAACCAAGTATCTACTGTAATCATTGAAGTGGTATTTTTTCGGCTAACCGCTATTTCATTAAGGGCTACATTATCAAAAATTTCATCGTCAGACTTTGGGTTTGTTTCAATCTGCAATACAGTTCTTGGTGAAATACTAAAATCTTTTTTTAAGAGGGTATGAATTGTTTCTCCAATTTGTTCTTTCTGGATTGTAGATAAAAAACCAAGTCGGCCGGTGTTAATTCCTATAATAGGGATATCAAGATTCTTAATATAATTTATCGATTTTAGGATGGTGCCATCGCCACCAATGGTAAAGAAAAGATCGTAACTGGCGTCCAGGATATCGAAAGTTTCATAATCGCTATACTCGCCGGTAATGCTCTTGTTCTTATTAATAAGGTCTAAAAAGTTACGCTCAATAACGACGTCAACTTTTTCTTCCTTAAGGAGTTCTAAAAGCTGGTTAATATAAGTGCCGGCGTTTTCATGATAAAACTGGCCGTAAATGCCTATTTTCATTTATATCAAAATTTATTCGATAATCAAGATTATTAGTTCGATGCTCGATAGTTATTAAGGAGTGCCGAATTAAAAAAATATTCTTAATTAAATGTTTAGGTATTTGTCCAGATATTTAGATCGATCACGAAGATTTTTATTAAAAGCATCTTCCTGATGTTGCGAAATAATATTGTAACCATAACGTCTTAGGGATTGTATCACCTCGTTAATTCCGGTAGGGTTTATTTTTATGGTGATTTGCGCAAGATCATTTTCTATCTTAGAAACAAACAAGCCAAGCAAGTGAACATTACTGGATTCTACGATCTGGCTAATTTCACTTAAAGAGTAATCTTTAAATCCTTTTTCAACTACAATAATATTTCCGGCTTCATTTAAAAATGGGGTTTCGTTAAAAATTCCCATAATTTCATTCAGTTCTACATAGCCTAAATATTCATTTTCACTATCCAGGACCGGTAAAATATTAGAATTGTTTTGTGCAAAAGATTCTAAAATGTCCAGCCAGTAATCGGTATTTCGAACAAAAAAGCCCTCAAGTGCATATTGATAATCTTCAATCGATTTTTCAGCTTCAAAACATCGAATATCATTTTCAGAAATACAACCCATATAAATACCATTGTTCTCTACCGGTAAGTGAGAATAGGTAAGTTGGTTAAAATCATTCTGTAATTCACCAATCTTGTCTGAAAAATGACGAATAGCAACATCATTCAATATATATTCTTCAATATCCATAATCCTCGCGTCGTTTAACGCAAATTAATTAAAATAATATTCATGAAGCCATCCTCAACTTTGTATTTTTGTTAAAACGGGAAGTTTTAGGATAAGCTTTAGAATTTGTCCTGTAGATCTGCGCTATTATTGTAGCAGTTCATTTTAATTGATATCGAATTTGAAACCAAATCCTTAAAGGTAAAGATAAGAAGATGACAAAATTAAGTGTAAATATAAATAAGATCGCTACGTTAAGAAATGCCAGGGGAGGTGATATTCCTAATGTAGTGCAATGTGCTTTAGATATCGAGAGGTTTGGAGCTGAAGGGATTACAGTGCATCCAAGACCAGACGAAAGACATATAAGATATCAGGATACAAGGGACTTGAAACCCCTTCTAAAAACCGAATTTAATATTGAAGGAAATCCGGTTACAAAATTTATAAATCTGGTGCTAGAAGTAAAACCGGCACAGGTAACTTTGGTGCCAGATGCTGTAGATGCGATTACCAGTAATGCCGGTTGGAATACGGTAAAAAATAAAGATTATCTTATTGAGATTATTTCTGAATTTAAAAAACATGGGATTAGAACATCGATTTTTGTAGATCCAGATGAAAAAATGATTGAAGGAGCCGCTGCAACCGGTACAGATCGTATTGAATTATATACAGAAAGTTTTGCCGAAAAATTTGCAGCCGGCGATAAAGAAGCAGCGGTAAAGCCTTATGCAGATTGTGCAAAGTTGGCCCATCAATTAGGGCTGGGGATTAACGCCGGGCATGATTTGTCTTTGGATAATATCGAGTTTTTTAAAAATAAGGTTCCTTTTGTAGATGAGGTTTCTATAGGTCATGCTTTAATTGCCGAAGCGCTTTATCTTGGTTTAGAAGAAACGATCGCTAGGTATTTACAAAAATTACAGTAAGCTTAAATTGGTCATTTTCGACTATTATTTTAAAAAATTGCAATGAAGTTACATACTAATATTATAGGAGAGGGAAAACCTTTTATCATCTTACACGGATTTCTAGGAATGGGAGACAATTGGAAAACACTGGGAAAGATGTTTTCTGAAAAAGGATACCAGGTTCATCTGGTAGATCAGCGAAATCATGGTAAAAGTCCCCATAGCGATGATTTTTCCTATGAAGTGCTAGCCGAAGATTTAAAAGAATATATTGAGGAGCATCATTTAGAAAAAGTAGTGCTAATGGGGCATTCTATGGGAGGCAAAACGGCTATGCTATTTGCAACCACTTATCCCGATTTACTTGAAAAGCTTATAATTGTAGATATTGCTCCAAAATATTATAAACCACATCATCAGGATATTTTAGCCGGATTAACCTTGCTGGAGGAATCTGATGTTTCTTCGCGCCAGGAAGCGGCCAAAATAATTTCTGAATATGTTCCCGATAGACCTACGCAGCTTTTTCTGCTGAAAAATCTAGACCGTGAGGATAAAGACAAGTATGTATTAAAAGTTAACCTGAAAACTTTAAAAGATAAAATCGAAAATATAGGGGCAGCTTTAGAAAAAGGAAAAGTTTACGAAGGGAAAACCTTATTTATAAAAGGAGAAAAATCGGGTTATATAAAATTACCCGAAGATGAAGGTTTGCTTCATAGTCATTTCCCCGCTGCTGAAATTGAAGTGATTAGCGATGCCGGGCATTGGGTACATGCTGAAAATCAAGAAGATTTTTATGATTCGGCGATTAGATTTCTTTAAAAATTACCATTAAATATTATGCATACATAATATTTTTACCTATTTTGTTACGGTATTTGTATTTTGAGATAAATTTATTGCACACTTTACAAATTGAAACAAACTTAATTCTACTAAAATTATGAAGAAACTTTTATTCCTAACCCTTTTTGGGTTGGCGGCTGCAATGACTTACGCCGGGGGATACAGGGTAGGGCTTCAGGGACAGCGAAGGCTGGCAATGGGGCATACTGGTGTGGCTGTGGTTGATAATGCAGAATTGGCTTTTTTTAACCCGGCAGGGTTAGTGTATCTAGAGGATCGCATAAATGTAGCCGTTGGTGCCAGTGCGGTATTCTCTGATGTGGTATGGCAAAATGACCAATATGGGCAAATGGCAAGAACAGATAGCCCGGTAGGTACACCTTTTTATGCCTACTTTTCTTATAAAGCTTCAGATTGGTTAACATTAGGACTGGCAGCTTATACGCCTTACGGAAGTTCTGTAGAGTGGCCAACAGATTGGTCTGGATCCCATTTGGTAAATAATATCGATCTTAAAGCGATTTATATTCAGGCTTTGGCTTCTATAAAAATTTCAGAGCAGCTTAGTATAGGTGGAGGTCCTATATATGTAAATGGATCTGTAAACTTCAATAGAAATTTAAACAGAACCCTTAGCGATATCGATGGAAATAGGGCAAATGTGACTGTAGATGCTTCTGGAGTGCATGCCTGGGGTTGGTCTTTGGGGGCTATGTATAATCCTACCGATAAACTTAGGATAGGGGCAAATTACCGTTCAGAAATTATTGTTGAAGCAGAAAATGGTGATGCAGATTTTAGTAATATTCCTAATTCACCTCTTACTCCTTTTAATGATACCCGTTTTGATGCATCATTACCTTTGCCGGCAGAACTTTCTATTGGGTTATCTTATGAGATTTCAGATAAATGGTTAGTGGCTTTTGATTATAACCGTGCTTTTTGGGATGTCTACAAGTCTTTAGATATCGATTTTCAGGATCCGGCAATTCCAGATTCTAAAAACCCCAGAAATTATAAAGATGCCAATATTTATAGATTTGGGGCGCAGTACATCGCAAACGACATGTTTACCTTAAGAGCAGGGTATTATTTTGATGAATCCCCTGTGCAATCAGGCTATTTCGCGCCAGAAACCCCAAGGAATGATGCGCACGGTTTCACCGCAGGACTATCAGTAAATATTACCGAAAAACTTTCCATAGATGCTTCTTTCCTTTATAATAGATTTAAAGAGGTAGAGGAATCTTATGATTATTATACAGAAAATGGTCAAAATGTGCCTTTTGAGGGTTCTTATAAATCAGTGGCATTTGTTCCCGGGCTTGGTGTGACATTCAAAATTTAAACTTACAGGAAATGATGAAAAACTATAGATTTTTAGCAGTAGGCTTATTGGCTTTGGGAATAGTTTCTTGTGAGCCAGATTTAGATCATCCAATAGATGAAAAAGGAAGTGTATATAGTAATGGAGAAGCCGATTTTACGCATTACGTTGCCTTAGGAAATTCGTTAACTGCCGGTTATGCAGATAATGCGCTTTATATTACGGGGCAAACCAATTCGTATCCTAATATTTTAGCGGGACAATTTGCGTTAACGCAGGAAACAGATGAGTTTACCATTCCTTATATGAATGATAATGCCGGTGGGCTTTTAGCTAACGGGCAACAAATAACAAATAATAGATTGGTGCTGGCCACAGATGGAGAAGGCAATAATAGCCCTTCGGTCTATACCGGCATGGCGCCTACAACAGATATTGCTAACATTTTAGAAGGACCTTTTAGTAATATGGGAGTTCCTGGAGCCAAATCGTATCACTTAGGTGTAGAAGGTTATGGTAATTTAGCAGGAGTACAGGCCGGCCTTGCAAATCCTTACTTTGTAAGATTTGCGTCTTCGCCTCAAACAAGTGTGATGGCCGATGCCATGGCTCAAAATCCTACATTCTTTTCTTTGTGGATAGGCAATAATGATGTGTTAGGTTATGCTACCTCAGGAGGTACGGGGGTAAATCAGGCAGGGAATTTAAATCCGGCCACCTATGGATCTAATGATATTACAGATCCTCAGGTATTTGCCAGTGTATATTCTGGTTTGGTTCAAACGCTAACTGCTAATGGCGCAGGTGGCGTGTTGATTAATATTCCAGATGTAACTTCTATCGCATTTTTTAATACCGTACCTAATAATGCCTTAGTCTTAGATGCACAAACTGCCGGGAACTTAACAGCATATTTTAGTGCCGTTTCTCAGGTTTTTGCTGGAGGGTTAATGGCGCAGGGAGTTCCGCAGGAACAGGCAATGGCTTTAGCAGCTCAATATGCAATTACTTTTAATGAAGGGCCAAATAGATTTATAATCGACGTGCCGGTAACACAAACCAATCCGCTTGGATTTAGACAGATGACGGAAGATGAGTTGATTCAACTTCAGGTGGATCAATCGGCTTTGGCCAGTGGTTACGGTTCAGTGAAGTTAACCGCAGAAGTACAACAGGTTTTAGGGCTGTTAATGGCTGGAGGAACTCCAACTGCAGAGCAGGCTAATATCTTATTTAGTGGTGTAAATGGTTTAGATGATGCAGATGTTTTAGATAGTACAGAAATTTCAGAAATTCAAACGGCTACGGCTGCATTTAACCAAACGATAGCTGCAGTAGCCAATGCAAACGGACTTGCAATGGTAGATGCTAATGCATTATTAAATGGTGTTGCAAATGGTGGATTTTCTTTTGATGGTGGTACTGTTACTGCTACCTACGCCACAGGTGGTGCTTTTTCTTTAGATGGAGTGCATTTAACGCCAAGAGGCTATGCTATTGTAGCTAATGAGATTATCGATCAGATTAACGCGACTTATGGCTCTACGGTTCCAAAAGTAAATGTTGGACAATACGGCACTATTACGCTTAGTAATGATGTGCAGTAATGATAAACTTATATTAAAATATGAGGAAGTCGGCAAGTAGCCGACTTTTTTTTTCGCAATTTTGAACTAGCAATCAAACTCTTATAAAAAAATGAGACTTTTATTAAAACTTCTTTTGTCTGCGTTGGTAGTGGTAGGTTTAGCTAAGCTTTTACCCGGTGTTACGGTAGACAGTTATTTTACTGCATTTATTGTAGCTATCGTCTTAGCACTACTTAACCTTATCATTAAGCCTATCCTGGTGATCCTAACTTTGCCGGTAACCATCTTAACCCTTGGCCTGTTTTTGCTTATCATAAACGCCATAATTATCTTTTTAGCAGATGGTTTTGTGACTGGTTTTAATGTAGATGGCTGGTTTATGGCAATAATATTTAGTTTACTTTTTTCATTATTTCAGTCCATATTATATTCTCTTCTGGATAAGGATTAGAAGCTTGCTGAAATTCAATAATTTGAAACTTTGCAGGCTAGTGAAAAAAGCTTAATTTTGCACACCAATTTTTTATAATAAGTCAAGATGAATATTACCAGAGAGAATATTGATGAATTGAATGCGGTAGTAAAAGTAGATATCGCAAAAGACGACTATGCTCCTAAAGTAGAGAAGATCCTTAAGGATTACCGTAAAAATGCCAATGTTCCTGGCTTTAGAAAAGGTCACGTTCCTATGGGGATGGTGAAAAAACAATACGGGCAGGCTGTATTGGTAGACGAAGTGAATAAATTACTACAGGAAAACCTTAATAAATACCTTACTGAAGAAAAATTAGACGTTCTTGGAAATCCAATTCCTAAAGAGCAGGAGAATTTTGACTGGAATAAAGATAACTACACTTTTGAGTTTGAAGTTGGTCTTGCTCCAGAATTTGAAGTAAGTCTTGATTTAGAAAAACCTGTGAAAAAATATAATATCGTTGCTGATGATGCGATGATCGATAGACAGATCGAAAACATCCAAAAACAGTACGGTAAATTAGTTTCTAAAGATGAGGTTGAAGAAGGTGATATCGTAGCCGGAACTTTTAAAAATGAAGAAGAAGGTATCGAAAATGAAACTTCAATCGAACTGGAGAAAATTAAGGGAAAGAGAAACCTTAATAAATTTGTAGGGGCTAAAGTTGGTGATACCATTACCTTAAAGACCAAAAGTCTTTTTGAAGATGATCACGATTTAATCCAACATTTAAAAGTTGAGCATGATAAAGCTCACGATCTTGATATCGAAGTAGCATTTACGATTTCAGAAATCAATAAAAGAGAACTTGCAGATTTAGATCAGGAATTATTCGATAAGCTTTTTGGAGAAGGCAAAGTGACTACGGTGACTGAGCTTAAAGAGAAAATTAAAGAAGATGCTGAAAAGCAATTTGTTCAGCAAAGCGATCAGCAGTTAATGAATGATGTTACCGAAGCATTGATCGAAAAAACTGAATTTGATCTTCCTAAAGAATTTCTTCAAAAATGGATTAGAACAGTAGGTGAAAAACCATTAACTGAAGAAGAAGCGGTAGAAGAGTACGAGAATAGCGAAAAAGGTCTTCGTTACCAGTTAATCGAAGGGAAAATCGTTAAGGATAACGATATTCAGGTAGATTTCGAAGCCTTAAAAGCCTTCGCAATAGAGAAAATTAAACAACAAATGGCTCAGTTTGGCCAGATGGATCCTTCAGATAAAGAATTAGATGATATCGCAGCAAGGATTTTATCAAATCAGGACGAAGTAAAACGTCTTTCTGAGCAATTGGTTAACGAGAAATTGTTAAATTTCTATAAAGACAATATGAAATTTGACGAAAAGGAAGTTACTTATGATGAGTTTGTAAAAGAAATTTATGAGTAAAAACTGTGGGTAATTCCGCAGCAAAATTTTACTTCAGGGTATAGCCCTAAAAAATCAAATCTCGATTATCGAGTAAGCCTTTTTTATAATTTATACCTATCTTTAAGGCGTTAACCATAACGGTATAACGCCTTTTTTGGCTTTATAGATTACTTGTGTAATTAAATAAAAAAATTGATGGACTACGGAAAAGAATTCGAGAAGTACGCAACGAAACATCACGGGATAAACAGCAATTATTACGATAAAATAGTAAGTAGCATGGCACCGGTTGGGATGACTCCCAATATTATCGAAGAACGCCAGATGAATGCTGTAGCTATGGATGTATTTTCACGATTAATGATGGACAGGATTATCTTTATGGGAACTGCCATTAACGATCAGGTAGCTAATATTATCCAGGCACAGTTACTGTTTTTAGAAAGTACAGATTCTTCAAAAGATATTCAAATTTATATAAACTCTCCTGGAGGTAGTGTTTATGCCGGTTTGGGAATCTATGATACCATGCAGTTTATTAAACCAGATGTTGCAACAATTTGTACAGGAATGGCGGCTTCTATGGGAGCGGTACTACTTTGTGCAGGAGAAAAAGGAAAACGAAGCGGTTTGCCACATTCCAGGGTAATGATTCACCAACCACTGGGCGGAGCTCAGGGACAGGCCAGTGATATCGAGATCACCGCCAGGGAGATCATTACATTAAAAGAAGAATTGTATAAAATCATTTCTAAACATTCAGGACAAAGCTACGACAAAGTTTACGAAGACAGTGATCGTGATTACTGGATGAAAGCAGACAGAGCTAAGGAATACGGAATGATAGACGAGATCCTTACCAGAGACAAGTAAGATCGGGATTTGATGAAATAAGAAGAGAATTTCAGGATATGTAATGCTGAAATCGAACGAAATATTTTAAGATGGCGAAAGAAGAATTAGAATGCTCCTTCTGCGGAAGAAAGAAACCTGAAACCAATCTTTTGATTGCAGGTTTAGATGCCCATATTTGTGACCGATGTATCGAGCAGGCACACGGGATCGTTCTTGAAGAATCCAAGCAGGGAGAGGCTAACGAATTATCTTCAGAATTGATGCTAAGCAAGCCTAAATCAATAAAGGCTTTTTTAGATGAATATATTATCGGGCAGGAAGCTACTAAGAAGGTAATGTCTGTTGCGGTTTACAATCATTACAAACGATTGCTGCAACCAGATAGCGATGATGATATCGAGATCCAGAAAAGTAATATCGTAATGGTTGGAGAAACCGGTACCGGCAAAACTTTAATGGCTAAAACTATTGCAAAGATGCTTAATGTGCCTTTAGCAATTGTCGATGCCACAGTATTAACGGAAGCTGGATACGTTGGTGAAGATGTAGAAGGGATCCTAACACGATTACTACAGGCGGCAGATTATAATGTAGAAAAAGCTCAAAGAGGTATCGTTTTTATCGACGAGATCGATAAAATTGCGCGTAAAAGTGATAATCCTTCAATTACCAGGGATGTTTCTGGAGAAGGAGTGCAGCAGGCGCTATTAAAACTTCTGGAAGGCACTACAGTAAATGTTCCGCCAAAAGGAGGAAGAAAGCACCCCGATCAAAAATTTATCGAGGTCGATACTGAAAATATCCTTTTTATTGCCGGTGGGGCTTTTGATGGGATCGAGAAAAACATTAGCAAGCGTTTAAATATGCAGGCCGTTGGATTTAGCGCGTCTAAAAACGATGATACGATTGAAAGAACCAATCTTTTACGATATATCATCCCTAAAGACTTAAAGGATTTTGGGCTTATTCCTGAAATTATTGGCCGATTACCAGCTTTAACGTATATGAATCCGCTAGATAAGGAAACGCTTCGATCTATTTTAACCGAACCTAAAAATGCCATTATCAAGCAATACACAAAACTGTTTGAAATGGATGAGATTGAATTTACAGCTACAGAGGAAGCTTTAGATTTTATCGTAGAAAAGGCGGTAGAATATAAACTGGGAGCACGTGGATTGCGTTCCCTTTGTGAAGCCATTCTTACCGATGCGATGTTTGATCTTCCTGAAAGCGATGTAACCGAATTCACCCTTACGCGAGAATATGCCGAAGATAAATTAAACAAATCGACCATGAATGCGCTAAAAGCAGCCTCGTAGTCGAAAAACTAATATTGGATAAAAAGCCTCATGAATTTTTAGAATTTATGAGGCTTTTTTAATTCCCAAAATTCGATAATTTTCGATACCATTTTTTCTTTCTTAAAACTTAACACCTTTCATTTTTAATTTTTGAAAGCTTTAGCATAGCGCTATAATCTTGTGTTAATCATTTGAAGTCGGTTTTATTAATTGGTAATTTCAAAGAGATAGACCACACGATTACCAACTAATAAATCTCAAAACATGGCAGAGGAGAAAGTAGCGACAGCCGAAATTGAAAATCAGGAATGGCTGGATTCCCTTAAATGGGTTTTGCAAAATGAATCGAAAGAACGAGTAGAAGAAATACTAAAATTACTACGAGCAGAAGCCCAAAGACACGGCGTAAAATCAGACTTACCTTTAACCACGCCATATATGAACACCATTAGTCCCCAGGATGAAGAACAATATCCCGGTGATATCGAAATCGAAGAAAAAATACTGGCTTACATCCGTTGGAATGCCATGGCGATGGTCGTAAGAGCTAACAATAAAAGCAAAGGAATTGGCGGTCATATTTCTACTTATTCCTCAATTGCTCATTTATGGGAAGTCGGTTTTAACCATTTCTTTAAAATAGATCGTAGTGCCGGTTCAGATTTAGTGTATTTTCAGGGACATGCTTCACCCGGAGTCTATGCCAGGGCTTTTTTAGAAGGACGGCTTACAGAAGAACATTTAGAAAACTTCCGTAGAGAAGTAAAATCAGATAAAGGATTAACCTCATATCCACATCCGCATTTAATGCCAGAATTCTGGAATTTCCCAACCGTTTCTATGGGATTAGGACCTATAAGTGCAATTTATCAGGCACGTTTTAATAAGTATCTCGAAAACCGGGGAATTATAGAAAAGAACGATCAGCAAATCTGGGCATATTTAGGAGATGGAGAAATGGACGAGCCAGAAGCTCGTGGAGCAATTAGCGTTGCAGCAAGGGATAAACTGGATAATTTAACCTTTGTGGTCGATTGTAATCTACAGCGATTGGATGGTCCCGTTCGTGGTAGCGGTAAGATTATTCAGGAGTTAGAAGGTTTATTTCGAGGAGCCGGTTGGAATGTTATTAAACTGATTTGGGGAAAAGACTGGGATCCTATTTTTGAAAAAGATACTGAAGGGAAACTGGTGAGCTTACTCAATGAAATCCCCGACGGGCAACTTCAAAAATATGCATTTTCTGAAGGTGATTTTATTCGTGAGGATCTCTTCGGAAAAGATAAAAACCTGTCTAAGATCGTCAAAAGTTTGTCTGATGACGAATTAAAACGACTGAAACGAGGCGGGCACGATCATCAAAAGATCTATAACGCATACAAACAGGCGACAGAACATAAAGGCCAGCCCACAATAATCTTAGCGCAAACCATTAAAGGTTACGGGCAGGGAAAAGCTGGTGAAGCCAGTAATGTGGCACATAAAACCAAAAGCTTTAAAGAAGAAGAATTAAAGGCGTTTAGAGATTTTTTTAGCCTGCCGGTTTCAGATAAAGAACTAAAAGATATTCCGTTTCTAAAACCTAAAAAAGATAGTGAAGAGCTTAAATATCTACAGGAAAAACGAGAAAAATTAGGCGGATTTCTTCCGCAGCGAAAAGACAATAGTGAAGCACTAAAAGAGCCTGATAAAAAAGTATTCAAAAGCTTTTTAGAAGGTTCGGGTGATGACGAAGCGGCTACCACTATGGTGATGATCCAAACCCTAAGCCGTTTGTTTAAAGATGAAGAATTAGGTAAGTATATTGTTCCCATTATTCCCGATGAAAGTCGAACCTTTGGAATGGAGTCTTTATTTAGACAGGTTGGGATTTATGCGCCGGGCGGGCAGTTGTACGAGCCCGTAGATAAAGAAAGCCTGCTGTTTTATAAAGAATCTAAAGACGGTGCGATCATGGAAGAAGGGATCACCGAATCGGGTTGTATGGCCGAGTTTATAGCGGCCGGTACTTCTTACCTAAATCAGGGAAAACCAATGATCCCATTTTACTTTTTCTACTCGATGTTTGGTTTTCAAAGAACAGGCGATTTAATGTGGGCCGCAGCCGATGCCGGTGCGAAAGGATTCCTTGTGGGCGGAATTTCGGGAAGAACAAGTCTGCCGGGCGAAGGATTGCAGCACCAGGACGGGAATAGTCATTTGTACGCTTTAGCATTTCCAACATTAAAAGCTTACGATCCTGCATTTGCTTATGAGCTTGCGACGATTGTAAAAGCCGGGATTAAAGAAATGTATATCGATAAAGCGCATTATTTCTATTACATCACATTAGGTAATGCCACCTACAAAATGCCTAAAATGCCAAAAGACAGCGAAGAAGGTATTTTAAAAGGTATGTATAAATTCCAGAAGACCAGAAAACGTAAAACCGATAAAAAAGCACATCTTTTTGGAAGTGGTTCTATAATGGCCGAGGTGTTGGAAGCCGCTAATATTTTAGAAAAGGACTATGATGTTGCGGTAGATATTTGGAGTATTACCAGTTACAAAGCGCTTTATGATGATGCGATAGATACCGAGCGTAACAATCGTTTAAAAACTCAGCTAAATAAAGACAAAAATTATATCCAGGAATGTCTGGAAGACGAAAAAGGAGTTTTTGTAGCGGCTTCAGATTATGTAAAAGCATTGCCAGAATCGATTGCAAAATGGTTTCCGGCCAATCTTGCTGCTTTGGGAACCGATGGTTTTGGGCGCAGTGATGCGAGACCAGAACTGCGTGATTTTTTTGAAGTAAACGCAGCACATATTGTTTTTGCGACGCTTTATGAATTAGCATACGAAGGAAAAATTAAAGCAAAGCAGCTTAAAGAAGCCGCAAAGAAATTTGATATCGACGCCAAAAAACCAAATCCAAGAACATCCTAACCAATAAAAGAAAAGAAAATGGCTAAAGAAATTAAAGTTCCACAAATAGGAGACGGAGTAGAATCTGCAACAGTTTCTGAAATATTAGTTGCTGAAGGTGATAAAATTGAAAAAGATCAGGGCGTTATTGCGGTAGAAAGCGATAAAGCTTCAGTGGAAGTACCCAGTTCAGCTGCCGGAACGATCAAAGAAATAAAGATCAGTGAAGGTGATGAGGTTGAAGTTGGGCAGGTAATTATCCTACTGGAAGAATCTGATGATGAAGACGGGGAAGCAGATGATAATGAAGAATCTTCTGAAGAGCAGGAAGAAGAAAAAGCTTCCGAAGAAAAAGAAGGTGCAGATGATGATAATGAGGATGATGCTGAAGAAAAAGATTCAGATAAGAAAAAGAAAAAAGTAAAGGAAGAAAAGTCTAGCGATGACGAAGAGGAATCTGAAGATGATGAAGAGGATGAAAAAAAATCATCCAAAAAGGACGAATCTGGAGATAAATCTGATGAAAAATCTTCTGAAGAAAGTAAGGATGACAAGTCTAAAAAATCTTCAGGGAAATCTACCGGAGCAGGAATTCAGGCTTCGCCGGGTACTCGTCGCTTAGCAAGAGAACTCGGTGTAGATCTTACTGAACTGGCAGAAGAGATTTCTGGAAAAATTTCAGAAAAAGACGTTAAGGAATTCGCTAAAAAAGGAAGTGAAAAATCAATAAAATCGGCAGCTGTTTCTTTACCCGATTTTGAAAAATGGGGAAGTGTAGAACGTAAGCCATTAAACAATATTCGAAAAGCGACGGCGAAAAATGTAACGGCTTCCTGGCAAGCTGTGCCGCATGTTTTTCAGTTTGATGAAGCCGATATTACCGATATTCAACAGTATTTAGAAGCGAATCAGGATAAAGCTGAAAAAGCCGGTGGTAAATTAACGATTACTGCCCTGCTGACTAAAATAGTGGCGAGTGCACTGGTTAGATTTCCAAAGTTCAACGCCAGTGTAGATATGGAAAACGAAGAAATGATCCTGAAAAACTATGTGAATATCGGGATTGCAGTAGCTACAGAAAAAGGTCTTTTAGTGCCGGTAATTAAAGATGCCGATAAGAAAAGTATTATAGAAATTGCTGTAGAACTAAGCAATATTGCTGAAAAAGCCAGAGATGGTAAATTAAGTAAAGAAGATATGGAAGGCGCTAATTTCTCTATTTCTAATCTTGGCGGAATTGGCGGAACTAATTTTACGCCTATCGTTCCAGCACCACAGTCGGCAATTTTAGGAATTTCACGTTCGGCTAAAAAACCGGTATATATTGATGACGAATTTAAACCAAGAGAAATTTTACCGCTTAGCTTATCCTACGATCATCGTTTAATCGACGGCGCAGATGGCGCAGCATTTATAAATTGGATCACGCAGGCGCTACAAGACCCTTACAAAGCCTTGCTTGGGGCATAAACTAGAGATTATGGCAAATAGCAAGAAAGATAAAAAAGAACTGGTGGTGGTCGGCGCAGGCCCGGGCGGTTATGCAGCAGCATTTAGAGCAGCAGATTTAGGAATTAAAACCACTTTAATTGATCCAGAAGCCAATCCCGGCGGCGTGTGTTTGTATCGTGGTTGTATTCCTTCAAAAGCCTTGTTGCATGTAGCGAAAGTGAAAAAAGAGGCTACAGAATTATCGAATTTCGGGTTAAGTTTTGAAGAACCTGAAATCGATGTGAAGAAAATAGCAAAATGGAAAGATGGTGTGGTAAAAAAACTTACCAGCGGTTTAGGTCAGCTTAGTAAAGCAAGGAAAGTTGAGTTTATCCAGGGGAAAGCTTTTTTTAAAAATGAAAAAACGCTGGAGATTGAAGAAAACTCTGGTGAGTCGTACGAGCTTGAATTCGAAAATGCAATTATCGCTACAGGATCTACACCAACTGAATTGCCAAATATCGAAGTCGATCACAAACTTATCTGGAATTCTAAAGATGCACTCGATATTATAGAAATTCCGAAGAAATTATTAGTGATCGGTGGTGGTTATATTGGTCTGGAGCTGGGAAGTGTGTATGCCCATTTAGGAAGCGAAGTTTCTATTGCTGAAATGACTTCAGGATTTTTGCCGGGAGCCGATCGAGATTTGGTAAAAGTTTTTGAGAAAGAACAGCCTTTTAAAAATCTATATTTTGATACTAAAGTTGAAAAAGTAGATCCTAAGAAGAAAAAAGTTGAAGTCGTATTGAAGTCAGGCGATAAAGAACAAAAAAAGAAATTCGATCGTGTTTTAGTGGCGATTGGAAGACAACCCAATGCAAAAGCCAGTAAACCACAAAATGCGGGAGTGGAGATTGGGGAAGACGGTTTTATAAAAGTCTTTAGCAATCGTAAAACTTCAGCAAATCATATTTATGCGATTGGCGATATTACCGGGCAACCTATGTTAGCGCACAAAGCCTCTCATGAAGGCCGTGTTGCGGCAGAAGTTATTAAAGGTGAGAAAGGTGCTACTTATGATGCCAAGGTGATTCCTGCAATCGTATTTACCGATCCTGAAATTGCCTGGTGCGGACTTACAGAAGAACAGCTAAAATCATCGAATATCGATGCTAAAGTGGTGAAGTTTCCATGGTCGGCTTCGGGAAGGGCCAAAGCCTTGGGAACCGATAACGGACTTACAAAGTTGATTGTAGATAAGGAATCTGAAATTATCCTTGGTGGTGGCGTTGCCGGTAAAAATGCAGGGAGTTTAATTCCTGAAATTGCCTTAGCGATAGAAATGGGCACCACAGCAAGAGATTTATCACTTACCGTGCATCCACATCCAACACTTTCTGAAACAATCATGGAAAGTGCTGAATTATTCTATGGAAGTCCAACGCATATTGTTGATAACTAATTCAGATTAAAAATGAGGCTCTATTTTCAGTGTATGCTATTCGGTTATTTTTCAATATCCGTGGTGTCATTCCGTGCTTGACACGGAATCTCATACAGTTTTTGACTATTGATTTTTGTTTTATGAGACCCCTGAATCAAGCCCGCCTGCCGGACGGGCAGGTTCAGGGTGACGATGGTTTTCAGCAAGATAATGTGACAATAAAAAGTACTTAAGTACCTAAAGCGAGATTTTAACGTTCTCACTTTATTTATTTTTATATTTTTGGATTAAATCCATTTAATAGGATTAAATCCAAAAATATATGATTTCGAAGTCTATTTTACATCTGGATCTGGATTCATTTTTTGTTTCGGTAGAACGAAAAGTAAATTCAGAATTAAAGAATAAACCGGTGATCGTTGGCGGAATGGGAGATCGTGGCGTGGTGGCTTCGTGTAGTTATGAAACCCGAAAATTTGGGGTACGATCTGGTATGCCCATGAAAATTGCCCGTAGGCTTTGTCCGCAGGCAGTTTATATAAAAGGGAACGCCAGCATTTATACCAAAGAATCGCATCTGGTAACCGAGATTATTAAAAATCAGGTGCCATTATTTGAGAAAGCGAGTGTGGATGAGTTTTATGCCGATCTTACCGGGATGGATCGTTTTTTTGGGATCGAGCGATTTGCCAAAGAGCTTAGGGAAGGTATCATCAAAGAGAGTGGTTTGCCAATTTCGGTAGGATTATCGCAAAATAAAGTAGTTTCTAAAATCGCCACCGGCGAGGTGAAACCCGATGCAATGAGTGTTATTAAGTTTGGCGAAGAGAAACAGTTTTTGGCACCGCTTGATGTGAATAAAATCCCGATGATTGGCAATAAAACTTTTCAGTTGCTTATGGGGCTTGGAGTCTATAAAGTGAAAACGCTACAGGAAATGCCGGTAGAAGTTTTAGAAGGGGTGTTGGGAAAAAACGGGCGTACGATCTGGAAACGTGCTCACGGGATCGATAATTCTCCCATTATTCCGTTTCATGATCGTAAATCGATTTCTAACGAACGGACTTTTCATCGGGATACTACAGACGTTACCCGATTGCATGCTACTTTGGTGGCGATGACCGAGAGTTTGGCGTTTCAGTTACGAAGAGGTCATAAGCTCACCTCGAATATTAGTGTAAAAATTAGGTATTCAGATTTTCAAACCAGTACCCTTCAGGCAAAAATCCCGTATACCAGTGCCGATCATATTTTAATTCCGAAGGCAGAAGAACTTTTTAAAAAACTCTATAATCGACGGGTTTTAATTCGGCTTATCGGTGTGAAGCTAAGCGGACTTGTAGGCGGGCATTACCAAATTAACTTATTTGATGATAGTGAAAAGATGCTGAGTTTATATAATTCTTTAGACCGTATTAAAGACAAATATGGCGAGCGTAGTGTGGTAAGGGCGGTAAGTATGGGGGCAAAAACTATTGGCAGGATGCGCAATCCTTTTGATGGGGAACCACCCATTGTCCTGGCGCACCGAAATCAATAATTTGGGCTTAAAATATCAAATCTCGAATATAGAGAAAAGGGAAATTATGTATTTAAACTGTCATTCTTATTTTTCGCTGAGGTATGGTACTTTTTCTGAAAATGAACTGCTGGAACTTGCAAAATCAAAAAACGCAAGCTGTGTAGCGCTTACCGATATCAATAATACTTCAGCCTGTTTAAATTTTTTAAAGCAAGCGCAAACCTACTCCATGAAACCCTTGGTAGGGATAGATTTTCGTAATGGCGTAGACCAGCAGTACGTCGTAATTGCTAAAAATCGAAACGGATTTAGGGAGATGAATACACATCTTTCCAAGAATTTGCATGCTAAAAAGAATTTTGATAAAAGCGCACCTTTATTGGAAAATTGCCATGTGATCTATCCTTTTAAAAAGGTGCTGGAAAATGACAAAAATGAATTCAGGGAAAATGAATTTATAGGTGTTTCAGCTCGGGATTTAAATAAGCTGAAGTTTTCAGGGTATAAAAAAGATACTTCAAAATTGGTGGTTTTACAACCTGTTTCTTTCCGAAGTAAAAGAGATTTTAATGCCCATCGCTTATTGCGGGCCATTGATAATAATACATTGCTGAGCAAACTTACGGTAGAAGAACAGGCAAATCCTGAAGATAAAATGCTCGTGAAAGAGGATTTAATCGAAGCTTTTAATGAATTTCCTGAAATTTTAGCCAATACCAGAGCCCTTGCTGAAAGTTGTCATGTAGCGTTTACTTTTGATAAAAAACAGAACAATAATTTATCGAAAATTAACAGTAGGGAAGCCGATGAATTGATGCTTCGAAAAATGTGTTACGATAATGTCGAAAATCGATATCCGGAAGCCGATGAAGAAGTGTATGCCAGGCTGGATAAAGAGCTTACCGCTATCATAAAACTGGGCTTTGTTTCCTATTTTTTGATTAATCACGAAATCGTGCACTATGCCCGCAGCAAAAACTATCCTGTTATTGGGCGGGGCAGTGGAGCAAATTCTATCGTGGCGTACATCATAGGGATCACTAATGTAGATCCTATAGAATTAGATCTTTATTTTGAGCGCTTTATTAATGAAAATCGAAGTTCGCCGCCCGATTTTGATATCGATTTTTCCTGGAAAGATCGTGAAGATGTTACCCGTTTTATTTTTAATCGCTACGATCATGTAGCCTTAATGGGAACCTATGTAACTTTTAAACGCCGTGCCATGATTAGAGAATTAGGGAAGGTTTTTGGGCTTCCTAAGGCCGAAATTGATAAACTCTCATCAGGACGGTTCGAGGTTTCCGGTTTAGATAAAATGGAACGTTTAGTGCTTAATTATGGCAATTTAATTGCAGGATTTCCTAATTATTTAAGTGTACACTCTGGTGGTATTTTGATTCTTAACGATGATATTTTTAATTACGGAGCTACTTTTTTACCCCCTAAAAATTTCCAGACGATCCAGATCGATATGAATATTGCTGAAGAAGTAGGGATCCATAAATTTGATATTCTGTCGCAGCGGGGCTTGTCTAAAATCACCGATACTTTAGAGCTGATTAAACAAAATCAACCTGATGCTGTTATTGAAGACATCGACAATATTCCAAAATTCAAGAATGATCCGGCGATCAATAGTCTGCTTAAGACTGGTGATTGCATGGGTGTTTTTTATGTGGAATCGCCGGCAATGCGTGGTTTGTTAACCAAGTTGCAAACCGATAATTATATGAATCTTGTGGTGGCAAGTTCGATTATACGACCTGGTATTTCCAGCGGAGGGATGAAAGAAGAGTATATTAAAAGGCATCGTGATCCTAAACGAAGAAAGCTGGCACATCCTGTAATGTTAGAAATTATGGAAGATACCTATGGAATTATGGTGTACCAGGAAGATGTGATGAAAGTGGCACATCATTTTGCCGGACTTAGCTTTGATGATGCCGATGTTTTACGACGCGGGATGAGTGGGAAGAAAACTTCAAAAGATCAAATGGAGAAAATTGAAGCGCAATTCCGTAGTAATTGTAAAAAAAGAGGGTATTCACAGCAAATCACCGATGAGGTTTGGGAGCAGATATCTTCGTTTGCCGGTTATGCCTTTCCCAAAGGTCATTCGGCTTCTTATGCGGTAGAAAGTTACCAGAGTTTATATCTTAAAAATTACTTTCCGTTAGAATACATGGTGGCGGTGCTTAATAATGGTGGCGGATTTTATTCCGCAGAAACATATATTCAGGAAATAAGAAATTGTGGTGGTAATGTGCTTGCGCCCTGTATTAATAACAGCGATCATCCTACTACGATATTAGGGAAAGATATCTATCTGGGATTTGGGTATATCAAGGAGCTGGAAGTGAAAACGGTACAGCAAGTTTTAGAAAATCGCCAGTTTTTTGGCAGTTATAAAAGTCTGGATGATTTTATGGATCGCGTAGCTATTTCTATAGAGCAACTTCGAATTTTATTGAAAGTGGGTGCCTTTCGATTTACTGGAAAAGATAAACATCAGTTGCTTTGGGAAGCGTATTTCAGAAAAATAAAGTCAAAGAAAAAAAGTAATCAGCCGGGACTGTTTAAGATTCAACATAAAGAATATGTACTGCCAGCGTTTCAATATTCAGCTTTGATAGACGCTTACGATCAGATAGAGCTTTTAGGCTTTCCCCTGTGTAATTATTTTGATTTGTTGCAGGAGCCGGTATATAATTTTACAAGCGTAGATGAGCTTAAAAAGTTTGTGGGAAAGAAAGTAAGCATTTACGGAAAGTTGATTTGTACAAAAAAGACAACGACTTCTGGCGGTAAAGAAATGTGTTTTGCCACATTTCACGATATAGGTTACAACATTTTTGATACGGTTCAATTTCCTGATAAGGTTGCTAAATATCCTTTGTATAATAAAGGGGTTTATCGCTGTATAGGGAAAGTTATTAATGAATTCGATTATATTTCTATTGAAGCTGAAGCTATTGAATTTCAAAAAATAAAGATAGATCCCAGATTTGTAACCACTCCATTTTAAGCTAAAATAGTTTCTAAAAGGCTGTAAATGTTAAAATTATGCCTTTCGTCGATTTCTGTTGTTTTTTATCGAAAAATTATACTTTATTTGTATTCATTAACAAAAAATTAACTTTTTAACGAATCTAATCTTAATAATAATCTATTCCCTAACTAATAGTTATTATGAAGTTGATAAAATATGTATTCCTGCTGATTTTTGCAGGAAGTTATGGGCAACATATTAGCATTGACGATGCAAGTGTAACAAAAGAAGAATTAGTTGCAGGGCTCCTGGATAACTCGTGCGTGCAGATTACAAATATTGAGCAATCTGATAAAGAGGCAGTGGCGTATTTTAATAATAATGCCGGTGATTTTCCTATTTCGGACGGGGTGATTATCAGGTCTGGTAAAGCTAAATTAACCGAGGGGCCGTATTCTGGTAAAAATCTAAGCACAGTAATTAATGCTACGGGCGATAAAGATTTGCAGGCTATCAATAATGCCTCTGGGCAGAGTACAGAAATATCTGATGTTGCCTTTTTAGCATTTGAGTTTATTCCACTTTCCGAAAAATTTAGTTTCGATTTTATTTTTGCAAGTAATGAATATGGGCAATGGCAGTGTGCCAGTAGCGATGTATTCGCTTTTTTACTTACCGAAGTAGCTACCGGTGAAACTAAAAATATAGCTGTATTGCCAGGAACAGATATTCCAGTTTCTGTACGAACGATAAAGGATCATAGATTTAATGAGAATTGCGAAAGTGATAACCCCGAATTTTTTGATAGTTATCAGGTAGGTGCGGCAAATTCGGTAGTAAATATGCGGGGGTATACCAGGTTACTTACAGCTTCAGCAACAATAAAACCCGGTAAAAAATACAGAATTAAACTGGTAATAGGTGATAGTCATGATGCGAACTATGATAGCGCGATTTTTATAGCTGGTGGGAGTTTTAGGACAGATTTAGATTTAGGTGCAGACAGGATGTTATGTGAAGGGAGTCTTACCCGTTTAAATACAGGATTAGAGTCGCCTGTTTACCAACATCAATGGTTTAAAGATGAAGTAGCGATCCCAAATGGGAATAGTTATTTTTTAGACGTAAATGAGCCTGGGGATTACATGGTGAAAGTTACTAAAAATGATTCTAGTTGTGATATTAGTGATCAAATAAGGGTAGAACGCCTTGCGTATAATGATCTGCCAGACATAGTGGTATGTGATAATGGAGCACCAGAGCAGCTGTTCGATCTTACAAACAACGGATACGAAAAGCTGGGGGTAAGTTCAGAGCAATATGATTTAGTGTATTTTAAAGAGCGCGTAGCCGCTTTTAATCAAATTCCCAAATCAGCTTTAGCCAATTATAGAAGCAAACCCGGTGAAACTATTGTGGTTCAGCTAAAGAGCAAGGAAACCGGTGAATTTTGCAGTGCCGAAATCCCTTTTAAACTGAAAGTAAATGAAACCATACATTTAGATGTTCCAGAGGAGATTATTGCTTGTAGATCCCCAAAAGGTAATTTGGTAAACCTGTCTGAGATTAAAGATATTGTAAATAGCCAATTGCCTTCAGATTCTTATATTTTTAAATTATACCGGTCTGCCGGAAATGCAGATCAGGATGTAAATCCAATAGAGGATATCTCTAATTTTCAACTTTCAGGAAATGCTTCAGATTTTCAGGTTTTTGGTAAAGTTCAGGATACACTGGTTAGCGATTGCTTTAACATTTTTACGGTTCATGTAAGTTTAAATGATTTACCACCTGTTTCAAAATTACAGAATGTTGTGGAGTGTTCTTCTTATGTCCTTCCTCCAATTAGTGATGGAGACTATTATACTCGTCCAAAAGGAGAGGGAAGAATGCTTCAGCCTGGTGATGTGATCGAAAATTCAGGTACCTATTATATTTATAATACGGTTGTTTCTGGCTGTTTTAATCAGTCTAGTTTTAAAGTAGAGCTTGTTAAGGATTACAAGCTTAATGCTTATTATTGTGGGCAATTTGTGGTTCCTTCACCTCCGGCAGGAAGTTTTTATGACGCCCAAAATGGTCCCAACGGGACTGGGCAGGAAATAGCGGCAGGAACAGTGTATACTTCAGATTTCAGTATATATTATTACGGGGAAATGGAAGATGGTACGCTTTGTAAAGAACAAAAATTTGATGTAGCTATTTATTCTTTACCCGAAGTAGATGAACTGGAGGATGTTGTAGTTTGCAAGGGGTATGTTCTTCCACAGCTTAATAGCGGACAATATTATACCAGTCCCAACGGTGGCGGGCAACGGTTGAATCCTGGCGTTAAGGTAATATCTTCTATGAACCTTTATATTTATAACGATGACGGCAGGTGTAATAACGAAAGTGAATTCAAAATAAATATCATTCCAAATTTTGAAGATATTATTGCCTGTGGGAGTTATATTTTGCCAGAACTTAAAATTGGCGACTATACAGATACAAGCGGAAATGTTCTTGAGCCCGGCAGCGTAATTACAGAAAGTACAACCGTATTTTATCATGCCGATACTACAGATGGCTCTGATTGTGCAAAAGAAATAAGCTTTTCTATTACCGTAACCCCAATACCCCACGTGAGCACATTAGAAGATGTTCTTGTTTGTGTGGAAGATGGTTTTGTATTGCCAGAAATAGCAAATGGCGAGTATTTTACAGCATCTAATAGGGAAGGAGAACAACTTGTGGCTGGGACCGTAATAAAAGAAAGTCAAAAAATCTTCATCAATAATACCCAAAATTACTGTGCTAGTGAAAGTAGTTTTAATGTAGAGGTAAGGGAGCTTGCTCCTGTAGAGAATTTTGTAGATGTATATTCTTGTTTTGGGTATGAATTGCCAGAGCTTCAGTTCGGAAAATATTATACACAGCCAGATGCACAGGGCCAGGAAATAGCAGCCGGAACGTATATTGAAGAAACCACAAGGATTTATATTTATAATAAGTGGGAAGATTTTAATGGTTGTGCCAATGAAAAGTTTTTCAATGTTTATATAGAAGGTGTTCGAGTTGACAGGCCCAAAGCTGTTAATGCCTGTGATTCTTATGTGCTTCCGGAATTAAACGAAGGCGAGTATTTTACGGAGAAAGGCGGGAATGGACAAAAAATCGAGTCAGGAACTACGATATCGGCCAGTACGACACTTTATATTTACAAAAAAGCGGGCGTTCGTTTTGTATGTGAAGATGAATATGATTTTGATATTAAGATTTCGAATACTCCCGATGTAGCAGCAATCCCAGATATAGAAGCTTGTGGGAGCTACCGTGTGCCAAATATTTTTTCTCCTATGGGGATTATGCCAGCGGATTATGAAATGTATTATACTACAAATTTAGAAGATGAAAATGCTATTTTAAGGCCAGAAAATGTAATTACAGAGCCGGGGACTTATACGTTGTATTTAAAATCGCAGTCTTTATCTAATAATTCATGCTATAAATACTCTTCTTTTAATGTTACTGTTTATCCTTTGCAGGAGTTAGAAATTCATGAAGAGGCATTATGCGTTAATACCGAAACCGGAGAGGTAGAAACTGGGGCTTACTTTTATACGGGGCTTAATCCCAGGTTTTTTGAGGTGAATTGGTATTATGGAGGGAAGCTTGTCCATACTGGGACAGATTTTGAGGCCATGATCCCGGGAGAATATATTGTAAAGGCGAATAAAATAGATGGAAAGATAGAAACCGGTTGCGGCTTTAAGGAAGCCTCGGTCTTTGTAAAAGAGTCCGCAAAACCTGAAGTTTCTGTTACTGTATCAGAGCCTTTTCAAGATATAGCGGTGGTAGAAGTTGAAGTCGTAAAAGGTCGAGGAGATTATCTTTTTAGTCTTGATGGAAGTGAATTTCAAGCCGAAGGTCAGTTTTATGATGTCTCTTCAGGAACGCATGTTGTAGAAGTAAAAGGTGTAATAGGATATTGTGGGGCTACTATAGAAGAGGTTGAAGTGCTTAAGCATCCTAAATTTTTTACGCCAAATAACGACGGGTATAATGATACGTGGAATATTACAGCGTTAGAAACACATCCAGAGGCTGAAGTTCAAATTTATGATCGCTATGGGGCTTATATTACTAAAATAAAACCCGCTGAAGGTGGTTGGGATGGTTCTATAGGAGGATCTTCGCTACCTTCAAACGATTATTGGTTCCAGGTTGATTTTAAGGAGGATGGAGTTGCCAAAACCTATCGCTCTCACTTTTCTCTTAAACGATAATTAGCCTTTTCATTTAAAGTTGATTTCTTTGAAAAGAAAAAGCCCACTAAAATAGTGGGCTTTTTAAAGGTGGTGCCTCCAGGAATCGAACCAGGGACACAAGGATTTTCAGTCCTTTGCTCTACCAACTGAGCTAAGGCACCAGTTGCTTTTCGAAAGCGGTTGCAAATATAAATTCAATTTTAGGAACTCACAAGGCTTTTTTGAAAAAAATGCTTTCGTAACTTAGCATTTTATAAAATTAGGCTATGAATCTTGTTGTCGACCTAGGAAATACTTTTGCTAAAATTGCTGTTTTTCAAAATTATAGGCTCTTGGAAGTCTTTAAAATTCTGAAGTCAGAAAAAAATAAAAAAATTGAAAAAATTTTTCAAAAGTATCCTCAAATTCAATTTTCGATACTTTCCAGTGTATTAAAAGATGATGATTCAGTAAAAAAAGTACTCCAAAAACATTCAGTTTTATATTATTTGGATCATCAAACTAATTTGCCTTTTATAAATAATTACAGCTCTCCCAAAACTTTGGGTAAGGATCGTATAGCTCTTGCCGCAGCGGCAGTATATGCCTATCCTAAACAGGATTGCCTGGTGATCGATGCAGGAACCTGTGTAACTTATGATATTGTAAATAGCGATTCTGAATATTTAGGAGGGGCAATTTCTCCCGGTTTGCAAATGAGATTTAATGCTGTACATAAGTTTACAGAAAAATTACCGTTAATACAATCAGATAGTAACCATCTAAAATTGATAGGGGACTCTACAGAAGAATGTTTGAAGAGCGGTATTTATTTTGGTTTTGCTGCAGAAATTGATGGAATGATTACCAGCTATATTTCAGAATTTAAAGATTTAACAGTTATTTTGACGGGTGGTGATCTTCTATTTTTGTCAAAGCGATTAAAAAATAGCATATTTGCGAACTCAAATTTTCTTTTAGAAGGTTTAAACTACATTTTAGAATATAACAAAATTCAATGATTAAACGATTTATAGTAATCGTAGCTTTATTTTCTGCGTTTTGGGCGAAAGCTCAGGAAAACACTTCTTCGCCGTATTCTTATTACGGGGTTGGGATTACCAATTTTAAAGGGACTGTAGAAAATAGAGCCATGGGAGGTCTTAGTACGTTTTCGGATAGTATTCATATGAACCTTACAAATCCTGCCGGTTATGGTAAGTTGGCAAGGACAACTTATACCGTAGGAGCTAGTTTAGAGTCTACAGATCAGAAAACTCAGGATTCAAAAGATCAAACCAAAAATGTTTCTTTAGATTATTTAGGACTAGGTGTACCTGTAGGCCGTTTTGGTTTTGGTGTGGGCTTAATACCGTATTCTTCGGTAGGATATCGAATTTATGATATTGAAGAGGATGGCGCAAGCAGGCTAAAAGGACGCGGAGGAATGAATAAAGTATTCCTTTCTGCCGCTTATGCAATAAACCGAGATCTTAGTATTGGGGTGAATGCTGATTATAATTTTGGGAATATTCAGCATCGCAGAACGGTGGTGAGAGAAGGGGTGCAATATGGAACCCGGGATATAGATCGATCTGACCTATCGGGCTTTAGTTTTAATTTTGGGGTAGACTATCAAAAAAAATTAAACAGTGGATTGAAGTTACATGCATCTGCGGTGTATACTCCTGAAGCAGATATAACTTCAGAGAGTTATAGAGAAATCGCGAATGTGGCGTTTTCGGCAAATGGAGAAACTATTTTCAATGCAAAGACTTTTGATATGGAATCTCAGGACATTACTTTGCCTTCAAAAGCAACATTTGGTTTAGGTATTGGTAGGCCAAATAAATGGTTTTTAGGAGGTGAATATTCTGCATTTGGAAGTATACCAGAAATTTCGGTTTTTAGTACTCCTGTAAACGATGTAGAATATAATGATGGTAATGCATATCGTTTAGGAGGGTATATTGTGCCAGAGTATAGTTCACTTACAAGTTATTTTAAACGTATCGTTTATCGCTTTGGAGGACGTTTTGAAGAAACTGGTTTGCAGCTTAACGGAGAGTCGATAGATGAGTTTGGCATATCTTTTGGATTAGGATTACCGATTGGAGGAGATTTCTCTAATCTAAATTTGGGGCTGGAGTATGGACAGCGCGGTACAACAAGCTCAGGTTTAATACAGGAGAATTTTTTTAAATTATCAATTGGTTTATCTTTGAATGACCAATGGTTTGTAAAGAGAAAGTTTAATTAACCATAATAAACAACAAGATGAAAGCGAGATTTATAGTTTTATTATCGGCGGTAATGCTAGGTTCTGGAGCATTTGCTCAGGATTGTACTACCACTGCGGCTTTAGCTTATGATGATGCTAAAGCTAAGAATTATGATGCGGCATACGCGCCGTTAATGAAAGTGAAAGAAGAATGTCCAGATTATAGTTTAGCAACTTTCCAGTATTTAGAAAGAGTGCTAAAGCACAAAATTGATGGAGCTTCTGGAGAAGAAAAAACAAAATATATCAATGAGTTAATTGATGTATACCTAGGTAGATTAGAACATTACCCAGACAAAACAAAAAAAGGTGATGTTTATAGTGATATAGCACTTTTAAAGTTTGATAACAAAGTTGGAACTACAGAAGATAGATTCAACGCATTCGATAAAGCTTATACTGAAGATAAAGAAAACTTTACCAGTCCTAAAGGTCTTTATGCTTATTTCGATTTAATGGTAAATATGCAAGATGCCGGTGATCGTGAGTTACAGGATGTTTTTGATATTTACGATAGGGTAATGGCAAAAATTGAAGAGGAAGAAATCTATGAGGCAGATCGTCTACAGCCACTAATCGAAAAGCAAGATTCTGGTGAAGATTTAACTTCTAAAGAAGCAAAAACAGCAAAAATAGCTGAGCAGAAATTAAATAATTTTAATGCAGTAAAGGATGCTTTAAATGCAAAGTTGGGTGCTCGTGCAGATTGTGATAACTTAGTGCCACTTTACGAAAAAGATTTTGAAGCTAAAAAAGGAGACGTAGCTTGGTTAAGAAACGCGAATGCACGTCTTTCAGCTAAAGATTGTGAAGATCCGTTATTCTTTAAGATTTCTGAAGCACTTCATCAGTTAGAGCCTTCTGCTGCATCGGCTTATTCTTTAGGTCAGTTAGCTGAAGCTGATGGCGATAGAGGTAAAGCTTTAGAGTATTATAATGAAGCTGCTGAACTTGAAAAAGACCCAGCAGATAAGGCTAAGATCTATTACAGAATTGCTCAGAACTATAAGTCTTCGGGAAGTTTTTCTCAGGCTAGAAATTTCTATAGAAAAGCAATTCAGGCTAAGCCATCTTATGGTAGAGCTTATTTGAATATTGCAGATATGTATGCCGATAGCGCAAACAACTGTGGGCAAACTGCTTTCGAGAAAAGAGCAGTGTACTGGTTAGCTGCAGAATATGTAGCAAAAGCAGGTAGAGTTGATCCATCTCTTTCTAAGCATGCGAATGCAACAGTTGCGGCTTATAATGGTCGTGCCCCACAAAAAGCTGATGTATTCCAGGAAGGGAAAAAAGCAGGAGATGCTATTCAAATTGGTTGTTGGATAGGAGAAACTGTGCGTATCCCTAATTTATAATATGAAAATCACATATCGTGAAATAATACAAAGCATTGTCACGCTTATCGGCGTGACAATGCTTTTTTCATGTGAAGGTAATTTGAACGAAGTAAGAGCACTTCAAAACCCTGCAGATGCCCCAGCAGGAATTGCTAGTGGTATTCTTTTAAAGTATACCGATTCTGGTCGTGTTGTGGCGACCCTTCAAAGTGAAAAGATGTATGATTTCGAGAATAAAGACTTTCCTTATCGAGAATTTCCACAAGGCGTATATATCGAGTTTTTTGATGAAGATGATCAAAAAAGTACCGTTACAGCAGATTACGGGATTGTATATGGTGCCACCGGTTTGGTAGATCTTCGTGGTAACGTAGTGATTTTTACTGCAGATAGTACCCGGTTAGAAGGTGATCAGTTATACTGGGATCAAAATCAAAGTTGGGTGTTTACCGATCGCGAAAATCAAATTAAGTTTCCCGATGGATCTTTTAATGAAGGAATGGGTTTTGATTCCAATCAAAATTTCGATAAATTCAACTTTAGAACCAATAGTGGGATTCAAAACATAGACGAGTCAGAAAAATGACAAAATATTTTAGGTATTTCGAGTATGCATATTTAATCATAGGAGGGTTCTTCATTTTTGAAACCTTTGCTATTTGGGATGCCGAGCGCAGTAGAGCGTATATTTTTATATTCCTGGCCGCGATGGCCATTTTCATGTTTTTCTTCAAAAGAAATTTCCGAAGAAAACTCGAAAAGAGACAAAAAGACCATAAATAATGAGTGCAGAAGTCATCATCATTATTTTTTCATTACTACTTTCCGCTTTTTTTTCGGGTATGGAGATTGCTTATGTGTCTTCAAACAAAATTTATATTGAAATAGAGAAACTTCAGAATGATTTTTTGGCTAAAGTTTTAAAGCGCCTTACCAAAAAGCCATCTAAGTTTATCGCTGCCATGCTTGTAGGGAATAATATCGCCCTTGTTGTTTATGGTTTTTATATGGGCGATTTAATCATGGCATGGCTCCATGAAATTCAGCCTTTACACAATGCAATTTTAAATTATCTGGTGACCGATTTAAGTCTGTTTACCCAAACAGTTTTATCTACATTACTTATTTTGGTTACGGCCGAATTTCTTCCGAAGGTATTTTTTCAGATTTATGCTAATACCATGTTGAAGTTTTTTGCGGTACCGGCCTATCTTTTTTATTTGTTGTTCAGTTTTATTTCATCGTTTGTGATCTGGATTTCAGATATGATCTTAAAACGTTTCTTTAAAACCGATGGAGATGAGGTTCAACTGGCATTTAGTAAAATCGAACTAGGGAATTTTATTAGCGAACAGATGGAAACGGTAGAAGAGGAAGACGAAGTGGATTCTGAAATACAGATTTTTCAAAATGCCCTTCAGTTTGCCGATATTAAAGCACGGGAGGTTATGATTCCCCGTACTGAGATTATTGCAGTAAATCAGGATCAGGAACCCGGGGATTTGGTAAAAACCTTTACGGAAACCGGACTCTCAAAAATTTTAATCTATAACGATACCATTGATAATATTATAGGTTATGTACATTCTTTTGAGCTATTTAAAAAGCCGGAATCTATAAAATCTATTCTGTTACCTGTTATTTTCGTTCCAGAAACGATGTGGGTAAAAGATGTGCTTAATGTTTTGATCAAAAAACGAAAAAGTATTGCGGTGGTTATCGATGAATATGGTGGTACCAGTGGAATGATGACCATTGAGGATATCGTAGAAGAACTTTTTGGGGAAATAGAAGACGAACATGATTCCCCAATCCTGGTCGACGAAAAAATTAGTGACGAACATTTTAAATTTTCGGCACGTGTTGAAGTAGATTACATTAATGAAACCTATCGTTTAAATATCCCTACCGGCGAGAATTATGAAACTTTAGGTGGTTTTATTGTAAACCATACCGAGGAAATTCCCCAGCAAAACGAAGTGGTGCGCATCGATGATTTCGAATTTACAATCCTTGATGTTTCGAATACAAAAATCGATCTGGTAGAGCTTAAAATCAAGCCTGAGGATTAAAGCGTTAAAAAGTTAATATTTTGCTAATCATAAGTTTTATAATTAGCCTAAAAACACTATTTTCGCCCACTATATTTTGATAAATTATATCTAAGAATGGCAGTATTAAATAAAATCAGACAGCGTTCTGTTTTCTTAATTTTAATTATTGCATTGGCATTATTTTCATTTGTTCTGGCCGATGTGATTAGAAGTGGTGGCTTTAGCGGTAAAGATAACTCTATAGCCACTGTAAATGGAGAGGAAATTGGCAGGGAAGAATTTGCCCGTCAGGTAGAAGCATACCAGCAAAATATGCGTGGTAACATTTCTACTACGCAAGCTGTAAATCGTGTTTGGGATCAGCAATTAAATCAAATTATTGTTGATGAGCAGGTAGAAGCTCTTGGAATTAGGGCAGAGCAGGCTCAGGTAAGGCAGATGATGAGAGCTCAAATGGCTGGCAATCCTCAATTTACTAACGAAGCTGGAATGTTCGATGAAAATCGATTAAAAGAATATGTGGCAAGTTTAAAGCAAACATCACCACAAATGTATCAGCAATGGTTAAGTTATGAAGAGGGACTTGCAGAATCTGCCGCACAAAATATTTATGCAAATATGATTCGTGCCGGTGTTGGTGCAACCCTAACCGAAGGTAAAGAAGCCTATCATTTGCAAAATAATACTATGGATCTTCGTTATGTTCAGGTTCCTTTTTCTTCAATTCCAGATGATGAAGTTGAAGTTTCTAAGTCTGAAATAAAAACATACGTAGATAATCACAAAGCGAAATTTGAAACAGAGGCCGCTCGTAATATTCAATATGTTATTTTTAATGAAGAGCCGTCGCCAGAGGATAAAGAAGAAGCAAAAGAATCTTTAAGCGGATTGTTAGAAGATAGGGTAGAGTATAACTCGGTTTCTAAAACGAACGATACCATTGCAGGGTTTAAAACAACTTCAGACGATCAGGAATTTGTAAATTCTAATTCAGATGTACAACAACCCGTAACCTTCAAATTTAAAAATCAGCTTCCAAAAGAGTTTGCTGACGATTTATTTAATCTTGAGAAAGGTGAAGTATATGGGCCTTATGAAGAGAATGGATATTGGAAGTTAAGCAAGCTAGTAGAGACTAAAGAAATACCAGATTCTATAAAAGCAAGCCATATTTTAATAGGATTTCAGGGAGCGCAAGCAGGTGGTACCCGTACCGAGACTGCTGCAAAACAATTAGCAGACAGTTTAGCCGGAGTTGTAAAAGCTGATAAATCTAGAATGGGAGCATTGGCAACCGAATTTTCTGATGATCCTTCAGCTGCACAAAATTCTGGTGATCTTGGCTATTTTAGACCAGGAATGATGGTGCCAACCTTTGATGATTTTGTTCTAAACAATAACAAAGGAACAGTAGGTGTTGTAAAAACAGATTTTGGATATCATGTTATTTATATCGAAGATCAAACCGATAGAGAAAAAGCAGTGAAAATCGCTACAGTGGCTAGAGAGGTTGAAGCTACTGAAGGAACAAGAAATAAACTGTTTAACGAGGTAACTAAATTTGAAATTGCTGCGGGTGAAGGTGATTTTGCCGAAGAGGCCAAAGCAGCAGATTATAGAATCCGTACCGTACGTGATGTAAAAGCTTTAGATGAAAATATTCCCGGAGTTGGTGAACAACGCCGTGTCGTACAGTGGGCTTTTGAAGATGATGCGAAAGTAGGCGATGTAAAACGTTTTGAAACTCCAACAGGATATATTGTAGCGCAAATAACTGCTAAGAAGAAAAAAGGACTAATGAGTCCAGAAGATGCTTCGGCTGAAGTAATCCCAATTCTTACCAAGCAGAAAAAAGCTGAAATTATTAAAGAAAAGATTTCTGGAACTACTGTAGATCAGGTTGCAGAAAATCAGAATAAAATTGTACAAACAGCAAATGCGGTAAACTTAAGTTCACCAACCCTTGCCGGTGCAGGTAACGAGCCAGAAGTTGTAGGTGCAGTTTATGCGTTAGAAGTAGGAGAAACCAGTAAACCAATTGTAGGTGATAAAGGAGTGTATGTGGTAGAACTGGTAAGTAAGAGCGAAGCGCCAGAGCTGGATTCTTATAAACCATTTGCGCAACAGGAAACCAGAACGCGTCGTCAAATGGCAAACAACAGAGCTTTTGAAGCTTTAAAAGCGAAGGCTGAAATTGAAGATAAAAGAGCTAAATTCTATTAGTATTTAGCAGAAATAAGTCATAAAAAAATCCACTCGATCGAGTGGATTTTTTTATGACTATAGGTATCGGGTTTGGTTTTTCTAAACAACCTTTAGCGTTCCACTATAAAATCATTTGGCTGTAAGGAATTACTACCTCAAATCCTTTTTCTTTAAAATAAAGTGTAGGATCATTTTTGGCAGTTACCATAATAAAATCACCACCCCAGGCACCAAGACTTTTAATACTTCCCTCATAATCCGGGAAAAGCCTGGTTTTTACTTTAGGCAGGTTTAATGCTTTAGAAATTAAATTCTCGTGGATATTGATCAATAAATCATATTCGGCTAAATTATCGCATTTAATGAGCTGCTGAGTAATATTGGAAACCTTTTCAATTAAAATTTCACGATCATCAACGGTCCTTTTTCTGTAATGCGCTATGCCTTCTCTGCTATTTTGTTTTTGATTTAGGTAAACAAAGTAAATATGATCTGAAAATCCCGGCTCAAAATCTGCTTTTAGTGAAATTTGAGTATTTTTTTTCCGTTCGTAGGTTATAGGACTATCTGCTTGAGCACAGGCAATGTCGTAACCACTTCCTTTAAAAGTTTTATTCAGTAAAACATAAGGATCAATTTTCAGCCACTGCGCAAGGTTATTGATTAAAGTAGAAGAGGTGCCTAAACCCCAATTGCGGTTAAACTCTAATTCAGTTAGAATATCATACCCTTTTTCAAAAAGATGTTGTCCAGATAATTCTTCAGCAGCCGTTATAATTTGGATGCAGCGCGCTGATATTGCTGATTCTTTTTCTGATTCTGAAATTTTATATTCTGAAGTCGACTTTATTCCTAAGGAATCTTTTTTAAACTGATCCTGAAACCAGATTTTATCATTTTCATCCTTACTCATCCAGTTGATTACGCCTAAATTATTTTCCTGAATAGTTAAAGACTGTCCTTTTTTTGTAGGAAGGCATAAAGCCTGTGCGCCATCTAAAACAGCATATTCGGCTGTAATTAAAAGTTTACCGGGACTGTAAAATCTCATCCTCTAAGTTTTTCAAGTTGCACAGCAACATCGCTATGAGAAACCACATTGGTTTTATAATATTCGATTAGTTTTTCTTTTTCTTCCAAAGTGGCATTATGTTGATTAAGTATATTCATCAAATGCATTTTCATGTGGCCTTTCTGGATGCCGGTGGTGATGAGCGATTTTATGGCTGCAAAATTCTGGGCTAGTCCGGCGACGGCAACAATTTCCATTAATTTTTTAGCGTTAGGTTGCCCAAGCATTTCCAAAGCCAGCTTTACTAAAGGATGAAGACTGGTTAAGCCGCCAACAGTTCCCAGAGCCAAAGGGACTTCGATCCAAAACTTAAAGATTCCGTTCTCAACGCTGGCATGGGTTAAGCTGGAGTACTGCCCATCTTTCGCCGCGTAAGCATGTACGCCGGCTTCAATGGCTCTAAAATCATTTCCTGTAGCCAGCACCACCGCGTCTATTCCATTCATGATTCCTTTATTATGGGTAACTGCCCTAAACGGTTCGGTTTCGGCAATTTTAACCGCTCTTAAAAATTTATCTGCAAATTGTTCTCCGCTTAAATCAGGATCATCAGATAGGTTTTCTAAAGAACAGCGAACTTCTGCTCTTACCACACACTCGGGCACGTAATTAGATAGAATACTCATTACGATTTCGATATGGCGTTCTTTCTCATCAAAATCCTCCCAAATCGCTGCTTCCTTTTCCAGAACCTCAGCGAACTTTTCAAGGCAGCTATTTATAAAATTAGCTCCCATGCTATCTACAGTTTCAAAATTACAATGCAACTGGTAGTAATGGTCTATTTCAGCGGTGCGGTCCCTAAGCTCGATACTTTTAATACCGCCACCACGTTTCTCCATGTTTTGGGTGATCGGTATAGCAGCTTCTCTAAGTTTAGGTTCTAATTGGTTAAAAAACAGCTCTAATTTTTCTTCGCATCCTTGGTAAATAAAGTGTACCTGTCCAACTTTTATGGTGTCGATAACTTCTGCCTTAAATCCTCCCCGGCTTCCCCAAAATTTAGCCGCTTTACTGGCTGCCGCAATTACAGAGCTTTCTTCAATGGCCATAGGGATGGCAAAAAGTTCGTTGTTAATTAAAAAATTAGGCGCAATACCAAAAGGCAAATAGTAATTAGATAGGGTATTTTCGGTAAACTCCTCGTGTAATTGTTGTAGCTTTTCGTCCTTGTTCCAGTACTGTTTTAAAACTTCTACAGCTTTAGGATCATCATTCAGATAGGTTTTTGTTAACCAGTTAATCTTTTCTCCCTTCGTTAGCTTTGAAAAGCCGGAAATTGGTTCCTTCATGAAATTTTATAAATAGTTTCAATGCAAAGATACAATTGTTATTTAGTTGCTCGTAAGACATTAAATTTAAAGCCGTGTTTGGTTTGCTTGAAAACATCATTAACAAATTGTTAGTATTTAACATCAGTTCGACCGGCTTTTTCATCAAAATTTAGTAAACTTGGCCTGCAATAAAATTTTCAAAGAATTTAATGAGGTTCTCAAAAATCTTAGTTCTGCTTATGATGATGGCAGCTTCTGTTGCGACTTCTCAGGAAAAGAATATCACGCTTGAAGAAATATGGAGCGGAAAGTTTAGTCAGCAACATTTACAATCCCTACAATCTCTTAATAATGGTGTTGAATATGTGGTGCTAAATCACGACCCGGATTCTGGAAATTCCAGTGTCGATGTTTATAGTTACGAAACCGGTGAGAAAACCCGAACGCTGGTAGACACTAAAGATCTAAAAGGTTTAAAAAGTTTCCAGGCGTTTAGTTTAAGCCAGGATGAGAGCAAAATGCTGTTGGCTACAGATCCGCAACCAATTTATCGAAGATCTTCGAAGGCGATATTCTATATTTTTGATATAAAATCTAAAAAACTTACAAAGCTTAGTGATAAAAAAGTTCAGGAGCCCACATTTTCTCCAGATAATTCTAAGTTAGCTTATGTCTTTGAGAATAATATCTATGTTTACGATGTGGCAGGCCATAGCGAAAAGCAAATTACCAAAGACGGTAAAGTGAACAGTATTATTAATGGTGTGACCGATTGGGTATACGAGGAAGAACTTGGTTTTGTAAGAGCTTTTCAATGGAATTATAAAGGAGATAAAATTGCTTTTTTAAGATTTGATGAAGCTAAAGTGCCAGAATTTTCTATGGATATCTTCGGAGGTGGTCTATATCCAAGCGAGCTGGTTTTTAAATATCCCAAGGCCGGTGAAGCTAATTCTGAAGTTTCGTTGCACATGTACGATGTAGCTTCGGAAGAAAGTACAGAAATAAACCTGGGGGATGATAAGGATTTCTATATTCCGCGTATCAAATGGACCAATAAGGATAATGTATTAAGCGTTCAGGTTTTAAACAGGCATCAGGATCAATTAGATCTGATTTTTGTAGATGCTGAAGATTATACTACCAAAGTTATTCTTACTGAAAAAGATGAGGCTTACGTTGATGTAACCGATAATCTCACTTTTTTAGAAGATAACAGTTTTATCTGGACAAGCGAAAGAGACGGTTATAATCATATATATTTATATGATGAAAACGGAAAACTTAAGAGCCAGGTAACGACGGGGAATTGGGAAGTGACCAATTACTATGGTTATGATAATAAAAGTAATCGTTTATTTTATCAAAGCACAGAAAACGGAAGTGTAAATCGTGATGTCTATTCCATAAAAACAAACGGGAAAGGTAAAAAACGAATTACGGAAAAAACCGGAATCAATAATGCCGATTTTAGTGCCGATTTCACTTATTTTATCAATGCCTTTACGAGCACAGACACTCCGATGCAGTACACCTTGCATTTAGCTAAAAACGGAAAACTGGTACGGGAAATTAAGAATAATGAAGAGCTGTTAGAAGTTGAAAAACCGTATCATTTCTCACCCAAAGAATTATCTACGCTTGTAGTAAATGGCAATGAGTTAAATATGTGGACCATAAAACCTTCAGATTTTGATGCGTCTAAGAAATATCCGCTGTTAATGTTTCAATATTCAGGACCGGGATCACAGTCGGTTTCCAACTCTTATTTTAATACTAATGATTACTGGTATCAGTTACTGGCTGATAAAGGATATATTATCGCTTGTGTAGATGGCAGGGGAACTGGATTTAAAGGAGCCGAATTTAAAAAAATAACTCAAAATGAGTTAGGAAAATACGAGCTTGAAGATCAGATCGCAGCAGCAAAAAAACTAGGTGAACTTGACTATATAGATGCTGATCGAATTGGAATTTGGGGATGGAGTTTTGGGGGCTTTATGGCTTCTAATGCCATCCTGAAAGGAAATAATACCTTTGCAATGGCCATAGCAGTGGCACCGGTAACCAGTTGGAGATTTTATGACACCATTTATACCGAACGTTTTATGACCACACCGCAGGAAAATGCTTCTGGTTACGATGAAAATTCACCAATTAACCATGTAGATAAATTAAAGGGAGACTTTTTAATTGTACACGGCAGCGGTGATGATAATGTGCACCTTCAAAACACCATGCGAATGGTTGAGGCATTAATACAGGCCAATAAACAATTCGATTGGGCGATTTACCCCGATAAAAATCACGGCATTTATGGCGGCAATACCAGATTGCACCTGTATACAAAAATGACAAACTTTATAAAAGAACATCTATAAAACTCAATCAACAAACTTAAAATTATGGCAAATACTGCACCTCCAGCTAATCAAAAAGAAATATTTGGGCATCCGGCAGGATTGTATATTCTCTTTTTTACAGAATTATGGGAACGCTTCTCCTACTACGGAATGCGAGCCTTATTTACGCTATACCTTGTTGCTGAAACCACCTCGGATAATCCAGGTTTTGGATGGACAAATACCGAGGCCTTAGAACTTTATGGTTGGTATACCATGCTAGTTTATGTGTCTTCTATTCCAGGGGGATGGGTCGCCGATAAACTTTTAGGGCAAAAGAAAACTGTTTTGATTGGTGGTATACTCCTGTGTATTGGGCACGGAATCTTATCGTTTGAATCTGAAACTTCTTTCTATATTGGTTGTTTATTTATCATTCTTGGGGTAGGTGGTTTAAAACCAAATATCTCTTCGATGGTAGGAGGATTATATAAGCAAGGTGACGAACGTAGAGATCTTGGGTTCTATATTTTTTACATGGGGATTAATATTGGTGGTTTCTTAGCACCAATTGCTTGTGGTTTCTTAGCTCAATATTATGGATGGCACTGGGGATTTGGTCTTGCAGCAATAGGAATGTTGCTGGGACAGATCGTTTATATGCTGGGACAAAAGCACCTATCTCATGTTGGGAATTTAATTTCAAGAAAAAACGAAGCAGATCGAGCGATTTTAGATAAACCCTTAACCTCAATAGAAAAAGACAGAGTAAAAGTATTGCTAATCTCTTTCTTATTAATTATCCTTTTCTGGGCAGCTTTTGAGCAGGCTGGTGGTTTAATGAATCTTTATGCTTCAGAGAAAGTAGACAGAACGATTTTAGGCTTCGAAATTCCTGCTTCAGTATTCCAGTCAGTAAACTCTTTCTTTATTATCACTTTGGCGACATTGGTTGGTAGCTTTTGGTTTCATTGGAAAAAGAAAGGAAGAGAATCATCTTCTATTTTTAAAATGGCGGTTGGTTTAATTATTATGGCCTTAGGGTTTGGTTTTATGAGTGCAGCATCTTTGCAATATCAAGAAACCGGATCTTCAGGAATGTACTGGTTAATTTTAGCCTATTTATTCCATACCATTGGTGAATTATGCGCATCACCGGTATCGCTATCTTTTATTACCAAACTAGCTCCGCTAAAATATGCTTCAATTATTATGGGAATGTACTGGGCGGCAACAGGCTTAGGAAATAAGGTTGCCGGTTTAATTGGCCAATTTGCTCAGGATCTTGGGGAATTCGAAATTTTTACCGGTATCCTGGTAATCTGGACAATAATAGGATTGTTAGTTATTGCAATGTTAAAACCTCTTAAACGTTTAACCCACGGTGCAGAGGATGCAAAGATGGAAGAAGGCATCCCGCAGGAAACAACAATAGAATAAAAAGAGATTATAATATTTTCTAAAAAACGTTCTGTAAAAGGAACGTTTTTTGTTATCATAGAAGAAAATTTTTGAAGATGAAAAAAATACTTTTTATAGCATTAATAATGGTTGGTTTTGCAGTGCAGGCGCAGGAAACTGAAAGTAAGATTAACTGGATGACCATGAACGAGGCGCTGGCAGCACAAAAGGAAACGCCTAAGAATATTATCATGGATGCGTATACTGATTGGTGTGGCCCGTGTAAAATGCTTGATAAAAACACTTTTGGGCATCCACAGGTGGCCCAATTTATTAATGAAAACTATTATCCGGTAAAATTTAATGCAGAAGGCCAGGAAGAAATTAAATACAAAGACGAAGTTTTTGCTAATCCAGAATATAAACCTGAGTTAAAAGGTAAAAGAAATAGTCCGCATGAATTTGCTCGGGCTTTACAAATTTCAGGATATCCAAGTATTGTGTTTTTTGATGAAAACGGAGATTTAATCGCACCATTAACCGGATATAGAACGCCGGCGCAAATAGAAATATTTTTAAAAATCTTCGCAAAAGACGAGTATAAAAAATTAACTACAGAAAAAGCCTGGAATGAATACAATGAAAACTTTGAACCTACGTTTAGTAAGTAAGTGTTAGTTGTATCATAAACAATAGTTTGTGGTTAGTAGTTAAAAGCTCCCTTTTTACCCGTCTGGTAAAAAGGGACTTTTTTATGTATACAGGTCTGTTTCCATAATGTAATAAAATTAGGGTAATTGCTGGCGTCGGCGATAACTATGTGTGGCTTTAAAATAGCAATAGTGCGCTCTAAATTCACTTTTGGAGAATTAGAAAGCAGTATTATATCCGGCTTAAATTCAGGAAAATTAAAAAGCGCAGCACTGTCGATCACCAAAATTCTTTTTTGCTTCAGTTCATAAAAATTTTCAAGCTTATTAAACTCAATATTCGATATTTTTTCAGCTATTTTAAAATCTTCCAAGTAATTCCAGCTGCTATCTTTTAGATTATGGCTAAAAAGATTTAATTGTTGTGCTTTCTTTTCAGCAATGATACTGTTTCCCGATTTATTCAGAATAAAAATTTCTTCGGAAGAATGCTGATATTGGTCAATTAGCAGGCTAATCTGAAATGCGATAATCGCCGTCAACACTAAAAATACATGTCTTTTCTGTTTTTGTTGAAGTAAGAAGAAAAAGCTCATGATGACTCCGAATAAAAGTAATACTGAAAAGGCACTAAGATGAATTTCGTTGATAATAAAATTTTCTTTGCTGGCCACCCACGCGATAAATGCATTAAGTTTTTCAACCAAAATCGAATAGAATTTTACCAGGACTTTAGGCAGTACATCTAAAACCCCTAATATGAGGATTAAAATTCCTAAAATAAGTAAGATGCCAAGTCCGGGAAGGATCACCATATTCGTTAGCAAAAATAATCCCGGAAATTGATGAAAATAGTATAAACTTAACGGCAAAACACCAATCTGCGCGCAGAGGCTTACGCTAATCATCTGATAAAAAAATCGCACAATCCTGTTTTTGGGGTACCAAAGTTTATTGAATTTAGGCTGAAATAATGCAATGCTAAATACAGCAGCAAAACTTAGCTGAAATCCAACCTGAAATACATAAAACGGATTGATAAGAATAAGAATTAAAAATGCAGAAAACACGGTGTTGAGTAAACTGATTTTACGGTGAATCTGAAGACCAAAAGCCACAAAGCTAAACATAAATGAAGCGCGAACTACCGATGCCGATAAGCCGGTAAGTAATGCAAAGCTCCAAATTCCGGCTAAGGTTAAAGCCAGTTTTAACCATTTTGATTGCTGAATTGGTTTTAGAAGAAAATTAATGAGCAACAAAATGATACCAATGTGCAATCCTGAAACGGCCAAAATATGAATAGCGCCAGCGGCAGCATAGTTTTGATAGATTTCATTTGAAATACCGTTACGCTCCCCTAAAATTAAAGCCTGAATTATAGCAAGTTCATCTTTTTTAAAACCTGAATCCTGTAACGTTTGGAGTAGGGATCTTTTTATTTTGGTGAAAAGAGAAGGTTTGGCGTTTTGATCGATTAAAATTTGATGTTCTGAAAGATTAATTTGATAAAAAATACCCTGAAATTTCATGTATTCTGAATAGTTGAATTGGTGCGGGTTCAGTGGTAGATTTATACTTGTAATTTTTGCCGGTACCGTGATTTGTTGCCCAACCTTTAAATTCGATTGTAAAGGAACACCGACTAAGATTTTACCAAAAGCGGGCTTCCGTTTTATCAAATCCCGATTATGGATAACATAATCTACTTCAACAATAAAGCGTTTATGGAAATTCGGTTTTAGTTCTTCGGTGAGTTTTAGTTGTAAAAAATCCTCTTCAGAATTAACGAAATTCGAAAAATAATACGGTCGGTTTTCAGGGAATTTAAGCTGGTAGGAAATACTTCCGAAGAAAAATAAAATCAGATATAAGCATATTCCAAAATAGGGCAGTTGGTAAAGCTGCGATTTGGCTTTAAAAAAGAAGAATACAAAAAGAAAGAGGGTAATCCCGGCAGAAATTAGCAGGGCGTTTAAGGGGATTTTAAAAAAATGTGCTGCTAAGATTCCGCATAAAAATGCAATCGAAAATTTAAGAATCTTGGTGTTGATGTATCCCATCTTTCTGATTATTAGAAAGTAGGGTCACACTAAAAGTAGTGAAAATCTGCTTTTTAGCCGACTTTTTTAAAAAGTTTAAATTATTCTTCTGGCCATCACAAAAGTATTATTCCAGTAATTTTCAGAAAGTTTACTAATCACTACACCCTGTGAAGTGGTAGAATGGATAAAAAGAATATCGCCTTGTGAAACATCTACAACAAGTCCTACATGGTTAATTACTTTGCGGTTTTTATTTGTTTCAAAAAACAAGAGATCGCCTACCGTTACGTCTTTTAAATAAAGGCGTTCGCCCTGTAACGACATTGCACGCGAGGTTCTTGGTAATGCAATATCATTCTCCTGAAATGAAACGTACATTAGGCCAGAACAGTCCATCCCGCGTTTTGTGGTGCCACCGTATTTGTATTTAGTGCCTTCAAAACTAATCGCATAATTTACAATATCATAAACCCGATCGTCTTTAGGTTTGATGACTTCATTGTTTTGAGTGATTTTTGGATCGTAATGTTTTGTTTTTTTAGTAGTTTTTTCGGTTTTGGTAGTAATTACTTTGGGTTTTGAGCCGCCACAGGAACTTAAAAATATAGCGGTTAAAATCATTATGCCCAGTCTTAGGCTCTGCTTCATTATCATATCTCTTTCTATATTCTTCATCTCACTTAATGTCGATATTGTAGGATTTCGGGATGTTTTATTTTATGGCATCATAAATAAAGGTGGCAGTTTCTAAACTAGCGCCAGTTCCGCCCAATTTTTGTTCTAATTCGTAATAGTCTTTAAAAATTCGCTCCCTGTTTTTCTCTTCCAGGATCTTTTGTAATTCGATTTTAAGGGTATCTGAATTGAATTCTCCCTGAATAAGTTCTTTTACCACCTCTCGATCCATAATTAGGTTGACCAGAGAGATATAGTCTAAATTAATAATTCTTTTAGCAATATGGTAAGAAATATAGTTGCCTTTATAGCAAACCACTTCTGGGACCTTAAAAAGAGCGGTTTCTAAAGTTGCAGTACCCGAGGTGACCAGTGCGGCATACGCGCAACTTAAAATATCATAGGTTTTATTCATCACCAGATTGATATTGGTCTTTTTAAGGTAAGGTTTATAAAATTCGGTTTCCTGGCTTGGCGCTCCGGCAATAACAAACTGATAATCTTTAAAATCCTGTGTGATGCTTAGCATGACTTCCAACATCTTAGAGATTTCCTGTTTTCGGCTGCCGGGTAATAAGGCTATAATGGGGCGTTCGTCCAGGTTATTTTCAGCTTTAAATTTGGCTATATCGGTATTTTTGCGATTAGAAATAGCATCGATTAATGGGTGCCCGACGAAATTAACAGGATAGTCATGTTTTTTTTCGTAAAAATCTTTTTCGAAGGGTAAAATCACATACATGTGATCGATATCACGTTTTATGGCTTTAATCCTGTTTTCTTTCCAGGCCCAGATTTGCGGTGAAATATAAAAATGGGTATCGTAGCCCTCTTCTTTTGCCCATTTTGCGATACGTAAATTAAATCCGGGATAATCGATAAAGATTAATGCGTCGGGTTGGTATGTTGCGATATCTTTTTTGCAAAATGAAATATTACCTAAGATGGTTCGCAGGTTCATAATCACTTCCGCAAAACCCATAAAGGCAAGATCACGGTAATGTTTTACCATAGTTCCGCCTTGTTCTTGCATAAGATCGCCACCCCAAAATCGAAATTCGGCATTTGGATCTACTTTTTTTAGGGACCTCATAAGGTTAGAAGCATGTAGGTCTCCCGAGGCTTCTCCTGCAATGATATAATATTTCAAGCGCTTAAAATTTTATTCTTAATAATTAAAAATTTCGAATTTTAACCACAGCAATTGCAACTGCAACTACCAGGCATGCCAGTAAAATTCCGCGGGCATGATAAATTTGTTTCTTCCGCATAAAAACGAAAAATGGGAAAAAGTTCAATACAGCGCCAATAGCAATTAATTTTCCGAAGTAATCATTCTGAATAGAATCATGAAGGCTTACTTCAAAACTATAGTCAGAGAAAAATGTAGTAAACAAGAAAACTCCAGCTATAGTGGTCGAAATACCAATTAAAAAGCCTATTGCGATATTGCCCTTACTCATCCAGTTTCCAGTCGTTTAACTCGTTAATAAAATGGTGTGCCGTTAAATCGAATTGAACGGGGACTAAAGAAACATATCCGTTTTCTAAGGCCCATTCATCAGTATCCTGGCCTTCATCGTTATTTACAAACTTACCACTTAACCAGTAATAATCCCGACCTTGTGGATTGGTCCTTTTATCAAACTCTTCTTCCCAATGTGCGTTGGCCTGACGGCAAACTTTAATGCCTTTAATTTCTTCTGCGGGCAATTTGGGAAAATTTACGTTTAAGACCACCCCTTTTGGAAGCCCGTTTTTAAGTACATTTTTAGTAATCGCTTTCACATATTTTTTACAAGGCTCAAAATCGGCATTAAGGGAATAATCCAAAAGCGAGAAACCAATGGCAGGAATTCCTTCTACGCCAGCCTCTACTGCAGCACTCATGGTTCCGGAATAAATGACGTTTATCGAAGAGTTAGAGCCGTGGTTAATTCCGCTTACGCAAAGATCGGGCTTACGGTGTAAAATTTCCTGTGTCGCAATTTTCACACAGTCGGCCGGGGTGCCAGAGCAACTATATTCTTTATGATTGTAGTTTTCTTTTAGTGTAACCGAGTCACAAAATAGAGTGTCACTAATGGTGATGGCATGTCCCATTCCGCTTTGCGGACTATCGGGAGCGACAACAACGACATCACCAATCTCTTTCATGACCTGTAAAAGGCTTCTAATTCCGGGTGCGGTAATACCATCATCGTTAGTGACCAGAATTAGCGGTTTTTCTTTGCTCATAGCTTAATTTTTATAGTTGCTAAATTAGTAATTTCCTACGGAAAGATTAATTTAGTGCTTTAACAAATTATTAGTTGCTGTTCTTATGAATGGCACAGTTTTTAATGTATTTTGTACAGAATTTAATGACGAAATCTATGCGATATATGAAAAGGAATTTAAAAATCCTGGTTTTGGCTGTTTTGATGGCAGCAACTTCATGCAGCTTCACCACAAAAAAGTTTGATGACCCTAACAAAGACAAGCTTTTAATCGATCTTATTACCTATGTTCTTAGCCAGGGACATTACGATGCTAAAGAGATAAATGATGATTTTTCAGCAAAAGTTTATAAGCATTATATAGAAAGTTTAGACCCTTCAAAGCGTTTCTTTTATAAAGAAGATATTGAGGAATTTGAAAAATATAAGCTGCTTATTGATGACGAAATCAACAATAAGGAACTTAATTTTTTCGACTTAACCTATTCTAAGCTAGAAAAACGTAATGAGGAGGCAAAACAATTGTATACTAAAATCCTTGCCGAGCCTTTTGATTTTTCTAAAGAAGAAGATTTTATCGCTGATGGTGATGATTTGGATTATGTGACTTCTAAAGCCGAATTGAAGGAGCGTTGGAGAAAACAACTTAAATTTTCTACACTTATTAACTATTACGATCTTAAAGAGGACGAGAAAAGTAAGAAAGAAAATGATCCCGATTACACAATGAAATCTGATGAGGAACTAGAGAAAAAAGCTCGTGAGACTACCCAGAATAGTTTATCGGAGTACTTTGATCTAACCGATGACTTGGAAAGAAAAGATTACTTCTCTGTTTTTATCAATGCCATAGTAGAAGAATTTGATCCTCATACGTATTATTTTGCGCCAAGGGATAAAGACCGTTTTGACATCCAAATGTCTGGTAAAATTGAAGGTATTGGGGCAAGATTACAGAAAAAGAATGATGATATTACCATTATGGATGTAATATCTGGTGGTCCTGCCTGGAAAAGTGAAGAATTAGATGCAGGCGATGTTATTCTTAAAGTGAAACAAGAGGATGAAAATGAACCTGTAACGATTTCAGGGATGCGCCTTGATGATGCCGTAGATTTAATCAAAGGACCAAAAGGCTCTAAAGTTACCCTTACTGTTCGTAAAAAGTTGCTTGGAAATATAGAGCAGGTTACCCTTACCAGAGATCTTGTAGAGTTGGAAGAAACTTATGCAAAAACAGCGATGGTGGATAAAGATGGCAAACAATACGGAATCATTAACCTTCCAAAATTCTATTTTGATATGGAAGATTATGATAGCCGTAATGCAGCTTCAGATATGCGTAAGGATATTATCGAGCTTAAAGAACAAGGTATGGACGGGCTTGTAATAGATCTTAGGAATAATGGTGGAGGTTCCTTAAAAACCGTAGTAGATATCGCAGGATTGTTTATTGAAAAAGGACCTATTGTACAGGTAAAATCTAATGGAGAGCGTAAAGAAGTGCTTAACGATGAAGATTCTGAAATTGTTTGGGACGGGCCGCTTGTAATTTTAGTAAATGAGCTTTCAGCTTCAGCTTCAGAGATTTTAGCGGCGGCAATGCAGGATTATAAAAGAGCCGTTATCATTGGTAGTAAGCAAACTTATGGTAAAGGAACCGTTCAGAATGTGATCGACCTTAATCGATGGTTAAGAAATAACGATTATGGGGATATGGGAGCCTTAAAAATTACTACTCAGAAATTCTATAGAGTAAACGGAGGTTCAACCCAGTTAGAAGGAGTGAAGAGTGATGTTGTTGTTCCAGATCGCTACAGCTATGTGGATATTGGCGAGAAAGATCAGGAAAATCCATTACCATGGGATAAAATCGATCCCGCAGATTATAACATTTGGGATGGTTATGTAGGTTATGAGGAGGCCATAGAGAATAGTAAAGAGCGCATGGCAAAAAGCGAACAAATTAAGCTAATCGAGCAAAATGCAAAGTGGATTAAAGAGCAAAGTGAAGATGATACTTATTCTTTAAATTTTGATCGTTATGCTGCCGATGCAGAGAAAAATAAAGAAGTAGCGAAACAATATGATGCTCTAAAAGACTATAAAACCAATCTTTCTTTTACTTCTTTACCTTACGAAGAAAAACTTTTTAAAGCAGATTCTACGCTACAGGAGAAAAGAGAAAGATGGCATAAGGATTTAAGCCGTGATGTGTACGTTGAAGAGGCGATTAACGTGCTTTCTGATATTAAGAGGAATAACATGAAACATAAAGTAGCAGGTTCAGATAAGTTAAAGGATTAATTTTTCTGCTTAACTAATAATTTTAAAACGCCCGGAGTTTGTTAACTTTGGGCGTTTTTAATTGCTAAATAAATAGAATGAAACGAAAAATCGTTTACCCTTTTTTGATTTTAGTCGTTGCAGCGGCTCTTTTAGTGGCAGAGCGTTGTTCGATGTAATTATTCTTTTTGCTGAATTAAAACTATTCCTTTAGCACTTTCAGCGTATTCTTTTATCATCTTATTCCTTGTGGAAAGGAAATTTTTAAGGTAATTCTTCAGAAATAAGAAATCAGCACATCTGCCAAAAATTCCTAATGGAGATTTGTAGTTGAGACTATCGGTAATACGTGTTTTTTCTTCGGAAATTGACTTGAAATGGTGCTCGTGTCTGAAGGATTTAAAGATGCCTTTTTGCATTTGATCCACAAAGAAAAGCGGGAGCTGAAATTCGACAATTTTAGAAGTGAATTTTTGACTCGATAATCGAGATTAAATGCTCAAATACTTGTCCTTACTTAAAAATTTCAGCTCAAATTAAATGATTCTTAGGCTTGCGTTAGATCGTTACTTCCTCCAAAATGCCTGGCCTGCCAGGTTACCTGTTGGCCCAATTCAATTAAACCTTCAGTTTTGCCAGCAATAGCCTTTTCTTTGGTTTGTTCCGTAGAAATAAGATGAAGATCAATACTCCTTGATAGATCAAATACAAGCTGGATTTCAGCATCAATTTCTGTAGTGATTTCTATTTTCGGCATTAAAAAGATAGTCTGTCAGAATCCAGTCTTATAAAGATAAACAATAAGATCGTGAATCCCCATAAACCAGAACCGCCATAGCTAAAAAACGGTAATGGAATACCCACTGTAGGGAAAATTCCTATCACCATCCCAATATTTACCATAAAGTGAAGGAAGATAATGCCAACGACGCTATAGCCATAAATACGGTTAAACTGTGATTTTTGCCGTTCTGCCAAAAATATGAGCCTTAATAACAAGCTGATAAATAGCAACACCACTAAACCGCTTCCTACAAAACCCCATTCTTCGCCTACGGTACTAAAAATATAATCGGTATGCTGCTCTGGCACAAAGTGACCTTTGGTTTGTGTACCTTCAGTCCAGCCTTTGCCCGTCCACCCGCCACTACCAATGGCAATCTCACTTTGGTTGGTATTATAACCTATTCCGCGGCTATCGACCTCTTTTCCCAAAACGATATTAAAGCGATCACGGTGGCGTTGTTCAAAGACATTATTGAAAATATAGTTTACCGAGAACGATAAACCTATACAGGTGGCAACAATAAATACTAATAAAGGGATGCCTGGCCGCTTTTTTTTCTTTAATAACAAACTTAGTGCTGCCAAAATAATGACTGCGGCGGTAACCCAAATAGGGCCAAGTAACAAAGTACCTACAAATATCATTACTCCCGTTAAGGCGAGTACCAGATAAAGGGCTGAGATACCTTCTCTATACAATGGGAAAAAGAATGCTGCATATACCATAGCACTCCCGGGGTCTGGTTGAGGGACAATAAGCAATGCAGGTAAAGCAATAATAATAAAGGCCTTAAATTGATGCGAAAAAAGCTTAATATTAGTCTGGATATCACTTACATATTTTGCGAGTGCAAGTGCAGTGGCAATTTTGGCAAACTCTGAAGGTTGTAATCTAAACGACCCTATGGCATACCAGGAGGTAGCTCCAGAAATAGTTTTACCAAATACAAAAAGTCCTGCAAGCAGAATAAGAGCAGTGATATAAATGATGCTCGAGAAGCGTTGATAGAATTTAGCCTCGATAGCAAGGATAATAACGATTAGAAAGACGCTAAGGGCAATCCATAGCGCCTGCTTTCCGTAAGGCTCATTAAGGTCGAAGTAGCTTACAGAAGGATCAGAGCCCAGTGAGGCCGAATAAATATTAGCCCAACCAAAACATACCAGTAAAAAATAAATTAAAATCGTTAGCCAATCAAAGCCAGCCGTTTTTCTTGCCATCATTGATTAAGAAAGGTTCTCCACTATAGGGTTTTTCGTATTCGTCTTCTAAGCTGTTTTTAGGATCCATTATAAAATCTTCAAGATCTGTACGGGTAATTTTTCCTTTTAAATATTTTTCGATCATTAAACTGGCAATTTTCCCTCCGTAGCGACCACCCCAGTATCCATTTTCTACAAAAACGGCGATGGCAATTTTAGGATCATCTACAGGAGCAAAGGCTACGAAAATGGAGTGATCGGTAAGCTGCATTCTTTTACCATTTACCCTCACAAAATTTTCTGCCGTTCCGGTTTTTCCAGCGATTTCAATACCCTCAACCTGTAAAGAACTTGCGGTACCGTTTTTATATACCTGATGCATACCTTCTATCACCGGATCAAAATTTTCAGGATCAATCGTAGTGTGATGTTTTTTAATAAATCTTTCGTCTTTTATAGGCTTACCATCGATCTTTTTAATCATGTGTGGGGTGTAATACCAGCCTCTATTCGCAATTGTCGCCGTCATATTAGCGAGCTGAATAGGTGTTAATAGGACTTCTCCCTGGCCTATGGCGTTAGATAATGTCGCTGTAGCATACCAACGGTAGGTTGGATAATCGTATATTTTATTATAATATTCTGAAGTTGGGATTTTACCCGGTCTGCCGGTACTTAAATCGTTGCCTAAATAATCGCCTAATCCAAAACTTCTTACGTGTTTGTTCCACACATCCATGCCCTCCTGTGGGGTTGGGTATTTCTCAATGATCTTACGATATACCTGGGCAAAATAGGAATTGCAGGATTGGGCAATTCCCTGTGTCATGGCAAGCGGACTTGCATGAGCGTGGCAACCCATTTTACGTCCACGACCATAGCTATATCCATGATGACAGGAAAAAGTATCGTCGGTATCCACAACGCCTTCTTGTAAGGCAATTAAAGCATTCATGGTTTTAAATGGCGATCCTGGCGGATATTGTGCAAGGATACTACGATCATAAAGTGGTCTTGCTGTAGAATCTAACCACATTTTGCTGAAATTTGGCGACCTTTTTCTTCCAACTAAATCGGCAGGATCATAGGTTGGTGCCGTAACCATAGATAAAATTTCCCCAGAGGAAGGTTCTATAGCGATAATACCGCCACGTTTATTGGTCATCAAATATTCGCCATAGGCCTGTAAATCTGAATCCACCGAAATGGTGATGTCTTTACCACGTTCTGGTAAAGTGTCATAAATTCCATCCTTATAAGGACCAATATCGCGATTCAGTTTATCTTTTTGGATGTATTTCACTCCTTTTATTCCGCGTAGGGTATCTTCATAAACGCTTTCTACCCCTTTTCGGCCAATAAGGTCACCACTGGTATAGTAGGGATTATTCTTAATAGTAGCTGGACTAACTTCAGCAATAAAACCTAAAACATTAGCACTGTGATCTACGTGGTAATCTCTTAAAGACCGTTTCTGAATATAAAAGCCTTCATAATTACGCATTTTCTCTTGTAAAAAGGCATATTCACTTTTGGTAAGTTGCGGAACAATTACGGAAGGTAAAAATGGAGAGTAAATTTTTGCCTTATCTAATCTGCGCTCTAATTCTTTACGCTCTAAACTTACAATTTCGCATAATTCTGTGGTGTCGAATGGCTTAAGGTTACGTGGGATAACCATAACGTCATAAGATGGTTGGTTAGAAACCATAAGTTCGCCATCGCGATCGTAAATATATCCGCGTTGCGGGTAATCATAAACTACTTTTACCGCATTATCATTAGATCTAACGGCAAAACTATCGTCTACAACCTGTAGATAAAAAAGCCTGCCCAGAAAAATGAATCCGGTAGTAAGGATAATAATGTATAACAGAATTCTTCTCATCTATATTTTTTGCTGAAAAGTGCGATACTTAATAAAATAACAATTACCGTAAATATACCTGAAAATAACGTCTTCTTAAGGACTAGTATTATATGACTAAAGCTAAACATTTCCAAAGAAAATAACACTAAATGATGAATGGCCACCATCAGCACCACATAACTGATCCTGGCGCCAAGTGGTGTAGCCGATAAGCGTAAGGTCTGATGATCGTAACTTATTCCAAATGAGAATCGCAGTAAGTTGGGGCGCACAAAAGCAGCAACTAAACAGGCTGCAGCATGAATCCCGCCACTATCTTCAAAAATATCTACCGATAAGCCTAATAAAAAAGCCAAAAATAAAAACAAGCTTTGATTGGTATTAAAGGGATAAAGCAGTAAAAATAGAATATAAAGATAAGGGTTTACATATCCTATAAAGTTGATGTTGTTGAGTACAAGCACCTGAATTAATATCAGGCCTATAAAACGTAGTATATTAGATATTAGATTGCTATTCATCTTCCTCTTTTTCTAAAGAAAGAATTTCTTTCTTATGCTTATTTTCAATAACATACACATAACCAATATTAGTCATGTCGTTGAATAGCTTTACGTTAATCGTAAAATAACTTTCTGTATGATCTAATTTAAAATCCTGGATGGTGCCAATTAATAAACCTTTTGGAAAAATTAAACTTTTACCACCAGTAATAATCGTGTCACCTTTAGCAACGGGTGCCTGTTTAGGAACATCGGTAAGTTGCATAAGATTGGGATCTTTACCATTCCAGGTTAAACTACCAAAATGATTTGACTTTTTAAGCTGCGCGTTAATTTTGGATTGGGAGTTTAAAATAGATATTGCTCGGGAGTAATTTGCATTTGTCCTGTCGATAATCCCAATAATACCTTTACTGGTAACTACGCCATTTTCAGCAGCGATACCGTCTTTCTCCCCTTTATCTAAGGTGATATAGTTATCTCTTTTGGAGAAATTATTATTAATAACATCAGCACTTCTAAATGTATAATCTGAAGTGAATGTTGTATCAGTATAATTCGGGATCGTATCCTTTCCGCTTAATTGCCTTATGATATTGCGAAGATTTTTATTCTCTTCTACCAAACGCTGGTTGTATTCATCTAAATAAAAGTAATCCTGAATATTATTATTCCAGGAATAAATCCCCCCGGTAAGCCAATTGGCCGAGCTTATAAATTTACTTTTATGAAATGAATGGGTTTGTATCGTAAGGAAAATAGAAAACGCAAGCAATGTCAAGAACAAAATATTATTCTTGTTCCGAATCAGAAAATTGAATATTTGCTGCATAAGCTAGTGCGTCTCCTACTTTATCAATATTCCTTTGTATCTGTTTAGTGTTTTTAAAGTAATCCCCGTGCCCCTTACTACCGCTCTTAAAGGATCTTCAGCAATATAAACAGGAAGGTCGGTTTTTGTAGATAATCGTTTATCTAAGCCTCTTAACATCGAGCCCCCACCGGCTAGATAAATACCGGTATTATAAATATCGGCAGCTAGTTCTGGAGGGGTTTGGGATAAGGTTTCCATTACCGCATCTTCAATTCGAAGAATAGATTTATCTAAAGCTTTTGCGATCTCGCGATACGAAATGTTTACCTGCTTTGGCTTTCCTGTTAAAAGGTCACGCCCTTGTACACTCATTTCGTCTGGCGGAACTTCTAAATCTTCAGTTGCTGCACCAATCTGGATTTTAATTTTTTCCGCAGTACGTTCTCCAACATACAGGTTGTGTTGTGTACGCATATAATACACGATGTCGTTGGTGAACACATCTCCTGCGATTTTAATCGATTTGTCACAAACAATTCCGCCAAGGGCGATTACCGCAATCTCTGTAGTACCACCACCTATATCTACGATCATGTTCCCTTTAGGCTGCATGATGTCTACACCAATACCAATAGCAGCAGCCATAGGTTCATGAATAAGGTAAACTTCTTTACCATTTACACGCTCGGCACTTTCTTTTACCGCTCGCATTTCTACTTCTGTAATTCCAGAAGGGATACAAATGACCATTCTTAAAGCCGGCGTAAACATTTTACGTTTAAGTGCCGGAATTTCTTTAATAAACATGGTAAGCATCTTCTCACTGGCATCAAAATCGGCAATTACACCGTCTTTTAACGGCCTAATGGTTTTGATATTCTCATGTGTTTTTCCCTGCATCATCGCCGCTTCTTTTCCCACCGCCGTAATCTTTCCAGATGTACGATCCCGGGCTACAATCGAAGGGCTATCTACCACCACCTTATCATTATGGATAATAAGCGTGTTAGCAGTTCCTAAATCTATCGCTATTTCTTCAATGAGAAAATCAAAAAATCCCATAGGTTATTTATGTATTGGTATATTGGTAAAGTATTCTATTAATGTTTAAAATGGCGGGTTCCTGTCATTACCATTGCAATATCATTGTCATTACAATAATCGATACTTAATTGATCTTTTATAGAACCGCCTGGCTGGATTACTGCCGTAATTCCTGCATTTCCTGCAATTTCTACGCAATCTGGAAATGGGAAAAAGGCATCACTTGCCATTACTGCTCCTTTAAGATCGAATTTAAAAGAACCTGCTTTTTCAATACTTTGTCTTAAAGCGTCTACACGAGAGGTTTGTCCCGTTCCGCTAGAACAAAGTTGTTTATTTTTTGCCAGAACAATGGTATTGGATTTTGTATGCTTACAAATTTTTGAAGCAAATAAAAGATCTTCAATTTCCTGTTCTGTAGGTTTATTAGTTGTTGCGTAAGATAAATCGTCTAAAACATCTGTTTTATTGTCTTTATCCTGAACTAAAACTCCGTTTAAGCAAGTACGAACCTGATTTTCGGGAAGTTCAGTTTCTTTTTGTATTAAAATGATTCGGTTTTTCTTTCCTTTTAATATTTCTAAAGCGTCTTCAGAAAAAGAAGGAGCGATCACTACTTCACAAAATAAAGAATGAATTTCCTCAGCAGTAGCTTTATCAATTTCGGTATTCGCAATTAAAATTCCGCCAAAAGCTGAAACAGGATCCCCGGCCAAAGCATCTACATAGGCTTGCTTTATGGTGTCGCGTTGTGCAAGACCACAGGCATTATTATGTTTTAAAATTGCAAAAGTAGGAGCTTCTCCTTTAAATTCATTCATCAGGTTTATCGCAGCATCAACATCTAAAAGGTTGTTGTAAGATAACTCTTTTCCGTGGAGCTTATCAAACATCGCGTCAAAATCTCCAAAAAATGTTCCTTTTTGATGTGGATTTTCACCATATCGTAAAGTTTTGCCTTCCTGAATACTTTGTTTGAATGCTGGAATTTCTTCTGAAGTATTAAAATAGTTGAAAATAGCAGTATCGTAATGCGAAGAGATATTAAATGATTTTGCGGCGAAATTTTTACGTTGCGCTAAGCTGGTTTCACCATTTCCTTCGTTTAAGATCGTTAAGAAATCTGCATAATCGTTTACAGAAGATACACAAAGTACATCTTTAAAGTTTTTAGCAGCAGCACGAATAAGTGAAATACCACCAATATCGATCTTTTCGATAATATCCTGTTCTGAAGCACCAGAAGCAACTGTTTTTTCAAAAGGATAAAGATCTACAATAACGATATCTATTTGTGGGATTTCGTATTGAGCAATTTCCTGAACGTCACTATCGTTATCCTGGCGATTTAAAATTCCGCCAAAAACCTTAGGGTGTAATGTTTTAACACGACCACCTAAAATAGAAGGGTAAGAAGTTACGTCCTCTACAGGAACAACATCGATTCCTAGATCTTTAATAAATTTTTCTGTTCCTCCGGTAGAATAAATTGTAATTCCCAGATCGTTAAGCTTTTTAACGATGGGCGCCAAACCATCTTTACTGAATACTGAAATTAATGCAGATTTGGCTTGTTTTAAATTGCTCATTATGTTGTGTTTGTTAAAGAAGCAAAAGTAAGTATTTAAGCGAAAAACTTAAAAGTGTTTTTGCTTATTTATAAATAAAATTTGTAACGAAATTTTAAGCTGTGCGTCATATAAATAATTCTGTGTAAAAAAGCAGCTGTTTTTATTATGCTTATATTTCTAAGAGTCCTGGGTGAGAGCTTTAATTTTGCGATTAATGCCCTAAAAAATAACCTTTTGCGTACTTTTTTATCCCTGCTTGGGGTAACCATAGGTATTTTCTCCATTATCGGAGTGCTTGCTGCCGTAGATTCTTTAAAAAATGAAATTTCGGGGTCGTTAAGTAGTTTAGATAATAGCACAACCATTGTGATGCGTTTTAATTTTGGGCCTACAGAAATTCCACGGTGGAAATGGCAACAATTTCCAGATGTTACTTACGACGAGTATCAGTTTTTAAAACGCAATCTGCCAGATGCCAAAGCAGTCACTTTTACTCAGAATGTTCCTGCTGAAACAATAAAATATCAGGATGCCAGTAGTTTGGGGGTGAATGTACAGGCTGTTGGAAGCGAATATTATGATATTGAAGCGATTAATATTGAAGAAGGACGCTTTTTTAACGAATCTGAAGCCTCAAGCGGATCCCTGGTTGTTGTAATAGGAAGCGAAATTGCTGAAAATCTTTTTGGGAGTATAAATCCTATCGGGAAACAGGTGCGTTTATACGGAAGAAAATTTACGGTAATTGGCTTACTGAAGAAAGAAGGTTCATCGATGTTTGGACCCAGTAAAGACAGTCAGGTTTTTATTCCGGTGAATGTTACCAGGCGTATTTACGGTGAAAATAATAGAAACATTTTTCCTCAAATTTTACTAAAGCCTAAAGCTGATGTCGATAATGCCGAATTTCTAGCGGTGTTAGAACAGCGGCTAAGAAGTTTCCGAGGAATAAAACCGGGCGAAGTAAGCACCTTTTTTGTCAACCAGCTTAAAGGATTCACCGATATGATTGATAATATTACAGGAACCCTGAATGTAATCGGACTGGTAATTAGTGGTTTTTCTTTGCTTGTGGGCGGATTCGGGATCGCCAATATTATGTTTGTGAGTGTAAAGGAACGTACAAATCTTATAGGAATTCAGAAATCATTGGGCGCAAAGAATAAGTTTATTCTTTTTCAGTTTCTGTTCGAAGCGATTATTCTCGCTATAATTGGGGGAGCCGCAGGCTTATTTTTTGTCTGGATAGCTACCATTATTGCCTCAAACTTTACCGGTGATTTTGATTTTGTTCTGTCCTTCGGAAATATCATTTTAGGAACAACAGTTTCAGCATTAATCGGATTAATTTCCGGGATTATTCCGGCGATTTCAGCATCAAGACTGGATCCTGTTGAAGCGATTAGAACCGGGATGTAAAATGGGTGGAAAGTTAAAAGTTTTTAAAGTATAGAAAGTGAAGTTTCGGTAGGGTGCTTTATTTTTAGAGACAAGAGACAAGAGACAAGAGACAAGAGAAATAAGACTGTTCTTGTTTGTTATTTCATTTTGTTGCAAATCATAAAAAACCTCATAATCCAGATAATGATATCGGATTATGAGGTTTACTTTTTATTCATTCATTTATTTTACTGCCTACTGCCTACTGCCTACTGCCTACCGACAACTGCAACTGCTTACTGGACTACTCCAGTATTTCAGCAACTTTTTCATTTACAAATTCAAGGAAACGCTCGTCTTCTTTAGAGAATGGATCTGCAGTGTGAGAATCGATGTCAATCTGACCAATATTTTCGCCATTTACAAATAGCGGTACCACTATTTCAGCTTTTACATGAATGCTACAGGCGATGTAATTATTCTGTGCTTTTACGTCGGGTACCACAAAGTTCGCGTTAGAAACCGCCACCTGTCCGCAAATCCCTTTTCCGAAGGGAATAATGTCATGATCGGTAGGTTCTCCGGCAAAAGATCGAAGTTTCAATTCCTCTTTATCACCATTTTTAAAATAAAATCCAACCCAATCGTAATAGGGAATTGTCTCCATCAATAATTCGCAAACCTGTGTTAATCGATGATCTACAGATAATTCTTTGGTATTTAGAATGTCTTCAACCTGTGGTCTTAATTTATCAAATGGCATAACCTATAATTTTTGGGCAAAAGTATTTAAAATCTAAGTGCTGTTACAGCCTTTTGTCTAAATTTGTTGAAACTTATTACAATTGCTTCAGCTTTTTAAAAAATATAGCGTTGTTATTCGGTTTATCGCCGTATTTCTGGGAAGTTATTTTCTGCTTTCTGTGCTCTATAATGCCTATTTGATTTATTCTGAAAATCAAACTGAATTTTATCCCGATTTTTTTACCAATATCGTGAGTAGGCAAAGTGCAGCCATAATGGAGTTTCTGGGATATTCCATAAAATTAGAACCTCACGAAACCGAGAGTGCCGTAAAAGTTTTTGTAGAAGGTACTTTTTTAGTTCGCGTGGTAGAAGGTTGTAATAGCATTAGTGTGATTATTCTTTTTGTTTCTTTTATCCTGTCTTTTTTTGCAAAAAAACGAGCCACCTTTTTTTATATTTTGGCAGGAATCGTATTCATTTACACGATAAACCTAATTCGCATCGCATTGCTAACTATCGGGATTTATGAATATCCGCAATACAGCGCTGTTATGCACGATATTGTTTTTCCGCTTATCATTTATGGGACGGTAATTATTTTATGGATCTTTTGGGTTAGGGTGTATTCAAATTTAGAAAAGAATGAAAGCCAGGTATAGAATTGTGTTCATTGGGATGCTCGTGAGCGTGTTGGCAGCCATTCGGTTTTATGAAAGCACTCTTTTTTACGATCCGCTCATCAATTTTTTTAAATCTTCAGATTATCTACGTGATCAGATTCCAGATTTTAAAGCCGGATTATTAATCCTTAATACCATTTTTAGATATACCTTAAATAGTCTAACTTCTATAGGGATCATCGCGATAGCATTTGTAGATCGAAATATTGTAAAGTTTTCAGCAGTATTATTTTTGTTGCTTTTAGGTATTGCCGGGAGTGTGTTTACCTATTTAATTTTTACTATAGAAAATGAACATTTTCTCGCCCTGTTTTATGTTCGGCGGTTTTTGATTCATCCGATATTTATTTTGGTGCTTTTGCCTGCATTTTATTATTACCGAATGAACAACCGAAGAAAAAAGAACTTAAATTGAAAGAATTTCCCTGAATTTTGAAATTCTATGATCCTGTTCTTCTTTATTTTTGCTCTATAAGTGGCTATTTCGCTTATTCTAAGCTAGTTTACTTATTGTTTTTTTAAGTTTGAAATAAATTAATAATTACGATCGTTACCCTGAACCTGCCCGTCCGGCAGGCGGGCTTGATTCAGGGTCTCATCACAATAGTTTGTTTTTCATAATATATGAGATTCCGGATCAATTCCGATAGCTATCGGAACGGAATGACGAAAAAACGAACTATGACAAAATACGGATAATCAATCATATTGTTGTTAATTATAGATTATCGACTATTTTTGTAATAAATGAAAAAGGTTTTTGGTAAAATATTCGCTTCCATTTTAGCCGTTTTAGTGCTTTTTTCTACCTTATCCTTTACGGTAGATCAGCATTTCTGCGGAAGTTTTCTTGTGGATAGTGCCGTTTTTACAAAAGCAAAGACCTGCGGAATGGAAATGAGCTCAGCAACTTCCGCTGAAGCTTCTATTACAAAAGAACCTTGCTGTACCAATAAGAAATTAGAAGTAAAAGGTCAGGATGAACTGAAACAGAACTTCAATAATCTTGATTTTCAGCAGCAAATATTTATCACTGGTTTTATCTATTCTTACCTACAGGTTTTCGAGGTTTCAGAGCCAGATTTTATTCCTTTTAAAGATTATTCCCCACCAAAGCTGGTCTGCGATATTCAGTTGCAGGATCAGGTGTTCCTTATTTGATCTAAACACATTTTCAATTTCGAAACATGCTTATGTTTCGAAGGTTTTGCGATGCCTTTTTAGGCGAAGCTTAAAACTTAAATGATGTGTTTTTAAGGTCAAATATTTCTTTTTATGCTGAACAAAAGCATTAAATTTTTAATAGAAAATAAACTGGTTGCCGTTATCTTACTTGTTGTTTTGGTAGGATGGGGATTGGTAAATGCGCCATTTAACTGGGGAAATGGCCCGATAAATATCGGCCTGCCACGCGATCCGGTTGCGGTAGATGCTATTCCCGATATTGGTGAAAATCAGCAAATTGTTTTTACAAAGTGGGAAGGTCGTTCGCCACAGGATATTGAGGATCAAATCACCTATCCTTTAACGACGTCTCTGTTGGGAATTCCCGGAGTAAAAACCATTAGAAGTTCTTCAATGTTCGGTTTTTCCAGTATCTATATCATTTTTGAAGAAGATGTAGAGTTCTATTGGAGCCGAAGCCGGATCCTGGAAAAATTAAATTCATTACCAGGCGGATTGTTGCCCGACGGAGTAAGTCCGGCTTTAGGCCCGGATGCTACTGCTTTAGGGCAAATTTACTGGTATACTTTAGAAGGTCGCGATAAAGATGGGAATGTTACCGGTGGTTGGGATCTTCAGGAATTACGAAGCATTCAGGATTTTTATGTGAAATATGCACTTTCTGGTGCTGGCGGTGTGTCTGAAGTTGCTTCGATTGGCGGTTATGTTCAGGAATATCAAATCGATATAAATCCTGAAAAAATGCGTCAATACAAGGTGAGCTTACAAGATGTCGTGAAAGCGGTAAAAGCAAGTAATCGTGAGATTGGCGCGCAGACTTTAGAAATCAATCAGGCCGAATATTTAGTGCGTGGCCTGGGCTATGTAAAATCTATAGAAGATATTGAAAATGCAGTAGTTTCCTCTAAAGATTTTACATCTTTAAAAGTCAGTGATGTGGCCTATGTTTCGCTAGGCCCGGCAGCGCGACGCGGAATTTTAGATAAAGAAGGCGCTGAGGTTGTGGGCGGAGTAGTTGTTGCTCGTAATGGTGCCAATCCAATGGAAGTGATCAATAATGTAAAAGATAAAATCGCTTCTATTAGTGGTGGGTTGCCTTCCAAAGAATTAGCCGACGGTACCACTTCGCAACTTACCATAGTTCCTTTTTATGATCGATCTGAATTGATTCACGAAACCTTAGGCACTTTAAATGAAGCGCTGAGTTTAGAGATTTTGATTACCGTTTTTGTGATCGTGATCATGGTATTTAACCTTCGGGCTTCGATTCTTATTTCAGGATTACTTCCGGTAGCGGTATTAATGGTATTCATCGCGATGAAATTTTTTAATGTTGATGCCAATATCGTGGCGCTTTCAGGAATTGCGATTGCCATTGGGACGATGGTCGATGTTGGGGTGATCCTTTCAGAAAATATTATTCGGCATTTAGAGGAAAACGAAGCAAATCTGCCAACAAACACGGTGGTTTATAATGCAACGGCTGAAGTTTCCGGAGCGATCATTACCGCGGTTTTAACCACGATTATCAGTTTTATTCCGGTATTTACGATGGTGGGGGCTGAAGGAAAATTATTCCGCCCGCTGGCTTTTACCAAAACCATGGCGCTTACCGCTTCGATTATCGTAGCACTATTCTTAATTCCACCTTTTGCAGCCAGTATTTTCAGGAAAAGAACCATCCGGAAAAACTTCAATTTAGCCATTCAGGCACTATTGATTTTAGCCGGAATTGCAATGATTTTTTATGGATTTTGGATAGGCCTAATTTTAATAGGTTTAGGAGCAGCCGGAATTCTAAAATCGAAAAACATCACTTCAGAAAAGCAGCATAACTGGTTGGTTGTAGGTGTTGTCGGCACCGCCATTGTGTTTATGCTGGCTGTTTTTTGGCGACCACTTGGCTTAGATACTTCGATCTTTTGGAATGTGATCATGGTTGCGATTATTTGCTTTGGTTTATTGTTTGTCTTCAATCTTTTTAAAAGCAATTACACCCGCATCTTACATTGGGCATTAGCCAATAAAATAGTATTCCTTGTTTTTCCATTGGCGATCATTATTGCAGGCTTCGCGATTATGCGAAATACGGGCGAAGAATTTATGCCTTCGCTTAATGAAGGTTCTTTTTTGTTGATGCCCACATCGATGCCGCATGCCGGAGTTGCTGAAAACAAACGGATCTTACAACAATTGGATATGGCGGTAGCTCGTATTCCTGAAGTTGAAACGGTGGTAGGAAAAGCAGGTAGAACCGAGTCGGCATTAGATCCCGCACCACTGAACATGTACGAAAATATTATTCAGTATAAACCTGAATACGCATTAAATGCGAATGGAGAGAAGCAGCGTTTTAAGGTTAACGAAGATGGATACTTTGTATTGAAGGACGGGAGTGTATGTGCAAATTCAAACCTAAAAACCGAGCACACCTCAAAGGTTTCCAAAACCTGTGAGGTCTCCCAGCTAATCCCAGATGAAAATGGGGAATATTATCGAAATTGGCGCCCGCATATTAAATCTCCAGATGATATTTGGAATGAAATTTCAGCAGCCACAAAACTACCAGGAATTACCTCAGCACCTAAATTGCAACCTATCGAGACGCGATTGGTGATGTTACAAACCGGGATGCGCGCACCTATGGGAATTAAAGTGCAGGGTCAGGATTTAAAGCAAATTGAAGCTTTTGGGATGAAGCTCGAAGAAATCCTAAAAGAAGCTGAAGGTGTTAAAGAAGAAGCTGTTTTTGCCGATCGTATCGTAGGGAAACCTTATTTGCTGATGGATATTAAACGAGATCGATTAGCGAGATATGGGATTTCAGTGAGTGATGTTCAGGAGGTATTGGAAGTGGCTGTAGGCGGAAAAATGTTAAGCCAGACGGTGGAAGGGCGCGAGCGTTATTCAGTGAGAGTTCGTTATCCAAGAGAACTTCGGGATTCGCCAGAAGATTTGAAAGATATTTATGTTCCGGTAGAGAACGGGCAGCCGGTTCCATTAAATGAACTCGTAGAAATTCGCTATGAAAAAGGGCCGCAGGTGATAAAAAGTGAAGACACGTTTTTAATTGGCTATGTGCTTTTTGATAAAATGGATGGTTTTGCTGAGGTTGATGTGGTTGAAAATGCGCAAAAAACCATTCAGCAGAAAATAGAATCCGGAGAATTAAAAGTTCCGCAGAGCATCAATTACGAATTTACCGGAAATTATGAAAATCAGCTTCGCGCCGCAAAGACATTATCCATTGTAGTTCCACTGGCGCTGCTAATCATTTTTATGATCCTGTATTTTCAGTTTAAATCGGTGACCACATCCTTTATTGTATTTACCGGGATTGCGGTAGCTTTTGGTGGAGGCTTTATCATGATCTGGTTGTATGGACAGGACTGGTTTTTAAATTTCAGCCTTTTTGGTGAAAATCTTAGGGATCTATTCCAAATGCATCCCATTAATTTGAGTGTTGCAGTTTGGGTTGGTTTTATTGCGCTTTTCGGGATTGCGACAGATGATGGTGTGGTAATGGCGACGTATCTAACGCAGACTTTCGGTAAAAATGAACCCGATACTGTAAAAGCCATTCGAGCGTCCGTGGTTGAGGCCGGCGAGAAAAGAATCCGGCCTTGTTTAATGACTACAGCGACGACCATTTTGGCATTACTGCCGGTGTTAACCAGTACAGGACGTGGAAGTGATATTATGATCCCGATGGCGATACCAAGTTTCGGCGGAATGGTATTCGCGTTAATCACGCTTTTTGTTGTACCAGTATTGTTTTGCTGGAAAAAGGAGTTGAAGTTGAAAAATAAAGTAGTGAGTAGTTAGAATTTAGAAAATAGAGCAGAGAAACAAGAGCCAAGAACCAGGAATTATTCTGAATGCAAAATGTTGAATTTTGAATGAAATTTTCTAGTCATTTCGACCCTGCCAGCCGGCAGGCGGGTGAAGCGGAGCGTAATGGAGAAATCTTTAGTTTCAGTTCTTATTGAAAATAGATTTCTCGACTCGTGCCTCGCTCGAAATGACGACAGGTTTTAGATAAGTGATTTTGCTTGGAACATGAAACAAAACTTTAAATGAAAAAGGAAAATAAACTGATGGCTGAAAGCTGGCAGCTAAAAGCTGAAAAAGCATATAAAACTTTCCTGATCTTGGGAATGCTGCTACTTTCTTTGGCACCCCAGGCGCAACAGCTGGAATCTTATGTTTTGGAAGCGCAGGATAATAGCCCGGCGATCGATGCCTTGCGAGCGAAATATGATATTTCCAAAGAGCAGATCAATGCGGTAAACACGTTGCCTAATACCGAATTTGCTGCAGGCTATTTTGTTAGCGAACCTGAAACCAGAACCGGCCCCCAGCAGGCTAAATTTTCGGTGAAGCAGATGTTTCCGTGGTTTGGGACAATTTCTGCGAGGCAGAATTATGCCAGTGCATTAGCCGAAGAAGACAATATTGAAGTCGATATCGCTTTACGCAAGCTAAGATTATCGGTTTCTAAGACCTATTTTCAATTATATGAACTTCAGCAGAAAATTAAAGTGATTCAGGAGAATATTGAGTTATTGAAGGTCTATGAAGAATTGGCGCTAAACGGGGTGGAAGTTGGTAAAGCCAGCGCTGTGGATGTGCTTCAGTTGCAAATGCGTCAAAATAAGCTGAAAGATCAGCAGGTAAATCTTGAAAGTCAATTAAATGCCGGAAAAGTGGCTTTTAATCGATTATTGAATAAAGAAAATAATACTTCAGTTGAACTTGTAGATACGTTGGAATTGCCTTCAGAAGAAATAAATATTTCAGAAATAAAAGTTCATCCAGAATTATCCAAATTCGATGAAAGTCTGGAAAGTGTTGATTTTGCCGAAGCTATTAATCAAAAAGAATCGGCTCCGCAATTTGGTTTAGGGATAGATTATATCAATGTTGGGAGGCGGGCCGATATGGCAATTCCTGATAATGGGAAAGATATTGTGATGCCTATGGTATCGTTTTCTATTCCGATTTTCAATAATAAATATTCATCGGTTACCGCGCAGAATGAGTTGCGAAAAAAGCAAATTTCAGCAAATAGAAATCAGCGTTTAAATGAATTGGAAAGCAGTTTGTCGAATGCTATAGAAATGCGGAATTCAGCTCGTAATTCTGTAGAGATTCAACTTCGAAATATTGCATTAACCAGAGATGCGGAGGATATTTTAATGCGGAGTTACGAAAGTGAAAGTTTAGATTTTAGGGATGTGCTGGATATTCAGGAAATGCAGTTGGATTATCAGCTGAGATTGGCCGAAGCGGTAAGTAATTATTTTCAGCAAACAGCGGTGATTCAGTATTTAGTGGAATAGTAATGAGTAGTTAGAATTGAGTATTGAGAAGAGCAAATTTGACAATGTGGTAATTTGAAAATGTGATGATTGAGAAGAGAGAAAAAAATAGAATAGAGATTATAGATTTTGAATGAATAAAGGCCTACCGAAAATTGCTTGTAAAATTGGAAGTGAGAGAAGCGTAGAATTTTAGGCTGTTTGAGCGTAGCGAGTTCCTAAAATTTAGGTTCTGAACAAACAATTTAGAGCAAAGTTCGTAAGCCTAGACTTTTTTGTTTCTTTTTTCGGCAATGGAAAAAAGAAAAAGAATACGATTGGAATTGGAGAATAGATAATTTTCAAATGTAGCTTTTGTCATGCTGAACTCGTCCGCGATAGCTATCGGGACAGCATCTCATAACGCTGATGCTGAGATCCCGGATCAAGTCCGGGATGACTGATTAAGTTAGAATAGATAAAAACTGAAAGAAACAGCATTTTGGATAAAATTTTAAATATTGAAAAAATAAGCTGATAGCTAAAGGCTAAAAGACGATTATGAAAAAAACAATTATATATACAGGTTTGGCTTTGATCATTGGCCTTTTTATTGGCTATTTGGTTTTTAGCGGAAGTGATAATACAACCGAAGAGACGCACGCTGAGCATAGTGCAGCAGAAGATACAATGTGGACCTGTTCGATGCATCCGCAGATCATGCAACCCGAACCTGGAGATTGCCCGATTTGCGGCATGGAATTAATCCCGGCAGATCAAAGTGATGCTACTATTGCAGGTTTTACGATGACCGAAAATGCAATGAAACTGGCGAATATCCAAACAACAATCGTCGGAACTTCTAATGCAGACAAATCGGTTACTCTATCTGGAACCTTAGAAACTAATGAAGAACTAAATGCAGTGCAATCCTCGTATTTTGCTGGGAGAATCGAACAGCTTTTTATCAATACGACAGGGGAACAGGTTAAGATTGGTCAAATTCTGGCAACAATTTATTCACCCGAACTGGTGGCTGCGCAGCAGGAATTATTAACGGCTTTGAAACTAAAGGAATCTCAGCCTAAATTATACCAGGCGGTACGAAACAAGCTTAAGAATTGGAAGTTGAGTGATTCGCAAATCAATTCGATCGAAGAAAGCGGAAAAGTAAAAGAGAATTTTCCTGTTTTTGCCTCAAATTCGGGTACGGTGACTGAAAAAATGGTAAACGAGGGGGATTACGTAAATCGTGGGCAGCCCTTGTATAAAGTCGCAAATCTTACGAAAGTATGGGCGGTTTTCGATGCTTATGAGCAGCAATTGTCTAATTTAAAAGAAGGTCAAAAACTTCAAATCTCGGTAAATGCTTTTGTAGACGAAAGTTTTAGTGGAACCATAGATTTTATAGATCCTATTTTAGATAACTCGGCTAGAACTACAGAAGTTCGCGTGGTTTTAGATAATCGCGACAGAAACTTAAAACCGGGAATGTTCGTAGAAGCTAAGGTTGAGTTGGGAGCTAAAGAAGATTCGCAAATAAGTATCCCAAAGTCGGCAGTAATGTGGACGGGAGAGCGATCTGTGGTGTATTTAAAAACCGATCCCAATACGCCACAATTTGAAATGAAAGAGGTGAAATTAGGTAGCGAAACTGGCGATACTTACCAAATTCTTGAAGGTTTGGAAAAAGGTGATGAAGTGGTTACCAACGGAACCTTTACCGTAGATGCCGCGGCCCAACTTCAGGGAAAAAAATCGATGATGAACCAGAATCCGACTGATAGCAATAATAAAGCTATGGTGATGGAAATGAGTTTGCCAAAAAGTTTTCAGTCGGTACTAAAACCGGTGATTCAGGATTATTTACAATTGAAAGATGATCTGGTGGCTAGCGATGCCGCTTCAGCAATGCAGGCCGCGAAAAAAGCTTCAGCAAAAATCAACAATATCGATACATCGGAATTGAATAAGATGTTGACATCTCACTTTAAAGTTCTTCAGGATAAATTTAAAGCGATAAGTGATACAGCAGCTATTGCCGCGCAACGAGAAAATTTTATTGCCCTTTCTCAAAATATGATTGCGCTGGTATCGAATTTCGATGAAATAGAGGAAATTTATATTCAACGTTGCCCAATGGCGAACAACAACAAAGGCGCGACCTGGCTAAGTAAAAATAAAGAAATTAAGAATCCATATTTTGGAGACCAAATGTTAGGCTGTGGTGAAATTTTGGAAACATTACCAAATAAATATAAATAGTATAACGTCACCCTGAACTTGTTTCAGGGTCTCATAATAATGAGATTCCGGATCAAGTCTTGAATGACCTAAAATAATGTTCAATAATTAATTAAAAACAAGCAATTATGAAGCGTATACACAGAAATCTATTTTTTATCGCCCTTTCAGCAGGGATCGTAAGTTTTACCAGCTGTAAGGAGAACAAAGAAACTTCTACTGAAACATCTGCTGAAACTTCGCACGAAGAAATGAATATGTCTCACGATGAAGAGATGGACGAAGAGTCTGCTATGGAAATGAGTGAGGCCGAATTTAATGACGAGAAAGTTGCAGCGAATTACGAAGCTTATTTAGATTTGAAGGATGCTTTAGTAGCTACTGACGCTGAAGCAGCGAAGGAAGCGGCTAAAAAACTATCTGAAAACGCAGAAGCTGAGATTATGGAAGCAGCGAGTAAAATTGCAGAAGCATCAGATATCGAAGCGCAACGTAAAGCCTTTTCAGATTTAACACATAGTATGGAGCCCGTGTTGGAAAATGCGATTGCCTCTGGAGCGATTTACAAACAATTTTGCCCAATGGCTTTTGAAGGTAAGGGCGATTACTGGTTTGCAAGTTCCAAAGACATTAATAATCCTTATTTTGGGGATAAAATGTTGCATTGCGGCAGAGTAGAAAAAACTATTCAGTAAAAAATATTAATGAGGCTGTCTAAAAACTCAATTTTAGTCAACCTGTTCCGATGGCTATCGGAATTGTTTCAGGTTCTCATAATGATTTTTAAATCAATGAGATGAGATTCTGAAACAAGTTCAGAATGACGTTTTTGGATGCTTTTAGACAGCCTCATCTTTTAAAAATTAGAGTTTTGGCAGAGAATATTATTCATATAAAAAATGTGGTTTGTGGCCGTTGTATCGCAACGGTAGAAGATATTCTGTCTAAACTTGAGATTCCATATAAAAATGTGAGTCTGGGAGAAGCCACTTTACTAAAAGATCTTTCTGCAGAAGAACATCAAGCCTTTACGTCGGAACTTGAAAAGGTAGGTTTTGAGCTTATAGAAACTAAAAATAAACGCGTCGTAAATCATATAAAATCGGTTTTAATTGAAGAGGTTTCGAATAGAACGGATCAGAAAAAGCTTTCTGAAATTTTAAGTACCAAGCTGCATTACGACTATAGCTATATCACCAATCTGTTTACTGCAGAAGAAGGACAAAGTATTCAATCCTATTTCAATAAGCTTAAAATTGAAAAAGCTAAAGAGTTGTTAGAGTACGATGAACTGAGTATAGCTGAAATTGCTTACGAGCTTGGTTTTTCAACAGCGGCCTATTTATCCACTTCCTTTAAAAAGCAAACTGGCATCACTCCATCTGAATATAAAAAAATGCAGATAAAAGGTCGAAAAGGCCTTGATGCTGTTTAAAGTCTATTGGTGACCGGTTTAAATGCTGCTTCAATGCTCTAAAATCGAAATTTCTTACCAAAATATTAAAAGTGATTGGTGATTATGAAGCCTACCTTTGTAGAGATTTAATTTTTATGCTGAAAAGATCAAATTTCAGCATGTATTGTATTTTTTATGATGAAGCATACATATAAAATTACCGGAATGAGTTGCCAGGGGTGTAAATCTCATGTGACGAAAGCACTTGAAAATATTCTTGAAGTAGAACAAGTTGAGGTAGATCTTGAAAAAGGAACCGCTGAAATTTCTATGAATAAACATATTGAAATTTCAGCATTTCAGCAGGCCTTAAAAAATGCCGGTGGAAATTATCAAATTTCGATGCCTTCGGAAACAAATTCTTCTGAAGATAGTATGATGACGCACAATTATCATGTAAGCGGAATGTCTTGCAATGGTTGTCGCGCTCATGTAGAAAAAACCTTAAATGAAGTTGATGGTGTAGCAAATGCTGAAGTGAATCTTGAAAAGGCCGAAGCAAGAATCAGTATGCATCATCATATTGAAATTGAAAAGTTTCAGCAGGTCTTAAAGAATGATGGTGGTGGATATGAAATTCATCCGGCAGGTCATAAGCATCAGCATTCAGAAAAAAGTAATAAGAAAAAAAAGCCTAAAGCCAAAGGAAATGGCAAGTGGTATTGCCCAATGCATTGCGAAGGGGATAAGATGTATGACGAGCCGGGAGATTGCCCGGTATGCGGAATGGATTTGGTGCAGGCCCCTTCCCTTGGAGGGGGCAGTGGGGGAGGATATACCTGCCCAATGCATCCAGAAATCGAAGAAGATGAGCCTGGGGATTGCCCAATTTGTGGGATGGATCTGGTTCCAAAGGATCCCGAGCCAGATGCGCAAAATTCTACCTACCTGAAATTGCGCAAAAAGTTCTGGCTTTCTGTGGCTTTTACTTTACCGGTTTTCTTAATAGCTATGTCTGATATGCTGAATAACAATCCGCTTTATCAGATGATGGACTTGCAATATTGGAACTGGGTACAATTTGGATTATCGATCCCGGTAGTTTTTTATACGGCCTGGATGTTCTTTGAGCGTGCCTGGAAATCTGTGGTAAACTGGAATTTAAATATGTTTACGCTAATTGGTATTGGGGCAGGCGTGGCATGGATTTTCAGTATTTTAGGACTGCTTTTTCCAGATCTGTTTCCAGATCAATTTAAAACCGAAGCAGGAACGGTGCATGTTTATTTTGAAGCTGCAACGGTAATTTTAACCTTAGTGCTGCTTGGGCAAATGTTAGAAGCGAGGGCGCACGATCGTACCAATTCGGCCATCAAAGAATTACTGAAGCTGGCACCTAATAAAGCCTCTCGAATTAAAGATGGAAAAGAAGAAGTCGTTGGTATCGATGAGATCGAGGAAGGCGATATTTTAAAGGTAAAACCAGGAGAAAAAATCCCGGTAGATGGCATAATCAAAGAAGGGAAATCCTCTATTGATGAAAGTATGATTACAGGAGAGCCTGTTCCCGTAGAGAAATCGGCTGAAGATAAAGTAACTTCAGGAACCATAAATGGGAACTCTTCCTTTACCATGATCGCCGAGCAGGTGGGCGATGAAACTTTGCTTTCGCAAATTATCCAGATGGTAAACGATGCCAGTAGATCGCAAGCGCCAATTCAGCGTCTGGCCGATAGAATTTCAGGATATTTTGTGCCGATTGTTGTACTTATTTCAGTGATTACTTTTGTGATCTGGGCCATTTTTGGTCCGTCGCCATCCTATGTTTATGCTTTTGTAAATGCTATTGCGGTACTGATTATTGCCTGTCCCTGTGCACTTGGTTTAGCCACGCCAATGTCGGTGATGGTTGGCGTAGGGAAAGGCGCTCAAAATGGTGTGTTGATTAAAAATGCGCAGGCTTTAGAGCAGATGAATGAGATCGATACCTTGATCATCGATAAGACCGGAACCATTACTGAAGGAAAACCTACTGTAGAAAAAATAGTGAGTGTTGGCGATTTTACTGAAGCTGAAATTGCAGGATTTATCGCAGCTTTAAATACACATAGTGAACATCCACTGGCTACCGCGACAATAAAGTACGCGAAGGAGCACGAAATAGAGATTAAAGAAGCTTCAGGTTTTGACTCGGTTACCGGAAAAGGTGTGATAGGTGAACTTCAGCAGAAAAAATTAGCGCTGGGAAATAAAGCGCTTTTGGATGAAAAAGGAATCAATTCTTCAGAAAAAATCGATGGCGAAATTGAGCAATTTCAGCAACAGGGAAAAACTGTTTCTTATTTAAGTGTAGATGGTAAAGTTGAAGGATTTGTGGTGATCTCAGATCCTGTAAAGAAAACCAGTAAAGAAGCGCTTACAAAATTAAAAGAAGACGGCGTTGAGGTAATCATGCTTACCGGAGATAACGAACGTACGGCAAAAGCGGTTGCCGATGAAATGGGAATTGCTTTTAAAGCCGGAATGCTGCCCCAGGATAAAATGAGCGAGGTTGAAAAGCTACAGCAACAAGGAAGAAAAGTGGCTGCAGCTGGAGACGGAATTAACGATGCGCCGGCACTGGCGAAAGCCGATATTGGGATCGCTATGGGAACCGGAACCGATGTGGCTATTGAAAGTGCTGAAATTACCTTGGTGAAAGGGGATCTAAAAGCAGTCCTAAAAGCACGAAAACTGAGTGACAAAGTGATGGCGAATATCAAACAAAATCTATTTTTTGCTTTGATCTATAACAGTATTGGGGTGCCCATTGCAGCGGGTGTTTTATTTCCATTCTTCGGAATTTTACTATCGCCAATGATCGCTGCTTTGGCCATGAGTTTTAGCTCGGTTTCTGTGATCGCAAATGCGCTGAGGTTACGGGCCGCAAAATTATCCTAAGATTTTTATCGAAACTAATTAACCAAAACGAGGATTTATGAACGATTTTTTAAGCAAATGGGGAGAAGCTGCAAATACCAGTCTGGGATTTTTCTGGATGGCATTGTGGGCTTTTGCTTTGGGATATGTGATTAGTAGCTGCATTCAGGTTTTTGTGACCGAAAAACGAATGCAAAAGACAATGGGCGAAAAGGAATCTAAAGGAGTGTTGTTGGGAACCTTTTTTGGTTTTATAAGTAGCTCCTGTAGTTTCGCTGCATTGGCTTCTACCAAGAGTTTGTTTAAAAAAGGAGCAAGTTTTGTTTCGAGTATCGCATTTTTACTGGCCTCTACCAATTTGGTAATCGAGCTGGGAATTATCATCTCGATATTTTTAGGCTGGCAGTTTGTGGTAGGAGAATATTTAGGCGGAATTTTATTGATTCTGATTAGCTGGTTGCTTATTCGGTTATTTCATCCTAAAGGGCTTATTCAAAAAGCCAGAGAACGCCTTCAGGATGACGAAGATGATGAGACGGACGACCAGAAATCCTGGAAGAAAAGAATAAAAACCGAAAAGAGCTGGGCAAAAGTTTCACAGCAATACGGGATGGAATGGAAAATGGTTTGGAAGGATGTTACGCTTGGTTTTACCATTGCCGGGATTGTAGCAGCTTTCGTCCCAGATTCGTTTTTTCAGACGCTGTTTATCAATAGCGGGCAGGGCAATACCGATTTCTCATTTTTGACGATTTTAGAACATATTATTGTAGGGCCGGTGGTCGCGTTTATCACCTTTATCGGGTCGATGGGAAATATTCCCTTAGCCGCTTTATTATTTGGTAAAGGGGTGAGTTTTGCCGGTGTGATCGCTTTTATTTTTAGTGACCTGGTGGTTTTTCCGGTGCTTCGGATCAACGCCAAATATTATGGTTGGAAAATGGCGTTTTTTATCCTTATGCTCTTATTTATTTCTTTGGTTGGTGCTTCGCTATTGCTGCATTACGGATTTTTAAGTTTCGATTTGATTCCCGATCCATCAAGTGTGCAGGTACAGGATCAAACCTTCTTTAAAATAGATTATACCTTTTTTCTGAATATCGCTTTTCTTTTAATTTCCGGATATTTGATGTATTTAGGTTTCTTTAAAAGGACCGATGTGATGCAGATGAAAGAAATGGCACCTAAAAGTAAACTGATGGAGAAAAGCCTGAAGTATATTGCTTTTGCTTGTTATGCCTGGTTAGCTGGCGGCATGATCGTAAACTATTTTATTTACTAATAAAAAAAGAGAAGCTGTCAGCTTCTCTTTTTGCAAATGAACAATTATAAATTGAAATTTATCTGGGGGTTTTGTGTTTGGATTTCCAATCGGTGTGATGATCTTTAAGAGCCATCATTCGATTTCTTTTTTCTGCTCTTTGCGAATCTTTCCAAAGCGCGTATTGTTCTGGGTTTAGAATCTTCTGAATAGATTGTTGAAAGGCGATTTCTTTATCCAATCTGGTATTCATTCTTTCGAAAGCTTCTTCTTTTAGTTTAGCATCTTCAGCAGCATCCTTCATTTTCTCCCGCATCTTCGTTCTATCCTCAGCACGATCTACGTATAATTTCTGAAATTCTTCCTGTTGTTCTTTCGTAAGATCTAAAGTTAGGGTTAATTGCTTAGACTTTAGTATCGCTTTTTCTTCAGCAGTCATATTCATTCCTGCACGTTCCTTCATTGGTTTTCTGCGATCTTCTCTTTGCTGAGCAAATGAAGATACTCCAATAAGCATCATTAAAATAATACATAATTTTTTCATATTGAAGAATTTTAAAGTGAATTTTATGATATGACTGTTAAAAGTACGAAAGGTTTAATTGAATTGATGAATAATTTCTGAAATCATTGAAAAATAAAAAACCTGCCTTGTGGAGTAGGCAGGTTCTAAAAAACTAATAAATCAAATATAGTCTGTGGTTAGACTAGTCGTTAGGATTAAGGATTTGATCTATTCTTTCTGATGCATCCTGTAAGTGATATCTTGTTAGGGTATCACCAGATCGATACATCGAATTTCTTATTTGTCGTTGTAAGGTTTGCAATTCGCCTCTTACGATTGGGCGAATATCACTTTGCGCTACGTTTACATTGGTTCTGCTAATCCAACGGCGGTAAGCGCTTGGGATAGCTTCCTGATCTTCTGTCATTAAATAAGCCATACGGTCGATGTAAGCTCTTTGAAGATTTCTGCGGTATCTGTCAATTTTTTGACCAGAATTCAATTCGCTCCAGATTCCTTTACGTAACTCCTCCATCATATCCAGAAGCGTATAGGCCTCTTTCCCATTAATCTCTTCGTTCTCTAGTAAACGTTGCATTCTTCCGAAGTCCAGGATATTAGAAAGTGTATTGCTTTGCATGCTTCTAATTCTTTCGATGTTTCCGTCGAATTCAATTTTATTGAAAATATCCTGATCGATTAACCAATTTGGAGTTTCGAACAATTGCTCTTGTAAGAAATCCATTGCTTTTTCCTGCTGTTCTTTAGCGACATGCGTATAAACGGCACCTTCCTGGTCGTAGGTTTTATAATTTTCGTAAACTCCTCCAATATTAGCGGCAACATGCCCCATGTAGCGATTAAGCTGAGCGAGTATCTGACCATACAGATCATCCAGATCTTCGTAGTCTTTACCATCTTCAGCGGTCCATTCAATTAATTTTGGTACAATACGCTTCAGGTTTTTAATTCCGTATTCACTAGCGAGCACGGCATCATCACCAAGATCTTCAGTTTGTGAAGAAGGGTCGATTACACCACCACTTTGCTGACTTCCGAAGCGATATAAAGGATCACCTGCATGCTCTAAAATCCATTCATCTAAAACAGGTTTTTCTTCTTTTCCTTCTTTACCAGGGATGGGTTTGTACCCCCACATAATCGCGTATTTATCGTAAGGTCCTATGTTTGGCATTAATGCTACATCGCCGTCACCGGGTTGCGCTACGTAATTAAAACGAGCATAGTCCATAATTGATGGAGCTGTACCGTATTTTGAAGTAAATTCTGGATCGCGTAAATCTTCTACTGCATAAGCCGGGCTACTACCCATATTGTGAGGAAGGCCCAAAGTGTGACCAACTTCATGAGATGAAACAAAACGAATTAAACGTCCCATGATTTCATCTTTAAATTCTACGCCACGAGCATCTTCATTAATAGCTGCAGTCTGCACAAAATACCAGTTACGTAGTAAAGTCATTACATTGTGGTACCAATTGATATCTGACTCTAAGATTTCTCCTGAACGTGGATCACTTACGTGAGGCCCATTGGCGTTAGGAATAGGAGAGGCTAAATATCGAACTACAGAATATCGAACATCTTCTGGGCTCCAATCTGGATCTTCCTCTGGTGTTGGCGCTTCTTTAGCGATAATCGCGTTTTTAAATCCTGCTTTTTCAAAAGCTACCTGCCAGTCTTCGATCCCTTGCTTAATGTAAGGTACCCATTTTGCTGGTGTGGCACGGTCGATATAATAAACGATTTGTTTAGTAGGTTCTACTAACTCACCGTTTTTAAACTTTTCCATGTCTTCATCTTTCACCTCTAATCTCCAGCGGTCAAGATATTCCACCGTTTTACTTTTTTGAGCGTCTAAACCATAATCGGTCTGGCTGGTAGTAAACCATCCTACACGCTCGTCGAAATAACGACGCTCCATCGGTTCTTTTGGAAGAAGGATCATAGAGTTGCTAAACTCTAAAGAGATTGACCCGGTAGAAGAATTTGATGGCGGATCCCCAGCATTATATGTTTTTATATGTCGAATTTCGATGTTTTCAGGGTAACTTCTAATCGTATCGATAAGCGAACGACTATCATCTAGTCTTGAAACTTTGTATTGTTTACGGTATCTTTCACCAAGTCCTAATGCCTGAACGTCTTTTTTATAAAGATCGGTAACATCGATAACATAAGATTTATTGATAGAATCTTTTCCTACGGTTTCAATTTCGAAAGAACTAAGAATAGGCTCGAAATTAGAATTCATAACAGCTTCATGGATAGGAAGCGAATCGGCAGCATAAATATCGTGAGAAACAACTCTAAGTAACACCTTGTCACCTTTCTTTTGCCAGCGGTGCACCTGAGTGTTTTGTTTTCCGCCGCCAAAACCAATGCCAGAAGCCGTTTTTGCAATTCTGGTTACGGTTAACATCTCTCTGTTAAAAAGACTGTCTGGGATTTCGTAGTAATATTTGTCTTTTACTTTGTGAACGGTAAAAAGACCTTCGTCTGATTTTGCATCTTTGGTGATGACCTTGGCATAAGGTTTTAATCCGTCTTTAGATTCTTCTTTTTGAGCATTTGCAGGTTGGTTTTTCTTGTTTTTCTGAAAAACGGCACAAGACGCCATCAAAAAAGAAAGCCCCACAGCACAAATCCTGATTGGTAGTTTGTTTGTCATAAGGTTTATTTACTCGTTAATCGAAATTAAATACTTCGGCCCCGTCCCAATAGCCATCAGCAGCGGGGCGCCCCGAAATAAAAAATAATTTTCTAATAATTATCTCGTGAGCCTGCCTCGATGTAATTGATTTTTAACTGAATTTGGGTTGAATTTTTTGTAAAAAAACATTCTATAGTACTCCAAAATCGGTTATTTGACTATAAAACCTTTAAAAGGTTTAAAAAGAAGTTAATAAAAATGAATATTTTAAGAATAGGATAATAAAAAAGGTCACATTTTTAGTGTGACCTTTTTAAACTATTACAGTTGAATGATTGGTTATGCGACGCTTATTTTCATTTCGTTGCCTTCTTTAAAAACATCAATCATCTTATGTTTTCTTAGTGATTTTAAAGCTTTATCCCATTTTTTATTGCTTAAACCAGATTTCTCTTTAATAAGGTTCATATCATGGTTTTCGTCATCCTTCAATAATTGGTAAACCGCTTTTTCTTCCTCGGTAAGTTCTACCTGTTTTTTCTCTGGCTTCATCTGCGGAAAGAACAAAACTTCCTGAATAGACTGGTTATTGGTAAGGAACATAATTAAACGATCCATCCCAATCCCTAGTCCAGATGTTGGTGGCATCCCATATTCCAAAGCACGTAAGAAATCCTGATCGATAAACTCGGTTGCTTCATCGTCACCTTTTTCAGCTAATCGTAATTGCTCTTCAAAACGCTCACGTTGGTCGATAGGATCATTAAGCTCTGAATAGGCATTAGCGATCTCCTTTCCACAAACCATAAGCTCAAAACGTTCTGTTAGTTCGGGATTCTCTCTATGTTCCTTACAAAGCGGACTCATTTCTTTTGGGTAATCGGTAATAAAGGTTGGTTGGATATAGTTGCCTTCACATTTTTCACCAAAAATCTCGTCGATAAGTTTTCCTTTACCCATGGTGTCATCAACCTCGATGCCCATACCTTTTGCAGCTTCAAATAATTCAGCTTCAGATTTGCCGGTAATATCAAATCCGGTAAATTCAATAATCGCATCAGTCATGGTTACCCGCTTATATGGCGCTTTAAAATCTACTTTATGCTTTCCGAAGGTAGCTTCTGTAGTGCCATTAACTGCTATAGCGCAATGCTCAAGAAGTTTTTCGGTAAATTCCATCATCCAGTTGTAGTCTTTATAAGCTACATAGATCTCCATCGCGGTAAACTCAGGATTATGGGTTCTATCCATTCCTTCATTTCTAAAGTTTTTAGAGAATTCATACACTCCGTCAAAACCACCTACGATAAGTCTTTTTAAGTAAAGCTCGTTTGCGATTCTTAAATATAAAGGAATATCTAATGCATTGTGATGTGTGATGAATGGGCGTGCAGCTGCACCACCTGGGATAGATTGAAGAATAGGTGTTTCTACTTCAAAATACCCTGCCTCATTAAAGAAATTACGCATCGCACTAAAGAGTTTAGTACGTTTTACGAAAATTTCTTTCACTTTTGGGTTAACGGCAAGATCGGCATAGCGTTGGCGATAGCGATGCTCAGGATCTGTAAATCCGTCATAAGTATTTCCTTCCTTGTCGGTCTTTGGTAATGGTAGCGGTCGAATAGATTTGCTTAATAGGCTAAAATCTTTCACCATAACGGTCATTTCGCCTACCTGGGTTTTAAATAATTCACCTTCTATACCTATAAAATCACCAATATCAAGCAGCTTTTTATAAATATCGTTGTATTTTGATTTATCTTCGCCAGTACAAATCTCATCGCGATTAAAGTAAACCTGAATCTTTCCTTTGGAATCCTGAAGTTCAGCAAAAGATGCTTTTCCCTGAATTCTACGAGACATTAATCTACCCGCGATTACAACTTTTTTACCCTCTTCGAAATTTGCCTTAATATCGGCAGATGTGTGATCTAATGGAAATAAATCGGCCGGATAGGGGTTAATTCCCTTCTCTCTTAATGTAGCCAGTTTTTCTCTTCTTACAATTTCCTGTTCAGATAGCTGCATGGTGTAATTTTAAAATTTAGTGGCTTCCTGTTTTAGGATAGCAGCTGCAAATATAATGACAATCAGAGTACCAACCAATGTTATACTTAAGATTAGCAGCGAATATAGATTAGAAATTCTATCTTTGTTTTTGGTTTTAGATAATATCGAAATTATGAGTATTTGGCGTGTTATTTTGTCGATTATTTTTCCGCCTTTAGCGGTGTTCGACAAAGGTTGTGGCTCCATAATAATTGTGCTTATTCTTACGTTGCTTGGCTGGATTCCCGGAGTAATAGCAGCACTTATAATTTTGAATAACCCTAATAAATGATGTTACAGGTGCAAAATAAGAGGATAGAGGTAAAGGAATTAGGATTTAAAGATTATAAAGAAACCTGGGACGAACAGGAACGGCTTTTTAAAGAGATTCTGGATTTAAAAGTAAAGAACCGGAGAGAAAATACACAAATTGAAACTCCCAATTATCTACTTTCAGTAGAACATCCACATGTGTACACTTTAGGGAAAAGTGGTGATATTTCTAACCTTTTAATCAATGAAAATCAGCTTGAAGAAAAAGGTGCCAAATTCTATAAAATTAATAGAGGCGGAGATATTACATATCATGGCCCAGGGCAGATGGTCATTTACCCTATTTTAGACTTAGATAATTTCTTTACCGATATTCATAAATATTTAAGGCTTTTAGAAGAAGCGGTAATTCTTGTTTTAAAAGATTATGGTCTTGTTGCCGAGCGCAGTAAAGGTGAAACCGGAGTTTGGCTTGATGTAGGAACACCATTTGCCAGGAAAATCTGTGCAATGGGCGTTCGCGCCAGTAGATGGGTAACCATGCACGGTTTGGCTTTAAATGTAAATGCCGATTTAGGCTATTTTGATAATATTGTTCCCTGTGGAATCAAAGAAAAGGCCGTTACTTCTTTAAATGTCGAATTGGGAAAGACTACAGTTAATATGGAAGAGGTGAAGCAACGTTTCTTCTTGCATTTTAAGGAGCTGTTTGAAGCAGATTTTTCTACAATTTAAGTTCAAGTTGTTCAGGAAGAAGTCTAAAACTTTTTCGGTGGTATTTTGTTATTCCATATTTCCTGATGGCTTCACGATGTTCTTTAGTAGGATAGCCTTTGTTTTTTTTCCAGAGTTATACATCGGGAATTCTTCATGGATTTTCTCCATATATTCATCACGATGAGTTTTTGCTAAGATCGAAGCTGCCGCTATACTCAGGTATTTATCATCTACTTTAATTATGCATTCATAATGTATATTTTTAAATGGTTTGAATGTATTACTTCTTTTATATGAATATTCGCTTCTAAATTTTATCAAGTTTGAAATTCTTTAATTTTTTTAAAAAAAAATATTAGAAAAAAGCAAAGGTAAGCAAAACGGCGAAGTCCGTTCATATACAGTGGTTTATAAAATGTAGGGCTAAAATTGGAGGTCACTGTACTTTAAGTTTTGGGCTTAAAATGACAAGGTTAGGTTACTAAATCGTTACTGGTAACCAATCTATCGCATGAAGCATAATTACTTATATTTCAGTCTTTTGCATTCCTTTTCATCTTTCCCTGTAACTCAATGTAAATTAATTTTAAACATAAAAGATTGAGTTATGGAACAGACGAAAAGGTCAACGTTTAAGCTCCTTTTCTACTTAAAGAAAAACGAGCCGAAGAAGAATGGCACAGTTGCCATTATGGGGCGTATCACTATTGATGGAAAAGCCGCATCATTCAGTACAAAGCTGGAAATTACCCCCAGTAATTGGGATTTGAAACATGGAAGGGTTCCCGGGAAAAGCAAACAGGCATTAAGCACTAATACAAAATTGGATAATATCCGGTTACGGATCGACAAGCATTATGAGGAATTGCTCAAATACGATGGTTTTGTCACCCCGCAAAAATTGAAACTTTCTTTTTTGGGTGTGGGTATTATGGAAGATGCCATTCTAAAGGTATTCCAGGCACACAATGACGATTTTGCAAAAATGGTAGCTAAAAGGGAGCGTTCCCAAAGCACCCACAACAAATATAAAATAGTGTACAACCACCTTGCAGAGTTTATCAAGCTACGATATTTAAGGGAAGACATGGCTTTCAAGGAACTTACTTCCGATTTTATCCGTGAATTTGATTTCTACCTGCGTGTGGACAAGGAATGTACCCATAACACGGTTTGGGTTTACACCATGCCCGTTTTACGCATAGTGGAGCTGGCCATTAAAAAGGGCATGATCCGCAATAATCCTTTTGAGGACTACGAAATCACCATGAAGGAGGCTGACAGGGGTTTCCTATTGAAAGGAGATGTTGAGAAAATTATGCTTTGCCAACTTCCGAAGAAAAGGTACGAACTTGTCCGAGACCTCTTTGTTTTCAGTTGTTTTACGGGCTTGTCCTATGCGGACATCAAAAAACTGAAGCGGAACAATATTCAGAATTTCTTTGACGGCCATCAGTGGGTTATCAGCCGGAGAAAGAAAACCGATGTTTCGTCCAACGTCCGTTTATTGGAAATACCCAAGAAAATCATTGAGAAGTATTTCGGTACAACAAGGAACGAATTTGTTTTTCCGGTTCCATCCAATGCAACCTGCAACAACCATATCACCAGGATTATGGCAATTGCAGAGATTACTGCCGAGCAAAAGGTAACCTTCCACACGGCACGCCATACGTTTGCTACAATGGTACTTACGGCTGGTGCCTCACTTGAAAGTGTACAAAAAATGATGGGGCATACGAACATTACCACCACTCAGATCTATGCCAAAATACTCAATGAGAAAGTTGGTATGGACATGGATATTGTTGCCAGAAATTTAAAGGCAATGGAAGTTTCCTTTAGTGCGATGGAAGAAAAAATTGCAGTTTAATCAGATTCATTCCTTTCCAACAATTATAGAGCAGGATTTTTATGATCCTGCTTTTTTATTTCCCATACTTCATATAGCCAAAGCACATTTACCTTCCGATCCGATCCCTCCGCTGTAAAAGAGCTTATGGCTATTTCCCGGACAGAAGATTGAAAAATGTTGCCCCTGCGGCTTTCCCTTGCATAACAATTTTTCAAACCTCTGTAGGTGGGTGTGGCCTTCACAGCCACACAACTAAAAAAGGATTTAAAAAATTCTGTGAATTGGAAGTGTTATTTCAATTCATCCCGGACCATTTCCCAATGCCATCTTCCCGGCTTCCACACCTTTTTTATCCAAAGAGCCAGTATGCTTTATTGTTCCATTTCAAGAGCAAAGGTATTACCGTGTCCTTAACGCATCCCCAAGGTCAGGACAAGTTTGGAAAAAAATCTCCACCCGTTGGGTAGTATTTCCCTCCAAAACCTTGGTGCTGCTACACACGGACCTTTTATGCTCGTGAAACGAAACATAGCATACTCCGGCTCTTTAAACGAATAAAAAAAATGTCAGATATGAAGATTATAAGCATTGGAAATGGTAATGAAACGAAACAGCACCTCCTCTCATTACCGAATAAATCAAACAAAAAAACAAATCAAAATCAATCTCTAAAAATTCAAAAATCATGAACATCACAGGAAGACTGACAAGGGATGCGGAAGTAAAGACCCTTGACGACAACAGACAGGTAGTAAACTTTTCGGTAGCGGTAAACGACAGCTATCAAACCAAACAGGGCGAACGGGTAGAGCAAACCGCCTTTTTCGATTGCTCTTATTGGATAACCCCGAACGTAGCCAAGATACTTACAAAAGGCTCTTTGGTAGAACTCACAGGTAGGGTAAGTGTAAGGGCGTGGACGGATATGGACGGCAAGGCACACGCAGGACTGAATTTCCATACCTCACAAATCAAATTGCACGGAGGTAGCAGGAAAGCAGCAACCGTACAGGCTACTGCACAATCTGAAAGCAACAACACCAAACAGGAAACAGAGGACGACCTCCCATTTTAACAGCAAACATTCAATCTTTTTCAAACATTCTAAAATTTCAAAATCATGGCACATAACATCAATTTCAACGAGAGAACAGGAAAGTACAGTTTCTTTTCAGTACAGCAAAAGGCATGGCATGGTCTGGGTCAAATTGTGGAACAATACCCGACAAGTGAGGAAGCTATCAAATACGCAGGATTGGATTATGAAGTAGTCAAATCCCCGCTGTTTACCAAAGGCTCAGGGATTATCGAAACTGAACAGGGTATAGAGATAGGGAGCAACGAACTGGAAGTACCCTACTATTTTGCCAATATCCGTACCGATAACAATGCCGTATTGGGCGTGGTCGGTAAGGATTACCATATCGTACAGAACCGTGAAGCATTCAATTTCTTTGACAGTATTGTAGGCGGTGGCGAGGGCATCCTATACGAAACCGCAGGGGCATTGGGCAATGGGGAACGTATTTTCATTACGGCTAAACTGCCCGGTTATATCCGTGTGGGCAATGGCGATGATGTAACGGAAAAGTACATTTTCTTGACCACAAGCCACGATGGTAGCGGAAGTATTACCGCAGCGTTTACACCTATCCGTATCGTTTGCCAAAACACCCTTAACGCCTCATTGCGGAATATGACCAACGTAGTGCGTATCAAACACACTTCGGGTGCAAAACAGCGTATCGAGAATGCCCACAAGATTATGGGATTAGCGAATACCTTGACAACTCAATTGGAAGGCATTTTCAACGAGTGGGCAAAAATAAGGGTAACAGACCGAGAGGTCAGAAAGCTCATCCAATTGGCTCTTTGCCCGAACAAGGAAACATTGGAGCATATCAAAAAAGGTGCGGAAGATGAACTGTCCACGGTGTTCAAAAACACCATTGATGATGCCTTTGCTTACGCAATGGTAAGCGATACCCAACAAATGGACACCACCAAAGGCACATTGTTCGGGGCATACAACGCTGTTACGGGCTACTTTCAGAATGTACGCAATTACAGGGATGACGAAGCCAAGTTGCAGAGTATCGTAATGGGTGGTACTGCCCAACTCAAATCTCAAAAGGCATTTGAATACTGTAATGCTTTTGCAAAGGACGGTGCGGAAATCCTAAACCTTAATTAAACAACCACAGGCTACCGCCTTCATCGGTGGTAGCCTGTTAAAAACAGGGATTATGAAAGCAAAATCAATAGAGGAAGCCAAAAGTTTGGCTAAAGCACAGAGTCTTGACAGGGAGTACAAAGACGAAAGCATACATATTATTTACTGCAATCGTACAGAGTATTTCTATGTAGATACGGACGGCTTAATACGGCTTTGGGAACAGTCATACGGCTATTATGTAAATGGGGTTTTTACCTCTGAAAAATCACATTCATAACATTCAATACAAGGAACAATACATAAAAATTTCAGAACAATGAATACAAATTTTTTCAATCAGATACAGCAGTTGGACTTTACAGGAGTATTGCAACTGAACATTTCCAAAGGAGCAGAAAATAATCTTATCGTATCGGTACTACTCCATAACGAACAATGTGGGGATAGTGCCAAAAACCTCATTCCCCCATTGACCTTTAACGCCACACCGCAGGAGTTTGACGAGGGATTTTTTGAGCAGATAATCGCACCTATCCAAACCGTTTCGGGGGTCATGGTTGATATGGAAAAATTCCTAAAACAAGTCGAGGAAGCCAAAAAACAATCGGCTATGGAGAAAGAGAAAGCCGAGAAAGCCAAAAAGGAAAAAGAAGCCAAAGACAAGAAATACAAGGACAGTATGGCAAAGGTGGACGAACTGGAGGCATCAGGCAAATTCCGTGAAGCGTGGATAAAAGTACCCGATATAGCGGAGTTTCCCGAAAAAGCGGACGAGATACGCAAACGCAAAAAGGAATTGTCCGAAAAATTTGCACCCGACCTTTTCGGGGCAGAACAGGAACAAAATGTATAACCCTAAAATAAGGAACTATGTTATTAGCAACGCAATTAGAGCGAGTGTTTATACTCAAAGATAAAGGACAGGACATCAGATTGACTGACCCTGAAGCACGTTGGAGCGTGGAAGCGGTGACGAATTATTACGCCAATATGTATCCGATTTTGACAACTGCAAAAGTATCTGCCCCACAAATCAAGGACGATGCGGTCGAGTACAGATTTGAAAGCGTAATGGGTACGAAAGGTTAAACTAAAAATCAAAAGAATGAATTATGCAACGCAACATCATATCGGGAATTATCAGCTTTCCCGAACAGCAACGGCAACTGAAACTGCACCGACAGTTGGGCGAGTTTGCACAATGGATGCAAAGGCCAAAAGACACAAACGAAATACAGAAAGACAAGCGGAAAACCGTGCCGATAGCCATGCTACCAATGGTTTTTTGAAATGTACGTTTCTGCCTAAACTGAAAATGGTACAATCTGTACAGGCTTGTAAGGAAACAGCAAAAACGGAGAGGGATTTTTATAAGTCCCTTTCCAGTCTTGCCGAACATTACCGTATTGAACCCATGCAAACCAACGAATATGGTTTCCCCTACAATATGGTACTGGCAACGTGGGATTTGGAAACAAAGTTAAAACGCAACGTAGCAAATTGGGACGATTTACGTTTGGCACAGGACAGCAGGAAAACATTTTTGATAAGTGAGCAGCGATACGACACAGGCACGACCCTTTTCTATATTCCCGTTGTGCCACTATTCAGAATGTTGCACGATAAAAAACGGAAACGGACTGCACAGCTACTCCTATCGGTTTGCAGTTATTTGTACCATATTGCGGACATTCCGTATTACAGGCAGGAAAGCACCTATTTATATTGGCAATATGAAATGTTTACCGAATGGGTGGAATACGATGACCATACGGACGAAACCGAATTTTATAAAGGTGAATTGAGGAAAGCCGAAACTATTGGCGACAGGATTGAACAGAAACTGTACAACCTTATCAATTTACAGCTATTTGAACAACGCTTAAAAGGTTTTAAAATTCGTGATGACTTTGATATGGAATGCCATAAAATGGCTTGCAATGCCTTTGTTCTTTACAATGAATATCCAACTGCGAGCGTGTTCCGAAATGCACCTGAACAAGACCCCGATACGGATGATTATGACCATGAAATTATCGGAATGGAAAAGTACATTTCATTCGTGTCGGACACCAAAGGTTGGTTGTACGAAAGCCTTGTGGACTGTATCAACAACGAGTTTAACGAGTACGGGGCAATCGAAGAACCGACCATTTTCAAACGCTTTGACGGAAACGAGATAACTGCAAACAATCTTGATTTTGAGAACCGTTTGTTTGCTCTGTTGGAGGATTTGGGCGGTTTATTATATGAATATAAAACAGAAGAATAATGAACAATATAAACGACATAACCGAGAATTTCGGCACATTGTATCATCCAAAATCCGCTTTGGTATTCTATAAGACAAAAGCAGCGGAAACCGATATGTACGTGGAACATTTCGATATGGACAAAGACGGCAACCCTATTAATGCGCACCCATTGACAGTAAAGGAAGCCAACGCATTGGCAAAGTCCTTACAGACCAATGAAGAAAGGAACAAAGCTTTTTTAAAGCCGAAGGGGATTTTACCGACCAACATCCTGCATATCAATCCGAGCAAAAAAGGAACGGTACTTTGGTACACCAAAGCACAGCAAAGGCAACTGTATTTTGTGGACGGTCTGGGCATCCCCAACGGGAAGGCACAAATACCCCCAATGCTTTGGTTGGCAAGCAAAAGCACCCTTTACGTATTTGCGCTGAAAGGCAACAGGCGACCCACCGAAAACACCCCCTTGCATTATGCCCCGTTTTTCAATGTAAATGAGAACGGCAACGTATGTATGGGGACGGTAAACATTGACATCAAAAATTCGGCTTCGGTCGAGGAATTTACCACTGCTTGGGAAGACTACTTTTTTAACAGCTATTTCAGCCATTTATTGGGAAGCCACAGTCCCATAAAAGGGAATTGTGTAAATGTATGGAAAGAACTGGTCGGTACAGATAAACCTTTTCCCAAAGAGGTATTGAAAAAGAACAACAAAACCCTTAAAAATCTATTGTGATGAATACGGCAAAAACAGCAGTCCATTTTACGGACAACTATCTCATAAGCCCTACCAACCCGATTTCGGTAAACCTTATCGGAGCGGGTGGCACAGGCTCAAAGGTGTTGACCGCCTTAATGGAAATGAACCATAGTTTAATCGAATTGGGACACGCAGGATTGCAAGTCCGCCTTTGGGATGATGATAGGATTACCAGTGCCAATTTGGGCAGACAGCGTTTTGCGGAATGTGAAACAGGATTGTACAAATCCGTGGCACTCATAAACCGAGCCAACCGTTTTTCGGGGACTAACTGGAAAGCCGAAACCCGAAAATTTGAAAAGGACAATTTCGGGCAAGTCCCCGAAGAAGCCAGGGCGACCCTTACCATTACTTGCGTGGATAATGTACAGGCAAGGTTTGGTGTTGCCGAGATACTGAAAGAAGTAAGTGACCGCAGGAATTACAGGGACAGCCCCAAATATTGGTTGGACTTTGGCAACAGCCAGTACACAGGGCAAGTCTTGTTATCTACTATTGGGGAAATACAGCAACCCCAATCCGAAAAGTACGAAACGGTGGCAAGCCTGCCATTTGTTACCGAAGAATTTGGCGAACTGCTCAGGCAATCCGAACAGCAGGACGGTACACCAAGTTGCAGTTTAGCCGAAGCCTTGGAAAAACAGGACTTATTTATCAATTCCTCATTGACACAAATGGGTTGCTCTTTACTTTGGGGATTGTTCCGCAACGGATTGACACCGTACAGGGGATTTTTCCACAACCTGAAAGATTTTACCACCCACCCCCTAAAAGTCGCCTGACCCTACACCGTTGGGGCGGGCGGCAAAAAGACACTCCCTCCCGATGGTCGGGGCAGTCTTTTTGCATTGAGTGGGTGCAACCCCTTTGCCAAAATGAACCCGACAGCAATTACCTTTCCTTACATTTCACCAAACAGGTTGCGGGATTTTTTGCATGGGATATTCGTTATCCCATTTTTGCTATGGGAGGTACTTCTTTTCTTTCCACATAGCGACCAAAGAAAAGAAGCAAAAGAACCTCGCCTAATTGACGTTGGATTTTGTTTTAATGTTTGTCATAGCAAAATTCTATTTTATTAATTTGTTGATTAATTAGATTGTATGACTATTCGCAATGTTGCACGTATGGGTAAACTGCTGCGATAATCAGTCTGTCAAATAGTTTTTCGCCAAAGTATCTTCTGTTGTGTTTATAAGTAAATTCATCCAGATAGTTCTGTAGGTATTTTTTGATGACCATATGGTAGATTCCCAACAGCTTGCGACTTGCTAATGCTTCGGGACATTAATTTCTGCGCATAAGGGACTTTTACCCTCTTGAATAATTCGGTATCTTCGATACCAGATGCCCATGCTGGGCACACACAATGTGTGTAAGCAATAGCGGGGAAAGTGTCAAACCCAAAATTATCTCTTTTAACTATCTTTGTGCTAAACTGAATAGTAAATACATAAAAACCGCTACTGCTCATGAGGACGTTAGGCACAATCCCCCATGTAACCAGCCACTGATTACCTCGGCTAACATAAAAAAGGGGTCTAATATATGGGCGAAATGACAGGGAAATATACTTTTATAAAAGATTGTAAATCAATACCTAATATTTACGTTGTTCAGAAGATAAAACCAAGCCCACCCACCACCCAAAAAGATGAACAGGTAGGAAGACCTTTCATTCTGACTACAACATCAGCCGATTTGACTACATACATTGATTAACATCTCTGCAATTTTGTAACATCAAAAAAGTAGAAAAAAATGAATATAGTATTGACAGGCTCATTGGGTTATATCGGCAGGCCTTTAACCCAAAAATTAGTGAAAAAAGGCCACTCTGTAACGGTAATCAGCAGTAACCCCGAACGAGAAAAAGAAATTGAATCTTTAGGTGCAAAACCGGCAATCGGTAATATGGATGATGTAGATTTTTTAACAACATCATTTTCAGGTTCAGATGCCGTTTATTGTATGATAGCTTTAGAAATCAATTTTACCGACCCTGAAAATAACGCGAGTAAACTAACAGAAAAAGCTAAAATATTTGCCAATAATTATCTTGAAGCCATTATTAAGTCAGGTGTTAAAAGGGTGGTTTATTTAAGCAGTATTGGTGCAGATATGAAACAAGGCAACGGACTCATTGCCATTCATCACAATGCGGAAAATATTTTGAAAAAATTGCCATCGGATATCGGCATATCATTTATCCGCCCTGCGGGATTTTACAAAGGATTGTTTAATTATATACCGGGCATAAAGCACTACGGCACAATTTCTGCCAATTACGGTGGCGACGATATCGTATTATGGGTTTCCAATCTTGATATTGCTGATACGATAGTTGAGGAATTGGAATCTGACACCACGGACAGAAAAGTACTCTATGTGGCTAGCGAAGAAATAAAATGCAATGAATTGGCAGGCATTTTAGGAACGGCTATTGGAAAACCTGATTTGAAATGGGAATTAATCAGTGACGAGCAACAGTTAAATGCTTTAATATCATTTGGAATGCAGAAAAGTTTTGCTCAAAACTTCACGGAGATGAATGCCAGCATTCACAGCGGAAAATTCTATGAGAATTATTATCAAAACAAACCGACTTTAGGACAAGCGAAAATGAAAGAATTTGCGGTAGAATTTGCCGAAGCATATAATAAACAATAGTTATCTTTAAAAATGTGACAAACGGAAAACCATATCGAATTAAATCAATTAGTGCATACCACGAATTACGTGGCTTGCCCCAACCGGAGCATCCACTGATAAGTGTTGTTAGCGTTGGAAATGCAAAGCATTCTGAAGACTCAAGTTTGGTATTAGATTGCTATTCCATTTCAATTAAACGAGGGTTAAAAGGCAAGCTCAAATACGGACAACAGGAATATGATTTTGGTTCAGGTGTAATGTTTTTCATTTCTCCAAATCAAGTATTCAACGTTGAAGCCAATGATTATTCAAATCAGTCAGGATGGGTTTTACTTATCCATCCTGATTTTTTGTGGAATACAACACTCGCAAAAACCATTAAGCAGTTTGAATTTTTTAAGTATTCAGTAAATGAAGCCCTGTTCCTTTCAGAAAAAGAAGAAAATACAATGAACGGAATAATAGAGAATATTCAAAAAGAGTATCATTCCAATATTGACAAATTCAGCAAGCAAATCATCATCTCCCAAATCGAAACATTACTTAGTTATTCAGAAAGGTTCTATAATCGGCAATTCATCACAAGAGAAAAAGCCAATCATCAAATTTTGGAACGTTTGGAAAAATTATTGACAGATTATTTCAATAACGATGATTTAATTTCAAAAGGTTTGCCGACAGTTCAGTTCATTGCTAAACAACTAAACGTTTCACCAAGTTATTTAGGAAGTTTATTGAGAGTTCTAACAGGACAAAGCACACAGCAACACATCCACCATAAATTGATAGAAAAAGCGAAAGAAAGACTATCTACATCTGATCTTTCAATTAGCGAAATCGCCTATGAATTAGGTTTTGAACATTCACAATCATTCAGCAAACTATTTAAGGCTAAAACAAATCTATCGCCATCGGCATATCGAGAGAGTTTCAATTAGAAATCAAACAGATTAACAAAATGACGGAATGAAAAAATCCTGACCTAACAAAGACATTTACCACGAATACGAACTAAAAAATCATACTTTTTGGTAGTTCTTATTCAGCTTCGTTAGCATTTAGTTTCAACGCAGACAGACAAAATAAAAGCGACTATTGCATACAATCCGGACGAATACTAAAAAGGGGGAAACCTTGCCAACGAAATTAAAATCATTGACAAACCAACTTACGTTACTTCGCCAAAAGCAGCCCCATACTAAAGTATTTTTTGCCGTTGCAAGCTCCCTCAATAGCTTTTCTGAAATCGTCCGCATCGCTGCCGACAAGGAGATAACCGTCAAAACCCATTTTTAAAAGAGATTTTGCAGTTTTTTCCGAATTATTATCGCTATGGGCAATAAGGTGGATGCTTGAATATTTTGCCTTCAATTCTTGAAGCTGATGCAACACGTCGATGTCATCAAAATCAAGGTCAACAACACAAACTTGGGGAAGTTCCGTTAATGCCGACAATCGGGATAGTCCGTCCTCTATATTCCCTGAGCGGAACAGAACATCAATTCCTGAAGCGAGGAGGGCGTTGCAGGTCAGATCCAAAAGCGGACTTTCGTCATTGATAAATGCGATGTCGATTTGTGTAGGGCCGATTACCGTTTCCATAGTACCTCATTTTATTGTTAGTGGTGGAACCCTGCACAAAAAAAGAGCGCAGGCAACCACACTTACCGATACTAAGGCACTGGTATGCCCGACAACGAATAAGCGAGCGCCCACGCCTATGGCATGAGCGTTCTTACCTATCTGTCTCGTTGTCTTAAAAATTACCAGTTTTTAGTATCGAGACTTAAAGCAAAAACACTTTAAGTTTTTCTAATATTTTCAGGTACAAAGATAGCGATGTTAATCATCTTACACAATCACTCATTTGTCCTTTGTTCTTGTGACCTGGCTACATAATTATCTTCCAATACATGCAGTATGTCCGATTGCCGGAAGATGATTTTGCCACCAATCTGCACATAGGGCAGGATGTTATCGTCCCGATATTGTTGCAGGGTGCGTTTGGAGATATGTAACAGCCTGCACACTTCTTCTCCTGATAGGTAAATCTCACCGTTCATTACGGGACGGAAATGCTCCAGTATCAATTCTATCCAGGTACGGAGTTCATCGAGCTTCTTTTTGTAGTAAGCTATTTCTTCGGCATCGTTATCAAAAAATTCCATACTCATTTGTTTTGGGGATGGGTATCCGAAGCAAGTAAATGCTGCACATCCGAAAATTTGTAATAGTTTTTTCGGTTTAGTTTGGAATAAGGCAAAAGTCCTTTGTTTTTATAAGACTGCAATGTGCGTTTGCTGATACCGAGCATCAGGCACACTTCTTGATTGTCGAGCCATCTTTCTTCGTTGAAGATGGATGTATAGGTTTCGCTTGCATCGGTGGTAAGCCTTAAGAGTTCGTCCAGTTCTGTGTTCAGTTCTTTGAGAACCGACTTGGGTATTGCTATTACTTCCATAATCCTTTCCTCTTTTTTCGTGTCAGGAACGAAAATTAGGAAAGGGTTTGGAGTGTTTTGCTATTAGGGGAGTGTTTGGCTTTGAAAGGCAAGGTTTGGTATAAAAGCCACTAATGTTACTCACTTTACCCGTTATTATCAATACTATTTAACTGGCTGCTTTTTATATTGTTACAACAATCCTTTTTCCGTCCGATACTTTTAAGTCCCAAAGCTTTTCAATGTCTTTCAGTTGTATTGTTTCAGTTTCTGCTTTTAGTTTGTTGTCGGCAGCAAGTTGAAACATTTCGGGAATAATTTCCTTGAATAGCTTTTGCATTTCTTCTTTGGTCCAACTGCCCAAACCTGAACCAGACAACTGTAAATCAACACTTCTTAAAATTTCAGATGAAAGTTGAATTGTGTCGCCCGTTACAGAGCCAATAGAAACAAAGCGTGTCTTGTGTGTAAATGCACCATTGCCTTTTAATGCCTCCAAAATAAGTTCTGCGGTATGGCCCCACAAGTAATCGATAATAATGTCAATGGGTTTGTTGTTGTGTAGATGTTGTATTTGTGAAAGGAAACTTTCATCATCCTGTTTTATGGGAATAATTTCGTCAGCACCCAATGCCAGCAATGATTGCAACCTTTGTTCATTTCTGCCTGTAACGATAATTTTTCCTGCTCCATAATGTTTGGCAATTTGAACGGCTACACTTCCTGTAAATCCTGTTGCCCCGTTTATCAATACGGTTTCACCTGCTTTCATGGCAGCCCTGAAACGGAGTGCCATTGCCGAACCTGCTACCGCATTTGGTAATGCGGCTGCGGCTGCGTCATCTATGCCTTCAGGTAGTTTTATCATTTTCCCTATTTCAATAATTGCTTTTTCTGCAATCATTCCACTTACACCTAATGCAAATACCTTTGTTCCGTCTGCTAAGAATCCTACACCGTCACCGCCAATTGCTTTTGCCTGATGTATGTCCCCTTTTGTGGAATAATGTTTACCGCTTGCCCTTGATCTGTCCAAATGCTTAATGGCTGCGGCTTTTACTGAAATTAAAATTTCATCTTCCCTATTAACGATGGGTTCGGGGAAATCTTCTGTGTATCGGGGCATTTCGCCCCTTTGGAACATTACTGCTGCTTTCATTTTGGTATGTTTTTTAAATTGTGATAACTGAAATAAGAAGTCAATAAGATGGCCAATGCTACCAAAGCCGATGCTGATGACCGAAAACTATCGCCAGAGCAAACGTGGGCAATAAACCCTGAAATCACAGTGATTGTAAATCCTGAATATGCCCATTCTTTTATTCTTCCTCTTATGAAGGGAAGCAATAAAACGATTACGCCGATAATTTTGGTAAAAGCCAGCTCCACTCTGAAATAACCGGGAAAACCAAAGTGGGCACAAAGCCGTTTTGCTTCTTCGGAAGTTAAATACGCATAAGCGTTTGTCAACATCCAAATAGAGAATAAACCTGTTGCAATCCAATAAACTGTCTTTTGAATTTTCATTTTGCCTTTTCTTTAACTAACAAGGCAAAATTATGGGGCGGTTATCTGCAAGACGATAACATTTGTTATCGAATGAGGGCTACTTTTTTTCTCTTGCCAATTTACTTTTTATTCGGCTCAAATGAACCGTAGTGATGCCCAAATAAGAAGCAATGTAATGTTGGGGAATGCGTTGAACGATCTGTGGCTTTTCTTGAATCAAATTAAGATAACGTTGTTGTGGCGTATCTTTTATGAATGAAAGACAATGTTTCATATAATGAATGTTGCGGTCAAATAAACTATCGATCAATTTTTCTCTGACTTCGGGAATTTCAAAGGCTTCACTCACCATCTTGTCCATATCCTTTTTGCCAATCACCCATAAGGTGCAGGGTTCTATGGTTTCTATCGTAACAATACTTGGAATATTTTTTTTAAAACTTTCTGTGGAAGACACTCGGTCGCCTTCCAAAAAGAATTGAAAGGTCACATCATTTCCGTTATTGTTAAACCATACACGGATACAACCTTTTTCAATGAAAAATACTTTTTTTGAAATTTTTCCTTCTTGTAAGAGCGTGGTTTTGGAAGGAACCTGAATTCGTTTGAAATAACCCACATAGTCATTCCAATGTTTTTCGTCAAATGGAAGTTTATTTTTAAACTGGTCAAACATAGATTATTTTCATTGCGAATGTTGGTCTTTAAAATCCTGCATACTTTACATTTTGTATTGGTTATTGTCTTCGCTATTTCTTTTCCTACAATTGATATGGAATAAATATATATTAGATTTCTCTATCTTGGATTTTGCACCTCCGTATTTTGGGATGCCACTTCCTTTTTCTCCCTGGAATATACCCACAACGACAATAGCCCGAAAATAATCAGGGCGTAGGCTACCCATTTGCCGATCCGTTCCAAAAACCTGGTGGCAACCGATTTTTCATAGCTTGAAAAGCCCTCGGCACCGGTGGAGCTCCTCCTGTAAAACTTCCGGCGGTTAATCCAATAACGCAGGCCCAAGCCCAAAACCAAAAATATGACACCTATGACCAACGATGACATCATGACGATAGCGTGCTACATTTCAAAGCTTTAAATTTACGAAATGTATTTTTTTGTTCTACAATGAAATACAACATTGGCTGAATTAAAAAATCCTGCCCCACAGGACAGGATTTTTAACCATCAATCCGCACTGTTAAACTGAAAACTCACTTGCCGTTCATTTCCGAAGTTATCCGAAACCCATACGTCAAACGACTGCGTTACGGTGGCCTGTGAAGTATAATACATCCTGAACTGTGTAGCCGGTAACTGATAAAGGTCATTGGGCAGGTATGGTGGTTCACTGAAATACTGTAATGTACCTTGACCGTCAAACTGGAAATAACGGATATAGTATTCCGTATCGTTGAAATTCCCGTTCCGCTCTATCGTAATCCTTATTTCAACGGTCTGACCACTGGCTACCTCTCCGGGAACGGGCATCACCCTGACCTCAAACGGGTAGTTCTGTTGTATTTCCAGTTCTTCCTTATCACAAGAGGATAATACCACCGCACTTGTAAAAGCCAGGATAACCAACCATATCAGTCTGCTTCTATTTAATAATCGTTTCATTGTTGTTCTTTTTAAAAATTAAATCTTAATCCGATCCCTGCCGATGGACGGAACTGTTTTAAATCCGTACCCCAAAACACTTTGGTACGTCCTTTCAAAAGCAGCACAACCCGGTCGGACAGGTAGGTTTCCAATGAAAGCTGACCACCTATGCCGTAAATGAAATTATCTTCGTTCAGGATGGTTGCTCCATCATACAAGATGGCCTCACTACGGTTAATGGTTTCGTAACCGGCAAGGGCGGTAACCCCTGCATTTAAAGTAGTGGTCTTTCGCGCATCGCCCAACAACTGAAGACTGTACCCCACTTCACCCGTATAAGCTTCCAATGGTATTTCCAACTCCCTGTAATCGGTAAATTGATGGGTATATTCCGCTGCCCATATCCAGTAATTACCGTTCTTCCCATTTACGGTAAGGGTCAGGTTCAGGTAATAATTGTCGCTGACTTCTCTGGACAACATACCTGCATTTATTTCCAGCCCTTTTTGTCCCGGAAGCATACGTTGCGCCTGTAGTGCCGTCATACTTAACATGGCAAGTATTACGGCAAAAATGTATTTTATCATTGTCGTTTCCTTTTAGGTTAATTAATCTTTAGGTGCATCTCCGTTATTGGTCTGGCATGAACCAGGTCCGAGTTTTCCACCTGCAATATTTGCTGTCTGCCACCATTTTTCTCAAAGATTTCGATAACGAGCATCTTGTCATCAGTCATGGTAAACTGATCGAGCAGGAACACGTTCTGGTCGGTGGTATTCCCCTCAATTCCGGTGAGCGGTTTGTACATGCGCAACAGGGTCATTGGTTTTTCCTGCACCACGGTACGTTTGGCCACTTTTTTGTCCACGACCTTGAAATTCACAAAGTCGATTTGGAAAGGGACATTTCCCTTATTCCTTACTTCGGTATGGAAATAGAATTTGCCATTGTGGACATAGATACCTTTGAGCAGGAATTGGATCCCGTAGCTTTTTGCCCCGATATGTTTGATATACCTTTTATTCCTTTTGTAGATGGTTTCCATAAGCAATCCTGCCAATGACGGTGAACTGCTCCCCAGTTCCTCAAATAACACATCGTTACCGTTTTCCCTGTCCAACGCCTTTTGCATATTGAGCAGGTCATAGTTCATCGAATTGGGATGGGCACTGTAATACACATTGAAGTTGTAAAACCTGCCGTCATCGGTAATCACCGAAAAATTGGTTTCTCCCTCAAAGTCCTTCACGGTAGCTTTGATGCGCAGTACATTTTCTGCGTCTTCTGCCTTACCCGCAATCAGGTACTCACTGCCCAGATCCACGTAGCGGATGGCGGACGGAAATATCAGGTGCGAGGTTTTGTTATACGTTACCTGCATTTCATAAGGCACTATTTTGCCCATATTCAGTTTGGTAGTATGGGACGCAAGCTGTTGCGCATAGGTGTTGGCGTGGAGGGCCATTAAACCAACCATTGCCAATAGGATTTTAAATATTGTTTTCATTTTTGATTCTTTTTTCAGTATTGAACAATTAATTTTTCGAAACAAGGAGCAGCCTGTGACCGGCTTTGACGGTAACTTTCGGTGTCCTTACTTTCTTGGAGAAGTAGCCCGAAATACCCTGTACCACTCCACGGCTAAGGTCTGCGGCAACCTGTTGTCCTGCTGATTGCGTGAGCATTACGCTTGTTCCGGAAGTCTGGCTCATATTGCCGGCCATTTCAGTAAGGGCGTTCATTTCAGGCGAGTATGGCACGTACAGCCCTTGCTGTCCGTCCAGATCGTACACCGATATATCCACAGGGATAATATTGCCTTCCAGTTCGATGGATGTTACCCTTAGTTGCAGCCTGCCGCTTGCAAACTTGGCATTTGCCATTACTACCGTTCCTGCCGGAATGGTATGGTTGGGTGTTTGTGCCGTTTCCTGTAAACGCAAACGCACCCCGCTTTCACCCGTTACGGTCTGTGTTTCCTGTACCACCGCACGAATGCTGTTTTTGGGCTGTATTACCTGCTGCGAAACACCGGCCGTATAAAATCCCCTGTTGCGGGTTTCGCTCCAGTTTGCAAGGAAAGCACTGTCCGATGGCTCCCGATAGAGGGAAGACACGGCATTTTTCCTTGCAGGTGTGAATGCCACAAAGTATTCCCTTTGGTTGCCCTTTGCCGAAACCTGCATGTCCGCTTCACCCGTCTGCGTTTGGCTGGATGGAATATAACGTGATGCCATTTCATAGGATTTCTCCATCAATGCCAACTGATCCTCAACGGTCGTATTTGGCGGGACATCCTTTTCTGCCAGTTGCTCTTTGAGTTCCTCGACTTGTTTGCGGAGTTCCTGGGTTTCATAGTCGCTGTTATCGTAGAATGAAGTCAGGGTACTTTGCGCATTGCGATAACTGTTCAATGCCGGATTGCCCCCTTTGCGTGAACCGCCTTCGTAATCATCCCCATTGTCTTCTTCCGTTTGTCCTATTTCTTTATTGGCAGTATCTTCCGTATTCCAGTAGTCCGACAAGGACATTAGGGAGCTGCGTTTTTCTTCTATTTTCTGCTTCATCATCTCTTGCTCGTATGCCTTTTGCTTGTCGGACTGAAGCCCTGCATCGGTTGCCTGTGGTACGACATCGTTCAGACCAAAATCTTCGACTTCGTTTTCATCGGATGAGGGTTTGAAGATTAAATACATACAGCCGAGAAATACCACGCCCATAAGGACAAAAATGATAGGCTTTTTCAGCCTTTCTGCCTTATGCTGCGCACCGTCATTCGGTGCCTCCGTTCCGGTTTTCTGCCCGTCACTTTCGACCAGAAAACTCGCTCTCTTGTTTTTGTTATCTTTCATATAATTTGTTTTTAATGATTTCTGAAATGCTGTCCTGCGGTATAACCGGGGACTTTCTTTGTTGGATAACCGGATTTTCGATATGTTCTATCGTCATTCCATTATTGGGTTTGCCCACCTCATAACAGACTTCGGTTATCACGATAATGGACAATAGCGCATAGCCCGCAAAGAACAGTAGTGCATAGCGGTTCTGCCTTTTAACAGGCATCGCCTGCCACTGCCCATCCAGCTTGTCCAACCAATCACTTATCCTTTTTCTTGGATTTTTCATGCTTCAATGTTTTATCCGTTATTACAACTTGAAACGCCTGCTGCTTTGAACAGCTTTTTGTTTTTGGGCATCGCTGACCATAGCGATTGCCTCCATTGCACTGGGTATCGTCATGGCAGAGAGATCGGTCAGCTTGGATTGCTTCAGCAATTGCCCAAAGCGGTCTTTCCTTGCTATTTCCATTTTGTCCAAGAAGAATTTTCCGTTCAGGTGTTTTACCCAAAGGGTACATTCCACACGTGGTTTGTCTTCACCTGCCCATTGCAGATAGCCCGTGAGCAACAACTCTGGCTTTGGTTCCCCCTCCTTACCATTTCGGCAGTTTTCGAGGTATTCACTGATGCTTTCCTTCAGCTTTCCTGCATACGCACCCTGGGTATGGAAATAGCCGTTATACCCCTTTGCGGTTAGGGTTTGTGTAAATGTGCTCAAATCTGATAGTGCTTCCATGATATTGATTTAGCGCTCTATAACTTCCTCGTCTTTGTTTTCCAGTACGCTGAACTTCTCGATATTAAAGCCCTGTGGATTGTTGTCCGAGCGGACGGAATTCACGAGATAGCAGGATGTGACCAGGCTCCGTCTTGTCAAATTGCTCGAACGGATGATATATTGCTTGGCATACGTCCTGACGGCATAGGGATAGGTGTTGAAGTTGCAGACCACACTGTCCACTTCGATGCGTTGCTGTACATTGCCTGATATTATGCGGTTGTAGTATCCCTTTTCCGAAAGGTCTTTGTAATAGTCAAAGACACTTTTGTCGGCAAGGTTGAATGCCCGTTTCATATTGCTTTCTATGGCACGTTTATCCGGGGCCAGTGTAAAGAACAGTTCGTGGAAACGCCTTATGTGTTCACGGGCTTCCACGGGACGGTTAATGCTCGCATCCTGTGAAAGTGCCAACATCAACGACTTGCCATTGTCCAGTACATAAATCTTTTGCCGTTGCAATTCTGCAAAGCGGTAGGATTGCCATACGGCATATCCTACCACGCTGGTGCAGAGTACGGCAAATACGATGGCATACAGCCGTATTTGCCTGAAACTGTTTTCAATATTTCTTAAAGTCTTAAATTCCATTTCTACCAATGTTTATTTGTTCATTAATTTTCCTCCGATGTTGCCCACAGTAGCTCCCGTTCCGGCTCCTGCGATGTTCCCGGTTTTAGAGGCTGTCTGGTTCACATTGCGCATGAAGTTTCCTCCACCTCCGGCCTGGATAACCCAGCCTGCTACAGTGGGAATGGTGAAGTAGCCCACGATGCCGATAATCATAAAAATGATGTACACGGTATTGGAAGTATCGGGAATGAAAGTCGGGTCTGACAGCATCTCAATATCCCTTTCGATAATCAGGGATTGTATCTTGGCGAGCATAGAACTGAACATATCAGCAATGGGCAGCCACAGGTACACACTGATGTACCTGGTGAGCCATTGTGTAAGCGTGGACTGGAAACCATCCCAAACACTTATTGCAAATGCTATCGGCCCCAAAATGGACAGTACAATAAGAAAGAAGGTCCGTATCGTGTCTATGACGAGTGCCGCAGCCTGAAAAAGGATTTCCAACAGATTGCGGAACCATTCCTTTATCGCTTTCTCTATCTTATAGCTTTGCCTGTCAAGGTACATCGCTGACATTGTGGCCAGATCAGAGGGTGACCATCCCAATTCGTCCAGTTTCTTATCAAATTCCTCATCACTTACCAAGTAGGCCGTTTCGGGATTGCGGAGCATGGCTTCCCTTTCCAACTGGTCTTTCTGTGCCTGTAACTGGTTCAGGTCAAGTACCTCATTTTCGAGCATCCCGTGCGTGCCCTGTACCACCGGCCTTAATACCGCATTGACGGTTCCCAATAAGATGGTCGGGAAAAACATAATGCAAAGCCCGATGGCAAAAGGCCGTAAGAGCGGGAATACATCAATCGGTTCTGCCCGGCTGAGTGCCTGCCATACCTTTAGGGCAACATAGAACAGAGCTCCCAATCCGGCAATACCTTTGGCCACTGCTGCCATATCAGCAGACATAAGGATCATTTCATCGTACAGCGAACGCAGGAGTTCATGAAGATTATCCCATTCCATAGCTCCTACCAGTATTTTTGTTCAGCAGTGCCATACAGCTCCAATACCCTTTGGGTGTTGTTCTGCTTTTTTGCCCTTAAAATGCTGACTGAAATGTTTTTATTGGTATAATAGCGCACAAGACTGTGGTAATCCTTGACCTCGTTGTACACCTTGTCAATGATATCCATACGCTCTTTATCGTTCAGTGAAAGAGAGGTCGAGGTAATAATCTGTTTCAACTCTTTCAGCAGTTCGGTACTTTCATTGAGCAGTGCAGAATACCCGTTGGCGATTGCCGATAATTCCTGTGGCGAAAAATTGGGATCGTTCATCATCTTGCCGAAATTATTGACGTACATTTCGGATACATCGCCCACGAGCAAAACGGTCTGCTGAACCTTGCGGGCATCTTTCACCAAGTTGTTTACGGCTTGAAGTTTATCGTAATATTCCTTGCCTTGTTTATATACCTTTTCCACTTCCTTGAAATTCTTGATCACGTTGGATACGGTGGACGAGGTTTGTACAATCTCATTTGCGGAATTGATAATACCCGAGGCAAGGTTTGAAGGGTCAACCACGACCCATTGTGCCTTAGCGGATGGTGCAACGGCAAGCATAAGCACCGTACACACCAGTAACATTGTTTTTTTCATAATTTCTAATTTTTTGTGATTAATAATTATTTGCTTTTTCCCGTCTTTGGAGGGCGATGCGCTTTATGGCCTGTTCCACGTTGCCGTCCAGTTCGGATGCCAGTTGCATGACCTCCATCTTTTCGGTTTCTTCAGTAGTATAGGCGAGGTATTCCTCAACCGAAACTTCTGTGGCATAGACTGCTGAATGCGTACCACCTAAGCCAATCCAAACTTCCTTGTAAAGCCTTGACGGGTCATTGTTCATGTTGATGGAAAGGATTTGGGATTTTTCCTTTTCGGTCAATCCGAGCATTGCCTGGATGTCATCGAACTTGTTCATGTACTTGCGCTGGTCCAAAAGGATCTTGCAATCGGAATTGTTGATGATACTTTCCTTGACGATTGGCGACTGGATAATGTCGTCCACCTCCTGGGTTACGACTATGGCCTCTCCGAAAAATTTCCTGACCGTTTTAAAAAGATACTTGATGTATTCCGCCATCCCTTCTTTGGCTATGGCTTTCCACGCTTCTTCTATCAGTATGAGCTTGCGGACTCCTTTCAACCTGCGCATCTTATTGATAAAGACCTCCATAATGATGATGGTCACAATAGGGAAAAGTATCTTGTGGTCTTTTATGGCATCAATTTCAAAGACGATAAAGCGTTTGGAAAGCAGGTCGAGCTGCTTGTCGGAATTTAACAGGTAATCGTACTCTCCACCTTTATAGTAGGGTTCCAGCACGTTCAGGAAATTGGAAAGGTCAAAATCCTTTTCCCGTACCTGTTTTTCTTCCAGCACTTTTTTGTAGTCGCCTTTTACATACTCATAAAAACCATTGAAACAGGGGTATTCATCATTTTGCCTGATGCGTTCGATATATCCGCTTACGGCATTGGACAGCCCTACTTCTTCCGAACGGGTCGGTGGTTCATCATCCCGTTTCCAAAGCGTTAGTATCAAGGTCTTGATACTTTCCCGCTTCTCGATATCGAATACACCATCGTCCGTATAGAAAGGGTTAAAGGCAATCGGGTTGTCCTCGGTATAGGTAAAATATACCCCGTCTTCACCTTTGGTCTTTCCTTTAACCAATTCACACAGACCCTGATACGAGTTCCCTGTATCCACAAGCAGCACGTGTGCGCCCTGCTCGTAGTATTGACGTACCATGTGGTTGGTGAAAAAAGATTTGCCCGACCCCGACGGCCCCAGAATGAACTTGTTCCGGTTCGTGATGATGCCCCTTTTCATGGGCAGGTCGGAAATATCCAAATGGATGGGCTTTCCCGTTAATCGGTCAGCCATCTTAATACCGAACGGTGAGGGCGAACTTTGGTAGTTGGTCTCCTCCGTGAAAAAGCATAAGGCCGGCTCTATGAAGGTGTAAAAACTTTCTTCCGATGGAAAGTCGCCAGCATTGCCGGGCATAGCCGCCCAATACAGGGTGGCAACATCAAACGTGTTATGCCTCGGTTTGCATTCCATTAAAGCAAGGGCACTGCCCGTATCATTCTTCAATTGCTTCAGTTCATGGGGGTCATCCGACCATGCCATGACGTTGAAGTGTGCCCGTATAGATGAAAGCCCGAAGCTGTGCGCTTCGTTGAGATACTTTTCAATCCACTCTTTGTTGATCTGATTTGCCCGGCTGTACCTTGCCAGCGAATGCATGTTCCGTGCGGATTTCTCAAACTTGCGGAGGTTTTCATCGCTGTTGTCCAAAAACAGATACTGGTTGTAAATGTGGTTGCAGCTCAACAGCAATCCTACCGGGGCAGCAAAAGACAAGAGGCAATCACTCCGGTCGGTGGACAGCTTTTCATAACGGGTATTTGCCGATACCGTTCCGGGCAGGTCGTCCGTATCGGACAGGGTATGCAGGCACAGCCTTTTGTTACCGATACGCACATCTTCCGCACCGAGGGCGATATCCTGCATAGGCATGTTGGCATCCCGCGATAAAGTCAGGTATTGTCCCAATAGTCCCTGTTGGTCTCCAGTTCCGATGATGTCATCTTCCGTGAGGCGTTCCAGTTTAACAAAACCGCTGTCATTGATGATGCGCTCAAACTGCGCCACCGATTCCATAAAGTTGTGCACCGTTTCCCTGTCCCTGATTTCCTTTGGGATTAACACACCTTTGCAAAGCGATGAGAAATTGCTCTGCATTCGCAACCGTTCTTTGGTCGTCTTGGTCAGGAACAGGTAGCAATAGTGATTTAGAAAAGGACGTTCATTGAAATGGCGTTGGTAGGATTTCGATAAAAAACTCTGGTCATCCTGTGCCATATCCGGGGTATAACTTTCCCTGATGTACCAATCCTGTTTGTGGACAATACAATAGTCCGGCAGGGTCTTGATCGCCTTGTGCCATGCCGAATGAATAGCATCGTACTCCGCCGATGCCACCGTAAACAGTTCCGGCAGATGTACCCGGAAGCAGGCCGTAATGTCCGCATCCTTTGAAAGGATGCAGTGGTGTTCCACCGCCAGTAATGGAAACTTGCTTTCAAGCGTTGTGGCTCTTCCTGTGTTTCTCATAAGCGACGGGATTTTGAGGTGGACTTTAAGTAGCGGTGTACGGCTTTGCGACAGATGATGTACTTCGGATGCTTTTTCCTTGCACCAAGCTTCATAAGTCCATGTTCACCATACTTGCCATTAAGTGCGAATGTTTGCCATACGATGAGCGATGCGCCACCGATTCCTATAAACAGGCACACATAAGAGCTTACGCCCGCCATGTACATTATCATGACGAGGATAAGCACGCTAAGCAAGCCCCCGGCGAAGATGAACAGGTATTGGGATTTAAGCCCTTTAAACTCTGCCGTTCTCCCAACACCTTTATTGATATTGTAATTACTCATAGGGCAAGGGATTATAGGAAGAAAGCCTGTAGGATGGTCGCGGCCACAATCAGGAAAATACAGGCACCAAACCAGCTTGCTGCTGTTTTACTGGTGTCGGGATCTCCGCTACTGAATTTGTTGTACACTTTTACACCCCCGATTAATCCGACCACCGCACCAATGGCATAGATGAGCTGAGTCGCGGGCTCGAAATAGGATGTTACCATTTGGGTCGCCTCGTTGATACCTGCGGCACCATCCTGGGCAAATACGCTTAACGCTGTGAGCAAGGCCATCCCCGTCAGCAGTACTTTTTTTGTTCGTTTTTCCATGATTTAACTGAATTATTTTGTTGCTACTTTCCCGCTCCCTGCGGGTTTCGGAACAAAGGTGTCATGGAAAATGAGGTGCTGTAACGATGTGTCTTTCAGTGGAATTACTTGGCAGCGGGTGGCTAACTTTTTTATAGAAATTTGATATAAGATTTGGTTGGTACGATAATCGTACATATATTTGTATGAAATTTATACGGTATGGAAGCGTTAAAATTAGAAAAAGATATTATTGGGATTATACAAGAGGTATGTAACCATAATGAAGTGAATGAGGTAGTAAATGAAAATTTCTATCCTGGAAATTTTATTATGAGTCAAGTTTTAATTTCCATTTTTTCTCAAATAGAAATTAAAACTGGCATAACAATTCCTAATGATTGTTATATTTTTTACGATGGTAAAACAAAAAAGCAGTTGAGTATAAAAGAGGCTGCAATTAAACTTTTAGAATTATCAAAAAATTAACAATAATATATTATGTCTGACAGAGAACAAATAGCAGAAAGATTAAAAGAGGCAAGAATTATGTCTGGCTTATCACAGGAAAATGCAGCAAAAATTTTGCAAATGCATAGACCTGCAATTTCGGAAATTGAGAGTGGAAAACGAAAAGTCAGTGCTGAGGAAATAATACAATTTGCTAAGCTGTATAAGGTAAGTACATCATGGTTATTGTTAAAAGAAGAAGATGAAACTGCTTTTGATGAACAAATAAAAATTGCTGCAAGGGAATTGAGTAGTATGGATGAATCTGATAGAAAAAAACTTTTAGAAATATTAAGAATACTTCCCAAATAAATGAAAGAGTTATTTACCAGTGCTATCCGAAAGGCAAGTGAAATTAGATTAAAGTTGGGATACAGCTTATATGAGCCAGTTAACGTTTATGATATTTGTTCTAAACTAGAAATAGATGTTCAGTTTGTAGATATTAATATGGAAGGACTTTATGTGAACAATAAAAACTTAAATAACATCTCTCCAAAAATTCTTATTTCACGATTACGACCATTTCCAAGAAGAGTTTTTACCTGTGGACATGAGCTTGGGCATCATGTTTTTAACCATGGATTAAAATTAGACATACTAACCGAAGAAAACGATAGTTCAAAATATAAAAGCAATGATGAGATACTTGTTGATACCTTTTCAGCACATCTATTAATGCCAATAACTAGTATTCAATCAGAATTCAAAAAAAGAAAATTGGGTTTTTCAACAGCAACTGAAATTGACTATTATGTAATCAGCTCTGTTCTTGGGGTGGGTTACCAAACATTGATTATTCATTGTAAAATTAATAGGCTCATTGATGATTATAAATATTGTGAATTAGCCAAACATACTCCAGCAAAAATATTCAAAAAGTATTTTGGTAGTGTTGATGAAAAGACATATTTCAAGATAATTGATTTTAAGACGAATAATTCACCCATTGATTTAGAAGTCTCAAATTATTTGGTTATACCCTCAGATTTTGAAGTTGATGGCCAATATTTAGAGAAGGTAAAGAGTACAGAAATCGGTACATTATATATAGCAAAAAAATCGGGAATATCTTCCATTTACTCAAATACAAATTGTTGCTTTACAAGAATCCAACCGCAAAACTATATAGGTTTTGCGGAATACAGACATTTAGAAAATTAACAAAATGAACATACCAGTACTTATAGAGGAAGAAAACTTATCTAAGGCGTGGTGCAAAGTTTTTCAGTACATAATAGATAATGCGGGTAATGAGATTACTCCTCTAATTTTGACTTTAACAGGTTTTGAAGAAGATAAACTAATAAACAATGAGCTTAATAAGGATTTAGCGAAAAATAGGCTTGATTCGATAGAAATCGTATCAGAAACTATATTTCCGCAGTCATTGTATTTATTCCATAATAACAGCAGACAAAAACTATTTGAAGTTTATATTGGAAACGTTCTACCAAGAATAAAAAAAATCGATAAACGAAATAGGTCTGGAACTTATTTTGAAAGATTAATAGCTTTCGGAGATACTAAAAAGAACCAATTAGATATAATAATTGACTCTCTTAAACAAGATTCCAAAATCAAACGCAGGTCAAAATCTCAAGCTGCAATTTTTGACCCTTTAAAGGACCATAAAAATGGTGTTTTTCAGAGTTTTCCTTGTTTGCAACATGTTTCATTTTATAAATCAGAAAATGGTGGGTTGATAATCAATAGCTTTTACGCTATGCAATATTTATATCAAAGAGCTTATGGGAATTGGTTGGGATTAATCAATCTAGGGAAATTTGTTGCACAAGAAGCAGGTTTAGAATTAGAAAGATTTAACTGTTTTGTTGGAGTAGAAAAATTAGACCATTTAACAAAATCACAGGGAAAAGTATTAATTGGTAAAATGAAGTTTGACAACTAATGAGCATAACAATCGAAAAAAATAAAACATTTACAATATACAAACCTTTGTTACCTGCAGAAACTACGGAGGTGTTTGATAGTTATTGGAAATTTGCAGCTTTAAGACAAGAAGTTTTTTTTAACAGAATTGAAGGAGTCAAATACCCTTGGACTAATGACACAATTTTAGCCAAACATAGATTTACAAATGCTTACAGAGCTTCCGACAGAGTCAGCCAATACTTAATCAGAGAGGTTATTTATAACACTGATTATTCAGATACTCCGAATGAAGTTCTTTTCAGAATACTTTTATTTAAACTCTTTAATAAGATTGAAACTTGGGAATTGTTAAAAAGCAAAATTGGAAATCTAGAATATGCTGAATTTGATTTTAACAAATATGACAACGTTTTAAGCAAAGCATTTTCTGAAAAGAAAACAATTTATTCAGCTGCATATATAATGCCATCCGTAAAACAATTTGGCCATAAACGGAAACACTCTAATCATTTAGAGTTGATTGATTATATTTTGAAAAAAGACACTTCTATTCAATTGATGAATTGTAACAAAATGCAACAGGCATTTGATATAGTTAAAAGTTTTCCGGGATTAGGTGATTTCTTAGCCTATCAAATTTTGATTGACATTAATTACTCTAATATAATTGATTTTTCAGAATCGGAATTCGTAGTTCCAGGACCTGGGGCTTTAGGAGGAATAAGTAAATGCTTCAAAAGTACTGGAGGGTTAACTAATGTTGAGATTATTAGACTAATGGTTGACAGGCAAGAAATGGAATTTGAGCGATTAGGTTTGGACTTCAAAACACTATGGGGACGACGTTTACAGCTAATAGATTGTCAGAATTTGTTTTGTGAAGTTGATAAATATGCAAGAGTAAAGCATCCGGAAATAAAAGGAAATAGTGATAGAACCCGAATTAAACAAGTGTACAAACTAAATACTAAACCAATTGATTATTGGTTTCCTCCAAAATGGGGAATTAATGTGAATATTAACTCTCAAAAGCTTAAACAAAATGAATCAAGTAAATAATACATTCTTCTTTGATGAAGATAATATTCCAAGCGAACAACTCCCAAGAACTTTTCAGATGTCATTCAAGGAGGTCGGAGTTGGACAAAAAAATGAAGTAATAGTAGTATTGAATAATACAAAGCGAATAGGAGATATTATTAATGACAATTCTTACGAAAATGATTTTTATCGTTACCACGATATTTTTCATTATTCTTTTGCTGCTTTACTTGGATGGTCTCCTTGCACAAGGGCAATGATGCGACGAAAACGAAAAAGCAACCCACAAGTTGATGAAATTGAGGATGGGGCAAGAGCAAAAATAACTGAAGAAGCTATTTCTATGATAGTCTATAATGAAGCTAAAGGGAAAAATTTCTTTAAGAATAAAAACAAAGTTTCAAAAACTACTTTGAAAATTATCAAGGGAATGACAGAAAATTTTGAAGTCAGAGTCAGAACAGCCAAAGAATGGGAAAATGCTATACTTAAAGCATATAAGGCATTTAGATTTTTGATAGCAAATAAGGGTGGTATTATAGAATTTGATTCAATTCATAAAGAATTAAAGTATTATCCATTTTAGCAATGATTATTTCTATTGGTTGTGATTTAGTTGAGCATAAAGTATCTCAAAAATTGGATTGGGAAAAAGATACAAATGTTCAAAACCGAATTTTTTCATTGAAAGAATTACAACTGTATTCAGAAACTAAACAGTTGCGGTTTCTTTCTGGTAGGTTTGCTGCTAAAGAAGCTATTTTGAAATGTTTGTCAATAGGTATGGAAGATGGCATTTCTTTAACAGATATTGAGATTCTACAAACAGCAAATGGCTCGCCATACATCAACCTAAACAGAAAGCCTTTACAGCTTTCTAATGAATTGGGAATAATTAGATGGCATATAAGTATTACACATTCTTCAAGTTTTTCTCAAGCTTTTGTAATTGGAGAAGGACTATAATTCCCTTGCTCACACAAACTCCCCAATGTCAAAATCACCCAAATCACTTTTCCGCAAATCGGAAGAACCGGAATCTGTCCCGGTGGGAAGGCTCTTGTCCAACAGCTTCGCAATCTTTCGTGAAGCCCCTTCCATTGAGTTTTCCAAAAGGCCGAACAAATCGGTTCCTTGTAATCGCTGAACGATATCCACCGCTTTTTTCTGCGAGGCAGGTTCCAGCACGTCTTGCCGGAGCAATGCCCCCACGGTAGTCAGTTCATCATAGGTAACCCCTGTGGCAAACCCATTGTCGCCGTTTGGTAATCCCTGTTCCCTCCATTCTTCTTCCTCGCCCTCGAAATCGGGCGTACTCCCGAAAACTTCATCCAGCTCTTCCTGCGGAATTTCCCTTGCGAAACCTGTTTCGTAGGTTTCTGTTTCAAAATTATCATGTATCTCGTCGGATTCTTTCCATTGGCTTTTGGCGGCATCCATTGGCAGCGGGTGGCGTTCCAAGGGCTTTGGCAATCCCATGATGTCAGGTAGATCAGGGCGTTCATTTTTCGTCTTTCCCTTTCTGCCAGCCACTTTTTGGATGACGACCTTATCTTTCAGCAATAGGACAATGACGATGATAAGGCATATTACAATCAATGTTTCCATAGCTAGAAAAGGGGTTTAAAATTCTCATTGAAATCATCGGTAATGGCTTTTTCAAACTGCTCAAAATGGTGTTCGAGAATATTGTCAAGATAGGCGTACAGCGGTATCTTATCCTTACCTATAACCCGTACGATTCGGGAAAGCCGTTCGTGGTATTCCTGCCGGATGTAGATACTTTTGTCGCCCCGGCGTGTCATGGAATGGCTGTAGAGAAAACGCTCGCCATAGCTCACATCGGATGTCCTCTTTTGCCGGTTTCTTCCTTTTGTCAAAGGCTTTTCAGTTACTGGTTTTTCCGCAGGCTCTTCTGTCGGCTTTTTAGGAACTTCCTTCTGCTCCGGTTTCTTTGTTTCGCCTGCCATGATTGACATCAGATATGCCTCGTCTATCGGGGCATTTTTCTTATTCTTATTCTCATTCTCCATACCGGTTATAGTTTGACGGTTTTTAAAAATTCGTTCATAAATATATCCAGGCCGCAGGTACTCATCAACCTTACGTCAGGAGGCAATAATGTGGAGCGAAAGACTGTTTTTCTCGTAATTTCGCTTTCCTTGCGAAACCGCTTGCTGTCCGAGATACGGGCCTCCATTACTTGCAGCCCGACCTCTTTGATAATATCACCATAGGTTTTGTATAAATGGGATTTTTCCCGGCCATCTACCTGGTTCCAGAACAATCGAATGGTCTCTATGGAAGTCTGCCCCTGTTTCATCAATACATTGGTCAGGACATCGGTAAAGCTCAATGTGCTTTCCATAACTACACGGTCTGCCGTAATGGGCGAAAAGATATGTTGCATTCCGGCCAGGGTATTCAGCAAACCCGAGGTGTTTACTGTTCCCGGCAGGTCAAAAAAGACCACGTCCAAAGGAACGGTAGAAGATTGCAAAAATGCTACTGCTTCCTTTAACGCATTGTCCGCCCTGCTTTGTAATACCGGATACGCTTTCTTGTTAATGGTCGTGAACTGACGATGGGCCAATTTCTTTAAAGCCTCATTCTGCATGATGGCTTTCATATCCCTGTCCCTCATCTGCGAAAGGCTGTGCTGCGGGTAATCGCAGTCGAAGACGGCTACATTATACCCCATGCGGTAATGCATGATACTGGCCACAAGGGTCGTAAAAGTGCTTTTGCCCACGCCTCCTTTTTGGCTGGAAAAAGCGATGAAGCGGGTTTTGTTTTTTGTTTCCATTTCAAATCTGTTTTTAAGGTTTTACTTCTTTTGATTTCCTGCCAGCCTTCAAGCTGGCGATTTCTATAGACGGTCTGCTGTCCTTCACGGTGCAACGCAATCACTCCTGCAGGCATGCCTAATAGCCTTTTGGCAGACCTGCTACCTTTCCGACCATCGGGCAGGCACTCTTCCAATCAGCCGTGCCATCATTCCTGCCGTCTGTCCGGCGTTCCGGTTTTCACGCAAACATGGTCGATGGCCTGCCGTTTATCCTGCCGGAGAACAAAACAGCCGGATGGCTTTCACGCTGCCGGGCATTCCAGCTTTCCTGCAATCCTGCGTTCCTGCCTTCAGGATTGAAAGAGGGTGTGAACGTATGCATACAGGCTTGCCTGATTGCCGATACAAAGGAGCAGGTTATTTTATTGCACTGTTTTAATGTGGTAATCAATGGCACTCCGTGGCAGTCTTTGGCCATGTGCAACACTGCATTGCTTTGAAAAAGCTGTCCTTACTTTGTAATGGCTTGAATGCAAAAGGTTAATGGAGATATTATTTTGGATAGCACACAACAAACGGAATGGCTTGAAGCCGTTTTTTCTGCTTTATCCAATCCGTCCCGCAGGGCGGATTTTCTGTTCACCCGAACAGAGCAAGTTGTGTTTTGAGGCACTCGAAACGTATTCCGTGCCCCAAAACAACTTGCCCTTGCAGGGAGCCGGAAAACACCCTCCGAAGTCGGGGTTTTGTTGAATATTAAAATGGATTTGTGATGAAGGAACAACAGAAAAAGAAACAGCACAAAGGTGGACGGAAGCCCATCGCAAACCCGAGCATCCACCGTTATGTTTTTCGTCTTACGGACGAGGAAAATGCCAAATTCCTTTCGCTTTTTAATGCATCGGGAGCGGATAACAAAGCACAGTTTATTACTTCCATACTCTTTCAGAGGCCGATCAAAAGTGTGAAAGTGGACATGGCCGCAATGGATTACTATACCAGATTGACCACTTTCTTTGGTCAGTTCAGGGCAGTTGGGGTCAATTATAACCAGGTAGTGAAGATACTCTACCGTAATTTTTCGGAAAAGAAAGCCGCTGCCTACCTCTTTAAACTGGAAAAACAAACAGCAGTATTGGCCAACTTGTGTCGTAAAATCATGGAGTTGACACAGGAGTTTGAAGCCAAACACCTCAGCAGAAAGGATGAAAAATGATAGCAAAAATTGGTCACGGGGCTAATATGACAGGTGCACTTTCCTACAACCAGCTTAAAGTGGATAAGGAAAACGGACAGGTGCTGGCTACCCAAAGGATTATGGAAACACCGGATGGCAGTTATTCGGTGGCACAGTTGCATCGTTCTTTTGAGCCTTACCTTATGGCCAATAAAAGAACGGAGAAGCCGGTATTGCACATATCGCTGAACCCAGATCCTGCGGATAAGGTCAGTGATGCACAGTTTATAAAAATGGCTCAGGAGTATATGGAACGTATGGGCTATGGTGAACAACCCTATATCGTTTTTAAGCACACTGATATTGAACGAACCCATATCCATATTGTATCGACCTGCGTTGACCGTTATGGGAAAAAGATCTCCGACAGCTATGAGAAGTTTCGATCTATGGATGCTTGCCGGGCATTGGAACAAGAATATAAGCTAGTACCTGCAACGGAAAAGCAACATACAGGAAACGGGCAGGTATTCCGTCCGGTGGATTACAGAACCGTAGATATCAAGAGCCAAATGGCCTCGGTGGTACGGCACCTGCCTAAGTACTACCAATACCCAAGCCTGGGAGCATACAATGCGTTGCTTTCACTTTTCAACATCACGGCTGAGGAAGTCAAAGGGGAATTGCACGGACAACCGAAAAACGGACTTGTATATTTTGCCCTGAACGAACAAGTTGAAAAAGCGAGCAATCCTTTTAAGGCATCACGTTTCGGCAAATATGCTGGACTGGACGAACTCCAAAAACATTTTGCAGCCGCTAAGGAGCAAATGAAAGCCAATCCTGCAAGAGCAGTCCTTAAAAACACCATTGAAGCAGCGATGCATATAGCCACCGACGAAACTGATTTTAAAAAACAACTGATGGAACAGGGCATCAATACCGTGGTACGGCGCAACGATGCGGGGCGTATTTATGGTATGACCTTTATAGACCATGAAAGCCGTACCGTTTGGAACGGCTCACAACTGGGTAAAAATCTTTCTGCCAACGTCTTTAATGATTGGTGGAAGAAACGAGCGGTCGGGCAACGTCAGGAAGCTGAAAAAACAATGGCACAAAATACATTACCGACTGAAAGTAACAGCAACTTTGTAGAGCAAGAAAAAACCCATAGACTTTTTGACTTCTTGAATGAAGCACAGCCGATAGATGATTTCGGATGGATAGACGGATTGGGCGGGCTCTTGCCGGAAGCTCAGGGCGAGGATTACGAGGAATTGGATTTTGCTAATAGGATGAAGAAAAAGAAGAAACACAAACCTGGTCGCCAAAATTAATATCCTTTTAGCGCGGCTTTTGGATACTCTTCGGTACCTACGCGGCTAATTGTCTGAAAATCGGTAAGGTCAAAAGCCTAAGAAGTCATCTTGTCTGATTATTGCCAAACCAAGTCTTTTAAAATCACATTTTTTTGTATCCTTTTAATGGTGTTCCAGTCTATTTTATGAACTCAAAATCATACAGTAATAATTCTAAAAAAGAATAAAGAAATACATATGATGGATAACAAAAATCTATACAAAATAGCTTTTGGCCTGGCAGTATTTACGATAGTTTACAATATTGCGGAAGGTCTAATTTCGACATATCTCGGATTTGAAGATGAAAGCCTGGTACTTTTTGGCTTCGGATCCGATAGTTTTATAGAGGTTATTTCAGGATTTGGAATAGCCCATATGATTGTAAGAATTCAGAATTATCCCCATAGTAAACGAGATGATTTCGAACGAACAGCATTAAGAATCACAGGAAGTGCGTTTTATATTTTGGTTTTTGGGCTTGTTATTACCAGTATTTACAATATTTGGACAGGACACAAACCATTGACCACCTTCTGGGGAGTAGTTATTTCAATAATTTCAATCCTAATAATGTGGATCTTGGTGGTTTGGAAAAGAAGCGTTGGAAAACAACTTAATTCTGTACCGATTTTGGCCGATGCGAATTGTACCTTGGTCTGTGTATATATGTCCATAATCCTTCTTGTAAGCAGCGGTATTTATGAGTTGTTCGGAATTCCATACATCGACAGTATCGGAACTCTTGGTCTTTCCTATTTTGCTTTTAAAGAAGGTCAGGAATGTTTTGAAAAAGCAAAAAGTGACAAAAATTGCTGTTGTGACTGAATAAAATTCAACATCAATGATTGGGAGCAATCACATTACACGCGATTGTAGCAAACCACAATGAAGCCATTTCTGATTATCTATCCTTTTTTTACTTTTGTAAAATGGAAAAAGAGCAACTATGGGACATATTCAGGGATGAGGTTTACTTCTTTATTTTAAAAAAAGTAAAGGACAGCCAGGCCGCAAAAGATATACTGCAAAATGTGTTCTTAAAAGTTCATTCTTATTATAATACCCTACGGGATAAACAAAAATTAAGGTCGTGGGTTTTTCAGATTACTCGAAATGAAATTGCCGATTACTACAAAGACGAAAGCCGGTATGTGGAAATACAACATAAAGAAAAACAAGCTTTAGTTGATGTATATGAAGATGTTTGTTGCCTGAATTTTTTTATGAATAATTTACCTTCACCCTATAAAGAGGCAATAGAATTGGTGTATGTAGAAGGAATGAAACAGCACGAAGCTGCGGAAGATCTCGGAATAAGCCTTGCCAATATGAAAGCCAGGGTACGGCGTGGAAAAACAATGTTGGCAGTAAAATTAAAAAGGTGCTGCCGGTACGAGATAGATGAAAACGGAAAACTGGTAGGGGAGGCCAATTGTGCAAGATGTAACAGTATGTAAAATAATTTCAAACCAAAGCTCCTATATAAAAATAGAGGCTTTATGGAGTGATGATTATAGCATCAATTTAAACCCACCATTAATGACAAAACCATCCACAGGGACATAAATATCACGAAATTGTGGGTTATCAATACTTCCGGTATAAATAGTATCGAACCGTGTCTGACGGGTGTCCAGCATATTCTCCAGGTTAAGGAACAACGAAAAGTGTTCGCCCAGTTTTTTTTCAGACATAATTCCCGCAATCCAATAGGCTTTTCCGGTGGCACCATCATTTAATTTTTGCGGGCTGTAATAATAAGCTTCCAGGCCTACCCAAAAATTTTCGTGCTTTTCATACATCAATACATTGTTCAACCGGTGCCTGGCTACCAAGGGGTATCGTGACGAACCATCTCCGTAATGCTGTTTTACATCGGCATACGTATAGCCTATAAAAAGTTTAAAATCCCCATATCCCCATTTCATATTAGCCTCTAATCCCTGAGTGTCTATATATCCGTTGGGTTGTATAAAACGGTAGTTACCGTTATCATTTTGGGATAATAGCAACGGGTCATTGATCCGGGTGTAAAACAATAGGGCATTGGTGGATAGGCTTAACGCTCCCGATATGGGCCAACGGTAATTGATGTCGAAGTTGATCCCCGTAGATCGTTCTGCCTTGCTCTCGGAAACATTTAGAGGAAGTACGTTACGAAATTGTAGCCGCTCTGTATCTTCTGTAAACACGGTTGGGGTTTTATAGCCTAACCCTCCACCGGTGCGGAAAGTAAGTAAATCCGTGGGTTCGTATAATAAAGAAAACCTGGGGAGGATATACGTACCGTAATCGGTCTGATAATCGCCACGAAGACCGGTTTCCAAGGTCCATTTTTCCGCAATATTCCAGGTGTTTTGTATAAAAGCTCCAATAGTGGCATTGGAAAAACTTAAATCCTGATCGGGATCACCTTGGGATTGGTTAAAATTCTCTGTCCAAAGATTAAGTCCTCCAATCCATTCCATTTTTTCATTGGAGGTGGAAATATTGGCTTCTGAAAAAGAAGACACCTGTTTACCACCAAAGGTATAATCGGGAATACCAATACTCCGGTCAAAAAGGCTTACACTGTTTTTAAGCTAATTTATGCGTAGCAATCAACTGCGTGGAAAACCGGTCGGTATTGTTCTTTTCAAAATATCCTGTGTTGCTCTTTTCTTCTACATAGTCCATATTCCCGCCAAGGCGATTTTCCGTAACATAATTAAAACCGACCTGTACTTCTGTTTTATCCAGGTAAAGAAATAGCTTGGGGTTTAAGGTGAAACGTTCAAAATCGGGGATGGCGGTCAGGCCTATATCTGCCGGATCGTAGGCAGTTCCCTTATTGTACGAAGCAAAAACCGTGGTACCTACCTTTCCGTATTTCTCGGCATAAAAACCGCTAACATCCAATCCTAGGGCAGATGTCCCGTTCACCATAAAGTTAAGTTGACGGTTATCTTCCGGGGTTCTTGAAATCAGGTTGACCAATCCTGCGATGGCCCCGCCTCCGTAAAGCGTGGATGAAGAACCTTTAATAACTTCCACCTGTTTGAGGTCTAAAGGGGCAATCTGCATCAAACTCAATCCTCCCGAATATCCCGAATATAAAGGTAAACCGTCCCGTAAAAGTTGGGTGTATTTACCATCTAGCCCCTGTATTCTTATACTCGAATTATAACTGGTGGCAGAAGTTTGCTGTGTCTGTATTCCGGTACTTTCGTTAAGTAGCATCCGTATGTCGCCAGGTTTCATATTCCCTTTTTCGGCCAGTTCTTCCCCTGCAATAAATTCGACACGGGTAGGAATGTCCTCAATAGTTCGGGTACTTCGTGTAGAAGTAATTACCACTTCATCCATTTCTTCACTGGATGGGGTCAGGTAAATGATCAAAGGCTGTTGTTGTTCGGTCAATGGAAACGCTTTTTGTAATTTCAGGGTTTGGTAACCTATATACTGGATGTTTATGGTATATTTTCCGTCGGGAATCTCGGAAAGGGATACAAAACCATTCCTATCGGTAGCCGCCCCTTTTTCCAATTGAGGAATATATACGGAAACACCAAATAGCGGTTCCCTGGTGTTTGAGTCTTTAATGGTGGCTCTAAAAGTATGTTGTGCGAATGTAAGCCCATATATGCATAAGCATAGTATTCCGGTTATGTAAAATTTTACCATAATAAATGATCCAGTTTTTAAATTTTACCAAGTAGACTGGAATATCATTGAAAGGATACAAAAAACAACTGATCGATGAAGTTAGACAAATAATATAGTTGGTACATGGATTGTACTTATTTGTAATTGTTTTGTTTATTATGCCCAAAAGCAATAAAAAGGTATTGTTAAATTTGGAAAAATTCCTTCCTGTAACCTCATTTGTTATCCAGATCCATCCCAAACTATTTGATATTTAGAATAGCTAGCCAGTCAAATACTGCCACTAAAAGCCATCTGGCTCCGCTATTGGTAAGCCACTATAGATAGCCGCTAAATTCACCAGCATCACATCAATTTATTGAGATATGCAGGGAGAAGACGATCTAAGGGGATTGGCCAAAATAATGGCTTTTATGCGTGCCGTAAGTATTCTTTTGGTACTGATGCACTTCTATTGGTTTTGTTACGGGTTCTTCGCCGAACGTGGTTGGACACTGGAGACTATAGGCAAGATACTTACCAGTTTTAACCGTACGGCAGGGCTATTCTCAAACACACTTTACACTAAAATTTTTGCACTTGTATTACTGGCGTTAAGTTGTTTGGGTACAAAAGGTGTAAAGAATGAAAAGATAACTTGGCCTAAGATTTACACCGCCCTGGTCATTGGGTTTTTGCTGTTCTTTCTGAATACTCCATTGTTAAAATTATCGACTAGGATTGGGATTACGACATTGCTTTACATCCTGACGACCTCGTTAGGTTATATTGCTTTAATGGTTGCCGGAGTGTGGATGAGCCGACTGCTCCATAACAATTTGATGGATGATGTTTTCAATAACGAGAATGAAAGTTTCCAACAGGAAACCCGACTGATGCAAAATGAATATTCCGTTAATCTCCCCACCAGGTTTTATTACAAGAACAAATGGAACAATGGCTGGATTAATGTGGTCAATCCTTTTAGGGCTTCAATCGTTTTGGGAACGCCGGGTTCCGGTAAATCATACGCTATCATCAACAATTATATCAAACAGCATATTGAGAAAGGGTTCAGCATGTACATCTATGATTTCAAGTTTGATGACCTTTCTACCATTGCCTACAACCACCTGCTAAAGCACACCCATAAGTACAAAGTAAAGCCCAAATTTTATATCATCAATTTTGATGATCCGAGACGAAGCCACAGATGCAACCCGCTTAATCCCGACTTTATGACGGATATATCGGATGCCTACGAAGCTGCCTATACCATTATGTTGAACCTCAACCGTAGCTGGATACAGAAGCAGGGCGACTTCTTTGTAGAAAGCCCTATTATACTGCTGGCCGCTATTATATGGTATCTTAAAATCTACGAAAACGGCAGGTATTGCACCTTTCCCCATGCCATTGAATTGCTGAATAAAAAATATGCAGATGTATTCACTATCCTTACTTCATACCCCGAACTGGAAAACTATTTATCTCCTTTTATGGATGCGTGGCAAGGCGGAGCGCAAGACCAGTTACAGGGGCAGATCGCATCGGCCAAGATTCCTTTATCAAGAATGATTAGCCCGCAATTGTATTGGGTCATGACCGGGGATGATTTTTCGCTGGACATCAACAACCCGGCAGCGCCTAAGATATTATGCGTTGGTAACAATCCCGACCGTCAGAATATTTATTCGGCTGCATTAGGGTTATATAATTCAAGGATTGTCAAACTCATCAACAAAAAAGGGCAGTTAAAAAGCTCTGTTATCATTGATGAGTTGCCTACGATCTACTTCCGGGGACTGGATAACCTTATCGCTACTGCGAGAAGTAACAAAGTAGCAGTTTGTTTGGGATTTCAGGATTTTTCACAATTGACAAGGGATTACGGGGATAAAGAGAGCAAGGTCATCCAAAATACAGTGGGCAATATTTTTTCCGGTCAGGTGGTTGGTGAGACGGCAAAAAGCCTTTCGGAACGGTTTGGTAAGGTGTTACAGAAAAGACAGAGCATGACCATTAACCGCAATGATAAATCCACCTCCATTTCCACACAAATGGACAGCCTGATCCCCGCTTCCAAAATCTCAACGCTTACCCAGGGGATGTTTGTGGGTGCGGTATCTGACAATTTTGACGAACGAATCGAGCAAAAAATATTTCATGCGGAGATTGTGGTAGATAATGATAAGGTTTCTGCTGAAACCAAAGCATACAAGAAAATACCGCAGATATTATCCTTTACCAATAAAAGCGGTGAAGACAATATGAAGCAGGAAATTGAAGCCAATTACAAGCGGGTAAAGCTGAACATTGTGAGGATTATCGAAAGTGAAATAGAGCGCATCAAAAACGACCCTGACTTACAGCATTTGGTGCAACAAGAAAAATAGTATTTATATGCGTTTTGTCCACTAAATTAAGGCAAAATAGGATATATTATATGAAAATAAAAGTAAATTTACATATCTATATTAATGTAAGTTATGAGACTTACCATACCTGTTTGGCAATTGAAAGGTAATATATCAAGCGTTCCTGGTTTCACCCTATCAATTTCGTAAAGGTTTTAAATCGCAAAGTTCTATAAAAAGATAATAAAGGGTTATACGACCGTAGATGTACGTGAAAAGAATGATAGATAAACTTAAAACTGTATTGAAAATATTCGCTGATTTTGACGAGGATGAACTTGACAAAATAGTAGTCTACTTTAAACAAAAAGCTTTCAAAAAAAACACCATCTTGTTGAAAGAGGGTATTATTTGCAATAAATTTTATTTCATTTATAAAGGCTGTGTAAGAATATTTTTCATAGATAAAAACGGATATGAAAAAACGAGGTATATAATGCTTGACAACCATATGAACTTGGGAACTGCTTTAACAAGCTTTATTTCACAAAATCCATCCATTGAATATATAGAAACCCTTGAAGATACGGAAATATTAGCCATCGATCATTCTGATTTTTATCATCTGAATAATGAAATGCTTAATTGGAGATTGTTTTACCAGCGAATTTTGGAAATGGCTTATTCTTTTCAAAGCAGTAGGATTGAACATTTGGTAACACTTACCGCCAAACAACGATACAACAATGTACTGAAAGAAAGTCCTTTCTTAATCCAACGTCTTTCAAACAGGATATTGGCTTCATATCTTGATATTCGTGAGGAAACATTGAGCCGACTGAAATCCAAATAAGACGATTTTGACCTATGTCAAAGGAAAATGCGATTTATTAAAGCATCTTTGCATAAATATATTTTATAACTATGGGGATAGTTGAAAACTTGCTGAAAACCATACTTCAAGAGGCAACAATTGAGAATAAAACAAAACTTTCCGATTCGGTATACCACATCCGGATAAAGAGCGAAAGTATAAAAAATGCTGATTTTACTCCAGGGTACTTTTTACGCTTGGGCATTGGTATTGATAAAAAGGAGCTTTCCTTAAAAGACAAAGTAAGGAGTTACAGTGTTTGGAATATTAACAAAAATACCGGATGTATTGACCTTGCGGTAGCGACACACAGCAAAGGAATCGGGGCTGAATGGGCAGAACATTGTAAAGTGGGTGACCAGATATATTTTAAGTGGAAAAAAGGTAATTTCATTGTTGATGACAACGCAGACAGCTATCTGATGATTGGCGACCTGTCGGCATTATCTCACCTCTATATTATAAACCGAGATCTTCCAAAGGATAAAAAAGTTGAAAGTATTTTATACAGCGAAAAATTAAACGAGTTGTTTGAAGACATTAACGGGACAAAACCCTTTGATTTTTATGAAATGCCTCAAAACCCTTACGAAGAAATTATTAATAGGGTTAAACAAATTGTTCCGAAAATGACAGGAAGTAAAATGGTGTATATAGGCGGGGACAGTAGAATATGTGTGGCATTAAACCAGTATTTCAGGAAGGAGCTGAATTGGGTAACCAAAAATGTAAAGACAAAACCTTTCTGGAACCCGGACAAAAAAGGACTTGAATAACAGGAATCTTTCATAAGCCAAATGGTTTTATAAGTAGGACAACACATTCCTGTTTCAGTTTATATTTTAACATTTTAGAGAACGTAGTTTTTATTGCTGTCCACAATAAAAACTACGTTCTTTTTTATTTAGATATTGATATAAGTTCTCTAATCAATTTTTCTTGCCATAAAAATATGTGAATAGTCCATTAAATAAGGTTATTTTTTGTATTTATTTATTAATTTATTAGTGAATTTTGCACTAATAAATTAATAAATAAAAGGCCTTAAGAAATGAAAAATATCATTCCCAGAAGCCAATTAAAAGAAGAGGAAGTTCCCGGCATCCGTGTAGATAGAATAAATGATGCATATATAAAAGCCGTCATTGATAAGATAAGTGAAGCGCATCGTAGCGACCATTATATATGTATCCTTTTAAAAACGGGAAAAGCGGAGTTACTTGTCGATTTTAAAAAAGTAAAACTCCGTACCAATGAATTGCTGTTTTTGTACCCCGATCAGGTTAAAAGTGTTATCTCTTTTATAGATAGTGATGGGTGGATATTGTTCTTTCACAGATCTTTAATAGACCACCAGTCAAATCTGGCATTTGAGGAATCCCTGTACCAAGGTTCCATCAGTACATTGACAACTACACAGGAAAAATGGTTTTTTAATGCTTTTGAATTGCTCTATGCCACTATTAAATCAAAGGAAATGTTGTCATTTCGGCGACTTGCAGTGGAGTCATTGTTAAATGCCTGTATTTACATGGTTTCTTCCATATACAACTCCAATATGCAACTGGATATGAAAAAATATTCGGTCAGGAGGATGGATATCACCAGGACGTTTCAAAAATTATTGTTGCTTAAATATAAAACGGTAAAAGCACCAGCGGAATATGCAGAGATGATGAACATTTCCCTGGGATATTTAAACGATACAGTAAAAATGGTAACTGGGCAGAATGTATCTAATTGCATTCAACAAATCACTATTAAGGAAGCACAAAGGCTTTTGTACCATTCTACATTAAGCGTTAAGGAAATTGCTGAAAAAGTAGGATACGATGACCCTCAATATTTTAGTAGGATTTTTTCAAAGATTACCCGCGATTCTCCTGGAAGCTTTCGAAAAAAGGCACATAAATTAATTTATTTACCCACTTAAGAAAAAGGATGATGATAAAAGCCGAAAAAGAAAATGTAAATAAAGCCTTGATTTTCATCCCTGATATTGGTGGGTTTACAGGATTTAACCATCATACGGATATAATAATTGGCAAGGAAATATTGACAGAACTGCTTCAATCCATCATTGACAGTAATTTTCTGAACCTGAAAATTTCGGAAATAGAAGGAGATGCCATTCTTTTTTACAAATATGGCAAGGCACCCAATATTATAACCATCTTAAACCAATATGAAAATATGCTTATCAATTTTAAAACCAGGTTACATGAAATTAATTTGCGGTATAAGAGCCACTTAGACCTGGCTTTAAAGCTCATTGTTGATTACGGAGATGTTATTGAATACAACATAAACGGGTTTAGAAAAATATATGGAGAAGTAATTACTGAGGCTCATCTCTTGCTGAAAAATTCAATTAAATGTAAAAATTATGCCCTTTTTACCGAAAAGGTATTATGTGTTTCAAAGTTTATTGGTAACGAACAGATCTTACCTAAATGGATAACACGGAAAGAAGCTTATATCAAAAGAAAGGATATGAACGACCTCCATATCCTGTACTACGAATTTGACATTGACCATTATAACATCGGTAGGTTAAGAGATATGAGTGATTATACTTAAAATACTGTAATACAACATTTTATATTAAAAATAGAGGATTCCACCTCGATGTGGACAGGTATTCTATGCCTGTATTCCCAAATAGAATATATAACAATAAAATTATTATAGATAGATGAAATTAATAAAAATAATGTTCCTTTTCTTCTGTGTCATAAGCTTTCGGGCTTTTGGGCAGGTGGCAAACAAAGATACCCTTTCTTTGTCTTTTTTAGATGCCATTGAAATCGGGGCGAAAGAAAATACCTCTGTAAATGCACTGAAGATAGAGGAATCAGCAACCCAAAATGAACTTAGCGATGCTAAAAATTCGGTATTTCCCAAACTTTCCGCATCAGCAGGCTATCAAAGATTTAGTAAAGTAACCGTTTATGACGGGATTTTGGGAGAATCTTTTGAGATTACCAAACCACCTAATGCCAACGCCGGCAATCTGGGGGTGGAACTTTTCTTTAATTTATATTCTGGGAAAAAGCAGCAAAATGCCATTAAGGCCACATCCTTAAAAAACGATCTGGCTTCCATCAATACAACAGAGCATATTGCCGATATCAAACTGCAAGTTGCCCAACAATATCTAGATATGGTAAGGCTTTACCATCTTAAAAAAATAACTGAAGAGCAGATTGTCAGGACTCAAAAACGATTTAACAATATAAACTCCCTTTATAAAAACGGAAAGGTTACTCGAAGCGATCTTCTCCGAGCTGAATTGATGCTTTCGCAAGTGGAACTAAGCGACGATGAGGCAAAAAACGATTATCTGATTAGCAACAGAAAACTTAATGTACTGTTGAATATGCCAGAATCCAAAGTTGTTGTTCCATCGGATACCACTGCTCTTGAAAAAGTGGATTCAACAGCAATCAAAAATATCTTGGAAGGAAACAGCACTCCTTATGCTATACGAAAGAGTGAAAAACTGGTCAACATAACTGATATTCAGTCAAAAATTATAAAAGCAGGCAATCTGCCTTCTGTAGGTCTGATTGGCGGTTATGGTCTCAATTATCCCAATAACATTGTTTTTCCTCCTATGGATCAAACCCTTCGTTTTGGTTTTATAGGAGCAAAAGTCTCCTACGATATATCATCCTTATACCATAACCGTAATAAAATTAAAGCGGCCGACCACAGAATCGAAGAAAGAAAACTAGAGCAAAAATATCTGAAAGAGAACCTTGATGAGCAAAAACAAAGTCTCTATATCAAATATATGGAAGCTTTAAACCGGATAAATGTCACCAAAAAATCTATCGCACAGGCAGCAGCCAATTACGATATCATCAATAAAAAATATTTTAACCAACTGGCATTGTTGACAGACCTTTTGGATGCCGATAACCTTTACCAGCAGTCAAAATACGATTACATACAAGCACAAATTTATGTCCGGACTATTTATTACAGGATACTCTATATAACCGGTCAATTATAATTCATTCTAATAAAGCAGATATATGAAAGCAAATAAAAACTATTGGAATATCATCATAAAGACCACGGCTATACTCGTTGTGGTGGTAGCTGTCATTTACGGTATTAAATACTTTATTTTTGCGTCCCAGTACGAAGATACCAATGATGCCCATGTAGAATCTTATATCAATCCCGTTTCAGCAAGGGCCGGTGGATATATAAAAGAAGTTCTTTTTGAAGAACATCAATTTGTTAAAAAAGGCGATACCCTTGTCATTTTGGACAACAGGGAATACCTGGCAAAAAAAGAAATTGCAGAGGCCGCCCTGGAAGCAGCCAAAGCAAATCTGGTTGTCTTAAATGCAGGAATCCGCTCTGCCAGAACGGGAACTTTGGTTAATAAAAATCAGATAGCCACGGCCGAAGCCAACCTTTGGAAACAGAAGCAGGACATTGAAAGGTATGAAAGACTCCTACAAGACGAAGCTGTTACCCGTTCCGATTATGAGCGCATAAAAACGCAATATGATGTTGCGGAAAATAGCTATAAAGCTTCGAATAACAGCCTTAAAACCAGCATGGAAAAAATCAGTGAACTTGAATCCAAAAGGGAATTGTTGGAAGCTGATATTCATCGTTCAAAAGCCAATTTAAGTTTGGCCGAAATCAACCTTTCCTACACCGTGATTACCTCACCTTATACTGGATATACAGGCCGGAAAAATATTCTTGAAGGGCAACAGGTACAACCCGGACAACCTTTGGTGAGCATAGTAAATGAAAAAAGCAAATGGGTAATTGCCAATTTTAAAGAAACCCAGGTGGCAGGAATGCACATGGGCCAGGCTGTAGAGGTTGAACTCGATGCTTTTCCCGATAAAGTATTTAAAGGAGAAATTGCTGCAATCGCCGCTGCTACGGGCTCCGAATTTTCCCTGTTACCTTCTGATAATTCCACGGGAAATTTTGTCAAGATTATTAAACGAGTGCCGGTTAAAATTGTTTTTACCGAGAAGGATATATCACAGGTTAAATCGGGAATGAATGCTACTGTATCGGTAGATATGAGTACCCAAAATAAATGATATGATGGTGGAACCTAATTACATCAATCCCCGGATTTCAAAGTATACCTCTCTTATTTTTATATCATTGTTGTTTGTGTTGCTTACAGCAATGGCTCAGTTTGCTTCCTTTGCACTGATCCAACACGATGTTATCTCTTTTTTTGGTGCTCAGCCCGAAGATATTTCATTGGCGCTGCAAATGACCTATGTTGGAATTTTGGCCACCCTACCTTTACAGTTCAGGACACTAAAGAGGTTCGACACCCGAAATTATCTCCTGGTAGCATTAACAATGGGAATACTGTTAAATTTAGGTTGTTTGTATACAGAAAGCCTTATCCTATTTACTATTCTGCGGTTTTTTGTAGGGGCAACAACCGCTATTATAGCCGGTAGCATGTTGATGGTCATTTTTTCCATATTGCCGGAAAAGAAAAGTATGGTAGTAGGAGTATTTGCGTTTTTCGGTTCAATATTGAGTATCGGGGTTATTGTAGGTACGGCTGCCGCCTGGGTAGTTGAACGGATGGATTGGAACGGATTATACTACATTCTTATTTCCCTACAGGTAATTTCCATCATGATATGCTTTCTGGTGTTCAAAGAAAATACACTCCCCAGAAAAATACCTCTATATCAATTAGATTATATAGGTTATATCCTCTTTGTATGTTTCGGTGTCCTGTTTGCATATACTTTAATATATGGACCTAAATACTATTGGTTTGAAGATAGTACCATACGAACAACTGCAATAGGAGCACTCGTATTTTTAAGCTTATTTTTATACCATCAGAAAAGATTGAAACGCCCATCCGTAGATCTTAGAGCTTTGAACTATAAGCGGTTCTGGTTTGGGCTTTTATTATTGATTTTTTTCTATGGTATTAAAGATACTATCAACTTATTATACGGTTACGCCGCCGGAATTTTGGGATGGAGTTCCGAGGATATTGTTTCACTGGGTCTATTTAATGTTCTTGGAGTAGCTTTAGCTACTTTTTTGGCACTCAAAGTAATTCTAACCAAAAAACAGAATCTTCCCAAGCTCTTATTGGCAGGTTTTTTCATATTGCTGTATTACCACTTATGGATATATTGGAACCTGACTCCAGATTTGTCATATACCGATTTGGTATTTCCAATATTTATTCAAGGATTTGCTTCTGGTCTGCTCTTTGCACCGATCATTATGCTTTGTATGTCCTCGTTACCATCCTATACAGGAATGACAGGAATTATTATATGTGCTTATGGCCGGTTTACAGCTTCACTGAATTCCATAGCGGGGTTTTATACATTACAAGAACATTATAACCAGAAATACAAAATTGGGTTTATAGAAAGTATAACACCTTTTAACCTCGAATTACATCAAAGAAGCCAGGAGTACGAAAACCTACTTGTATCCAAAGGATATAATCCTGAATCAGCCTCCGCTATAACAAGCAAACTGGTAGGGAAAACGATAGGCATTCAAAGCCAACTTTTAACCGATCGTACCATTTTTATACTTGCGGTATATCTCACTGTATTGGCAATCTTATCATTAATTGTATTTGGGCTTGTTAACCGATATAAAAGTAAAAGGCAAGTCCCTAAAATAGTTTCGTGACAAAGATTCATAGACATATCAAGGAAGAGCAGATTCTTAATGCTGCGGAAGCTATATTTCTGGAATATGGATATGATAAGGCATCCACTCGCTTAATCACAAAAAAGGCGGATGTAAACATCGCATTGCTCCATTATTATTTTAGGGACAAGCAGAGCCTTTTTAATATGATGGTCATCAAACGTATTAATTTTTTGAGAAACCAAATTCACCATCCAGTCGATAATAAAGACCCTACAGAAAATTTACTAAATACTATAGAGCATCATCTTGACCTTATTTTTGACAACCAACTTTTTTATAGGCTGATGGTAACCGAATTGATGAGAAGGAACAGGAAAGAAATTGTGGGGTTGATCGAATCATTTTTTAAAAAAATAGAAATTCAAATTTCTGAAATTATTAAGCACGGAATGGAGATTAACATTTTTAGAAAAGTGAATAAGGAAGTAATTGTTAAGAATATTATAGGCTTGTTTCTTGAAGTTATTATAATAGAAAATGAAACTCATTCTTTTCAAATAGAACGTAAAGAAGAACTAATGGTATACTATAAAAATTTTTGCAAGGGGTTTTTAATCAAACCTGATTTTTGATTTTCATGAAATTTATAAATCGTCTTGAATATTCCATAACCATAAATTCATAGAATGTTAGAATTATACCTTAAGAACAGCATGAAAATGGTCCTTAAAAAGGATCAAAAAGCTTTATGACTATTTTAAAAAAAGACATTATCGCAGAAGAAGCCTTAAATCTTTTTTTAAGACTGGGTACACAAGTAGTATCTATGGATGATATTGCCAATAGGTGTGGAATGTCCAAACGTACCTTGTATAAAGAGTTTGATAGCAAAACGGATTTACTGCATTATACCTATAGAAAAGAGCTTGACAGATTCAATAAAGGCATTTCATGTATTCAAAACAACTCAGAGAGTGCCTTGGAAGAACTATTGAATTTTTCAATACTCCTTGGGAATGTTTTTTCCACAATATCACCAATCGTAGTCAATGATTTAAGAAAGTACTACAATAATATCTATTTGGACATTTTGGACTTCAAATCAAAAGTCATTTCTCCTTTTCTGAGAAAAAACATAAATAATGGTATTAAAGAAAATCTATATCGAAATAGTTTACCAATAGAGGAATTCGAAGATTCATTTACCACAATTTTAGGGTTTATTTTAAAAAATAGCTATACCAATAATACTACATCAAAATATAACCGATTATTGGAGTTTGCTTTCTATTTGTTTATAAGTGGATTACAATCATCCGCTGATTTTAAAAAACAAACTTGACTAATCTACAATAGATTGAGAAATGGAATTGTGTAATATAATTTTCAAATTAAAATAATTAACTCTGATGGTCGGACTTGATTCATTCAACATGACAATATAATTAATTAGGACATGCATAAAATTTTGTGGAAAAAAGAATACAAGAAATACTATCAACTTATAAAAACGAAATATCCGAAATAGCCAATTTAAACCTTAACGTTCTTTCGAATATTGAAAAGGGTATCCATATTTCACGTAGACACCTTCAAGAATTAAGAATAGTATTACGTAGTGAAACATTCGAAAATAAAACGGACGAGATAAACAAGACAGCATATAAAAAAATAATGAAAGTGTTCGATACCTATGCCAAAGGAGTAGTAAATATTTAATAAGAAAGCAAAGCCGAAAATATGAAATCTATGTAGGCTCTTCAACGGGAAGTTTACTACTCCATCATTTGGCTATTGGTAAAACCGATAAGTGATACGACATCTATACCAATGCTAACCCAAGTAATATTTTTAGTTTGAATCGAGTGAACTTACAGAAAATTCACTGGTATTCATTAAAAAAATAATAACCTAATGGGTGGAGACTGGAATGTAAATATGCCGAATACAGAGAACATCAACAAAGGGAAAACACAATAATAGATTGGCTTCTTGCAGTAAGCAACAGAATATAAACTTCAAATAAGTTGAATGGAAAAGTTTTACAATGAAACGCTACATAAACTGGAAGCTGTAATCAATGAATTGGAGATAGAAGTCGATTGCCCATTGCCACGAATTGAGGCTGTCATAGAATTGATCGTTAATTGTCTATCCGATGTAAAAGAGTATGTCCTGAAAAGAGGGTTTAAAAATGTGAATGAGGAAATCCACTTTTTTAAGTGTCAGAAACCCGCTATTGTCTCAAAACTCATTTACTACAACGCCATTTATAAAATCGAGACAAAGAAGCCCAATGAAACGAAAGCCCTGAAAAGATACCTTAATATTGAACTGAAAAAACTCAAAAGGTTCTTTGATAATAATCTTGAATTTTATAGATATTACCGCACCAAAAATTCCTTTCTTGACGAAAAACTGTTTGTACGAGGGAAACACGATATTAAGCTAAGTCTTGATACCTATTATTTTGAAGCAGACCATTCTTTTTCTACTTCACACGATTATAAAGTGGCTAAAATTATTGCCAATGACCTGATACAAGTTTATCTCGAGGACCAGTTATACAACACAAGACAGGCAGACAAACCTTTAGACCTACAAAAATTAAAATGGACAGGCAGCAAAGCCGCCATAACAGAGCTGATTTATGCGTTACATTATCAGGGTGTTTTTGACAATGGGAGCAACGATATAAGGATTATAGCCAAATATTTTGAAAGCACCTTTAATATTGATCTGGGGAACTTCTATCAAACGTATTTGGAACTCAGAACCCGGAAAATGAACCGGACCAAATTCCTTGATGCGCTCCGGGATGGTCTCATCAAAAAAATGGATGAGCAAGATGAAAAATAGATTTGGGCGTCCCCACCGCTTGCATCTTGTCCATACCCAATCCCCATCACAAAAATGCAATCGGGTCGGGCTATCTGCTATATCTTTTGCTTCGTAAGACTCCACAAAAGGATGCCACTCCTATCCCTTACGCACATAATAAGGGTTAAAGCACTCCACGGGGTGAATGAATATTTTTTGTATGGGTCATCACCTCTGAATTATTGGAAACCGTTTCCTGTTTTTCTTCCGGTTCTTTTTGTTCCGTACTGTTCTCTGGATTTATAGATAACTGTATCTTCCGCTCGATGGCAGCCAGTTCGTTTTTAAGTTCGCCCAATCGATTTTCCTTTGCCCAAGTACCACCCACTACCTCTTTAAGTATCGGTATATCCTTTTGGAACTCGGCCATATTTTCCTGCTCTTTTTTAATATACGTTGGCAGTTTTTCCAATGCCCTTAAAAAGTTCAATGAGGCTGTTTCCGGGTCTTTTGCCATGATACCATTATTGAAGGTATATTTAATGTTTCCCTCGCCCTGTACAAAAAAACGGTTTACCCGGATATCCACTCCCTCTTTTTCGGATACTTCGGTTTTTACCAGGAGCTGAAACCCATACAAACTCCCGATTTCTTCATAATCGCCTCTTGTGCGGGCTTTATCCGCAAGCTGGCTAAGCTTTGCACCGATTTGTTTTACATCCGCATTGGGCGGTAAACTGTCCAACTGTACGAGGTTTGCAATTGTACCGTCCGAACGTTTTTGTATGCGTTGCTTTAGATTACCCCAATCGAGACTCATCCGGTCAAAACGGGATCGGGCTTTGTCCAATTCTGCCGTAAAATTCTCCAATTTGTATTTGGCACTGAACTTGGAGCGATTAAAAGCCCGTTTCTCGCTTTCCAAACCGGCAATCTGTTTTTCTACTTTGGCTTTATCCAACAGGTCGGTATTCCCGGACAGGATAGCCACATATTCCGAAAAGTTCATTCCCGATTTTTCGTCCATACTGCCCTCGTCAATGGTGCGTTTGCCAAGATTGTTGGATTTTAACTGGTCAATGAAAAGCTGCTTGTTGAACAGCAGGTTGAACTTATAGCTATCCAATGATTTTTCAACGGCATAGATGATGACATCCACTTTGTTCTCGGCAAAATGCTTGGCAATGTCATTGCCCTTGCGGATGGCCCTGCCGTCACGCTGGGCAAGGTCGCTCGGTCGCCACGGGGTATCCAGATGATGCACGGCAACGGCTCTTTTCTGTGCATTTACACCCGTACCGAGCATACTGGTTGAACCGAACAGCACACGGATTTTGCCTTCGTTCATTCCTTTGATAAGTTCCTTACGTTGCTTGTCCGTTTTGGCTTCCTGAATAAACCGGACTTCGTGTGCCGGAATGCCTTGGTCTTCCACCAGTTTACGTTTGATTTCGGAGTACACGTTCCATTCGCTTGTTTTGAAGGTTCCCAAATCCGAAAAAACAAACTGCGTTCCTTTCTGTGCATTATATTGGTTGTAATACCTGGCAATAGTATAGGCACAATGCGAAGCTTTGTTATCGGGGTGGTCTTCGTACCTACCACTCACCATTCGCATATCCAGGGACATCTTGCGGGCGTAATCCGTAGCAATGAGCATCTTGGCTTTTTCTTCCTTTTGCGACAGCGGTGCCCTGCCCAATAAAGTGGCATTGCCAGTTTTGGCAAATTGCATCAGGTTTTCGATAAACTTCTCCTGGTCTGGCGTAGGCGGTATATTATAAAATATTTCGTTTTTATCGGGGCGATCAATACCAATATCCTTTGCCGTTCTATAGTCGGTGATTTCCGAATAGAATTGGGCCAATTCCGGTACTTTGATAAAGTATCGGAAGCGCTCTTTTGCCACAATGTTATTGGCCACCGAAAATTCATAATCGGTCGTTTTCCTTGCATAGATTGCCGCCCAAGCATCAAAACAGTTGATGCCCTGTTTTTCCAATGCCCGTGGGCGTAGGTACTTAAATAACAGGTACAATTCCGTTAATGAATTGCTGATCGTGGTTCCCGAAAGAAAGGTTGCCCCCATATCCGCATCCGTGCGTTCCTGAATGGTATGGATAGCAAACAATAAGTTCAATGCTTTTTGGCTGCCTGCCATATTACCCAGCCCGGCAACACGGTCGTGTCGGGTATTGAACATCAGGTTTTTGAACTGATGGCTTTCGTCAATAAATAAATGGTCAATGCCCATCATTTTGAAATCCACCACATCATCCTTGCGGTTGTCAATATCATGTTGCAAGGTTTTCAGCTTGACTTCAAGATTTTCCCTGCGTTTGATGGCTCCCCGAAGCATTCCCCTCGTTACCTCATTTCCTTGCGCCCGCATTGCATCGAGGTTTCGCTCTACATTATCCAATTCGATTTCGAGAATTTCCTTTTGAATCTCGGGCGATTGCGGTATCATACCGAACTGGTCATGGGTCAGGATGACACAATCCCAATCGTTATTCTTAATATCACCAAAAATCCTTTGCCGTTTTTGTGGCGTAAAATCATTTTTGTCCGGAAACAATATTTTAGCGTGCGGATAGGCCGTCCGGTACGTTTCAGCAATTTCATGGACATTGCTTTTCAACCCGATAATCATCGGTTTGTGTGCCAGGTCCAAACGTTTCATCTCCTGTGCTGCCGTACACATCACCAACGTTTTTCCCGCACCGACTTCGTGATCGCAGATAGCACCGTTGTTGAGTTTTATCATCCAGACAGTGTCCTTTTGGCTGTCGTAGAGGTCTTCAATGCCCAAACCTTTTCTGTCCAGGCCCGGAAACTCCTGATGGCTTCCGTCATAGTTCGGGCGGACAAAGCAGTTGAACGTATCGTTGTACTGGTCGGTCAGCCGGGTTTTAAACTCGTCATTTTGGGCATGGAGATAATCGGTAAATGCCGTTCGGATTTCGTCTATTTTGGTATTTGCCATCTGAATGGCTTCCATATCGCGTACCTTGACTTCCTTGTCATCAACCGTTATTTTTTTGGTTATATCCGGTGTAGTATTGACAAGGGCGTGTTTGAGCAGGGCAATCCCGTCAAACGCCCGGCTTTCCGCTTTGACGGCATATTTATCCCAGATCTGCACGTTCTTTTGGTCGCATTTGATGGAAAAATCATCGGCACTGTCCGAATAATGGATGCGCACTTCCGTATCGAACAGGTGCGAAGCAAAACGGGCATAAACGCCCGTGGGTATCCAGCGTTCGCCGAGGTTGAAGTCCAGTTCCTCAAACCCGATACGCCGTGGTCGGGCATCTTCCAATACCGTTAAACTTTCTTTGGCTTCCGTATCGTCGGGATAGCTTTCGAGGTAGGTTTTGACCTCCTGGGCTTTCTCAACCACATTGCCCGCTATCCAACGTTCGGCTATTTCGTATTCCTTTTGCAGTGGATTGTAGAAGATACGCCCGTTTAATCCTTTTTTCAGCGCATCATCGGTCATGTTGCTGACTTGGGACATATAACCCAAATCCACATTTCCATACTTGTTGAGTGAAGCCGCTAACGCTTCTTCGGGATTGTCTGTCGTTAAGGTTGTGGTAGAAAAACTGACCGGACGGCTGAATATATCCGCTTTGTGTATCACACCACCCACCACACGTTCCAAATAAGGGATTTCCTTGCCGGCACTGTCGGTTTTAATCAGCTTAATGTTATCGGCACTGTTGAGGTTTCCGTATCTTTTCACAAAGGCATCATACAAGCTGTTGAGCTTCTCCCGTTCCTTTTTGTGTTCGGTCTGTTTTTCAGCTTCCTTTTGATAGAGGTCATTGTAAATGTCACGTACTTCAATATAAGCTTCGGCCCTTGCCCGCTGTGCGGGAGACAATTTAAGCGGGTGAAAAACAGCAGTTCCATTTGAAGTATCTACCTCTTGCAAATGCCCCGCCCAACCCTTATCCACGACAAGGCAGTCGTTACGGTGGAACGGTTGCAGGTTGCCATTATAAGAGGCAGGATCGGGAATGGTGCCGGGTACGTTCGGTTTTTCGGTTTGGGTATTTCCATTTATTCCTGAAAACAGGTCGCCGATAGCTTCCTGTTTTTTTCTGTTGGACAGAGAAGTTCTATGGACAGTACCGTTTGAAAATGAAGGTGTATGAGACGGTTTCAGGGTATCGCTAAATAAGTCGATTTGGTGATTTATTGGTGCTCGTTTTCGTTTAGCTGTCTGTCTTGGGGCTGGTTTGATTTTTTTTGGCGGAGTAACAGCCGCCCCGGATTCGTCCGTATTTTCAAACAGGTCGAAAATGCTTAGCTGTTTTTGTTCCTGTGGGCTATTTTGTACAATGGTTCGAGTGGTAAAACCAGATTGTTCCTGTTGAACGCTTTCCGACGCGACTACAGGAACGGAACCTGTTGGCTGTATTGGAGTTTGCATAACAGGCTTATCGTTCCGTTCGCCGTTGTACAGTCCCAAATCCAGGTGCTTTCCAAAATCATCGGAAAGCATTTGTTTCAACGTTTTGGCAATGTCCTGGACACCGCCTTTATGCGTATAGATTAAAGCAGGTTGACCGTAGGGATCAGTGTCTAATTTTTGGTCGGTATGTACAATTCTGGCACTGTCTTGAAAAATAGCGTTGTTTGGCGTGTCAAACTCCGTTCTGTTGCTTTGGCAAAACAGCTCTTCCGCTTCGGTCAGGTTTTGTTTTGCCGTATCCTTTTGCAGGATTATCAAATCACTGCCGACCTCTGTACCTGCATAATCCGTAAACAGGTTATTGGGTAAACGGATAGCCGAAACCAAATGATTATCCTGCATCAATGCCCTGCGGATAGGTTCGTTCTTTGGGCTGTTTAAAACGCCCTGAGAGGTAATAAAAGCCAGTAAACCGCCTTCACGGAGCATATTGGTTCCTTTGAGGAAAAAGTAATTGTGAATGCCCCGGGTTGTCTGTACTTTTACAGGGTCTTTGCTCCGAGAGTAAGAAAGATCGAACACAGAAGTATCGCCGAAAGGGATATTGCTTGCGATAACATCAAACGTGTTCTGTTCCTTTTCGGGGATTTCCTCAAAACCGCTAACCCGGATATGGCTTGCGGGATATAGCTGTTTTAAGATCTTGCCCGTGAGCAGATCCTTTTCATAAGCGGTGACATTTTGCCCGTTTTCGGAAAAGGACTGTATAAAGGAGCCGATCCCTGCGGACGGTTCGAGGAATTTGCCAATTTTCAGACCACCATCACGCAAGGCCAGCGAAATGGCATCAACAACCTGTGGCGGCGTATAGAAAGCCGTAAGTACGGAGCTTCGCATACTGTCCACAAAGCGTTTGTATTGCTTTTCGTCTGCGGAATTTTCTTTGAGTAACCGGTGGAGTTCCTGCGTAATCGGAAACAGATCGTGTTCGGTCTTTCGCCAATGGTTGATGTCTATTTCGTTGGCTATGGGGTTCAGAACGAATTTAAGCCCGCCAAATCCACTGTATTGCTTCATTAACAAGCTTTCGCCTACGGTGGCTTGCCGTTTCTCCTTTTCCAATGTAAAAGCAATCCGTAAGGCATCTATGTTCAGTTGGAGATGTTGGCGTTTACTGAAGCCCATTTTCGGCTATCCAAATGGCGATGGTTCCCGTTATTTCGGTATAGAGGACATCAAACTCATTATCGTACGCAAAATCATCGGTCAGTTCATAGTTGGAGAAAACGGGCTCACAGACAGGGAGCATTTTCAGGGCAAACGGTCGCAGTTCCTCGTCTGCCATAATCGTGTCGAACTCATTGCAGACTACTTGGAATACCGTGTCGAATTTGGAGAAGTGCAGCCCCTCAAAGAGGATATAACTGGCTATTTCATCGCATTGGTCAATTGGGTTTCCCGATAGAAATGCCCCTTCGTAAGCATTGGCGGCCCACCGGGAACGCTGTTCGATAAATTGTTGGTCGTATGCTTTTTCGGGAAAGCTGGTGCTGAGTAATTCCTGTAACCTTAATGTAAAATAGGAAAGGTCTTTTTGTCGTGTTTCCATACTATAATTTTGTTTGAAGTCAAAATTATAGTGGGATATAAGTGTCTTTAAAGAAGTAGTAGGGCTTGGCTTTGAGAGGTAGGATTTGGCATACTCCTACATACACCAATCCAACCTACATTGGTATATTATGCATTATTGCTAAATATTTAAATGAGTTACAAGCAATGTAAAACCTACCGAGCCGACTTTTTGCCAAATGACAAATGCCCAACAAACAACAATTTCTAACTTTGCCAAATGGAAAAATTCATTGATTACATTTTACAATTTGGCAATTTGAACAAACAGCAAATTGATCTTATTAAAAGCAAAGCAACAGAAATAGAACTTCACAAAGACGACTATTATTGGGAAGCAGGGAAGGCAGTTAAACAAATTGGTTTTTTGACGGACGGTGTTCTTCGTGTTTATTATTTCAACAACAAAGGCGAAGAAATTACACGTTACTTTATTGACGAAAAGCATTTGATTTTGTCGGGAAACAACGTTGATGAATTTTATACACCTTCCGAGTATTTACAGGCACTCACGGATTGCAAAATGGTTGTTTTTCCAAAACAAGATTGGAAAGAGATTTCCGAAATTATTATTGGTTGGGACAACATTATTCAAAAAATAATTGCCAAACATCACACCGAAAAACTTAGAAAAAGAAGCGATTTAATTTCGCAAGATGCAACTGAACGCTACCTTGGTTTTCTTGAAAAATTTCCGACACTTGCTAACCGTATTCCATTGTCATACATCGCTTCTTATTTAGGTATGACCGCATCATCTTTGAGCAGAATAAGAAAAAATATCCGCTAAAATCACTTTTTGCCATTTGGCAAGTGGGTTCACTTTTTATTGAACAACCTTTGCGGTGTCAAATTTTAAAATCAATAAAAATGAACACAAGAAAATTAGGAAACAGCGGATTAGAAGTGTCTGCATTGGGTTTCGGTGCAATGGGTTTGAGTTTTCCAACCGCACCAACAAAAGAAGAAAACATAAAATTGCTACGTTCGGCTTTTGAAAACGGCATTACGTTTTTTGACACAGCACAAGCCTATGGCGAAAATGAATTGTTGGTTGGCGAAGCATTGCACCCATTACGCAAAGAAGTTGTAATTGCAACGAAGTTCGGTTTAAAAAACGGAGATGTCAGACAGGGTTTAGACAGTCGTCCCGAAAACATAATAGCTGTTGCGGAAGCATCGTTGAAACGACTAAGAACTGATGTGATTGATTTGTTTTACCAACACAGACCCGACCCGAATATTCCGATTGAAGACGTTGCAGGAACGGTAAAAGATTTAATTCAACAAGGCAAAGTAAAACATTTCGGACTTTCAGAAGCGAACGCAGAAACTATTCGCAAGGCTCACGCTGTTTTGCCTGTAACGGCTTTGCAAAGCGAGTATTCAATGTTTTATCGTGAACCTGAAACAGACATCATTCCAACATTGGAAGAATTGGGAATTGGCTTCGTTCCGTTTAGTCCGTTAGGCAAAGGCTTTTTGACAGGAACGATAAATGCTGATGTTGAATTAGACGAAAGTGATACAAGAAACAGGTTTCCACGTTTCAGCAAAGAAAACAGACAAGCCAATCAACCTTTGGTTGATTTAGTTGTTTCCATTGCAAAAGACAAAAACGTTACACCTGCACAAATTGCGTTAAGTTGGTTGTTGGCTCAAAAACCTTTTATCGTTCCAATTCCAGGGACTTCAAAATTACACCGCTTACAAGAAAACATTGGTGCAATAAACATTGAATTGACAACTGACGAATTAAACAAAATCAATTCGGCTTTGGCGACAATTAAAATCGTTGGAGAACGCTATCCGACACAAATTCGTAACACAGCAGAAAGAAAATAAGTAACGAATAAAAAAATCTGCCTGTAACAATGCTATACGCGATGTGGGTTTAAGTGCCAAACGAAAGTTTAGCGCTTCTATTCCGCCAAAGCTACGCTTTGACGTCTTGTAATATAAAAATTAAAGCACAAAACCGTTAGATGTAATGGTACGACCGACATCCCGAACTTGAACACAACAATCCTCGATTGGAACACAAGTAAAAAAAAACTCTTACAGAACTTTGCATCATAATTAAAAATAGAAAATTATGAGCAAGCAAAAAGTATGGCTTATTACAGGAGCATCCAAAGGGATGGGCCTTGAAATTACAAAAGCAGTTTTAAATAACGGAGGCAAAGTAATTGCCACTTCCAGAAATACGGAAACGCTTTTAGAAAAAATTGTGGATTATAAGGATCATTTACTTCCTGTAAAGTTGGACATCACCAAAGAAAAAGAGGTTGAAAATGCCATTTCTAAAGGCATAGAGAAATTTGGCCAAATAGATGTGGTGGTCAATAATGCAGGATATAACCTATTGGGAAATATCGAAGAACTAAGTGATACCGAGTTTAGGAAAACAATGAGTGTAAATGTTTTTGCAATGGCCAGTATCATCAGAAAAGTCTTGCCCCATTTACGCAAGCAAAAATCAGGTCATATCATTAACACTTCTTCGATGATGGGATATATGGGTTATGCCGGGAATGGAAGCTATAATGCTTCAAAATTTGCTGTTATCGGGTTATCTGAAGCTCTTGCTCAGGAAGTTGCGCCTTTTGGCATAAAAGTGACAATCCTTGCACCAGGAACATTTCGTACAAATTTTATGAGTGAGGACACGCTCAATGTTGCGAAAAATAAAATTGATGCCTATAATTTAGATAAACAGGTTGAACTGTTTACGGGATTTGATGGCAAACAATTAGGTGATCCTGAAAAATTGGCAGAAGTAGTACTCAAAATTACTGAAATGTCAAATCCACCATTACATCTTCCATTAGGTTCGGATAGCTACAACGCTATCGTAGAGGTACGCAAAAATGAGAAAGAAGAAATGGAAAAATGGAAAGCCTTATCTTTATCTACTGATTTTAACTAATTATAGCGTGGAAAAAGCTACTCCTTATAAAATTCAGTCAATATCAGAGCTTCACCGATTATTCGGCTTACCAAAGCCCGAACACCCGTTGGTAAGTGTGATTGACTTTGAACTTCTGAAATTTGGAAATAACGAAATTTGGAAAAGCTTTTATTACGATTTTTATTGTGTTGCCTTTAAAAGAGGATCTTCAGGTAAGTTCAAATACGGGCAAGGGCATTATGATTTTGATGAGGGGGTTATGAGTTTCACCAAACCGGGACAAGTATTTTCGGTGACAGAAACCAATGACAATCCTGTTACAGGTTTTATGTTGATATTCAAAGCTGATTTAATCCGCCCTTACCCGTTAGGTAAATACATCAACAACTATGGCTTTTTTGGCTACTCCGTGGCAGAAGCTTTGCATCTTTCAGACAAGGAGGATGTATCATATCCTCTTTGTTGGCGCAAATGCAAAATGAATTAAATAACAATATTGACCATTATAGTCAAGATGTAATTGTGTCGCACTTAGATTTGTTACTCAATTACTCGAACCGCTTTTACAATCGACAATTTTTGACCCGCAAAGCTGTAAATAACGACTTGTTGGTTCAATTGGAAGAAGTCCTGAACAACTATTTTACTACTGAAACAACACTAAATAAAGGTTTGCCATCAGTTCAGGATATAGCCCATAAAGTAAATCTTTCCCCCAGTTATTTAAGCGACCTGCTACGAAATACAACGGGGCAAAATGCACAACAATATATTCAGAATCATTTGATAGAAAGGGCAAAAGAATTATTATCCACCACAAATTTATCAGTTAGTGAAATAGCTTACCAATTGGGGTTTGAATATTCTCAATCGTTCAGTAAGTTATTTAAAAAGAATACTAAGCAAACACCTTTGGAATATCGACAGTCCTTTAATTAAATACCACTAACATGCTATCTGACAGTTTAGTTAAGTGGGAAAAATTAGAATCTACGCAAAATCTGAAGCATCCGGCCCACTTCAATATCCATTTTTGAAAAGGCAAACCACTTTTTGCCCAAATCTTTCAATGATGCCCCAATATGGTAAAGTTCCGTGCCGTCAATAATGAGGAAACGGTCATGGGCATTGGTAAAAACTTGAGTGTCAATCGATGGATATTGGCTGTTGTAGCGTTGCAAGTCCAGCCGTAGCTGATTGCTGATATTCTTGGTATAGATAGTCGCCGTTACACTATCATTCCGTTTTCCTAATAAAGTAAGTACCGTATCGTCCACATAATTGTCAATGAGGATAATTGACCTTTTTGCACTTCGGACAATATCGGAAACAAAGGTATAGGCATCGAAAACCTGCCCGTCATAGAAAATACCTTTATCACTGTGGAGTTTGCCACTATCCAGTACCTTAAAGATTTCTTCAAACTTGCCATCTGCCTCTATCTGTTTGAGTTCGATTTTATCCAAACGGTGAAAAAGGGAAGCATTGCTCATCAGCATCCTGCGCATTTCCACAAAGGCATCCATGATCTCAATGCTGATTTTCACGGCAACATCGGACCGAAGTACGGCGGACAACATAGCGATACCTTGTTCCGCGAAAACGTAAGGCAGATAGCGTCTTCCGCCTCGCCCCACGTTTGAGGTGCCAAATTGGAACCTCAAAAATTCGGCTTCCTCATCGGTCAGTTGAAAACAGAATGATTCCGGGAACCTTTCCATGTTCCTTTTTACTGCCCGGTTGAGGTTTTTTGTTTCCACTTGGTATAGGGAAGCCAGGTCGCTGTCCAGCATCACTTGTTTGCCTCGTATGGTATAAATCAGGTTCTTTATTTCCGTTGGGCTTACGATGGGCTTATTTTCCATTACTTTCTATGATTTTTATGTTTCCCAAATTCAAAGGCGGTTTCGCCATTATCTTTCATTGTGATGTAGGCATCGAACTTTTTGCCCGATTTGCTTTTCATGCCCTTGATAAGGTTGGTTCTCCCTTTGCTCACAAGATTTTCTATTTCGGAAAGGCTTAACTGCACCCCGCAGACATTGCGGAACTGTAGCCAGTTGCAGGCATCATCGGGGCATTTGACTACCTTGTCCCAAATTAAAAGTTGACGGTTCCTGCATTTGGGGCAGGTCAGTTCGGGACGCTTTTCTTTTGCAATGGTCATGCTTAAAAGTTCCTGCGTTATGGAGGTGCTATAGGCTTCCATATCCTTATGGAAAGCTGTTGCATCCATTTCGTTGTTCTCTATTTTCTGCAATGCCATTTCCCATTCGGCGGTCATGGATACATCGGCAATTCTTTTGTCCTTTATAATCCCATAGACCCGCAGTCCCTTATCGGTGGGAATAAGGGATTTTCTTTCCCGTTTGATATAATCCCTTTTAAAAAGCGTTTCGATGATGGTCGCTCTTGTAGCCGGTGTACCAATACCGATGCCTTGCAGGGCTTTCCGTTCGTCTTTGTCCGCTATTTCCCTTCCGGCTTTCTCCATTGCGGATAATAGGCCGGCCTCGGTATAAAGCACAGGCGGTTTGGTTTTCTTTTCCAAAATGGCAGCCTCTTTTATTTTGAGTTTATCACCTACCTGTAATTCGGGCAGTTCCTGTACCGGTTCATTGTCTTCCCCGGTAAAATTGCCCCTGATGGCACGCCAGCCCGGCTTCGATATCTTGCATCCTTTCAATGCAAAATCGTAGTGAAGGACCTGTAATACGATGTCGGTTATTTCTTTGGAACAGGCTTGTGATAAGGCTTCCAATAACCGAAAGGCTATCATATTGTAAACCGCATCCTCCTTTGCAGACAATGCGGAAGGGCTTTTTTCGGTAATGAGCAGACCGTGATGGTCCGTTACCTTTATATCGTTCACAATGCGCTTGTTGAAACGTCCCCATTTTACTTGCCCGACCGCTTCTTTGCAGGATGCCCTTACCTCCAGTGTTCTTACCAGTACAGGGATTTCAGGCCATAGATCTTCAGGGATGTATTTGCTCCCGGTGCGGGGATAGGTAATGAATTTCTTTTCGTACAGGCTTTGTGCAACGACCAATGTTTCTTCTGCGGAAAGCCCCAGTTTTTTGTTGGCTTCTTTTTGTAAGCCCGTCAGGTCAAACAGCAAGGGTGGTTGCTCCGAAACCGTTTTATTTTCCACTGCCGTAACGGTGGCAGTCCCGGTACGTTGGATCGATTTTAGAGTATCGACTGCGGGTTTATGGTCGTCCCATTTGGTTTTGGAAAGGCTCTTGAAGTCCACAAATTCCTTACGATGCCCCAATTGGATCTGGAAGTATTTTTTACTGGTAAAGTCTTTGTTTTCCAAATACCGCTTACAGATCAGGGCAAGCGTCGGCGTTTGTACACGCCCGAGCGAATACACCCCACGCCCTGCGGCAATACTCAATGCCTGCGAAGCATTGATGCCTACTAGCCAGTCAGCCTGGCTCCGTCCTTGTCCGGAACGGTACAATCCGTCGAAATCGCTTCCGGGTTTCAGGTTGTCAAATCCCTGCTTGATCGCCTTTTCGGTCAGTGAACTTATCCATAAACGCTCAAAGGGCTTCCGGCACTTTAGGTACTCATAAATATACCTGAAGATAAGTTCGCCCTCGCGTCCTGCATCGGTGGCCACGATAATGCTATCCGAGCGGGTGATGACCTGCTCAATGATCTTCAACTGTTTTACCGCCCTGCTATCGGGAATATAACTTTTCTCCTTTTTTACCTTTCTTACCGTGAGCAAAAAAGGGTCCGGCAAGATGGGCAGGGCTTCCTTTTGGAAACCCATCAATCCATAATCCTCTGGCATTGCCAATCCCACCAAATGACCCAATGCCCATGTAACCTGATAACCGTTCCCTGTCAGGTAGCCATCCCGTTTTTCGGTAGCCCCCAACAGACTGGCTATTTCCCTTGCCACGCTTGGTTTTTCTGCAATGATCGCTTTCATAATCCATTACATTTTTCTGCCTTTGGATTTGACCGGAGTTTTGGCGGTGTTTTGTTGCGCTTGCTGCTTTTGGTTTTTCGGCGTTTGTTGCCCGGTCTTCAAAGGTTCCTTGATTTTTTTCGTCGCCTCGTTGGTCTTACCTTCGGAATTGACGGCTGTTTGGGTTTTGTTGGCCTCAACAGGCTGTATTTTGTCTTTCAGCTTGTTCGGGTTGCTGAATGAAAATCCTGTTTTGCCCGTATCCTTATCAAAAGTGATATAGCCTTGGTATTTCTGTCCTTTCCTGTCAATCAGTCCATTGACATAAACGGTTTGCCCTTCTTTGAATTTCTCGTATTGCTGGTCGGTCAGTTCCTTGCCCCTGAATGTTCGGGGCACTTCCTGTGGTTGTCCCTGCTGTTGGGTTTGCGATTGGTTATTGGTACGGCTCCTGTCAAAAAGAAATTCTACAAAACGCTTATCGGCATTGTACTGGACATTGGCATTGAAAGGTTCTCCCTTTTTGGAAATCATACCTTCCAATGAAAGCGGTTTTCCATCCAATAATGTCTGCTTTTGTTCTTCATTGAGCTTTACACCTTTGATCTCATCGGGGATTTTCATCCATTCCTGCCGTAAGGCGATGACCTCGTTGGTCAACCTGTCAATGCTGATGATGGACGGGATTTTCTCATTCGTCTTTGGGTTGGTCAAATCCACTACACGCCCCATATTCCCGGTGTTGAGCAAATTCTCCCTGTCCTCTTTGGTAAATTCGTGACCGAAGAAAGGAAAATTGAGGTTCGGATCTTTTCGGATACCATGAATGGCAACGACTGCATCACCATTCTCACCGGGCTGAAGCGATAACCTGGCATCCATACGGGTAACAGCAGTACCCAGGTTAAGGCTTATTGGCATCAGTATATTAGTCTTGTAGCCTTTTAACAGGGTATCGAGTACACCTGCTTTTTCGAGCCTTTCCTTGTTCAGCCCCAAATTGTTCATTGTCTCCCAATCAATCTGTTCCGGTTTGAAGCGGTATTCACTTGTTTCCGGTGTTGTTTGTGTTGTTTCCATATCTTTTTTGTTTTCCTGTTGTTGTTCCTTTGGTTCTTTTACCTCGTGTCTGGCCATAAGCGTTTCACCCTCTTTGGAGGGTGTATCCATCTGTTTCTGCATCTCCTTGGCGGTATCCACCGCTTCTGATGCAGGGACTTTAAAGAATGAGAAGTGAGTGGGATCTTTGAGCTGTCGCCAAAAATTGGAGAAGAAGTTGTAGAATATATCCCCGCTCTTGTCCACCCGCATGAACTGGCCCTGGTTCTTTTTGTTGGCATCCACGGTTTCCAGTTCGCCGTTTTTACCGATGCCCTTGACGGCTTGGATTTTCTTTTTCTCCTTATCCATTACCAGCAGAATATCCGATAGCTGTTCGGGATATTCCTGCGGATTTTTGATAGTTTCTTCACTCATGATATTCATTTTTTAATGCTGTTATTTTCCGAAAGTAGATGAAGTGGGTACGTTATGGCAGTAGCTGTCCCTCAGTGGCACAGTTTGTCATTTATTGTCCTTCGTTCGTTGCAGGGGGGTACTGAAACTTTCCCTGATGAACTGGTGTACATCCGATAATTTATAGTACAGTTTTCCGCTGATGGTGTAATAGGGCAGTTTGCCGGACGAGCGGTATCGCTGCAAGGATCGGTGGCTAATTTTGAGCATTTGGAGTAGATCCTGGTTGTCCAATAGTTCTTCGCCGTCAATACTGTTGCGTTGTTTTTGTATATCCGTGATGTGTTCTTTCAGAATATCGAAACGCTCCATGATGCGCTCCATCCACTTGGTAAATTCCATTCTGTCTATGTTCATGGCGGTACGTTTTATTGTTTTCCAGACTTTATTTCTCTTCCTTTTTCGACATAGCTTTTCCCTTTTGCCATAAGCTCTTTGATATATTCCTCACTGGTCTTTACAGCGTTGGCATTGAGCATGTCCTTTATAGCCCCTATAGTGTAGTAGTATTGCCCATATATCTTGGAATAGGCGATTTCGCCTTTGGTGCGCATACGCCACAGCGTTTTTTCACTGATATGCAGGTACTGGCAGACTTCGTGGTTATTGAGCCACAGGCTGTCATAGCTGGTGTCTTCAAGTTTCAGGAGGTACTCACTGATGGATTTGATCCGCTCATTGAGCTGTTTCCATGCTTCCTCTTCAATGGTTATGATTTTCATTGTACAGTTCCTTAATGTCCACTGTACAAAATTGGGGTGTTTGTCCGGGGCTGTCTTCCGATAGGTGTCTATCAAAAAGGCATTTTTTTTGAATTTTTTGCAGTTGGGTCAACGTGCTGTTTTTTAATGGTTTTTCCTATTTCTGTGCCGATGGCCGAACACCAAAAAAACAAATCTGTCCATATACACCTATAGGCAAATAAGTAAAAAAGGACAGCATCACCGGTGCTGTCCTTTAATTAAGGGGAGAAGATAAAATTCGTTAATGGTCTTCCTTGTCCATGTATTCCTCCAAACTGTATCTCAGTTGGTCCAAGAACAAGGTACGTGAGCCGGCCCGGGTCTTCATACGGTGGAAGCTGTTATGGATGTCATTGAGCGAAACACGGAAGAGGATTTGGAATACCAGGCTGATTTTCCGGATTCCTATCTTTCCGTGCGAAATGGCATCGGAAGCATGGAGGGCATAAATCAGTTCAATAAGGGCATTCTTTGTCTGTGTCCAGAAAATATCTTTGGTTTCGGCATTCTGCAACAGGATGTCGGGGTTCTGTTCAGGGTTTAATTTGGTTGTTAGATAATTGTAGATGAGTTCGTTGGCTACGATTTTGGCCACCTTGTAATCGAAGTATGTAGAAAATTTGGGGTCTATTTCAAATACATAACTGTTCAGCCCATCATGGTAGTTTATGTTTCCCCGCATAAAATAGCTTTCGTCCCGGTCGGTTCTGCCGGAACGGTAGTACCTGTAAAAAGTCGAGCTGCAAACATGCTCCTTATATTCCTGTGTCAGTCCCCGGAGCTGTAAAGCATAATAATTTTGGTTCAAATTTCCATTATCCACGGGACAGGCCGTTTCAATCCGATATACTTTATTGTAGTAAATAAGTTTCCCGAGAATATTCGGCTTTACCTGTTTGAAGAAATGGATTTCTTCATCCTTGGTGGAAAAACCTTTTCCTACCACTTTCTCTTTCAGTGTGCACAACAACTCCTGAAGATATACCGTCATTTTAAATGCCTCATCTATGAAACTGGTTGTATTTGCGGACAATTTTCTTTCCTGCTCCTGGATTTCGGCAACTATGTTGTTCAAAGTATCTTTCATAGCCAAAGACTTTAATTCTACATGTACCTATCTATATGCAAATATTAGCTTTTATAATAAATTTCTTTCATGATATAATCCGAAGTCAGGAAAGATTTTTTTTATGGAAGCACGATAAAACAACTTCCGAAACCTCAAAAAAAGGTGGGGGGAACAAGGCATAAAAAAATGAATTTCATCAAGAAAATTCATTATCTTTATCCTTGATTTACAAGGAAATTGAGTGAAGATGAATGCAGTAAGCACCATTACTAAATCGTTACTGACAACGATAGCCTATCCCGTAAACCACTCATTATAAGTTCTCTTTAGCTTTTCTGAATTTTTTTACTAAAAAAACTAAAATTGAAAGAATTCACATTTTGACAAAATTCTAATCCATTTATCATAAATAATAAGTTAATAGTAAAATAATAGGTGTTATTTGGGTAAATTCTTGTTTTTGATTTCTATTGAAAAAATAATTAGTTCTGAAATTATTAGAGGTGTAAATTATAATGTTTTGTTAATATAAAATTAATTAACATTTTTGCTGCTAAGGCTAATCTAATTGTTATACAATGAAAAAAAAGTTACTTTTATTATTTACACTTTTTATGGTGTTGGCTGTGCAAATAATACATGCTCAGCAAAAAACAGTATCCGGTAAAATTTTAGATGAAAATGGTCTCCCTTTACCGGGTGTTAATGTTATTGAGGAAGGAACCTCAAATGGTACGCAAACAGATTTTAACGGTGATTATACTATTGCTGTAAAAACAGGTGCTACTTTAATTTTTAGTTATGTTGGTTTTATAACTCAAAAAACTGTAGTTGGAGAAAGAGATGTATACGATTTAACGCTCAAAACCGATTCCGCTGCATTGGATGAGGTGCTTGTAGTGGCATTTGGTACGGCGACAAAAGAATCTTTTACAGGATCGGCAAGCACAATTGAAGCTGAGCAGTTAGAACAAAGATCTCTAACTTCTCCTTTATCTGCTATTGAGGGTAATTCTACAGGTGTGCAAATTTTGTCTGCTTCCGGTCAACCGGGTTCTTCACCCAGTATTGTTATTAGGGGGGTAGGAACCTTGAATGGTGAAACAGACCCATTAATTATTGTAGATGGCGTTCAATTTGAAGGGGCATTAAATTCTCTTAATCAGAATGATATAAAGTCAATGACTGTTTTGAAAGATGCAGCTTCTACCTCTCTTTATGGGTCCAGAGCTGCTAACGGTGTAGTTTTGATTACTACTAAAAGCGGTAAAGGTAAGCAGGAGCTAAGAGTTAATATAGATTCGCAGGTAGGGGTGATCAATAGAGCAATACCACTTTATGACAATGTGAATCCACAGGAATATTATGAGCTTATGTGGCAAAGTTATAAGAATTCTTTGGATGTAGATAACCCTGCAGCTGAGGCCTCAGCAACTATTTTTAATCGCTTAGGGTATAATCCATTTAATGTGCCTAATGATCAAATTGTTCAGGAGAATGGACAAATAAATCCGAATGCTGAAGTTATATTTAAAGGTTTGGATTGGTATGGGGCTTTGGAGAGAACAGGTAAGAGACTTTTTAATTCAGCCGATGTTTCCGTAGGTGGTGAAAATCATAATGTCTTTTTTTCTATTTCTAACCTAAAGGAAGAAGGTTATGTGGTTACTAGTGATTTTGAAAGAACAACAGGAAGGTTGAAAGCCGATTTTACGCCTACAGATTGGTTAACGCTTGGAGGTAATATTAATATGTCACTTTCAAGTTCTAATGGTCCTTCTTCGAGAGGAAGTTCAATAGCAAACCCCTTCGGATTTGCAAAAAATATGGGGTCTATATATCCTGTTTATATAGTAGATCCACAAACTGGTGATTATATAAGGGATGCCGCTGGAAATTTACAATATGATAGAGGAGAGGGATATCCTGACTATGGAATTCAATCTAGACCAACAAATGTAGGTAGGCACGCAATTGAAGAGGTTTTACTCAATAATGATAAAAAAGAGATCAATAATTATGGGATTCGTTTAAATGCCGGTTTTCAAATCATTGAAGGGTTGAAAGTGAACTTATTGTATGGTCAAGATATAAATGATTACATCAACAAGAGATATGAGAATAATTTGGTTGGTGATGGACAACCTGCTGGTAGATATAGGGAAACAAGGTATAGGAGAAATGTAGAAAATTTCAATCAAATTTTGAACTATAATAAATCTATAGGGAATCATAATTTTGACTTGACGTTAGGGCATGAAAGTTTTGAAAGAACATATTCTGAAGTATTTGGTTTTAAAAATACTCAGACTGCTGAAGGAATCTATGAGTTTGATAATTTCTCTACGATTGCTTCATTAGATGGATATACTTCAGATAAGACGTTAGAAGGATATTTTTCAAGACTAAATTATAATTTTAGAGAAAAATATTATTTAAGTGCATCGGTTCGAAGAGATGGTTCTTCTGTATTTAACAAAAATGTAAGATGGGGAAATTTCTATTCTATCGGCGGTGCATGGAGAATTGATCAAGAAAATTTCATGTCTGCTGTGAGTTTTGTTAATAATTTAAAGCTAAGAGCGTCCTATGGAGAAGTAGGGAATGATGATCTAAATGATTATTATATTTCACAACCAAGGTATTCTTTGTTGCCTAACGCGGGTAACCCAGGAATTTTTTGGTCTGACTTAGGGAATAGTGCTTTGACTTGGGAAACTGTAGAAAGTTGGGATGTAGCATTAGAGTTTGACCTATTTGATTATAGATTAAGCGGTTCTTTTGAATATTATAAGAGAAATTCATCAGATCTATTGTACAATGTTCCTTTGCCAATATCAATGGGGTTAAATGAAGGTCCTGCTAACATTGGAGATATGTATAACGAAGGATTTGAATTAGGTTTGGAAGGTATTCTTATTGATGGGGACAATTTTAGGTGGAATTTAGGGCTAGATTTCTCTACATATAAAAATGAAATTACCTCACTGCCAAATCCATTTGTTGATGATTCTAAGCGATGGATAGAAGGTAGGTCAAGATATGATTTTTATTTATATGACTATGCTGGTGTAGATCCAGATAATGGGGATGCATTGTATTTTGCTTATCAGGAAGATCCTGAAACTGGCGAAAATGTGGCAGTTTTAAATGAAGATGGAGAACATGTTAAGCTAACAGATCCTAACGATGCAAACAGAACTTATGTTGGAGCCACCGCTATCCCGGATTTGATAGGTTCTATAAGAAATCAGTTTAACTACAAAGGTTTTGGATTAAATTTCTTATTTACATATCAAATAGGCGGAGAAATTCTAGATTATGGATATGCTAATATGATGCACGAAGGTGCTTATGGGGAGTCAATGCATCCAGATGCTTTGAATGCTTGGAAGAAACCTGGTGACCAAACAAATGTTCCTAGGTTAGAAAATGGTAATACAGATTTAGCACCTTCTTTATCTTCAAGATGGCTTACAGATGCTTCCTTTTTCTCATTAAAGAATGTGAATTTATCTTATAATTTTAATAATGATTTAATAGATAGTATTGGTGTTTCGAACTTACGTTTATATGTATCAGCAGAAAATTTGTTTCTGTTGTCAGAAAGAAAAGGTTTAAATCCTCAATATAATCTTTCAGGTACACCAAGTGGAAATGATTATAATCCGAGTAGAGTGATTTCAGTTGGAGTAAACATTGCGTTTTAAAAAAACTATAAAAGATATTATAATGAAAATATTTAATAAATTTCGTTTTTCTTTAAGCTTGATATTAGTCATATTGATTAATTTTAGTTGTTCAGAAGACTTCTTAGATAATGTGCCAACAGATGCGATTTCTGCTGAAGATGCTTTATCTAGTCCGGAAAATATGATGCTAGTGCTAAACGGGCTTCATAGGCAAATGTATTCACAAGCTCAATTACCGGGCTCTTCATCTAGTAGAAGTGGTGAAAGTCATTTTATTCCGTCTTTGGATGCTATGGGGGGGAATATCATACATTCATCTCCTGGAAATGGGTGGATGACTTCAGATTTACAGTGGCTTACTCATACAAATCCAACGTATACTACCGTGTATAATTTTTGGTACCAGCGATATCATTTTATAGCAAGCTCTAATTCAATAATTAATACAGTTTTAGGCGGAGATTTTACAGAGGGACCAGAACTAAATAATATTTTAGGTCAGGCTTACGCGTACAGAGCGTGGTCTTATCTTAGATTAGTTACAACCTATGCTAAAGGTTATATTATTGGTAATCCTTCTACAGATCCTGGGGTACCTCTAGTTTTTGCAACCGCATCACCTTATGATAGTGCTCCAAGAGCTACTGTAGAAGAAGTTTATAATCAAATGGAACAGGATATTAACGAAGCTATCGGTTATCTTGAAAATGCTAGTAGCCCAGCTAATAAATCTCATATTTCTTTAAATGCCGCCTATGGTATTAAGGCAAGAATAGCTTTGTCTAAGGGGGATTGGCAAACAGTGGTAGAAGCTGCCGCTTTAGCTAGAGAAGGTTTTCCTTTGTTGAATAAATCACAATGGTTATCTGGTTTTAATACTTATGATTTATCTGAAGTTATTTGGGGCGGGAGAGTTATAGATAGTGAGACAAATTATTATCAATCTTATTTCTACTATATATCTCCAACTTTTAATGGAAGTCAAAATAGGAGTAATCCAAAGATTATTAGTAGTGAGCTATATAATATGATTCCCGAAACGGATTATAGAAGCGAAGCATGGCTTCCATTAGCTCCAAATACAAACCCTTCTGCATCAAATGGAAAAGGGGGGAGTTATGAGTCTGACCCAAATTATGATTCAGAAGATGAATTTTGGGATGCTTGGTCCGCTATAATTAATAAATATGGTATGACAACCGGGCACAATACCCATCCTTATATGACCGTTAAGTTTTTGCAGAAAAATCCGGGTACTATTGATCCTGATGATGTAATATATATGAGATCTTCAGAAATGTACCTTATGGAGATTGAGGCACTTGCTATGATGAATCAAATTAGTGAAGCTCAGGAGTTGTTACAAGAATTCGGTGAATCAAGAGATTCAGCTTTTGAGGCATCTCAATTTGCAACACAGGATGAATTAATGGAGCAAGTAAAATTCCAGAGAAGAGTTGAGTTGTGGGGAGAAGGTTTTAGTTTTCATGATCATATTAGATGGGATGATCCTTTAGATCAAAGTAATTCCGGTGCGGCCAAAGTGTTGTATCAAGATGGATTTTTCCAAGAACGACCATCTCAAAATGATGATTGGATTTGGAAAATACCGCAGGCGGAAATTGATGCTAATCCTTACATCAGTATTTCTGACCAGAATTAGTAATAAAATCATTTTATTTTAGTAACGCGAATTTTTAAACAAAAAACCAGTGAAGTCGAACTTCACTGGTTTTTTGTTTAAAAATTAAGTACTTAAAACATACAAAACCTCAGAGGATAATCAGTCTGTATTTCAATTAAGAAATTTCATTAATGACTAAATATTTCTATAATATAAGTTCAAGTTGTTCCGAAAGAAATCTAAAGCTTTTTCGGTGGTATTTTGTTATTCCATATTTCCTGATGGCTTCACGATGTTCTTTAGTAGGATAACCTTTGTTTTTCTTCCAGTTATACAGCGGAAATTCTTCATATACTCATCTCGATAGGTTTTTGCTAAACTCGAAGCAGCCGCTATACTCATATATTTATCATCTCCTTTAATAATGCATTCATAAGGAATATTTCTGAAAGGTTTAAATCGATTGGCCTCTACAATAATATGCTCTGGGTAGGGTTTTAGTTTTTCTATGGATTGATGCATGGCCAGAATGGAGGCATTTAGTATGTTTATTTTATCGATAGTTTCCATAAATATGTGAGTAACTCGATAAGAAGCGCAATTATTCTCAATAATTTCTCTTAGAAATGATTTAAACTTTTTTTAAAAATAAAAAAGGGTTGCAGATATTTGTGTTGCGAAACATACAATTATCAAAACCAACCCTTTATGTACTCTGTACTTGACAAAGATACAATAGAATT
>NZ_JAKHSK010000020.1 GCF_023499215.1 Zunongwangia pacifica
CTTCTCCTGATTTGAACTGCTTTAAAAATTCGTCATCGAATAGATCTTCTTTTTTCATTGTTGTGTAAATATTAGCGCCTGAATTTCTCAGGCAAGGTTAAAAAAATATCGGGGTTTGCAACCCCCGATATTTTCTAATTACACAGTTTTTGAGTCAGTCCCGAAACAAGAATTCTATCTACTTACTAATGTAGCATAGATCTTAAAAATACCCCACTTTTTGTTGCGATTCCATATTTCTTTAGAACATTGTGTTCAGTGATTAACTTAAATCTTAAAATCATTGATTATTTGTTTCTACTTCATTACCTCTGCCAACACTTTATGAAGCAATTCCGTTAGATTTTTTAAATCATCTTTCGTTAAGGTTTTAGAAGCTTTTTTCGCTATGGTCTCCCTGAAATTCTCAGAATTATCGATAACGAATTTACCTTTATCTGTTACACTCAAATTGAAAATCCTACGGTCGAGTGATGACTGTTGCTGTTCAATGAAACTATTCTCAATCAAAAATTTGAGCTGTTTGGAAATAGCAGGTGGACTTATATTAAACGCTTTAGCAATCTCCTTTAAGATACATTTATCATTGCGGTAAATGTATTCGATAATGTTATAGTGAGTTGCTGTAACTCCATTGATGTCGCTCCTATTCATATTCGCCAAGATGAAGCATTGCAAATCTGTAAACACTTCATAAAATTTCCTTTCAGCTCTGTTCATCGTATAAAAAATAGTTAACTTTGTTAATTATTAACAAAGTTAATAAATATGCAATATATTAACCTCGTAAATGCACGACAAAATAATCTGAAGAGTATTTCTGTACAGATACCTAAGAATAAGATTACTGTTTTTACAGGTGTTTCAGGTTCGGGTAAATCGTCTTTAGTATTTGAAACGATAGGAGCTGAGGCACAAAGGCAGTTCAACGAAACACAGGGCAGTTTTATCAGAAATCGCCTGCAACATATTGGTATTCCCGATGTGGATAAAATAGACAATCTTAATGTCCCTATTATTATCAATCAAAAAAGATTAGAAGGAAATGCAAGGTCAACCGTTGGGACTGCCACCGATGTTTATGCTTCTTTGAGATTGCTTTTTTCCCGAATGGGAAAGCCGTTTGTGGGATATTCCAATGCTTTTTCATTCAATAATCCTCTGGGAATGTGCAAGGAGTGTGAAGGGCTTGGCATTGTGCAGACCATAAATATAGATGCCCTGATAGATAAAGAAAAGTCTTTGAACGAGGGTGCAATACAATTTCCTACTTTTCAGCCTGACGGTTGGCGTTTAACACGATACACATTCTCAGGTTATTTTGATAATACTAAAAAACTAAAAGATTATACTACGGAAGAATGGGATATGCTTTTGAATGCTACGGAACACAAACCGAAAAACCCCGATAAAGAATGGGGAAAAACGGTAAAATATGAGGGTATAATTCCCCGAATTGAAAAAGCATTCCTAAAGAAGCAGTCTAAAGAAATCATTACCCGAAAAAAGGCTTTGAAAAATATTATCATTACCAAACCTTGTTCTTTGTGCAACGGTAAAAGATTGAACCATAAGATTTTGTCTTGCAAAATAAACGGCAAAAACATAGCTGACTGTACAGCTCTTTCGATAGATGAACTTTTGGAATTTGTTTATTCTTTACAATCCAAAACTTTTGATGTAATTCTTACTGAACTGAAAAAGAAACTTCAAAATATCGTAAACATAGGTTTGCAATATTTGACATTGGGAAGAAGAACAGACACCTTATCGGGCGGGGAAAGCCAAAGAATAAAAATGGTAAGAAACCTTGGCAACAATCTTATGGATTTACTCTATATTTTTGACGAGCCAAGCATAGGACTTCATCCAAAAGATTTGCAAAACATCTCTACAATCATTAAACAAATACGCGACAAAGGCAATACGGTTTTAATTGTTGAACACGACCCTGATTTAATAAAAATTGCTGATTGGGTTATTGATATGGGATTACAATCAGGAAAGAATGGTGGAGAAATTATTTACGAAGGAACGTTTGAGGGACTGAAAAGGTCGAAAGGAAAAACAGGTATGTACTTTACAAAAACACCTAAAATTAATGGCAATCCAAGGTCTGCAAAAGGATATTTAGAAATCAGGAATGCCAAACTGTATAATCTTAAAAATGTCAATGTAAACATTCCTAAAAACGTGATGACGGTAATTACAGGAGTTGCAGGTTCGGGTAAGAGTACGCTGATTAACAAAGTTCTACCTGAATTTTATCCCGAGGTGACCATTATTGACCAATCGTTATTTGCCACAGGTGTACGCTCCAATTTGCTGACCTATCTAAACTTATCTGATGCCATAAGAAAACAGTTTTCAAACGCAAATGAAGTATCCGATAAACTTTTTAGCAGAAATAGCAAAGGAGCTTGTGAAAATTGTAAAGGTATAGGTGTGGAAAAAATTGATTTGGCATTTATGGATGATATTGAACAAACCTGCGAAGTTTGCGGTGGTTCTGGTTTTAAGCCACAGGTTTTAAAATATCATTACAACCAGAAAAATATTGTTGAGGTAATGGATATGACCGTAGAAGAAGCCTTTGATTTTTTTCCGGACAAACTCTATCGTAAATCTTTTGATATGTTACTTAAATTAGGTTTAGGGTATCTTACTTTGGGGCAAAGATTAAACAGTTTTTCGGGTGGGGAAAGACAACGCTTAAAACTGACCAAAGAATTAAAAAATTTCAATAAAATAGTCGTTCTCGATGAGCCCAGCACAGGCTTACATCCAAGCGATACTGAAAAACTATTGTACTTTATAAATGGACTTGTTGACAACAATAATACTTTAATTGTTATAGAGCATAACCTTGACGTAATTGCTCAAGCCGATTGGATTATAGATATTGGGCCCGGAGCTGGTAAATATGGTGGGAATGTCGTTTTTACGGGAACGGTTTCAGATTTGTTGAAAGATAATGTTTCGTTAACGGCAGAATATTTACGGAAACACCTGAATTAGGTAGAATAGTAGTTTTATAAACTTCTTCCTCTCTTCTTGAACTTCCAACAATACTATAACCGGCGTGGAACTGGAAGCTTTAAAAAAGGTAATTCCTAAAATTAGGATGTACATTCTGATTTCTAATTTTAATAATCCCTTGGAGAGTTATATGCCTGAGACACATAAAAAGGAAGTGGTTTTTATGCTAGCCAAGTATGGAATTCCTTTAATAGAATATGATTTGTATGAAAATGTTACTGATTTTGTCGAAAGTTGTTGATTACATACTCATAGACAATGAGATGACCAAAGTGAGGTCATTACAAATTATAAGATTGGCGATATTCCACAGGGCTTTGATGGGTTTTCTGTTTGAATAAACGGCTGAAGGATTGTGGATGCTCAAAACCTAATTCATAAGCAATCTCACTGACGGTTGAATTGGTACTGGAGAGTTTCTCTTTGGCGATTTCTATCAGTTTATGATGGATATGATGTTGGGCACTTTGCCCCGTAACAGCCCGTAGCATATCACTCAAATAACCGGATGATAAATTTAATCGTTCTGCCATAAGTTGAACGGTGGGCATTCCGTGAAGTAGTAATTGTTTCTCTTGGAAATCTCTTTCCAAAAAGGCTTCAAATTTTTCTAACACGTCATTGTTTACCACTTTTCGGGTAATGAATTGACGCTTGTAAAAACGATTGCTGTAATTCAATAAAGTTTCTATTTGAGAGATAATGACATCTTGACTAAAATCATCAATTCTATTTTGCAATTCTTTTTCGATATTTTGAAAAATGGGAATAATAATTTCCTTTTCTTCCGTGGACAAGTGCAGGGCTTCGTTGGTAGTATAGGAGAAAAAACCAAATTGCTTTATCTTTTTCGCCAAGGGATAGGTCAACAAAAAATCAGGATGTACAATAAGCGTGTAACCAGAAAAATCTCCATTGCTGTCGCCATTTTCAGTGACTTGGTTAGGAGCTACAAAAAACATTCCACCATCTTCAAAATCGTAATAATGCTGCCCATATTTAAGCTTTCCGTTTAAATTGCTTTTGAACGAAATTTTGTAAAAGGCCGAAGTGCGTAAACTTTGTATTTTACCTGCAACCAATTTATTATGTTCATTATTTATCAAACTAACCAACGGCTGTTGAGGATTGGGAAGTCCTAACAACCGATGTAATTCAAAGAGAGAATTGTAATGATATGGAAGACTTTTATCCTTTTTCATCTAGTAAATTTAATGAATTATATCACCAAAATTACCAGGGAATTTCTCCGGTTTCCGGATTGTTATCTTCGCAGAAAAATTTACCCGTCGGCCCATTATTATCAAGTAAAGTATATTTCAAAATATGTTGTGCCCCGGTTTCTACTGTTGCTGTTCCTAAATGATGATTAAAATCCGTAGCGGTGGAAGGCGGACTTACCGCATTTACTTTGCAATTGGTATCACGCAGTTCAAAAGCTAAAACAATAGTGTACATATTGAGTGCCGCTTTTGACGACTGATAAACCGCTCCTTTGTACTGATAGTATTTGTAGCTTGGGTCGCTATGCAACGTCAAAGAACCTTGACTGGAACTTACATTGGTAATACGTGGTTCCGGAGATTTTTTTAACAAATCGATAAACGCTTGTGTAGTTCGAATAACTCCATAAACATTAACATCAAAAACTTCTTTAAACTTTTCTACCCCTGTTCCGGTTGCCGTGTGCATAATGGGTTTTTCTTCTACAAATTCAATTCCGTTGATTCCGGCATTATTAATGAGAATATCCAAAACATCTGTTTTTTTTCCGACTTCAGTACGGGCATTTTCAACCGATTCCTGACTGGTAACATCTAATTGGATGGCTTCCACATTGTCGATTCCCTGTGCTTTCAATTTTTTTACTGCCGCTAATCCGTTTTCCAAATTTCGACTTCCCATATACACATAATAACCCTGTTGCCCCAATTGTTTGGACATTTCAAGGCCTATACCTTTATTGGCTCCTGTAATCAATACTTTTTTCATCTGACATTGTTTTAAATTTTAATATTACAAAGTTCAAAACACGCGATGATAAAGAGTTAACTAAAATGAGTAATTCCGTAACGGAATTACTGTAGTGTTGGAAGTATTACTAATCAATAATCCTTGAGAACCTAATGAAAGATTAAATACCCACAATTGATTTTTAAACATCTTTAAATGTCCTATTCAAAATATAATTAGGATAGGTAAATGCCATACCACTTGTTTAACTTTACGTCAGTAAACTGAATAGTGAAGATGAAAATGTGCGGTTATGGATTTTAGGAAACAAAAGCTTTCCATTGCGGAAGCTAAGGAAATGGTTCAGTACCTGTCCAATGTTAAGGGAAGAAGTAAACAGAAACATAATCTTTTCAGCAAATTATAAATCATTTTTCTAGTTGTGATAATATCTTTTTGTCAATATAAAAGGTACCCAATGGTATAAGACACGCGATTAATACTTTCCAGGTTATTTCTGAGAATTTCCATTTTTGATCTACACCCACACTAAGTGCATTGAATATAAATAGCAAGAATAATGCGCCGTGAATAGGCCCCATTGTTTTTACTAAACCTGGTGAAGCAAATCCATATTTTAAAGGCACCGCTAAAAAAATTAATATTAGTAAGGAAATGCCTTCTAAAAATCCTATAAGACGTAGTCTTCCGATGTTTGATTTTAAAGAAATCATATAAAAAAGTTTAAAAAGGTCTTAATATGGGACGATGGGCCAATGGAGAAAACGGCCAAGGAATGGCTAAAAATATCAGGAGAAGCGCCAGTGAAAAAAATATCAACATAATTTTAAATTTTTCACCACTAACTTCTTTCCTTTTTGCTATTGCCGATCCGATGGTGATAAGCACTATTGATATGAACATTAGAAGTAGGTGAAAAAAACCAAAAAATAAAGCCTCGTTCCATCCTTGGGAAAACTTATAATGGTTAAAAAAATATTTAACCATTGGGCTTTGAGTATACAGCAAGATCCCTATGATTAATTGAGTATGGGATATTGTAGCTGTCCAATGGCGAACAGCATTATCTCTTTTTGTAAAATTGGTTTTTGAATAAAGCCCTTTTACAGCCGCATATATGGCATATAAAAGGCTTACTAAAACGAGCCATCTAAAAATCGAATGGAGGGATAAAAGTATTTGATACATAAATTATATAATTATAAACATACTGAATAGTATGTTTTTGTTGCAAAAAAAATTACGTTAGTGTTTTTAAATAGTTTCTTAATTCTTTAAGATAAATCTTATAAGCATTTGACCCTAATATTTTACCTGTGTTTCTCACTCCGCTATATCCTGAAATAATAAAAGTAGCTACTTGATCAGCCTTCACATCATCTTTTATTGTATTATTAGAAATACTATTTTCAATGCTCACTCCAATGGCTTTTTGCCAACTGATAATTATTTCAGTCAGGGCTTTGTTGAAATTAGGATTTATTGCTGCCATTTCTTCAATTAAGTTAACAGCAGGGCATCCATATTTTACATTAAAAAAGGAATTGTGTATTAAAAGGCCTTCCATTAGTTCATAAAGATCTTTTACTGCATCTTTAGAACTTAAAAGAGGTTTTACCATTGCCTTATTCATTGCTGGAAAAAGAACTTCTTTGATTAGTGCTATCCCCATTTCATCTTTATTTTTAAAGTGATGGTAAAAAGCACCCTTAGTTACCGAAGTACTGGCGATAATCTCATCAACACTGGTCGTTTGATAGCCGTTTCGATAAACCAACTCAAATGCTTTGCTTAAAATATTCAATCTTGTCAGTTGTCCTTTAGACATTTCCTTGTTTTTTAATTAATACAACTCCATACGTAAATAACCGATTTTTTGAAGACTTTCTGAAACTTTCTTCGTAATTGAGGTGTCCTTGCTCTCAATTCTTAGAGATATTGTCGCAGTCTTTGAAGTTCCTTAGCTTGAAATTCAAAATCTTTGTCAGTTCCAAAACCTGAACCGCAAAACACGGTGACTTTATTCATTTTTTACTGATTATTCAGCCTCTCAAATATTGTAAGCGAGTATATAAACTTTGACAAAGTTAATTTATTTTTTTATAACATACTAATTAGTATGTTATTTTTAAATTATATCTGTGATTAAATTTTAATATAAACTTGGATATAAAATAAGAACCTATGCTTTTAAAATAAATTTATGAATTCGTAAAAAAACATATTGAAATTGGTAGATGTACTCTTGAAAATTCTGAGTTGGTAGGTTTAGTAATTCCAATTTAACGATAACGGCTCCAAATACTAGAAAGAGTGAATTGTAACTAACATTGTGGAAGGAAAAATGTTAGCCCACGGGCTTATAAAAACTATCCTAGAATTTCAGAAGTTACTTTCGACTTATTTTCTGAGAAGAACAAAACCAAGTTAAGAGTAACTCAAACAGATTTAGAAAGTTTTCCCAATGATTTACATTTTAGAAGAGAACGATTTGAATGGGGATGGAATAACCTCCTTGAAACAAATATAAAGTGACGCTTCAATAATGAAAGATTAAAAAATGCTTTGCAGGAAACTGACATTTACTATAATCGAATACTATCTAATGGAAATGTTACATATTTTGTCGAAAGTTGTTGATTGGATACTCATAGACAATGAGATGACAAAAGTGAGGTCATTACAAATTATAAGATTGGCGATATTCCAAAGGAGAAAATGTGGTTTTGTTTTTAAATAGTTTATGGAAAGATTGGGGATATTCAAACCCTAATTGGTAGGCTATTTCCGAAACTGTCAGTTCAGAATTAGTTAGTAATTCTTTAGCCTTTTCTATTACTTTTTGCTGTATGTGCTGTTGTGCGCTTTGTCCGGTACTATTCCGCAACATATCACTCAAATAGTTACGTGAAAGGTTCATTCTTTCAGCAAAATAGGAAACATTGGGAATACCGTCTGTCACTGTCAGATTATTGTTGAAATAGGCTCCTAACAAATCTTCAAAAGTAGAAATTAAACTGCTGTTAGCTTGCTTACGGGTTAAAAACTGCCTACGATAAAAACGGTCGCAATAATGCAACAAGAGTTCTATTTGTTTGATAATGATGTCTTGTGAAAAGGTATCGATGGTAGCCTCACTTTCGTTGGAAATATTGGCCAAAAGTTGGTTAATTGTATGCTCCTCTTCTTCGGATAAGTGTAAAGCTTCGTTAACGGAATAGGAGAAAAAACCAAATTGCCGGATTTCTTTAAATATGGAAAAGCCCTGTAAAAAATCAGGGTGGATCACCAGCCAAAGGCCTTCCAGCTCCCAATCGTCCCTGATTTCGGTAATTACAACCTGATGGGGCGCAAAAAAAGTCATTACGCCCTCATCAAAATCATAATGCTGTTGCCCGTAGCGCATTTTAGCCTTAAAGTTCTTTTTTATTGCAATACAGTAAAAACCATAAGTAACTGCCTCCAGTTTTTCATCATCAAAACATTTGATGGTCGAAAAGTCAATAACACTAATCAAAGGATGCTTTGGTTTTGGCAACTCCAGTAATTGGTGTAATTCTCTAATGGATTGTATGGTATAAGGTTTCATTTCACTGCAAATTTAAAAAGACTTTTCTTCTTCCTTAAAGTTAATCAAAATCGGTTGATAACGTCAGTGATTTCCATTGTTCAAATTCGGCGTTTTCTTCTTTTCGCTTTTGCCTTACCAATTCATAGGTGTCCGGTCCCAACAATAAGTGAAGCGGCGGTTGTGTCATTTCTGTAATGCGTACTAAAATGTTAACCAATTTTTCAGGGTCTCCCTGTTGCTGTCCACTATATTGATTCCACATTTTTTCTGCTTCATCTACACCATACACTTCAATACGGTTCTTAACATAGTTGATGGAATTCATAAATTCAGTCCTGAATTGTCCCGGAGCCACCACCGTAACCTTAATTCCAAAATCTTTTACTTCCTGCGCTAGTGCTTCCGAAAGTCCGATGACACCAAACTTAGCTGCATTATAACTGGCTGCTTTTCCAAAGCCCACATACCCCGCATTAGAAGAAATATTAATGATATGCCCGCTTTGTTGCTTGCGCAAATGAGGCATCACATTTCGAATAACATTAACCGTTCCGAAAAGATTCACATCCATAGTTGCCCGAAACTCTGCATCGGTCATTTCTTCCATACTTCCCACAAGGCTATAACCGGCATTATTGACTATCACATCAATACGGCCCAGTTTTTCGATACTTTCATCTATAGCTTGCTTTACCGCTGTATCCGAAGTAATATCTAGTTCTATCGGGAAAAGATTTTCTTTAAAAGAAGTGATTTCTTTTTTAAGAACATCGGTAGTTCTGCTGGTGGCTATCACCTTATGTCCTTGTGAAAGTAGGAGTTTGGTTAAATGAAGCCCAAGGCCTTTGGAAGTTCCTGTGATCAACCATACTTTTTGATTTTCTGTACTCATCATAATTTATTTTTAATTTATGAATACAAAGTTGTGTAGGTTTAGTAGAAATACAGTATTCTTATTACTGGGGTTAGTATCCAGATTACAGATTGTATTTAATATTCTTAATCGAGGTATCATCATGCCATTCAAAATATAGAGAGGATGGGTAGAAGCCATACCACTTGTTTAACTTTACGTCAATAAATTGAATAGTGAAGATGAAAATGTGCGGTTATGGATTTCAGGAAACAAAAACTTTCTATTACAGAAGCTAAGGAAATGGATATGGTTCAAATACGTAAAATTATGTACTTATTCTGTACTAGGTGTAAAAAGAAAAAGCTTCACATCTCTGTGAAGCCTTAATTTTCCTGGTAGCGAGACCGAGATTTGAACTCGGGACCTCCGGGTTATGAATCCGACGCTCTAACCAACTGAGCTATCTCGCCAAATTGTGCAGTATCACTGCTGTTACAAAATATTTGCGCTGTATTGCAAATGCGGGTGCAAATATAGCAACAATTTAAAATGCCACAAATAATTTTTTCAAAAATATTTAAAATGTTTTCTTTTAATGTTTCCAATTAATATATATATTGCTCGAAACTAATAAATCAAGAAATGGAAGATAAGATAAAGTACGAAATGGAATTTCCAATTCACGCTTCTCCTTCATTATTATATCAATACATATCTACACCCTCTGGATTAAGCGAGTGGTATGCCGATAATGTGAATTCACGTGGAGAGTTATTTACTTTTATCTGGGAAGGTAGCGAAGAGCAGGCAAAGCTTGTGAGCAAAAAAAGTGATGAGCGTGTAAAATTTAGATGGGCAGAAGAAGAAGGCACACCATATTATTTTGAAATTCGGATTCAGGTAGATGATATCACAAAAGATGTTTCTATAATGATTACCGATTTTGCTGAAGATGAAGACGAAGTAGAAGAAGGTAAAATGCTTTGGGAAAATATGATTTCAGATCTAAAACAGGTATTGGGATCGGTTTAATATTCGATATTTAAAACTTACCTTTGCCCCGCTTAATTAATCGGGGCTTTTTTATGATCAATTTTAACGGAAAATTACAGCAAGAAAACGAAGCGAATTTATCGATCACTAATCGTGGATATGCCTATGGGGATTCGGTTTTTGAAACCATACGGGTAATTAATGGAAAGGTGATGTTTTGGGAAGACCATTATTTTAGGTTGATGGCTTCTATGCGTATTATGCGTATGGAAATTCCCCATGAGTTTTCTCCTGAATTTTTAGAAGAGCAGATTATTGATCTTATTAAAGCAAATAAACTTCAGGATAAGACGGTACGGGTTAAATTTTCGGTATTTAGAAAAGAAGGCGGTTTGTACACTCCTGAAGTACGGGATATCGAATATTTTATACTAACTTCAGAAATTCAGCATTCTTTTTACACACTTAATGAAGGTTTTTATGAAGTTGAACTTTTTAAAGATCACTATATTAATTCTGGTTTGCTTTCAACAATAAAAACCAATAATAAAGCAGTAAATGTGCTTGGTGGTATTTTTGCGAAAGAAAATAATTATCACAACTGTTTATTGGTTAATGAAAAAAAATCTGTTGTAGAAGCACTAAATGGAAACCTGTTTGTTGTAAAGGGAGATAAGATTAAAACGCCACCACTTACCGATGGTGCTTTAAATGGGATTACAAGAAAGCAGTTAATGAATGTGATTAAAAAGCTACAAGAGTATAAATTTGAAGAAGCATCGATTTCACCATTCGAATTACAAAAAGCAGATGAACTTTTTATCACCAATGTCATCGTTGGGATACAGCCAATATCAAAATATCGTAAAAAAGAATATACCAATACGGTGGCTAAAGACCTGTTAGCCAAACTAAATGCCAAGGCAAGATTAGGTTAAAGTAGTGGTTAGGCTAGGAGAAAGAAGGATTTTAATTTTTTAATTATAACTAGGATTTTCGGGTGCGTTAGACCATAAAACATATTCGCCACCCAATTGCATCATCTGATCTTTCCAGAAAGAATCATAGGGACGTTCGATAATACTTTTTTGATCTTCGTTAGTGACCACGATCCATGAATTTGAATCTAATTCATTATTCAGTTGTTCAGCATCCCAGCCAGAATATCCCAGGAAAAACCGTATCTGATTTTCATCGATCATATTCTGGGAAATAAGCGTGGTTACCGCATCAAAATTTCCTCCCCAGTAAATACCGTCTGCGATTTCTACACTATCGGGAATCAAATCTGGGATTCGATGGATAAAGTAAAGGTTATCCTGCTCTACAGGACCTCCATTATAAATCTGGAAATCAACATTTAAGCCGGGAATTAAATCTTTAAGGGTAAAATCAAGCACCTTGTTTAAGATAAATCCAACAGACCCACGCTCAGAGTGCTCGGCCAGAAGCACCACAGATCTGTTAAAGGAAATGTCTCCAATAATTGAAGGTTCTGCGATTAAAAGGTGGCCTTTAGAGGGTTTAAGTGCAATCATAGGCATACTTTTTAACTAATCTAACTAATTATTCCTAACCTTACAATAAATATTAAAAAAATATGTATAAAAAAAGCTTTCCTTGTAGGAAAGCTTTAATACTTTAACTAAAATAGTGATAATTATTAGTTTACAGCTTTTTGTAAGTCTGCACCTGCTTTAAACTTCACTACATTTTTAGCCGCGATCTTAATAGTTTTTCCAGTTTGTGGGTTTCTACCTTCACGTGCTGCTCTTTTAGACACAGACCAAGAACCAAATCCTACAAGAGAAACTCTGTCTCCTTTTTTAAGAGAACTCTCAATTCCTCCTAAAAATGATTCTAATGCTTTTTTAGCTGCAGCTTTAGAAATACCTGCATCTTCAGCCATTGCGTCGATTAAATCTGTTTTGTTCATAATTTGAATTTAAATAATTGTTGGTTAAACATTCTGTTCAATTGCTCTTACAAATTTATATGGATTTATTGCCTATGCAAGTAATAGCAAGGGAAAACGGTTTGTTTGTTGATAACTTTATCAAAATGTTAATAATTGACGGCTAAATTTATTGATTTTTTATGATTTCAGTATTTGTAAGGGTTTAAAGCATGCAAGCATTGCTTTCTATCGTTAAACCGTTTAATAATTCTTTTACCTGCATTTTACGTTTCCCGGGAAGTTGAATTTCATTGATAAGAATGTACCCGTCTTTAGTCGCTACTTTAAGTTGATGATTTTCAATGGTTAGCTGCCCGGCCTCCTCTTTATGTGCTTTTAAAATCATTTCGCTGTCAAAAATTTTAACGTTCATTTTCTCTCCATTTTCAAAAAAGCACCATGCCGCCGGGTAAGGATTTAATCCGCGTATCAGATTATAAATAGTACTGGTACTTTTTGCCCAGTCGATTTTGGTGTTTTCACGGGTTAATTTAGGAGCAGGCTTAGGGTCTTCTTCTTTGTTTTGAGGGATTGTTTTAACTTCGCCACTTTCGATGTGTTTAAGAGTGTCTACGATTAGTTCTCCTCCAAGTTTCATTAAACGATCGTGAACCGACCCTACATTTTCTGTGGCTTCAATTTCGATTTCCTTAGACAGAATGATATTGCCGGTATCGATTTTGTCATCGATAAAAAAAGTAGTTGCTCCCGTGGTTTTTTCACCGTTAATTACAGCCCAGTTAATGGGTGCTGCGCCACGATATTCTGGTAAGACAGAGGCGTGTAAATTAAAGGTGCCGTATGCCGGAAATTTCCACACCTTGGCAGGTAACATTCTAAAAGCCACAACTACCTGCAGGTTGGGGTTCAATTCTTTAAGCTGATTTTCGAATTCTTCAGATTTTAGGTTGGTGGGCTGTAAAACAGGGAATCCTTTGGTTAGCGCGAATTTTTTTACTGCACTCTGGTTTAATTTTCTTCCGCGACCGGCGGGACGATCTGGAGCCGTTACTACACCCACAACATGATAGCCGGCTTCAATAATTTTTGCGAGACCTTCTACAGCAAAGTCTGGCGTTCCCATAAATAATATTCGTAAATCTTTCATTTTAGTTTGCTTTGTAGGTATTTATCGGTGTTCTTTTTATTCGGTTTTTCTCTAATAAAAGGCGTAATACTTCTAAGATGTGGGCTTCAGCAAAAGGTAATTGTGTAACTAACTCTCTAGAAGATTGCTCAGTATTTTTCAGTATTTTGATAATTTCAAAATAGATGATATTCATCAATTCCCGGGTTAATTTTCCGGTTTGCTTTTTTGTACAAATCGAGCAAAGTCCGCAGTCTGCAATATCCTGTTCTCCAAAATAAGTTAAAAGTTGTTTGCTGCGACAGTTTTCCTGATTATCGATATAGGCTAAAACCTGAGCTATTTTTTCTTTTTTATGCTGAAGGTATTGCTCGATGAATTTGGTATGCGGTATGAGTGTTCGTTCGTCTTCCCTGGGTACCAGAAAAGTGACGGAAGCATCGTGCTGCGCATATTCGAATTCAATAATTTCATCTTTTTCTAATTTCTGAAGGAACTGTAAAGCTTCGGTTTCAGAAATATTTGATTTTTCGGCTAAAGATGACAGGTTTATGGCAGTTAGATTCTCGAAAACGCCCCCATAGGTCCTTAAAATGGTTTTGGTGAATTCTGAAACTTCAGGCTGATTATTTAAGTAGTTATTTAAAGTACCCGGGAAAACTTCAAATTTTACCAAAGTACGTTTATGAAATTCTTCACTTAATTTCAGGATAGAACAGCGTTCTAAAATTTGTAAAGCCGCATAAGCTTTATGGATATTAAAATGGTATTGTTTACAGAATAGGTTAAAATTAAAATTAAAAACTTCCTGTTCACCTTCTCCGTAAGCAATTCTAAAATAAGCGAGCACTTTTTTGTACACTTCCTTAATTTCAGGGATCGAAGGTAATTTTACCAAAAATTGGTTCTCTAAAACCGGAATATCGCTCCTATTGGTGATTACGGTTGCCGCAGCATATTTACCATCACGCCCGGCACGGCCTGCTTCCTGAAAATAGCTCTCTAAATTCTCAGGAAGGTTAAGGTGAATTACATGCCGAACATCTGGTTTATCGATCCCCATCCCAAAAGCGGTAGTGGCCACCATGATCCTAAATTTGTTCTGAAGCCAGTCTTCCAGCTTTTTCTTTTTAGCTGCCTGTTTCATTCCGCCATGAAAAGCTTCAGCTTTGTAGCCTTGTGATTGCAGGTAACCGGCAATTTCAGTCGTGGCATTCCGACTTCTTACATATATAATCGCTGTTTCTTCCGCAGATTTTAAAAGTTTAGCAACTTCATAAAATTTATCTTCAGCATAAATTACATTATAAGCAATATTTGGCCTGTAAAAAGACTTTTTATGTAATCTAAGATGGGGCAACTTTAGCTGTGCTTTAATATCTTCAATAACCTGCGGAGTTGCCGTTGCCGTTAAGGCAATTAAAGGGACTGCTGGTTTTAGCTCATTAAAGATATGAATATTGCGATAGGCCGGTCTAAAGTCGTGTCCCCATTGCGAAATACAATGGGCTTCGTCTACAGCAATCAAATTTACATTCATTAACCTGATGCGTTCCTGTACCAGTTCCATTTGAAGCCTTTCAGGAGAGAGGTATAGAAATTTATAATTTCCGTAGATACAATTATCCAGTTTTTTATCAAGATCGACATAAGAAATACCGCCGGTAATACTCATGGCTTTTATACCTTTAGCCTGCAAATTGCTTACCTGGTCTTCCATTAAGGCAATGAGTGGAGAAACCACAATACAAATGCCTTCGCGTAGTAAAGCGGGAACCTGAAAACATATCGATTTGCCTCCTCCTGTAGGAAGTAACGCCAATACGTTTTCACCTTCTAGAACCGAAGCAATGATGGGCCACTGTAAAGGTCTAAATTCTTTGTGACCCCAGTATTTATTTAGTATTTGTACCGCTTCCTGCAATATTATACCTCAATATTTTGTAAAATAAAATTGGTTCTTTCTTCTACAGTTCCGGTAGGGACAATTAAAGGTTGATAACCGTAGTCAATATACGTATTAGAGAGGTATTTGGAGATTTTTTCGGCTTCAGCAAAACTTTCGTAACGTTCGTTATCACTCTGGTAAATTTCTTCCCAGGGCGGTAACATAAAAACCTGTTCATACGTTCGGTTTTTACAGGTCGAAATAAATGGCTCGTCATATTCTGTATTAAAATAATCCATATAGGCCACCACATCGTGCACGCCGCGATCTATAAAGATAATATTTTCTTTCGATTCTTCGGCTTCCATAAACTGTGCATCCCTGCCTTCCAGAAGTTTTTTGCTAAACAGTAATGGCTGTTCTAAAAATAGTTGATCTATACCTTCTTTTTGAGCATCTAATGTTACCTGTCGCGAAATCTCGTGCAGGCAGGTATAGCCACGTTTTTCCAGTTCGAAAATAATCGAAGATTTTCCTGTTCCGGGCCCGCCGGTAATTACAATTTTCTTTGCTTTCACCCTGCAAATTTCGACATTTGATTTTGATTATAAAAATGGTATAAAGCTTGTATCTTTGTATTCTTTAAAATTGAAGAAGAATATAATATGAGTCTATCGAATAATCCCGATGAATTTTACGCAAAACTGAAAACGCAGCTTCAGGACACTGCCATGTGGCCTTCAGAATATCTTTATAAGTTTATTGTCCCCTCTGAAGATGATAAGATAAAAGGTGTAGAAGATATTTTTGATAATATGGGTGCGGTGATTACCACCAAAAAGTCTAAAAAAGGCACTTATACTAGCGTTTCTATAAATGTGAGGATGAAAAATCCAGATGCAGTGATTGAAAAGTATAAAGAAGTAGGCGAAAAGATAGAAGGGGTAATTTCCTTATAAAATGTTATTTTTTTGGGTTTTTACTCGATAATCGAGATGAAATGCTCCAGTCCCGATATGATAGTTTGCTTGTGAATACAGAATCTATCGACAGGATTGGGAATTAAACCTTATGTGAAGGATTAAATTTTTAATTCTTTATTAAAAACCTGTGATCTTTTATACAACTTGGTTAATATTTCTTATTTTGCAGGCAGAATAAACTTCTGCAATTTAATATTACCGAATTTAAATCTAATTTTTTTGACAAACGCATTAGAATATAACTCTGAAAGGAGTACGTTGATAATTCCTGAATATGGCAGGCACCTGCAAAAAATGGTAGAACATGCCGTAAGCATTGAGGATGATGAGGAGCGAAACCGTGTAGCCAAATCTATAATCGCGGTTATGGGAAATATGAACCCGCATTTACGTGATGTACCAGATTTTCAGCATAAACTTTGGGATCAGTTATTTATAATAAGTGATTTTAAACTAGATGTAGATTCCCCTTTTCCTAAACCAAGCAGAGAAAAATTAGAAGAACATCCAGATCCTTTGGATTATCCGCAAAATCATCCAAAATATCGTTTCTACGGAAATAATATTAAACGAATGATCGATGAGGCCAAAAAATATGATGATGGCGAATTTAAAGATGCTTTGGTATTAGCGATTGCCAATCACATGAAGAAATCTTTCTTAAACTGGAATCGTGATGCCGTAGATGATCATGTTATTTTTGAGCATTTAAAAGAGTTAAGTGAAGGCGCTTTAAATCTTAAAAACTCAGATGAAGATCTAAGTGACTCTTCTAACCTTATGCGCGGTAAGAAAAAATATACCAAAACAAATAACCCAAAAAGAACAGGCCGTAAAAGCCGTAAACGTTACTAAAATTTAGCTGATTTCATGGGAACTTTTCAGATTGAAGGAGGGCATCAGCTTCAGGGGAAAATTCAGCCCCAGGGAGCAAAAAACGAAGCCCTGCAGATTCTTTGTGCCGTATTATTAACTTCGGAAGAAGTAATAATCAATAATATTCCAGACATTATAGATGTGAATAAGCTTATTAGTTTATTAGATAATCTTGGTGTTAAAATCCAGAAATTAGGAAAAGGAAGCTATTCGTTTAAAAGTGACGAGCTAAACTTAGATTATCTGCAAAGTGAGCAGTTTAAAAAAGATGGTAGCGGACTGCGTGGTTCTATAATGATTGTCGGGCCACTTTTGGCAAGATTTGGTAAAGGATATATTCCAAAACCGGGTGGTGATAAAATTGGTCGCCGTCGTTTAGATACCCATTTTGAAGGTTTTATTAATCTGGGCGCTAGCTTTAGATATAATAAAGAGGAACGTTTTTATGGTGTAGAAGCGCCAAACGGACTAAAAGGTAAATACATGCTTTTAGAAGAAGCATCGGTTACCGGAACCGCCAATATTGTAATGGCTGCCGTAATGGCTGAAGGGACAACCACGATCTACAATGCTGCCTGTGAGCCTTATTTACAGCAACTTTGTAAGATGCTTAACTCGATGGGAGCAAAGATAAGTGGTGTAGGATCTAACTTACTGGTTATAGAAGGCGTTACAGCATTGAGCGGTTGTGAGCATACCATTTTACCAGATATGATTGAAATAGGATCCTGGATAGGTCTTGCGGCGATGACCAAGAGTGAAATAACCATCACCAATGTGAATTGGGAAATGCTGGGTTTAATTCCTACCACTTTTAAAAAGTTGGGGATTACCATCGAGCGCAGGGGAGACGATATCTTTATACCGGCACATAACGAGGGTTACGAAGTGCAGAGTTTTATAGATGGTTCTATAATGAATATTAGCGATGCGCCATGGCCAGGTTTTACACCAGATTTGCTAAGCATTATTTTGGTAGTTGCCACGCAGGCCAGGGGTAGTGTGCTTATTCATCAAAAAATGTTTGAGAGTCGCTTGTTCTTTGTAGATAAACTTATCGATATGGGGGCTAAGATTATTTTGTGTGATCCGCATAGGGCGACAGTAATTGGTCACGATTTTCATTCGTCTTTAAAGGCTACTACCATGAGTTCTCCAGATATTAGAGCAGGAATTTCTTTGTTAATTGCCGCACTTTCTGCGAAAGGAACTTCTACCATTCACAATATCGAGCAGATCGATAGAGGGTACGAAGATATCGAAGCACGTTTAAAAAGTATAGGAGCTAAAATTGAACGGATTGACTAAAGTCTATCAATTATCATAAAACAAAAAACCTCGAGATTTTATACTCTCGAAGTTTTTTTATTAAAAAATAGGCTGCCCTTTGATAAGAGAACGATAGGTGTGGGATTCTTTGTGAGCAAACAATGTTGAATCCAGATTCGATGTTTTTCACATCTTTTCTTATGTAAGAACAGCCATTTTTACTGGATAATCAAGATGAAATGCTCCGGTCCCGTCCCAATCCCGATGGCTATCGGGACGGGATCGGGAAGCGTCGCAATAAAAATGGTTTCCAAACAAATGCCCGGTGGGCTTGCCTTAAGGTAATTTACTTGGATTTGCTAAATCAAATCTTTTTGAGTTTTATCTTATTTAGTTTGACTGCGGAAAACAATATGTGGCACAGTGCCAGATGAATTCGTAATCTTCACCATTGTAAGTTCCTGGAACATTTTCGTTTTTAGTGGTTTCTATCGTATATTTTGTGTTCCAGGGAAGTTTAAATGAGATTTTACCTTCTGCATCGGTATTTAAAGTTTTAGACCATAAATCTGAAACATAAATTTTTACTTCCTGCTCGCTAATAGCAGCTCCTTTGTAAAATATCTGAAGTATTTTTTCATCATTTCCCGTAGGAATTTCCTTAATGCTTAATCCTTCTTCAGTAATAGTTGAAGCCGTAGGGATATCAGATACATTTACTTTTGCAAAAGACTGGTAGTAGCTTTTAAAAATTCCGAAGTCATATTCGGTAAAATCAACAACATCAATATTATCATTTTTAAGCTGAATGGTATAAGAACCTTCTTGAGTAGGGGTAAAATATCCTAAATAATGATCTTCTTTTTTGTCTAAATCAAGCTTGCTAGAGGTTCCATCGGGGTTAATTATCCAGACTTCAAATTTTGAAACACTTTTAAAGGCATCACCATCGGTTTGTTCGATAATGCCGTAGGTATATTCACCATAATGAATTTTTACTTTCTGTTTTTTATTCAGCTCGCCGTTAGGACTGGTCTCTATCCATAAGTAATGTGCAAACGATGTGCTGTAGCACAATAAGAATAGGAAAATTAGGCTTAGTTTTTTCATGTAACTCAATTTGTTTTAATATTTAAATCCATTAATTCAGATTAAAATTTATAGTTAAGGCTTAATCTAAAATTTCTTCCCGGTTCACTTTGCCAGTAAACGTAGCTACCATAATCTGCCCCAGAATATAGATATTCGTTAAGAAGGTTATTAAGATTAAGAGCGATGCGAAAGTTGTCGTTCTCCCAGCTTACTCCTCCGTCCATTCTAAAATAGTTGGGTAGATCTGTTTTTCCATTAGTTCCCCAGGCCCATGACGATCGGTCTACCAAATATTGGTACCCCAGTGATACTCCAATTCCTTTTAAATATTGATCCTGAAAAGTATAATCTAACCAGCCGTTAGAGATATGTTTAGAGAACCCCGCAATAGGATTTCCGTTGGCATCTTCTACATTAGTGTAGGCATAATTTAAGATTAAGTTTAATCCTTTAATTATTTCGCCGCGGGTATCAAACTCGAAACCACGTGATGTAATATCGGTATCTACCTGCAAAGAATAGTTAGAATCATCGGGATCGGCAACCAGGAATTTATCTTTATGAATATCGAAGTAAGTCGCGGTAGCATGCCATTTTCCGTTTAAGAATTCAAATTTTAATCCTCCTTCAATATCTTCAGCAGTTACAGGATCAAAAGCTTCGCCAAATCTATTGGTTCCCTGCTGAGGTAAGAATGTCTGGTCGTACATTCCGTAGGCCACCAAATTATCCAAAATCGAATAAGAAACCGCTACGCGTGGTGTAAAGACTTTATCATCTGAAGTTACGCCATAAGCATTACTTTTAAATTCGGTATATCTACCGGCAAGGGTCACCCGAAGATCGTCCTCAAAAAAACCTAATTGATCCTGAAGGTAATAAGATAGATAGTTAGATGTTATAATTCCGCTGGCGCGTTGTTGTAAATTTTTGCTTCTATCAAATTCGGGCAATATGGCAGGTGGCTGTGGATTGTAGATATTAAAAGGTTTATCTTCGGTATCTATACTTACATGTTGTGACCAGTCTGCAGTATAGTTTTTATTTCCGTAGTCTAATCCACCCAAAATGGTGTGAGAAATATCGCCGGTTAATTCTTTCCCGTTTATAAAAACCTGTCCTAATTTTTGTTCTTCTTTGGCATCCCAGATACTAATGCTTCTTAATAGATCCCCATTTTCCTTCACTCCAAAAGCACTGTTTACCCATAAACTAGAGCCTTCGTGCTGATAGTTGATATAACTAAGCTGCGCGGTTAGATTCCAATTCTGACTCAGTTGATGATCAAAATTAATAAACCCGTAATGCTCTTTCATCACCGTTGGTCCAAGTCTTGGATCAGACAGGGTGAAATCACGGTCTACAACGGCATATTTATCGGGACCAAACACGTAAGCCGATCCTATAAGTTTTGTTTTGTAATATTGATACGTATATTGTGCGGTTACCGAGGTTTTGTTGTTAAAATTGTATTTGATACTCGGTGCGATCGTGTAGCGATTTTCTGGCTCGTAATCTCTATGAGATTCTTTGGTAGAAGCTGCACCCACAAAACGATATTGCAGTTTTTTATCTTCAGATAAATAACCTTCAATATCTGCTGTGGCCCGCAAGGTATTGTAACTTCCGGTAAGTAGGCCGATTTCTCCACCGGTTTTACCTGTTGGTTTTTTGGTGACCACATTGTAAAGACCACCCGGTTCTCCACTAGAAAGCATAAAGGCAGAGGGGCCTTTAACCACTTCTATCCGGTCTACTAATGCAAGATCTTCAGCCATTGGCCCCCAGGTAGAAAGTACATTCATCCCATTTCTAAAAGGCGGAATCCTAAATCCGCGCATATTAATTCTTGCAAAATTTCCCCAATGTTCGATCATTTGCGCCCCACTCACGTTTCTGGTCACATTTTCCATAATAGAAATGGTGGCCTGATCTTTTAAAACGTCGTTGGTAATAATCTGGATGTTTTGTGGAATATTGATAATTGCTTCGTTTAGTTTAAGTGAAGGTGATACTTTACGGGTGGCATAAGAAGTTTCTTTTGCTCCTGAAATCAAAACATCGGAAAGGGCGGTAATCTCTTTTTGAATATTGATCTCTATATTTTTATTCGACTGTAAATTAACTTGAAGTTCTTTTTTTATAAAACCGATTTCTGAAATGACAATCGTGTATTCACCTTTTTTTATGTTTTGTATGCTGAAGTAGCCATTTTGATTAGTATACGCCCCATACCTGGAATCTTTTAAATAGATATGGGCATTGCTAATGGGGTTTTGTTGGTCATCAAAAACAAATCCGCTGAGTTCTACTTGCTGGTTTTGTGCAGAACTGACATAAAATCCACTTAAGATAAGAAGAAGAAAGAGTAAATTTTTATTCATTTTATTTTTATTTAGATTATTTATAAATAATAAAACAAATGTATTAAAGTGCTGGGAAGAATCATAAAGAAATGAAAATTATTTTGAATGAATCTATATAAAGAGCAAGTAATGACCGCGTTTTTAACTAAATAATTGAAATTTAATTGTTTATGTGTTTGTTGGATATTCGTTTTTTATAGAGGTAATTCTTACGATACTCATAATATCTGATTATAAACTAGCCTAAAGTCCTCTTTTTTATAAAGAAGCATAAAAAAAGCGACCAGATTACTGATCGCTTTATTCCTAAATGTTAAATTAAAAATCAGACTTTTTGAGCCCGCTCTTTATTTTCTTTATAATGAAATAAGTTTTGTTCTTTGATCATTTGAGTGGTTTTTTCAGGAAGCATATCTTCCCAACCTTCTTTTCCATCGGTGATCATTTGTAGCACTTCTCTGGAATAGATATCCAGAATATCCGGGTTATAATTTTCGATGTCTTCTACACGGCCATTGTACTTAAAGAATTTGTATAATTCTTTCATACGCGGGTGTACCATTAAGTTTTCACTTGTAGTGATTTCGCCGGTTTCAGGATCTTTAAGAGGATAAAGATATACCTTAAGATCTTTAAAGAACAGCTTACCAAAAGCTTCCAAAATACCACCGCTTAGGTGACGATAGTACTTTTCATCAAAAATATCTACCAGGTTATTTACACCCATAGCAAGACCCATTCTCATTTTAGAATATTTACTAAAGTATTCTACCACTTTATAATATTCCTGGAAGTTAGAGATCATTACCGTTTGTCCCAAAGAGCAAAGCAGCTTTGCCCGATCCATAAAGTCTTTTTCGTTAATTTCACCTTCAGCTCTTAGGTTAGAAAGTGTAATTTCAAAAATCACCTCGGTATCTTCTTCAGAGACCCTGTTTTCGCTAAAGAATAATTCGCGAGACCTATCAAACATATCCATGTTCACCTTGGTAACCGGTCTAAAACTACCACGAAGCGCTAGGATATTTTTTTTGTAAAGGATCTTAGCCGGTAACACGTTGTTTCCATTGGGGCTAAACATTACCGCATCGGTCATCCCATTTTTAACCAATTGTAAGCTCATTAATCGGTTATCAACTCTTTCGAATCTTGGGCCAGAAAAGTTAATGGTGTCAATCTCTAATTGATCTTTATCGATATGATCATATAAATATCGAAGTAGTTTTTTAGGATTATCGTACTTATAATAAGCCCCATAAATTAGGTTTACTCCTAAAATCCCTAAGGTATTTTGTTGGTGACGTGCATCGTTTTCTTTAAACCGGATATGAAGGCTTATTTCGTTATAATCTTCATCTGGGCTTACCTGATAACGAATTCCTACCCAGCCATGTCCTTTATATTTTTTTGCAAAATCTATAGTGGCAACAGTATTGGCGTAACTAAAGAAAAGTTTATTGGGGTGTTTTTCTCTGGAAATCCTTTCTTCAATCAGCTTAATTTCATGAGAAAGCATTTTTTTAAGTCGGGCTTCAGTAACGTATCTTCTGTCATCTTCAACACCGTAGATCGCATCACTAAAATCTTTGTCGTAGGCACTCATAGCCTTAGCTATTGTACCAGAAGCACCACCCGCTCTAAAAAAATTTCTTACAGTTTCCTGTCCTGCGCCAATTTCAGAAAAGGTACCATAAATATTTTCATTTAGATTGATGCGGAGTGCTTTACTCTTTATCGAAGGAACATTCTCAAATTCCTTGTCGCCCATTATAGTGATTGGCATATTTTTCCTTTTAGGTGATTTTCCTTATTTAACGCTGCCAAAGGTACTAAAACAGGAAGCTAAACAAAAAAATAATACCTAACTTTGTCACAAATATAACATTCTTGAAAGTTACATTTTTAGGTACAGGAACATCACAGGGAATTCCCATTATTGGTAGTACGCACCCCGTTTGCTTAAGTAAAAACCCTAAAGACAAACGTCTAAGGGTCTCGATTATGGTAGAGTGGGGCGGACTAAATATTTTGATTGATTGTGGTCCCGATTTTAGAATGCAAATGCTGGCAAACGATTTTGACAAGCTGGACGCCATACTTTTTACGCATGAACACAATGATCATGTTGCGGGGTTAGACGATATTAGACCATTTTTCTTTAGGCAGGGCGACATCCCAATTTATGCCCATCAACGTGTTTTAAATTCTTTAAAAAAGCGCTTTGATTATATTTTTGTTACTGAAAATAAATATCCCGGTGCCCCCGGGGTTAGAGAACATATTGTTACCGATGATGATTTTGAGATCGAAGGAAAAAAAATCACTCCGGTAAGTTACATGCATAACAGGTTGCAGGTATACGGATATCGAATGGCTAATTTTGCGTATTTAACCGATATAAAATCTATTTCTGAAAAAGAGGCTGAAAAACTTAAAAACCTGGAGGTAGTTGTAGTAAGTGCCTTGCGAATCGAGCCCCATCATTCTCATTTTAACCTGGCTGAAGCACTAGAATTTATCGATAAAATTAAACCCCAAAAAGCGTACCTTACCCATATTAGTCATTTGCTTGGATTTCATGATGAGGTGGAACAGTCGCTACCTGAAAACGTTCATCTGGCTTACGACAATTTGAAAATCACTATTGATGAAAAATAAGATCCTACTATATTTATTCATATTTGCCGCATTGTTCACAATTTTTATTTATGTAAATGATAAGAAAATTCTGGACGATCAAACAGAGAGGATCGTGAGTTTACAAAAGCAGTTAGACGACTTGAAGGCAGAAGAAGAAAATACTAAAACAACAGGATCTGAAGAGTTTTACGACTTTAGTTTGCAAAGAAATGAGCCGGCAATTACCTATTTTGAGAATAGCGGTTTTGAAGCCTCGGAAATTGAACGTAAAGTTCAGGATGCCTTAATCGATATGAATAAAAGTAGTGAGGATAATAAAATGGTTCCGTTTGAAGGTATGAATGGTCCCATGCGCATCAATAAAGTAAAGCTGCTAAATCACAAATGGCTTATCGCTAATTTTACCGATGGAAAACACTGGGGGGAAATTTTACTGAATTATTATATTACTGATGATGGTAACGTTGAATTTGAGCCTCTAAATTCCTTCTTATATCCTTCGGAATAATTTTTTATAGTAAAGCGTTAAAATAACTCAAAGCAATAATTATTGATGTCAGGAGATTTGTCGTTGTTTTAAAATTGAAAATAGATTAATTGTTAAACTAATTTATAATGTAACAAATCTTTTTCTGGTTCGTCTTGAAAGAAAGACATCAATCATGAAAAGATTATCATCAGTTATTTTAGTTTCTTTATTATTTATTTGTCAATCTGTTTTTGCCCAAAATGAGCAAATTTCAGCACAGTTAGACTCCATTTGGAAAACCGATCAGGGGATTAGGATGGAGTTAATCAAACTTCAGCAACAGGGAAAAACGAATACTTCAAAATTTCAGGAGCTTATTAGCGAAATGAAAACTCAGGATTCCATCAATCAGAAAAAAGTGTTTGAAATTTTAGAAAGTGGATGGCCGGAAAATCTGAATTTACAACAAAATCAGACGTTATTTTTGGTGATTCAGCATGCCGATCTAGAAACGCAAAAAAAGTATCTTCCTATTATCGAATCTGCGGTTAAAAATGGCAAAACTTTAGCTTCTAACCTAGCTTTGCTAAAAGATCGAATAGCTTTAAGGGAAGGAGGAGAGCAAATTTATGGTAGTCAGGTCTGGCTCGATACCAATACCGGTAAAAAGTATGTGCAACCTATCGAAAATCCAGAAAAAGTAGATAGTTTACGGGCAGAAGTTGGTCTTCCAGATATGCAAACCTATCTTCAGCAGGGTTTTCAGATGGATTGGAGCCTGGAACAATATTATAAGGATTTACCAGAGCTAAAAGCATTGCTAGCAAAGAAAAACTAATCGAAATGCTATTAATTTCATTTAAAAAATAAGCTCAGATTTTTAACGAATCTGAGCTTATTCAATTTACAACAGATAACTAGCTTAGCTTACCAAAGTATATGATTGTTTGGCAATCTCTAATTCTTCATTGGTGGGGACAATTAAAATTTGTTTTTCTGCTTCAGGTGGATTGATAGGACGAATGGTGTTCGCACGAATATCGTTTTTTCGATGATCCAGATGAAGCCCTAAATATTCCATATCTTCTAAAGCAATTTTTCTAATAACGCTGCTATTTTCTCCGATTCCGGCAGTGAAAATAATAGCATCTACACCGTTCATGGCTGCAACGTAAGAACCAATATATTTTTTGATCCTGTAGCCATTAATATAAAGTGCGAGCCTGCAATTTTCGTCGCCTTCAGCAGATCGTTCTTCAATATCGCGCATATCACTATAGCCGGTAAGGCCTAACATGCCGCTTTCTTTTAATAGAATATTATTTACTTCTTTTGCAGTATAGCCAAGTTTATCGATTAGGTAAAAAATGACCGATTGGTCGATGTCGCCCGCACGAGTGCCCATGATTAGGCCGTTTGCAGGCCCCATTCCCAACGAATGGTCAATCGCTTTTCCGTTTTTAATAGCGGTGATGCTACAACCATTGCCAAGGTGTACACTGATAATTTTTTCTGAAGGAAGTCCTTTTTCTTTTAAATATTCAATTGCTTTTTCTGAAACATATTTATGACTTGTGCCATGAAAACCGTAAGCTCTAACATCGTGATCTTCCAGAAATTTCTTAGGAATGGCATATTGATAGGCTTTTTGTGGCATCGTTTGAAAATAGGCTGTATCGAAAACTACCACCTGTTTTGCTTCGGGAAATACACTTTCAGCAACTTCAATTCCGAGTAAATTATGAGGATTATGTAATGGCGCTAAAGGAAAAAGATTTCTAATTTTTTCTTTTACATCTTTAGTAACTTCCACGGTTTTAGAGAAACTTTTTCCGCCGTGAACCACGCGATGTCCTACCACCTGAATATGCTTTTCATCTTCAAGTACACCTACTTCTTTATCCATTAAAAACGAGGTGATTTTCTTTAAGCCTGTTTCGTGATTTGGGATATCTATTTCTTTAGTAAGCTTGGTTTCGCCAGCTTTATAGTGAAGCAAAGAACCCTTTAAACCAATACGTTCTACCAGTCCGCTTGCTGCCACTTTTTCTTCTGGCATTTTTATAAGTTGGTATTTTATAGAAGAACTCCCTGAGTTGATAACTAAAATATTCATATTAAATTCCTTGTGCCTGGATCGCGGTTATTATTACGGTGTTAAATACGTCGTCTACGGTACAACCTCTACTAAGGTCGTTTACAGGTTTATTAAGTCCCTGTAGCATTGGGCCAATGGCCAAAGCACCGGTTTCACGCTGTACAGCTTTGTAGGTATTGTTCCCGGTATTAAGATCTGGGAAAATGAGGACACTGGCTTGTCCTGCAACTTCAGAATCTGGGAGTTTACTCTTTCCTACAGTGGCATCTACCGCTGCATCATATTGAATAGGTCCTTCAATTTTAAGGTCGGGACGTTTACTTCTTACAATCTCTGTAGCTTCACGCACACGGTCAACATCTTCACCTTTACCAGAAGTTCCAGATGAGTACGAAAGCATGGCAATTTTTGGCTCGATACCAAAAGCTTTACTACTTTCTGCGGAAGAAATTGCGATTTCGGCAAGTTCTGCAGCATTAGGGTTTGGGTTGATCGCACAGTCACCAAATACCGAAACTCGATCTTCTAGACACATAAAGAATACAGAGGAAACAACAGAAACACCTGGTTTTGTTTTAATAAACTGAAGCGCAGGCCTAATAGTATGCTGTGTGGTATGTGCCGCTCCCGAAACCATTCCGTCTGCATCACCTTTATGGATCATCATAGTGCCGTAATAGGAAACATCAGCCATCATATCGCGGGCCATATCCATATTTACATTTTTATGCTTTCTAAGCTCGTAGAAGGTTTCAGAATAATCTTCATAGTTAGCTGAATGTATAGGATCGATCACAGTAACTTTACTTAAATCGATATTTAAGCCAAGATCTGCAATCTTATTTTTAATCTTATCGATATTTCCTAGAAGGGTAATATCTACAATATCTAAAGCGATTAGACGCATTGTGGCGATAAGGATACGCTCATCTGTTCCTTCAGGAAGTACAATGCGCTTTCTAGATTGCTGTGCACGTTTGTATAGACTATACTGAAACATTTTTGGAGTAAGTGCCTTTGGCTGAAAATTAAATAGTTTTTCAGTCAGGCGATCAAGATTCAGGTATTTATCAGACACTGCTAAAGACGTCATGATCTTTTGTTTACTGTCTTTATAAATCTGAGATTTAATACTTCCAATCTGGTTAGTTACTCCAAAAGTTCCGCCCTGTACAGAAACAATCGGTACAATTTGAGAAAGTCCTTCAATAAGTTTTAAAATACTGTCTTCAGGAATTAATCCACCCGTAAGTATGATCCCTGAAATTGGTGGATAATTAGTAGAAATATGCGCCTGTAAAGCACCAAGAATAATATCTGCACGATCTCCCGGGGTAATAACCAGGCTATTTTCTTTAAGCTTGGTGATATAATTTCTAAGCTGCATGGCGCCAACGCCAAAACTACCGGTTTGATTATTTAAATGTGTTTCTCCAAAAAGAACTTTACCATCTAATTCTTCTACAATTTCTTTAATGGTGGGGTGAAGCAGCGTATTGATCATTGGTACAATAGAAACTTCAACCTCTTTAGGGAAAAATTTATCAAGATCAGCTTTTATTTTTTCAATATTTTCTTCCTGAATTTTATTGGCTACCACACCAATAACTTTTACGTCGCGGTTATTAAAAGAGCTATAGGTGAAGTTTAATGCATCCACCAATTCTTTTTGAGTTTTATCTTTTCCGCTGGAAATAATTATGGTTGGTAATCCCAGATTTTTGGCAACCGTTACATTGGTGTCGAATTCAAACACATTTCCTTTTACAGAAAAATCGGTCCCTTCAACCAAAACAAAATTAAACTGCTCTTCCAGGTTTTTATATTTCTGGATAATAACATCGATAATTTCGCCCGATTTACCAGCGTTTCTTTTATCTACTAATTCCTTACGGGTAACGCCATACGCTTTTTCGTAAGGGATTTCGATATCAAAATGGGAAAGCATGGTTTCAATGTGATTGTCTTTCTGATCTTCAGGAAAATCGTCGATGATGGGTCTAAAATATCCTACTTTATCTGTTTTTCCCAAAAGTGTTTGCATTAGCCCCAAAGATATTAAAGACTTTCCGCTGTCCTCTTCCATGGTAGCAATGTAGATACCTTTATTCATAGTGCTTATTTTTTCTCACCTGGTGAGATTTTGATGCTAATTCCCTAGTTTTATGGGGATACTTAACAATTAAAATTAGTTTCAAAATACTTCTCTATTTTAAAGAAGTGGTACAAATTTACCAGTAATTTGAGGCATGAAACCTAATAAATGTCATATTATAAAGTTAAAATAACTTTAATGGGAAAGGTAAAAGAGTAAGAAATAATTGAAAGCTCGTAATAAATCATAATTAGGTGTGGTCACCCTGAAACTGCCTCGTCAGTTGGTAGCTCTAGAATGGTAAAAAAAATCAATAACTGCAAATTAACAAGAATCAATAAAAATAACTACCCATTTCTTTCTAACCATTCCTTTAGCTCAAAGAAATTCTGTGGGGCAACTCCGTGACCTACCGGAAATTCAGAATACGTATTTTTTATCTTTAATTGATCTAGGAAAGGTTTAGTTTTTCGTGCCCATTCGATAGGGATCACCTGATCTACGCTTCCATGAGAACAATAAAAATTTAGATTATCAAAATTGTTGTTTTCAAATCCGGTTTTTATAATCGCTTTGTTCACATAGCCACTAAGCGCAATCACATTTTTAACTTTTTCTGGATAGGAGAGTGCGACAGCATAACTTAAAATACTTCCCTGGCTAAAGCCCAATAACGTTACTTTGTTTTTATTGATGGGATAAGCTTCGATAGCTTCATCAATAAATTTTGCGATAAGGTCACGGGATTCAATAGCTTGCTCATCGTCACTAAATTTTCCGTTTACATTATCAAAATAGATGGCATACCAGGCATTTCCACCGGGTTGCATGGGATAAGGTGCTTTAACCGAGATCACAAAAAACTCTTCGGGTAACTCGCTGGCAAAACTAAAAAGATCCTGCTCATTACTGCCATAACCATGAAACATAAAAACTACAGGAGCTTTCTCGGTCTGTCCTTTTGGTTGTTTTATAAGGTGTTCTAAAGAAAGATTTGCTGTTTGCATTACGTGATCGTTTTAAACCATTTTTGGAAATATACCCCGATATACGGAATTAACCGAAATTCTCCCTGAACAGCCGCAATGATTCCGTAAATCCAAATAATTAAAGAAACCAGATAAAATGCTGTTGGAATGTAAAAATTGCTAAAGGTCGAGGCCACTGCACCAAGTAAATAAAATATAATATGAGTTCCAAAAGCCTGGCGAATATGAAAGCTGGCTAGTTTGTGCTTATCGTCCATATTCATAAAAATGGCGATTATAAATCCTATAATTGTGATATAAGCCGTAATCGCAGCAGTTTTGCCGTTATTTGGGCTGTTTTGGGATTGTGAACTCATACTTTTAGAAGTTTTTATTCTGCGATGATTAGTTGATTATTATTAAAAATACCAATCGCTTTTCCTTTTAATTTTTGCCCTAAAAAGATACTGTTCTGTGAGGTTGAAAGTATATCTGATTTCTCGAAAGTATATTTTTCTTCAGGCAAAAAGAAACTTAGTTTTGCCGATGCCTCTTCAGCTATCTTAGCATTTTCAGTTTTAAATCGTGATCTTCCGCGAGTTAGGATCTCAACAGTTTCTTCCGTAGAAAAAATAGTCTGTAAAGCGCCAAAAGCACTTTCTAATCCAATACTTCCGTAGCTGGCATTATCAAATTCTACTTTTTTGTTTTCGATATCTATAGGATCATGATCACTGGTTACAAAATCGATAGTCCCTTCTTTTAATCCTTTAATTAAAGTCTTGGTATCATTTTTTGTTCTTAGCGGCGGTAATACTTTTGCACGGGTATCAAATTCGGTCAGCAGATCGTCGGTTAGCACCAGGTTATGGATAGCCACACTACAGGTTACATCCAGGCCTTTTTTCTTCGCTTCTTTAATAAGTGCAACCGATTTTGCTGTAGAAACCGTCGGTATATGAAGTTTCCCACCGGTATATTCTAAAAGATATAGATCACGGGCAATTTGTAGATCTTCAGCAAGATTCGGGATTCCTTTTAAACCTAAAAGCGTACTGTTATGATGTTCATTTACAATCCCTTTACCGGCAATTTTCTTTTCCAGCGGGAAAGATTGTACCAATCCGTCAAAATTTTGTGTGTATTGTAAGGCAATTTTTAGAAGGTTTGGATTGCTTACCGGCTTTTTATAATCGCCAAAACTTACCGCACCAGCGTTACTCATATCGTAAAGTTCGGCTAAATCTACACCTTCGGTTTTAACCGTTAAGGCTCCAGTAGGCAATAAATTCACCGCATTTCCCTGCGCTTTGGCTTTCACCGAATGGATAGCGGAACTGTTATCGATAGTAGGATTGGTTTGTGCATTAAGTACCACATCGGTAAAGCCACTAAAAGCTGCGGTTTTTAGTCCGTTTTCAATAGTTTCGCGCTCTTCATAACCCGGCTCACCAAAACTTACGCTGGTATCAAACCAGCCCTGCGAAACATGTAACCCTTCGATGTTTATTTCCTTATCGGCTTTTTCTTTAATAGAATTTCCGATTTTTATAATCATGCCGTCTTTAATAAGAATATCGGCTTGTTTTAAATGATAATCGCTTTGCTGGTCTACGATTGTGGCAGATTTTATAAGTAGCTTCATTTAAAGAATTTTAAGAGGAGCATTTCTATGGTTAAAAAGATCAATGCAAAAATAACAAACCATTTCCAAAGCACATCGATTTGTTGGGCAGCTTTTACACTTTCAAAAAAAGTATTTAGGTCGGCTTGTTTTTGCACATTTTCAAAATCATTAATATCCAGATAATTAAGATCACTTTCGCTTCTTGGATAATTATAACTGATAGGCGAAATATTATTTTTTTGATAAGTGAGCATAAAATTTCCTGCATTTGCAGGCAAATCGGTAGTGGTCACGGTGATTTTATTGGATGTGTTTTGCTGTAGCGGAATAAAACTTTCTTCGGAATTTTGCTGAATTTCAATCACCTGGTCTCCACTTGCCGCTATGCTTACATCAAAGGTGTTTTCCTGGCCTATCGTAAAGTACAAGTCGGGTATTTTTAAAGCTGAAATCCCTAAATTATAAAAAACAGGGACGATTAATGGTGAATTTTGAAAATTTGAATTGTCCTGATTAATGGGTGCCGAAAACAGATAAACATTGCTGAAATTCATTAAAAAGGCATCGTTGTTTTGATAGCGAAGAGCCGCTGAGGCATCCTGATTAAAATTGTAGAAACGTTGCACTTTAGGGTATTGAAAATTACTGATCTCCTTTTCGAAAGTTGCCTCAAATAAGGGATGCTGAAAGGCAATTTCAGTAATTAATAATTCGCGATTTTGTTTATTCTGAACAATCGGTAAGCCAAGATTCGATAAAAAAGGATTATAATTTTGAAGCTGAAGATTGGGAGACGGAATAATGCAAACAGGCGTTCCTTCTTTTACTTTTTCCAGCACTTGATTTTGTAAAGCGGTATTTATCTGCTCCACTTCATTTAAAATAAGTAAGTCTGCACTGCTAAAAGCACTAAAATCAACCTGATTTTCATCAAAATTAAAGTACTCGAATTGATCTTCCGTAAAAATTCGGTGTAGAAAACCGGCATCTCTTCCCGAAATGCTTACCACATTGATTTTTGGTGTTTCTGCATAGCTGAAGAATAATTCGTTATCATAATAAAGTCCGTTATCTTCAATAGAAATAATGCCATTTTCAATTTTTTCTGCCTGTAATCGAAATTCGATGTCCTGTTGCCTATTTTCTTTAAAATTAAGGCTCTTTTTTGCCAATATTTGGTCTCCGTTTTTCAGACTAATGGCGATATCCCGATCTAACTTTTCAGTACTACTAAAATTGGCCTTTAAAGTAACCTGATTCAGGTTTTTATCGATCACATACGCGGAATCGATGCTGATATTGCTCATATTTTGCGCTTCGTTTTTCACAAAATAATATTCGATATTTTCAAGCCTATTTAAATCACCAAAGTTTTGTTGAAAATCTGAAATCAGTACCAACCGCTGCACATCGGCGGGATGTTGCTTAAAAAACTGGCGGGCTTTTAGATTAATCTGGTCGAAATTCAACGAATTTGGGCTGTAATCGATATCCTGTATTTCAGTCCGACTTTCAACAGGAGAAATCGCACCATAATCGTTATTATTTGTAAATAATCCAAAAGCCTGATTTTCTTCACTGTTTTCTAAAATCTGCTGAATATTATGTTGCAACATTGGTCCATGTTCGCCACGCAACTGCATGCTAAAAGAATTATCCAGATAGAGTAGGGTAGCGGTGCTTTTTTGGGATGTTTTGCCAGAAGGAATAAAGGGTTGCGCAAACGCCAGAATCAAAAAAGACAGAGCTAAAGTTCTGGTCGTTAGAATAAGCCATTTTTTTAGCTGATTGCTTTTTCGGTTTTCCTGAACTACTTTTTTAAGAAATTTAACATTGGTAAATGCTTCTTTTTGGAATTTACGAAGCTTAAATAAATGAACAATAAAGGGGATGACCAGTAAAATTAATGCATAAAGAAGTTCTGGATGTTTAAACTGCATACCGGTTTTTAAGATTTCCCAAATATAAAGAAATTGTATGGCAGGAAAACTGGATAATCGAGATTAAATGTTGCGAGGTTCGTCCCGATAGCTATAGGGATGTTTCAAGATTAAAAAGACTTTCCACAATAATTGTCCTAATGATAGTTTAGGCGAGGATCGAGGTTTTTTGAACTACTTTTTGTAAATCGTGTGGCAGTTCAAGTAACTTAAGCTCGTTTAATATCAAACTTAAAGCTGGTACTTTCGCCAAGTACCGAGGAAACACTTATTTTACCGTCCAACGACTCTACCAGTTTTTTAACGGTAGAAAGCCCAATTCCGTTACCCTGATTTCCCTGGCGATCGGTAACATAAAGCGTTTTAAATAATTTGAAAATATTAGAGAGCTGATCTTCTGGAATTCCAATACCATTATCGGTTACGGTAAAATAATAATGATTTTCATCCATAGCACTTTCAATATCAATAACAATTTTGTCCTTGTTATTGTATTTAATACTGTTGTTAATAAGGTTGATAAATATTTGGCCTAAGGCAGCTCGGTTGCATTTTAGTAACATATTTTCTGGAGGAAAATTAATCTCACAGTTATCTGTAATATTTAGCAAGTCGATGATGTCTTCTAACAGGTGATGAAGATTAAATTCCACTTCTTCTGAGGCTACAATACGATCACTTTCATAATGATTTAAAATTCCATTAATATAATCGCTTAATTTTAAGGCCGATTTTTTAAGGTTAAGCAGTAATTGCTGGCCTTTTTCATCAACATTATTTTTATAACGGGCTTTTATAAGATCTGCAGTGATGATCATATTGGCAAGTGGCATCTTCATATCGTGGGAAACTACACCCGCAAAATCTTTTAATAAGGAGTTATGATCGTCTAATTGCTTTTTTACTTTTTCTAAATGAAGATTTTTACGGCGTAGTTCAAATAGTTTTTCTACCTGTTTTGCAAGATTTTTTAAAGCTGTTTTTTGTTCGTCACTGAGCCTATTTATTTTAGTATCTAAAACGCATAAGGTGCCTATGGCAAAACCATCGTTATCTAACAGGGGCATGCCTGCATAATAAAGGATGGGCAAATCTGGATTGGTTGTAAAGGGATTGTCACAAAACCTTTTATCCTGGCGTGTATCTTTTACCTCCATTACATTGCCAGGTTCTAAAATGGCATGCCCACAATGGGAGTATTTTCTTTCGGTTTCTGTAATCGGCGGGCCGCCATGATTCGATTTAAACCAATTTTTCTCATCTTCTACCAGCGTAATTAAAGAAATTGGTGTTTTACAGATATACGAGGCAAGCTGAGTAATATTATCAAACTCCTCTTCAGAAACACCTTGTAAAAGTTCAATAGCACTTAAGGCATTTAATCGCTCTTTTTCGTTTATAGGTACAGCAGGTTGAATCACTTTAACGTATTAAAATTTAATAGCCTAAAACTAAGGTTATTTTATTTAAGATAAAATTAACAAATTTTTTAAAGAAAATGTTAAGGGTTTAATCAATATTTTTCGAATGCGCCTAAACCAAATAGGGCAAAGTCGTATTTTACAGGATCTTGATGGTCTAATTTTCTAAGCGACCTATCTAATTCAGCTAAGGCTTTAGCATCGTTTTGTTTACGCTTCAGCAGTTTTAATTTTCTGGCAATGTTACCAGAATGTACATCAAGCGGGCAGGAGAGTTGGGATGGCGAAAGTGATTCCCAAATACCAAAATCGACACCGCAATTATCCTTTCTCACCATCCATCGTAAATACATATTTATACGTTTGGCAGCGGAATTTTTTAACGGATCACTTATATGCTTTTGAGTCCGTTTTTCATGCGAAAGTTCAAAAAATAGCTTTTTGAATTCGTGGATCGCCGGTTGAAGCGAACTCTCCGAGGCATGTTTACTAAAAACAGCTTCCAGTCCGTTATGATTTTTATAAATATGCTGAAGTGCCAGCATAAAATAGCAAAGATCGATGCTGTTAAAGGTTCTGTGTACAAAACCTTCAAGCCCTTCAAGGTCATTTTTACTGAAATTCAGGATAAAATCATGTGGCGCATGTTCCATGCGCTCCAAAAGGTTATTTGCATTTTTCAGGATGCTTTTACGATTGCCCCAGGCAATAGTTGCGGTTAAAAAACCTGCAATTTCAATATCTTCTTTTTTACTGAATTGATGCGGAATCTGGATGGGATCGGTGCCTATAAACTGCGTAGTGTTATATTGATTGACCTTAAAATCCAGAAATTCTTTTAATTCGCTTTTCTTCAAAAAACTAATCTTTTTAGATGCTTATGCTTCAGTCGAAAAATCATCGGGAAATTACACAATCTCGCCATCAACCATGGTCAATTTTCTATCAGCCATATCGGCTAACTCTTCATTATGGGTTACAATAACGAAGGTTTGGCCAAACTCGTCCCGTAATTTAAAAAATAACTGATGTAGATTTTCGGCAGATTCACTATCTAAATTTCCTGACGGCTCATCGGCAAAAATTACTGCAGGATTATTCATAAGTGCCCTGGCTACGGCAATTCGCTGTTGTTCACCACCACTTAAGGCCGATGGTTTATGAAGCGCTCTTTTTTGCAAACCTAAAAAGCCCAAAAGTTCCATGGCTCTTTTTTCTGCTTCTGCTTTTGGGGTGTTTTTAATATAAGCCGGGATACAAACATTTTCTATCGCCGTAAACTCTGGTAATAATTGATGGAACTGAAAAATAAAACCAATATGATCGTTTCTAAACTTTGCCAGATTCTTTTGGTTTAAGCCATAAATATCGGTTTCATTGATAATTAATTTAGAAGCTTTATTTTTTTCAGGTAAGTCTAAAGTTCCTAAAATCTGAAGTAACGTGGTTTTTCCCGCTCCTGAAGCTCCCACGATCGAGACAATTTCACTTTTTTCAATATGAAGATCTACACCTTTTAAAACGTGTAAATCGCCATAATATTTATGAATATTTTCAATTGTTATCATAAGCCTTTTAAAGTGTGCGAAAATTAGCCAAATTAATCACGTTCCCCAAGTTTAAACCGGTATTAATTGATTACAGTAAATGTTTATAGCAAATATTTATAGGGATATATGCTAAAATTAGCCAAATAGCCTGTGTGATCTTTATTGTAAATCTTACATTTGAAGAAATCATTGTTTTATGAAGAAGGAAGAAACAGTGACCCTGGCGGCGGGTTGTTTTTGGTGTACAGAAGCTGTTTTTCAGCGGTTGGAAGGGGTAAGTAATGTCATTTCAGGATTTACCGGAGGGTTTATCAAAAATCCGCCATACCGCGAGGTAGTGACGGGAAGAACCGGCCATGCCGAAGGAATTCAGTTTAACTATGATCCTAAAGTTATCAGTTTTCAGGAGTTATTATTAATTTTCTTTTCTACGCACGATCCCACTACCTTAAATCGGCAACAAAACGATGTGGGAACGCAATATCGCAGCGCCATTTTTTATCATTCTGAAGAACAAAGGCAGATCGCAGAACAGGTTATTGAAGAACTGGAAGCACAGCAGGTTTTTAAAGATCCTATAGTGACTGAAGTAACCGAGGCCTCTGACTTTTACGAAGCCGAAGAAGAGCATCATAATTTTTACAATCAGCATCCCAGTCAGCCTTATTGTCAGTATATTATAGATCCTAAAATCAATAAGTTAAAATCGCTTTTTGCTGAAAAATTAAAGAAATAAATTCCCAATATGGCTTACCAAAGTTTTGAAGAGTATTCGATAGAAGTGACCGATTCCCTAAAAGATAATTATAAAAGAATAATTACCGAACTGGGGGAAAATCCCGATAGGGAAGGTATTTTAAAAACACCCGAAAGGGCTGCAAAAGCAATGCAGTTTCTTACACAGGGATACGAACTGGATGCTGAAAAGATTTTGAAAAAAGCCATGTTTAAGGAAGACTATGACGAAATGGTGGTCGTAAAGAACATCGAATTGTATTCGCTTTGCGAACATCACATGTTACCATTTTTTGGCAAAGCCCATATTGCATATATTCCTAACGGGCATATTGTAGGTTTAAGTAAACTGCCAAGGGTCGTAGATGTTTTTGCAAGAAGATTACAGGTACAGGAGCGATTAACCCACGATATTTTAGAATGTTTAAACAAAACTTTAAAACCACAAGGCGTTGCTGTAGTGATAGAAGCACAGCACATGTGCATGATGATGCGCGGTGTACAAAAGCAAAACAGTACCACAACCACATCGGGTTTTAGAGGGCAGTTTGAAAAGATAGAAACCAGGAACGAATTCTTAAAACTCATCAGCTCAGACCTTTCGTGAAAAACTGGCATCTTATTTGCTTATTTAAATTGAATCAACACAAAAAAAGATGCTAAAAGATAAATTTTTTTTGAAGGGATTAATGTTGGATGCTATAGGGATGTTAACGATGGGTGTTCCCGTAATTGGTCCTTTTTTAGATATTTTATGGGCACCTTTTGCTGCTCGTAAAATGAGAGAAATGTATCCTGGTAAAAATGGTAAATTAGCTTCAGCTATAGTATTTATCGAAGAAATTTTACCATTTACAGATGTTATTCCAACATTCACTTTAATGTATTTATACACCTTCGTTTTCAAGAAACAACCTAGAAAGCAGGTGAGAACCATAGAGGTTGAAAGCTGGTAAATCGAAAATCCCCCTTATAACTAAAAAGCCTGTTTGATAAATTCAGACAGGCTTTTTTATTTTCTTTGGAATCTATAGCTTCTTAAGAATTCAGTTTTTACAAAAACCACTGTAAAGAAAGCATGATATTTCGGCCAATATTGGCAATTCCATCAGTTTTTAATCGGGATAAATGAGCGATATAGTCTTTATCAAAAAGATTATTTCCGTTCACTGATACCTGTACTTCAGAATCGTTTAACTTTATCCTGCCACCAAAGCCTGCACCTAGTAAAGAATATCCTCCGGTTCTTGTTTCAAATGTACTGGTGTTTTCTTTATCAAAAACATTTTTTAAGCGAATAAAGGCGTATTTGTTTTCGATAATCTTGCCTTTGTTAAATTCAACTCTAAAGGTGTTGGTAATACTATTTGCCGGAATTAAAGGAAGGTAAGTATCATCATCTCTTTTTCCGGTCACTGTTTCAAAACTACTTTCGATATGCATCCAATCCCATGGGTGCGGGTGTATATGGATCCCAACTTCACCACCATATAATTTAGCATCATCCTGTACATAATCATAAACGGGATCGTCGTTGATGCGCTCTCCGGTAGGTGCTAAGTAGATATAATCGTTTATAGTATTATGAAAGGCATTCGCAAAAGCTTCAAAATGCTCATTTCTCCATTCTAGTGATAAATCAACCTGAAAGTTTTGTTCGTTATCCAGTTCAGGGTTTCCAACTTCATATCTGTTAGCCCCGTGGTGAGCACCATTACTGGTAAGTTCGGCTAAGTTAGGGGCTCTAAATCCGCTTGCTAAATTTAATCTGGCATTTAAATTTTTAGAAATTTGATATTTTGCTCCAAACGCACCATTTATACTATTAAAAGAACGGTCTACCGCTTGCATATATCCAGTTTCACCTTCTTCACCGTGGGTTTCACTATCGACATTACGGGTATCATAACGTAAACCCGCCTGAAAATTCCAAACTTTTAGGTGCAAATGGGTGGTAGCAAAAACTCCAAAATCTACCGTTTTGGCATCAGGAATTAAAATTTCTTCTCCTGTATTTTTATTGTCCTGCCACATGCCCTGTATTCCGGCGATCGTTTCAAACTTTCCTAATTTTGGCAGATTGTATTTAATGTTGTAATTAAAGGTTTCCAGCTCCATATCTAAAGCAGGATGCAATTCTTCTCCTTCTTCGCTATGTTCCTCTTCGTGATCATGATCTTCTTCTTCAGCATGGTCATCATGTTCCTCACCATGTTCTTCTTCGTGATCATGATGGTCTTCAAATTCCTTTCGGTTATTAAACTGATACCCAAATTTTGCATTCAAACTAGAGTTGGCAAAATAGATCGTATTGTCTAAACTTAAAATATGATTATCGATTTGCTGGTAGGGTAACACCAGTGTTTTAGAAGTGGTTTGTGCGGTGATTTCTTCCGGGATTCCAAGTTCACTTCGGTTAAAATTATAACGAAGATCAGATCTAAATTTTTCGTTTTGATAAGCAATTCCTGTTTTTAGGTCTTTTTCGTTAAACCTGGTATTCGTAACCCTTGTGCCATTACCAGTTTTATAATCTGAATGTTCGGCAAGACTCCCACGAGCGATAAATTTTAAATTTTCTCCGGAAGTTTTAGCCATGGCACTGGCCTGATAGCCTAAAGTATTACTAAAATAATCTCCGTTAAATTCAGCGTTTGTTTGGCCTACTGCAGCGTATTGCTCTGGATTAAGATAAAGAACACCACCAATAGCATCGCTACCATAAAGTAGGGAAGCAGGGCCTTTAATAACTTCTACACTTCCAATCCCTTTAGAGCTAATCCCTAAGCCATGTTCACCACCAAATTGCTGGTTTTCCATACGCACACCCTGTGTGTAAGTAAGTACCCGGTTAGAACTTAATCCACGAATTACCGGTTTTCCAATACCAATACCAGTGCTTAAATTTTCTACTCCTGGAATTTGCGAAATTCCATCAGCTAGTGTAACTGCTCCTTTTTTATTTAATTCAGAAACACTTTCGCGTTCTACCCGCATCACATTTTCGCTTTGTAACTGGTGGAAAGGGGTAGAAACAATCACTTCTTCCATTTCTACTGCAGAGGGTTTTAATACCAGCTCAATATTGGTTGTGGGGATGGTCACTTCTTTGGAGTATGAGGTAAAGCCTATAGAAGAAATTACTAATTTATAATTTCCTGAAGGTAAATTTTTAATAGTAAAATGACCACTTTCGTCGGTTGTAGTGCCTTTTTCTAGTTTAGGGAAATAAACGCTTGCACTAAAAACAGGTTCTCCGGTATCCTGATTTTTTACAGTTCCACTAAATTGATTTTGTGCAAATAGCACATTGGATACTGCTATAAGTAGTATTGTAATGAGTACTTTTCTCATTTGTTGGGATTTTAAACGATTAAATGAATTAAGGAATATCCGTTATCAGTAATCATTTATACTAGCTGTTCGCTGTCTGATAGGTTTGAAGTTCCATCTTATTTTGACTAAAAATCAAAATTTTAGAAGGAGATTCTAAATCAATACCTATAGCTGTAGGAACAGCATGATTATAAATTTTATGATATTGCGAATAATCATAAATATTTTTCCTTTCTATTATGCAAAAAAGGAAGGGGTACTGTCTTGATTATGCTATAATGGAAGGTGGGCCTCTAAGCTCAAATAATAGACACTGATAATCGCTTAAAAATTCGTAAAAGCTAAAAAGATGTTTCGCCTGTGTTTTAATAACAACAGGTTCAAAATGTAAAATTTCTAGATTTAATGCAGGGCTTTGATGAAACTTGTGTAGGTTACAATCTAAATCTGGGTGATGAATATGTTGCTTAGCATAATTATCACAAAGGCCGTGATGGTGACCGCTAAAGGCATGTGCAAAATTAGCAATTGCCGGAAATACGATGATAAACGCCGCGAAAACAAAAAATATATTTTTAAGCGTTTTCTTCATTTAGTCTTTAAAAAATTTACCCAGACCCAACCGACTAAGCATTTTTTTTTCAAATGCCCAGAAAAATTCAAATTGGCCAAATATCCAGCCAATTATGATTAACAAAACCTGATAAATAGGAAATAAAAATAAAATTCTAGCGGGCCAGTATACATACCAGTCATGCTGTGGAGTGATCCCTAGAAAAGTTGTTACCGGTGCAGCCAATTTTGCGGCAGTAGACCCTGTAATTGCAAAAACAAGTAGGATGACAACCAACTGGCGGTTAGAGGTTAGTCCCCATCGTTCTTTTAATTTCTCCATACTGCAAAGATATTAAAAGGAATGGAGTTTTAAAGCCTTAATATCTTAAATACGTGTTGGTACCGTAAATCTTTGATTATACTGCCTGCTTAGATATACAAAGTAATAATAGAGCAAATAATTTACCTCATATCCGTAATCGATCTGCGGATCATAGTTTATTTCCTGTACATATAGGTTATTATTGTAGCGCATTGGTTGGCGAACTCTATTATTATAATCGTTCACCAAAATGCGGTTTTTATTTTCAAGGTAACTTTGGGAATAATATCCTTTGGGTCTTGCAATACTATTAATAAACAGGTTAAAACCGGGTTCAATGATAATGATTTCATATTCCAGACTATCATTTGCGATTCTAACCGTATCATTTTCGGTATTGGAATTTTTATGACCTTTACCACTATTTTTCGTTAATCCACAGCTGTAAACAAACAGCACCATTAAGACGATGTAAAGTATATTTTTCAAACGGATAAATTTAGGTTGAAATTTATTTGCCAAATTTAGTCTCTAAACACGGACTTCATTTTGGCAATTTAGCTAAAAAGTAAATTATTTACCACCGGTGTAGCCTTTTAAAATACTATCTTTTTTATTCTTTTTACCAATAACCATTGCTGAAGCTTCAGGAATAATATTTGGATTATTTTTTATATTGAAAATAGTATCAAAAAACGAATTGTTATATTTAGAAGAGCTTCCTAGGGCACTATCAATAAGATCCTCAATTTCGTCATTTTTAATATTTTCTTTCTTCTTTTGAATGCTTAAAATAGCGATAACTACCGGAATACAAATTGTAGTTATTTCTTGTACGGCCGCTTTGTCGACATTTAAAGAATCACTTATAGTGTTGATAATGCTGTTAAAGTTCTCTCCTAAAATCATTTCACCATAATTACTACCACATTCTAAAAGATCTTCGGTTTCTTTATCTGAAAATACCCTCATAAATTTTGAAGGATTTGGAGCTTCTTCCAGCATTTCATTAAGAGACTCGGTATAACCTTCCTGAATTTTATTTTTAAAGTTTCCTAAAATTAAGGGAAGTACCATTCCTAAAACAGAAGAAACATTGTTTAAAGGCACCCCCGTTTTACCGGAAGCTTTATTTATAAGTTCTTTCCCTAAATTGGTGTTTAGAATGTCTAATATTGAAGCCATAATGGTAAAAGTTTTATTGCTTTTAATAAGGGCAATTTTCTAAATTTTTGCATCTTTAAAAACCCGGTATCATTTTCGGAAGTTAATCAATAAAGATTGGTACTGCTGTTAAATCTTTATTATAATCTTTTATAGCCCATACCTTATAAAATTACAGTAAGTGCTTATGGTATATATTTTCTCTCCAATCCCTAATCACAAAAATGAATTCTTTAAGATTGGGATTGGAAAGAAGTTTAGAAATACTTAAAATTTCAGGGAATTATTTAAAGAAATCCATACCCGATTTGCCATGAAATTTAGCGATAACTTCTTTGGCAATAAGCGCTGCAGATCGTTCTGTAGCCGTACCCGTTAGTCCGCCAATATGCGGAGTTAAGGAAATACGCTCGTTCATTAACAATTTTATTGCCGGTGTAGGCTCGTTATCGTAAGTATCTAAACCGGCAAATTTCAATTTAGCATCCTCTAGAGCTTCAATTAGAGCTTCTTCATCGATCGCATTTCCGTTAGAGATGTTTACAATACCCCCATTCGGTTTCATTAAAGCGATTTCTTTAGCTCCAATAATTGGGTTTTTCTGCTCAGAAACACTTAAAGAAATGATATCTGAATTTTCTAAAACCTGCTCTAAATTCACCGTTTTTAATCCAATTTCGACGTTTTGATCCTGAATTTTTAGTTGAAGTTTGGCACCAACTACATTAGGATCTGTAGCGATAACCTTCATCCCAAAACCTAAGGCGATTTTAGCTATTTCCTGACCAATTTTTCCAAAACCAATAATTCCTATCGTTTTTCCCTGAAGTTCGATTCCGCCAGAATAGAAGTTTCTTAGATCCTTAAAGTTCATATCGCCTTCCAGTGGCATATTTCGGTTAGAGTGATGTAAAAATCGGCTTCCACCAAGAATATGAGCAAAAACAAGTTCGGCTACAGATCTTGTTGCCGCAACAGGAGCGGTGATAAACTGAATCCCATTTTTCTCGGCTTCAGCAACAGAACTTACTACCTGCTCGTTACCAATTACAGCGATAAATTTTAATTGTGGTGCACCTGTAATAACTTCATTTTCTATAAAGGTAGTACGAGTAATGATCCCTTCAATGTTTTTGGCATTGATATATTCTTTTAGCTGAGATTGGGCAACTTTCACAGATAAAACATTAAACCCAGCTTCGGTTAATTGTGAAACTGCGGTTTGTGAAAGTCCATCGGTAACTAAAATATTCATTTAATTTTATTTTTCTTAATTATGAAATCTTTTCGAAATGCTGCATTACATCTACCAGTACCTGCACACTCTCTATAGGCATCGCATTGTACATAGAAGCTCGATAACCTCCCACACTTCTATGGCCGTTAATTCCGTTAATATTGGCTTCTTTCCATAGCTTATCGAAAGTAGCTTTATCAGCTCCTTCAGCAAGATTAAAAGTAGGGTTCATGATCGAGCGGTCTTCTTTTTCAGCGAAACCTTTAAATAGTGGATTGCGATCTATTTCAGCATAAAGCAATTCCGCTTTTTTATTGTTTTTATCTTCGATTCCTGCAATTCCACCTAAATTCTTAAGCCATTGTAAATTCAGTAAAGAAGTGTAAATAGAAAATACAGATGGGGTGTTAAACATACTGTCTTTATCGATATGCACCTGGTAATTCATCATCGATGGAATTTGGCGCTTTACTTTTCCCAAAATATCTTCTTTAACCACAGCGAGTGTTACACCAGCTGGTCCCATGTTTTTTTGCGCACCGGCGTAGATCAAATCAAACTGACTAAAATCCATCGTTCTGGATAAAATATCACTACTCATATCACAAACCAGTGGCACTTCGGTTTTAGGGAAAGACTTCATCTGTGTTCCGTAAATAGTGTTGTTACTGGTACAGTGAAAATAATCTGCATCGGTAGGGATGCTGTATTCTTTTGGGATATAATTAAAGTTTTTGTCTTTAGAAGAGGCAACTTCAACCACTTCACCAAACAATTTTGCTTCTTTAATTGCTTTACTGCTCCAGGTACCGGTATTGGTATATGCCGCTTTTTTGTCAAGTAAATTATAGGCAACCATTAAAAACTGCATGCTGGCACCGCCATGTAAAAATAAGGCCTGATATCCTTTATTCTGAAGTCCTAAAAGCTCTAAAATCAAAGCGCGAGCCTCTTCGATTACCGAAACAAAAGCCTCACTACGATGCGAAATCTCAAGAATTGAAAGTCCGCTGTTATTAAAATCCAATACTGCTGCAGAAGCTTTTTCAAAAACTTCCTGTGGCAAAATGCAGGGTCCTGCGCTAAAATTATGTTTTTTCATACGGTATTTAGATTGAGCTCTATTTGTGAGCTTTTCTTTGCTGTAGGTCGTAAATTCTGAATTTACTTTTCAAAATTTGTGGAAACAGCGAAGAATTTATTGGTTTAAGTTGATTAAAAATTGGATGGTATCTACACCATCGGCATAATCCCAAAGTTTTGGATGCTGAGTTTCGCCAAATTTCACTTCATTTTTTGCAGAAGCTTCTTTTCGTACCACACATTGTAATTGTTCCCCTTTTTCTTCTAGTTGTTGTTGAAGCGCTGCTTCATCTTCATAAAACTCATAAAAAAGTACTGAAATTGGTGAGCCAAAGCCTTTATCTTCTTTTAGCATTAAAAAACCGTTATCCAGAATATTAAATTCGCTCATTAGATAAACGGCTTTATTATAATCGTAGTTATTGGCGTATTTATTTTGATTAATAATATCGTTCCAATGATAAATCCCTTTATAGAAATGGTCAAAATCGTAATTTTTAGGCAGGAATAATTTCGATACGTTTCGGCAACCAAGTCCGTAATATCTAAAAATATCTTCAGCCAGCGCCTTCAATTCGTTTTCGGTTTCATCTCCACGAATAATGGCGACCGAGTTTCGGTTTTTACGAATAATATTCGGTTTATTTTTAAAGTAATATTCAAAATAACGTGCTGTGTTGTTGCTACCGGTAGCAATTACGGCATCAAAATTTTCTAATCGGTCCTGAGTGAACGTGATTTTAGATTCGAATTCACTATTTAATTTTGCTAAATAATTACATAAAACCGGTAAAAGCTGCTTGTCGTTATCTGAAGGTTTTATAAGAACATTATTTCCAGACATTAAAACACTCAAAAAATCATGAAAACCAACCAGCGGAATATTTCCGGCCATGATAATCGCAATGGTTTTTGGGTTGATATCGTCTTTAATATTATATGGCTTTAGCCAGGCTTCTAGATTAGCCGTAGTTAAAGCCTCGCTCCATTGCTTTAAAGCGAATAAGACATTGTCTTTGGTAAACCAGCCATTATAATGTACCGCGGAATTGATTTTGTATTCCAGCTCGTCGAAGTATTTTTTATCGATTTCTGAAAGATTCAGCGCTGAATTGCTTTCAGCATTAAAATTCTTAAGAAAATCGCCTAATTTTGAAAAATATGAAATACGTTCTTTTATTGTCATTCCTAATTTGGTTATGAAAAGCCTTCACGTTAAATTTGTAACGGCGAAATTAAAACTTCCTAACTGGAAAAACTATAAAATTTCCTAAAACTGGAAGTAAAAGAGAAGAATCGCGTTATTTTTATAAATTAAAAAAACAGCTATGGCAATCATTATAACAGATGAATGTATAAACTGCGGCGCTTGCGAACCGGAATGCCCAAATACAGCAATTTATGAAGGAGCTGATGACTGGCGTTATGCAGATGGTACAGCACTTTCTGGAGACATCGTATTACCATCGGGAACCGAAGCTAATGCTGACGAAGCCCAGGAGCCGGTAAGTGACGAATATTATTATATCGTGCCAGATAAGTGTACAGAGTGTAAAGGTTTTCACGAAGAACCACAATGTGCGGCAGTATGCCCGGTAGATTGTTGCGTGCCAGATGACGATCACGTAGAAAGTGAAGAAACACTGCTTGCAAAGCAAAAGTTTATGCACGAATAATCGAAAAAATAATCCATTATCGAGGGATAATTCACCAAGATTTTTGATTTTTGAAAATATAAGAGTCCGTTTGAAAAAACGGACTTTTTTTATTGGCACCGCCAAAGGGTATAATACCCCGAGGCTTGCCTCGAAATTAAAAATTTGTTTTCAACGAATGCCTTGTGGACTTGTCCCGAGGTACTTTACGAGAGATGCACTCGCAGTTCATTCCTATATTTAGAAGGTGATTTACCAGTAAATTTTTTAAATTGCTTGTTAAAATGGCTGAAGTTATTAAAGCCACATTCAAAACAAATATCGGTAATACTCATTTGTTCTTCGTGTAAAAGCTTCGCGGCGTGGGTAAGGCGATACTCATTTACAAACTGTGTAAATGTTTTACCGGTTATTTTTTTAAAGAATCGGCAAAAAGCAGGGACCGTCATGCTAGTAAGCTCAGCAACTTCTTCTAAAGTAATCGATCTTTTAAACTCTTCTTTTACAAAATTAAAGATCTGGTTAATACGGTTGTTATCCTGTAGCTCTGTTTCTAAAATAAAACCCTGGGCATTTAGAATGGTATAATTTCTGGCTTCTTCCAGATGCTTAAAAATTTCGAGCAAGGCGACCAGTCGTCCAAAGGGAGTTCGATGTTTAAGTTCTTCTATTTTTTCCCCTATATATCTTTTATCCTCACCATGAAAAACAATTCCTTTTTTGGCGGTTTCCAAAAGGGTAACAATATTTTTGGTTTCAGGGATATTAAAAAAGGTCTTTCCCAAAAAATCTGGATGGATTTGGATAACTGTTTCCCTTTCGTATCGATTTAATGTACTGGTAAAACCGCAATGGGGTAAATTAGAACCAATAAGGATAAGATCACCCTGGCGATAATAGGAAACATGACTCCCAATTTGTCTTTTTCCCGACCCGCTACTTATATACACCAGTTCTATTTCTGGATGATAATGCCAAAAATTGTTGTTTTTATTGGGGCTTGAATAATCGAACGTCTGGTATCTAAACGAACTACCAAATTGAGGTTCAACCTTTTCGAAGACTGCTTTTTGTGATTTTATCATATCGATAACGTTTTAGCCGAAATAAAGCTTCAAATTACAAACATTTCATTATGTTGAAAATTAACCTAAAAATGTTCTAAGTACAAAATTAACCATTTACGATAATATTTTCGGTTAAAATAGCACATATTTTAGTATATTCTCTATTAATCTTCGCTCATGTTTCGCTCTATATTTGTTGACGGATAATTAGTAATTTAACAAAAACACCGAAGATCATGAAAAATCTATTTAGAACAGTAGTTTTGGTTTTAGCATTAGGATTAGTAAACACGCTAAGTGCTAAGGATATAGAAGTAAAAGTGAAAGAAGAGAAATTAATGGTAGCACTAGATAATACTCAGGAAGGTTCTACTTTAATTTTAACAGATATGAATGGAGAGGTTCTTTTTAAAGATACTTTAATGGAGACTTCTTATAAAAAAGCTTTAGATCTTCATAGCATCCCAAAAGGAACCTATTTTTTAAATTTTGAAAAAGAAGATAGTATTGTAACTACCGTTATTAATAAGAATACAGACGGAGTAACCGTAAATAAAGCATCTTCAAAAATCTTTTTTAAGCCTTTTTACAAGACTTTAGAAGATAAAGTAATGGTTTCTTTTACCAATCCAGGTTACGAAGATGCAACTTTTAGAGTTTACGATGCAGAAGGTAATTTAATGACTTCTTCTACAAATAATGATCTTGTAGTAAAGAAAACTTTTGATTTCTCTGAGGTTCCAGCAGGAAAATACATCATCTCTTTAAGAGTAGGAGACCGTACAATTACAAAAACCATTACTTTAGGATAAGAAAGACAAAAAAACTTGATATCCCCCTTAACAGGTTTTAATAAAAAAGCCGGCTAATTTAAATTAGTCGGCTTTTTTTATAATGTTTCGGTTATCCCGTTTTTGTAATAATTGTGATTTGGCAGTTTAGGCGATAGCAATCATTTATTTTGAAGCAAGGCTTTTAATTATAATTTAAATGAAAAACCATCATCGGTTTTACGCTTATATTTTTCCTGATCGAATTTGTAGAGAAAACTTCCCTTTCTGGAAGAACTCATGTCCTTTTGATCCAATTTCACCAAAATATCCAGCGAGTTGATTTTATTAATAAAATTACGCTTATCTAATTCTTCCCCTAAAATCGCTTCGTATAACTTTTGGAGTTGTCTCATGGTGAATTTCTCCGGAAGTAATTCAAACCCAATAGGGCCGTTTGAAGCACGGTAACGTAATCTGCTAATAGCATGTTTTACCATTTTACCGTGATCAAAAATTAGGGAAGGAGCTTCAGATAAAGTAAACCATTTGGCAGAATAATTTTCGGTTAACTCAGTATTATGCTCGGCAATATTGATTAAAGCAAAATAAGATACCGATAAGGTTCTTTCCACCGGATCTCGATCTACTTTACTAAAATTATACAGTTGCTCTAAATATACATTATTGATCCCGGTTAGGTGATGTAAGATTCTATTGGCAGCCTGATCCAGATTTTCATCCTTTTTAAGAAAGCCTCCCATAAGTGACCATTTGCCACGTTCAGGTTTAAAATCTCTTTTAATAAGTAAAATTTTAAGTTCTTCTTCATCGAAACCAAAAATGATACAGTCTACAGCAAGTAGCACTTTATCTTCAGAACTATAACTATGAATCATAGATAGGATTTAAAATGGCAATTTAGGATAATTTAAAAGTAAATCATAATGGTAATCGACTTCGAAAGTAATAGAAAAATTTAAAAAAATACTAGAAAACCATGTTCCAGCTCCTATAACCAAGGGTAAAATTACGAGATTCATTTATTTGATTATGGATAGTTAAAAATATCTAAAAAAATATTTGCTTTTTTAAGCAAACTTTAATTAAATTTGGAAATGTGATATTTACACTTATAATGATTAAAGTTGTTTTCTTTAGATTTAAAACAAAAGAATGGAAATTTTCAAATAACCCCGAAAACCTTTTCGGGTGATTTGATCATTTAGTAGCATTCAGGTTAAATTTTAAGCTAAATAAAATTCATAATTCATTAAAGTCAAATTCAGCAAATTTATAACTCGAATCAAATACTATGAAAAAAACCAGATTCCTTAATTTATCATTACTTTTTTTGGTGCTTTCTTTTTCTGCCTTGCAAGCTCAAACTTCAGTAACCATTAAAAATGATGAAAGCGCTCCGGTAATAAACCGTAATATTTATGGTCATTTTGCAGAGCATTTAGGTCGTTGTATTTATGGCGGATTGTATGTAGGTGAAGACAGTGAGATCCCAAATACAGATGGTGTTCGTAACGATTTGATCGAGGCACTTAAAAACCTTCAAATTCCGATTCTTAGATGGCCTGGAGGTTGCTTTGCAGATACCTACCACTGGAAAGACGGGATAGGACCTAAAGAAGATCGTCCTACGATTGTAAATCAATGGTGGGGAGGAGTTACCGAGGATAATAGTTTTGGTACGCATAATTTCTTAAACCTTTGTGAGGTTCTAGGAGCAGAACCTTACCTGGCTGCAAATATTGGTAGCGGAACGGTAAAAGAGTTTGCCGATTGGATTCAGTATGTAAATCACGATGGAGAAAGCCCCATGGCCAATCTTCGTAAAGAATACGGAAGGGAAAAACCATGGGGAGTTAAATATTGGGGTGTAGGTAACGAAATGTGGGGTTGTGGAGGTAACATGACCCCTGAATATTACGCCAATCTTTATCGCCAGTACGCAACATTTATGACCAGTTGGGATAACGAAACCGGATTATACAGAATCGCATCTGGTGCCAATGTAGACGATTATCATTGGACAGAGGTCTTAATGCGAGATGTTCCTCATCAATTAATAGAAGGAGTGGCATTACACTCTTATTCTTTTGTAGAATGGGGTGATAAAGGAGATGCGGTAGATTTTAATGAATCCCAGTATTTTTCAACTATGCAAACCGCTTTAAAAATGGAAGAGCTGGTGACCAAGCATAGTGAAATCATGGACAAATATGATCCTAAAGGAGAAATTGATCTTATAGTAGACGAATGGGGAGGATGGTATAACGTTCAGGAAGGAACAAATCCCGGATTTTTATATCAGCAAAATACGATGCGGGATGCGATGATCGCCGGTGTTTCATTAAATATTTTCAACAATCACAGTAAGCGTGTTAAAATGGCAAATTTAGCCCAAACGGTAAATGTATTACAGGCCGTAGCATTAACAGATGGAGCTAAAATGATCCTTACACCAACCTATCATGTGATGGAAATGTATAAAGTTCACCAGGATGCACAATTGCTTCCGGTAGATTTCGATTCGCCAAAATACGAATTTGAAGGAGAATCATTACCCGCAGTGTCAGTATCTGCTTCTAAAGATAGTAAAGGTGTGGTGCATATTTCTGCGGTAAATATCGATGCCAAAAACGAAAACGAAGTGGAGTTTGATCTTTCAGGATTCGATATTGATGATTTTATTGCAGAAATTTTAGTTTCCGAGGAATTACAAGATCATAACACTTTTGATGAACCAGAAAAAATAACACCTGTAGCATTTAAGGATTTTAAATTCAAAAAAGGAACTTTAAAAATAACTTTACCTCCTTTCTCTGTAGTGGTTTTGGAGAGTAAATAAACTACCCATGAGGCATTTATTAGAAAATTATTTTTTATTTCGAGTCATCCCGATCTCCATAGCTATCAAGAAGGAACCGGGCATTACATCGACATTATCGATTAAAACATGATTAGCAAAAAGACCTCATAAATTAGCCAATTTCATCATCATTAGAGCAAAAATGCTCTAATGATGATTCCTTTTTTTAGGATTGTAGCTTAAGCTTATATCAAGGTTTAATAATGGAAAGGAAGCCTTGATTATCAAATAAAATAGTCAGTTAATTGTATTATATGAATAGTAGGATCCCGAGTTTTAAAAAAGTAGGGTTGGTGATAGGAACAGCAATTGTTAGTGCCACCTCATTTGCGCAGCAAAATCAATTATCGCTTTTTGATCTTAAGAATGTAAAACTTCATGAAAGTTTATTTGAAGAGGCAATGTATACCGATTTGGATTATATCCTGCAAATGGAGCCCGATCGTTTATTGGCTCCTTTTTTAAGAGAGGCCGGTTTAAAGCCCAAAGCAGAGAGTTATCCTAACTGGGAAAATACGGGCTTAGATGGGCACATTGGTGGGCATTATTTAACGGCGCTAGCGCAAATGTATGCTTCAGCCGGTAGTGAAGAAGCTTTAGAGCGATTAAATTATATGATTGCTGAACTAAAAAAAGCGCAGGATGCAAATGGAAATGGTTACTTAGGCGGTATTCCCGATAGTAAACGCATCTGGACCGAAATTTCAGAAGGAAAAATAAACGCAGGAGGATTTAGTCTTAATGGAGGCTGGGTACCGCTCTATAATATTCATAAAACCTTTGCCGGTTTACGCGATGCCTATCTTATTGGCGGTAACGAGCAGGCAAAACAAATGCTTATCGATCTAACCGATTGGATGATTGATGTCACCGCTCATCTTTCTGAAGAGCAAATACAGCAAATGCTAAAATCAGAACACGGGGGATTAAACGAAACTTTTGCAGATGTCTATAAAATTACCAGAGACCAAAAATATCTGGATTTAGCCTATGCTTTTACGCAAAAAGAAGTGCTTCATCCTTTAGAAAATGAGAAAGATATTTTAAACGGAATGCATGCCAATACACAAATCCCAAAAGTGATTGGATATGAAACAATTGCCGCTTTAGATCAAAATAAAGATTATCATAATGCGGCTTCTTATTTTTGGGAAAATGTAGTGAATCATAGAACCGTTTCTATTGGAGGGAACAGTGTTAGGGAGCATTTTCATCCCGCTAATGATTTTTCAAGTATGATGAGCAGCGTTCAGGGACCAGAAACCTGTAATACTTACAATATGTTGAAGTTAAGCGAGAAATTGTTTTTAGCCGATCCCGAAGAAAAATATATGGATTTTTACGAAAAGGGATTGTATAATCATATCCTTTCTTCACAGCATCCCGAGGGCGGATTCGTATATTTTACGCCTATGCGACCCGGCCATTACCGGGTGTATTCGCAGCCAGAAACCAGCATGTGGTGTTGTGTAGGTTCTGGTTTAGAAAATCACGGAAAATATAACGAAATGATCTACGCGCATAGCGATGATGCACTGTATGTAAATCTTTTTATTCCCTCGGAAGTGAACTGGGAAGCCAAAAATTTTAAATTGATCCAGGAAACCGATTTCCCGAATGCTGAAACAACTTCTTTTAAAATTGAAACTAAAAAGCCTCAAAAATTAAATATTAATCTGCGTTATCCAGCTTGGGCAGGCACTGGTTTTGAAGTTTTAGTAAATGGCAAAGCAGTGAAATTCGATAAAAAACCGGGCTCTTATATTTCTATCCCTAGAAAATGGAAAAATGGAGATCAAATTTCTATGAAATTGCCCATGAACATTTCTTCGGAAGGATTACCTGATGGTTCAAATTACGAATTTTTAAAATATGGGCCATTGGTGTTGGCTGCTAAAACAAGTAAAGAAGACTTAAAAGGTCTATTTGCCGATGCGAGTAGAGGAGGACATATTGCCGAGGGAAAAAAGATCCCACTTTCAGAAACTCCAATTTTTCTTTTAGAAAATCTAGACGATCTGGCTTCTAAAGTGCAGGTAGACGCTAAAAAAGACCTTCGATTTTCGGCAAAATCGGTTTTATATCCTTCAGAATTTCAGGATTTAGAATTCGAGCCTTTTTATAAAGTTCATGATTCCAGATATGTGATTTACTTGCCGGTAGAGTCACCAGAAAGCCTCGCCGCCATTCAGCAAAAAAGAAAAGAACAGGAAATTGCCGAACGTGAGCTAGAAGAAAAAACGATTGATTATGTGAGTCCGGGGGAACAACAACCCGAATCAGATCATTTTATTAAAACAGAAAATTCCAATGCAGGCGTAAACAGGGATCGCCACTGGCGTGATGCTACCGGTTGGTTTAGCTACGAATTTAAGGATACAAATAATGAAGCTGCAAGAATTAGATTAACCTACTTTGGACAAGATAGGGATCGAAAATTCAAGATTTTGGTAAATGGAGAATTGGTTGCCACTGAACATCTAAAAGGTGAAAATGGAGCTGAATTTTTTACCAAAGATTACGAGTTGCCAAAGAAAATAGTAGAACAGAAAAACAATACCTTAAGCATACGCTTTGAAGCCGAACCGGGTTCTAGAACAGCCGGTATCTATGGTGTTCGATTAATGAAAAAGCAATAAAAATATTCAGCAAGTTAGATTAGCGACTACTGGTAGCCCAAACTTTAGTTCTGCCGAAAGGAGAATATTTTAAAAGTTGTATGCGACCCAAAAATAGACTTTAAACCCCAAATATTGGTATACTTAGATACAATTGCATTTATACAAAATGTTGAAAAGTATCACCAATGGAATAGAAATTAGATGAAAACTCAAACAAAAATCAACAATATGAAGAGAATTAAAAACTTAAGTGTTGCGGCCGCTTTGGCTATTGGCGCCAGTGCCTTTGCACAAACCCCAATAGATGTAGATGCTTCAAAAAGCATTGCAGAAATTCAGCCCACCATGTACGGGATATTTTTTGAAGATATCAATTTTGCAGCCGATGGTGGATTGTATGCCGAGCTTATAAAAAACCGCTCTTTTGAGTTTGAATCTCCTAAAATGGGGTGGAAGGAACCTAACAGTAACCGCCACTCTTTAAATAAAAATTCTGGAATAGCGAAAATCATAAATTATACAGATAACACCGGAAATAAAAATTACGCCAGGTTCGAGATCAATGATGCTTCCGGTTACGAGATCATCAATGAAGGTTTTCGAGGAATGGGCGTAAAAGCAGATGAAAATTATCGAATTTCAGTAATGACTGGAAAGGTTAATGGAATTTCAGCAATAAAATTTGAGCTTTTAGATGAAAACGAAGATGTTTTTGGAGAAGCTTCAATCGCTCCAAAAGGAAATAACTGGACAACTTCTGAAGTAACAATTACACCTTCTAAAACAGTCGAAAAAGCAACATTAAGAATCACATTTTCAGGCAAAGGATCTATAGATATGGATATGATTTCTATGTTTCCCGAAGAGACCTGGAAAGGCCGAAAAAATGGATTGCGTAAAGATTTAGTACAATTATTAGCCGATATACAACCAGGGTTTTTAAGATTTCCAGGGGGATGTATCGTAGAGGGAAGAACACTGGAAAAACGCTACCAATGGAAAAAAACAGTAGGAGCAATAGAAGATCGTGAAATGCTCGTAAACCGTTGGAATACCGAGTTTTCAAATAAACTAACACCAGATTATTACCAAAGTTTTGGACTTGGTTTTTTTGAATATTTTCAACTTTCAGAAGATTTAGAAGCCGAGCCATTACCTATTTTAAGTTGCGGTATTGCCTGCCAGTACAATACAGGAGAGTTAGCGCCTATGGATGGTTTAGATCCTTATGTACAAGATGCCTTGGATTTAATAGAATTTGCTAATGGTGATACGTCTTCTAAATGGGGAAAAGTGCGTGCCAATATGGGACACCCCGAGCCTTTTAACCTAAAATTTATAGGTGTAGGAAACGAGCAGTGGGGACAGGAATATATCGAGCGATATGAAGTTTTTGCGAAAGCCATTAAAGAAAAATATCCCGAGATTATTATTGTTTCAGGAAGTGGTCCTTCGCCCGATGGGGAATATTTTGATTATGGATGGGAGCAACTCAAAAAATTAGATGCCCAACTGGTAGATGAACATTATTACAAATCACCGGAGTGGTTTAAGGCAAATGCAGATCGTTATGATGATTATGACCGTAACGGCCCTAAAGTTTTTGCCGGTGAATATGCGGCGCATCCAAAAGCCGAAGATGGTCCTAAAGAAAATAATCTGGAAGCTGCGGTGGCCGAAGCTGCATTTATGACCGGCTTAGAACGTAATGCCGATGTGGTTCATCTTACTTCGTATGCACCACTTATGGCTCATAAAGATGCATGGCAATGGGCACCAGATCTAATTTGGTTCGATAATTTGTCTTCTCACGGTACGGTAAATTACTACGTGCAAAAGTTATTTGCCAATAACAAAGGAACCAATGTACTAAAGGTACGTAGCAACGGGGATAAAATTATAGGACATGAAGATATATATGCTACTGCGGCTATCGATGCAGATAAGAAAGAAATTATTTTAAAATTGGTGAATACCTCTGCTGAAAATAAAGAAGTAATACTTAATATCTCGGGTAGTACCTTTAAAAAGAAGGCAGATTGGATTTGTCTTTCTGGCGATAATATTAAAGCCTATAATTCTTTTGAAGAGCCAAATACCATTGTTCCGGTAGAAAAAGAAGTAAAAATTAAAAACAATAATACTATTGAATTAGCACCAAATTCAGTAAATATTATAAAATTAAAGAAATCTTAAAACTATAAGTGTTTTTATTACACTTAATAAAAACTAATTTATATATTTGTTTCAGACCAAAAGTTAAAATACATGGAAACTTATGTAATAGGACTTGATTATGGGACAGATTCAGTAAGAGCTGTACTGGTAGATACCAATAGCGGAAAGGAGCTTGCTTCAGATACGTTTTGGTACCCTCGCTGGAAAAAACAGCTTTACTGCGATGCTGCTCTAAATCGATTTCGGCAACACCCTCTAGATCATATTGAAGGTTTAGAGAAAACGATAAAAGGAGTAATCGAAAAAAGCGGGGTTAAAGGAGAAGCTGTAAAGGGTATCTGTATAGATACTACAGGATCTTCTCCTGTACCGGTTACTGAAGACGGAACTCCTTTGGCATTGGTAGATGGATTTACCGATAACCCAAATGCGATGATGGTGTTATGGAAAGACCATACCGCAATAAAAGAAGCTAACGAGATTAACGAATTAGCCGAAACCTGGGGTGGTGAAAATTATACCAAATACGAAGGAGGGATATACTCTTCAGAGTGGTTTTGGGCAAAAATAACCCATATTGTTCGGGAAGATGAAGCGGTAAAAAATGCCGCGTATTCCTGGATGGAGCATTGCGATATGATGACCTATATTCTTATTGAAGATACCGATCTGGCTTCATTTAAAAGAAGTCGTTGTGGTGCAGGTCATAAAGCCATGTGGCACGAGAGCTGGGGAGGTTTACCTTCAGAAGAATTTTTAGGAAAATTACATCCTTATTGTGCCGAATTACGTTCAAAGCTATATATAGAAACCTATACTTCAGATGAGGTAGCGGGCAAAATCAGTAAAGAATGGGCCTCAAAATTAGGCCTTTCTGAAGATACTGTTATCGCCGTAGGAACATTCGATGCACATTCAGGAGCTGTAGGTGCTAAAGTTGAAGAGCATGCCTTGGTACGCGTTATGGGAACATCCACCTGCGATATTATTGTTTCTCCTTATAAAGTAGTAGGGGACAAGACGGTTAGAGGAATTTGCGGACAGGTAGATGGTTCTGTTATCCCGGGTATGATTGGTTTAGAAGCAGGTCAATCTGCTTTTGGCGATGTACTGGCCTGGTTTAAAAATGTACTTTCCTGGCCTTTAAATCATCTGGTTTATAATTCAGAAATCCTTTCCGAAGAACAGATCGAAGCTTTAAAAGAAGAAGTAGATAAGAAATTTATAAAGGAATTGTCTGCTGAAGCTGAAGCAATAGACCTAAACGATAGTATTCCGGTAGCCTTAGATTGGATTAACGGTCGCCGCACTCCAGATGCAAATCAGGAATTAAAAAGTGCTATCAGCAATCTTTCCCTGGGCAGCAAAGCACCGCATATTTTTAAAGCCTTAGTAAATGCTATTTGTTTTGGAGCCAAAGAAATTGTAGACCGTTTTAAAGAAGAAGGCGTAGAGATCAAAACAGTAATTGGTATTGGGGGAGTAGCGAGAAAATCTGCTTACATCATGCAAACCCTGGCCAATACTTTAAATATGCCTATTAAAGTAGCAGCATCAGATGAAGCACCAGCTTTAGGTTCGGCAGTTTATGCTGCTGTGGCCGCAGGCTTGTATGATGATGTTATTACAGCCAGCAAAACCTTAGGTAGTGATTTTGAAGCTGAATATGATCCGCAACCAGAAATGGTAGGAGAGTTTGAGAAACAAATGGCAGCTTATAAAGAATTAAGTCAGTTTGTTGAAGAAAGCATAACTAAAAAATCAAAATAAATGAACTCTAAATATAAATCTTTAAAGCAAGAGTGTTACGAGGCCAATATGCAGCTTGACGCTTTAGATCTTGTTATTTATACCTTCGGAAATGTAAGTGCAGTAGACCGTAAAGAGGGTGTTTTTGCCATAAAGCCCAGTGGAGTTCCTTATGCCGATTTGAAGCCTGAAGATATTGTGATCCTTGACTTTGATAATAATGTAATCGAAGGAAAAATGCGCCCATCCTCAGATACAAAAACACATGCTTATTTATATAAAAACTGGGAAAATATTGGGGGAATTGCTCACACCCATGCCACATATTCTGTAGCGTGGGCCCAGTCCCAGTTAGATATTCCAATTTTTGGAACTACGCATGCAGATCATCTAACTGCCGATATTCCATGTGCACCACCAATGAAAGACGAACTTATTGCCGGTAATTACGAACACAATACCGGCATCCAGATTCTGGATTGCTTTAAAGATAAGGAATTATCTTATGAAGAGGTGCAAATGGTATTGTTGGGTAACCACGGTCCTTTTACTTGGGGACCAACAGCAGCTAAAGCAGTGTACAACAGTAAAGTTTTAGAAGAAGTAGCAAGAATGGCCTATCTCACTTTACAAATTAACCCTAATGCACCAAGACTAAAAGATTCTTTAATTAAAAAACATTATGAGCGTAAGCATGGTAAAAATGCGTATTACGGTCAGAATTAATAAACTTAACAATATATTCAATGATTGCCATAGAAAGTAAAGAAATCTGGTTTATAACAGGAAGCCAGCATTTGTACGGACCTGAAACTTTAGAACAGGTTGCTAAAAACTCAAAAGAGATTGTAGAAGGATTAGACGCTTCTGCAGAAATTCCGGTTAAGATTGTTTATAAAGACACCGTAAAAACGGAAGATGAGATCGTTGCCGTAATGCGTGACGCTAACAATTCAGAAAAATGTATTGGTTTAGTAGCCTGGATGCATACATTTTCACCGGCTAAAATGTGGATTAAAGGTTTATCGCTTTTAAGCAAACCACTTTGCCATTTACATACGCAGTTTAATGCAGAGGTGCCATGGAGCGATATCGATATGGATTTTATGAACCTTAACCAATCTGCTCATGGTGATCGCGAATTTGGTTTTATGATGTCTAGAATGCGTAAAAAACGTAAGGTTATCGTAGGGCACTGGAAAACCGAACGTGTACAGAAAAAACTTGGGATCTGGTCTCGTGTAGCTTTAGGTTGGGACGAGATGCAAAACCTTAAAGTTGCCCGTATTGGTGACAATATGCGTAATGTAGCCGTAACCGAAGGTGATAAAGTTGAGGCGCAAATGAAATTTGGGGTAGCGGTAAATGCTTTTGATTCTTCAGATATCGTTGCGAAGATTAATGAGGTTACTGAGGACGAACTCAATAAATTATTGGATACTTACGCTACAGAATATAATCTAACCGATAGTTTAAAAGAAGGTGGCGAAAAAAGACAGTCTTTAATTGATGCTGCAAAAATTGAATTAGGTCTGCGTAAATTTCTAGAAGAAGGCGGATTTAAAGCTTTTACAGATACTTTTGAAAATCTGGGAGAGTTAAAGCAATTACCAGGTATAGCTGTACAACGTTTAATGGCCGATGGTTATGGCTTTGGAGGTGAAGGCGACTGGAAAACTGCCGCTTTAACCAGGGTAATGAAAGTAATGGCACAAGGGCTGGAAGGCGGAACATCTTTTATGGAAGATTACACATATCACTTTACACCAGAGAAGTCTTTGGTAATGGGATCGCACATGCTGGAAATATGTCCAAGTATAGCTGATGCGAAGCCATCTTGTGAAGTACATCCATTAGGTATTGGAGGGAAAGAAGATCCTGTACGATTAGTGTTTAATTCGCCTGTAGGAAACGCAATTAATGCAACCTGGGTAGATATGGGTAATCGATTTAGACTTATCGTAAACGAAGTTGAAGCTGTTGAACCAGAGCAGGAATTACCTAAATTGCCAGTGGCAAGGGTACTTTGGGATTGTAAACCAGATCTCGAAGTTGCTGCTACTGCATGGATTTTAGCCGGTGGGGCGCATCATACTGTTTATACGCAGGCATTAACTACAGAATATATGGAAGATTTTGCGGATATTGCAGGCGTAGAGCTTTTGGTTATCGATGAGGACACTAAAATAAGGGCCTTTAAAGATACCATTAATGCTAACGAAGCTTATTATCATCTCTTTCAACATAAAATGTAATACGACTTAAATTATGAAAAAAATAAAGCATACAGTGTACTTTGTATGTCTGTTCAGTTTTCTGTTTTCCCTTACTAATTGTAAGGGAGACGGAAAGTCTGAAAAGACTCAGGAAAATGCAACTACTACAGAATCCGAAATCGATTTCTTGACCAAAGAAGATTACGGAACCACTCCAGAAGGCGAAAAGGTAGCGCAGTATACCTTAACCAACAAAGCAGGAATGGAAGTGAAAATTATCACCTACGGCGGGCGTATCACTTCGCTCAAAGTTCCAGATAAAAATGGCCAATTTGAAGATGTAATTTTAGGCTTCGATTCCATAAGTCAGTACACTTCAGATCATCCTTATTTTGGTGCTTTAATTGGTCGTTTTGGAAACAGGATTGCCGGTGGTAAATTCAGTTTAGATGGGGAAGCGTATCAACTTCCGCAGAATGATGGCCAAAATTCTTTACATGGCGGTGATAAAGGTTTTGATAAAGTAGTTTGGAGGGCCGAAGTTCCTGCAGATAGTACTTCATTAGTTTTAACGTATAAAAGTAAAGATGGAGAAATGGGATATCCCGGGAATCTTGATGTAAAAGTGACTTATACATTAAATGAAGATAATTCTTTGGATGTTGATTACGAGGCCCAGACTGATAAAAAAACAGTGGTTAACCTTACACAACATTCTTATTTTAATTTAACAGGAGATTTTAATAAAACCATTTTAGATCACGAAGTAGTGATTAATGCTGATCAATTTTTGCCGGTAGATAAAACATTAATTCCTACAGGAGAGATCAGAAACGTTGAAGGGACTCCTTTTAATTTTACGGAGGCTAAAAAAGTAGGTAAAGAAATTGAAGCTGAAAATGAACAATTAAAGCTTGGATTAGGTTACGATCATTGTTGGGTGTTAAATGATCAAACCGAAGATATGCATTTTGCAGCTTCAGCTTACGATCCTGAAAGTGGACGATTTATGGAAGTTTCAACTACAGAACCCGGAATTCAGTTTTATACCGGTAATTTTCTTGATGGCACTTTACCACAACAGGGCGGTAAAGGGACCTATGCTAAACGATCTGGTTTTTGTTTAGAAACACAACATTACCCAGATTCACCCAATCAGGAAAACTTCCCATCTGTGGTTTTAAACCCGGGAGAGCAATACAGCTCTAAAACAACCTTTAAATTCTCTGTAAAATAATACTATGCAAACATTCGATACTTTAGACTGGATCGTTATAGGAGTGTTTTGTCTTATGCTTATTGGGGTAATACTTTATGTAGTAAGACAAAAATCTAACGATTCTGCCGATTATTTTCTGGGAGGTAAAGATGCCGGTTGGATTGCCATTGGTACATCGATATTTGCTTCAAACATAGGATCTGAACATTTAATTGGTCTTGCCGGTGCCGGTGCTTCCAGTGGTATGGCCATGGCGCATTGGGAAATCCAGGGATGGATGATCTTAATTTTAGGTTGGGTTTTTGTGCCTTTTTATAGCAGGAGTATGGTATATACCATGCCCGAATTTTTAGAAAGAAGATATAATAAGCAATCACGTACTATCCTTTCAGTAATTTCTTTAATTAGTTATGTGCTTACCAAAGTTGCGGTGACGGTGTATGCCGGCGGTCTTGTTTTTCAGGAAGTATTTGGAATTGAGAAACTATGGGGGATCGATTTCTTCTGGATTGCAGCTATAGGTTTGGTTTTAATTACCGCTTTATATACCATTTTTGGGGGAATGAAGTCGGTTTTATATACTTCAATTTTACAAACGCCAATTTTACTTTTAGGGTCGGCCATTATTGTGGTTTTAGGACTTAAAGAAGTAGGCGGATGGGATGAAATGATTGCCATTACCAGCTCTATAGAAGTGAATGATTATGGCGATTCTATGGCTAATCTTATAAGAAGTAATAATGATCCAGATTTTCCCTGGTTAGGTGCTTTAATCGGGTCTTCTATTATCGGATTTTGGTATTGGTGTACAGACCAGTATATCGTTCAGCGTGTCCTTTCAGGAAAGAATTTAAAAGAGTCTCGTAGAGGTACTATTTTTGGCGCGTATTTAAAGTTATTACCGGTATTTTTATTCTTAATTCCCGGAATGATCGCTTTTTCGATTCATTATCAAAATATTTCGGCAGGGGGAGAAGGATTCCTACCATTTTTGGACAATGGTGTAGCCAATGCCGATGCCGCATTTCCTACTTTGGTAGCGAAGTTGTTACCGGCAGGAGTAAAAGGATTGGTAGTTTGCGGAATTTTAGCAGCATTGATGAGTTCTTTAGCTTCGCTATTTAATTCGTCTGCGATGTTATTTACGATCGATTTTTATAAGCGTCTAAAACCTGAAACACCAGAAAAGAAATTGGTGAAAATAGGTCAGGTTGCTACCCTTGTTATTGTGATATTGGGAATTTTATGGATTCCGATTATGAGAAGTGTAGGTGATGTATTGTATACCTATCTGCAAGACGTACAATCTGTACTGGCACCGGGAATTGCTTCAGCCTTCTTATTAGGAATTACCTGGAAGCGAACCAGTGCAAAAGGCGGAATGTGGGGTTTAATTTCTGGATTGGTTATAGGATTAACACGTTTAGGGGCGAAAGTGTATTACAGTAATTTAGCTGATGCACCAGATTCGTTATTTAAATACTTATTTTACGATCTTAACTGGCTATATTTCTGTGGTTGGATGTTCCTTTTCTGTATTCTTGTGGTAATTGGGGTTTCTTTAGCTACTGAAGCACCAGAAGCACAAAAAATTAAAGGATTGGTGTTTGGTACTACCACTAAAGAAGATAATGAAGAAGACCGTAAAAGCTGGAATAAATGGGATGTTATTCATTCGGGTATTATTTTGGCTTTAACAGGTGCTTTTTACTGGTATTTTTGGTAAAAAGAGGTTATATACTATTTAAGTTAAAGCCGATAACTTAGTTTTATCGGCTTTTTCATTTGTCCAGGCAGAAAAATATTCGTTTAAGTCTGTATAATTAATGCCCAAATCAAGTAATGTTGATATTTGATAAAAATGAACCTTATTTTTGGGCATTTTTTGGATGAATTTTACTCGATTATCCAGATGAAATGCTTTGAGAAAGATCTTATGATGATAAGGATTGCGATGTTTCGAAATAGAAAATAATTTTTAAATGTCTCATAAGCTTTATCCCTAGGTCATTTGCTTGTAGGATGGATTAAATAAAATGATGTAAAATGCCTATATTGCTTTGTGCCATAGATGATAAATAAAATGCCGATTATTTGTAAAAACAATCATATTTTATCTATTTCGTAAGATAAACTGATTAAATTTTAGTTTTTTTGGCAATGAGTTTTATTGATGGAGAATAGTTATTGCTTTTTCTCTTTAATTTGGCAAAGTAGAGTTGGTGTAATGTCTTAAGAATGTATTCTTAAAAAGAGACTTAATGTTCTTATGATCACTGGCAGGGTGAAAAAATATTGAAATTTTTAAATGAAAAAAAAGCGTTATTCTTTAAAAGATATAGCCAATGAATTTGGTGTTTCTTCAACAACTGTTTCCTTCATCTTAAACGGAAAAGCAAAAGAGAAAAGAATTTCAGAAGAATTAACTAATAAGGTTTTAGAATTTACTACTAAAATCAATTACCGTCCTAATCAATTAGCGCAAAGTTTAAGAACAGGCCGAAGTAAAATTTTGGTAGTAATGGTAGAGGATATTTATTCTCGATTAGCCAGAATTATTGAAGATATTGCCTATAAAAAAGGGTATCGGGTATTATTTTGTAGTAACGATAATGAAGATAAGAAATCTAGGGAATTAATTAACCTTTTTAGAAACAGGCAGGTAGATGGTTATATTATAGTCCCATCTCCCGGGATAGAAAAGGACGTAAAAGCGTTGATTAATGACGGAATTCCAGTCGTGTTATTCGACCGTTATTTTCCGGAATTAAATGCAAGTCACGTTGTTGCTGCGAATAAGCAAGCCACTTATACGGCAGTGAATAACTTAATACAAAATGGGTTCAGGAAAATTCTTTTTGTAACTACAGATATGCGACAAACTCAGATGCTGGACAGGCGTTTAGGATATACTAATGCGATTGAAGAGTATGGTTTAACGCCAGATATTCTTGAAATATCCTTTGCCGAGAAGGATCGGGAAAAACGAAAACAATTGTTTCGAGATAAGGTAAAAAAATCTGATGATTTTGATGCGATATTTTTTGCGACAAATTACCTTGCTGTGAGTGCTTTAGAGCTACTACAGGAGGAATATCCGGATTATCTGCAAACAAAAGGTTTCTTCTCTTTTGATGATGATATTTTATTTAAATTATTTAATCCTTCAATTTCTGCGATATCACAGCCTCTGCAAAAGATTGGTGAGCAATTAATGCAAATAGTATTAGAAAACCTGAAGAGTAAAGATGAAGAAAATATCATAAAAAAAATAGAACTTGATTGTGATATTCAATATAGAAGCAGTTCTTTACCAAAACACAAAAGCTAGGCCATAACAACCAACTAATTAACTAAATAAACTAACTAACTAACTAACACTAACATGAAAAATAAAAGGCATTCTATAAAGGATATTGCGGCGGCTCTAAATGTCTCGGTAACTACGGTATCTTTTGTATTAAACGGCAAGGCAAGAGAAAAAAGAATCTCTGAAGAAGTTACCAAAAAAGTATTGGAATATGCAAAATCCATCAATTATAAACCTAATCAGTTAGCGCAGAGTTTAAGGACGGGGAGAAGTAAGATTATTGTGGTGATGGTAGAAGATATCTCGAACTATTTCTTTTCTAAACTGGCAAGGATAATAGAAGATATCGCATACGATAAAGGATACAAAGTGTTGTTTTGTAGTAATGAAAATAAAGATGAACGTTCTAGGGAATTAATTAACCTGTTTAGGGAAAGACAGGTAGATGGTTATATTATAGTGCCTTCCCCAGGTATTCAGGATGATATATCAGAATTGGTTTTAGATGACATCCCGGTTGTGTTATTCGACCGTTATTTTCCTGAAATCGATACAAATTATGTGATTATCGATAATTCTGAAGCCGTTCATAACGCTAGTCAGCATCTTATTAATAATACCTATAAAAGAATCGGATTTATAACCATTGTATCTAATCAGACACAAATGGAAGCAAGGCAAAGAGGTTATCGTGATGCCATGAAAGAAAATGGTTTACCAGAATTTGTTTTAGAAGTCCATTTTTACGAAAAGAATACGGATAAGATAAAAGAGATGATAGTTGATTACTTATCTAATAATCAACTAGATGCGATTTTTTTTGCTACCAACTATCTTACCCAACTAGGTTTAGAAGTCATAAGAGAGTCTTTCCCGGAAAGAATCAATGAATTGGGAATCATCACTTTTGACGATAATGATCTTTTTAAAATTTATTTTCCACCAATTACTGCCGTTTCTCAACCATTGGAAGAAATAGGAAAAGAATTGATGAATACGGTACTCAAAATGTTAAAAAGCACTCCCGAAAAGCCTTATAGAAACCAAAAAATACTTCCTGCGACATTAATAAAGCGAAATTCATCATTTTCCAATAAAACTACCTGAGACTAGGTAAATCCTAGGTTTTGATCCATAATTAATATTTATTTGATAATTATTTTGGTATAAAATAACATTTTTATTTTTTAGCTAAATCGATTTATTTATATTCGCATTATAATAAAGTGTGAATTATAACTAAAAATTAGCATTAATGAAAAAACAAAAACTATGCAATGCTAAATCGATTAACTTAAACCGGTTTAGCAAATTATCCTTTGTTTTAAAATCTTTACAATTGCTCCTTTTTGTTGTTCTTTTCTCGGCTTTTAGTTCCAAAGCCATTGCACAGACAACTGTAGAAGGAAATGTTGTGGATAGCGAAGGAATTCCTTTGCCCGGGGTGACCGTTAGGGTAGAGGGGACAGGTATTGGTACACAAACAGATTTTGATGGAAATTACTCCATCGATGTACCAGAAGATGATTCGGTTTTAGTATTCTCTTTTGTAGGTATGACAACCGTTAAAAGAACCTTTAATGGTAACACTACCATTAATGTAACCTTAGAAAATGATCAGCAGGCATTGGATGAAGTTGTAGTTGTTGGATATGGTACGCAATCAAGAAGATCTGTTACTACCGCTGTAGCAAAAGTATCTGAAGAAGATTTTAATCAGGGAGTTGTTTCTTCTCCATTAGACCTGGTACAAGGTAAGATTGCAGGTCTTTCGGTGACAAGAGCCGGTGGTAATAATCCTAATAGTAGCGCATCTATTCAGTTAAGAGGGGTAACATCAATTAGTGGGAATACCGAGCCTCTAATTGTTATCGATGGTATTCCGGGAGGAAACCTGGATCTTATTCAGCAAAATGACATTGAATCTTTTGATGTTTTAAAAGATGGTGCCGCATCAGCGATTTATGGTACCCGTGGTAACAATGGGGTTATTTTGATTACTACCAAGAAAGGGAAAAAAGGAGTTTCTCAATTTGAGTACTCTTCTTATGTATCTCGTGATTATGTAAGAACCAAGCCACAGTTTTTATCAGCAGGTCAATATAGACAAGCGATTGCAAATGGGCTAATTTCAGAAAATTATGATTTAGGGTATACAACAGATATTTATGACGAACTGGTCGATGATACCAATTTAAGTCAGTATCATAATTTTGTAGCTTCTGGTGGAGGAGAGAATAGTAATTATCGCGCTTCTTTATATTACCAAAAGTTAGATGGAATTGCATTAGAGAACGATCGAGAAGAGTATGGTTTTAGAATTAATTTTAACCAGTCTGCTTTCGATGAGCGATTAAACTTTCAATCTAGTGTCGCCACAAACTTTAACAATGCAAACCTTCAGGGTGGTGGGCAATTTGGTATTATATCCGATTGGAATCCAACGGCTCCAATTTATGCGCCTTACTCTGTAGAAGAGGGAACAGATCTTTATAATGAAGGTGAATATGGTTTTTATCAGCCTCAAAATGGCTATAACCCATTTTCTGAATATGCTAACCGCTTTAATTTAAGAAGGCAATCCACTTTTTCAGGAGATGCAAAAATATCTTATGAAATCATTAAAGGATTAAATATTTCAGCATTTGGATCCTATCAGAGAAATACCTGGAATGATAGGGAGTATCGTGCAACAACAGATTGGGCGCAATACAACAGTGGTAGTGCGTATAAAGGTACTGCCTGGGCTCATAGAGATAATCATGTAGATTATACAAAAACTTTTGAGCCTACTATTACTTTTGAACAAGAAATAGGGGATCATACATTCGATTTATTAGGAGGATACAGTTATCAATATCGAACAGAAGAAAGATACGCAATGAATAACAGTGGTTTTACCACTGATGGTTTCTTAGATTGGAATTTTGGTGCTGGTAATGCTATTACAGATACCGATCTTCCACGACCAGAAATGGGAAGTTTTAAAGAAGATAATACTCTAATAGCATTTTTTTCTAGAATTAATTATTCCTACTTAGATCGTTATTTCTTAACCGCTTCTATAAGGCGTGAAGGGAGCTCTAAGTTTGGGGCGAATAATAAATGGGGGAATTTCCCTGCGATCTCTGGGGGATGGTTAATTTCAGACGAAGCTTTTATGGAAGATGTTGATATCATTTCGAATCTTAAATTAAGAGTAGGCTATGGTATTACCGGTAACCAGGGAATCCCTAATTATCGCTCTTTAATTACTTTAGGTACAGGCGGTACTTATCCAATTTTTCTTGATGGTGCTGAAACTCCAACTTATTATCAAACTTATGGGCCAAATAGGAACCCTAACCCAGATTTACGATGGGAACGTAAAAAAGAATGGAACTTTGGTTTAGACTTCGGTATTTTATCAAATAGAATTACTGGAGCTATCGATGTGTATGACAGAACTACAGAAGATCTTTTATTGAATTATACAGTACCACAACCTCCGTATGTACAAACTCAAATTTTTACAAATGTGGGAACTATTAAGAATAGTGGTATAGAAGTCGCTTTAAGTGGAGCGGTAATTAATTCTGGTGATTTTAAATGGAATGTGGATGTCGCTGCGAACTATCAGAAAAATGAACTGGAAACCCTTTCTAATGATCAATTTATTGCTTCTGAAATTTTTGGAGGTAGTATAGGGAACCCGGGTAACTTAGGAGATGCTATTAGAAATACGGAAGGAGGACCCATAGGTGATTTCTACGGAAAAAGATTCGCAGGATTTACAACAAGTGGTCAATGGCTATTTCATAAAGCTGACGGGACAATAGGTAGAACCAGTGAAATGACTGAAGAGGATAAAGCCGTTATTGGTAATGGTATGCCAAAATATTATGCCTCTCTAACCAACACCTTCAGATATAAAAACTTTGATCTAACGGTATTCTTTAGAGGTAAATTCGATTTTGATATTCTTAATACAGTAGATCTTTTCTATGGTAATCCCACTTTATTACCAGGTAACGTATTAGAATCGGCATTAGGTGAATTTAGTAATATTCAGGAAGCTCCTCAGTATTCAGATTATTATTTGGAGTCCGGAGATTTTGTAAAGTTAGATAACGTAACCTTAGGTTATAATTTTAAGCTCCCAGAGTCAGCAGCATTTTCAAGATTAAGAGTATACGCCAGTGCTAGAAACCTAGCGGTAATTACAGGTTATGCTAATGGTGGTGAAAGAGATCCAGAAGTTCAAGATACCGGGTTATATCCTGGAATGGATTATAGGGATTTTTACCCAAGAACGACCACTGTTTCTGTTGGGGTAAATGTTAATTTCTAAAATGATATGAAAATGAAAATAAATAATTATAAAAAGATAATTATATGTTTTTCTCTCGCATTAGGTATGTTTAGTTGTACCGATCTAGATGAAACCATATATTCAGATTTAACTACAGATAATTTCTATGGTAGCGAGTTAGAACTTACTCAGGCAGTTTTAAGGCCATATACACATATGCAGGCCTGGCTTTCTTACTCTGGTGAGCGAGGGTATTTTTATCATAATGAATTATCGGCAGATCAACTGGCCTGGCCTCAAAAAGGTAGGCATGGTTATGATAGTGGAGATCATATTAGACAACATTATCATACCTGGACTCCTCAGGAAGTAAGGTTACAGGCTGCCTGGTCCTTAATGTGGACAGGTGTAGGTTATATTAATAATGCTATTGAAGCTATCGAAGCTGTAGACCCTGCAAGTGCTGAAGTTACTGAAGAAGAATTAGCAGCTATTGTGGCTGAATCCCGAGTTTTAAGAGCTTATCACTACATGAAGATCATGGATCTTTGGGGGAATGTGCCAATCGTAACTCAGGTAGGTATTCCAGAAAACCCAGAAACTCAAAGTAGAGAAGAGGTTTTTGCTTTTGTAGAGCAGGAATTATTAGAAAATGTAGAGAATCTATCCCTATTATCGCCGCAAATGCTGGGGCGGGTTTCTCGTGCAGCAGGCTATGCTATGCTTTCTGAACTTTACTTAAATGCAGAAGTATGGTCTGGCGAGGCAAGATGGACAGAAGCCGCGGCGTATGCAGAGCGTGTTATAGATGGAGATGGTGGTGCGTTGGCAGGAACCATCATGTTAGATCAGGATCCATTAGGACCGTTTAATAATACCAATGATGATGCTCCTGAAAATATCTTTCAGTTTCCTTATAGCCCCGATAATGGTTTTGGGTATAATTGGGCAGGATTATTTATGGGCTTCAGTAATATGACCGCAGCATTAGATGTGAACTATTCAGGAAACAACGCATTAGTTGTTATTCCCAGTGCATTCGATGCTTATCAGGATAATGATATTCGTAAACAAGAGTGGTTTTTATTTGGACCTCAATATCGATACGAAACGACAGATCCAATTCTGGGATCTGAAGAATATACCGGGAAACCATTTGTATATGTAAACAACATCCGTAGAAATTCGGAAGGTCAAACCGGTGAAGGAAGTATGACAGATGGTGAGGAGAATAGTGGTGCCCGTTTTAACAAATATCGTTCAGGTACCCAGGATGATGAAAATTATCTTGAAAATGATTTCGTGATCTATCGTTTAACCGAAATGTACTTCAATAAGGCTGAAGCTTTAATGAGACAAAACGGTGGTGCTGCAACTTCTGAGGCTGTAGCGCTTATTAATGAAAGTAAAAGCAGGTATTTTTCTGAGGAAGACTGGCCAGCTGAAAGGTATACCACTGCTACTTTAACTTTAGATGAGTTATTAGCCGAAAGAGGGAGAGAATTTATCTTTGAAGGTAAAAGAAGAACAGACCTAATTAGATTCAATAAATTTAATACAGGTTCTTGGTGGGATAAAACTCCAGATAGTGACGATCATACCGAAATATATCCTATCCCTTACCGACAGGTGCAAAGTAACCCTAACCTAGAACAAAACCCAGGATATTAATTTGAATATGATGAAAATAATGAGAAATTTAAATATAAAACCTTTGTTATTTGCTCTTGGCCTATTTTTACTAGGAGCTTGTGACGGCAGAAGGGATTTTCCACCACTTACAGAAACAGGTGTAACGATCGATCAGGATATTATTTTATTGATATCTGGAGAAACTTTAGATGTAACCGCTCGTTTTGTTCCAGATATTTTCCCCGCGCGTGAGTACACCTGGGAAGTAGATGATCCAAGCGTAGCAGATGTGATTACCAATGATGATCAATCGGTATCTCTAACGGCTACCGGGTCTGGAGAAACCTTACTAAGAATTACTTCTCAGGATTCAGATGCCTTAACCGCTTCAGTACGTCTTCAGGTAATTTCTTCAGCACCTATCGATGTTACCAATCAGGCTACATTAAGTGTTTATAGAGAAAACAATGGTGGACCGGCAGCAGGAGAAGGATCTCCAAAACTTGTAGATGGTGATACCTCTACAAAATATCTTGCGCCTTACCTAAATCCATTCTTTTTAACTTTAGAATTTGAAACGCCAAGGGTAATTAATATTTACCGATTTACTTCAGCAAACGATGCAGCGAGTAGAGACCCAAGAGATTGGCAAATTTCAGGATCTAATGATGGGGAGAATTGGGAGGTTTTGGACGAAAGAACGAATGAATTTTTCAATGAAAGATTTATGACCAGAGAGTTCTATTTCGATAACAATACTGCTTATACCTATTATAAACTGGATATAACCAGTAACAATGGTAGCTCGTTATTTCAGATGGCTGAATGGGGAATATTTGAATTCCCAGAAGACTAATCTTAAAATTTAATCCCTAACATCAATAGACCTGATTACTAAACAGGTAATTTCCAAAAGGCTCATTTTCCGAAAAGATGGGCTTTTTTTAAATTAATTTGCTAAAAGGATTTAACTTTATTATTTTTCATTGAAATTATTACAATTTTAGCAAATTGGCAGTGTTAGGCGATTCATTCAATGATAAAACAGATCTGAATTTCAAGAAAATAAATTCAATCCCACAATGTAAAGATAGAGTTGAGGTGATCAATCTTTTCGCTTTCAGCAAGACTATACGGTAAACCCTAATCAATAATCAAAATGGAAAAAATTATCATAGCTGCCTGCTTATTAATAAACACATTGGCATATTCTCAGCAACAAGAAACTTTCGAAAAAAAAGGAAAAGTATTAATTTTCACCAATCATGACCCTAATTTAAATCAGGATACTAAAACCGGACTGATAAAAACTTTTTTTAAAGTATATCCAAAATTAGTTAAGGATTTTAATCCAGACTCTATGGATACTATTAGAGTGAAAATTGACACCGAATATGATGGTGTGGCTTATGCCCATAATGGTCGTATCACCATTAGTTCAGACTGGTTGGCGAAAAAGCCTGGCGATATCGATGTGATTACGCACGAAGTAATGCACATTGTACAGTCGTATCCGCCAAATAGTGGCCCCGGATGGTTAACTGAAGGGATAGCCGATTATGTAAGGTTTAAATACGGAGTTAACAATAAAGGGGCAGGATGGAGCCTTACAGCATATAAACCAGAACATTCGTATAAAAATAGCTATAGAATTACCGCAAGATTCTTGTACTGGCTAACTAAAAAATACGATAAAAAAATCGTTAAGAGATTAGATAAAAATATGCGGAATAAAACCTATTCTGAAGATTTATGGAATCAGTATACCGGTAAGTCTTTAGATGCACTTTGGGCAGAATACAGTAAATCACCGCAAATAAGTTAATATAAACTATGCAAAGAAGAAGATTTATCCAAAACTCGGCATTATTTGGGTCGCTAGCCATGATCAATCCAAAAGTTTCATTAGCCTCTAGCCTGGAAAAATATCCTGTGGTTAGAAGACCAAAAGGGGAACGAAATTTTGAAAGTAAAGCGATAGAAAAAGCGATAAAAGAATTTGGCAAAAAGGTAAAGGACGAAGAACTGGCCTGGTTGTTTAATAACTGTTTTCCAAATACATTGGATACAACGGTGACTTATACAACAAAAAACGGAAGACCAGATACTTATGTGATTACAGGAGATATTGATGCCATGTGGTTACGGGATAGTTCTGCACAGGTTTGGCCTTACATGGCGTTTGCCGATGAAGATAAAGATCTTCAGCATTTAATTGCGGGTGTGATCAACCGCCAGACTCAATATATCCTTAAAGATCCTTATGCCAATGCGTTTTATGATGATCCTAATAAAAAAGGGGAGTGGACTACGGATTTGACTGATATGAAACCTGGCGTACATGAACGCAAATGGGAAATAGATTCATTGTGTTACCCAATTCGATTAGGGTATAATTACTGGAAAACAACCGGAGATACTGCGCCTTTTGATGAAAACTGGCAAAAGGCCATAAAAGCTATTTTAAAAGTTTTTAAAGATCAGCAGAAAAAGAACGATCGGGGGTCGTATCACTTTCAAAGAGAAACGGCCAAAGCAACCGATACAAGGGCTTTACATGGTTACGGATATCCCGTAAATCCTGTAGGTTTAATTTGCTCGGCTTTTAGACCTTCAGATGATGCCACGGTGTTTTCATTTTTAATTCCTTCTAACTTTTTTGCGGTAGTAAGCTTAAAACAAGCAGCTGAAATGATGACAGCATTAGCCGATGACAGCCAAACGGCTTCAGCATTACTAAGTCTTGCAAAAGAAGTAGACAGTGCATTAAAAAAACATGCTATCGTAGAACATCCTAAATATGGTAAAATCTATGCTTTTGAAATTGACGGCTTTGGAAACCATTTAATAATGGACGATGCTAATGTACCAAGTTTATTGTCACTACCTTATTTAGATGCCATGCCTGTAGATGATGAGATCTATCAAAATACCAGAGAATTTATCTGGTCCACAGATAATCCATTTTTCTTTAGAGGTACTGCTGCTGACGGTGTTGGAGGACCACATGTTGGGATGGATATGATTTGGCCAATGTCGATTACCATGAGAGGTTTAACAAGTATCAGTAATGCAGAAATTAAAGAATGCATCAAAATGCTAAAAGCTACACATGGCGGTACTGGTTTTATGCATGAAACTTTTCATAAAGACGATCCAACTAATTTTTCCAGATCATGGTTTGCCTGGGCAAATACACTTTTTGGCGAGTTCATTTGGAAAACCTACCAAGAAAGTCCAGACTTACTTTCTTAAGTGTGTATATATTACTGAACTTTTATCATAGCTAAACGCTGTTTTTTGTTTAGCTATGATAGCTATTGTTGTTTTTAAAAATTTTGTCGTTTTAAATTTCAGTAAAAATTGAATACGCCAAATCAGTTCCCGTAATATTGAAACCTGGCTATAAAATTTAAATTTTTAGTAAAATAAGTTCTTCAAAATTTTTTTTTGAAAATAACAAGAGGGAATTTTCTTATAGGAATAAGAAAATATTAACAAAACTTACAAAAAAATTGGTAAAGAAAAAACGTTTTAGTTACTTTGAGTATCTAATTTTTCCAAAACAATATTTATATGAAGCAACAAGTACGCTGCGTAAAAATGTTTAATGTGCTAAAACGTTTTTATCAATCGAAAATTTTAAAAAATGTAGGATTACATTTTTTTATCGCTCTTTTATTGTTCCTAAGTAATATTTCTTTGTATGCTGAAACTAAAACGTTTTCGTTAAATCAGGAGACCATTACTGTTAAAGGACAAGTTGTAGATAGTGATGGGGTTCCACTTCCTGGTGTGTCTGTTTTTGAAAAAGGAACTTCTAATGGCGCCAGTACTGATTTTGATGGGAATTTTACCATTCAGGTAGATTCTAAACAGGCTATTTTGGTTTTTTCTTTTGTAGGAATGCAAACAATAGAAAAAACAGTTGGGGACAATACCAATCTTTCAATTACCATGCAAGAAGATAGCCAGTCTTTAAATGAAGTGGTCGTTGTGGGATATGGAACCATGCGAAAGTCAGATGTTACCGGATCGATTTCTGTGGCCAAAGGTGTTGAACTTACCAAAAATCAAAATTTTAGTGCGCTAGATAACTTGCGTGGTAAAGTTTCGGGGGTAAATATTTATTCTAATTCCAGTCAGCCTGGTGCTTATCAAAGTCGGGTAGTTATCCGTGGGCTCTCTACTATAAACTCTTCTTCGAGTCCCCTATATGTCGTAGATGGTGTGGTTATGGAAAACTTCGGACTGGTGAACCCAAATGATATCGAAAGGATGGAAGTTCTTAAGGATGCCTCGGCTACAGCTATTTACGGAGCCAGGGGAGCCAATGGTGTTATTTTAGTAACCACAAAGCGCGGTAAAAAAGGGGAAGGACTAATCGTAAACTATCAAGGTTCTGTAAGTGTAAGTTCTGTAGCCAGATATATGGATCCTTTAAATGCGCAGGAGTGGACTGATGCTTTTATGGAAGGTTTGGCTAATGAAAATAAATATATGGGATATGACTGGTCTTTAGATCGTGCCGATTGGTTTACAGATCGTAATTATTTTGATGAGAACGGAAATCCATTATACGATACCGATTGGCAACGGGAAGCTACCCGGGATGCCCTTTCACAAAATCACCAGTTTAGTATTCAGCAAGGTGGTGAAAAATCGTCTACAGGTGGTTTCTTAAACTATACCGATCAAAAAGGAGTAGTGAACAATACCTTTAGTAAGCGTGTAAATGCAAAAATATCTTACGATGCAGATCCATTAAGTTGGTTATCTACCTCTATGAATTTAATGGTAAACCATACCTGGGGCCGCTATACTCCAGAAACCGGTGGAGGCCAGGATGCACGTAGGACAATGATTGAAATGCTTCCGTGGTTACCAGTTAAGGATGCAGAAGGTAATTATACCACTTCAGCAAGCAGTTCCATGTCTGATACCTTTGGTTTCGAAGGGATGTCTAATCCTGTAATGATCCTGGATTTGCAAAAACGAATGAATTATAACACGCAGATCTTTGGGAATGCGGCGCTTACTTTTCATTTAGCAGATGGACTAGATTTAAAAACTCAGTATGGTGTAGATAATCACAATAAAACCTATAAAGGATATTCTTCGGTTTTACTTAATAATTTATCCAAACCTAATGGTTGGGCAGCGATTTCTCATACCAATACTTTCTATTGGCAGGAGGAAACTTATTTAACCTATAATAAAACTATAGATAAACATCGAATTAATGCCATGGCAGGGCTTTCCTGGCAGGAACGTACTTATAATTATGATAGTTCTTATACCGAAGGGTTTAGTGATGATTTTTTTGAGTGGAATAATTTAGGAGCAGGAACAATTCCAGATGCTCCTCAGTCTAATTATAACCGCTGGGCGATGAACTCTTATTTCTTACGTTTTTCTTACACTTATAACGATAAATACTCTACTACCTTAACAGGTCGTTACGATGGATCTTCAAAATTTGGTAAAAATAACAAATATGCTTTCTTTCCATCGGCCGGTTTAGCCTGGAATATTTCTCAGGAGGACTTTTTAAAAGATAGTGACCTAATTAGTAATTTAAAACTTCATACTAGTTACGGGCTTACCGGTAATTCAGAGATCGATCCTTATCAATCTTTAGCTTCGGTAGATTCAGGTACGTTATTACTAAACGGTTCTAGAGAGCCTTATGCTTATGTGAGTTCTATTGCTAATCCCGATTTAAAATGGGAAAAAACATCGCAATTTGATATTGGTTTCGATTTGGGATTATTTAGTAATGCGTTGAATTTGGATATTTCGTATTATCATAAAAAGACCACAGATTTATTACTTAATACTCCGTTACCCACCTCTTCAGGTTTTAGTTCTATCTATAAGAATATCGGTTCGGTACAAAATCAGGGATTGGATATTATGTTGAATGCTTACCCTGTAGATACTCAGGATTTTACTTGGAATTCAACAATTAATATGAATTACAATAAAAATGAAATTCTGCATTTAGGAGATAATGATGAGGATATCGAAATGAATTATTGGGTAGGAGGCTCTGAAAGTATATTGAGAGTAGGCGAAAACCTAAGTAGTTTTTATGGATATAGAAGATTAGGGGTATATACCGAGCAAGATTATGAAGACGGACTTATAGATTACGATCAGGTAGGGCGTGCAAAACGTACCAACGAGAAAGAAATTATAGGAAAAGGAATGCCAGATTGGACCGGTAGTTTTATTAATACCTTCAATTATAAAAATTTCGATTTAACCGTAGATCTTCAATTTGTTTGGGGCGTAGAAACTTTGCAACAATTTTATCATTCTACTTATGATAGGTTTGGGATCACTAATGGATTATCCAATATTCTTTATGATGCCTACGATGGTACCAATCCAAACACAATGCAACAGGCTATTTATTTATCAAATTCAGGACACGCTGGTCAAAATACTACAGTAGATTCTGGTTGGATCGCCGACGGTTCTTATTTACGTGGTAATTTAATTCAGCTAGGCTATACGTTCTCAGATAAATCTGCAGATGCTATTGGTTTAGCAAAATTTAGGGTGTATGCCAATGTTAACAATGCTTTTTTAGTGACATCAAAAGAGTTTAATGGGTACGATCCAGAATCTACCTCTCAGGGAGACTCTAATAAATTTGGGCAGAACATGACCTTCTTCTCCTATCCAAGAGCAAGAACATGGACATTGGGAATAAATGTGACCTTTTAATTAATTTAAACGAAGAAACAATGAAAAAGATTTTATATATAGTATCATTGATAGGGCTGGTTAGTTTAACTTCCTGTGATGATTTTTTAGAAGAAAGTCCAAAATCGTCGATTACCGATGTCGATTTTTATAAAACGGAAGCACAGGCGATGGCTAACATTAATTTTTTATATAGAAATGGTGCGCCTCGTAGAATATCTTACGCGTCTAGTGCTTACATAGGTCCTAAAGTTTCTATAACAGGAATGCTAACGGGATATTTTTCCAATAGTTATGAAGGTCAGGAGGTAGTATGTAAATATTCACGATTATTAACAAGACAAGAGCATACCAATGAAATTTCAGGTACCTCAGATGATGTTTGGGACAATTGCTATGAAGCTATAAATGTAGCCAATACAGCCATTGCAAGCATTCCTGAAATTGATATGAACCAAAGTACTGCAAATCAGTTAGTAGCAGAAGCGAAGTTTTTTAGGGCCTTTAATTATTTTTTCATGGTGAAATTTTTTGGGGATGTACCATTGTTAACCGAGCCAACTGTTTTAGATGAATTATATCCTGAAAGAACAGCAAAAACTCAGGTGTATGCGCAGATAGAAAGCGATCTTAAAGATGCTATCGATGTATTGCCGGCAAAAACATTTGCTGCAAATGGACACCGTATTTCCAAATATGTAGCAGCGATGGTTTTAACCGATGTTTATTTCCATTCTGGAGATTATGCCAATGCTAAAACCTATGCGGCTATGGTGGTAAATTCACCCCATAGTCTAGCCAGTAATGAAGATTTGGAAGCCAATAGCGCCTATAACCAATTACGCGCTGTAGACGATTTAGATGAAGTAATCTATAGCCAGGAGTATGATGCTTCGATAAGCGATGGGAGCTGGTGGCCAACCTATGCGTTTACTTCTTCGGCTACAGGCGTATTCAATACCTATTCAATTTTTGAAAGGGTATATGGACCCATAAATCAGTTTTTAAATGTGTACGACGAGGATGATCTTAGGATCAAGGAAGAACAGTTTTTTCATTGGAGCTATACCAATCCTAATAACGGAAAAACATGGACAGCTCCTGAAGGACAGGCAGGATGCTGGTATTACTTTGATGAAGATGCCATATTAAATACCGGAATAGCCACTAAAGACTGGAATTTTTATCGTCTGTCTGAGGCCTATCTAGATTATGCCGAGTCTATTGCCCAAACCGAAGGTGTTACTACCGAAGCTGCAAATTATTTAGCACAGATTAAAGCAAGGGCAAATACTACAGGAATGTCTGTTACTGAAATTCAGACCAGTCTGTTAGGCATGTCTCAGGATGCTTTTATTAAGGAATGCTGGACAGAAAGGCTTCGTGAATTTCCTTTAGAGTTTAAAATTTGGGACGATTGTGTACGTACCATGAAATTTCCTCAAATTTCTAAAAATACACTAGGAGAGGTCACTTATGTTGATCTAATTGGTGCGCAAAATGCAGCAGGAGCGACTTTTAAGGAAACAGATTTGGTATTCCCTATTTCTTTGAATGAATTACAACGTAACCCTAATCTAACTCAAAATGCGGGATATCAGGAAAATTAAGAACATTTAAATTTTAAATGAATAAAGTTTAAAATTCCCCTAAAAATTTTTTAGGGGAATTTTATTAGAAGAATATATCGAATAAACGGTATCGATTAAAACTAATATTCCACAAAAAAGAGATTGATTTTTTCTTGAATACTGAGATTAAAAAGGTCAAAACTTTGATGACCAGTGAGTATATCATAGGTATTTTTGTCTGGCTGTGAAACTAAAAATATATGGAATGATCTATTTTAAGTCTACTATTCTATCAAATTTAAAATATGCGTTTTTGATTATCGCGTTAAGTTTTGTTTTTGGCTGTAAATCCAGAACAGGAAAAACTGAAGAAAAAGCAAATCTTACCAGTTATGTAAATCCTTTTTTGGGCACGGCACCCCTAACCGATACGACTATAATTGGATATACTCCGCCAGAAGGTTGGCGTGTTTGGGCAGGCTTAACCTATCCTGGTTCGTCTCTACCCAATGCAATGGTACAAATTAGCCCAATTACAGAATTTGGGAGTGGTGCCGGTTATGAGTACGAGGATAACGAGATTTATGGGTTTACCCATACCAATAAAGGACATTGGAATCTTTGTAATTTGCCTATTTTACCCGTTTCTACGGAAGCAAAATTTCCGTTTAAATCGAAGTTTTCTCATGCTAATGAAGAGGCCTCGCCAGGATTTTATCAGGTATTTTTAGAGGACTACGGAATAAATGTAAGACTGACTTCCACTTTACGTGGTGCTATTCATGAATATACGTTTAGCAACAATAAAGATCGAAGTATTGTTTTTAAACTCGGTAAAGCTAATAACGGCGTTTCAGATTGGGACATTAACACTAGCAACCGAAACGAAATTTCAGGATATCAACGGGTAGGCGGAGACAAGGTTCATTTTTTTGCAAAACTGAGTCATGATATTAAGAATATAACGATCGAAAACCAGGGAGAGCCAGAAGGATATGCAAAAATTGAACTCGAAAATAGCAAAACTGAGGAAGTAATCTTAAAAGTTGGTATTTCTTACGTGAGTGTAGAAAATGCTAAAAACAATCTTGAAAAAGAGATCGCGAATCGAAGTTTCGATGAGGTTCACGATCAGGCAATTGAAACCTGGGAATCTTTACTTGGGGCTATACAGGTAAAAGGTGGTACCCAGAAGCAAAAAGAAATATTTTATTCTTCTTTGTATCGTGCCTTCCTATGGCCTGCGTTGCGAAGCGATCTTAATGGTGAGTTTAGCGATGTAGAAGGTAAGATCAAAAAAGCCAATTTTCTATATTACACCCTGCCATCTTTTTGGGATACCTATCGTAATAAGTTGGTATTGCTAAACATGCTTCAGCCCGATGTTGCTAAAGATGTAATAAGCTCGGTAATCGATAGAGGGGAAAATAGCGGATTTATACCTACGTTTTTTCATGGAGATCATGCCGCTTCATTTATTTCTGCAGCGTATCACATGGGAATTCAGGATTTTGATGTGGAGAAAGCTTACGAGTTATTACTGAATAACGCTTATAAAGAGGGAGGAACACGGCCTTATATTTCAGAATATATCGAAAAAGGATACATCGCTACTCCAAAAATCGACAATCCGCATGTAGAAAGTAAAGCAAAAGCAGGAGTTTCCAAAACCTTAGAATATGCACATGACGATTATTCTTTAGCACTACTGGCAAAAGCACTTGGCGATTCAGTTCATTACGAAGACCTGATGAAGCGATCTAAAAATTATCAAAATGTGTTTGATAACAATACCCATTTTATGAGGGGAAAATTAGAAGACGGCAGTTGGGTAAGCCCTTTTGATGCAGCATATCCTTATTACGAGTATATGTATCGCGAGGCTAATTCATGGCAGTTATCATTTTATGTTCCTCATGATATGCCGGGTCTGGTTAATCTCTACGGAAGGGAAAAATTTGAGGAAAAACTGGATTCACTTTTTACCACTCCGTGGAATCCTAAACATATTGCCAGGAATGTATCTGGTTTTATGGGGCTATACAGTCAGGGAAATCAGCCCGATCACGAAACACCTTTTGCCTATTATTTTATTGATAAACCTGAAAAATCACAGGCGATTTTAGATAATTTGATGCAAAATTATTTTGGTATCGAAGAAAGCGGGAATGCATTATCTGGAATGGACGATGCCGGGGAAATGTCTTCCTGGTACGTTTTTGCGGCCAGCGGAGTGTATCCATTATCTCCGGCCGATGCCGAATTTTTGGTGACTGTACCGGTTTTTGATGAGGTAATCTGGACAATGCCTAACGGAAGCAAACTAAATTTTGTTCATAAAGGTAAAGGAAGAAACCTGAAGGAAATTAATGTGAATTCAGAAAGTTTAGAGGGGTATTTTATTCCATTTGAGCTTTTCAAATCTGGCGGGAAAGTAGTGATTAAAACCAATAACGATTAATTTCGAAGATTAATAGGTTAGTTTACTCGACATTAGAGGTTAAATGCCTTATGGCCTTTCCCTGAGGTAATTTACTTTTTCTAAACTTTTGTACATCTGTTTCTCAACTCAGATTCAGATTTCTTTCGCAATCGAAAATTGAAAAATTCTGCTTAATTTTATGGGAAGATAAAGTAACTGAGGATCTGATAATTGTTTTAGATTAACAGACTATTATTGATCCTGATTCGATTAAATCGGATGAAAAAAATTTTGCAGAGATCAGCATAATCAGAAAAGGCAATAAAGATCTGAATCAGATATATGGGGACAAAGCTGAAAATGGAATTATAATGATCCAACCTCCGCCAAAAACTCCAGAAGAATGAAATAGAAATATGAATAAGGAACTTAGTACATATATAGAATTCATTAAAAAATTTGAAGGGAAACTAAATTCTAAGTTTGAGATTTCAGGAAATATATGGGAAAGATCAGGAAAAGATTTTCCCAAATCAGGAAAGGTAAGAGATTACAAATATAGTTTCCATGGGGCTGGTTGTAGAATTGAAAATAATGGAATTATTTGTGAATATGATATTGCGCCGTTAAATGGAAAAAGCATAAAATTTTCTTTGTGGAAGTTAGCGAATTTTATAAAAACACATCCTACATTAGAGGAGAAAGAATTTTCTGATTTAGGTAAAGAGTTATTTTTATTAGTAGAAGAAAAATTTTTATCAAAATTAAAGATAGACGATATAGAAACATCTACATACCAGGTAGAAATATGCTGATGACTTTTTATAATCTTAAACTTATTATCCTTTTGGGATGCCTATGCCGGGTAGGGATAATGATGGGAACCAATCTGAATACCGGTATAAGTACCAGGGGCAGGAAAAGGATGCTGAAACAGGGATGGAAGCCTTTGAACTTCGATTATGGGATGCAAGGATTGGGCGTTGGTTAACTACAGATCCAGCTGGTCAATATAGTTCTCCATATCTAGGAATGGGGAATAATCCTGTTATTTTACGAGATTCTGATGGTGGTTATGCGGAGAAAAACCCTGTTTATGGTTCTGATGGAGTATATAGAGGAAATACAGTAGAAGGGTTTACAGGTCAACCGATAATTTATGATTGTGATTTAGATTTTTCTGAAATGACTGCTGGTGGTTTAGTAGATTTCAATGGAGGAACTTTCTATGATAATGCTTCCTTAAGCAACTCCATTATGGATAAGATAGAGAGGCATATTTTCTCAAGATTAGAGGGGCAAAATATCTTTGACGAGACTTTTACAATGTCAAGTTTTGAGTTTAGAGTAAGAACAGGTACTGCAAATGAAGGAAATGGAGCGTATTCTTGGTCAAGAGGCACTAAATATATAAACAGAGATAAAGGTTATAGTAATGGTATGACTACAGTTGAAAATCTATGGAGTGCAGTAATTGACCACGAATGGTACTCACACTTGATGAAAAAACAAGGTAGTCTTTTTGGTTCACATAGATTAGCTTACCAAAACCAAGTTAAGTCGCCTCGTTGGGCAGGAACTACTGGAGAATTTAAAAGGTATATTGTGAATGCATTACACAAGTTCCACGGTATGGAAAGTGATGGGCTATTACGAGGTATTTATCTGAAAGAATATTTAAAATGGCATGATTATAGCGCTCCAATTATGTTAGACGAAGTAATCATAGGTGGTAATTAATGAAGCATTTAATATTTTTTCTTGTTTTAATGTCTTTTTTTTCTTGTCAAGAGAAAATAAAGGGGAATGCTACTGCTTCTTTTGTGGTTAAGACACAACGTCAAATAAAAGAAAATGTGTGCGATACAAGCGTTAAATACGATATATACTTATTGATGCCTACATTTAGCGATTTTTTTGGAGTGAAAATTTTAAGTGAAAAAGAAAGAACAATTTTTAAATATGAAAATGAGCCATATAAGTATGTTTATAAATATGATAGTATAAATGATAAACGGACTGTTTTAGGAGATAGGAATCAGGATTTAGTTTTAAATAGTTACAGTTCAGATTTTTATTATATTATTTGCGAAATAATGCATAAAGCAAACATAGAGGAAGAGAAAGAATTTAAACCTATGTCTAGTGAGAGTATTGTATTAGACATAAAAGCTACCAATAAGCAGAAAAAAGAAACTCTTTATAAAAAGAGGTTTTTTATAGATGATAACAAGTTTAAGTATTCTAAAAGGCTTTTATCTCTAAATAAGTTTATGATAAACTATGCGGATTCTATGAGGTTAGATTTTAAAACAAAATCCATTTTGAAAATAAAAGACTCTTTGAATAAGTCTGAAAGAAATTAGTTTTATAGCGAAGCTAAATTTTTATCAAAAAAGCCCTTAAATTTTTTGTTGGTAAGCATCTTTTCAATGATTTTAAGGATGGTTTTTTTTATCTTCCTCGTCCAACTGGTTAATAAGTTTTTGGGATGCCTATGCCGGGTAGGAATAATGATGCGAACCAATCTGAATACCGGTATAAATACCAGGGCCAGGAAAAGGATGCTGAAACAGGGATGGAAGCCTTTGAGCTAAGGCTTTGGGATGCTAGAATTGGGCGATGGTTAACTACAGATCCAGCTGGTCAATATAGTTCTCCATATCTAGGAATGGGGAATAATCCTATTAGCAGGGTTGACCCTGATGGAGGATTTGATGAATATGATGCGAATGGAAATAAAATTTCTAACCTTGGTGGAGATGAAGTTGATTTTTTCCACCAATCTAATGGAGATACAAGGATAGTCGTAAGGGAAACCGGGGCTTCTACTTTAATAACGGGTGGGGAATCCATAATTAGGGGGTATGTGCAAAGAAACAGTGACACTAACTTCAAACATTTATTTAGAGAATGGAAACAAGGCAATGGACCCGAGAACAGTATAATGTATGGTTCATCTCATCCAATAAACGAAGATGTAGCGATGACTTATCAAGTATATCGAGCAACGGATAAGTTTTATAAAAATGATGAGGAAAATACTTTGTTCACTGGCAGTTTTGGCGTTTTCGGGCCTTTTCGAACCTCATATTATGACACTGAACATTTCATAGGCAAAGCCAATACCAGCATATATAATTTGGGAGACCATAGGCTAGTTTTGTTACACGATTCCAAGACAATTAGTTCTTGGACTTGGAATATTTTTGACGGCTCAGAGGTTAATATTCCAAGGGTTAATGGCGTTGGCGGACCAAAAAGCACAACAAACCAAACCTACATTTTTCTACTAACTAAAGAGCAATTAAAACATAACCATTATATTTATGATACAAGATTTGATTCGGATTGGTAGTATTTTCTTTTTATTTCTATCCCTTATAGGCTGTATATCCGATGGTAGCCAACTTTGTGGCACATACGTTATTAAAAATCATTCTAACAGCATCGACACTTTGAATTTATCCGAGAATGGAAAATATACTCGAAGTATATATAATTCAAAAGGTAAGCTGATTTATGTAAATTCTGGAAAGTGGAGTTATACAGAAAAGTCAAGGATAGATTTCACAAAGTTTTTTATAGACAGGGATATACCATACGATGATACCTATTTAGTAAATGAAGAAGGACTGATTAACGCCTCATTTCCTGTAGAGTTCAAAAACTTATCTTTTGCTATTGTTGTGGATAATTCCAGCAACTATTACTATCAAAAAATAGACTAACCGACAGTAGTCTAAACCAGAATGATTTGTAAAGTCAAATAGCCTTCAATTTAGCAGCTTTTACAAGATTATCAATAAGGTAAGATATGCTGTTTATTCTCATTGGCTAGATGCTCAATTTCATTGATACGTCTTAAGACCTCTTCGTCATAAGTAGATAAAGAACTCTTGCCAATCAAATAATCAACGGAAACGTCAATGCGGAACATTTTTTAGAAAGGCATACTTTTATGGTTCAGAAGCAAGGGGTGTTACCGGAGGGATTGTAGAAGCAGTATAAGCTGGTAAAACTTTTTTTGTAGCTTATAATTTTAAAAACACCCCTAACTATGATCCCTTACTCTTCGGAGGAGGTTATTATTTTTTGTCATTTGGTGTGGATGCTAATTTAGCTATTTTTGGAGCAGGTGTTGGAATCTATGGAGCTATTGGAGATGATTGGGCTGTTTTAGGAGGGAGAGGTTCTGGAGGCTGGGGAATTAGATTTAGTATTATTGAAGGATATTTGGGAGCTGGTTATGCTGTTCATTCTTCTCAGTTTTGGAAAAACCCTCTTTCAATATTTGATTGGAAACTCCCAAATCCCAAATTTTAACTTTAACTAATAATATGAATGAAAGTCAGGTTTATAATTTTTACACTAGTTCTATTACTTATAATAATAGCTTATTTTTTTATAAAGTTTATTGCTCCAAAAATGACAGAGCAAGACCGAATGGAATCTGAATTATAT
>NZ_JAKHSK010000021.1 GCF_023499215.1 Zunongwangia pacifica
CAAACAAGTAGATAGGAGAAACTGCTTTGAACTTATCAATCCTTCTTACAGGCTCCAGGGCCTAATGAACTGTCCAAGTTTCAAGCAGATAGGGAAAGTAACCAGCATCTCGAACAGCCTTGTAAGACCAATGACAAAGCACGGTTTTTTTGCTTTCCCTTCTTCTATTGAAATCTAATCATTATTTCTCTTAAATCTACATGCAACAAACATAGGATGACAAAGCCCGGTTTTATTGCTTTCCCTTCTTCTATTGAAATCTACCATTCACAAGCATGGGATGATAAAATCATGGTTTAAAATAAAAAAACAAGCGTCATTTCGACTGGAGCGTAGCGTAACGGAGAAATCTCAATTTTCAAAAACAATTAATAAAAGATCTCTTCACTTCGACTTCCTGCCGGCGTGCAGGATAGAGATGACAATTTATCCAATTTCAAAATTCAATACTCCTTATGTTTCTTGACTCCTGACTCCTGACTCCTGATTCTTGACTCTTAAATCTTAAATCTCTTTTCTCTAATCTATGTTCTAACATCTAGCAGCGTAGCGGTCTAACTTCTAACTAGCCTAAATACAATTCAATAAGACCTTCAGGAGTGGTAAGATGGATAGTTTTATTGGGCTTGTCGATGTTTTCGATAAATTCATCATTCATGGGAATAAGAATTTCTTTATCATCTTTTTTGATTTCGAACAACGCCTGGGCAGTGCTATCGTTTATCGAGGTGATTTCACCGATATCGCCATGTTTAGTGTCGATCACTTTAAAGCCAATAATTTCGTGGTAATAAAACTGGTCGTCGTCCAGTTCAGGTAATAAGGTAAGTGGAAGATAAAGTTCACATCCAATCATGTCTTCGGCATCATCTTCAGTATCGATATCTTCGATTTTAGCACGTAGCAAAGTGCTTTTGTGCAGGGAAGTTTTTTCAAAGAAAAATGGAACCAGATTGTTGTTATATTCAACAAAAACCGATTCCATCTCTGTGTACAATTCAGGTTCGTCTGTATCTAATTTGATAAGTACTTCCCCTTTAAAGCTAAATTTACTAACGATTTTACCTAAGTAGAAACATTCTTCTTTAGTCATCGTTAGGTAATTTATTAAGCTTCTTTTTCTTCTGTAGCTTCGCCTTCAGGAGCTTCTGACTCTTCAGTAGCTTCTTCTGCAGCAGCAGCCTCAGCGGCTTCTTTAGCAGCAGCTTCACGCTTAGCATTTACTTCTTTCTCGGCAGCTAAAGCTTTATCTCTAGCTTCTTGTTCTGCTTTAGAAAGGTTTTCTTTTTTGTCGTTAATCTTGCCTTCTTTTTCCTCTAGCCAAGCCTGGAATTTCTTCTCAGCTTCTTCTTCGGTTAAAGCGCCTTTTTTAACTCCAACGGCAAGGTGTTTCTTTAATAAAGCACCTTTGTAAGAAAGAATAGCACGAGCAGTATCTGTTGGCTGTGCACCATTCTGTAACCATTTTACTGCACCGTCTACATCTAGGTCGATAGTAGCAGGATTAGTGTTTGGATTGTAGATTCCTAATTTGTCTAAGAATTTACCATCTCTCTTTGCACGCGCATCTGCGGCTACGATCCAATAAAAAGGTTTTCCTTTTTTACCGTGTCTTTGTAATCTGATTTTTACAGGCATAAAAATTAATTTATGGGGTTCCCGACCCCTATTATTAATAAGGCTGCAAAGATACTACATTTTTCTAATTTACAAGAGGTTGCCTAAAAAATATTGTGAAGCCTATAAAATGGATGATTCATCTTCTGCTTACTAAAAAAATGATAATAAAAATCGATAAATTTTAACCTATAAGTTAAAAGCAGTTAATTACTGCTAAACCCTGTTAAATAGGTTGTTGTGGCCAAAAATGCATTGTAATTTTATCATGGTTATGAACGAAAAAGAAAATGTTATGAAATATTCAGAAGAGGTTGCAAAGAAGCTGAATGAGTTGTTGGAAAAAAACTATGATGCTGAAAAAGGATATAAATCTGCTGCAGAGCATGTGAAGAATGAAAAATTGAAGGCGTTTTTTTCTGAGCGGGCCAAAGAACGCTATGATTTTGGACATCAATTAAAAGCTGAAATTCGAAATTTTGGCGAAACTCCCGAAAAAGGGAGCAGTCTTGAGGCTGATGCTCACCGTACATGGATGAATTTAAAAACCGCGCTATCAGGAAATAAAGAAGAAGTTGTTTTAGAAGAAGCGGTGAGAGGAGAAGAAATTGCAGTTGAAGAATACGAGAAAATCATTAAGGATACCAGTATTCCCCCTTCAACTCAAAATGTTTTATTAAAGCAAAAAAATGCGATTGTTGATTCTTTAAATGAAGTGAAATCTTTAGAGCTTCAATACGACTAATTAGAAAATTGCCTGGAAAAAGAAAAATAGATTAAGATGCGGATAGATGTTTGATTGAAGTAGTAGTTTTAATGTTCGTATCACAAGCCTCACGGGAAAGGAAGTATTCCTATTACCGTGAGGTTTTTTTTATGCATTTATCCAGTCTTTAATTTCTTTTTGGTATGATCTGCCACTAATAAGTTTTGTTCGGTTTTTATCTTCCAGAATAAACGCAAACCGACTATTAAAATAGCTATGTATTTCTTTAATATAATCTGAGTTTATTAGTATGGCCCTGTGTATTCTGCGGAAATTTTCTGGCAGGTTTTCCACAAGTTGCTGTAAACTTTGTTCGCAAAGCTGTTCTTCCCCGTTTTTCAGGAAAACACTAACATATTTATCCTTTGCCTTAAAAAATAGGATGTCGTTAAGTTTGAGGAAAATAATCTTCTTTCCAGTTTTTATGCTAAGGCTGGTAACTTTTGGTTTCGCCTCTTTTTTATCGATGGCATCCAGGAAATCTAAAATTTCAGATCTACTAAAATGAGGGGTGAATTTGTCTAATTTCGATATCGCTTTTGCCAGTCGTTCTTCTTTAATTGGTTTCAGCAAATAATCAATGCTATTGGTTTCAAAAGCTTGCAACGCATATTCATCGTAAGCGGTACAAAAGATGATCAGGGGGATTCGTTGTAATTTCGAAAGCATTTCGAAACCGTTCATTCCCGGCATCTGGATGTCCAAAAAGATAAGATCAGGTTTTAAGTCATTAATTTTTTTCAGTCCATTTTCTCCATTCTTCGCAGAGCCAATAATCTCAACTTTATCGGTATGGTTTTGCAAAAGCTTAGTGAGCCTTAGTCTTGCCGGTTCCTCGTCTTCAATAATTAAAGTTCTAAAGCTCATATTGTTCTTTTTTTAGGGCGGTTTTATCAATAGTGATCCAAACTCTTTTTTCGGGTGTATTTTCCCAGTTTAGTGAGGCCTTTTCGCTATAAGTAAATTTTAAAATATCGAATACACTTTGTAAACCATAGCCAGAAATACTTCCATCCTTAAAATCGGGGCCATTATCAAAAACTGCAATTTCAATGAGATCCTCATTTTGTGAAATTTTAAGCATAATTTTTCCTGAAACATTTAGTTTCGAAATTCCATGTTTTATGGCATTTTCTAATAAAGGCTGAATGATATTTCGCGGAATAAAATAATGATATAGCGATTCATCTATTTCGATATTAAACAGAAGCTGATCCCCAAAGCGTATTTGCTCGATGTCCATATAGGCGATTGTCGCGTCTATTTCTTCTTTTATGGTGGAGAAGGCTTCGTTTTTTCTATTTAAGTTATGCCGAAAAAGATCGGATAACGACAGCGCCATTTTCTCGGTTTTATCAGCGTCAATATGGGCCAACCCAGCAATGGAATTTAATGCATTGTAAAGAAAATGCGGATTGATACGAGCGTGTAGCGATGCCACTTCGGCCTCAGCCTTTAAAGCTGCTAAATTACTTAATTGAAGATCTTTTTCTAAAATCAAGTTTTCGTTTTTTTCTATGAAATAAAGAAATATACTTCTTAAAATACAAATAAAAAATAATGCAGTATAAAGACCGATTTGGAGTGCTAATGATAAAAAAACCGAATTTTTAGTTACGATTAAAATGGCAGTAAGGATCAAAATAATGGCTGCGAAATTTAAAATTCGGATTAGTGCACGGTAAAAAATATTGCCGAATTTGGAAAGAATGTAATAGTCTAAAATAAAAAGAAATAAAGAAAAAAATCCGGAAAGAATACTAATGCCACCCATTTGGATCCAAAAAAATGCCCAATCTATTTTTTCTATTGATCCTGTATGAATAATTTGATTATGCGGCTCAATTCTTAAATAACTATATAAAGAAATTAAAGCTACAATTATGGACGAAAGGATAATACCTTGCAAAATATAGTTTATAATTTGATACTTACTTCTTATACTCTTGATAAAACGGTGAAGCAATAACACTATACCAATTACAAGAAAAAGAAATGCAATTATTTTTAAGATTTGTAGTAGATCTTCATTAAATACAAAATTTAACCAGGTCCAATACCCATATTCCTTTATTATAAAGTTCTGTACCTGATCGTCAAGATCCTTGGCGTATAATTTTTTCAGGATAAACCTATCTAGAGAATTTAATTGAAAGTTTACAGTTTCTTCAAACAGCTGTAAGCTTTTTTTTAGGAATAAGCTTTTCTGTTGCAAATTAATTAAATGCTGATATCCAGAACGGCGATAAATTAATCCCACTAATGCAGTGTTCCTGATAATTTCTAAACGGCGATTTTCAGGTAATTCTAAATTATAATACAGCGAAACTATTTCATTGTTATAATATCCATTTTGATTACCGATTACAAAGTTGTTTAAATTGATATGTGGTATAGAATCATTTTCGGGTAAGGCTGCTAATTCGATTATAAAGTTGGCATCTTCCCTGTTCTTTGCGTAAAAAACCTGCTGGGGGATCAATGGGTTAACCTGATCGATAATGTTTTGTAGTAAAAGGCTGTCACGTTCTTGCGGGTTAACTATATAATAGGCTATTGGGTCATAAAACTTTGCAGGGTGCCTAAAATCACTTAATCCCTCAGGGAAAAATTTTTGAATAAGCAATTTCCAGGCCTCCTTCTCCTCTTCAGGAGAAAGGTTAAAATCTGTTTGAGATAAGCATTGCATCCAGCTTAATAGTCCTAGAAGCAGTAGTAGTAATTTTTTCATTAGTGTAAATATTAGAAAGTTAGGTTTATACCGCAAATAAACTTTTAGCTTTCGTGTTATGAAAAGCTTTTCAGACGAACTGCAAGACTGGAGCGTGAACTGCAAATCGATGGTTAATAACTGATGAAAATTAGACTTTTTCCCAGCTTAAATTATGCTTAGTTTTGCAAGATAAGATGTTGCTGAACTGCCCTTTTTCTTCAATACGGGGACAAAACTAAGAGCCGATGTATTTAATTTTTGATACCGAAACTACCGGATTACCAAAGCGTTGGGATGCGCCTTTAACCGATTCTGATAACTGGCCACGATGTATACAGATCGCATGGCAGTTACATGACGAGATGGGAAATCTGGTAGAACATCAGGATTATCTGGTTAAACCAGAAGGTTTTGATATTCCGTATGATGCCGAGCGGGTACATGGTATTTCGACCGATCTGGCCAGGGAAGAAGGGATTTCGTTAGAAGAAATGCTAGAGAAATTCAACGAAGCCTTGGGGAAAACCAAATTTATCGTTGGTCAAAATTTAGGTTTCGATGTCAACATTATGGGAGCCGAGCTGCATCGTGTCGGGATGGAGAGTCCGTTGCTAGAACTTCCGGTGTTGGATACCTGTACAGAAACAACGGCCGAAATGTGTAGAATTCCCGGTGGGCGTGGAGGTAAATTTAAGCTCCCAACGCTAACCGAATTACACGAATATCTTTTTGATGAGCCTTTTGGGGAAGCGCACAACGCAACTGCCGATGTTGAAGCAACCACCCGTTGTTTCCTGGAATTGGTTAGAAAAAGAACTTATTCTGCGGAAGAACTAAATGCCGCTCCTGGTTATTTTGAAGATTATGTTGAAGCCAATCCAGAGCCTTTTCAGCCTATTGGTTTAAAACATATCAATCTTAAAAAAGCTTCCGAAGAAATAAGAAAAAGGCTGGAGAAATTACAGCCAACAGATGAGATTACTACAGAAGAAATTGAGGAAAACCTAGAAAAGCTGGATGAGGTTCCTTTTGCCCATCTTCATAACCATTCTCAATTCTCTGTATTACAGTCGACCATTAGTATTGCCGATCTTGTAAATGCGGCTGGCGAGCAAAATATGCCGGCAGTGGCACTTACCGATCATGCCAATATGATGGGAGCGTTTCATTTTGTAAAAGAAGTTGGGGCTTATAATAAAAACGTTCAGGCTAAAAATGAAGAAGCCGAAGCAAATGGCGAACCTGCCGAGGCTAAAGAATTAAAAGCGATTGTAGGTTGTGAATTTTTTGTTTGTGAAAATCATACCGATAAATCCAGAAAAGATAACGGGTACCAGGTCGTGATGCTGGCCAAGAACAAAAAAGGCTATCATAATCTGGCCAAAATGTCTTCTAAGGCTTATACCGATGGGTTTTATTATGTGCCTCGAATCGACAAGGAAGTTGTAAAACAATATAAAGAAGATGTGATTGTGCTTACCGGTAACCTTTATGGTGAGGTGCCGAGTAAGATTTTGAATGTAGGTGAAAAGCAGGCTGAAGAAGCTTTGTTGTGGTGGAAAGAAGAGTTTGGTGAGGATCTTTATATCGAGATCATGCGACATAACCAGGAAGACGAAAATCGTGTAAATCAGGTGTTGATTGAGTTTTCCAAAAAACATGATATAAAATTAATTGCGACTAATAACACCTATTATTGGAGAAAAGACGATGCCAATGCGCACGATATTTTACTATGTGTAAAAGATGGTGAAAAGCAGGCAACGCCAATTGGTCGTGGTCGTGGATATCGTTACGGTTTACCAAACCAGGAATATTATTTTAAGACGGCTGAAGAGATGAAAAATCTCTTTAAAGATCTACCTGAAGCGATATCGAATATCAAAGAAATTGTAGATAAGATTGAGCCTTTCGAGCTTGCTCGAGATGTATTACTTCCCGCATTTACCATTCCTGATGAGTTTTTGGTTGAAGAAGATAAAATTGATGGCGGTAAACGAGGTGAAAATGCCTATTTAAAACATATCACTTTTAAAGGAGCAGAAGAGCGTTATGGCGAAATCACTGCGTCTATTAAAGAACGGCTGGACTTTGAGCTTTCGGTAATCGAAAATACCGGTTATCCAGGTTATTTCCTTATTGTGGAGGATTTTATCCGTGAAGCTCGGAATCTCGATGTATCAGTTGGGCCAGGTCGTGGTTCCGCTGCCGGTAGTGCCGTAGCCTATTGTTTGGGAATTACCAATATCGACCCGATTAAGTACGATCTGCTTTTTGAGCGTTTCTTAAATCCAGATCGTGTAAGTATGCCCGATATTGATATCGATTTTGATGATGAAGGCCGTAGCCGGGTGATGGATTATGTAATTGGAAAATACGGAGCCAATCAGGTAGCGCAGATTATCACCTACGGAACCATGGCCGCAAAATCTTCGATTCGGGATACGGCAAGGGTGTTGGATTTGCCATTGAGTGATGCCGATAGAATTGCCAAGCTGATCCCAAATACGAAGTTAGGGAAGATCTTCGGAATGGATGAAAAGGCCTTGAAGTCTAAATTCCGAAGTGAGGAAGTAGAAAGTATAAATGAGCTTTTAAATATTTCTGAAGGAGACGACCTTGAAGCACAAACCGTAAATCAGGCAAGAGTTTTAGAAGGATCGGTACGAAACACCGGAATCCATGCCTGTGGGGTAATTATTACGCCGAGTGATATCACCAATTATGTTCCGGTTTCGGTAGCTAAGGATTCCGATTTATACGTCACGCAGTTTGATAACTCGGTTGTGGAAAGTGCGGGACTACTAAAAATGGACTTCCTGGGGTTAAAAACATTAACCCTGATTAAAGATACTATTAAGATCGTAAAAGGGAAACACGGCATTGATCTGGTGCCGGATGATTTCCCATTAGATGACGAAGAAACCTATAAACTCTTCCAGCGTGGGGAAACGGTAGGGATATTTCAGTACGAATCTCCCGGGATGCAGAAACACATGCAGGCGCTAAAACCAACGGTTTTTGACGATTTAATTGCCATGAACGCATTGTATCGTCCAGGGCCTATGGAATATATCCCAAGCTTTATTGCCAGAAAACACGGTGACGAAGAGATTAGCTATGACCTTCCGGACATGGAAGAGTATCTTAAGGAAACCTACGGAATTACGGTGTACCAGGAGCAGGTGATGTTGCTCTCGCAAAAACTGGCTGGTTTTACCAAAGGTGAAGCCGATATGCTTCGTAAAGCGATGGGGAAAAAATTAGTAGCCCTTTTAGCGCAATTAAAACCGAAATTTATTGGAGGTGGGGAAGCCAAAGGACATCCTACCGAGGTTTTAGAAAAGATTTGGAAAGACTGGGAAGCTTTTGCTTCTTATGCATTTAATAAATCACATTCTACCTGTTATGCATGGATTGCGTACCAAACGGCCTATTTAAAAGCGCATTATCCTGCTGAATATATGGCGGCGGTATTATCCAATAACATGAACGACATTAAGCAGGTGACCTTCTTTATGGAAGAATGTAAGCGAATGAAGCTTAATGTACTTGGCCCAGATGTAAACGAATCGTATTATAAATTCTCGGTAAACAAAGACAACGCGGTGAGATTTGGGATGGGAGCGATTAAAGGCGTTGGTGCAGGTGCGGTAGCTACCATCGTAGAAAACCGAAAAGGGGAAGCCGGGGCATACCGTTCAATATTCGATATGGCAAAACGTATCGATTTACGAGCAGCGAATAAAAAAGCTTTTGAAAACCTTGCCCTTGCAGGAGGCTTTGATTGTTTTAAAGAAACTCACCGAGCACAATATTTTCATGATGAAGGAGACGGGATGAGCTTTCTGGAGAAAGTGGTAAAATTTGCGGCTAAATTTCAGGAAAATGAGAATTCATCCCAGGTAAGTTTATTTGGTGAAGCCAGTGAAGTCCAAATTCCGGAGCCTAGTGTGCCACCTTGTGAAGAATGGGGGACGATGGAGAAATTACGCCGCGAAAAAGAAGTGGTGGGGATTTATATTTCCGGGCATCCGTTAGATGACTTTAAGAAAGAGATTCAGTATTTCTGCAACGGTAGTTTATCTGATTTTAGAACGCTTGAAAAAGTAGTGAATCGCGAGATCTCTTTTGGCGGGGTTATTAGTGATGTGCAGCATAGAACGTCTAAAATGGGGAAAGGCTGGGCAATGTTTACAGTTGAAGATTATAACGAGTCTTACGAATTTAGAATGTTTGGGGAGGAGTATCTTAAAAACCGACATTTTTTGGTGCCAAATTCATTTGTGCATATAAGAGCTTTTATAAAAGAAGGCTGGACCAATAAGGATACCGGCAAAAAAGGAGAACCAAGAATTCAGTTTAATAGTTTCCAGCTGCTGCATGATATTATGGATACGTATGCAAAGAAACTTACGATTCAGTTAGATATCAATGAGCTTAAAGAGGAGAAAATCGATATTTTAAAAGATATTTTTAGAAGTTATCGAGGAGATCATAAACTGAATTTTGTGGTGTATGAAATGAAAGAGCAATTAAAGTTGCATATGCCCAGTAAGCGCCAAAAAGTAAAGATTTGTCCGGAATTATTGGAGAGTCTGGAAGCGCAACAGGTGGTTTATAAATTAAATTAATGTTGATTAGGAATAAAATCGGGCAGGGATTGCAGCAAGCTACCGTGTAGCGCGTAAAGCCCGGTCTTTCCCAAAGATGCAATCGAAGGGAAAGCGCCCGCCAGATAATTATTGACAATCAGTGTATAACGAAATCCAATATTGTGGATGTAAGGTTTCCGAAAATAAATGACTACTTTTACGTATTGATTTTAAATTACTAGAAAAATAACGATTATGGCTATTGAAATAACAGACGCAAACTTTGAAGAAACAGTTTTAAAAAGTGATAAACCTGTAATGGTAGATTTTTGGGCAGCATGGTGCGGGCCTTGTAGAATGGTAGGACCGGTAATCGAAGAGCTTAGCGGTGAATATGAAGGAAAAGCAGTGGTAGGAAAGCTTGATGTTGATGCCAACCAGGAATTTGCTGCTAAATACGGAGTTAGAAATATCCCGACTGTACTTATTTTCCAAAATGGGGAAGTGGTAGGACGCCAGGTTGGTGTTGCTCCTAAAAACACTTATGCTGATGCTTTAAATGAGCTTTTATAAATCACTACGATTTTTAAATAATATTGAGCCCGGTTTTTGCCGGGCTTTTTTGTTTTTTGAAGTGAAGTAGTTAGAGTTGAGATCGCTGCGCTGTTAGATATTAGACTATAGAAAATAGAATTTGAAGATGCGTTAATTTAATAATGTGTTAATGCTCTTCATAGAAAACTTATTGTCACTTCGAGTGATTTCGAGTCCCGATAACAATCGTGAGGAGAAATGGTATTGAGAAGTGCTTAGGAGTTAGAGCTTAGAACACTACTTTTTAGATAATAGAAAATAGACTCAAGAAACAAGACAAGCAAGGAGAGAATCAGGATTCAAGAGTCAAGAACCAGGAAGCAGGACAAAATGTTGAATGCTGAATTGTCGTCATTTCGACCCTGCCTCGCCGGCAGGCAGGTGTAGCGTATCGAAATGGAGAAATCTTTTTTGAGCTGAGGGCTAATAGTTTAGAATTATTCTTTTTTGAAGACTGTATACTGTAAAACGTATATTGAAATAGACTTTTTTATTTCATTTAGGACAAATCTGGAATGCTATAGAGTGTGATTTCTCTACTTCACTTCTTTACGTCTGTCTGCCTGAGAGGCAAGCTCAAAAATGAATGGCAAAATTTAGCCTTAAGCTAAAACTATGAGCTGATAGCTTAAGGCTGACGGCTAATAGCTAAAACTAATTTTGTATATTCCAATAACAAATCACCATATTTTGAAATTACAGCTACAGGTACATCAAACGGAAGGTTTTTTAAATCTTGAAATTCTGGCGCGTCAAATCGTAGAAGGCTATATTTCGGGCATGCATAAGAGTCCGTTTCACGGTTTTTCTGCGGAATTTGCCGAACATAAAATTTATAATCAGGGAGAGAGTACCAAACATATCGATTGGAAGCTTTTTGCAAAAACCGATAAATTATATACTAAACGCTACGAGGAAGAAACCAATTTAAGGTGTCATTTAATCATCGATAATTCGGCCTCCATGCATTATCCTATTCTTAAGCAACAAAGTCTCTCAACATTAAATAAAATCGGTTTTTCTGCTATTGCATCAGCCTGTATCATGAATATGCTAAAGCGCCAGCGCGATGCTGTGGGTTTGAGTGTGTATAGTGATGCATTTGAATTTTACGCGCCGGAAAAAGCAGGAGAACGACATCACCATTTATTACTAAATACATTAGAAAATACATTAACCTCTGGTGCAACAAGAAAAGGAACACAGACATATACTTATTTGCATCAGATTGCAGAAAAATTAAAACGTCGGTCTTTAGTGTTTTTATTTACCGATATGTTCCAGAGTGATAAAGAGGAAGCTGAGCTTTTTGAAGCGCTTCGACATTTAAAATATAATAAGCATGAAGTGGTTTTATTTCATGTTTTAGATAGTGAAAAGGAGTTGGGTTTCCGTTTTGATAATACGCCAAAACGATTTTTTGATGTAGAAACCGGAGATGAAATCGATTTGTATTCAGAAAATATTCAGGAAAACTATAAAAAAGCGATAGAAAATTACTTTAAAAATCTGGAGTTGGAATGTGCGAAGTACCGGATTAGTTATGTTCCGGTAGATATCAATAAAAATTTTATTAAAATTTTGCAGACCTATTTTATTGAAAGACAAAAGCTTGCTTAGTGACGGAAAAAAAGATTAAAAAAAATGAGAAAAAAAGTTTGTGTGATTGGAAAAGTGCAGTATATTTGCCCTCGCAATAACGCAACGGTCTGGTAGTTCAGTTGGTTAGAATACCTGCCTGTCACGCAGGGGGTCGCGAGTTCGAGTCTCGTCCAGACCGCAAGATTGCAAAAAGCCTTTCAGAAATGAAAGGCTTTTTTTATGGGATAATTTTTTTTCAATTCTGGGGCAGGTAGGGATCAAGGATCAAGTCTAAAATCTGGGTTTTTACGGATCAATCCCAATTGTTGTGTTTACGTAAAAATTGTGGTTAATATATAGAAAGATCCATAAGAACTATTGAGAATTATACGCCTGTTGCTACAAATACTTTTACAACATTAAAAAATGGGGTAGATTAGTGCTTTAACTAAAGTGGGTGTAACACAACTTGTTATGTTAACATACGTTTGGCACAAGCTAAAATGATAATTATGGCACTATATTTTCCTCCATTATTCTGTGGAAAAGGAACTAAATTAAGATCTCTTAAAAATTTTGAAGTTGGTTTTGAAGATGAAGAAAACTTAAATGTTTTAGCAGCTGATCAGCTCGTTGTTGACGAAATAATAGGATATGGTTTTAATATTAGAAAAGACTTTTCAAAAAAAATTTTCAGAATAATGAATAGTAATATGTCGGAATATTTCGATATAATTGAAAAGGTTGAGCCGGAAATCGACTTGAAAGTGGTTGAAAAAAGGAATAAAAAGGGCAAAATGATTTGTTTAGCAAAGAATTTTGAAATAAAGAATGTCATTAAATTTCCAAAAGGAAGAGAATTTCTGCATATCGAGGAAACTAAAACTCTAAAAAAATTTCACGAACTGTTCTCAAAGGATGGAAAAAATATAATATTAAGAATGACCGGTAAAGAGTTTGAAGAATATTTTATGTAAATAGCCAGCGCCTAACAGCGGTTCATATCAAATTCCGGGTAATTGTAGAAAAAGTGTAATTTTAGTAACCAAGAAACGAACCAGTAAGCCGACAAATCCGCATACCTCACTATGCTAAATGATTATAAACGAGTTAGGTGGCGCGAGTTATTAAAGAATGAGAAAACAAATAATAATCATATTCAGTCTGATAAGTACAATTAATATTTTCGGACAGAATTCAAAGAATGACACACTTGATCTTGCTAAAATAAATTTATGCGTATTCACATTGCAAGATTTAAAAAAACAGGATCCTAGCATAGAAAAGGTAGCTGTGACTGAGATGGATTTATGTTCTGATGGATTCGTTCAAGATGCCAGATTCGAAAACAGAATTGGATATAAAAGTAAAGAATACATAGGAATACTCTTCCAAAAGGATAATTATTCAGATGCGATTGCCAAACTCAGGCTAACCAAAGATTTTAAAGGAAAATTGCCAGACGGAACTTATATTGACGTTTCCACTTTATCAGCAAAAAATATAATTGAAAAATATCCTGAATTAGATACTTGGAATTCCAGAGGATGTTCAGAATTCTGGAGTTTAACTGATGAACATTACTATTTTTATGTTCAAATTGATAAAGAAAAAGAGCCAAGATATCCGATAGATAAAAATTACTATTTGACCAAGCCGATTGAAGGAATTGATATTATTTTAAACCGTTCTGAATACTGTTCAAAAATAAATCCTGCAGATCCACTTATCATTTTGGATGGTAAAGAAGTTAAGAAAGAGGATATAGAAAATCTAACCCCTGAAAATGTAGAATCAATTACAGTTTTAAAAGAAAGTGCAATTGAAGAATATGGCGAAAAAGGTAAAAATGGAGTTATTGTTATTAAAACAAAATCTAACTAAATAACGTGTGCCAGGTTCATCGCAAATAACGGGTGTTGTCAAAAAAGTATAATTTTAGAAACCAAGTAAATAAAGATTAAACCGAAAAATATGTATGCCTACTACCATAACTGTCAATACTTTAAACAGTTGTGAGACATTGAATCACTTATGCACGGAATGACTATTAAGAAAATTACAACCTTACAAAATTGGATTGGTGGTTTATCAGCAATTTGGTTATTATTTTATCCCAAATTTTATGCTGTACTAATAAATATTCTGATTCCAATCGTTGGTATTTTGTTTGCTTTTAAACACCAGGGGAAAGTTGGAATTGATTCCAGAAAATGGGGGAATACACCGATTCCTAAAATTGATTCTGCAATTTTATTTCCATCATTTGCACTAATTTTAACAGCATTAATTGATATTAAAATAATTGGATTCAAAAATATTTTAATCTATGCGCTAATTTTTAGTGTTCCATTAATAATTATATTATTTTACGGAACAAAAGAATATTTGGTAGGGAATAAAATATTTAATGGGATAATTTGGAGTGTTATGTTCATATTTACTTTTGGTTGCGGGACAGCAATGTGGACTAATGCATTATTAGACAATTCTGCACCTGAATTTTATAAAACCAAAATTATAAATAAAGAAATTGAGAAAGGAAAAAGGACAGCTTACAGAATTGACTTTGAGCCTTGGGGACCAATCACGAAAAATGATTTAATGAGGATTTCTAAAAAAGAGTTCGACAAAATTAATGTGAATGATTCTATTGTATTGGAACTACGAAAAGGCTTTTTAAAAACACAATGGGTTCTAAAAAAATAAAGTTGCACAACAATTTATAACCGCAAAAATTTCAATGAATCAATCCCAAAAGTTGTGTTTACGCAAAAATGGTAGTTAATCTATATAAGAAGAATTCAACATTTTTCACTCCTTTAAACTGTGCCTTAAACGCTTTTATTTTCGTATTTAAATAAATAATCCTCAAGTATTTTTTTAATTTCAACCTGAGGATTATTTATATCTTGGGTTCATAGTTTACACCATGTACTAAAAATTAACCATTATAGGCTCTTGCAGTTTGTTTGGAAGTTCCAAGACCTTCAATACCTAATTCGACCTCATCACCAGGTTTTAAATAGCGTGCAGGCTTAAAGCCCATCCCCACTCCAAATGGTGTACCGGTTGAAATAATATCACCGGGTAATAAGCTCATAAACTGGCTAATGTAACTTACCACCTGCTGCACATTAAATACAAAGTCTGAAGTATTGCTGTTTTGCAATTCCTCTCCATTCAGTTTTAGCCAGAGGTTAAGGTTATTGGGGTCTTTAATTTCATCTTTGGTAGCAATAAAGGGGCCTAACGGAGCAAAAGTGTCGCAGCTTTTTCCTTTAACCCATTGTCCCGCACGCTCGATTTGAAAGGCACGCTCGCTATAATCATTATGCAAGGTGTAACCGGCTACATAATCCAGAGCTTCTTCTTCACTCACATAAGAGGCTTTTTTGCCGATGACCACAGCGAGTTCTACTTCCCAGTCGGTTTTTTCACTGCCTTTTGGAATGATCACATCATCGTTTGGTCCAACTATCGCAGAGGTTGCTTTGAAAAAGAGAATAGGTTCTTTAGGTACTTCCATCCCGGTTTCTTTGGCATGCGAAACGTAGTTAAGGCCTATGCAAACTATTTTAGAAGGTCTTACAAGAGGCGCCCCCAGGCGTATTTCCGAAGAAATTTCAGGACAGTTGCCCTCTTCTTTTTCTAACCAGGCTTTAAGTCGGTCAAGACCGTCTGTTTCGAAGAAAGCTTCAGTATAATCTTCCCCAAAAGTTGATATATCTATGCGTTTGCCGGAATCTAACTGTACTCCCGGTTTTTCTTTTCCGGCTTCGCCGAAACGTATTAATTTCATGATCTTCTATTTAAAAAGTTATCCATTTAGTTTTATAAATCCACCGTCAATGGGGAAATCAGTCCCGGTAATGAAAGAAGCTTCGTTCGAGGCCAGATATAGAGCGAGGTGGGCAATTTCAATTGGCTTACCCATACGTCCCAAAGGCTGGGTTTTTGACAATTTTTCAAACATCTCGTCCTGATTGTCGGGATAATTTTTGGCGATAAAGCCGTCTACAAACGGCGTATGCACCCGTGCAGGAGAAATGCTGTTACAGCGAATCCCTTCATTTACATAATCTTTAGCAATCGAGTAGGTCATTGTAAGTACAGCGCCTTTGGACATGGAATAGGCAAAACGATCTGAAATCCCTACCGATGAGGCAATGGATGCCATATTAATAATCACGCCGTTTTTACCTTTCATGTGTTTGATAACCGCTTTAGCGCAGTTGTAAACGCCTTTTATATTGATGGAGTAGATTCGGTCCAGATCTGCTTCAGTGGTGTTTTTTATATTTCCCACGTGTGCTACACCGGCGTTGTTTACCAAAATATTGATCTCATGATTTTCGGCAATCTCATTAATAATTTGCTGAACTTCTTCTGATTTAGAAACGTCGCATATTTTATATTGAAGTTCTAAATTTTCAACTTTAAATGCTTCAACAACTTCTTTGGCTTGTGTTTCGTTAAAATCCAAAATGTACACGCGAGCACCGTTTTTGGCAAAAACTTCAGCAATGGCGCGGCCAATTCCACTGGCACCTCCAGTGACTAAAGCTGTTTTTCCGGATAATTGAAATGGTGTCATAATCTTAATGGTTTTGAGCAATTTCCTGCCAGATTTTACCTTCAGGAAATTGATATTCATTTAAGGATTTAGGTTTCATTGTAATACTATAGCCAGGCATTTTTGGTGGCATATAGGCCCCATTTTTAATCACAACCGGATCAAAGAAATGTTCGTGCAGGTGATCTACATATTCAATGATTCGATTTTCAAGTGAGCCACTTATGGCAATAAAATCAATCATAGACAAATGCTGTACATATTCGCATAGTCCTACGCCACCGGCATGTGGACAGACAGGAATCTTAAATTTGGCAGCCATAAGCAGTACCGCCAGTACTTCATTTACACCAGCCAGTCTACAGCTATCTATCTGGCAAATCTCGATAGCGCCTGCCTGCATTAATTGTTTAAAGATCACTCGGTTCTGGCAATGTTCTCCTGTGGCCACTTTAATGGGAGCAACGGCTTTTGCAATGGCTGCATGACCTAAAACATCATCGGGGCTGGTAGGTTCTTCAATCCACCAGGGATTAAATTTTTTGAGTTCAGCCATATTTTCGATGGCTTCGGTTACATCCCATTTCTGGTTGGCATCCATCATCAATTTAAGGTCGTCGCCTATTTCTTCACGAATAATTTGTGCACGGCGCATATCATCTTTGAGGTCTTTACCTACTTTGATCTTCATGTGCTTAAAGCCTTCGGTTTTTGCTTCCCGGCACAATTTGCGCATTTTCTCATCGCTGTAGCCCAACCAACCGGCAGAAGTGGTGTATGCAGGATAGCCATTTTGAAGCAGATGGTCTATGCGTCCTTGCTTGGTGGCTTCCAGCTTTTTTAGCATTGTTGTTGCTTCGTCTGGAGTTATTGCATCGGTGATATAGGTAAAATCTACGCAAGAGACCAATTCTTCAGGACTCATATCGGCTAGCAGTTTCCACAATGGTTTACCTTCTGCTTTAGCAAATAAATCCCAAACTGCGTTAACCACAGCTCCCGTTGCCAGATGAATTACTCCTTTTTCTGGGCCTAACCAGCGTAGTTGACTATCGCCAGTAATCATCTTCCAAAATGCCCCCATATTTTCGGTAAAAGAAGCTAGCGATTTATTGAGGATAAGTGGCATTATAGAGTCGATAGCCGCAACGCAAAGCTCGTTGCCACGCCCGATTGTAAATGTGAGTCCATGACCTTCTAGATCATCTTTGGAAGTTTTTAAAATAACATACGCGGCAGAATAGTCAGGGTCGGGATTCATAGCGTCTGAGCCGTCCAGAAACTGACTGGTTGGGAATCTTACGTCTACAACCTCATAGCCGGTAATAAGCAAATCAGTGTTCATTAGAATGTATTAAATGATAGTTGTCTCAAATTTAGCGATCCAATAGAATCCCAACTGCGCTTTTTTTTACAGAGACTCGTACTTTTTTTGCAATTAAGCATGATTATGATTTAGAAGAGTGATAATTTGCATATTCAGAGGGAGTTTTCCCGGTAATGATTTTAAACTGTTTATTAAAATTAGAAAGACTGTTGAACCCACTTTCAAAACAGATGATATTTATAGGGTAGTATTTTTCCATTAACATTTTACAGGCATATCCTATACGTATTTCGTTGAGATAACGGGTAAAACTTTTCTTATGAACTTTACTGAAAAACCGACTGAATGCAGAAAGATTCATAGGGATTAACGCAGCAACATCTTCCAGGTTTATTTGGTTTTTAAAATTCTTGAAAATATATTCGTATACTTTGTTTAGTTCTTGATTTTTAGAATGTTGAGTGTTTTTTAAGTAGGCATTGCTTGAAATTTGAGAAAAGCTATTATCTGATAATTCATTTAAGATTTCCAAAAACTTAAGAGTTCTTTCGAAGGAAGAAAAACGGTCTAAACCTTTAATGCGATTTATAAGTTCCTGAGATATATTTTGAAACTTTAGGCCAAGTTCTGCCTGTTTAAGGAGTTGGTTGATTTTTTGAAATTCAGGTTTGTTAAAAAATTCCTGTCCTAAAAAGTCTTTTGTAAAGTGAATTGCAATTGCGTTGGCTTTTAAAGAACTATCCTCTTTAAAATATTCCTGATCATTTAGCCACATATGCGGAAGATCTGCCCCCAAAAGGATTATTTCACCCGCAGAAAATTTTGAAACCGAATCCCCTATAAAACGGGTACCTGTACTTTCTAAAATTAAAACCAACTCTAATTCTGGGTGAAAGTGCCATATTTTTAAAAAATGCGTAGCATCTTCGACTTTATTTATGCTAAACGAACTGTCTTGGTAACTTTTACGATCTATTTTAAATAATTTCATTTAGGAGTTACTTTTTAGGTGATCTGAAGACTTTGTTTTCTATAAGCACCAGGCGTCTTATTTACTTTTTTCTTGAAAATTTTAGTGAAATGAGGTAAATTGTTAAAGCCGGTTTCGATAGCAATATCAAGAAGCGTTTTATTCGTCGTTACAATAAGATATTGAGCTCTTTCAATTCGTTTTTCATGAATAAAACTAAGGGGCCTTTGACCGGTATGCTCTAAAAACTGCCTCGAAAAATAATCCCGGTTTTGATTGGCATTTTTAGCAAGGTCATTTATTGTAATGGAGTTGCCAAGATTGAGCTGTATATAATTTATGGCCTCTAAAACGACAGAAGGGATTTTAGCTATTTTTAATGATTTAAAACGTATGGATTCTATAAATCTTGATAGTAATATTAGAATGATGCCTTGATTCTCAAATTGCACTGAAGTTTTTATATCCTTATTTAACGCTTTGTGTTCTTTATAGTAAGCTTCTTTTTCATAAACTTCGGGATCATCAGATCTATTAATTCCCCTTCCGGGATTAATTTTCAGAAGTCTGTTGAAAATAGAGATATCAGTATCGGTCGCTTTAATTTCCATAATGCTTCTATTGTCTTTAAACAAAGAGATTCCATCTGGGGATTCCTCGAAAAATTGTAAAAAATACTGACTCATAAAATCATCGCACTCAAGATTGCATAGTGTGAAACTTGGAATTAGGTACAAATATCCCGGTCTTAAAATTAATTTTTTAGTAGGGCTTGAAATTTTTCCTTCCCCACCATCAATGTAATACAATCTGTAATATGGACTAATCACATTTTTATAATTCCAACGATTATTAAGCTGAACATGATCTACATTTAAAAGAGAGAAAGAATTGGCAAGCATTTTTTGATCAGGATCTATGTTTTAAAAATCATATTTAGTTAAATAAATCTTAATTGAATAAAAATAAGTCGTTTTTATATAATAATCGATTTGCTTCATAGGAATATATTTGGAATGTTGGTTAAAATCAATTTTATAACGAAATCGATTTAGATTACTTTAATTTTTTATTTAAATAAAAAAATATTAATAAATATATACAAAAACTGGAGAAGTATGTGATGGGAAATAACTCATTTAAATAGTTATCTCGATATTAATTCTGAGATTTTTTGTGAAAGAGCGTAAATATATAATATAGTATTCTAGAATAAACTGACGAAAAATATGATGTACGTGATAGGACATACACAGTAAATCCAATAAGTTATTATAGTTACACATAAGTGGGAGAAATTAGCCATTAAATTGGGGGTGACCTTATTTTTGAGGTGTTCTCAGGAATAAGGTGCAAAGCCGCTAATCCAGGACTTATTATATTGGAATTTTGATGTTTAAAGTGCTCTCCATTATAGAAAAACAATATGAAACGCAGAAATGCATTAAAAATAGGAACTCTAGGTGTTGCAGGTTTATATTTAAGTCAATTAAAGGCACGCACATATTTTTTCAATGCTGCTAATCAGGGTCCTTTTTTGCCCACTTGGGATTCCCTTTCTAAATATCAGGTTCCAGATTGGTTTAGGGATGCCAAGTTTGGAATGTGGGCGCATTGGGGACCACAATGTGAGCCCGAGTCTGGCGACTGGTATGCCCGAGGGATGTATCGGGAAGATTCATGGCAATATAATTACCATGTTAAAAAGTATGGACATCCTTCTAAATTTGGTTTTAAGGATGTGATCAATGTATGGAAAGCAGATAAGTGGGATCCTGAAGAACTGGTAAACCTCTATAAAAATGCCGGAGCTAAATATTTTATGGCCATGGCTAATCACCATGATAATCTCGATTTATGGGACAGCACCTACCAACCGAAATGGAATTCGGTTAAAATGGGACCCAAAAAGGATATTATAATGGGGTGGGAGCGCGCCGCCCGTAAAGCAAATCTCCCTTTTGCAATAAGTGTGCATGCTGCACACGCCTGGAGTTGGTATGAACCATCGCAACGAGCAGATAAAAATGGGGCATTAGCCGGTGTTCCTTATGATGGTAATCTTAAAGCAAAAGATGGTAAAGGTACTTGGTGGGAAGGTTTAGATCCGCAGGAATTGTATGCTCAAAACCATCCGCTTAGCGAAGACAGCTATGATAATGGTAAAATTCATAGTCAGTGGAATTGGGGTAATGGTGTGACACCTCCTTCTAAAGAATACTGCCAGAAATTTTACAATCGAACAATTGAGTTGATTGATAAATTTAATCCCGATTTACTCTATTTTGATGATACCGCTTTACCCCTATGGCCTGTAAGTAATGTTGGGCTTGAAATTGCAGCCTATATGTATAACAAGAGCCTGGAGCGTAATGATAGGTTGCAAGCTGTAATCACCGGTAAAATTCTTGATGAAGAACAACGCAAAGCATTGGTATGGGATATTGAAAAAGGCCAAAGTAACGAAATTGAGCCTTTGCCCTGGCAAACAGATACGTGTATAGGCAGCTGGCACTATGATCGCGGAGTGTATAGAGATAAGCGTTATAAGTCTGCAAAAACCGTAATACACAGCCTTATTGATGTGGTGAGTAAAAATGGCAATTTAATGCTTAATATCCCGGTGAGAGGTGATGGAAGCATTGACGAACTAGAGCGCGCGATTGTAGAAGAAATAGGAGAGTGGATGCGCTTAAATGGAGAAAGTATATACGGCACTAGACCCTGGAAAATTTTTGGGGAAGGACCTCAGCAGGAAAGTGCAGCCGCTTTAACCGCTCAAGGATTTAATGAAGGTAAGGGTAAGCCTTATACTTCTGCCGATTTTAGATTCGTCACTAAAGGAGATAAGCTTTACGCTACAGCAATGAGCTGGCCTGAAACCGGAAAAGTGCTTATTAAGAGCCTTAAGTTAGGTTCTCCATACTATAGATCCAAAATTAAAAAAGTAAAACTGGTAAGTACAGGGACAAAACTAAAGTTCAGGCAAACCCCTCAAGGATTGGAAGTGTATTTTCCGCAGGAAAAAACAAAAATATCGTATGCAAATGCTTTAGAAATAACTTAAATTTAGAAAAAATAGTATGAACTATATCGTTTGTCAGGAACCCGGTACCTTTTTATTAAAAACGCAGGATATTCCGCAGCCTAAAGCTGGAGAATCGCTGTTGCGTATACGTAAAATAGGTATTTGTGGAACCGATATTCACGCTTTTGGAGGCACGCAGCCTTATTTTAATTATCCTCGTGTTTTAGGTCACGAGCTGGCTGCAGAATATGTGTCTGGAGAAGCAAAAGGATTCAAAGAAGGAGATGTTGTGAGTTTTATTCCCTATTTCAATTGCGGAAGCTGTGTAGCCTGTCGCAACGGTTTAACTAATTGTTGTACCTCTATAAAGGTTTTTGGTGTACATATTGATGGTGGTATGGCCGAATATGTGGTGGTGCCAGATGCCTATTTACTACATGGTGAAGGTCTAGATTTTGATGAACTTGCACTTGTAGAACCTTTGGCCATTGCTGCTCACGGCATACGCCGAGCCGGAGTGCGTGAAGGAGAGGCTGTTTTGGTGATGGGAGCAGGACCTATAGGTATTGGCTTGATTCAGTTTGCACAACAAGTAGGGGCACAAATTATCGTAATTGATGTGAATGAGCATCGTCTTGATTTTTGTAAGACCGAACTTGGTGTATGGAAAACCTTAAATCCATTAAATAACGATGTTATGGAAAGTCTGGTAGAAATGACCAATGGTGATATGCCTACGGTGGTTATCGATGCTACGGGTAACCGAAATGTAATGAATAACGCTTTTCAATACCTCGCACATGGCGGTCGCTATGTGTTGGTAGGCTTACAAAAAGGGGAGCTTTCATTTAGTCATCCTGAATTTCATAAGCGGGAATCAACCCTTATGAGCAGTCGGAATGCAACTCGGGACGATTTTGAATATGTGATCGAAAGCATTAAAAGCGGAAAAATAAGTCCGAAAAAATACATCACACACCGCATTGATTTTAAAGAATTGCCAGCAGACTTTGAGGCTTTAATGGCACCAGAAAATAATGTGATCAAAGCTCTGGTTGAGATTAATGACTAATCTGATAGGATGATTATAGATACGCATCAACATTTTTGGCAGTATAATCCCGTGAAGCATGATTGGATTGATGACGAGATGGCCTTGATACGCCGTGATTTTTTACCTCAAGATCTAAAGCCGATTTATAAAGAACACGGTATTGCAGGCTGCATCGCGGTACAGGCCGATCATACCTTGACTGAAAATACATTTTTACTTAATTTGGCGTCAGAGTATGATTTTATAAAAGGGATTATTGGCTGGATAGATTTTAAAAGTGATGCAGTGCAAGCCGATATCGATTATTATTCGGAAATGCCGTTAATGAAAGGATATCGCCACGTGGTACAAGGGGAAACTGATAATTCGTTTTTGTTACGAAAACCTTTTCTTAACGGGATTTCAAAACTGAAGTATACCAAAGCCGTATACGAGATTTTGGTTTTCTCGCACCAACTTCCGGCGGTACTGGAGTTTGTAAAACTATTTCCTGAGCAGCAATTTGTCATTGATCATATAGCCAAACCTTATATCAAAGAAGGATATATAGACTCCTGGGCTTTATTGATGTGTGCCATCGCAAAGCATGAAAATGTAAGTTGCAAAATATCAGGTATGATTACCGAGGCCGATTATAAGACCTGGAAAACGAAGGATTTAATGCCGTACATCGATGTGGTGCTGGAAGCTTTTGGTCCGCAACGAATTGTGTATGGTTCAGACTGGCCGGTATGTCTGGTCGCGGGGAGCTATGCTCAGGTTCTTAATGTAGCCAGAGAATTTTCCGGACAGCTTTCCGAAGAGGAAAGTGAACTATTTTTCTATAAAAATGCTCAACGCATTTATAATATTTAATCTATGAATTTAAACTTAAAAGATAAAATTGTTTTAGTAACAGGTTCAGCAGGAATGCCCGGAAGTATAGGTCATAATATTGTTTTTGCCTTAGCAGAAGAAGGAGCTATTCCTGTTTTGTTAGACCGAAATGCACGCGGTTTTGAATATGAAACCCAATTGCGTGAAAAGGGATTGGATAGTACATTCTATCAAACCGATCTTTCTGACTCAGAGCAAATTAAAAATTCAATAGAGCAACTTTCGGCAAAATATGGGCGTATAGATGCCATAATCAATAATGTAGGGGTCAACGACGGAGTTTCGCTCGAAGGTTCACTTGAGGATTTTATGTATTCGCTTAAGCTCAATCTGGTGAGTTTTTATGCCACTGTTAAATATGCTTTACCGTTATTGAAAAAAAGTAAAGGGAATATTTTAAATGTAGGTTCTAAAGTAGCGATAACTGGGCAGGGCGGAACCTCAGGATATGCTGCTGCTAAAGGTGGTGTGCTGGGATTAACCCGTGAATGGGCCGTAGATTTAATTAAATACGGTATTCGTAGCAATGCACTTATTATTGCAGAAAGTTATACACCAGCTTACGAAAACTGGATTGAAACCCTGGATAACGGAGCCGAAAAACTTGAGGCTATAAAGAAAACCATTCCCCTGGAAAACCGTATGACCAGCACTCAGGAATTGGCAGATACCGCTTTATTTACCATTTCTGAAAAATCCTCTCATACCACCGGTCAGTTTATTTTTGTTGACGGCGGCTATGTGCATCTGGATCGCGCTTTGCTTCCGGTTAAAAATTAATTTATGGGAAAACATTCAAAAACACCTGTGGTAGCAAAATCGGTACTGTTGCCTTTTGTTCTTATAACTTCTTTATTTGCGCTGTGGGGTTTCGCAAACGATATCACCAACCCAATGGTTTCAGCATTTAAAAAAGTACTGGAGCTTGATAATTTTCAGGCTTCGCTGGTACAACTTGCTTTTTATGGAGGTTATTTTACCATGGCACTACCAGCAGCAATTTTTGTAAACCGTTTTTCCTATAAAAAAGGAGTGTTATTGGGGCTTGGTCTTTATGCTGTAGGGGCATTACTCTTTTATCCTGCTGCAGCCTATGAAGAGTTTGGCTTTTTTCTCGCGGCACTCTATATTTTAACTTTCGGACTTGCATTTTTAGAAACAACAGCAAATCCTTACATCCTGTCTATGGGAGCCGAAAAAACAGCGACACAACGTCTTAATCTTGCTCAGGCTTTTAATCCTATGGGCGCGTTATTGGGGTTGATTGTGGCACAGAAGTTTATTTTAGCTTCGTTACAATCAGATGATCTGTTACCAGATGGGACTACTGTTTATTCTACCCTAGGAGATGAGGCTAAGGCTGTGGTTCGTACAGCTGATCTGGCCGTGATACGTGATCCTTATGTTTTATTAGGGATTGTGGTAATAGGCTTTTTATTGGTAATCAGTCTTGTGAATATGCCGCAAAATGCACATCAGGAAACCAAGGTAAAGATAGGTGGTTCAATTAAACGTCTTTTTAAATCCCGAAAATTTACAGGAGGTGTGATCGCTCAGGCGTTTTATGTAGGTGCGCAGATTATGTGCTGGACCTATTTATATCAATATGCCGAATCTTTTGGAATAGATAATACCCAGGCTGTCAACTACGGGATAGCCGCTCTTGTCGTTTTTCTTATTGGTAGATGGGTGGGTACAGGCTTGCTAAAATATATAGATTCTGGTAAACTACTATTGTTTTTTGCGTTAGGGGCCTCTATTGCAACATTGATTACGATCTTCGTGCCTGGAATGGTGGGGTTAATTGCTTTAGTGTGTATCTCTTTCTTTATGTCTATTATGTTTCCCACTATTTATGGGATAGCGCTTGAAGGGCAGGGGGAAGATGCTAAATTTGGTGCCGCTTTTCTGGTGATGGCTATTGTGGGAGGTGCTTTAATGCCTACGCTTCAGGGATTAATTCTTGATCTGGGTGGTTCAGGCTATACCGATATTCAGATTTTAGGTGTGCCCGAAGTCAATTTTTCATTCATTCTGCCGCTGGTTTGCTTTATAATTATTGGTATTTACGGAAGGGATGTTTATAAAAAATATAATATAGAAACGACCTCATGAAATTAAATAGACATTGTTATGCCTGCGACCTTATTGATGATGCGGATCTTATTGAAGAGTACGACACTTATCATAAAAGGATTTGGCCAGAAATCGAAAAGAGCATCGTTGAGGCAGGGATTGCGGATATGGAAATTTACCGTTGTGGGAACCGCCTTTTTATGATTACCGAAACCACTTCAGCGTATGATTCAGAACGAAAAAAGCAGATGGATTTAGATAATCCTAAAGTGCAGGAGTGGGAAAATTTAATGTGGAACTATCAGCAAGCGATCCCTTTTGCTAAAAAAGGAGAGAAATGGATTCCTATGGAGCGAATTTTTAAGCTTTAGAAATGATTTTTAATCGAAAGTAAATCACCCCATGGACTTGCCCTGAGGTGATTTATTTAAATTTAGGTTCAGGTAAAGGCACATATTCTTTATCGTCATTTGAGATTTTAGGAAAAGCCTTAAGGTTTTGAGTTTTCCAATTTTGTTTTGCCTGTTCTAAAATCGATTTGTCTGAATTTACAAAATTCCAAAACATAAAGCGTTCTTCTTCAAAAGCTTGTCCTCCAAAAAGATATAAGGTGGTTTCTCCATGAGTTTCAAACTCACATAAGCGGGCATTTTTAGCGATCAATAACTGTTTGGTGCCAAAATCATTATTTTCAATTTTTACCTTGCCATCTAGCACGTACATACCAACTTCTCCAAAAAGTTTATCCCCAATGTTGATCTTTTGTGGTTTTTTTGTTTTTATTTCGATGAAATAAAGAGGGCTGTGCACGGGAACCGGGGATTGTTTTCCTTTTATTTTACCTGCGATTAGTTTATAGGTCACGCCATTTTCTTCCCAAGTAGGAATTTCATCTTTACTGATATGGAAAAACGAAGCCTCAGATTGCTCTAACTCTTTGGGAAGACCAATCCAAATTTGAAGGCCGTGTAAAAACTTATCTTCTTTTCGTAAATATTCGGGAGTTCTTTCAGAATGCACTACACCTTTACCGGCGGTCATCCAGTTCACTTCTCCAGGTTTTATTTCTATAGCATTTCCTAAACTATCTCTATGGAAAATCGCACCATCGAAAAGATAAGTGAGTGTAGAAAGCCCAATATGTGGATGTGGAGGCACATCTAAATTTTGGTGTTCTTTTAAACATGCCGGTCCCATGTGATCGATAAACAAGAATGGACCAACAGCTCTTTTTTGCCGGAAGGGTAGCAGCCTGCCAACCATAAAGTTTCCTATATTGGCTGCTTTTTCTTCTAAAATAAGACCTACGTTAGATTGCATTTTTAGTAGTTTTTGTTTTTAAAGCTTAGGAGTTAATTTATAAAAAACATCACTATTTTCGCTGATTTTTATAGGATGAAATTAGGTGTTTTTTATCATATAAATGTGGGGTAATTTTATTTATATGCTGTTATGCCCATGCTTAATTAGTTTGGGATATTTATCTAGTACCAAACCAAAAAATCCCATCAATTTCTTGACGGGATCTTAAAAATTGGGGATTTCCAGATTTAATTTTAAGCTTCGGTAGATCTTAGGTCTTCTAAGCTCACTTCAGTAATAAAATCCTCTTTAGGGGTTCTTACTTTTTTCATGTTTACCAACCAGTCATTCTCATTTTCACGATACCCTAAAGGTAACATCAAGGTACTTTTATATCCAGTGCCTTCTAGTTGTAAAAGTTCATCGAGCTTATCATTTAAGAAACCTTCCATAGGTGTGGCATCCACTTTTTGTTCGGCTGCTGCCGCAATAGCCATGGCAAAAGCAATATAACTTTGCTTAGAAGCATGGTGCGCCTGCCATTGTGCACCTAAAGGTTCGTAAAGGCTAAGAATATTAGCTTTGTAATCGTCCATAGTGCTGTGGGGAAGTTCTCTTTGATCCATGGTGTAATTAAAAACTTCAGAAATTCGCTCGTTACTATAGCTATCCCATGCAGCAAAAACTAAAAGGTGAGAACAGTCGATAACCTGATGTTGGTTCCAGGCAATGTCTTTTATCTTTTCTAATAAGGCTTTATCTGAGATCACAATAATCTTATAAGGTTGAAGTCCAGATGAAGATGGTGCTAATCTGGCTGCCTCTAAAATATAATCTACTTTTTCTTGCGGCACTTTAGTCCCGTTCATCTTTTTAGTGGCATAGCGCCATTTTAAATCGTCAATTAAACTCATTGTTTATAATTTATTTGTCTTATCTATATGGTCTCCATTTTTATAAAAAACTAACACTAACATTTAGGTTAGTGGTGATGTTTTTTGTTTTCAGATATTTTTCTGAATAAAAAAAGCCCCGCTAGAAATACTAACGAGGCTTTGATCTTATAATACTTCAGAAGAGTTATGCCCAGACTTCCTGAGTAATCTCGTTAATTAATTTTATTTTTTTCCATTGGTCTTCTTCCGTTAAGATATTGCCTTCTTCGGTGGATGCAAAACCGCATTGCGGACTCAAACTTAAGCGTTCTAGGTCTACATATTCAGCTGCTTCTTTTATTCGGTTTATGATGAGCTCCTTATTCTCTAAAGTGGCATTTTTACTGGTAAGTAAGCCTAAAACCACTTTTTTATCCTTGGGAATAAACCGTAATGGCTTAAAATTCCCTGAACGTTCATCATCAAATTCCAAATAAAAGTTTTCTACATTTTCTTTGGCGAAAAGCGTCTGGGCTACCGGCTCATATCCGCCTGAAGCTGCCCAGGTAGAATGATAATTCCCCCTGCAAACATGGGTTGATAATCGAAGATCTTCAGGTAAATTCTCTAAGGCCAGATTGTTTAATTTTAGATAGGTTTCTTTAAGTTCATCACGATTAAAACCTTCCCCTGCCATCGTTTTCCAGAAATCAGCATCGCACAACATAGCCCATGTACAATCGTCAAATTTTAGATCACGGCAGCCCAGATCGTATAATTTTAAAATGGTTTGGCGATAAGCTGCTGCAATATCCTTAAATAATTCTTCCCTGTCTGGATAAAATTTATTTACATAATCTTCATTATCACCCCTCACCAGTTCGGCATAGAGTTGCGCAGGAGCGGGAATGCTTTGCCTGGCGATTTGATCTTCACCAGTATGGTTTTTCAAGAAAGAAAAGCTTTCAAATACTGGATGTTCAGGATTAAATTTTAGTTTTCCCGATAATCTGGCTGAATCTTTTCTGGTTTCTTCCCCTTGAAATAAATAGCCCTGATCTTTTAGAAAATGTTCTACGCCCTGAAATCCCCAGAAGAAATCGAGATGCCAGTAACTTTGTCTAAATTCCCCATCAGATAAAGCATTAAGCCCAACTTCTTTTTGTTTTTCGATTAATTTGATGATCTCTTCGTCTTCGACTTTTTTTAGTTCACTCGCTGTAATTTCTTTTTTAGCAAATTCTTCTCTGGCTTTTTTTAAACGCTCGGGGCGTAAAAAACTACCTACAATATCGGTTTTGTTTTGGATGGTTGAATGGATGCACATAATAATTTTGTTAGGTTTTATAATGGTCAAAGTTAGCTTTTAAGGTTTTTTTGTCTAAACTGTAATTAAAATTCAGTTTTAATTTCTAATTAAAGTTTTTTATAAGGAATATTGTACTTTTGAGTTGCAGTTTTAGATCCTTAAAAAGAATAATATCCCATGGAAAATTTAGATGAGGTAGACCTTAAGCTTTTAAAAATACTCCACGAGAACTCAAATTTTACCGTAAAAGAGCTGGCAAAGCAGGTAAACCTTTCTGCTTCTCCCGTTTTTGAGCGATTAAAAAGACTTGAAAAAAATGGCTATATAAAAAAGTATATCGCCATCTTAGATGCAGAGAAGTTGCATCAGGGCTTTATTGTTTTTTGTAATATCAAGCTGAAAAAACATGATAGAACTATCGGAAATCAATTTGTGGATGATATTATGGAAATCGACGAGATTGTAGAGTGCTATAACATTTCTGGAGATTTTGATTTTCTATTGAAGGTATACGCCAGGAATATGAAGCATTACCAGGACTTTGTATTCAATAAACTAGGGGGCGTAAAAAGTATTGGCAGTACACACAGTACATTTGTTATGACCGAAATTAAAAATACCTACGGAATAGGCATCATTTAGCTAAAAATTACCCCTGATTTTATCTAAAATCGTTATTGAATAGTATATTGGAAGCGTACACCTTGCGATAACCTGAAGTAACCAAAAGCAAAGTGATCTGGATTAGTTTGGTTTATAAGATTTCCACGAACGTTTGCCGGCGGTGTTCCAAACGGATTGGCAATGGCGCTTTCCAGAATAAGTTCCATATAATCATGAAACTGTTTAGAAATAGCCCGAAAAGTAATGTCTATTTCACTGCCAGTTTCAAGATCTTCGTGAGAGAAATTCTGGTACATTTCATTACCATTAAAGAAATCATCGCTAGAAAGATCGTATTCCGGGAAATTAAGTACATCACTTTTAAAGTCGGCCAGATAAAAGTTGGTTTCATCTTCAGGGTCGTTGTAATAAAACCTTACTTCTTTATCTTCGCCTAAAAAACCGCCATCTTCATATTGTTCTATTCGGGTAATTTCAGGGGACGCAATTAATGTTTCCGTAGCCCTGTATTCTTCACCTTCAACAATTACATGAAGCGTAAATTCTTCTTCGATTGTTGGTTGAAAGTTAGTACAAATATAAGTTCCCGGAACTTCGGTCTCGTTAAAATAAAAGACTGCCCCGGCTTCATTCTCAATAGTTACTTTTGCATCAGAAACACGGGTGATTTCAGTGTTGTAATAATCTGTAAGCCTAGAAATATAGATGGTTTGATATTCTCCTAATGTTCCCGAGCGCCAAAGAATTTCGGCATCTATAACAAGACGAGCATCTCCCTGCTCTAAATCTACATCGATGACATCTTCACAGGAAGTTGTCCCCATTATTAAAAATAGAGCGATGATATATAAAATGCTGTTTTTTGAAAATAGATAGTTCACACGAATAAGTTTAGGTTGCACATTTTGTTTGTCGTCTTAAATCCCGCAATCATAGTTTTAAGGTTAAAACTTAAAATTATAAGAAACACTGGGTAAAAAGCCGAAAATCGATAATCTACGTGCTTCATTTATTCCGGTGTCATCGTTGGTTGTAAATCGTATAGATGAAGCATTCCTTCTATTATAAACATTATAAATGCTAAATACCCAATAGCTTTCCCAACTTTTATTCTTTTTGGGTTTAGGGGTGAGGGTTGCGGCAAGGTCTAAATGATGATACAGCGGTAAGCGATTTTCGTTTCGTAAAGAATAATTAGGTACGGGAATTCCTCCAAATTCATAATAGCCATTAGGATAGGTTACCGGCTGTCCCGATTGTAGCGAGAAGTTTGCGCTAAAAGACCATTTTTTACTATACTCGTAATTACCGGTAATGCTTAGATTGTGCAATTTGTCGTAAGGGGATAAATACCAGTTTCCGTTTGCAATACCGGGTTCTTCAGGAGTTCTTCCAGGGTTTTTTTGTTCAGCTCGCGATAAGGTATAAGAGATCCAGCCGGTTAAATCACCGCTGTTTTTTCTAAATAACACTTCTAATCCATAAGCTCTTGCCTGCCCATTAAGTAACACTTGTTCGATATCGTTATTCGCAATAAGGTCGGCACCATCTACATAGTCGATTCTGTTATCAATAGCTTTATAGAATGCTTCCGTTTCCAGGCTGTACCTGTTATTATCAAAATTCCTGAAATAACCTATAGCATATTGATCTAAGATCTGCGGTTCGATAAATGGCCCGCTGGGTGTCCAAATGTTCACCGGAGTTGGTGACTGGCTATTGGAAACAATATGTAAGTATTGTGCCATCCGGTTATAACTCGCTTTAATCGAGGATTCATCATTTAGGATATAGGATAATGCCGCTCGTGGTTCAAAATTATCAAAGCTTGAAATCACTTCGCCAGAATCATAAAATTTGGTGCCTATGGGCGTGGCTTCCTGATAGATATTATAAACAGGATTATAGTTTACCGGGCTGTTAGCGTAGATATTAACCTTTTGTTTTCCGTATCTATAAAAAGTACTGTATCTAAGGCCATATCTTATTTCTAAATGATCTCCAATTTTCTGATTGATATCTAGATATACTGAAGGTTCTAAAGCATATTTACGATCTAATTCCCTGTAATTTACAGTAGATTCAGGGCTGTTAGGGATTAATATACCAGGATTAAAATCGTAATACGTTGCATCTACACCATAATTTAATTGGATATCGTCTGAAATATAGTGCTGCCACGCGTATTTAAGTCCGTAACTTTCTATACCACTGTCCCAGTTAAAACTTAGCGTGTTTAAGGTGAGTCCAAATTGATAATCACTGTAGAAAATCGATAAATCGGTATCGATATTTTTATGAAAACGATGCTTCCAATTTAGCTTTCCCATCGTGTTACCATATTTGCTGGAAAAACTATCGTTAATATCAAAAACATCTTTTCCTAAATAGCCTGAAAAATGCAGACTATTATTTTCGTTGATCTTATAATTCAGTTTACTATTAAGATCATAAAATTTAGCTGAGTTTTCGTTATCTGCAAGTTTTAAGAACAGGTGAGCATAAGACGTCCTGCCGGCTAGCATAAAGGAAGCTTTTTGTTTTTTTAAAGGTCCTTCTACTTTCAGTTTACTGGAAATTAAACCAACACCACCTTCAAATTTAAAATCTTTATAATCACCATTATGCTGTTTAATATCTAAGACTGAAGAAACCCTGCCACCGTATTTAGAAGGAATTCCACCCTTATAAAGATCAAGGGAATTCACTGCATCGGCGTTAAAAACCGAGAAAAAACCAAAAAGGTGAGAGTCGCTGTAAATAGGTACATTATCCAATAAAATTAAATTTTGATCTGCCGCACCACCACGAACATTAAAGCCGGATGAGCCTTCACCGGCATTGGTGACACCAGGCAACGTAAGCAAAGATTTTAAAGGATCGGGTTCACCTAAAGCTACCGGGATTTGTTTAATCTCTTTCATGCTAAGGCTGTTTATACTCATCTGTGGTTTTTTAATGTTGGTAGCCTTATTGTTTTGTTCAATCACTACTTCTTCCAGGATTTCGTCACCGGTTTCCATTTTTAAGGTCCAGTTAATATCCCGGTCTAGTACCAGGTTTTGTGTTATTGTGCTATATCCCAGAAAACTAATATGAATTTCATAACTTCCCTGTGGAAGCTGTATCGAGAATTTGCCTTCACTATTGGTACTGGTTCCTTTTTGAAGTTTTGGGATCGTAATACTGGCTCCTAAAAGCGGTTGGTCATATTCATCGTAAATAGTGCCTGAAAGGGTATAGTTCTCCTGGGCATTTAACTTGCTTTCCCTGGGTTTTACCGTAATGTTATTTCCCAACACTTTAAAATCATGGGGTAGTCTATTGTTTAATTGTTCAATTAAACGGGGAACACTAATGCTCTGGTAATTAATTTCGGTATTAAAAGTGATTTGTGAGCTAATTTCTTCATCGTAAGCCAGTTTATAGTCCGATTGTTTTTCAATTTGTTCTTTAAGTGTATTGATGGTATTTCCTTTTTCAATCTTTATAACCATATTTTGGCCGGTAAGACTAAAGCCGTAAAAGAATAGTAAAGCGATAAAAAAGTATCTCATTTTTCAATGGGGATATTGGTTGGTATGGCGGAGTGTTGTTTTAAGGTGGCTTTCCTATTAAAACGATCTATGCTATAGTTAAGATTGTATAGTTCTGCGATAATTTTTAGAGGGATTTCAATGTTTTCTTCTTTCTTTATTCGCAGGGTGATTTGTTTATTTAAAAAAGCTTCGGGAACACTTATTTTAAAGGCATATTCTTTTTCCAGAAAGTTAATAATGGTTTTAATGCTTTCTTTTTCAAAATCGATGTAATTTTTAAAGTGCTGAACCTTTACATTGCCAGAATCAAGAAAAAATTCTTCTCCAGGCAACAAAATCCATGTTTCAGATCGCCCTCTGATAGTCATTTTTACTTTGCCTTCATGTAATTTCACACGGGTCTGGGTTTCATTTTCAGCAATAGTAAACGACGTTCCTAAAACCGTAGTTATGGTTTTGTTATTAATCACTTTAAAAGGATGATTTTGGTCTTTTTCAACTTTAAAAAAAGCATTTCCCTGCAAAGTGACCTCACGATTATTTTTGTAATCTTTAGAATAAGTGATTTTTGATGTTGGTTGAAGCCTAATTTCACTACTATCGGGTAAAAAAAAGAATTTAAGTTTATTTCCCGGATTTTCAATAGTGATCAGGGAGGCAATTTCTTGTTGTGACTTATTGATGGTATAAAACCCAGTACCCAAAATCACCAATATTGTAATTACTATAGCATATTTTATGAAATTTGAGGTTTTATTATGCGGTTTTTCTAAGTTATTGTGATAAAATTTTCCCCAGGCTATTTCTTTCTCTACGGAAGATATTTTGGGCGAATCTTCTTTCCAGTATTCATCGAATTTCTTGTCGGTTTCACATTTCTTCATCAAGAAGCTTTAAGTAGTTCGCAATTGAAGCCTTCGCTTTTAACACTGCTTACAAAGTTGTCTTTTATTTCGGTTTTAGAAGACACCAGTATTAAAATTTGATTGTCTAAAGTAAAAGGATGAATTTCACAATCAGAAAAATTGAACGCCAGTACCTTTAGAAGATACACTAACCGCTCCTGTTCGATAATATCTAGTTTATAAATCTCGAAAATCATGTTTAGCATTTTAGACAATACAATCGAGATTGTAAAAGTTCCTAAGCCTTTTTAATATTTTTTCGAATAAAATTATTGGCCAGGTAAATATGATTGGCGATCGTTTTTGGTGAAAGCTGGGTAAGGTTGGCAATTTCACGGTAAGAATAGTTGTCGATTTTGTGTAATTTGAAGATCTTTTTTTGCTGTACCGGAAGTTCTTCTATTAATTTATAAAGGTTTTCTTTTCTGAAGTTCGTATCATATTCCAGATCGTCCTGTAATAATTCATCTTTAAGAAAACCGGTTTGAAGTGGAATTATTTTTTTCTCTCGGTTAAGATGATTAAAAATGAGGTTTTTGCAAATCACTATTATTTGTGCTTCCAGCGGCACGTCTTCTTTTAATTGATGCCTGTTTTTATGGATTTTTAAAAAAACTTCCTGAATTAAATCCTGCGGAGTTAATACCATAAGGTTGAATTTTTTACAGATGTGAAAAAGTTTATCATAATAAAGAAAATAGATTTCCTTAAAGGTGGCCGTTTTACCTTTTTTTAAATCCCGGATGATCTTTTGATTACTTTTCATTGATGATTAGACGCGGTTTTTTATAAAACGTTAATAGCTATAAATTAATTATATCTAAATTCATCAATTGTAGACGATTTGCTTAATTTAAAATTAGATTGTAGATTTGCCAGCCCTTTTTTAAATTGTTATATTTAATTGAGATTTTTAAGAAGGGATAGTAGGAAATAAATTTTTCCAAAATAGGGAAAATCAAAAATATAAGTGGTTTTTAGAAGCCATTATAGATTTAAAAAATCACACTGTATTTTTTTGAATCTTAAAATTTAGTTGTGTTGTTTGTTCCAAGAAATTGGAACTTGTAGGTAAACCTTTTTAGGCTATTTTTAGCCTTTGGGTTACCAATGAGAAGCTTTTTTCCGTTGATTCGGGAAGAGGCTTTTTTGTTTTTAAGGGGGATTTTGGGTTTGATTTCTAGATCCTACGAAATTGTAAAAATATATTTTCATTCATGTTCCCAGACTTGTAGTAGGCTTTTTGATTTTTTTCAGGATTTTCTATTTCACTAAAATGTCTTTTTAAACCTTATTAGGTTTTGAACTGTGGCATTAATCAACAGATTGTGTGGTGAACAGAAGTGTAGAATACCACATTATTTCATAAAAAAGTATTAAAAATCATACCCGAGAACGTTTGAAATCAAAAGGTATGTAAATTGCTACATTCTAAGCAGAAATAATCTGTACATATGGACAAGAAATATAAATTCTCGATGTTAAACAAATTTGCAATACTTTTCATTTCATGCACTCTTTTAAGCCTTGCTTCATGTAAGGAAGAGGAAAAGGTTAATGAAGGATTACCTTTACCGGTGGTATCCCTTAAAGAGCAAAATGCCTCTAAAGGGTTTGAATATATCGGTTCTATAGAAGGAGTTGAAACGGTTGAAATTCGTCCTCAGGTAGATGGTATTTTAGAAGAAATCTATGTTGACGAAGGTGATTTTGTTGAAAAAGGGCAACCATTATTTAAAGTAAATAGTCAGCCTTATATGGAGGATTATAAAAATGCCATGGCCAATGTAGCCTTAGAAAGAGCAAAAGTTGAAAAGGCAAAAAGTGATTTAGACCGTTTGCAACCACTAATTGATAACGAGGTGATTTCTGAAGTGAGAAAGAAATCTGTAGAAGCCGATTATCAGGTGGCTTTATCTTCTTTAGAAAGAGCGCAGGCACAGGCAGCCAATATGAGAATCAATCTTAATTTTACTACAATTAAAGCTCCCGTAAGCGGGTTTATGGGGAGAATTCCTAAATCTCCGGGTAACGTTGTTAAACAGACCGATGAAAAACCACTAACTATATTATCTAAAGTAGATGATATTTACGTGTATTTCTCGATGAGTGAATCTGATTATTTGTATTATGAAAGAGCAAAAAACGATACCCTTTACAATAAAATGAACAATAAGGTGAAGTTGGTTTTAGCTGACGGATCTGTTTATGAACATACCGGGAAAGTAGATGCTAATTCCGGGCAAATCGATCGTAATACCGGTTCTATTACCTTAAGAGCCAGATTCCAAAATCCAGATACCCTTTTGAGATCGGGGAATACGGGTAAAATTTTGATGGAAGAAATTTATCCAAAAGCTATTTTAGTACCTCAAAGTGCCACAACATTTATTCAGGACAAAAAATTCGTTTTCGTTTTAGACGAAAATAATATAGCGCAGCGTAAAGAGATTATTACAGAAGGGAGATCTGGCGATAATTATATCGTAAGTTCTAAAAGTTTATCCCCAAAAGATCGTATCGTACTTTCAGGATTAGATAAACTAGCCAACGGAATTAAAGTAAAACCTATCGAAAGAGGCCGATTGTTATCTCAGGTTCAGGAATAGACTCGCTTTAATTACTCAATCAAAAAAAATTACATGTTTAAGAAAATAATAAAAAGGCCAGTCCTTACACTGGTCATCACCATCATATTGGTTTTAGCCGGGGCCGCAAGTATAACCTCTTTACCGGTAGAACGTTTTCCAGAAATTGCTCCACCAAGTGTTAGTGTACAGGTATATTATCCAGGAGGTAACGCAGAAACTGTTGCAAAATCGGTTTTATTACCTATCGAAGAAGCCATTAACGGTACAGAAAATATGTCTTATGCCAACTCTACCGCAACAAACTCGGGTAGAGGACGTGTAACCGTTTATTTTAAACCCGGTACAGATCCAGATCTGGCCGCTGTAGATATTCAAAACCGAATTTCTACCATTACTTCCATGATCCCACCAGAAGTTTCTGAAGCAGGTATTTCAGTTACAAAAAGGATGAAGGGGAGTATCATGACGATCAATATTTATAGTGATGATCCAACTTACGACGAAACTTTCTTAAACGCATTTACCAGAATTAATATTCGTAGGGAATTAAAACGTGTAGATGGACTTGCTGAAGCTTCTATTTTAAGACAGCGTGATTACGCGATGAGAATTTGGTTGAACCCGCAGAAAATGGCTTCGTACCAATTAACACCACGTGATGTTTATAATCAGATTAAAGATCAAAACTTCGAGGCGGCTCCTGGTAAATTTGGAGAAAATTCAGAAGAGCTTTTTGAAATTATCATGAAGCACGATGGGCGATTTAGCCAGCCTGAAGATTACGAAAATCTGGTTATTAAAACTAAAGACGAAACCTCTTTACATTTAAGGGATATCGCACGAGTAGAATTTGGTGCTTCTAACTATACCAGTGAAAATAGATTAAACGGAAAACCATCGGTAACCATAGATATCGTACAGCAAAACGGAGCCAACGCGATGGAAATTGATGGTCGGATTCGTGAAATTTTGGAAGAGCAGTCACGATTATTTCCAGAAGATGTTCATTACGAAATCACCTATAGTGTGAGAAACCAGATTGACGAATCGATGAGCCAGGTAGAGCACACTCTTGTCGAAGCATTTATTTTGGTCTTCCTGGTGGTTTTTATTTTCCTTCAGGATTTTAGGGCCACCTTAATTACGGCCATATCGATCCCAGCCTCTTTATTAGGTACTTTCTTTTTCTTAAATATTATAGGCGCTTCGATGAACGTTTTAAGTATGTTCTCCCTAGTGCTGGCTATTGGTATTGTGGTAGATGATGCCATTGTGGTGATGGAGGCCATACACGAAAAAATGACGCATCATAAGATGCCGGTTAAAGAAGCCGTAAGTTCTGCCATGGACGAAATTACCGGAGCCATTATTTCGATTACCGTAGTCATAGCAGCCGTGTTTGTTCCGGTTGGATTTTTAAGTGGTCCCGTAGGTGTGTTTTATCAGGAATTTGCTTACACGATTATATTCGCCGTATTAATTTCAGCAATTAATGCGCTTACTTTAACACCGGTTCTAAGTAAGATTTTCTTCGGAAAAAAAGATAGGAAAAAGGATAAAAGAGGTATCGCAAAAGCAATTTCTAATTATAGACAGTTTAGAAAAGCTAAAGTGCTACGTAGAAAAGGATTTAGGAAATTCGACAATTTCTTCGATCGTTTTACTCAAAAATATTTAAATGCCGTTCGTTGGATCTTAAATAGAAAATGGGTTGGTTTAGGAGCTTTGGCAGTGATTATTGGCCTAACCGTATTTTTATCGAAGATTACGCCTAGCGGATTTATTCCTACAGAAGATGATAACTTCCTGATTTTATCCATGAAAATGCCTGAGGGTTCTTCGTTGCACCGTACAAACGTTGCTTTAAGAAAAGCCGATTCGATTTTACAACAGCAACCCGCGGTGAAAGGAGTAAATACCGTTTCTGGTTTTAATGTGGTAGATAATGCCAATAGTCCTTCTTCTGGTTTAGCTTATGTACAGTTAAATCCGGCTCATGATCGTGGTGAAATCCAGGAAATCCAGGCAGTGATTAAAGACCTATTATCAAAATTGGATGAAATACCTGAAACCGATTTTAATATGTACCCAAGGCCTACAGTACAGGGATTTGGTAATTTCGACGGAGTTCAGTTTATGCTTCAGGATAGAGCCGATGGAGATTTAGGGGATTTTGGGCAAATTGTAAATGAATTTATGAACACCCTGAATAACCAGAAAGAAGTTGAAAAGGCCTTTACATCATTCAACCCCAATTTCCCACAATACCGTTTGGATATCGATTACGAAAAGGCAAAAAACATGGGAGTGAGCGTAAAAGATATGATGTTTACTATCCAGTCTTATTTTGGTAGGGTTCAGCCCGGAGATTTTAACAGGTTTAGCAGGCAGTACGGGGTTTACATGCAATCTGATATTCAGTTTAGGGAATCACCAGAATCCTTCAATAGTATTTTTGTGAAAAATGATGAGGGAGAAATGGTGCCGGTAAATACTATTGTAAAACTTAAACAAACTTACGGGCCAGAGGTGGTTAACCGTTACAACCTTTATAATGCAGCAAAAATAAATGTGACTCCCGCAAAAGGATATAGTACCGGAGATGTAATGAATATGATCGAAGATCTTACGGCCGAAAAACTTCCTGCTACGTTAAGCTACGAGTGGACCAGCATGAGTTTGGAAGAAAAGAATTCTGGCGGGGATACAATTATCGTGTTTATCATCATCATCTTGCTGGTCTATTTTATCCTGGCTTCGCAGTACGAAAGTTTCTTGTTGCCATTAGCCGTAATGCTATCATTGCCGGTAGGGATTTTTGGGGTCTTTACAGCTATTAATATCGCAGGGATCGATAATAATATTTATGTACAAATTGGGATTATCATGCTTATTGGTTTACTGGCTAAAAACTCAATTTTGATTGTAGAGTTTGTCGCTCAAAAACGAAGGGCAGGATTTACAGCTTTCGATGCGGTTATCGAAGCCAGTGCATTAAGGATTAGACCTATTATTATGACCTCTTTGGCATTTACGGTGGGATTAGTGCCGTTAATGTTTGCCGAAGGATCATCGGCGCAGGGAAATCACTCGGTAAGTATTGGTACTGCGGGAGGAATGATAAGCGGAATTGTTTTGGGTATTTTTATAATTCCTGTGCTGGCTTATGTATTTCAGGTACTTCATGATAAAATGAATCTGGAACGTTATGCCGAGTAGGCTACCTAAGGCAAGCCCAGGAGCATTTAATCTCGATGATCGAGTTAACCAAAATCAATTAAAAAATCGAAGATGAAAACGAGTTTTCTTTCAACTATAAAATCAAACAAAAAATCAAAACCTTCAGCGGGATTGGCAAAGGCTGCTTTAGCGGCTTTTGCAATGGTCTGTGTGGTAAGTTGTAAAGTAGGAGAAGAGTATACACGCCCGGATTTTGGTGATGATATTTCTTCAGAATTTTATACGGGAGAAGAGAAAGGACAAAATATGGCGGTAGATTCAACAAATTCTGTTGAAGTGAATACTGATACCATCCCAATGTCTGAAATTCCGTGGAAAGATTATATTACCGATAAGACGTTACAAACCCTAATCGATACGGCTTTAGTAAACAATATCGATTTGCAAAAAGCCATGAAAAACATGGAAATAGGGATGGAAGAGCTTGCACAGTCTAAAGCAAATTTTTTTCCTTCTTTAAACGCGAGACCGGCAGAATATCGTAGAGAATATTATTCTGAAAATTATAATAACTATGGCTCTAATCGGGCCAGAAGAAACCATGGTGAAAATCCGCCGGAAAGTTTTTATACCGAGCGTTTAGAATATGCCTCTGCTTTACAGGCCAACTGGGAAATTGATGTTTGGGGGAAATTGCGTTGGCAAAAAGAAGCAGCCCGAGCGCAGTTTATGAAGAGCAAAGAGTTTAAAAAAGCAGTGCAAACTTCACTAATTTCAGAAGTTGCTGCAACCTATTTTAATCTGGTGAGGCTTAAATCGCAAATTGAAGTTGCCCAGAAAAACTATGCCTTAAGCGATAGTACCCTAAATATTGTACAATTGCAATACGATGCAGGAGAATCTACTTCGCTGGCCATTCAGCAAACAAAATCCCAAAAGTTAAAGGCTAAAACCTTGATCCCTCAGCTAGAGCGCCAATATGTGATTATGGAAAATAAGCTTAACCGCTTGTTGGGAAGATCGCCAAGACCAATACAAATTGAAATCGATTTTGAGGATATAGAATTTCAGGAGAGATACACCTCTGGGGTGCCTTTAGAATTAATTAAAAACCGTCCAGATGTTGCCATGTCTGAATATGAACTTATTACGGCCAATGCCGATGCCGGTGTTGCCAATGCACTACGATATCCTTCATTAAGCATTGGAGCTTCAGCGGGTTTAAATTCGTTTAAATTAGATGAATTTTTAGATCCGGTAAGTTCTGGGTTTGCTATTTTAAACGGAGCTATTTTTCAGCCCATATTTAACAATAGAAAACTAAAAACCAATTATAATGTCGCGTTATCTAAAAAAGAAATCGCGCAATTAGATTTTAAAGATGATCTTATTACAGCGATTGCAGATGTTTCTAATTCTCTGGCAAAAATGGAGAAATTAAAGGAAGAATATGCTATCGCACAAGAGCGTATAGAAGTGACCCAAAAGGGCTTAAAAGATGCTGGGATGCTTTTTAAAGGTGGTTATGCCAATTATCTGGAAGTAATTTCAGCACAAAGCGATGCTTTAGAAAGTGAACTTAATTTAATCAATATCAAAAACCAGTTATTAATCGCCAATGTAGAATTATACCGTAGTCTTGGCGGTGGCTGGCAATAAAATAACCATTCAAGAACTATTTACAAAACAGCCTATTCTTCAATAGGCTGTTTTCCGTTCATATATTCGCTAGGCGTCATTTTAAACTGTTTCTGGAAATTTCGGCCAAAGCTTGTTTGTGATTTATAACCTACAATTTCAGAAATTTCATAGATCTTATATTCCCCAGATTGTAATAATTCGGCAGCCTTTTTTAAACGGGCAATGTTAATCAGTTCATTAGGACTTAAATTCGAAAGGTCTTTTATCTTTCGGTATAAAGTAGAACGGCTCATATTCATAATATCAGCAAGGTTGTCTACACTCAGGTTTTGATCTGAGAGATTGTCGTAAATCAACTTTTCTAGTTTATTAATAAACTTCTCGTCGGTTTTAGTATGGGCAATACTCTTAATGTGCGAAAGTGGCGAGCTAGAGTAAAATTCCATAATATGCCTTCGGTTTTCAATAAGATTGCTCACCTGTACTTTTAAGTATTCTAAAGAGAAGGGTTTTTCGATATACGCATCGGCACCGGCTTCTAATCCCTGGATCTTCGATTGCATGGCATTTTTGGCGGTAAGCAGGATTACAGGAATGTGACTGGTTTCTAAATTGGTTTTTACGTATTCGCAAAATTCAAATCCATTCATTCCATTCATCATTACATCGCTGATAATTAAATAAATGTTCTCTTTTTTAAGAATCTGGATAGCCGTTTCAGCATTTGTAGATTTAAAAACGGGATACTCTTCTTTAAAATCTTCAGCAATAAATTTTAGCAGTTCCCTGTTGTCTTCTACGATTAATATTCCTGAATTTTCGGCAGGATCATTTATTATTTCTTCCTGCGGAATTTCCTCCTGCTGAGGTTCGATAATTTTAGGCTTCTTTTTATAAGAGCTAAATTCCATCTTCTGCCGAAGCGGTAAGGTTAAAATAAAGGTGTTTAAATGGTTGTCTTCATTGGCTAAAATGAGTTTTCCACTGTGTAATTCGGTTAAACTATAGGCCAGGCTTAAACCAATGCCGGTACCAGTTTGGTTAGAAACTTCATTAGTTCTAAAAAAAGGTTCGAAAATACGCTTTTTGAGGTGCTGCGGTATCAAACTTCCGTCGTTTTGAATTTTTAAAATAAATTCAGCATTGGTTACTTCCAGTTTTAAGATCACTTCATTTTTGGCATATTTTATCGCGTTGTTAAACAGGTTGCTCATAATTTTTTTGATGGCTTCTTCATCTACATAAGCCATCACATCTTCCTGCGGAAGCTTCATCCTAAAATCGACTGCTTTTTCCTGAATGAGTTCGCTAAACCTGGTATAGGTATTTCTAAGGGTTTCAGAAATATTAATTTCAACAAAGGTTAGTTTTATATTTTCAATCTCGGTCTTTCTAAAGTCTAATAGTTCATTTACCAGATTAATTAGCCTTTCGGTATTTTTTTCCATAATCGAAAGGCTTTTTTGCATTAGCGGCTGGTCTTTGGTTTGGCCAATGAGCTTTTCTAAAGGGGTTTTAATAAGGGTTAGCGGGGTACGTATTTCGTGAGCTACATTGGTGAAAAACTCGATTTTAGACTGGTAAATTTCTTTTTCTTTTTCATCCTGAAATGCTTTGATTTTTCTGTTGTTTTTGCGTTGTACCCGGTAATGATAGTATCTAAGGGAAAGCACAAACAATATGATAAACACGAGCATGTATAAGAAAATGGCCAGTTTGCTGAAGTAAAAGGGGGGGAGGACTTCAATTTCTAAAGCGGCAATTTCTTTATTTTCTACGCCGGTGCTGTTGGTGCTTTTTACCTGAAAGATATAATTGCCCGAAGGTAGCTCTGTAAAATTTACGCTATGCTTCGTTTTTAGCGGTATCCATTTGTCATTAAGACCAATAAGACGATAGGAATATTCAGTCATTTCTGGTGCAGTAAAGCTGAGTGATGCAAAATCCAGACTAAAAGTAGATTGATCTGATGTTAAGGTGATTTTTGAGGTTTCCGTGATCGATTTTTCTAGCGGAGAATTTTCAGCTCCTACTTTAATGGCTTCATTATTTATACTAATATTGGTGATATAAACAGGAGGATCGTAAGTGTTTTTGATAAATTCATCGGGATTAAAACTAACCAAACCCTTTACGCTCCCAAAGAACATGCGCCCTTCATCATTTTTATAAGCTGAGCTATAATTGAATTGGTCACTTAATAGTCCATTTGCTTTAGTATAGGTTTTAAAGCTTTCTTCAGTAGGGTCAAAATGAACAAGTCCGTTTGAAGTGCTAATCCATAAACTTGCATCATCATCTTCTAAAATAGAGTAGCTTACATTGCTGGGAAGCCCATCCCGGGTATTGTAATTTTTAAAATCATTAGAATTGGGTTGGTAAAGATTTAGTCCATTTTCTGAAGTGATCCAAATATTTCCTTTAGAATCCTGAAAAATGCCGTTGATCACATTACTGCTAATGCTGGTGGAATCTTGCGCATCGTATCTAAAATAACCTTTTTTGCGTGTTTTTGGATGGTAATAATAAAGACCATCCCAATATGTTGCCGCCCATAAAGTGCCGTCTTTATCTTCTAAGAAAACGGAGTAATGAAAGTCCTGTGGGAAACCTTGTAGAGGGATAAAATGATCTTTTTCACGATTGTAGGTATAGATACCCAGGGAAGTCATGATATAAACGCTGTCGTTTTTACCTTTATAAATATCCAGAATAAAGTTATTCCCAAGACTATAAGGATTATCCTCTACCTGTTCGTAATGTCTTATGATTTTATTCGTGTTGATGTCGAATACATCTAATCCATGCTCAAATGTACCCACCCAAAGTTCGTTCTCCAGTGGTAGTATTCCATGAATATTGTAATGGGCGATATTGGAGTTTTTAGGGGTAAAATTTTGAAATTGCCCTGTTTTAGCGTTTAATTTGTTTAACCCGGCATCTTCTGTTCCTATCCAGTAATCTCCGTTTTTATCCTGATGAATTTCTCTTACGGCATTTCCGTTTATACTATTTTCCCCTTCTTTTGGGAAATATTTTTTAAAAGGGGTGAATTCTTTTGGTAGATAATTAACGCCTCCAAAATAACTGCCTATCCACGTGCCGCCCTCTTTATCTGTAGTCATCGTATAAAGTGCATTATCGGTAAGTGAATAAGGATCGTTATAGTTTTTTTTGAAATTGGTGTAGTTCTTAGATTTCGTATCGTAGATGATAAGTCCACTTTCTGTAGCCAGCCAGATATTCCCGTTTGCTTTTTCTACGATATCCCTTACGTAGAGTTGTTCGCTGTAATTTTTGATTAGTGATTTTGTCGTCTTTTTTTGAATGTCATAAACAAATGCACCATGATGCCGGGTGCCAATAATCATTTGTGATTTACTTATACCTTTTAAAGCAGTGATAATTACAGGAAGATCTTCTGTGGAGTCAATAGCTAAATTTATTGGCTTGAAAGATCTGTTTTCCTCAGAGTATTGATAGACATTTTCACTTGAAGCGGCCCAGATGTTTTTATTGCTATCTTTTGATAGCAGAATTGCGTAAAAATCATCGTAGGATTTTAGATTAAGGCTGGATAATGTACCTTGTTTTTTGAAATATAAAGTACCACCTGCGATAAACCATAAATTATTGTTCTTATCTGCTTCAATATCCAATATGGGTTTAGTAATGGCAGGCGATAATGCACAAAAACTTTCTTTTTGATTATCGTAGCGAAAAAGACCATTATCGGTACCCACCCATAAATAGTTTCTGCCTTCGTAAAGAGATCTAATATAGTTACTACCAATACTTTTATCGTCTTTGTTATTTTGATGAAATAATTTAAAGTTGTAGCCATCAAAACGATTGAGTCCGTCTTTGGTGCCAAACCACAAAAAGCCTCTTTTATCCTGTATCATGGTGATCACCGAATTATGACTCAATCCATTTTCTACCTGATAGTGTTTAAAATAAAGTTCCTGCGCAGTGGCCAAATTGGTCAAAAAAAGACTGCAAATTATGCCGAATAAAATCTTCTTCATTAAAACCATTCAATTTTGAGGAAATTAAGAATTATCATTCAACTATTTGTCTCAAATAGCTTCATATCGTCTCAAATTCGATGTAATTCTGATGAAATCTTAAAGTTTGAACAATTTAGATGAAATAATGAAACGGAATAGCATATAAAATCTTTTAAAAAATAATCTACTTTGAATATCTCAAAAAATACATCTTTAATTTGTCAAATATTAAATATGAATAGGTGATAATTAAATAATGAATTGTTTTTATCCTTAAATTTAGATAAGCCAGGAATCGTGGGACTCAAGAAAAAAGCATCCAGACGGGAGACACCATTTTCTTTCCTTTAAATAGGATAAAATAATCATGGTTATGTTTTGCACCAGTTGGGACCAAGAGCCTATTAGTGGAAGCCCTTATTATTAACACCAATTGTAAAATTAGAATTATAATCTCCATGTTAACCTCAGGAAGCTTCCGGAACTAGTTTAATCGATTTGGACTTCCTTTTCTAAATATCCAAAATGATAAGAAGTTTAAAAATCATTGTTCTTATGTGTTTAATATTTGTTTGTGGACTAAGTTTCGCACAGCAAAAAACATTTACCAATCCACTTTTAACCTCTGGTGCCGATCCCTACAGCACTTACCATGAGGGTTACTATTATTACATCCATACACAACAAGACCGATTAGTGCTTTGGAAGACTAAAAATCTGGCCGATCTAAAAACGGCAGAAAAAACCACGATTTGGACACCTCCTGAAAATACCATGTATTCGAAAGAATTATGGGCGCCAGAAGTGCACATGATCGATGGTAACTGGTATGTGTATTTCGCAGCAGACGATGGTGATAACAATAACCATAGAATGTACGTGCTAGAAAATACTTCAGGAAACCCAATGAACGATCGTTGGAAATTTAAAGGGAAGTTGTCTACACCTTCCGATAAATGGGCAATTGATGGTAATGTATTTAAACACCAAGGGCAGTTATATATGACCTGGTCGGGTTGGGAAGGTGATGAAAATGGCCGTCAGGATTTGTTCATTGCAAAAATGAAAAATCCAACCACGATGGAAGGAAAAAGACAAAAGATCTCAACACCTACTTACGATTGGGAAACGCGCTGGGAAGGTGGCCCTGACGTATTGGTAAACGAAGGGCCTCAATATTTATCGAACGGAGAAGAAGTTTTTATTGTATTCTCCGGTAGTGGTTGTTGGACCGATTATTATACGCTGGGATTATTGCAGCTCACAGGAGAGGATCTTATGAACCCTGAAAATTGGCAAAAACATAACACACCCATTTTTGCCTGGTCTAAGGAAAATGGGGTTTATGCTCCCGGTCATAATTCCTTTTTTAAATCGCCAGACGGGAAAGAGGATTGGATCCTGTATCACGCCAATGATAATTCAGGAGATGGCTGTGGCGGAAAAAGATCTCCCAGAATGCAGAAAATCAGTTGGAATAAAGATGGAACGCCAAATTTAGGAACTCCGGTTTCAACGAAGACTATATTGGCAATTCCTTCCGAAGAAAAATAATTCAAAAGCACACAGCAACTAAAAAATATAGTAAATGAAAAAAATAATTTTATTAATCAGTTTTCTTATTGGTATCAACAGTTTTGCTCAACAGGAAGATATTGTATTAAAGAATAGGTGGTCACGGGAAAAAGCGTCCGAGTGGTATAAAAAGCATGATTGGATATCTGGGGCTAATTTTATTCCAAGTACCGCCATTAATCAGTTAGAGATGTGGCAGGCAGAAACCTTTGATCCTGAAACCATCGATAGGGAACTTGGATATGCTGAGGGCATTGGATTTAACACCATGCGCGTTTACCTACATAGCTTAGCGTATAAAGCCGATAAAGAGGGATTTAAAGATCGTGTAGATGAGTATCTGACTATTGCCGATAAGCATAACATCAAGACGATATTGGTGATTTTTGACGACGTTTGGGGAGCAGATCCAAAAATGGGCAAACAACCAGAACCCAAAACAGGAACACATAATTCAGGTTGGGTGCAGGATCCCGGTTATCCGGCTTCCAAAAATGCAGCTAATTTTGCCGAATTAGAAGGGTATGTAAAAGATATCATTAAAACCTTCGCAAACGATGATCGTATCTTGTTGTGGGATTTATATAACGAACCCGGAAATAGCGATAAAGGAAACGAATCTTTACCCCTGTTAAAAAAAGTATTTACATGGGCAAAAGAGATTAACCCTTCACAACCGGTATCTGCAGGATTATGGAGCTGGGGTTTAAAAGATTTAAATGCCTATCAGGCACTACATTCAGACATAATCACTTATCATGATTATGAAGCACCCGAATGGCACCGAAGGGTTATCGAACTTTTAAAATCGCATGGTCGCCCAATGATTTGCACCGAATATATGGCGAGAACCAGAAACAGCCGATTTTCGAATACGCTACCTATGCTGAAAAACGAAAATATTGGTGCGATTAACTGGGGACTGGTAAACGGCAAGACCAATACCATATTCGCCTGGGATACTCCAATAGAAAAAGGAGAGCCAATCGAATGGTTTCATGATGTGTTCAGAAAAGACGGTACCCCTTATCGCCAGGACGAAGTAGATCTGATTAAAAAATTGAATAAAGATTAGGTTTCATCGTCGGGACTTTTGTGAAAAACTAAATAGATTTAGCTGTTGTAGAATATTGTTTATAATTTTATAAAATAAATAGAAACTTTTATTTCAATAAAGCCCGATCCCGCCCCGATAGCATCGGGATTGTGATGGCACAAGAGCCTTTAGGCTCTTATCGAGTAAATATGATGTAATCATGAGAAATTTTAAAAATATATTTTTAGCGATCCTATTAATTTTACTGGTTTTGGCTTGTAAAGAAAAGAATACTGAAACCGAAAAGGATAATACCAAATTTAAAGATTATCGAGAGGCTTCTTACGGTCTAGAAAAGGAAAAATTCGATACGATCATTGATGGCAAAGAAGTAAAACTATACTGGATAAAAAATGCTGATATAGAAGTTGCTTTTACCAATTATGGAGGTAGGATCGTAGGTCTTTGGGTTCCAGATAAAAATGCGAAGATGACCGATGTCGTGGTAGGGATGAACAGTGTCTCTTGTTTTGCCAATGCCACCGAACCTTATTTTGGAGCAACCATAGGTCGTGTAGGAAATCGTATAGCCAAAGGTAAATTTACCTTAAACGATGAAGAATATACTATTCCAACCAATAATAACGGCAATACCCTGCATGGCGGCAACAAAGGATTTCAATATGTAGTTTGGGATGCCCGGCAGCCAGATGATAAAACCTTGATATTAACTTATACTTCTCCAGATATGGAAGAAGGTTTCCCCGGGAATTTAGAGGTAAAGGTTACTTATTCGGTTACAGACGCTCAAACTATAAAAATGGAGTATCAAGCAACTACAGATAAAGCAACACCGGTAAATTTGACCAACCATGCATTTTTTAATTTAAACGGTGAAGGTAGCGGTCGTATTTTAGATCATAAGGTACAGATTTTTGCCAAGCAGTTTACGCCGGTAGATGAGGGTTTGATCCCTACAGGAGAATTAAAGGATGTCAAAGGAACTCCGTTCGATTTTACACAATCGCATAGCATAGGCGAACGAATTGATACAGAAAACGATCAGCTTAAAAATGGGGGTGGTTACGATCATAATTTTGTACTGAATAAGCCTGCAAATTCGACGGGAAGTTCGAATGGAAATAATGATATGAAGCATGCTGCAACTTTTACCGGCGACCAATCGGGAATTGTGATGGACGTGTACACCCAAGAACCCGGAGTGCAGTTTTATAGTGGCAACTTTATGCAAAGTAAAAACACGTTTAAATCTGGCGCAAAAGACGCTTATAGAACAGCTTTTGCTTTAGAAACCCAGCATTTCCCAGATGCACCAAATCAGGAGAATTTCCCTTCGATTATTTTAGAGCCAGGCGACACCTATCACACCATATCCGAGTATCATTTTTCCACCACAAATAATTAAAAGAATCAAAATCCTAACGATGCCACAAAAACTTTTATTCGCTTTTACCTTCTTGGTTAGTGGTTTTTTAACCGCTCAGCAACGACAAGCACCAGCCTATCCCTTAATTGCGCACGATCCTAATTTTAGCATCTGGTCTTTTGGCGATAAAATTAATGAATCGACAACCGTTCACTGGACGGGCAGCGAGCAGAGCCTGGTTGGACTTATAAAAGTAGATGGTACAACCTACCGTTTTCTAGGCAGCGAGACCAGAAACTATGAAGAGGTGTTACCTGCGGCGAACAATACATTCTATACTGTAAAGATCACCGAATCTAATCCCGGATCTGGGTGGGAAAAACCAGATTTTAACGATAAAAATTGGAATTCTAAAAAAGCCCCTTTTGGTGATAATGGTAAATATGAAACAAAATGGACAAGTGACGATCTCTGGTACCGTAGAGCATTCGATCTAAAATCGACCAAATTCGATGAATTATACCTAAAACTTCATCACGACGATAATGTCGTAGTGTATTTAAACGGGGAACAGATCTTTAAAAAAGAAGGGTGGAATCACGAATTTGACTATATAAAAATCGACAAAGCTGTTCAGCAAAAATTGAAGAAAAAGGGCAATGTTTTGGCTATTCATATAAAAAATACTGCCGGCGGGCGCTTCCTTGATGCCGGCTTGGTTGAAGTTAAGGGTACTAAAGCTAAGGTTTTAGTTGCAGAACAAACAGGATTGGATCTTAGAGCTACCCAAACCGAATATATGCTTAAAGCCGGTGGTGTAGCTATAAATCTTACTTTTACTTCGCCTTTATTAATGGACGATTTAGATCTTATGGCGCGTCCGGTTTCGTATATTTCAGTAAAAACCAGGCCTAATGATGGAAAACCCCATAAAGTCCAGGTGTATCTGGGAGCAGCTTCAGCAATTGCTGTAAACGAATCCAGCCAGGAAGTAATTTCAGAAAAAGGAAGTACCAAAAGTTTAGATTTCTTAAAAGCCGGGACGGTAGCGCAGCCAATATTAGAGAAAAAAGGCGATAATTTAAGGATCGACTGGGGCTACATGTATTTCGCAGTGCCAAAATCTGCAAACGCCAGTCAGTCGGTTACCGCAGCTTCAGAGGTTACCGCAAGCTTTGCTTCAGGAAAACGTATAAAATCAAAATCACAAGGCACTAATTTAATGCTGAATACTGTTTTTGCTGAAGAGACGATTTCCGAAGAAAAAGAATACATGCTCATGTTAGGTTACGATGATATTTATTCAATTAATTACTTCGGAAAAAAACTACGCCCCTGGTGGAATATCGATGGAAAGAATACGATTGAAGCCGAATTGGAAAAAGCCTATACCCAATACGATGACATTTTAGACGATTGCAAAGAGTTTAATAAAGCCCTTTATGAAGATGGTGTAGAAGCAGGGGGCGAAAAATATGCTGAAGTTTTAGAGATCGCCTATCGCCAGGCCATTGCCGCACATAAATTAACCAAAAGCCCTGATGGGGAGATTCTTTTCCTTTCTAAAGAAAACTTTAGTAATGGCTCCATAAACACGGTAGATGTGACCTATCCATCGGCGCCGCTATTTTTAATTTACAATCCAGAGCTATTAAAAGGAATGCTTAATGGGATTTTCTATTATTCCGAAAGCGGAAAGTGGAAAAAACCGTTCCCGGCGCACGATTTAGGAACGTATCCAATTGCCACCGGGCAAACGTATGGCGAAGATATGCCCGTAGAAGAATCTGGGAATATGGTGGTGTTAACCGCAGCAATCGTTATGGCTGAAGGCAATGCCGATTATGCGAAAAAACATTGGGAAAGCCTAACCGAGTGGACAGCGTATTTAACCGAAGCCGGTTTAGATCCGGCCAACCAATTGTCTACCGATGATTTTTCCGGTCACCTGGCACGTAATGCCAATCTTGCGGTAAAAGCAATTATGGGAGTAGGCAGTTACGCTTATATGGCCGATAAATTAGGGAAGAAAGAGGTCGCCAAAGAATATACCGCCAAAGCCCGAGATATGGCCAAAGCGTGGATGCAACTTGCAGATGCAGGGGATCACTATGCCTTAACCTATGATGATAAAAGTACGTGGAGCCAAAAGTATAACCTGATTTGGGATAAGGTCATGGATCTGGAAATTTTCCCACAGAAAGTTTTTGATACTGAACTGGCTTATTATAAAAAGAAACAAAACAAATACGGACTTCCTTTAGACAACCGAGCAGATTATACAAAATCAGATTGGGTGTACTGGACGGCAAGTTTGGGAGACGATGCAACTTTTAAATATTTTGGAGATCCAATTTATAAGTTCGCTGTAGAAACTAAAAACCGGGTACCTATGAGTGACTGGCATTATACCAGTAGCGGGGACCAGAGAGGTTTCCAGGCACGTAGTGTAGTGGGCGGTTATTATATCAAACTATTAAAAGATAAATGGGAATAGGCTATTGTATGCTATTGATGATACATTAGTAAACTTAGTTTTTTTGTTGATGCTTGTACCTGGTTGGTTTTGGATATTATTAGAGCCCAGGTGCAGTATTTTTAGTAGAAAATGGCATCAAATTAATTTTTGATGCCATTTTATTTGATAATCGAGATGAAATATCTCATGGGTAAGCCCTGAGATCATTTACTTAGATTTTTTATTCCGATTTTAAACAATATCAACAAGTTTTTCGAATACGCGTGCTACCATTTCAGCGCCGGGATCTGGAATTCCTTCAAGACTGGATTCAGATAAATAAGAACTACGCCCTGCACTGGTATTAGTGATATTGGCGGTTTCATCGGCTCCTTTTCTGGCAGCTTCCGCGGCCTCTTTAACCGATTTTCCATCGCTTAAGGCTTCAAAAGCAGGTTGCATAGCATCGATCATGGTACGATCGCCCTGTTCGGCACCACCATAAGATTTCATCTTTTCTAATCCGCTTAATAAAGCCTTTCCGATATTTTCATCATCTTCAAGGCTGCTTCCGGCCTTGGTAAATAGCATTGATAATAATACACCACTAGAACCACCGGTTTCTCTCGCTAAAACACGGCCAATGGTGGTAAATAATTTGTGTAGCGAAGCATAAGGCAATTCCGAAGAAATCTTTTTAAACTTTTTACCCGCAGCAGCAAAAGTAGATCCTGCATCGCCATCACCAACTTTCTCGTCAAGATCGTTCATTTCCTTTTCCATCTCGATAAGGTAATCAGCGATGCTCTCTACAATTTTTTGATGTTTTTTATTTTCAGAAGGTTCAAATTGCATGGTTTTTGGCAATTCGGGACTTTTAGTACTGCTTGGTTTGGCATAAGCTCTAATTCGCCATTCTGGAGTATCGGTTTTTTCTAAAAGCGCTTTTTCGATTTCTTCATCTAATTTGAGTAACGTTATAGAGAAACCGTTCATATTTAAAGAAGTGGTCATTGCCGTTGGACCAACCATATATTTTACTTTGCCGGAAATATCGGTTTTATCAAAGCTGTGTACCAGTAAATTCATTTCGAGGGGGGTAACACTTCCCAGATTATTAAAAAGCAATACATAATCTTTTTTTTCATCGGGAAGATATTCTTCTAGTTTATCAACGGCCTTTTTTACCAGCGCATCGGCTTCGTCCATTTTTATCACATCTACTCCCGGTTCCCCATGAATCCCCAAACCTAATTCGGCTTCAGATTTATCCAATCTTGATTCTTCAGGATTGTTGAATTTTTGACCTTCAGAAAGTGAAAGTCCGATAGAGATTGCGCTTTTAGCCACTTTTTTTGCTGCTTTGGTTACTTCCTCTAAAGATTTTCCTTCTTCGGCCAGTTGTCCTGCAACTTTATGAACCAGTAAGGTGCCGGCAAGACCGCGTTGTTGCGTATCTTCTCCTAGCGCAATATCATCGCCAACAATTACGGTTTCTACTTTATGACCCAGTGCTCTGGCCTGTTCAGCCGCGAGGCCAAAGTTTAATCGGTCTCCGGTATAATTTTTTATCACCAGCAAACATCCCTTTTCCCCACTAACGGCAAGTATAGCAGCCAAAACAGCATCTACAGATGGGGAAGCGAAAATATCTCCACAAACCGCGGCAGTAAGCATTCCTTTAGCCACAAAACCGGCATGCATGGGCTCGTGACCAGAACCCCCGCCAGAAATAATGGCCACTTTAGATTTGTCGATCTCTTTTCTGGTCACCACCCTAACTTCAGGAAAAGTATCTAGTTTGGTAAGTTTAGGATCGGTAAGTAATCCTTCTATAGATTCGTTTACTACATTATCGGGTTTATTGATAAAAAATTTCATAGTTAGGTTTTCTTTTAAAGATAAAAAAATTAAAAGCCTTTACATAGCAATGTTTACGAGGCTTAAGGAATTTATCAAAACTTTAAGGGGTTTTGGGAAGTGAGGCCTCAAATTATTATTCCTTTCGATTTATTGCAATAGCATTGCATAAGAATGTCGTTATATTTGTAAAGTGAAAATTATAGCAATCATATTATCTGTACTTTTTTTATCATTAAGCGTTATGCCTTGCGCCGATGCGGCTACCGATTTTGAGGATGGTGATCTTATTGTACAGCAACATAATGATCATAATGCTTCAGCAGATTTATGTTCTCCTTTTTGCCAATGCCAGTGCTGCCATAATCATATTATGGTGTATAGTAATCCGGTTTTAGAGCAGTCGGTTTCCATCGCTATAAACGCCGTTTTTATTTATCTGGATAAGGAAACTTCGCAGTTTACCACCAAATATATCCCGCCTCCACAAGCTTAATTCAGATTTATGGATTTTTAGATCCATTTTTAAAGAATGCTAACTTAAATTTTAATAAATGACTCATGGGCTTGCCCTGAGTTAGTTTGCTATTTTGATTATCCGTGATTTGTAATAGTTCGTTTTTTTCGTCATTCCGTTCCGATAGCTATCGGAATTGATCCGGAATCTCAAACTGTATTAAAAATCAAGCTATTGTGATGAGACCCTGAATCAAGCCCGCCTGCCGGAGGGGCAGGTTCAGGGTGACAAACTTCATTATGATCTATTGCGGATATTCAATTGCTATTTCTAAATTTAAAAATATATCATCTGATGATTAATAAAATCATTGACTTTTCTGTCAATAATAAATTTATCGTCGGGCTGCTAACACTGGTTCTTATTGCCGGCGGTTTGTGGAGCATGCAGGAAGTTCCTGTAGATGCGCAACCCGATATTACCAATAATCAAATACAGGTCATTACCCAGGCACCGAGTTTAGGGGTAGAAGATATCGAAGAGTTTGTGACGTATCCTGTAGAAGTCGCCATGGGAAACCTCCCTGAAGTAAAAGAAATCCGCTCGGTGTCCAGATTCGGACTTTCAGTGGTTACCATTGTTTTTAATGATGATGCCGGTACTTATTTACCGCGGCAGCTCGTCGCAGAGCAACTTTCTAAAGTAAAAAAAGAAATACCGGAAGGATTTGGAGAGCCATTTATGGGACCCATTTCTACTGGTTTGGGCGAAATTTATCAATACACTCTGGAAGTCGATCCCCGGTTTAAAGATCAATATTCGGTTACCCGTTTACGCAGCATCCAGGATTGGATTGTAAAACGCCAGTTTGCCATGGTTCCCGGAGTTGTAGAGGTGAATAGTATTGGTGGTAAAATAAAGCAATATGAAGTGGCTATAGATCCCGATCATTTGCGATCGATGGATGTTACCATTGCTGAAGTTTTTAATGCGCTACAATCTAATAATCAAAACACTGGAGGTGCCTATATCGAAAAAAATCACCGTGCCAATTTTATTAGAGGTGAAGGCCTGGTGACCTCGATAAGCGATATCGAGAATATTGTGATTAAAAATGAGAAATTCCCAATAACCGTTGGCGATGTGGCCAGGGTGCAAATGGGAAATGCCATTAGGTATGGAGCGCTTACAAAAAACGGAAATGGTGAAGCTGTGGGCGGAAGTATTTTGATGCTAAAAGGAGCAAACTCTAATGTAGTGGTCAAAAATGTAAAAGACCGTATTGCACAAATCGAAAAATCCCTTCCAGAAGGGGTTCATATTAAACCCTTTTTAGATCGTAGTGAATTAATAGCGAATACCACCGCTACCGTAAAAAATAATTTACTGGAAGGTGGACTTATCGTGATCTTTATTTTGGTGGTTTTACTGGGGAATTTTAGAGGGGGGCTTATCGTAGCTTCTACCATTCCGCTTTCCTTGTTTTTTGCATTTATCCTGATGAATATTTTTGATGTTTGGGCCAATTTAATGAGCCTGGGAGCTATTGATTTTGGGATTATTGTAGATGGCGCGGTTATCATCGTAGAGAGTACCGTTTTTATCTTTAGCCAAAAATCTTTAAAACAAAAACTCGATCAAAATCAGAAAAATAAACTGGTGAGCAAATCCTCCAAAAAAATGATGAATTCTGCCTTTTTTGGTCAGGCCATCATTTTAATTGTTTTTCTACCCATTTTGGCTTTAGAAGGGGTGGAAGGGAAAATGTTTAAACCAATGGCACTTACCTTCATCTTTGCCATGCTTGGGGCCATGATCCTTTGTCTTACCTATGTGCCGATGATTTCGGCATTGTTCCTTAAAAATAGAAAGTCCGATAAAAAAGGATGGGGAGATCGATTCATAGTATGGCTTCAGGAAAAATACGAGCCTTTACTTCAAAAAGCATTAAAAGGATCGAAAGTGATCGTAGCTTGCGCAATATTATTACTGGTTTTTGCAGGCTATCTTTTTAGCCGAATGGGCGGGGAGTTTATTCCGCAGTTAGATGAAGGCGATCTTGCATTTCACGTGATCTTAAAACCGGGAAGTTCGCTTAATGAAGGGATTGCCACTTCCACAAAAATCGAAAATTTACTGCTAGATAATTTTCCTGAAGTAAAGCAGGTCGTGACGCGATTTGGAGTTTCTGAAGTCCCAACCGATCCCATGCCCATGGATATAGGCGATAGTTTTGTGATTTTAAAATCGAAATCTGAATGGACCTCGGCAGATAGTAAAGATGAGCTTATTGAAAAAATGAAGCATACGATAAGTGAAATTCCCGGGGTAAGCTACGAATTTACCCAGCCTGTAGAAATGCGTTTTAATGAGTTGCTTACCGGAATTAGAGAAGATATTGCCGTAAAACTGTACGGTGAAGATCTGGACGTTCTCGCCGCAAAAGCACAGGAAATGGGGAGTGTAATTGCCGGCGTAGATGGCGTTGCCGATATGAAAGTAGAGGCCACTGCCGGATTACCACAAATTACTATAGCGTATGATCGTGCCCAAATGGCTCGCTATGGAATAAATATCGAAAAGGTAAATGAAATGGTAAAAACGGCTTTTGCCGGGGCTAAAGCCGGAGTTGTTTTTGAGGGCGAACGAAAATTTGATCTGGTGCTCCGTTTGGAGGAAGAAAACCGTAAGGATTTATCAGATATTGAAGCATTGTATATCAACTTACCAGATGGTAGCAGTGTTCCTTTACAGGAACTGGCCAGTATTAGCTATAAGCCGGGACCAATGCAAATTAGCCGGGATAACACCAATCGCAGAACCTATGTTGGGATTAATATCAGAGACCGGGATGTAAAATCTGTAGTTCATGATATTCAGCAAGAGTTAGATGCTAATTTCGATCTTCCGCCGGGATATTTTATAAGGTACGGTGGTGCTTTCGAGAATTTAGAGCGGGCAAGCCAGCGATTGCAAATTGTAGTTCCTATTGCGTTATTGCTTATTTTTATTCTTATCTACTTTGCTTTAAAGTCCTTTAGGCAAACTTTAATGATTTATATGGCGATACCGCTGGCGGCCATTGGCGGGATCATCTCTCTTTGGCTACGTGGGATGCCATTTAGCATATCGGCCGGGGTTGGTTTTATAGTGCTTTTTGGTGTCGCTGTTTTAAACGGACTCGTTTTAATTGGTAGTTTAAATGAATTAAAAGAAGAAGGAGAAAACAATAATTTAAAGGAACGAATTTTACAGGGAACAAAACGAAGAATTCGGCCAATTTTACTGACTGCCCTTACCGATGTTCTTGGTTTTTTACCCATGGCTTTTTCAAGCTCGGCAGGAGCCGAAGTGCAACGCCCATTAGCAACGGTAGTGATTGGCGGTTTATTGACCTCGACCTTATTAACGCTATTTGTCTTACCTATTTTGTATAAGTGGGTGGAAGAGGGTGTTTTTAATTTCAGCATAAAAAAGGATAAAGTCGCTACAGCAGGATTGCTTTTGGCGATTTTACTGCCTAATTTTTCTAATGCCCAGCAAAATACAAATGAAATATTTCCTGAAATAAACATGCATGAAGCGGTAGAACTAGGACTTCAAAATTATCCTTTATTAAAAAACAAACACTTACAAATAGACAAGCAACAGGCTTTAAAAAAGAATGCCTGGGATTTTGGTAAAACAAGCATTTTTACCGGTGGTGAAGAGCTTAAAGACGGTAACGGGATTTACACCAGGATAGGCGTTAGTCAGCAAAATATTGATGTTTTCGGAATTTCTTCAGCTTTAAAACTTCAAAAAGAAAAATTGAAATTAGCTGAAAATGAACTGAATTTATCCAAAATTGAAGTGGCCAGACAAATCCGGAAATTATGGGCCAAAACCTATGCGGCAAAGCGAAAATTTCAGTTATATAAAGAGCTAGACTCGATGTACGGGAAATTTAATGAAGCGGTAGCCTTACGTTACGAAGTGGAAGCCATCTCCAGATTAGAGCAATTAAATGCCCAAAATAAGGTAAATCAGATTCGGGTGAAAACGCAACAGGCTAAAACAGCTTATGTGAATGCTTTAAGCGAGCTGAATTTATGGCTGGGAGCTGAGGTTCTTAAAACGGTACCTTCAGCGATACAGCTATTGCCTCTTCAGTATTCCGAAGAAAATAGCACTGAAAATCATCCAATTTTAAGTACGGCAAATCAGGCAACAGAAGTAGCTTCGGCAAACCTGCAAAAACAAAAAGCCGCATTTTTACCAAAGTTGAATTTACAGTATGCCAAGCAGGAAGTGCAGGGAACAGATGGTTTTTATAGCTATCAGGCAGGGATTTCTATTCCGTTTTTAAGTGGTAAAAGCTATGGAGATGCCAGGGCTGCAAAGATTGAAACCGAGATTGTAAATAGAGAGGCTAATTTTAAAAATCAGCAATTTTTAGTACAGCAGCAACAAGCGCAGCAAAATTATGAAAGCTGGAAAGTGAATTGGCAGTATTATCAGGATGGTGCTTTAAATGTGGCCAAAGAACAGCGAAAAGGAGCGTTACTGGCCTATAACGAAGGCGCTTTGGATTACGTGGCTTTTATTCAGAACCTGGAAGAGGCTTTAAAAACCGAGCTGGATGCGATTGAAGCTGTGAAAGCCTATTTACTGGCTTATGCTGAAATGAAATTTTACCTGGGAAATGATATTTAAAAATCTGAAATTATAAAATACAATGAAATTATATACAATTTTAAGTGTGCTGCTTTTTGGTGTTTTAGCGGCCTGCGGAAATAAGGAATCTAAAGAGCATGTTGAAAATGGAGATCAAACTGAAATTAACGCGGAATCTGAAGGAAATCAACACGCTTTAAAAAGCGTTGAAATGAGTACCTCTCAATTTGATGCTTTAGACATTAAATTAGGTACTGTGAAGATGCGGAATATGGCGGGTATGATTACGGCTAATGGGCAATTAGAGGTGCCGCCACAAAATGAAGCATCAGTTACTACGGTGTACGGCGCAACTATTAAAAGTATCAATGTGATTGAGGGGCATCAGGTGAAACAGGGACAGGTACTCGCGTATATTTCGCATCCTGATATTGTGGCCATCCAAACACAATTTTTAAATACGTTTAATCAATTTCAGCTTAAAGAAAAAGAATTCAAGCGCCAGAAAAAGCTTTATGATGCCGGTGTGGCTTCAGGAGAAAGTTTTCAGGTTACGACAACCGAATTTCAGAATGCAAAAGAGGCCATGAACGGATTAAAAGCGCAGTTACATTTACTTAATATTAATCCAGATCGGGTATCGCAGGGGAAATTAGCAGAAAAGGTTCCGGTTTTGAGTCCGATTAGTGGTGCGGTAGAAAAGGTAAATGTGAAGATTGGGCAGTATGTCTCTGCCCAAACCGAACTTTTTGAAATATTAAATACCCAAGATGTTCATGCCGATCTAATGGTTTTTGAAAAAGATATTGAAAATGTTGAAATTGGACAATCGGTGCGGCTCGCTTTAAAGTCGCGGCCAGACTTAGAAATGATGGCGAAGATTATCTCAGTAGGGCAGGTGTTTGAAGAAAACCCGAAAGCAGTGCATATTCATGCCGAAATTGAAGACAAACCCAACAACTTAATCCCGGGGATGTACCTTACCGGAAAGATTATTAATGAATATCATCCTACAGAAGCTATCCCAACCGAAGCTGTTTTTACCGAAAATAACCGGGATTTTATTTTTAAGGCAGAAGAAAATAATGGTAAATGGCGTTTTACTCCTGTAGAAGTTAAAACGGGGATAGAGGATAACAACTGGATAACTATTACCTTTATGGAACCTAAGGATAAAAGAGCAAAATTTGCCTTAAATAATGCGTATTATCTACAGGCTGAAATGAATAAAGGGGAAGGTGGCCATTCACATTAATTATGCTATGGAAGAAATTGAAACTATTTTAAAAGCCAGGGGAATTCGCCCTACCGCGGTGCGCCTTTTGGTTTATAAATTTATGGCTAAAGAATCTTTGGCGATGAGTTTAAATGATATCGAAGCCGCTTTTGGCCAAACAGAAAGAACGACCCTTTTTAGAAGTTTAAAATTATTTGAAGAAAAAGGCCTGGTGCATAAAATTGAAGATGGTAGCGGTATTGCCAAATTTGCTTTAGAAACTGCCGGGGAAAATGGAGTGAGCGATAAATTGCATTTGCATTTTCACTGCTCTAAATGTGGGGAAACCCAATGCTTAACAGATCAAACAATTCCAAATATCAGCCTTCCCAAAGGTTTTAAAGCTACCGATGCTAATCTTGTAGTTAAAGGCTTATGTGATAAATGTTCTTTTTAAAATTTACTTTTTTTGATAAGCTTTTCGTTTTAACCAGATACTTAGCGCCACAAAAATTATAAAAAGTAAAATTTTACCTGTGAGCACTCCTAAGCCAAAACTTGTAGCGTTTTTAATTACTTCAATGATTACTGCTATACAACTTATAAGAAGGTAAAGACTTACGAGTGCACAAATCCAGAAGGCTGTTTTTTTTATCATAAAAAGTAAATAGCCAAGGGTTATAAGCTTATAACTCTTGGCCATAAATTTATTTAGTTACTGTTGTAGTTGTTGGGCTATATATTCCAAAAGTTAATGTTGAAACTAGTCCGTTAATGAAACTCATTTCGGTATGCACCGTGTAATTTTCAGCGTCTCCGGCCATTTCTTTGTCATTAGAGACACCTACTGGGGCTAAACCGCCAATAAGGTAATGATTCCATTGAGTAACTTTTTGATTCCCTTGTGCCCCTTTTCCTACTACGGTTGTATAGGAATAACAAGAGGTGAATAAAATGGAAGCACAAAAAATGATACTGCAAAGTTTTATTGCTCTTTTCATAAATATTAAGATTGATTATTGTACAAATATATAATTAACATGATTTTGAAAAAGCTTTAAGTTTATTTTTTTTATTATCCATAATGAGTAATAATTTGTTGTTTTCGTTATTTCTTCCAATAGCTATCGGAATTGATTTGGGACCTTATAATACATTAAAAAAACAAAATCTTGAGGATGACAATACCATATTATGATTCATTCCGGACATTAATTTTTTTAATCTACTTATTTAAATTTGATGCTATTGTTCTTACCCAAAAAAATCCTCTGTAAAGAGGATTTTTTTGGGTAAGAACAAATGTTTTTATGGCGCCGCAAAGGGTTTAATACCCTGTCCCGTTAGCTATTGGGATGCCTCGAATTGAAATTTTGTCTCTATCGAATGCCTCGCGGGCTTGCCCCGAGATAGTTTACTTAGAATATTGTTTATCTAAAAACAAAAATCGTTTGTCGTCTTCTGCACTCTCTGCTTTAGATTCAGTATCAAGGATCATTACAGGAGGTGTTTCATCGTTAGCCTCAGCTTTTGTCCATTCCGGTAAATTTTCGTCATTAGGATTTCCGGTTTTAACGAAATTCGCTAAATATTCCTGAATAGTTTCTGAAACCTTATAATCTTCATCGGTCCAGGCGTAATCTTCTATTCGGTCTAAATTCCCCATAAAATATTCGATTTCCGCAGCATGAGGAGCGCCAATTGCTTTTGGAGCTTCAGGAGTACTTTTATCTTTTTCCTGAGTCCCGCCGGCAAGACCGGGTTGTTTGGACTGATCGTTTAACTGAGGTCTTATTTTGCTATATAAATAACGATAAACAGGGGCATCTGAATTTTTTCGATGAAGGTCGAACCATTTCCAGGTACTATAAACGATAAAACGATCTGAAGCTAGTTTGGTGGCTGAATAGTTTACCTCTTCTTCAGTATTATTTGGATAAAGATCTAATACTTCTTTATAATCTTCAGGATAAATTTCTTTTACTTTTTTTGTGAAATTTTCTGGGGTATTTTCTAAGCCTTGCATGAAGGCCATCCCGGGAATTTCAGCAGAATTCCAGCCTAAAAGTAATGGAACCTGTGCCTGTTCTTTAGCTTCGAATATTTCAGGGAGAGGTTTTGGTAAAAAGTAATTATCGATTACGGCTGGAAAACCAAATCTTCCGGAGTTTTGATAAAGCATAAAAATAGAATCGGTACTCATTGCTCTTAGATCGGCCAGAGATTTCGCACCTACTTTTTCCGCAAAATCAAGTCCGGTTTTTTCAGCTTCCTCTAAAGCAACCGGTGCAAGCGTAGGGTGTATCGCGGCACCACTTTCCCCAATCGCCCCATGAATAAGGTCTTTAGAGAGTGGCGAAGCCATCTGAGCGCTGACAGAAATAGAGCCGGCAGATTCTCCTGCAATGGTTACTTTGTTAGGGTCACCACCAAAAGCAGCAATATTATCCTGCACCCATTCCAATGATTTTTGCTGATCTAATAATCCGTAATTCCCTGAAGCATTATAGGAAGCTTCTTTACTAAGTTCAGGATGGGCCATAAAACCAAAAATGTTTAATCTATAGTTTACGGTCACGACAACGATGCCTTTTTTAGCCATAGTTTCGCCATCGTAACGAGGTTCTGAAGCATCACCGGCAACAAATCCGCCGCCATAGAAATAAACCAGAACGGGAAGTTTTTGTTCAGCGGCCTCTTTGGGTGTCCATACGTTTAGGTATAAACAATCTTCGCTCATTCCGTTGGAACGGGATTTCATATCCCCAAAAACATTCGCTTGTACCGGTTTATTCTTAAATTCTGTAGTTTTTAAGGTGTCGTTCCAGCTTTTTGTATCCTGCGGGGCTTTCCAGCGTAAATCGCCTACTGGCGGTTGGGCAAAAGGAATTCCAAAATATTTTCTAACCGAATTGTCTTCATTTAGGAAACCTTCAACTTTTCCGGTTTTTGTAGAAACGATTAGGTTATTCTCTTCGGTTTCCTGATTTTCACTGGTATTTTTGCAGGAAGCTAAAAGGCCCAATCCTGCAAATAAGAGTATGATTTTTTTCATGATAGGTGGTATTTTCAATAAATATACAATCATTGCTTAAAAAGTAATCATAAAAAAAGCCGGAATTTCCGGCTTGTTCTATATTTTAAGTTGTGATTGTAAAATCGAACCCAGATTCAAGACTAATTGAATCTGTAAATCGAAATTGTAAGTTTTAAATCACAATTTTCTTTTCTCCCTTAATTTCATGATAATTTTGACTAATATCGTTTTGATTTTTTCTGGTTTTAAGGAGTTTATAGCCCAGGTATCCTAATCCTGCTGCAGCGCCAATTCCCAAGCCTACGATACCGCTTTTTGCAACTACTTTTTTCCCTGCTTTTGCGGCAAGATATCCTGCTGCCCATTTTCCGGTTTTCTTCAATTGATTTTTCATAGAATTTATAGTTTTTATTTGAGTTTTAAGATTTTCCTGTTGGTTTGATAAGAAGTTCGTTCACATTTACACTGTCCGGTTGTGAGAGTGCATAAAGAACCGCATCGGCAATATTCTTGGCTTCTAATTTTGGTTCAGAAGGATTATTATAATCTTTATCGTTTAATAATTCTTCATCTGTAATATTATTTCTTAGGCTGGTATCTACAGTACCGGGTTCGATACAGGTAACTCTGATATTATAATCTGGGGATAACTCCATTCGCATTGCTTTGGATAAAGTGATAATGGCAGATTTGGAGGCGCCATAAATAGCCCCGCCTTTATAAACTTCTTTACCATCTACTGAAGAGATGTTGATAATGTGACCTCCTTCATTTTTTTTCATATAAGGTAAAGCGCCATGTATGCAACGCAGCGTTCCTTTTACATTTACCTCGATGGTTTGCAGCCATTCATCCAGATGTCGATTTTTTAAATAGGTTAATGGCATCACCCCGGCAGAATTTACCAGAATATCTATAGTTTTAAATTTTGCAATAGCTTTTTTAAAACCTTTGGCCACACTCTCGGTCTGGCTTACATCCATTTCGATAACTATACTTTCGGAGACTAAATTTTGCTGAATTTCTTTCAGTTTCTGTATGTTCCTGCTGGCTAAAACTATTTTACAGCCTTCTTCAGATAATTTAATCGCAATAGCTCTACCTATGCCACTGCTTGCTCCTGTAATTAAAGCGACTTTGTCTTTTACTATCATATAATCTACCAAATCATTTAAATCGATTTAAACTTCCTTTATCTGGTATGAATGACGCAATTTTTTTATCTAATCACAGGTAAAACACTCTTAATATTTTAATAAAACTAAGTTAAAGATTGTGTGATGTTTATTTTTAATAAACTGATATTTAATCGATTATGTGTATTTGTTGATTTGTGTGGGGTGTTTTAAAAAACTATAATTAGCATATTTGCGTAAATATTGAGAGCACAAAACACTCAATTAATTATGAAAAAGTTTATTAAACCAATTTTTATGTTAGCAGCAGGGGCTATGATTATTTCCTGTAGTGATGATGATAATATAGGTGAGAATCCTGTGGAAACATCGGGAACAGCACATCTTTATGCCACAAGTCATAATGGAACGGTGACCCGCTACGATATAAATAGTTCTAAAAAGATGACTTATAAAACCTCTTCAGAAGATGCTGAAGGTATTTATTATGATGGTGGTGACGATTCTTTTACTATCGCTTCCCGTTCTTCGACGAGTTTAGAAAGTTATTTAGGAATCGACGGATTAGAAACCGGTCTCGATGTGAATATTGATATTGATCTTTCGAGTTCTTCAGATTTACAAAGTCCGCGAGATATTGCCGTAAATGGTAATATCTATGTTGTAGCCGATAATGCAGATGTGGATGGTGACGATACTACCGCCGATGGGAGATTTTTTATATATACCAAGACTTCTTTTGGTTTTCAATTAAGAAACGTGGTAACGGTAGATTTTAAAGTTTGGGGAATCGAATTTGTAGGGAACGATTTGTATGCGGTGGTAGATACCACCAATAAGCTGGCGGTTTTCTCCAATTTTTCTTCAGCGTATATGACAGATACGGAAGCTTCAGCAACTAAAACAATAGAAGTTGAAGGTATCGTAAGAACACATGGTTTGGATTATGATGAGGGAACCATGGTAATGACTGATATTGGTGATGCTGCCTCAGATTCAGATGGAGCATTTCACGTTATTACCAATTTCGATAATAAATTTAATGCAACGATGGATGGTGGTATGATTGCTATCGATGATCAAATGCGGATAAGTGGTGGAAATACCAAGTTAGGAAATCCTGTAAATGTAGCTTATGATGCGAACTATAATGCTGTATTTATTGCTGAAGTAGCTAATGGAGGAGGGAGAGTTTTAGCCTTTACAGAAGCGAGATCTTCTAGCGGAAATAAATCACCAAAGATGAATAAAAGTTTAGCTGGAGCTTCGGCAGTTTATTTTTATACCGAATAAATAGTACTTTTTTGTCCCTATTGATGAGACTGTCTTTAAATAAACTTTATGGACAGTCTCATTTTATATTTTACGGTTATATGTTCAGACTTTCCGGTTTTTTATCCTCGTCGATGGCAACAAAAGTAAATTCTCCTTTTACGGCTTGTTCACGATGATTAGAGTACATTTCTTCAATATAAATTTCTACACTCACTTTTAAGCTGGAATTCCCCACTTTGGTTACTTTACCAATTAACTCTACAAATGTTCCGGCAGGGATTGGCTTTTTAAAATCTATACGATCACTGCTAACGGTTACCATGCGTTGCCTACTAAATCTCGTTGCGGTGATAAAAGCCACCTCATCCATCATTTGCATGGCGGTACCACCAAAAAGGGTGTCGTAATGATTAGTGGTATTTGGGAAAACGGCTTTAAAAAGACTGGTGGTAGATTGTGCAATTCGCTCTTCAATATTCATAAATTTCTTTTTCCAGTGCTAGAAAATGGGTGACTTGCTGTTCGATATTTTTGATGGGGTAAATATCAATTTTACATAGATATTCCTCTCCGTTTTTACGATAATTGGCCAGGATCTCAGAGAAATTATTTTCTGAAGTTACCAGATTTTGTATCTTTTTTCTAGTGATGGCAGATGTATTTTTGCCCTGTAGGAAATTTGGTTTCTTCCCTTTGGCAAAATTAGCCGGATATCCGGTCATATTACTAAAACCTTTATTTGTCCAAACTATGGTCTGGTCACTTTCTGTAAGTACAAGGGCTTCATAATCTTTCTCCAGCATAAAATTTAAGGAGGTATTCCAGTTAAATTTTTTAGCAAAAAGCTGTAGTGATTTCATTTCAGTTTTGCGTCTTGCCTGTTCTTTTATTTTATCTGAATAATCAGCGAAAATATCCATGCTACTTAAAGGATGCAATTGCTGTACCTGCAGATTCCTTAAGAGCTCTGAAGATTTATTCAAAAAAAGGTCTAGTGAAGACAGGTTGTAATCTTTTTCTGGAGCCATGGCGATTAATATTTCTTTTTAGAGATTATATTACCGGTAATTTGGCGCTGCTGGTTGCTCTTAAAACGTCCCGTTTCGAAATCTCTAAGCTTTTGATGTTTTGTTTTTCTACCCTGAACTCTGGCACGCCATTTTTTCCAGTTTTTGGGATGCATTTGTTCCTGCATAAATTTAATAACATCTTTCTCGGTAAGTCCAAATTGATATGCGATAGCTTCAAAAGTAGTACGATCTTCCCAGGCCATAGCAATGATCCTATCGATCTGTCTTTCAGATAGATTAATTTTTTCAGCAATTTTCATTATTCAACTTTTGTTTAAAGATAACGTGATAAAGTTGAACACAAAAATAATTATAATTTAATTTAGAATATAAGAAGTGTTTTTAATCATTTTAAAGCCACAGGTAAATACCACCGGACTAGCACTAATGGAATGTTTGGGAATCTTTGACTTCTTCAATTTTAGGAACTTTGCTTTAAAACTTCTACACTCTAGTTTTTTATCACTTAGCAATTTTCCTTTTTTGTTTTTTTGATAGGTAAGATGATTGGCAACAACAAAATTAGCTACACGGTATTCAATAAGGGTTTCGTTAAAAGCATCATTTTTCATAATTATCAACTTTGGAAAGAACACCTTGTAATTTAGTAAATTATTGTTTTTAACGCTTAATTTTTAACATTTTTAAATTTTAGAACATTGATTTTTGATGATATTTTATTTAATCCTTTTCTTTTTCAATTTTTTCGGCGATTAAATAATCTACGATTTCAGTATTAATTTCGGCACCTAATAAAATAATAAAGCAGGTGATGTAAAGCCAAAGCAACAGCACAACAACTGCCGAGATAGAACCATAAACCTCACCATAATTTCCGAAGTTACTCACGTAAAAGGAGAATCCATAGGAGGCCGTTAACCAAACAATTGTAGAGAACAGTGCTCCCGGGATGACCCATCTTGTTGCGGGTTTAGGGCGTGCCGGGGCAAATTTATAGACTAAGCATAAAAAAATACTCACCAAAAAGGCTAATATGAGCCAGCGAGACCAGCTTATTAAATTTTCCAGGCTTTCAGGTAATCCAATTTTATGAACCAATGCCGGAAAACCTACAATTAAGGTCATACTCAAAATAAGCATGGCGAGTCCGCCTATGGTAAAAATAGATGCCATTAGATATTGTTTAAAAATATTATGATCTTCTATGGTATCGTAAGCAATATCTACACCGGTTAATAAACCATTGGTACCTTTATTGGCACTCCAGATACTAAAAAGGATCCCAAACAGGGTTCCCCAGCCTAATTGATCACCGTGGGTTTCTAAAAACACATCTACACGTTGCTGTAAAACTTCAAAAGCCTGTTTAGGCATCATTGCCGAGAGTTCGTTAATCTGCCGTTGAATTTCCTGTGGATCTGTAGCTAATCCATACAAAGAGATTAATGCCATAATTGCGGGAAAAACGGCCAAAAATGCATAAAAGGCAACTCCGGCTGAAACAATACTTACCTTATCTGCACTAATTTCGTTTTTAACCTGTTTTATAACTTCCCACCAGCCTTTGGGTGAAAGTTTAAAAGGATTATGCTTATTCTTGGTATCTATGGCTTCTCTTTCCATTAAAATAATATTGGCTTTGTACAAAAATTAAAGATAAAATCAATCCTTGGTCATAATACCCTGTTAATTGTAGGTTTTTTAAATCCTAATCAGGATTCCATTTAGGGGCGTTTTATTATGATTAAAATCATAGTTCAAACGATCTAGTATTTGTAAATTAGTCATAAAATTAGTAGTTATGAGAACTGTGCTTTTGCCAACCGATTTTTCAGATAATTCTTATAATGCCATTAAATATGCATTGCAATTATTTAAAAATTCCAGAACCAAATTTATTCTTCTAAATACGCTGTATAATGCCGATTTTATTATCTACAGCAGTTTGTATGGCGTATATAAAGAGAATTCGCTTAAAAATTTATCTCGTTTTTTAAAGAAAATTGAAGAAGAATTCCCAAATAAGCTTCATGAATTCGAATTGGTTTCTACCTTTAAAATGCTGCACGAAGAGATTAAAGATCGTGTGGCCGAAGAGGCTATCGATTTGATTATTATGGGTACCGAAGGGGCGCAAGGTGGTAGCGAACTTATTTTTGGTACCAACACTGTTCACGCTATTAAAGTGGCTAAATGTCCTTTAATGGCCATTCCAGCAGGTGCCACTTATAAAGAACCAAAAAACATCTTGTTTCCTAACGATCTTAAATTAGACTTTTCTGAATACGATTTATGGTTTTTAAAAAGTATTGCAGAGCAGTTTGAGGCAAAAATCCATATTCTAAACGTGAGTTTTGGTAAAGATCTGGACGAGAAACAGCAGAAATCTAAAGAGGCACTTCAAAAATATTTTGATGATTACGGTTATATTTTTGGGCGCATTAACCGTGACAGCGTTATGGAAGCCTTGCAGGAGTACCAAAAGGAAAATCCTATAGAAATGCTGGTGATGGTTAAAAACAAGCATACGTTTATAGAAAAGCTGTTGTTTAGCTCTCTTGTACACGAGGTGGCATACAATGTAAAAATCCCGTTTTTAGTGTTGCCAACCGAAAATTATAAACGTCACGAAGTTTAATTTTCTATAAAATCAAATAAATATTTCGCATCATTTTTAATGCCTCCCAAAGTTGCAGATCCACGGGTGTGTAACCATGGGAGGCCTATAAAATAAAGACCTTTAGTGTTACTAACACCACGTTGATGTTTAGGGTAGCCCTCTTTGGTAAGCTCTAAGCCTTCTATCCAGCTAAAATTAGGTCGGTAGCCGGTTGCCCAGATGATATTGCTGATATCGGAGAGCTCTTTTTTTTCGGTAGAAATAATTTCATCTTCGGCGTCAATCGTTTTTCCAACGGCTTCTACGTTTTTTCGGGATAAAATCTCTTTCACATCGGTACCAATAATAGGCTGCCTGCTTTTATTAATTTTTTTCCCGATCCAGGAGTTTTTACTAAAACTCAAAAATCCTATTTTGGAAAACCACCACCACAAAGTTTTGCCCAGAAATTCCTGCGGAAGTACTTTTACATCTGTAGCACCTGAAAAATAAGTCTTTTGTCCTGATGCTGAAATTTCATCCAGGATCTGAAAACCAGAATCCCCCGCACCTACGACCAAAGTGTTCCCACTTTGTAATTGATCGGGGTTTTTATAATAATTACTATGAATTTGGACTATTTTAGCACTTAATTTTTTATGAAATGGCGGGGTGTACGGGATATGAAAAGGACCGGTAGCTACAATAACATTTTTAGCCTGAAATTGCTGCTGCTCTGTTTCAATAAAGAATATGGATTTTTCCTTTTTTATGGAAGTTACCAGTGTATTTAACTGAATTGGAAATTCGAAGTTTTCAGCATAGCTCTTAAAGTAATTGGCCACTTCGGTCTTAGAAGGATAATGTCCTTTTTTGGCAGGGAAATCCATACCGGGTAAATGATTAAACTCTGTTGGAGTAAATAATTTTAGGGAATCCCAACGGTTAAGCCAGGACGCACCAATTTCTTCTTCTTTGTCTAAGATAAGAAATTGATAGCCAGACCTTTTAAGGTAATAGCTCATGGCAAGCCCAGCCTGTGCCGCCCCAATAATTATAAAATCGAACATGCTTTGTTTTTATATAATCTTCTTAATCGATGTAAACTTAAGTATTATATAAAAAAAACCTTGTTTTTCAATTATTTATTTGGAAATATATATCGTAAATTCATATTTAATTAGAAGTTGATAATTTATGAAACCCTATATCCTTGCAGAAACCAACTGGAAAAAAGTAAAAGAAGAGCACTACGAAATAGCTATTTTACCCTGGGGCGCTACCGAGGCTCATAATTATCATTTACCCTATGCAACCGATAATATCGAAGCCGATGGCGTAGCCAAAGAAAGCTGCCGTAAAGCCTGGGAGAAGGGGGGTAAAGTATTATTGCTGCCCACCATTCCTTTTGGGGTAAATACCGGGCAAATGGATATCCCTTTTTGTATGAATTTAAATCCTTCTACACAATATGCGATTTTAAAAGATGTAGCCCAGGTATTAAATCATAGCGGAATAAAGAAGCTGGTTATTTTTAATTCACACGGTGGGAATCATTTTAAACAAATGATACGGGAACTAAGTTTAGCGTTTCCAGATATTTTTACCTGTACGTTAAACTGGTTTCAGGCTTTAGATGCTAAATCTTATTTTGATGATCCCGGTGACCATGCTGGAGAATTAGAAACATCGGTAGTGATGTATTTAAAACCACATCTTGTTTTACCATTGGAAGAAGCTGGCGATGGAGCCGCTAAAAATTATAAAATAAAAGGTTTAAGAGAAGGATGGGTGAGTAGCCAGCGGCAATGGACAAAAGTTACCAGAGATACTGGAGTAGGAAATCCTAAAAAAGCAACAGCCGAAAAAGGAAAAAAGTTTGTTGAAGCGGTCACCACCAAAATCGCAGATTTTCTTGTAGAATTGCATCATGCAGATGTAAATGATCTTTATGAATAATGCTTAAATCTTTAATATACATTTTTAGCTTTTTATTTTTGGGAGAATTGATCCATTATTTTTTAGCCATTCCTATTGCAGGAAATATTATTGGGATGCTTCTTATTTTTTTGGCCTTGTTTTTTAAACTTATAAAGCTGGAGGACGTAAAACCAGCCTCTGATTTTTTGGTAAAATACCTGATGGTTTTCTTTATCCCATACGGAGTAGGATTAATGGTTTATGTGAATCTTATTGCAGCGTATTGGGTTCCCGTTAGCCTTGCCATGATCTTAAGTACATTGTTATCGCTTTATATTACCGGAGCGATTTATCAAAAATTGGATAAAAAATGAAAGCATTTTTTGCCCTTCCTATTTTTGGAGTTACCCTCACTTTAGTCGCCTACTTTCTTTCGGGGAAATTAAAAGATAAATTTAATCTTGTCCTTTTTAATCGGGTTTTGGTTTCAGCGGTATTGATCATTGGGGTGTTGCTGCTTTTTAATATTGATTTTGAAACCTATAATAACGGCGCGAAGTATATCAGTTTTTTCTTAGGACCATCGGTGGTTGCTTTAGGGGTGACTTTGTATGAGAAATTAGAGGAAATGAAAAGGGATTTAAGCGTATTTCTTATTTCGGTTTTTGTCGGTGGTGTTGTAGGTATCTTTTCGGTAATACTATTTTTAATGCTTTGGAATGCTCCTGAAATTCTTAGTCGGTCGCTAGCATCCAAATCAGTAACAACGCCTATTGCTATAGAAATCACCAAAATAACTGAAGGTATTCCAGAGATTACCGCCGGGATCGTGATTATTACCGGAATATTAGGGAATGCTTTTGGACCATTTATACTTCAAAAATTAGGAGTGAAAAACAATAAAGCTGTCGGAACGGCATTGGGTACAGCAGCTCACGGTATCGGTACGGCAAGAGCATTTGAAATTAGTGATTCCGCAGGAACTTATAGCGGATTAGCAATGTGCTTTAATGGTATTATTACCGCGTTATTAGCCCCTTATATTTTAGATTGGCTACTTACTTTTAGTCAGTAGAAAAGATTAAAGAAGATACTCCTTAAAATTAGAAACGGTACTGATTTTCGTTGTTTATCATTATCTTGAATAGTATCTTCCAGGATATTTGCAAACGCTGGAAGAAATAATTTGTCCTACTTTTTTATATTTTGATAGTTATTTCTTAAATATTAAAATCTCTTCATTTAAGAAGACCTCCTGTTCTAAGTTTTTTGGTGTAAGTATTTGTTTTTTATGATGTTAAGGGTTTTTGTTGGGTTCGATATAGGCTTTTATAAGGGGTGTTTTCTAAAATTATAGATGTTAATGCTTTAATTTTAAGCAAAGGACGAAACTTTCTCCTAAAAAGATTTAGGTTGTCTATTTGATTGAAAATATGTAATTTAACCTGATTTTCGACCACATGTATGATAGGACCAAACGATTCTTCTGAAGCCGAGTTTAAGAGAATTCTCGAAGTTTCTCAACTAGATCTGGATTACCAGAACCTACAGGAAATGTTTAAAAATTTAACGCAATTAGCTTCAAGTATTACGGGAGCCGAATTGTCTTTAGTGAATATTTTAGATTCCTATTGGCAGTGGTCTATTGCAGCCAACGGTATGGGGCCTGTAGTAATGCGTAGGGAACAATCGGTTTGCCAATATACCATAGGAGAAGAAGATTCTTTGGAAGTGAAAAATTTTAGGGATAGCGAACAGTTTAATGTCCCGCTTGGTGAAAAGTATGGTTATTATTTTGGAGTGCCTTTACGAACTTCGGGAGGAAATGCCATTGGTGCCCTTTGTATTATCGATGAGGTTGGGCATAGTTTGGATAAAAATCAGCAGCAAGCCCTAAAGCTTATTGGTGCTGAAATTGTTGAAAAACTGGAAGGAATGAAAAAAATGGCCGATGTTAATCGTCGTTTTCACGATATGCATTCGGCACAACGGGAACTGGGCTATGATCTTAGAGGTCCCGTAAGTGGAATTTTAGGATTAAGTAAGCTCGCTGAAGATGAGAATGAGGTGACGGTTTTAAAACAGTATTTGCAGCTCACTGGGCACAGCAGCACAGAGCTTTTGGATATCATTAGTGATATTTTAGAGAAAAACAGCAATGATTTTTTAGAATATGCCAAAGCCAGTATTACGATAAACCAATTAAAGCATAAATTACTGGATTTGTATAATGGTTTAGCAACAGCTAAAAATGTCTCACTACATATAGAATTGTTGCCGGGAAATCACAATTTCAAATTTTCACGACAAAAAATCATTCAAATTTCTGGGAATCTTATTTCTAATGCTATTACTTATGCTAATGAAGGTTCAGCAATTAAAGTGATTATAGGATTAAAAAACAGCAGCACTTCAGACCTTGCGAAACTTAGTGTAGAGGTTGAAGATGGATCAACCTTTCTTCAGCAAGAAGCTATTGATGATATTATGAATTCATCAATGCAAGCTCAAGAAGGCTTGGTTGGTGAAGATCATTATGGACTTGGATTAAAACTTGTACGACATTTAGTGCTTGAAATGGGAGGGCAAATTGACATTAATTCCGAAGAAAATAAAGGAACAACATTTACGGTTTCGATCCCCAGATATATTTAAGACTTAATAACTAAAGAGATATTCCCTGTAACTCCATCCTTTATAGATAAAAAGGATAAAGAAAATTAGCGCGACCATAAATTCCATAAAAGTAGAAGCTAAAAAGCCTATAAAACTACCGTAAGCAGCCCGCAATGCAGTTTTAGAATCAGATTTATTTACGATTTCACCAATAAAAGCACCAACAAAAGGGCCAATTAAAATCGCAAAAGGAATAGGAGCGAAGATCCCTACAACCAGACCAATGGTGGTGCCAATCATGCCTGCTTTGCTGCCCCCATATTTTTTGGTGCCCATGGCCGGAATCATAATTTGCAGGGCATACATCGCGATAGCGACCACCAGTGTGATGCCTAAAAACCAATAATCAACTTCGATCCCCGGTATAATGTAAAAAAATAATAGTCCCAGCCAGCTAATTGGAACGCCGGGCAAAACCGGTAAAACGCTACCAATTATACCAACGACTAGACAAATAACAGATAGCGTAATAAGAAGTATCGTCATGCTAAAATTTATGGCTTAAGTTATACAATTTTAATACTAAGTTTATTTTAAGAAATCGAGTGTTTTAAAGTAAAGCTTTTAAAAACTGCTTCACCTGTGTGATACTTTCCAGGCGATAATCGGCATAAGAATCATTGCCATGTTCTCCCACCAAGATCCCAATGCCGTTTTCCATTTCCCTAAAGGCATCTTCATCTGTAGTATCGTCCCCCAGATAAATTGAAAATGGATTTTCCTGATCGCTTAATTCCTTCCGTAGAAAATTAACTGCTTTTCCTTTATGCCAGTCGATATTCGGTTTTATTTCAACTACTTTTTTACCATCTCCCTTATGCAGTTTTGGGTAATTTGCAATCGTATTTTCTATAATGTTATGAAATGCTGATATTTTTTCCTGGGTAACCTGGCGATAGTGGATGGCCAGCGTGAATTTTTTACGCTCAAATCGAACACCCTCTATATCGTTTAATTCCTGCTGAAGTTTTTGCTCTATTTCGTCAAAAACCGGAAGCATTTTTTCAGCCTCTTCATTATCCTTTTCAAAATTGTTAGGTCCTGCAATTTCAAAACCATGACTACCGGCGTAATAAATATCGGCAAGCCCAACTTTATCACGAACATCGCTTAAACCACGGCCACTAACTACGGCAATCGCATAGTTGTTAGATAATTCATTTACAATTTTTTTGGTTTCCTCATCCATCCCGGCATCTTCATGGTTTTCTACAATTGGCGCCAGGGTACCATCAAAATCTAAAAAAATAAGCGGTTTGTTGTGGCTGAATTTTGATTGTAATTCTTCCAGATTTTCTATCGCCGAGTCTAATAGCTTCGGGTCTCGCAAAGTTTTCATAACAGGTATTTATAGCGCTAATAATTTGTAAGTCAAGATAGAACTTTTACAAACTATTTATGTTAGTTTTCTATTAAAGTTGAACTGAAATGTAAATTTATAGAACGGTTTAGCAGGTTCTTTTGAGAACTGCCAGAATGTTAAAGTTATAGTTTTATAACTAACAGATTAGTTTAAACTAAATAATTAGTTTATATTAGCATTGTCAATCAATAAAATAATTTCAATCAAAACTGTACAAAAGGTCTTTGTATTACATTTTATTTCTAAAAGGCCATAGCGTATTTAGGGATCCATAATCCAAAAGATCCTATCAATAAAATAAAAACAATGAAGCAGTTAACAAAAGCAGAAGAAGAAATTATGCAAATTCTCTGGCAATTAAAAGAAGCCAATGTTGCCACAATTATTGAGGAAATGCCCGAACCAAAACCGGCATACAATACGGTTTCTACCATTGTAAGGATTTTGGAAAATAAAGAATTTGTAGACCATCGTAAAAAGGGGAAAGGATACATCTACTTTCCTATTGTCGCGAAAGACACCTATAGTGACCAAAGTATGACCAAACTTATTAACAACTATTTTAATGGATCTTTTAAAAGTATGGTTTCCTTTTTTATGAAGAAAAACGAAATGGACACTAAAGATTTAGAGGCCATTTTAAAAGAAATTAATAAAGACGATAAATAATCATGTTACAGTATGTACTTCAGATGATCATTTTTCAACTGGCATTTTTGCTGGTGTATGAATTGTTTCTAAAAAAAGAAACCTTTTTTACTGCAAACCGTTGGTATCTTTTGCTAACACCTGTACTATCCTTAGTATTACCATTCGCAAGTTTTACCGCGTTATCTGAAGTTGTACCCGCATCGGCCATTACGGCGTTTAGTAATACTATAAAATTACCCGAGATTTTTATCGGCGCTAACCAGTCGCAAGTAGAACAGTTGCCTACAGTTCATATTAAAGCCGAACAGGCAAATACAATAAACTGGTGGCTGGTAATTTATGCTTTGGGTAGTTTAACCAGTCTGCTTTTATTCCTAAAAAAATGGCGAGTTATAGGAAAGCTATTTCAGTTTAAAGCTGAAATCAAAAAGGACTTTAGGATTGTTGAAATTCCTAATTCCAGAATGGCGTTTACTTTTTTAAAAACCATTTTTCTGGGAAGCGACATTTCAGCAGAAGAACGCGAACAAATTTTGGTACATGAACTTATTCATGTATCCCAAAAACATAGTCTGGATTTACTCTTTTTCGAGGTTCTAAAAGTAGTATTCTGGTTTAATCCGTTTGTGTATATTTTTCAGCATCGAATAGCGGCACTACATGAGTTTATCGCCGATGAAGCCGTTGTGAAAAGAACTTCTAAAAAATACTATTTCAATCAGTTGCTTAATAGCGCTTTTGATACTCAGAATCTCTCATTTACCAATCAATTTTTTAATCAATCATTAATCAAAAAACGAATAGTTATGTTACAAAAACAAAAATCAAAAACCATCGCAAAATTCAAGTTTTTACTTGTGGTTCCTTTGTTAGCTATGATGCTTATATATGTTTCGTGTTCAGATGAAGAAGCAACAATTACAAAAGAAAGTCCTGCGGAAAGTTTTAACCAGATCATTGCCAGTATAGAAACTAGAGACGATTTATCTTCTAAAGAAAAAGAAGCCTTAATTAATGCTTTAAACGAGGTAGAAGCAAAAATGAAAAATGGCCAAAACATAGAAGATATTTTAACCGAAAATGAAATTCAAAATTTAAAAGGCCAGCCGGCTAACAGTGATATGGACATTCCTTTTGCTGTTATTGAACAAGTTCCTGTTTTTCCTGGATGTGAAGATCTAAAAAGTAATGAGGCCCGTAAGGAATGTATGTCTCAAAAAATAATGGAATTTGTTGGAGAAGAGTTTAATACGGATATTGGTAAAGGAGTGTTAGAAGAAGGAGCTATTGGGCGAGTAATCGTACAGTTTAGAATAGATGAAACTGGAAATATTCGTGATATAAAAGCCAGAGGTCCGGTGCCAGAATTAGAAGAAGAAGCCAAAAGAGTGGTGAATTCCATTCCACAAATGACGCCAGGTAAGCAAAGAGGAAAAGCGGCAAGTGTTATTTATTCGCTGCCAATTGCTTTCCAAAATGGAGGGGATACTTCTGGAGTAGCCGGAAAATCAGATGGTTCTGTGCCGCCGCCGCCAGCACCGGCTTCAAAATAATATAAAGAAGAACTATGGGACTGCCCATTTTCGGGCAGTTTTCACTTAAAAATTAAAAGATGTTGCAGTATAGTATTCAGGTTATTGTATTCCAGTTGTTATTTTGGTTGGTGTACGAGGTTAGTTTAAAGCGAACCACTTTTTTCACCTATAATCGTTGGTATTTATTGCTTTCTTTTAGTTTGGCGTTAATTTTACCGTTACTGAAATTTAATCTGTTTTACGATTGGATTTCACCAGAACGGCTTAGCGTTTTTAAGGCACAACAAATTTTAGAACTGACCGCCCCGGAAACTAAAATAGAAGCATCCCGAAATTCGATAATTTCGAAGCCTGCTTTTATAAACTGGTGGATGATAACCTATGCGACTGGTGTTGGTATAAGCGCTATTCTATTAAGTTTGAAATTGTTTAAATTGAAGTCACTTTTTACTAAAAACCTTAAAAGTACTGAAGAGCAATTTAGGATTATCCAGCTACCACAAACAAAAACTGCTTTTACCTTTTTTAAGACCATTTTTCTGGGAAATGAGCTTTCAGCATCAGAGCGAGATCAGATCCTGGTGCACGAAAAAGTGCATGCTAAACAATTACATAGCCTGGATTTGCTATTCTTTGAGGTTTTTAAGATCATTTTTTGGTTTAATCCATTGGTGTACGTTTACCAGTCTAAAATTGCGATGATCCACGAGTATCTTGCAGATAACGAGTCGGTAAAAAAGACTTCGAAATCTAACTATTTTCAGCATTTATTAAATGCAAATTTTGGTAGTGAAGATCTTATCTTTTCCAGCCATTTTCTTAATAATTCATCATTAAAAAAACGCATCAAAATGATACAAAAAAAACAAAGCCGTTCTTTGGCTAAACTTCAATATTTAATAGCTATTCCGTTAACTTTTGCCATGTTGGTTTTTGTGGCCAATGTTTCAGCAAATACGATTCAAAATAAGGTCTCTGAAGCGATATCAACTTCCAAAGCAAACAAAAATAGTACAGTAGTCCCCACTGAAAGAATTACTGAAAACAGCGAAAATCTGCCGATAGATATACCTTTTGCCGTGGTAGATCAAATTCCCCTTTTTAAGGGCTGTGAAGATGTTGCAGAAGCAGACCAAAAAAAATGTACCGTGCAAAAGATCAGCGATTTTGTTGATGACAAAATCAATAAAAATCTAAGTGAGGAGCTGAAAAATAAAGAGATGCAACGAATTGTTGTTCAGTTTAAAATTTCTGCTTCAGGAAACGTCGAAGCGGCAAGGGCAAGGGCGATTAATGCCGGCAATGATCGTGAAGCTTTAGAAATGGCCACGGTTAAGGCTGTAGAAGCGCTTCCGCAGTTTATCCCGGGAGAACATAAGTCTGAAAAAGTAAATGTGATTTATTCGCTACCAATTATTTTAAATGGAGGGGCTAAATGAGAAGCTTAATACTGTTATGTGTAGGAATTTTCACTTTCCAAAATCTATCCGCACAATCCAATGCCAAAATTGCCGATAGTTTATATGCCGTAGGGAAATATGAAGAGGCGGTTTTGTTGATGGAAAAAGAAGATACTTCTTCAGTAAAAATACTAGTCGATCTCGCAAAATATTATAAAGCGAATAGCGACAATAAAAAGGCCCTAAAAACCTATAAAAAGATCCTGGATTTAGATTCCAGCCGAGTACTTACCGCTTTAAATTATGGAGAAACACTTTTAAGTTTAAATGAATTAAAGAAAGCTGATAGCTTGTATGAAAACCTAAATCTTCGTTATCCTGAAAATGCGCAATTTTATTATTCCAGAGGGCTGGCCAATGAGCGAATGGGTAATGATAGTCTGGCTTTAGATCTATTCAAAAAAACGCATAAATTCGACCAATATCACCAAAATGCTTTGTATAAATTATCCAAAGAAAGTCTTCGTAACAAAGATTATCAGCAGGCATTGGTGTATACAGCGATGGGCTTATCCAAAAATGAGAAGAATGTTTCGCTACTTTCCATAACTGCACAAACCTATTCAGCAATGGCGGTATTTTACGAAGCTATTCCGCATTACGAAAAGCTTATTGAGTTGGGACAGGGAAATGAATTTATTCATACCAAATTGGCTTACGCTTACTATAAAGATGGTGATTTTGATAAGGCTATTGAAAATTATAAGGAGGCTTTGTTATATGAACCCGGAAATTCTTCGACACATTTTTTGTTAGGAAAAATGTATTCATTAACGAAAGATTTTCAGCATGCAGAACAACATCTATTAATGGCCATAGAAATTAAAGATCAGCCTATGGACGCTGAATATTTTTCTTTGGCATTAACTTATAAGCATCTGGAAGAATACAAAAAGGCATTCGATTGGTTTCAAGAAACCTTAAAAGAAAATCCAGATCATATAAGGGCAATGTACGAGCGTGCCGTGGCGGGTGATAATTATTTTAAAGATATCGATACTATAATCAATTATTACCAGGCGTTTTGGGATAAGTACTACGAAAAAGACCCAAATTATTTAGCTGAAGGAATGCTGTATCTTACTAAAAACCGAATAAGCGATCTTAAGAAAAAGAAACATTTAGCAGCTGAAAAAGCTTCTGAAGAAAATGAAAAAGATCAATTGAAGGATTCTTTAGCTGAAGCAGATACCAGCGATATTTCTGAACAAAAAAATAGTATAAAAATCATCTAATCTTGGGGTTAAGCGCAATTTGATTATTTTTGAGGCCAGAAGCTGAAGATTGAATGAAAAGAAGTTTACTTGAAAATGGAGAAGAGGAAGTGAAAACACCTTTCTCACTGCAAAAAAAATACTGTGGGAAATATAAAAAAGGTATAGCCCGATGGAGTTTTTTTTCAGCTTTAGCTTTGATATTGATTTCCTGTAATTTTGAAACCAAAAAGATTTCTTCAGAAGAGGTTTTGGAACAGGAATCAAAATCCCTTAATTGGAAGGAAGTCGATGAATATCCGGCATTCGAAGAATGCCAGCAGGAAACCGAATTGATTGCTGCCAGAAATTGTTTCGAAACTGCCGTGGCCAAAAACATTTATGCCTATTTAGAGCAACAACAGCCAGTAGTAAGCAAAAGTATCGACGACACGATTTACATTTATCTTGAAGTCACTAAAACCGGAAAACCAGAGATCGATTCAATTTCAGCTATCGATAGCACAGTGACCAATCAATTACCAAAAATTGAGAACTGGTTACGAGAAAGTATCGATTCTTTGCCTAAAATATATCCAGCCAGTAAACGCGGTATTCCCGTTTCTACAGCCTTTAAAATGCCGATTGTCATTAAAGCAGAGTAAGCTTAAAAGCAGGGTTTATTTCCATAAGGATTCTGATCATGGTCGATGGTATAATGAAATTTCTTTCCATCTTTTCCTCTTATATACGTAACGTAATCCCAAACTCCAGAATGAGTAAGTTTATAAGTTCCATTTACTTCGTCCTTATAAATTTCGTCGTAATAATTAACAATTGTAGGATGAGCTCCACCTTCAGAATATTCTTCTTTAGTATGTTTTAGATGAATACTTTCCTGTTGCCCTTCATATTTTACTTTTTGGGCGATATCATTTTCATCAAATTCAATCCAGATTCTTTTCTCTTTATTATCATCAAAAGTATAGCAAATATATTTCGGGTCATTTTTAATAGCACTGGTTTCCAATTTAGTGATAATCGAATCCTTATCTACCGTTGTATTAGCCTGTACTTCTTTCACTTCTTTTTCAGCTTCTTGTGATGGGCTGTTATTCTTGTTTTTGCAAGCCACAAAAAGAGTTAAGGCAGTGATAGCTATTGAAGTTATTTTTCTAAGTGTCATTTTTTTATTGGCATCGCCAAAGGGTTTAATACCCCGTCCCGATAGCTATCGGGATGCCTCGGAATTGAAATTTTATGTCTATTGAATGCTTCGTGGGCTTGCCCCGAGGTAGTTTACTTATTAGTCGTGATTGCCAATAATCACATTCCATTTTCTAACAGAATATTCTTTAATGAGTCCGTTTTTATAATAAGGATCATTTTCGGCGAAATTCTTGGCAGTTTCTTCAGATGCAGCTTTAAAGATAAAAACAGCTTTATCTGCAGGATTATCCAACGCACCGGCCATCACGATTTCCCCATTTTCCTGGCCTTTTTTTGCCATACCCAAATGTTCTTCGCGGTACTTACCACGTTCTTCTAAATAAGAATCCACAAGGTGATAAGTTAAGATGTAGTAATTCATAAGCCTGTTTTTGGTTAAAGATAAGGAATAGATTTTAAGAGACAAGAGACAAGAGACAAGAGACAAGAGAGACAGGAAATTTATTTTGAATTTTGAATGTAAAAGTGATGTGATCTCGACCCTGTGGAGAAATCTTTTTTGAGTCAAGAAACTAGAAGCAGAAAACAAGAATGCATTATTTTAAATTTTGAATGCTAATGGCTGCCAGTTTTAAAATGTAGCAAAGTCATTGAATCTCCCAGTCATCTCGACCCTGTGGAGAGATCTTTTTGAATTTAGAAGTTAGAATATGGAAAAGATACGAGAGGCGAGATACAGGAAACTTATTTTGAATTTTGAATGTAAAAGTGATGTGATCTCGACCCTGTGGAGAGATCTTTTTTGAGTCAAGAAACTAGAAGCAGAAAACAAGAATGCATTATTTTAAATTTTGAATGTTGAATTTTGAATGCCAATGGCTGCCAGTTTTAAAATGTAGCAAAGTAATTGAATCTCCCCAGTCATCTCAACCCTGTGGAGAGATCTTTTTTGAATTTAGAATTTAGAATGTGGAAAAGAGACGAGAGCCAGGTGTACGTCCCTGATATAGGTTGACCATAACAGGTTAAATCTATGAAGTCAACAATCAAATTAATTCAAAAGTCCCGTAAGTATTCAGAGGCTTTTAAAAAATCTATTGTAAAAGATTTT
>NZ_JAKHSK010000022.1 GCF_023499215.1 Zunongwangia pacifica
CGTTACTAAACAGGTTTGATACTACCGTGGCAAGCTGGAAAGGGTTTAACTATCTTGCTTTTATTGTATTAGCCTTGAAAAAGTTCAAACCCTTCAAAAAGGAAAAAGTTTAAACGAGTTCAAAATATAAAGCCGTCTCTTTAGGGTTTAAATCAATTTTAGGAGAGAATTTTTAGTGGATATTTAAAACTGAAATTATATAGTGATATATTTTTACTCCATAATAGATATTAAATGCTCCAATCCCATCCTGATAGCTATCGGGATGCCTCGAAATAAAAAATAATTTTCTAATAAATGCCTCATGGGATAGGCCAGGTAGCTTGTTTAACCCATCTGAAATGTTAAATACAGTATTTTTGACTTTTCTTTTTGAGATTAAATTAGTATTTTGATGACTTCGAAGAATTTGATTTTTATTTCATAATTTTTAAAAATTAAGTGGATTTGTGCGAAAAACACTAATAAAATTTTATTAAGTAAAATTTGAATTATCTAATTTTGCTAGAATAAAATATCTTTTCAAAGCTTATATTTTTAGTGTCTTATATCATATAGTAATGGGCTATATCGTTAAATACTTGCTGAAAATGATAAGCTTTCGGGTTTTCTAAAAAGAAATTGCTAATATTCTAACGCTTTAAATTTGGTTATGGATGAATCTTCTCGCCTTAATGATTTATATGATCATGAAATACTAGATACCAATCCAGAGGAAAATTTCGATGAGCTAACTCAGCTTGCATCATTGATTTGTGGTATGCCTATATCGTTGGTTAGCCTTATAGATAAGGATCGCCAATGGTTTAAATCTGTTTATGGTATAGAGCTTAAAGAAACTTTACGGTCAGATGGTTTTTGCCATTACCTATTAGATGGAAAATCCTCTTTATTTGAAATTAAAGATGCGAATAACGATCCCCGTTTTAAACATAGCCCTTTGGTTGAAGGAAATCCTTATATATCTTATTATGCAGGTGCTCCTATTAAAAGTGCTTCTGGTAATGTGCTTGGCGCCCTTTGTGTGATCGATCGAAAGCCTAATAGCCTAAACGATAACCAAAAGCAGGCTTTACAGATATTGGCAAGAAAAGCGACCAATTATTTAAACACTCGTAAAGCACTTTTAGATCAACAAAAAAATATAGAACTTAATGCTACCCGATTAAAGCAAATTCTCGATAATACGCCGGGAGTCATCTTTCAATTAAGAATTCAAAAGGATTTTGAGATTAGTTTTGATTTTATAAGTAAAGGGATAAAAGAAATTCATCCAGACCTTACGTATGAAAATATGAAAGCGAATCCAATAAGTTTTTTAAACTATATCCATTCTGAAGACGTAGATGGGTTTAGAAAAAGCATGAGGAGATCAGTTACTTCCTTAAGTTCTTACAAATATAGTTTTAGAATACTGTTAACCGGTGATAAAACAAAATGGTATAAAGTTAGGGCGACCCCAAAGCGCATGGATGATGGGGCGGTAGTTTGGTTTGGGACATTGATGGATGTTTCTGGTATTATGGAATACGAAACAATTTTAGAGCAAATTACCTTTGATATCTCTCACGTGATCCGTAAACCCTTAACGACCTTATTAGCCCTAAATAATACCCTGCGGAACCATGATGAATTAAGTGAAACCGATTTACGGGAGTATGCAGATATGATTGATATTGTGATTAAAGAACTTGATGTATTTACCAGAAAGATTGATCAATTCTATCAATTAAAGGTTGCTGATCATCATAATAGAACATAGTGATGATCTCTTGGTATTCAATCATGATTATAGAATAGTCAAACTGGAAAGGGCCTGCCCTTATGTAGTTTACTTCTTTATTAAATGTTGTTGGAAATAAACAAAATGATACTCAATGGATTTCGACCAATATTCGGTAGAGTGGTTCCCCGATTGGATAGAAAATCGAATAGGTAATTTTTTAGATAATGCCATATTTTTAATTTTTATGGTATTGGGAAGCAAAGGGTCTTCTATACCGCAGTCAATAAAAAAGCCTTTTTTAAAATTGGGAGTATTTTTTAATAAATAGGATATACTGAATTTTTTCCAATTATTTTCTTTTGGAGAACCTAGTGTAATCTCCAAATCGTTTATAATTCGCTGGCTATCAAAGAATCTTAAGCTAATTTCTTTCAGATTTTCATAGTCAAATTCAAGCGCTCCACTCGTTGAAGCCGCACTATTGAAAAAATGGGAGTTTTTTATAAATAAACTTAATGCTCCGTAACCTCCCATACTCAAACCGGTAATGAAAATATTCTTATCGTCAATGTTATACTTTTTCTCAATTTTAGGAACAAGTTCTTTAAAAAAGAAATCTTCATATTGAAAATCTGCCAGTTTTGGGCTATTTAAATAGAAATTTACATAGCCTTCAGGACATATTAATATCATTTGATAGTCGGTCGCTAATTTTTTCAGATTCGCTGTTTCTTCCCATTGTTTATAATTTTCGCTATATCCATGAAGCATAAAAACCAAAGGATAGCGTTTTGATTGTTGGTAATGAGCAGGTTTTTGAACATGTACAGGAACCGTTTTGCCCAGATATTTCGATTCTATTTTTAGAATTTCCTGTCCTAAAATCGATTGCGATAGTATCATAGCTACAGTTAGCAAAATGGTGGTTTTCATTTTTAGTATTTTTACCAAAGGTCCTGAAAGGTCATTTTAGAAACAATAACTAACAAAATTGTTAGGCTTTAAATTGTCGGTCATGAGAAAAAAAGAATCTACTAATTTTGAGAATGAACAATTTTTATTCCAGGTATGTGAGTTAAATTCTGCAATCGCAATGATAAGTGGCCGTTGGAAATCTCAGATTGTTTATTCCATTTCTAAGGGAAATGATCGGTTTCATTTAATACAGCAGGAATTACCTAATATTTCAGAAACAGTTTTAGCAAGACAATTAAAAGAATTGGAGACGCATGCCATTTTGGTAAAACAAAAAATTCCAAATACGATTCCTTTGGGAGTTCAGTATGTTTTAACCAATAAAGGTTTGGATTTAGTCCCCATTCTTGAACATCTTTGCGATTGGGGAAAGCTATACGCAGATGGCAAGGAGATTTCAACGTGTTCTATTTCATAATTTTGCTATTTGAAGATTAAATTTTAACAAATACGTTATCATAATCTATAGCCTTCTTTAAAACGATTAGGGGAAACCCCAACATGGTTTTTAAAAAATTTAGAAAAATGACTTAAACTTTTAAACCCTAAGTCTTCTGAGAGGTAAAGAAGGCTTAAATCGTTTTGAAGTATAGCCGCCTTTGCTTTCAATACCACATATTCTGAAATTATCGCTTTCACACTTTTACCCAATATTTGATGGGTAATACGGTCTAAATGTCGTTTGCTTAGATGAAGCCGATCGGCATAAAAATCGACCGATTTATTGCTTCTATAATTTTCGGCAATTTCAGCTTCCAATTTATAAATGATATTAAAGTACCTAGAATTGCTATTATCCAAACTGGTATATTTAGATAAGTAGTATCTGGATAGATCTATGTAAATAATAGAAATGATATAGGCGATTTTTCTAAAACTGAAATATTTATCTGAATTATACTCATCTTTTAAAAACTGAAGTTGATCTATAGTCGAGGCCAGTTCTTTTTTATTTAATAATAAATTGGGGGGATTATGGTAAGATATATAAAATGGATAATCGTTAATCTGGTCGTTAGGCAAAAGCAGGTTGAACAGATTTTTTGAATGGAAGAAAATATAACCTTCAGGAGGCATCGTAAATTTCCAGGAATGTATTTGTCCCGGGCGCATAAAAAATATGCTGCCTGGCCTAATCTCATAACTTTTAAAGTCTATTTCATGAGTTCCTTTTCCTGCGGTAAATACAACACATAAATAAAAATCATGGCCATGGGGCGATAATATTAATTCTTTGTTTTTTTCAAGATGTTGTCTAAAATCGTTAAAATAGAAATCTTTTTTATTTAGGTCTTCCTTGAATTTTGGGATAGACAATATTTTTGGTGTTTGCATAATGTCTTAAAAGTATAAAAAAAAGGAGAAAACAGGTAATCACTAAGATTTTAAGTGCATGTACATTTGTAACCCAATAATTACAATGATGAAGATTTTAACTATACTCAATAATCGATGTCCTAATTGCGAAAAAGGGAGCATATTTGATAAAGAAAATGCTTTAATCAATCTCTCGATTCCAAAAATGAATAAAACTTGTCCATCTTGTGGTTTTCAGTTTGTTAAAGAGACAGGGTTCTTTTATGGGGCTATGTATGTTAGCTATGCTTTAACCGTAGCTGAAGGCTTTACCTGGTTTATTATTGGTTATTTTCTTTTAGGTCTTTCGCTGATGACAAATTTTTTAATCATTGCAGCAATAGCCTTATTATTAAGTAGGTTCAATTTCAAAATTTCAAGAACCATCTGGATTTATATTTTTTATAAACAAACTTAGTCTTCCGTTTCCTTAATATTCCTTTTTTTATGTTGTAATTATGGATTGTGGTCCATAGAGTACAATAGTGTTGGGTGTTGAAAGTATATTTGGTGAAGTTCATTCTTATGAGCCTTTCCATTGTAAAATCATTTATTGATCTGTATAAATTAAATATCCTATCATTGGGTTTTTATCTACAGATTAAATGCTCCGGTCCCGATGGCTATATTGACGAGATAGGGATGCATCGAAATAAAAAATGATTTTTTTAATAATTACCTCATGGGCTTGCTGTGAGGTTGTTGATTTCAACGTACTTAATTCTTACGCATTTCAACTTCTTTTATACACAACCGGTTGTTTTTAAAGGGATACCCTAAAATTAAATGTAATTTATCTCACTTATTATTAATTTGATTTTTCGACAAAAAATATATTTTAAAATATTGAAAATTAAAAAAACAGTTAAAAAATTTGATGAATTGATTTTAAAAAATTAAACTTGTAGTCAATAAAACTATTAGTTAAAAATTGAAAGCTATGATTTTTAACTTTTCCGAGCAACCGATTTCGTGGATTAGAATAATTTAAATTTTTTATTATGGGGAAATATTTATTACGATTTAATTTCCTGATTTTGCTGTTTTTTTGTCAGTTATCTTTAGCACAAGATGGCAATGTAACGGTATCAGGAATTGTTGAGGACAGTGCAGGACCACTACCTGGTGTAAATGTTATTGTTAAGGGCACAACAAAAGGAGTTACAACAGATTTTGATGGTAGATATGTACTCGAAGATGTACCTACAGGATCTGTACTTGTATTTAGTTACTTAAGTTTTAAAACTCAGGAAATTCCGCTGGATTCCAGGACAGAAATTAATGTTACTATGGAATCTGATACGCAATCGTTAGAGGACGTTGTAGTAGTAGGATATGGTACTCAAAATCGTTCAGAAGTTACAGGGGCAATTTCGTCTATTGATTCTGAAGAGATTGCCAGTGTTCCAGTAACCACTGCCGACCAGGCTTTACAGGGTAGAGCTCCAGGAGTAAATGTTGTAAATAGTGGAGCCCCGGGGAATTCTCCTGTAATTAGTATTAGAGGCCTGGGAACGCCTAATAACAATACACCTTTATATGTTATTGATGGTATTATTTCTTCTGGTATGGGCGATCTAAATCCAAATGATATCGAGAATATTCAGGTGTTGAAAGATGCTGCAACCACTGCGGTATATGGTTCTAAAGGTTCTAATGGAGTGGTCTTAATTACTACCAAGAAAGGTAGAGGCTCTCAAAAAGCATCACTTAGCTTCGATGCCTATTCGGGCGTTAATTTTGTGACTTCCCGTTACGACTTATTAAACACACAACAGTATATTCAATATTTGGGCGAAATAGGTGCTACGCCTCCTAGGGTTTCAGATCCTCAATATGCAGATTTCATCAATAATGATACAGACTGGCAGGATGAAATTTTTAGAACCGGCCTTATGCAGAGCTATAATGTAGCACTTTCTGGAGGGAACGAAAATAGTAACTATCGGTTTTCCGGAGGTTATCTGGGGCAGGAAGGTGCAATTATTGAAACCGAATATGAAAGATTCAATTTTAGAGCTAACAGTAATTTCACTTTTGGTAATTTAACTATAGGGGAAACATTAGGTGTTTCTTTTGATGAACAGAACCCGGAAAGGGATAGTGGAGGACGTTCCATTATAGAACATGCTATTAAAATTGCTCCTTATCTACCTGTTTATAATCCAGATAATTTAGGAGGCTTTCAGGGGCCCAGTAGCTCTATTGATGGAACAGACGCTGAAAACCCTGTAAGGGTTCAAACATTAGGTAATGCGAGTAACCGTTCTGTAAACATCATAGGAAGTCTTTTCGCAGAATATGAATTTTTTGATAAGGTTACTTTTAAATCTCAGGTAGGTCTGGATTATAGTAACTTTAAAAATACCAACTTTATACCATCTTATAGTGATGACGAAACTGCTACAAATAGTACTCCGTATGCGCAGATAACTAAGAATACAGGGATATATCAATCCTTAACCTATACCAATAGTTTAACCTATAAAGATTCTTTTTTGGAAAATCATAATATTGAATTCCTCTTACTGTCAGAGCAGCAAACGATAAAAAATGAATCTATTAATGCGAGTAGTAGAAATAATGTTTCAGATAAGGTAGAGCAATTATCCTTAGAAGGAGCAGATCTTGGTTCTAGCTCTTCAAAATATGTACGTATTGGTTATTTAGGACGATTAAACTATAATTATGATAAGAAATATCTGCTGGCATTCTCGCTAAGAAGGGATGCATCTTCAAGATTTGGGGAAAGTAACAGATGGGGATGGTTTACTTCGGTCTCTGGAGGATGGAATCTGGGTAGAGAAAGTTTTATGGATGGCTCGATATTCAATAACCTAAAACTTAGAGGTAGTTGGGGAACTACCGGGAACGACAATATAGGAGATTATCGATATAGTTCTAATCTATTAACCGATTTTATTTATCCAATAGCCGGTAATCCGGAGCAAGGGACTACTTTAAATGGTTTGGGGAATGCTGATTTAAAATGGGAAGAAACCGAAATGAGAAATATAGGTTTGGATGTTGGAATTAATAATAACCAATTTACACTTTCTATAGAATATTATAATAATAAGAGTGATGATGTACTAATCGATCGCCCATTAGCATACTCTTTAGGTTTTAACGATCCGGTGATTACAGAGAATGTTGGATCGGTTAAAACTCATGGTCTAGAAGCCAATTTAGGGTATAACCATTATGATGGTGATTTTACATGGTCTGCTAACCTTAATTTAGGGACTAGTAAAAATGAAGTGGTGTCCCTTGGAGGTGTTGAAAGTATATCTGGAGGAAATGTAGAAGGAGAAGATGTCTCAAGAATATCTGTAGGAGAACCGTTATTTTATTTTTATGGATATAAAACTGACGGAATATATCAAACACAAGAGGAAATAGATGCAGTATTAACGGCTAATCCAGATCAGGTAGCTATCCAACCCGGCGATGTGCGTTATGTAGATCTAAATAATGATGGTCAGATAAATTCAGACGACAAAATGAAAATAGGAAATCCTTATCCGGATTTTACATTTGGTTTCAATTTTAGTGCAAATTATAAAAACTTTGATCTTAATTTATTTGTAAATGGTTCTATAGGGAATGATGTGTTTAATACCAATATTTACGATTTAGAAGGAATGACAAGGCCATTTAATGCCGGTACAGAGGTATTAAACAGATGGACAGGCCCGGGAACTTCCAATTCTATACCTAGAGCATTAGGCGCAACTCAAAACACCTATGCATCAGATCGATATGTTGAAGACGGCTCGTACACCAGATTAAGAAATTTAGTAATAGGATATTCTTTTCCTTCAGAATTTTTCAATGACAAGTTTTCAAAATTTAGAGTGTATTTAAGTGGGCAAAATTTATTGACCTTAACAGATTATTCTGGCCTCGATCCAGAAATTGGAAGGATTTCATTAAATAATGGGGCAGCAAGAGACAACTTTGAGCTTGGTGTAGACCGGGGAAATTATCCTCAGCCAAAATCTGTTCAAATTGGTGTTCAAGTTGCATTTTAAAAATTAAAATAATGATGAAAACATATAAAATTACAGCAATTTTTATTTCTGTTTTATTTTGGATTTCTTGTGATACAGACCAATTAGAACAGACGGACCCTAATCAACTTTCTCCTGAAACATTTTTTAAGAGTGAAGCACAGGTGAAAGCATCGGTGAATGCTATCTATGCCAATTTGCAAACAATAGGTTCATATAGTAGAAATTATTACTATATGATGGATAATATGGCACATGATAATGCAGCTAACATTCAGCAGGAAGCTAATAAAACCATATTCCTTAATTTTTCTTTTGATGCCGGTTCAGAATTGATTGAAGAGTTTTGGGATAGTGAATTTAGAGGAATTAATAAAGCCAATTTTGTAATTGACAATACAGATAGAATTAATGAAATCCTGAATTCCCTTTTAAGTCAGGAAATGAAAGATAAATATATAGGCGAGGCAAAATTTCTTCGAGCGCTATATTATTTCAATTTAGTGACAAGGTATGGAGATGTGCCATTAATTACCTCTGTTCCAGAGGAAAATAAAGGGGTTCCTAGAACGGCTTCTGAAGAAGTGTATGCACAGATTATAGCTGATTTAAAAGATGCTTCCCAGGTGTTGTTACCTAAAGCTGAAGAAGAAAACGGAAGAGCAACCCGTGGTGCGGCGTATGCACTTTTAGGGAAAGTGTATTTATATCGGGAAAATTATGAAGAGGCAATGGAGGCTTTTGAAAATGTGTATGGAAAATATGCCCTGGCTGAAAATTATTATGATAATTTTAAAGAAGAAACAGAACATGGTCCTGAATCTATTTTTGCGGTAGAGTATGACGAGTCTATGCCAAATGGTGCTTTTTGGAATTCTACAGTAAATGCACGAGGTGGAAATGAATCTAGTTTAAGAGGTCAGTCTTACGGAATGTTCGATTGGTTTAATGCCTATCCATCAGATGAATTAAGAGCTGAATTTGAAGAAAACGACCCACGTTTTGATGAAAGCTTCTATATTGTTGGGGATACTTATGCCGGTGGCGTTATTACAGAAATTAGCCTGGACCGACCTGCAGGTTGGAGAAAATATCAGAATTATTATAAAAGAACCAGTGAAAACCTTCAATCTGGGATCAATATGAATGTAATTCGATATGCCGATGTTCTATTGATGATGGCAGAAGCTAGTAACGAGTTAGGGAATCAGGCTCAGGCAATTGGATATATTAATGAGGTTCGAGATCGCGTTGATATGCCATTATTACAAAACGGACTTAGTAAAGATCAAGTATTTAAAGCCATAGTCCACGAGCGAAGAGTAGAATTGGCAGGAGAGCAAGTACGTTTTCCCGATCTGGTAAGATGGGGCCTTGCAGAACAAGAATTGGGAAAATACGGCTATCAGGAAGGAATTCATAATCTTTTTCCTATTCCAGAAGTCGAATTGAATACGAATGATAGCATAAATAATGGGGATCAAAATCCTGGATATTAATCAAAATTCCAATGATTAAAACTAGCAAAGTCTATTTAACGTAAAGTTTAAAATAAGGTAGCTTCTTCTTAATTAAATTCGAGAGGCTACCTGTTTTTAATTTTCTTTTTAATAGACATTCTGATCTTTTTCTTTTGGCAGAGAGCATAGTGATAATTACAATATAAGTAAAAAAATAAGCCTATTTTTTTAATAACTAGATTTACATCTATTTGTTATCTAGTGAATTGCAAACTATTCTGTTGAATAGCTCTAAAATGTAACGCAATTGAAAGTTTTTGTTACATGCAGGGAAAGATACCTAGTATATATTCAAGTAAATTGCTTTCTAAATTTTTGCAGAGTTTTACCCAATCTTACCCCCTAAAATGATGCATGGTTTACGTTATGACATGATCACTGGATGCTCTGGTGATAACTAAAAAAGTTATGAAGAGATTTTGTCAAATTTTAAGTATTTTATTGCTGTTGGGAATATCCAACGGATATTCTTTTCAGGATACTTTAATGACTTTAAATTACGATGAGCCTGCGAAAGTTTGGGAGGAGGCATTGCCAGTAGGGAATGGTCGTCTGGGAGCAATGATTTATGGCAGAACAGGTATTGAGACCATTCAATTAAACGAAGAAACCGTTTGGGCCGGCGAGCCGGGAAATAATGTGGTCCCTCTAAGTAAAGAACAATTGCAGGAGATAAGGCAGGCTATTTTTCAGGAAGAATATCTAAAAGGACAACAACTAGCAGATAAATATCTCTCACGAAAAGATAATAACAGCGGAATGAGCTACCAGACGGTAGGCGATCTAATTTTGACATTCCCAAATTCAGAAGCTGTTCAGGACTATCATCGCGAATTAGATATCAGCAAAGCCCTCAGTACTGTTACTTACGAAATTGGTGATGTTGAATATAAGCGACGTATCATCTCTTCTTTTACAGACGATGTGATTATGGTGGAGCTTACTGCAAGTAAACCTGGAAGTATTTCTTTTGAAATGAGCTTAAAAAGTCCACAAAAAAGTCATGTTATTCAGATTAAAAATGATGAGGTATGGCTTTCCGGGACTTCCTCAGATCAAGAAAATAAAAAGGGGAAAGTAAAATTTCTGGCAATCGCAAAACCTAAAATCGAAGGGGGGAAAATTGTAGCCACAGATAGTAGCTTAAAAATCACAGGAGCTAACCGTGCCGTAATCTACATTTCGATCGCTACTAATTTTAAAAACTATAAAGATCTTTCGGAAGATACAGAAAGCAAGGCCGTTAGATTATTAAACTCGGTGTATAAAAATGAATTTGATAAGTCTCTAAACACCCACATTTCAAAGTATCAGAACTATTTTAACAGGGTACAACTCGATTTGGGAACTTCAGAAGCTATAAAGAAACCAACCAACATTCGGCTTCAGGAATTTAATGAAAATCACGATCCGCAGCTTATATCGCTATATTTTCAGTTTGGGCGCTATCTTTTAATTTCCAGCTCTATACCGGGAACACAACCTGCCAATCTTCAGGGGATCTGGAATAAAGAAATCAACGCACCCTGGGACAGTAAGTACACGGTAAATATCAATACCGAAATGAATTACTGGCCTGCTGAGGTGACTAACCTTTCAGAAATGCATAAACCCCTTTTTGGTTTAGTTAATGATATTTCTGAAACAGGGAAAGAGTCCGCTGAAAAAATGTATCATGCCCGGGGCTGGAACATGCACCACAATACTGATATCTGGAGAATTTCTGGAGTTGTAGATCCGCCTTTCTATGGATTATGGCCACACGGTGGAGGTTGGCTGAGTCAGCACTTATGGCAACATTATTTGTTTACCGGTGATACCGAATTTTTAAAAGAAGTATATCCTATTTTAAAGGGCGCGGCGTTATTTTACAAAGATATCCTACAACAGGAGCCCGTTAATAAATGGATGGTGGTAAATCCTTCTAATTCTCCCGAAAATGGACATCCTGAAGGTACAAGTCTGGCCGCAGGCACTACCATGGGAAACCAGATAGTGTATGATGTTTTTTCAAATATTCTGGAAGCTTCCCTGATTTTAAATAATGATAAAAAATTTACCGACAGTATTAAAAATACGATTCCAAATCTTCCCCCTATGCAAATTGGCAGGTGGGGACAATTACAGGAATGGATGAAAGACTGGGATCGGCAGGATGATAAACATCGTCATGTTTCGCATTTATACGGACTTTTTCCTTCTAATCTTATTTCTCCTTATCGTACTCCAAAATTATTTGTAGCCGCAAAAAATTCTTTGCTGGCCCGGGGTGACGAATCTACCGGATGGTCTATGGGCTGGAAGGTGAATTTATGGGCACGTCTTTTGGACGGAGACCATGCGCTGGCACTTATTCACGATCAGTTAACGCCAAGCAGGCAGGCAGGCCATGGGGAGCAAGGAGGAACGTATCCAAATCTTTTCGATGCGCATCCGCCATTTCAGATCGATGGAAATTTTGGGTGTACTGCAGGAATTGCCGAAATGCTGTTACAAAGCCAGGATGGCGCGGTTCATATTTTACCTGCGCTTCCTTCTACATGGAATAAAGGAGAAGTAAAAGGCTTAAAAGCCCGGGGTAATTTTGAAATCGATATCGCCTGGGAAGAGAACAAACCGGTTAAAGTGAACATCATTTCAGCCATTGGTGGAAATTGTAGATTACGTTCCTATTATCCGCTTTCAGGTGATGGATTAAAAAAAGCTACCGGTGTAAATCCTAATCCGCTTTTTAAACTTCCCCAGACTAAAGAGCCACTCATCTCTTCAGAAGCAACTATAAAAGTTCCTGAATTACAACCGGTCTATGAGTATGATCTGGAGACAGAAGCAGGAAAAGAATATATCATAAAGCTTGCGAGGAATGAATAATATTAGAATAAAAAATAGCTTTGTCTTTGTAGCTTTTATGCTTGTTGGGATGTTGGCTTTTGCACAGCAAAAGCCCTATCAGAACCCTGATTTAAGTCCGGAAGAACGTGCTGAAGATTTAGTAAGCCGATTAACATTAGAAGAGAAAGCCTCTTTGATGTTTGATGTTTCTGAAGCAATTCCCCGTTTAGGGATTAAAAAGTTTAACTGGTGGAGTGAAGCTTTACATGGTTTTGCGAATAACGATGATGTTACCGTTTTTCCCGAGCCGGTAGGGATGGCAGCATCTTTTGATGATGAACTGGTGTATCAGGTTTTTGATGCAACTTCAGATGAAGCCCGTGCTAAATACCACGAAGCCTTACGTAACGGAGAAGAAAATAAACGTTTCCTGAGCCTTTCGGTGTGGACACCCAATGTCAACATTTTTAGAGACCCGCGTTGGGGACGCGGGCAGGAAACTTATGGCGAAGATCCATACCTGACTTCAAGAATGGGAGTTCAGGTCGTGAAAGGATTACAGGGGCCAGAAGATGCGAAATACAAGAAATTACTGGCTTGTGCCAAACATTATGCGGTCCATTCGGGGCCAGAGTGGAGCCGCCATGAACTTAACCTTAATAACGTATCCCAACGAGATCTCTGGGAAACCTATCTGCCGGCTTTTAAAGTGCTGGTACAGGATGCCAATGTACGCCAGGTAATGTGCGCGTATCAGCGTTTAGACGATGAGCCCTGTTGTGGCAGTGATCAGCTACTTCAGCAGATACTACGGGAAAAATGGGGTTTTGAACATCTTGTGGTTTCAGATTGTGGTGCCATACAGGATTTTTATACCTCACACAATGTATCATCAGATGCGGTGCACGCCGCAGCAAAAGCTGTTCTGGCCGGTACAGATGTAGAATGCCAGTGGGATAATCATAATTATAAATTATTACCAGAAGCTGTAGAAAAAGGTCTGGTAAAAGAAGAAGATATCAACAGGAGTGTAAAAAGAGTGTTGATTGGCCGTTTTGAACTTGGTGAAATGGATCCCGATGAGATTGTTCCTTATGCCCAGATTCCTGCATCGATAATCAATAACGAAGAACACCGTCAGCTGGCTTTAAAAATGGCCAGAGAATCTATGACGCTTCTTCAAAATAAAAATAGTATACTTCCGCTTAGCAAAACTCAGGAAAAAATCGCGGTGATAGGACCAAATGCCGATGATGCACCCATGCTTTGGGGAAATTATAACGGTACACCGGTGAGAACGATAACGATATTGGACGGAATTGCTTCAAAAGTTGGGGAAAATAACATTGTTTACGATAAAGCCTGCGACCTGGTAGAAGATAAGGTTACACAAAGTTATTTTTCTAAAATTTCTTATGAGGGAAAACCGGGATTTAAAGCTACCTATTGGAATACTCCAGATTATAGCGGGGAAGTAGTGGCTACCCAGCAAATTGTAAATCCCATAAAACTTACCACCGCGGGGCAGCACGAATTTGCATCTGGGGTTAAACTTGAAGGTTTTTCCGGGAAGTTTATGACAGAATACATTCCCGAAAAAGATCAGGAAATTGTTTTCAATTTCGGTGCTACAGGTCATTTTGAACTTTTTGTAAACGGAGAGTCCCTACGTACCTACAATAACTGGCGCACATTGCCTTCTAAACTTCCGTATAAAGTTGAAAAAGGAAAAAAGTATACAATCGAAATTCATTATGCACAGCTTAATAACTGGCAGGCGAATTTAGAATTCAATTTTGGAAAAGAAATTCCCGTAAATTATAAGGATCTTCTTAAAAAATTAGAGGGCATTGAAACCGTAATCTTTGTTGGCGGACTTTCAACCAAACTTGAAGGAGAAGAAATGCCAGTTTCCTATCCAGGATTTAAAGGTGGTGACCGTACAGACATAGCACTTCCTTCGGTACAACGAAATTGTTTAAAAGCGTTAAAAGAGGCAGGGAAAAAGGTGGTATTTGTAAATAACTCTGGTTCGGCGATTGGTCTGGTGCCAGAAACCACCACTTGCGATGCTATTTTACAGTCATGGTACGGCGGGGAATCTGGTGGGCAGGCGGTAGCCGATGTGCTTTTTGGGGATTATAATCCTTCAGGAAAATTACCCGTAACTTTTTATAAAGATACCACTCAACTTCCAGATTTTGAAGATTATTCCATGAACGGGCGTACCTATAGGTTTATGAAAGAAGAACCACTTTTTCCTTTTGGACATGGTCTTAGTTATACCAGTTTCAAAATTGGCAACGGCCAGCTTGAGAAAACCGAAATAGATACTTCTACTTCGGTTAATATTACCATTCCGGTTAGTAATGAAGGGAAAACTGAAGGTATAGAAATAGTACAGGTATATGTCCATAAACAAGGTCTTGAAGAAGGTCCTATTAAAACTTTAAAAGGATTTAAAAGGGTAAATCTAAAGCCAAATGAAACAAAAAATGTAACGATCAACCTGCCATCAAATTCTTTTGAATTTTACGATAAGAAAGCGCGAACCATGAAAGTAATGCCGGGCGTTTATGATATTTTCTACGGAAATTCTTCAGATGACAAACAGCTTAAAAAAACAGAATTAAAAATTCACTAATATGAAAACCAGAATATTTTTACTTTTTTCTCTGCTGCTTCTGGCGTTTAGTGCCAGGGCACAGGATCCCAATTTTCATATTTATCTGGCTTTTGGCCAGTCTAATATGGAGGGTCACGCCAAAATTGAACCTCAGGATACCGTAGCTATTAGCGAGCGCTTTAAAGTTTTATCGGCAGTAGACTGCCCAGATCTGGATCGTAAAAAAGGAGAATGGTATACGGCCAAACCGCCACTTTGTAGATGTAACACCGGGTTGACTCCCACAGATTATTTTGGTAGGGAGATGGTAGAAAACCTTCCAGATAATATTAAAGTGGGAATCATAAATGTTGCCGTTGGCGGTTGTAAAATCGAGCTTTTCGATAAAGAAAATTATAAGTCGTATGTAGATTCGGCACCGGGATGGCTTAAGAATATGGTTAAGGAATACGACGGTAACCCCTATAAAAGACTTGTCGAAATGGCTAAAATTGGTCAAAAAAGAGGGGTGATTAAAGGAATCCTGTTGCATCAGGGTGAATCGAATACCGGTGATACACTCTGGCCACAAAAAGTAAAAGGAGTTTATGATAATCTGATTAAAGATCTAAAACTAGATCCCCAAAAAACACCTTTACTCGCCGGTGAAATGGTTAGCAAAGAAGAAGGAGGCTCATGCGCCAGTATGAACGACATTATAGCCAAGCTTCCTGAAGTTATTCCTAATGCTTATATAGTTTCTTCTGAAGGCTGTACCGCCGTGAACGACCATCTGCATTTTACGGCTGAAGGTTATAGAAAGCTGGGAAGGCGTTATGCCGAAAAAATGCTGGATGCCAAAGGTTTTGAAGGATTGGAAAAAGAAGCGCCAAAAGGTTTTGACCAGAAAAGAGACAATATTGCCCACGGAAAGCTGGACAGTATCAGTTATAAATCGAAAACCGTTGGAACTACGCGAAAAGCACTGATTTATACTCCGCCTAATTATTCAGAAAATAAGAAGTATCCGGTGCTTTATTTATTGCACGGTATTGGTGGCGATGAAAAAGAATGGCTACGTGGCGGGAATCCGCAGGTGATTCTCGATAATTTGTATGCTGACGGAAAAGCTGAGCCTATGATTGTGGTGATGCCTAACGGAAGGGCAATGAAAGACGACCGCGCCGTTGGAAATATATTCGATAGTACCAAAGTTGCTGCTTTTGCCACTTTTGAAAAAGATTTGCTAAAAGACCTCATTCCTTATGTAGAAAAGAATTTTCCTGTGAAGAAAGATCGGGAAAACCGGGCGATAGCTGGTCTTTCCATGGGTGGCGGACAAACTTTAAATTTCGGACTTGGTAACCTCGATACTTTTTCGTGGGTAGGCGCTTTTTCTTCTGCACCAAATACCAAAACGCCAAAAGAACTGGTTCCCGATCCAGACAAAGCCCGCGAAAAATTAAATCTTTTATGGATTTCGTGTGGTAACAACGATAACTTATTGCGCTTTAGCGAGAGAACCCATGAATATTTGGTGAAAAATGAAGTGCCCCATATTTATTATATCGAACCGGGCGTACACGATTTTAAAGTATGGAAAAACGGACTTTACATGTTTGCTAAAATGATATTTAAGCCCGTAGATCAATCAAAATTCAACGATTACAGTCTGTTAGGAAAACCCGCTTCCACCAATGTAGGCAATGCGCAATATCCGCAGATTTTACCTAATGGGCGTGCAGTTTTTCAGGTAAAAGCTCCAGAAGCCAGAGACGTGAAAGTAGATTTGGGGCGTAAATATGATATGGATAAAAATAAAGATGGAATCTGGAAAGTTACAACAGATTCCCTTACTGAAGGCTTTCATTATTACTCTATTCTTATTGATGATGTTCCCGTAGCCGATCCTAATAGTGAAACTTTTTACGGAATGGGAAGAATGGCCAGCGGGATAGAAGTTCCGTTTGCCGGGGATGAGTATTATGCTTTAAAAAATGTTCCTCATGGCGATGTTAGAATGGAGCAGTATTTCTCACCGGTATTAAACAGCTGGAGAACTTTTTATGTTTACACCCCACCGGGTTATGATAAAAATACCGATAAAGAATATCCTGCCCTTTATTTATATCACGGCGGTGGTGAAGACGAACGTGGCTGGGCACAGCAGGGAAAAACCAACCTGATTCTTGATAATCTTATTGCAGAAGGAAAAGCAAAACCTATGCTGGTAATCATGCCAGACGGGAATATGCCGGTTTCAGCCTTTGATGAAAACGGATTGAAAATGTTCGAAAATGAATTACTTAAGGGATTGATCCCTCATGTTCAGGAAGAATATCGCGTGATCGACGATGCAGACAGCAGAGCATTGGCCGGTTTATCGATGGGTGGTATCCAGACACTTTATGCAGGCATCCCAAACACCGATCATTTTTCATCACTTGGTGTTTTCAGTTCAGGTTGGATTGGCAACAATAACGAGATTGCCGAGGTGCAGTATAGCTATATGAGTGAAAACGCAGATAAGATCAATAAGGATCTTGATCATTTTTATATTTCCGAAGGAGGAAAAGAGGATATCGCCTATAAAAATGGTAAAAAAATGATGTCAAAATTCGATAAAATGAATATCGATTATACCTACAATGAATATCCTGGCGGTCATGCCTGGCCGGTATGGAGACACGATTTATATATGTTTGCCCCTCTTTTATTTAACAATTAATAAGCAAATTATGAAACATCAGATTTTAGTTTTTGTGGCTATCCTGCTTTGCTATTCCGGGTTCTCACAAAAACCGCAGCAGGAAATTAAAGAAGACTTTAAGCCTTCTTCTAAAAATCAGCCTGGGCAGGAATATCCTCAGGTAAACTCTCAGGGCTATGCCCGTTTCAGAATTGTAGCTCCCGCAGCCGACAGTGTTCGGGTGAGCTTGGGATTAGGCGGCCAGGGAGGTACCAAACTCGAAAAAAACGAAGAAGGAGTATGGATGGGAACTACGGCAGGACCTATGGACGAAGGTTTCCATTATTATCACGTAAATGTAGACGGAGGTACCTTTAACGATCCAGGCGCAAAGAATTATTATGGCTCGGTTCGTTGGGAAAGTGGTATTGAAATTCCGGCAAGCGATCAGGAATTTTACGCTTTAAAAAATGTTCCTCACGGTCGTGTTCAGCAAATCCTTTTTCCATCGCCAAGCACCAATACTTCACGTCGCGCTTTTGTATATACTCCTCCCGGATATCACGAACATCCAGATAAAAAATATCCAGTTTTATACCTACAGCATGGCTGGGGTGAAGATGAGACCGCATGGAGCAATCAGGGACACGCCAATCTTATCATGGATAACCTTATTGCTGAAGGGAAAACAGCACCTTTCCTAATCGTAATGACGTACGGAATGACCAACGAAATTAAATGGGGTGGATTAAAAGACTTTGATATTAAATATTTTCAAACCGTTTTGGTAGATGAACTTATTCCTTATGTAGATCAAAACTTCCGTACCATAGCCGATGAAGAACATCGCGCCATGGCTGGTCTTTCTATGGGCGGCATGGAAACCAAAATGATCACTTTGAACAAACCAGAAGTATTTTCCCATTATGCCCTTTTAAGTGGCGGTACATATTCACCTGAAGATTTACAAAATCATAAAGATCTGAAACTTGTTTTTATCAGCTGCGGAAGCAAGGAACGTCCCGAAGCAGTTAAAAAGTCGGTAGAAGATCTTAAAGCTGCCGGATTCAATGCGGTTAGCTATATTTCTGAAGGTACAGCTCACGAATTCCAGACCTGGCGACGCAGCCTGCATGAACTGGCCCCTTTATTATTCAACTAAAAGATATGAACCCAATGCAACTCATAATAGTCATTTTGCTTGCTATTTTTTCTTTTTCGGTTTCAGCGCAAACTGATGATAAGGTAAAGGAAGATTTTCAAGCTTCATTGGTGAATCAGCCGGGCAGGGAATTCCCACAGGTAAACTCTGAAGGTCGCGTAAGAGTCCGCATTGAAGCTCCGCAGGCCAATAAAGTGCAACTTGATATTGGCGGGGTAAAATATGACCTCGAAAAGAACGAAGAAGGTGTTTGGACAGGAGAATCAGCTCCGCAGGATGAAGGTTTTCATTATTATCAGCTAAATATCGATGGCGCGTCGGTTCCAGATCCCGGTTCAAAATATTATTACGGGGCGGGTCGATGGGGCAGTGGTATTGAAATTCCCGCTCATGATAGGGAGTTTTATGCTATGAAAGATGTAGCACATGGTAGTATTACTGAAAATATTTATTTTTCTGAAATCACTAAGGATTGGCGTCGCAATTTTGTGTACCTGCCACCCGGATATTTTGAAAATTCAGAAGAACGCTATCCGGTACTTTATCTTCAGCATGGTAGCTATGAAGATGAAACCGGATGGGCTTCCCAGGGACATACTAATCTAATTCTGGACAATCTTATTGCTTCTGGTAAAGCCAAAAAGATGATTGTGGTTATGGATAATGGCTATGCCTACAAACCGGAAGCAATGCAAAATGCTAAGAATGGCTATCCAAAGTCTTCTTTTGAAGAAGTCCTTATCGAAGAGGTTATTCCTAATATCGATAAAAAATTCAGGACAAAATCCAGTAGGGAAGATCGCGCCATTGCCGGACTTTCCATGGGTGCTAATCAAACGATGAGAATCATAATGAATAATTTGGATCTGTTTGCCTACTACGGTGGTTTCAGCGGAACATCAAATTATCCTGGAAAAGAAAAAATTGATCCCGAAACATTTCTGCACGGTGCTTTTAACGATGCCAATGAGGTCAATGAAAAACTGAAAGTGCTTTGGCTTGGTCTTGGAACCAGGGAGCCCGAAGTGTTTTTTAAGACTGTAGGCGATTTTAGGGAAATGGCAGAAAAGAAAGGGATCAACTATACTTTTTATGAGTCACCAGAAACGGCACACGAATGGCTTACCTGGCGCAGATGTTTACATCAGTATGCTCAATTATTATTTAAATAGAAGAAATACAAGTACAAAAGTTTATAATTAAAATTAATACAAGAACTCGATAGAATGAAAAAACCATTTAAATCACCATTTTACAAGTACAGCCCCGCACTTATTTTAATGACGTTACTGCTGTTCTCATTTTCAGGAAATAAAAATGATCATGAACCACAACCCAAACTAGCAACTAACGAACCGGTTTTTTTAAGTGCTACTTACAAAGGCGAGGATGAGGTTTATAAGAAATACCCACTAAGAGAAGGAGAATTCTATAACCCGATACTTCAGGGAACCTATCCAGATCCTGCCATTACCCGCAAAGGAGATGATTATTATATGGTTTGTTCCTCTTTTGCCATGTTCCCCGGTGTACCGATTTTCCATTCTAATGATCTGGTAAACTGGACACAGATTGGGCACGTATTAGACCGAACTTCCCAGTTGGACGTTCACGATACCGGAATAAGTCAGGGAGTTTATGCACCGGGAATAACTTACAACGAAAATAACGATACTTTTTATATGATTACTACTGCATTTGCTGGTGGAGCAGGAAATATCGTGGTAAAAACCAAAGATCCTAAGAAGGGCTGGAGCGAACCTTATAAACTAAATTTTGCCGGGATCGATCCATCTATTTTCTTTGATGATGACGGTAAAGCTTATGTGGTACACAACGATGCGCCAGAAAAAGCACTTTATCAGGGACATCGAGTGATTAAAATCTGGGAATACGATGTAGAAAAAGATCAGATTATTGAAGGAACCGATAAGGTTATCGTAAACGGAGGGGTAGATCTTGAAGATAAACCCATCTGGATCGAAGCACCACATGTCTATAAAAAAGACGGACTTTACTATTTAATGTGTGCTGAAGGTGGTACCGGTGGCTGGCATAGCGAAGTTGTTTTTGTAAGTGACAACCCAAAAGGGCCTTATGAGCCTGCACCAAGTAATCCTATTTTAACTCAGCGTTATTTTCCTAAGGACCGTGAGAATATGGTAGACTGGGCTGGGCATGCCGATATTGTTAAAGGGCCAAATGATAAATATTACGGTGTTTTTCTTGCCATTCGCCCAAATGAAGCCGGGCAGGTAACTACCGGAAGAGAAACTTTTATTTTACCTGTGGACTGGTCTGGAAAATTCCCGGTTTTTGAAAACGGACTGGTACCTATGGAACCAAAACTTGAAATGCCAGCAGGGGTAGAGAATCACACTGGGAAAGATGGATTTTTCCCTAATGGTAATTTTACTTTTACAGACGATTTCCAGGCAGATACCCTGGATTATCGATGGATAGGCCTACGAGGACCCAGAGAGGCGTTTATGAAAAAAACTAAAGACGGACTTCAGCTGGAACCTTTCGCGACAGATATTAATGAACTCGCTCCAACGTCTACCTTGTTCCATCGCCAGATGCATAAAAACTTTAGCTTTATGACTAAGATGAAGTACAAACCTAAGTCTGCCGAAGATATGGCCGGAATTACCTGTTACCAGAATGAGCGTTTTAATTATGCCTTCGGGATTACCCGAAAAGACAAGGATTATTACCTGCTTTTGGAAAGAACCGAAAACGGTGAATCTAAAATTATAGCAAGCAAGAAAATTGATCTGGATAATCCTGTTTCTCTAAAAGTACAGGCTAACGGAGATGAGTACGAATTTAGCTATGCGCTTGATGGAGAGAATTACGAAAACCTTGGTGGGAAAGTATCCGGGGATATTCTTTCTACAAATGTGGCAGGAGGTTTTACAGGTGCGATGGTGGGGCTTTATGCCACTTCTGCCAATGATGCTACACCAAATTAATCTTATATTAAATTGAAAATTTTAAGAATTTTAAATAAAGCTGTGACTGTATTAGCCATCATTTTGGTTAATACAGTCACAGCTCAAAAACCAATTATTCAAACCAAATATACCGCAGATCCTGCACCAATGGTGTATAATGATACTATTTTCCTGTACACCTCACACGATGAAGATGATGCAGAAGGCTTTAAAATGTTGGATTGGCTGCTGTACACCTCAACAGATATGGTAAATTGGACCGAACATGGAGCGGTGGCTTCCCTAAAAGATTTTAGCTGGGCGCCGCAGGATAATGGGGCATGGGCTGTGCAGTGTATTGAAAGAGATGGTAAATTTCTACCTTTATTGCCCTATGCACGGTAGCGGTATTGGGGTTTTAGTTTCCGATAGTCCTTACGGTCCATTTAAAGATCCCCTGGGGAAAAGACTAATTGATACCGACCATATCTGGAATGATATAGATCCTTCTCCGTTTATCGATGACGACGGGCAGGCATATCTATATTGTGGAAATCCAGATGTTTATTATGTAAAACTGAATGAAGATATGACCTCTATTGAAGGAGATGTTATAAAAATCGATTCTAAACCAGAGAATTACCAGGAAGGCCCATGGGTGTGGAAGCATGATGACTATTATTATCTGGGGTACGCTTCTACCTGTTGTCCAGAAGGTTTAGGCTATGCCATGAGCAATTCCCCCGAAGGTCCTTGGGAATACAAAGGAATGATTATGGATGCTACCGAAAAAACACGAGGAAATCATCCCGGGATTATCGAATATAAAGGGAAATCCTACGCTTTTGGTCACAGTTATGATATTCTTAAAAGCAAGACCTCAACCTTTTACGAAAGACGTTCTGTAGATGCTGCTGAAATGAAATATAATGAAGATGGAACCATTCAGACAATTCCTTACTGGAATGATAAGGCCCCTGATCAAATAGAAAACCTGAACCCTTTCCAGAGAACAGAAGCAGAAACAATTGCTTGGAGTGAAGGTATTAAAACCCGAAAAGAACAGGATATGATCTATGTCACCCACATTAATAATGGAGATTATATGATGGTGCAGGGAGCAGATTTTAAAGATGGAGCCTCAACATTCAATATTTCTGCAAAGCCTTTTTCAGGAGGAATTATAGAAATCCGCCTTGATTCTAAAGAAGGACAATTGATAGGAACCAGCAAAATCGATAAAAAAGGGGAAAATTATAAAATTTATACTTCAGAAGTAGAAAGAGTTCACGGTGTTCATGATATTTTCTTTGTTTTTAAAGGAGAAAGTGGGGAACTATTTCATCTGGATTACTGGGAATTTCAAAAATAAATAATGAATACTATGAAAATATTTAGCCTGATTTGGTGTATGTTTTTAACTACTTTGATCGTTGCACAGGAAAAAGCATCAATCAATAGTCCAGACGGTAAACTGGAAGTTACGGTAGAGGTCGAAAACGGAAAACCATTTTACAGCGTGATTTACAATAAAAAGACCATGTTGGGAAAATCTCCGCTTGGATTGGTGACAAACGAGGGTGATTTCACTTCAGCAATCAAATGGCTAGCGTCTTCTAAAGGCACGACCAGTTCAGAATATACGTTGGAAAAGATAAAACAATCTCAGGTTTCCTATAAGGCCAATACGCTTAACGTTTCTTTTTCGAATGCTAAAGAACAAGAAATTGCTATGTATTTTCAGGTAAGCGATAATGATATCGCCTTTAGGTATCAATTACCTAAATGGGGCGATACCCGGGCCTGTGTAGTGGAAAAAGAGTTAACAGGATATAATTTTCCGGCAGGGAGTACTTCATTTTTGTCGCCAATGATGCAATCTATGGGAGGCTTTGCCAGAACGGCGCCTAGCTACGAAAGTGGCTATTCAGCCGATGCCCAGCTTGAAAGCAATACATCTGAAACTGGTTATGTTTTTCCAAGCCTTTTTAAGATTGGGGAAAATGGATGGGTTTTACTTTCAGAAACCGGTGTTAGCAGTCTTTATACGGCCTCGCATTTAAGCAGTTTTAAAGATGGAATTTACAGCGTAGCATATCCAGATCCTGCCCAAAATAACGGTTTTGGTAGCACGGGCGCTCAGATAGGCTTGCCGGGATATACACCCTGGAGAACCATTACGGTTGGGGAAACTTTAAAGCCTGTTGTGGAGACGACTATTCCTTATGATGCAGTAGATCAATTGTACGAGCCTTCTCAGGATTATAAATATGGAAAGGGAACATGGAGCTGGATCGTTTGGCAGGATAACAGTATGAATTATGAGGATCAGGTAAAATATATCGATCTGGCTGCGGCAATGGATTTTGAATATATTCTTATCGATGCCTGGTGGGATGAACGGATAGGTTATGAAAAAATGGAAGAACTTATTGATTATGCCAAATCTAAAGGTGTAGATGTTTTTCTGTGGTATAATTCTAACGGAGTCGCTAATGACGCTTTTATGACGCCGCTTAACAAAATGAATACGTCCATAGCCCGAAAAAAGGAAATGAAATGGCTGAAAAAAGTGGGAGTTAAAGGACTAAAAGTCGACTTTTTTGGAGGGGACAAACAGGAAACCATGAAGCTTTATGAAAACATACTTTCAGATGCTAATGATTACGGATTAATGGTTATTTTTCATGGAGCGACTCTTCCCAGAGGATGGGAGAAAATGTATCCTAATTTTGTAGGAAGCGAAGCTGTTCTTGCTTCAGAAATGCTTATTTTCTCTCAGGATGTAAGAAACAAAGAAGCGTTCTATGCTTCTATGCATCCATTTAGCAGAAATGCCGTTGCCAGTATGGAATTTGGCGGCATATTACTTAATAAATATCTTAATAAAGGGAATAAAGAAGGCCAGGAGCGATTAACTACCGATGCTTTCCAGTTGGCGACGGGAGTTTTGTTTCAGAATCCCGTGCAAATGTTTGCCTTAACTCCCAATAACCTGGAAGATGTTCCAGAATTCGAACTGGATTTTTTAAAAGAATTACCAACTACCTGGGATGAAACCGTTTTTATTGACGGCTACCCTGGGAAATTTTCAGTTTTGGCAAGACGTCATGATCAAAGTTGGTATGTGGCCGGGGTTAATGCTGAAAAAAGCGTGAAGAAACTAAAACTGGAACTTCCCATGCTTGCTGGAAAAACCGTGACTTTATTTTCTGACGATAAGACAAAAGAAACCTATTTCAAAGAAATAAAGATTCCTTCTAGCGGTAAGGTTTCTGTAGATATTCAGCCTAATGGCGGATTTGTAATTAAAAATTAGGCACTATATGAGGCACTTTTTCAATTTATCGATTTTGCTTATTTTTTTGGGAATTTCATTCCTGAATGCGCAAAATCCTATTATTCAAACATCTTATACGGCAGATCCTGCTCCAATGGTGTATGGTGATAAATTGTATCTGTATACCAGTCATGACGAGGATAATTCAACCTGGTTCACGATGGACGACTGGCGATTATATACCACGGACGATATGGTAAACTGGACCGATCATGGAGCGGTCTTGGAATATACCGATTTCGACTGGGGCCTTAAGAATGCCTGGGCGCCGGCCGCTATAGAAAGGGATGGTAAATTTTACCTGTACGTGCCTATAACCGATCGTAACAATCAAAACGGGATTGGGGTTGCTGTGGCCAACAGTCCGTATGGACTGTTTATTGATCCTCTTGGCAAGCCGTTGGTTTCTGAGAGTAATGCAGATATAGACCCTGCCGTTTTTATTGATGATGATGGGCAGGCTTACATGTTTTGGGGAAATCCCGTGTGTTATTTTGTGAAACTCAATGATGACATGATCTCTACGGAAGGAGAAATCCAACAAATACCAAATACGATTGAAGCTTTTGGGGAAAGGGAAGGCGAAAAGAACGATCGACGACCCACTACTTATGAAGAAGGTCCCTGGGTTTATAAACATAATGATATTTATTATTTGTTTTTTGCAGCTGGTCCTATCCCCGAGCATATTGGATATTCTACCAGTAAAAGTATAACCGGTCCCTGGAAATATCAGGGCAAATTAATGCCTACACAAGGAGGCAGTTTTACTAATCATCCCGGAATTGTAGATTATAAAGGCAAAATTTATTTCTTTTATCATAACGCCGGTTTGCCAGGCGGTAGCGGATTCAACCGTTCGGTTTGTGTACAGGAATTAAAATTTAACGACGACGGTACCATTGAGCAGATGAACATGACCAGCGGGATAGAGGAAGCTTTGAAAAATCTGAATCCGTATCGTAAAAATGAAGCTGAAACCATTGCCTGGTCTGAAGGTTTTAAAGCGAAATCAAATGAAGTGGTCGGTAACTTTGTAACGGCAATGAAGGATGGGGCCTATATTCAGGTTAAAGCGGTTGATTTTGGGGAAATTTCTGCAAGTTCCATTACTGCCCGTATTGGAAGTGTGCATAATAGCAATGTTTTGATGGAAGTGCGTGCAGATGCCAAAGATGGTAAGCTTCTGGCCACCTTAGATGTTCCATTAACCGGTGGGGATGATCGTTGGAAACTGGTTACTACTAGAGTGAAAGAGATCACCGGCGTACATGATTTGTTTTTTGTAGTAAAGGGTAAAGCTCCAACACAGCTTATGTTTTTCGATTACTGGATGTTTTCAAAATAAGTATAATTCATTGTTATGAAAGAACTTTTCTATACACTGGTTTTTCTAACATTTTTTACTGGGCTTTCTGCGCAGAAGCTTGTTGTTTCATCGCCAAACGGGCTTATCAGTGTTGCGTTGCACCAACCGGGTGAGATTTCAGAAAACTGGTATTTTAAAGTTTTTTATCATAAATCTTCTTCGGAAGAGGCGTTGATTCCTAAGATTAATTTGGGACTGGCAAGAAGCGATACGAATTTTTCTTCTAACCTTAAACTTCAGAAAAGCGGAAAAATCAGAAGTATTTCTGAAGCCTACCATCTTATTCATGGTAAGAAATCTTCGCCTGGTAATTCTGGCAGCGAAGTAACTTTTTACTTCCGTAATGATAATGGTAAAAAAATGAATATCGTGCTGAGGGTTTATAATGATGGCCTGGCTTTTCGTTATGAGTTTCCGGAGAAAGAAGGAGATTTTAGTATAAATAATGAATTTACTTCCTATTCCATACCCACAGAGGCCACACGCTGGCTGGAGAAATGGAATCCTGCTAATGAGGGATTATATCAGCAAATGCAGGGAGATAGTTTACAGGGAGAATGGGGATATCCAGCGCTTTTTCACGATCGTGATACTATAGGCTGGTATCTTATCCACGAAGCTAACCTTAATCGCACGTATGCCGGTACAAAACTAAGCAATGAAGAAAATGCAAATACTTACGATCTGGTTTTCCCCAATCCTGACGATGGCCGTGGAACCGGAAAATCAAATCCAGATATTACTACGCCATGGGAATCTCCCTGGCGTGTTATTATGATTGGTAATTTGGCAACAGTAACCGAATCAACTTTGGTTACCGATGTGTCTGATCCTGTAAAACTAAAGGATGCCGATTGGATTGAACCGGGAGTGGTTTCCTGGAATTACTGGTCCAGTAACCATGGTACTAAAGATTATCAAACTGTTATAAAATTTGCTGATCTGGCCGAAAAAATGGGTTGGAAATATACGCTCCTGGATTGGGAATGGGACGCTATGGGAAATGGCGGTAATCTGGAGGATGCCGTAAGCTACATCAATAAAATAGGGATTAAACCACTTATCTGGTATAATTCGGGTGGTGATCATACCTGGGTTCCTGCAACCCCCAAAGACCGGATGCTTACTCATGAAAATCGGGTTGAAGAATTTACCAAGCTTCATAAACTGGGGATCGCAGGGGTAAAAGTTGACTTTTTTGAAAGTGAAAAGCAAAATATGATCAATTATTACCTCGATATTGTTGAAGATGCTGCCGATTTTGATTTACTGGTATATTTTCATGGTAGTCTGGTTCCCAGGGGTTGGAGCAGAACTTATCCAAACCTGATGACTTATGAAGCGGTTCGGGGTGCCGAATGGTACAATAATGTTCCTACATTTACCATGGCTGCCCCGCAGCACAATACTATCTTACCATTTACCAGAAATGTAGTTGGCCCGATGGATTATACCCCGGTGACCTTTACCAATTCCCAGTTTCCGCACATTACTTCTTATGGACATGAACTGGCTTTAGGTATATTGTTCGAATCTGGATTACAACATATGGCAGACAGGCCAGAGGGATATTATTCCCTTCCGGATAAGGTTATTGATATTCTTAAAAAATTACCCGCAGCCTGGGATGACACCAAATTTATTTATGGTTACCCGGGAAAAAATGCGGCGCTGGCCAGACGTAAAGGCGAAAACTGGTATCTGGCGGGCATTAGTTCAGAACTCTGGGAAACCGAAAACACAATCTCTCTGGAATTTTTAAAACCAGGAATCGAATATCAGCTGAAGCTGGTTCAGGATGGGGCGCATGACAAGGTATTTAAAATTAGTGAAGAAAAAGTGACTTCTGAAGATAGGCTAAAAGTAAAACTTTTAAGAAGAGGAGGATTTATTGCTGTTTTTGAACCCCTATAAATTTGCCCGCATGAAATTGAGGTTTTTAATAATACTTTTTTTTCCGCTTTTGGCTTCCGCTCAGTCTATACAGCACACGGAAGTTCTGGACGACCGAGTGGAATTAAAATTGGATAACGGTGTTCTATATCTTATTCCGCTTACGGAAGCTTCTGTAAGGGTGCAATGGATTAAAAATCCCATCGAAAAAGATACAGAACTTATACTCATCAATAAAGTTGAAACACTCTTTTTTGAAGTTTCAGAAACCGATTCTCTTATCGTTTTAGAAACAAAAAAACTTTCGACATCTATCAATAGAAAAAACGGACAGATTACCTATCGGGGTCAAAACGGTGAAATTTTTCTTCAGGAAACCGCAGGTAGTCGGAAGATGGAAGAAAGTAGCATTCTTAAAAATACATGTAGCTAGAATTTCAAATAAAAATGATAAAAAATAACCAATGATGATAGTAAGAAAATTTAGTGTTCTAATTAGTTGTTTACTTTTTTCTCTTCAGGTTTTTACACAGCAAAAAGCAATTAATCCTATAATCCATGCTGATGTACCAGACGTTTCCTTGATTAGGGTTGGAGACAATTATTATATGAGTAGCACCACGATGCACATGAGTCCGGGAGTCCCAATTATGAAATCCAAAGACCTTACGAACTGGGAAATTGTAAACTATGCGTATGATATCCTGGATGATACTGATGCATTGAATATGGAAAATGGAGAGAATGCCTATGGAAGAGGTTCCTGGGCCAGTAGCTTAAGATATCATGATAGCACCTACTACGTTTCAACATTTTCAGGGACTACAGGAAAAACGTATATCTACACTACAAATGATATAGAAAATGGAGAATGGGAGAAGCATTCTTTTCAGCCGAGTTTTCATGATAATACGCTGTTTTTTGATGATGATGGGAAGATTTACATGATTTATGCTGCCGGTCAGCTTAGAATCGTTCAGTTAAAAGATGACTTTTCTGGTCCGGTTCCGGGTAGCGATAAGGTTTTGATTGAAAATGCGAGTGCCCCCGCCGGCGATAATATTATGTTGAAAGCAGAGGGATCGCAATTGTTTAAAATAAACGATAAATATTATTTATTTAATATCACCTGGCCTCAGGGGAGTATGCGCACGGTGGTTATTCATCGTGCAGATCATATTATGGGACCTTATGAAGGAAAGCTGGCTTTGCAGGATAAAGGTGTAGCACAAGGAGGTTTAATAGACACTCCTACAGGCGACTGGTATGCTTATTTATTTCGGGATAATGCAGCGGTAGGACGAATTCCTTACCTTGTTCCGGTTACATGGCAGGATGGTTGGCCTATATTAGGTGAAGATGGTAAAGTGCCCATGGAGCTTGACCTTCCTATTAACAAAAGTCTTATCCCTGATATTGTAAACTCCGATGATTTCACCAGAAACAAGAATGATAAAAAATTACCGCTGGTTTGGCAATGGAATCATAATCCGCAAAATGATTTATGGAGCCTGGATGCACGCAAAGGTTATTTAAGGCTTACCACTGGCAGGATTGATACTTCTTTTGTGACCACAAGAAATACGCTAACGCAGCGTACCATTGGCCCCGAGAGTACCGGTGAAACTTCGTTGGATCTTGCTGGATTAAAAGATGGTGATATTGCCGGGTTTGGGGTGCTTCAGGACAAATATGGTTATGTAGCGGTGAAGCTCGAAAATGGAAAGAAAAGTATTCGGATGGTAAAAGGTAGTGATGGAAAAATAATAGAAGAAATTCCATACGAAGGAGATGAGATTTGCTTTAAAATTACCTGCGATTTTAAAGATCGAAAAGACATTGCACGTTTTTATTATTCTGAAAACGGTAAAAATTGGAAGGAAATAGGAGAGCCTTTAAAAATGCAATACACCCTTGGACAGTTTATGGGGTATCGATATGCACTGTTTAACTATGCTACCAAAACTTCTGGTGGTTATGCCGATTTTGATTATTTTAGGATTGAAGATGAACTTAAATGATTTTAATGCATCATTCATTAAGAAATATGAATTATCAGATTTGATATGTAGCGATTCAAATTGGTCATTTAGTCTTTCGATTTGAATTAATGCAATAAAAATAGTTGCTATTTTATTCGATCTGCATATTTTCAATTTATACCTCAATTGAAAATATGCAGTATTGATTTATTCGATCATCTATCAGCTTCAAGATTCCAGTGATTATCCCAATTTTATATTTCAAAGAAGGCGTAAAGCGGTTTTTCCTTTTGGCGGCTTTTTCAATAATATTCTTTGTAAGTTCAATCAGTCTTAATTTTTTAGTCCCAGTCAGGGTTCATAGTATCCTCTTTATTGGCACTGCCAAAGGGTATAATACCCCGAGGCTTGCCTCGAAATTAAAAATTTGTTTTCAACGAATGCCTTGTGGGCTTGCCCCGAGGTACTTTACTTAAATCGTCCTTAAATTCAACAAGAAATATTATTTTGTTTAAATTTAGACAAATATGATGTTTTTGTTTACTCGATAATCGAGATTAAGTGTTCCGATAGCTATCGGGATGCCTCAAAATAGAAAATAATTTTCTAATAAATGGATCATTTGCTTGTCCTTAGGTAATTTACCTTTAAAAAATATAGTTAATTTAAGAATGTACTAATACAAATAATATGACCGAATTCTGGAATAACTATCAGGATACTTTTATCTATGCTGTTATTGTAATCGCAGTAGTGCTATTGCTTTTATTTTTTACAAATTTGCTTAATCGCTGGTTGATTAGAAAAGCAAAGAAAAAATTTGGAAAGGAAGACCCTACTACGATAAGATTAGTAACCCGTGTATTAAAAACTTTATGGGTTTTACTTGGTATCATAGCTTTTAGTTTCATATTTATACCAAAAGAGAAATATAAGGTAGCTACAAAAAATTTTGAAACGACCCTCTATCTTGGTATAGTTCTTATCGTTACCATATTAACTGCTAGTATCGTAGAAGCATTGTTTAATAGAACAATAAAGAAAATCACTTCGCAAGGGAGTGATCCCACCAGTTACAGATTTTTAAGGTATTTAAGTGTTTTTGCAGTTTATTTTTTGGGTCTTATTTTAGCTTCACTTGCGTTTCCCGGTTTACGGGGTATTGCCAAAACTGCTATTGGGGGTGCTGGTATTATTGCGGTGATTATTGGAGTTGCATCACAGGAGGCTTTGGCAAATCTTGTTAGTGGTTTATTTATTATTTCCTTCAAACCATTTAGAGTTGGAGATGTAATTAAAATTACCGATACATTGGTTGGAACGGTTACTGATATTACCCTTCGACATACCGTCATTAGAAACTATCAAAATAAAATGATCGTAATTCCCAATGCAATAATTAATAAAGAGAAATTAACGAATTACGATCTGGAAGAAAAGAAAATCTGCCAATGGATAGAGATAGGTATTTCTTACGACAGTGATATTGACCTTGCAAAAAAAATAATGAAAGAAGAGTGTGAGTCTCATCCAAATATTTTTGATAATCGGTCGAATCAGGATTTGAGAAATGGAGTACCTCTTGTGATTGTGAGGGTAACCAATTTAGGTGATTCTTCGGTTACCATTCGTGCCTGGGCCTGGGCTTGGGATTTTGCATCTGCTTTTGTAATGAAGTGTGAACTTTATGAGAGCATTAAAAAGCGATTTGATGCAGAAGGTATTGAAATTCCTTTTCCTCATCGAACGTTGGTTTTTAAGAATAATAAAACCTAATATTTCTCAAGGGATTGCCCTAAGGGAGTTTACCATTTCAGCTTCAAAAAGCTATTCTAGATATGAAAATCCTGAAGCATAATTGAAATCTTCACAAAAAAGCTGTGTCGAATTGACCAATTTTATATTGATAGCATTCTGAAATAAATTTTCATTGTATTACTTATTCGTAATTAGTAATAATTTGTTGTTTTCTTCATTCTGTTCCGATAACTATCGGAATAATTGATCCTGAATCTCATACTATACTGAAAAACGAAATTTTTAGGATGACAATGGCTTATTATGATCCATTCAAGACATTCAATATTACTTAAAAGCGGTACGAATACTCTTATTGGCTTATAATACTAATTAAGTAGGTTATTTATCCGATAAATATGTAGTTCTTCCGTATGAAAATAGAGTTGTTTTGTAATAAAACTCTAAATTGGCTAAGGAAATCTTGATGTAAAATTTAAATGATTTTTAAAAAATATTGATAATCATTTATTTATCTTTAAAAGAATATTAGAATATACATCCTTTTTTAATTTAAAAGCAAGTTCTTTTACTGGAAAATTGATTCTATGATCTAAAGCTATATACTCCTAATTTTCTTTTTTTTGTATTAAAAATATTACTTTAACAGATTGAGAATAAATCTTTAAGCCCTAATGAAGTTTCTACCTGCAATGCTTATTTTCTGGATGTTTACCTCTTCAATATATGCCCAAAAAATTGAGGACTCCACTACCATTTCTTCAGATTCTACAAGACAGGAAATCATTGCTTATTTAGAAAGGAATCAAAAAAAGGCTTACAAAGAAATCGAGAATAGTAATTATTCGGCTGTAGTTTTGTATAGCCATAGAAATTTAAATTTAGCCAAAAAGATTGGCGATTCTTTACGGCTTGCGATTGCCAGAAGTTATATAGGGAATGCATACTTAAATATGCAAAATCTAGAAGAAGCCAGATATTACATAAATGAAAATATAAAAATGGCAGAAGCAATGAATGATACCCTCATCATTAACGCTGCAAAAATTGATCTTGCCAATATTTATTTAAAAGAAAAAAAATATGAAGATTTTATACGATTAAATGAAGAGGTGATAGACTTAGCCCAGCAAACCAAAGATAACTACCGCTTAATTACCAGTAGTCTTAATATTGCAGAGGCTTATTTGCTTGAACTAGATAAGCCAGATTTGGCCAAAAAATTTATAGATTCAGCAAAAGTTTATAACATTCGTTATCCAGATGAATCCCAATCATACGATGCAGATTTCTATTATTTAGATGCAGAATATGCCTTCGAGAAGGGGAATTTTAAAGAGGCAGAGAAAAATTTTAAACTTGCCATAGAACTTGCGAAAGACAATAAAGGTTCGCAAAAACTGTTAAGTGCCTACTCGGGATATTTGAGTAGCCAGGCCGAATTGGGAAATTACAAAGAAGCCTACGAAAGTTTTAAAATTCTAGATACCTTATTTGAAAATAAGGTGAAAAGCGTGTTAGAAGAATCTAATAAAGCTATACAGGACCGCATAGAAATTGAAAATGTAGAACAGCAGATTAAAAATAAAGAGCTTCAGAATACCATTATTTCAGCAAGAGCAGAAAAGAATAAAATTTTGCTAATTGCTTCCGCAGTTTTATTAGTGTTACTGTTATTGGTATTGCTATTTTTTATTTTTGAAAGGAAGAAAAGAACGGCCCTTATGTTAAAACTTCAAAATAAAAATGAGGAGTATCTTGATGCCAAGGAAAAATCTGAAGAAATGGCGAGGGTTAAAACCAAATTCCTTTCTACCATTAGTCACGAACTTAGAACCCCGTTATATGGAATCATTGGCCTATCCAATGATTTATTCTTGGATCCAGAACTATCTTCCCATAAAAAAGAACTTCAGTCTTTAAAATTTTCAGCCACTTACCTGCTTAATCTGGTAAACGATGTGCTTACGTTAAATAAAATCGAATCTGGAAGTTTTATAAAGCTGGAGAGGGTACCATTTAACTTACAAGAACTTTTAGAGGATATAAATATATCGTTGAATTTTATAAGGCAAAAAAACAATAATAAATTAACGATTAAAATTGATAAAGAAATACCTAAAATCTTATTAGGCGATAAAATAAAATTATCTCAAATATTAATTAACCTTGCCGGAAATGCTTTAAAGTTCACCAATGATGGCGAAATAAAAATACTTGTTGATCTTATTCAAAAAGAAGAAAAATGGTTGAAGCTTAAATTTCAGGTGAAGGATAATGGTATTGGTATTTCTGAAGAGGAACAAAAAGAAATTTTTAAAGAATATGGTAACTTAATAAAAACCAGTACGTTTGCAGGGACAGGGCTTGGTTTAAATATTGTAACCAAATTGTTGAAAGAAATGAATTCTGAAATTCAATTAAGAAGTAAAACGGGCGAAGGATCTAATTTTTATTTTGAACTGAAGTTGGAAATCGCCGATCAATTAGAAGTGGCTTCCCCAGCCCCTTCGTTAAATACTGATAAGTCTATGTTTGCCGGGAAAAAAATACTAATTATTGATGATAACCATATCAACCAATTGGTCACGAGAAAGTATATTGAAAGGTACGGGATTACAGCAAAGTCGGCAGATGATGCCGTTGAAGCTTTAGAAATGCTAAAAACCGAATCTTTTGATCTTGTATTTATGGATCTTAATATGCCCAAACTTAACGGACTGGAAGCAAGTTCTATGATTAGATCGTTTAATAAAGAAATTAAGATTATTATCCTATCGGCTACAGAGGGGCAGGAGTTAAGGGATAAAATAAAAGGTTACGATATTAACGATTTTCTCTCTAAACCCTATAAAACCAAAGATTTATACGACTTGTTAGTGAAATACCTAAAATAATTACTAAGATATTTTTCATTATTGCATAGGTTCACATAACTGTGTTTAACCTATTAGAGTAATTCCCAAAATCCTGGCTAGTTTTTTATATGCTTTTTTTAATAAATTAAGTGTTTTACTTTTTTAAATACATATTGAAATTTAAATGATTAAATACTGTAAATTAAATGAATCTTTTGGATTATTAATCGCTTCATTACATCAGCTAATTTTAGAATAGCGATCACATAAATTTAAAGATAAAATACCCACTTTTCAAAATTTGATTTTAAGGATTTAAATGCACTTAATATTTATTTTTATAAGCTAAACCGTTAGAGCAAGAAATTAATTCGGTTTAGCTATATTATTTTATAATACAAATGAATTATATTTTTAATAGGGATATAGTTAATATGACAAAATATAAGCTGTAAAATTTTGATATTTAATTATTTATATCGAATTTAGAATAGTGAGAATTCAATTTTAGTGCTATTCTTTTTATAAATTCTTATACTCCGTTATAAGGATTTATTTCAAAAACAGATAAATGCTCCCCTACAGGCTTTAATTAGTAATTATGACAGTTAGTAATGTTTATAGACTTACTTGAAACTGTTTTAAATTGATTTTGATCGTTCGCAATAGATTATAATGAGGTTGTTGTTACATGAATCAGTTCGTTCTTTATATGGATTTGATTCAGGATCTCATTTTCAAGATTTTGTTTTCAGTATAGTATGAGATTCCGGATTAATTCCGATAGTTATCGGAACAGAATGACGAAAACAACAAATTATTACTAATTACGGATAGTCAATTTCAATTCTATGTTATATGTATCCTGATAATTGAAATTTAGCTAAAACAGAAACGAAGAAGCTCTACGAGCTTTTTGGTTTTGATTAAAACCCAAAAACAATGACTACGAAATTCGAAATTTAAAAACTTTATTAATCACCCAAATCTAATTATTTTATGAAAAATTTAAACAAATTTATTGTAGGATGCTGTCTTATGCTGTCATCCGTCTTGGCTAATGCCGCATGGCCCGGAATGCCATTACCACCCTTACATGTTTCTGGACGAAATCTTGTTGATAATTGTGGTAATAATGTTGTACTGCATGGGGTGGCGATTACTCCCAGCCCCTGGTTTAACGGATGCCAGTATGGTTCTAACTCTCAATACTGTACCTGGGACAATTATGATGTAGCTGGAGCGCTTGCCTATAATAAGGCAGTAATGAATAAATTAACCGATACTTCAGATGGTTGGCATCTTAATTACATAAGATTACACATTGATCCGTACTGGACCAATAATCCGGGGCCGCCCATACCGGAAAACGATATTTCCAGATTTAATTTTGATCGTTTGGTACAGTATACAGATGAAGTAATTATACCGCTAATAAACCATGCGAGGGAGAGAGGAATGTATGTGATTTTAAGACCACCGGGAGTGTGTCCTACGAGAATAGCAGTGAATGATAATTACCATAATTATTTAAAAACTATCTGGAATTTTTTGTCTAATCATCCATCTCTTAAAAATGTAGAAAATGTAATGTTCGAGCTGGCTAATGAACCAGTAGAGATATTAGGAACAAATGGACAGTGGGGAAGTACCGGATCTGCTCATTTTGAAGCCTTAAAGAATTTTTTTCAGCCCATCGTAAATAACATTAGAAGCAACGGCGCTAATAATGTGTTATGGATTCCAGGATCTGGCTGGCAATCTCACTATCAGGGATATGTAGATTATCCTATTACAGGAGGAAACATTGGTTATGCGGTACATATTTATCCCGGTTACTGGGGTGGCGTAAGAAATTACAATGCTTTTCAGGCCGCCTGGGATATCAACGTGAAGCCTATTGCAGATATAGCACCTATTGCTGTAACAGAAACAGATTGGGCTCCCGAAGGTTATGATACTTTTGGAGTGGCTAATACAGGAACAGCCGGAGGACAAGGCTTTGGGGCTAATCTAAATCTTATCTTATTTAACTCTGGAAATGCATCATGGAACGTCCTTGCTCCTGATAATTTATTGGATCATGGAGACCCTAACGGAGGGATTGCTTATGGTGGAGACTGGCAGGCGTGTGCTGCGCCGGTAAAACACTGGTTCTCTGAATATGCAAATAATGACGTTCCCAGTCTCGCCTGTTCTGATAATTCAGGCTTAATTAATAATGGAGTATATGAAATAGAATTTAAGACCACTCCGCTAAGAGTACTTGACCTGAAGAATGGAGAAGATGCTAATGGTGCTGTTGTAAGGCCTTGGGAGCGTAACGGAGAACAAGCTCAAAAATGGATCGCTAAAGATGCCGGTAATGGTTACTGGCGATTTGTATCTGCGGCAAGCTCTTCAAATAGAGTTATCGACTTACAAAATGGCGATATACAGCCGGGAACTACCATACATTTGTGGGATAATTATTCTAATGATGCCCAGGCCTGGCGAGTAATAGACCTGGGAGACGGATATAAAAGGGTAGAATCCAAACTGGACCCTAACAGTAGTTGGGATGTAAATAATTGTAATATGGATGGATCGGTAGGTTTAAGACTCTTTGATTATTTAGGAACCGCCTGCCAAAAGTTTAAATTCAACTTATTGCAAAATACTAGTGCTGCAACCAATATTACGGTCACGAATAACGTCCCGGAAGATGATTTTATAGATTCGTTTTTTGTTTATCCTAATCCGTCAATTAACGGGGATTTTAATATGAGTATGGACAACTCAAAAGTGAAAGACTATTCTATTACCATATTCGACATTCAGGGTAATAAAGTATTCGAAAAAAAATATGATGATCCTGAACAGAAAATATTACAGACCGGCTTGAGTAAAGGGATTTATTTTCTTAAAGTGACGGGAAAAAATATCTCTAAGTCCAAAAAAATTATTGTGAAGTAATACTTAGGAGTTAGACTGATCGTCTAAATTACAACCCCTCAAAGGTTTTTTACCACCTGCGAGGGGTTGTTTGTTTCTTAAGGGATCATGTATGTCAAAAACAATGTATTAAAATTAATTTAAACAAAATTGTGGATACTTTCATATAGCTACCACATGAATAAAACTAGGATGCCTGCAAATAAAAATAATTTTCTAATAAATGGCTCATGGGCTTGCCCTAATGGAGCTTACTTTTTATTTATGGAATGTCCAGAATGATTATAATAAGTTATTGTCATCCTGAACCTGCCCGTCCGGCAGGCGGGCTTGATTCAGGATCTCATTTTCAAGATTTTGTTTTTCAGTATAGTATGGGATTCCGGATCAATTCCGATAGTTATAGGAACAGAATGACGAAAACAACAAATTATTACTAATTACGGATAACCAATTTTTTTATTAGCCCAGTTCTTAAGTTTTTTATCGATAGACTTAAACCCCAAAGTACTCGCTAACATTCCTAAAGGCATTCCGATAATACTTCTTATAAATTCAGTGGGATTCTTTTTATAATCCTGATAATAGCCAAAATAAATATAGGCCACGAAAAAGGCAATAAAAAAAGAGATAATTAAAAATTCGGCCATATTTTAATCATTTTATACCTCATGCTTTTAAAATCAATGAGTGGTATTTCTGAATAAAATCTTTTGTAAAGATGTCACTCAGCCTCCGGGTTCACTAGTTTTAAGTGGGCTATTTTTTAAAGCTTTTTATGATCTTACTAATACCCTTAACCACGATTAATACAATAAATCCAACAATTAAACCTACGCAGAATTCGGTAATCATAGCGGGGATTTGTGGAAAAATACCATGTAGGAAATCCAGGTTATGAACAAAAATCCCTCCTGAAACCAACATAAGCGCAATAGTGCCAATTACCGAAAGTCCTTTAATCACTTTTGGCAGCGCACTTACCAAAAACTTACCAACCTTATCAGAAAAACTATCCTCTTCTTCATTAAGATTTATAAGTTTGGTGCCAAAATCGTCCATTCTTACAATAAGAGCAACGATACCGTAAACACCTATGGTCGCTAGAATCGCGATCATTGAAACCACAACGATTTTTGTAGGCAGTTCCGCTTCTTCAACCGTGCCAAGCGCAACAATTACAATTTCTACCGATAAAATAAAGTCGGTTAAAATAGCCGATTTTACCTTTTCTTTTTCACGGGCTAAAATTTCTTCTTTCGATAATTTTTCAGTCGTATCAATTTTCTTATGTTCTTTATGCGGAAAGAAAAACTCGTATATTTTTTCGGCACCCTCGTAAGCCAGATAAAGCCCTCCGATCAATAAAATAATATGAATTACCGATGGTAAAAAAGCACTCAGCAAAAAGCCTAGAGGCAGGATAATAAGTTTGTTCAGTAAAGAGCCTTTAGTGATTTTCCATAATACGGGCAATTCTCTGGAGGATACAAAACCAGAAGCTTTTTCAGCATTTACTGCAAGGTCGTCACCTAAGAGTCCGGCAGTCTTTTTACCAGCAACTTTACTCATTACTGCAACATCATCCATTAAAGCTGCGATATCATCTAATAAAGCGAAAAATCCAGAGGCCATAAGATTGTAAAATTTTCGGGAAGATAAGATTTATTTCTTTTCTGCTGTATTCAAAAAGGGAGTTCAAAAAAATATTTAATGTTTAGTGCATATAATTTTGCGGTCTAACGTGCATATTTGTAGTACAGTAAAAAAAGTAATCAGGAAATATATTTTTAAAATTATGCGATGTTGTACTATAAAATTAACTTCTTTATTCCTTCTTTTTTTGGGTACAATTTACAATATGAAGGCGCAGGAAAAGGCAAATAGTGAAGTTGTGGTGTTAAGTTATAATATTCATCATGCTAACCCACCTTCACAGCCCAAGGTTATTAATCTGGATACCATTGCCGCAATTATAAAGAACAGTAATGCCGATATTGTAGGTTTACAGGAAGTAGGTGTTTATACCGAACGTTCTGGTAAAAAATTGCACATGGCGAAAGTGCTGGCCGAAAAAGCTGGTTTTGAATACTGGTATTTTTCAAAATCCATCGATTTTCAGGGTGGTGCTTACGGAACTGCCATTTTATCAAAATTTCCTATATCAGATACCATTACCAGAAAATTGCCGAATCCTAAGAATGCTGAGCCAAGAACACTTTCAATGGTCAATATTCATATTAATGATAAGCTCACGATCAAAATGGCAAATACACATTTAGATTATACCGATGCTTCCAATAATTTTGCTCAGGTTTTAGATCTTCGTAAGATACTAGCTGAAGAAAATAGACCTGTGATCCTTACCGGAGATTTTAATACGGTGCCTAAAAGCCAATCTATGAAGTATTTATTTGAGGTCTTTAGCGCTTCCTGTACCCAGACTTGTGATTTTACCTCTTCGGCACAGCAACCAGAAAGCACCATCGACTATATTTTATACAAAGGCGATACTATTGAAGTATTGGAACACCAAGTATTGAAAGAAGCATTTGCATCAGATCATTTTCCTGTAAAAGCCAGGTTTTTGCTCTCTAATTAATTTCCTGAAAAAATAGGTCTAATTACACACTTTAAACTAAAAAAACCACGCCAATTATTGGCGTGGTTTGGAGTACATAATAAAATATGGAATTAAAAATAGTACAGTATTCTAACCGTTAACTTTTCCTGATTCTAAAGCGTAATTATAGTTTTTATTCGTTTTTATATTTTTTTTTTGATTGTAATGAACAGCAATATGCCCAAGCTGAAATACGATTTTAACCGAATCCTTCATCGATAATTTAGAGCCATCAGCATGAATCCATCTTTTTAAAGGCTGCTCACAGATAAAGCCATCTGCTTTTTTAGCCCCAAAATGCTTTTTCATTCTCATAAAAATTTCAACATCAAAAAGCCATTTTGTAATGAAACGCTCCTGAAAGGCAATTTTTATCACTTCTTTATCCATTATTTTTGCACCACATTGAGTGTCTTTAAAATTCATTTTCAGAATTTTTCTGATAATGTAATTAATCGTCAAACTAATTATTTGTCTGGCAGATTCTTTCGCGATATTCGCACCCATTCTCGAGATTCGGCTACCACTTACAATTTTAAAGTTTGAGGTTTCTATGGTTTTTACCAAGTCATCAAAATCGGTAAGATCTGTAGATAAATCGGCATCTAAAAATCCTATATAATCCAAATCGGTATAATTGGCCATGTGCAACATTCCTAATCTTACGGCTTCAGCTTTTCCGCCATTTTGCTCACAGTCATATACAGTGATATAATCTTCCCTTCCTTTTCGTAATTCCTTTAAAATATGTAAAGTATTGTCTTTACTTCCATCGTTAACAAAACAAAGATGATAACCAGAGTGTTTTTCTACAAAATCGGTAAATTCTTTGCTAGATAAACGATCTTCCTCGTTATAGCAGGGTATTACTACACCAACGCATCTTTTCTGAATAATAGTATTTTGGGAAACCTCTTGCTTATTTGAAGTTGTAGCACCGATCAGTCTTTTTACCCGTGCAGAAACTTCATCTAAACTAAGTGGTTTTTTCATGTAATCTTCAACACCAAGATCAAAACTTTCAACGATAAGATTATCATCAGTATTACCTGATAATACCATAATTGGAGTTTGACTTTTTTTAGTTCCGCGTATATATCGTATAATTTCGATACCAGAAATTATAGGCATATTGATATCTACAATTACCAAATCTGGTTGAAAATTGTCAAAAATAGATTTTGCCTTTAAAGCATCTGTTTCGGTTTGTACTTCATATCCCAATTCACTTAAACGTCTCTTTAACGGAAGAAGCACTAATTGTTGGTCGTCGATGGCTAAAATTTTCATGGTCTTAGAATGTTTATTCAGGTCAAAAATAGATTGATTTAGAGTGTGTTAGCTTTTTAATTAGATGAAGCTTCATTTTTAGTTAGATGAATGGTGAAATTGTATCGATAAATGGATAGCTTATCAGTTAAACATTCTTTTATATTTATTGTAGTTTTATAGGAGGTATATATCGAATGAAGGAAAAAACTAATAAATATTTAATAGTAGCCCTTATTATTGGCGTTCTTTTTCACGGAACGGCGATTTTCTTTACTATAGAAAATACTTACGATGCCTTAATTCATTTATTCTTTGCAGACCATTACGCCAATAGTTGGTGGGAACCGTGGAATTACGAGTGGTATACCGGGTTTACCGTAATGGGATATCCGCCGTTGGTGCATCAGGCTATGGGATTGCTAAGTTATATTGGCGGACTCAAATTTGGTTTGTTCACGGTTGGGATTATAGCGATCATTCTTTTTATTACCGGTATCTATAGGTTTTCTTTAATGATGCTTGCCGATCGCAAAGCAGCTGGATACGCGGCGCTTTTAGCGGTTTTCTCTTCCTCTTTCGTAGAAACATTGCATATTTTTGGGCAGTTACCTAGTATCGTTGGGGTTTCGGTGTTGATGCATTGTATGCCCGAGATTTATATGTGGATTAAAACCGGTAAACTTGGTTCGCTGGTACGGGCGATCTCTTTATTAGCAGTAACAGTGACGTCCCATCATGTCACTCCTATTTTTGGGATGGTCTTTTTTATTTTTCCATTGATCGGGATGGCGGTAATGGATAATTCCCGCGAAAGAGTAAATCATATTAAAGAAGTTACTTTTAAAGTTTTTCTGAAATCTTTTTTTGAAGCTTTTAAACGTATTGTGCTTTTTGGTGGAATATCGCTAGTGATCATCGTGACCTGTATCTTGCCCTATTGGATAAATTCAAAGAAAAATCCAATCACACAAGTGCCTATCCCGCATGGTAGTAGGGATAATTTTCTAGAGGTAACCTCATCTGGATTGGTATTCTTTACCATTCCGTGGGGAATTTTGTTATTTCTGTTACCTTATATTTTTTATCGATATTATTCAAAACGCTATATCTTTTTTGGTCTTTCGTTTACGCTATTAACCATTTTAGGAACGGGCGGGACCACGCCAATCCCTAAAATGATGCTGGGTGATACCGCTTTTAATATTTTAACGTTGGACCGATTTACCCTCTGGGCATCGATCATGGCGCTGCCGATATTCGGGGAATTTGGCTATCGTTTTGCTGAAGGTGATTTACGATGGAAAATTCAGGAGAAATTAGGGGCAGTATATCATCGTGTTTTGGGGGCTATTTTGGTAGGGATGTTTTTAGCCATGACTATTTTTACGATTACCCTGGGCTATTTTAGGCCCATGCAACCGCAAAAAATAAAAACCTTACCCATTACCAATTTCCTTAACCAGGATCAGCATGATCACTGGCGGTTTTTAACCTTGGGATTTGGTGACCAGATGGCATGGCTTTCGGCACAAACAAATGCATTGACTGTTGACGGAAATTATCATAGCGCTCGCCGTTTACCCGAATTAACGACCAGGGCGATAGAGCGATTGGAAAACTCAAAATTCCGTGGCGTAGAAGGGATTGGCTCATTACAACAGTTTTTAACCGTTCCAGAGAAATATAACTTAAAATACATATTTTCGAACGATAAGTTTTACGATCCTATTTTATATTTTTCGGGTTGGCAGCGCCTTCAGCAGTTAGAAAACGGAATCATGGTTTGGGAGAAATTAAATGTCCCGCCACTTAGTAAAATTCTGCCTAAAGAAGATGTGCCTGTTTTTCTAAAAATCATGTGGGGTGTGATTCCAATATTAACCGTTTTGATCGCCTTTTTTATTAATATCCAACTGATCTGGTTTCAAACACTGAAAATTAAAATTCCCGAGAAACCCGATTTTCTAAGATTTAAAACCAATTACAACGGCTTCAGTTGGAGGCTTATCAAGATCAGTCATATTTGGGCGGTAATTTTATGCGGTGTTATTTTCTACGGAATTTATCTGTTTTATATTAAAAATGCCACACAAATTAGTGCTGAAAATGTGGTGCGTTCGTATTATGATGCACTCGATTTTAAAGAATTTGAAAGGGCACATTCGTATTTAGACCCCGAAAGTAAGGTCACGATTGCCCAATATATGCTTGAAGTTTCGGTGACCGATGGGATTCTAAGTTCCTACGCCAAAATGGATTCTATCGGGTTGGAAATTTTAAGCGAATCTAAAGATCGCGCGAAGATTTTAGCGCATACCGAGTGGATCACACCGCTGGAAAAGATCGATAAAACCTACGAACATGATGTGGTGAAAATTGGTGGATCGTGGTTTATAAAACCCAACACTTACGATTTAGATATTCCGCCAGATCAGTTATTTTCAGATAACGTCACCCAGTTTTATAATCACGGTCGACGAAGAATTACCACGCAGCAAACCTATCATCAGGATGTATTAAAACAGCCGGTTTTAGAGGTGCTTTCAGCAAAATTGGTAAAGAAAGGGGAGCGTTATGCGATTATTGGGGAGATCCAGAATGTAGATAATGTACCCGCAGATGTGGTGATAAAAGGGACGCTTTATAACGATGAAAATAAAGAACTTGCCGGCTATAGTGCAAAATACGTGATGAGCCACAAATTGCTTCCAAAAGAAATTACCAGTTTTAGAGTAGATTTCGAGGGAATTGCCTGGTTGGGAAAAGATGATAAAATCCCGGAAACTTTTAATCCAGATGAATTTACACCGGTAGAATTGCCAGAGCCACCAACAAAATTTAATTTACAATGTGCGGGAAATGTAGCGAATACCGATTTGTATAAGTACGTTGCCCTGGCAGATCTGAATATTGAAAAAGATAAAATTTCGGGAACGCTTTTTAACTATGGTATACAGGAAGTAACCATCCCAGAACTAATTTTTTCGTATTATGATAAAAATAAGGAGCTTATTTGGGTAAACCAGGATTTTATGCGAGAAGGAGTTCGAGTACAGCGAAAACAATATTTTGATTACGATTTACCGAACCTCCAGGAGGTGAAAGTGATTAATTCTTCGATGGAAAATATCTATGTAAACGGTTTACCCAATAAGGAAATCGCCATAAAAGTAATTCCCGGTCGAAAGGAAGCGCATCCCCAACAGCAAATGCAGACTCTTGAAGGAAAAGGCTATCATTTTATGAAATTAGAGTTGAATAACTACGTTGGAAATCCAAAATAATGAAGCTGAAAATTAAGATCGTCATATTGCTGATTTTGGTCGTTTTAGGCTCTTCTTTTGGATATTTTTATGCTGAAGTTGAAATTGAAAACATTGAAGTTCTAAATGTCCAAAATCAATATACTGCCGGTGATGAGATTCAGCTTCATTTTTCGAATGTAGGCGAAGATTACAAACTGTATGTGCACCATTCTTATTCGAAAACCATTTTGAAACCTGAAATTGTAGAAAATGGAGGTGTTTTTTCTATTCCTGAATTTTTAAGCTCCAAAAGCGGAGAGTTAAACTGGATTTTACTGAAAAATGACGAACAATTAAAAACCGGAAGTTTCGAGATTTTACCAAAAGTAGCCTCAAAAACGGTAATCGAAAGTTATTTTGGCCCACGGAGTATTCAGGCGGGTGATCGCGATTATCCGATGTTAGTAGTGGTGCCTATGGATGCGATGGATAATCCTTTGCCAGATAGCACGAGTGTGATGTTGCATACACAGTTTTACGAAGCAATTGATTCCGTAGAAATTTTTACGGATAAACTGATGGCCTGGAAAAATATTACCGCTTATCGAAAAACCGGAAATATCAACGTTTCTTCAACGGTTTTGGGTGTAAATTCTATCGAGTTAACGACGAACGTGTTCCCTTCAAACGCTACCGATTTTCAGATCTCATCGTTTAGAAATCATGATTTTGCCGATGGTAACCAGATTGCCGAATTTACCACTTCAGAAATTAAAGACGAATGGGGAAATACGATTAGTGACGGGACATTGGTTTCATTTTATATCGAAAATGAAGCCGGAACGATACTAACCACACGAGGAAGTTCTATTGAAGGGGTGGCCACCGCAAAAATAATCCATCCCGATCATCCTGATACTTGGAAAATAAAAGGATATGTAACCGGTTTGGCCGAAAGTAATATCATTGAAATTAGCTTTAGACAGGCTTTAAAAGATTTTGAAGTTGAGTTTTCTAATGGTAATCGCAGGGTTAAAGTAGGACCACTGCAAAGTTTTATGCAGCAATTGATCCCCGATGGGGCGGTGGTGAAATTACATATTTATCATCAAAATAAATTGGTAGAAGTAAAGCAGGAAACTTCAAATGATGGTTTTGTGACTTTCCAATTAACCAAAAGTTTTTATCCTGAAAACACCTATAGTTTTAAAATCGAAGCTTTGGGTAAAAGTAAAACCACAGACGTATTGAATTATGAAGAATAAGATGAATAAAAATATCTACCGGGCTGGTTTGATCGTCACTTTTGTGGCATTAAATGCATTGGTGCTTTTTGGGTTAAGTTCGGTTTTGGCGTGGTTAAATACAGGAGCCGAGCGTACCGGGATGTTGCATACCGAAGTGTTGAGCAAAGATGTGTATTTACCAGATATCGAGTGGGAGAGTTTAGACAATCCCGGCAGGCCAATGGAGCAACAGACTTTGGGTGAAATCCAGCAGGATTATTTAAACGCCTGGTATGTAAAGCACGTAGCGTATAAAACCAATAATCCCTACGGAATCGAGGATTATTACACCGATAGCTCTCGCGTAAACCTTTTTAAAACCATTGCGTTTAATAAAGAAAATGACATTCATTTAGAAGCGACCACCTTAAATCACCATCCAAGATTAGAGTTTTATAGCGCCGATGGGCAGCTGGTCGTGATCACTGATGATGAAGTGATCGAATATCAGGAAGTCTATGAACAGGATCAAAAACTACTTACACACCAGGATACCTCTTCGTACAGGGTAATGATGCTTTTAGAAGACGGATTTTGGCGCATACGGCATATGGTGAGACAATCGGCCACAACACAAAAAGATTCGGTGATTACCAGCAAACTTGCTGAGGTAAAAGGCGATAAAATTTATGTTCAAGACAACGAATTTCAAATAAAAGGGATTAATTATTATCCAAAGGATTCGCCTTGGGATATGTTTGGAGAAAACTTCAGTAAAGATACGATTGCCAAGGATTTTAAAATTATAAAAAACGCCGGTTTAAACAGTATTCGGATCTTTATTCAGTATGAAGATTTTGGCAAAGCCGAAGTGCTTCCGCAGAAATTAGAAAAGCTAAAAACGGTGGTAGATCTGGCTGAAGAAAATCAATTGAAAGTCGTCGTTACTTTGTTTGATTTTTATGGTGATTATTCGGTGTTAGACTGGACTTTAACGCATCGCCATGCCCAAAAGATCGTTTCGGCTTTTAAAGATCATCCGGCAATTTTGGCCTGGGATTTGAAAAATGAACCCGACCTTGATTTTGATAGTCGTGGTAAAGATTTGGTATTGCAGTGGTTGTCTCACGTCGCCGATGAGATTAAAAAATACGATCCAAATCATCTAATTACGATTGGCTGGTCGTCGCCAGAAGCTGCGGTAAACCTTCAGGATAACGTAGATTTTGTGTCTTTTCATTTTTATAAAGACCTTGAAAAATTAGCTTCAGATTTCAGCAATCTTGAAAAAGAAATTCCCAATAAATCGCTGGTGATGCAGGAATTTGGGATGAGCTCTTATCACGGGCTATGGAATCCTTTTGGAAATGATGAAGAAGATCAGGCCGATTATCATAAAAAAATGCAAGACTTCTTTAAAAAGGAAAAGCTTGCATTTATGTCTTGGACTTTATATGATTTCGAGGAAGTTCCCGCAGCGGTGGTGGGGAGATTACCATGGAGAAAAAGCAGGCAAAGATTCTTTGGCTTTTTAGACCAGAAGGGAGAACCCAAGCCTGCTTTTAAATATATAACTCACTAACACCAATCTATTAAACTACGCTCATTCCGTTTTTAAAATTTTTGTTTTTAATTCTATGAAATTGCTCTAAGTACATATCTGCAATTTTTTCCATAGGTAAAGAACAACTGGCTTTATAATTTCGTTTGCCCAGCTCTACTCTATACCCATCGTTAGAGATAATAGCATCTATTGCTTTTGCAAGAGAATCGGCATTAGATGGTGTAAAAAACTGTCCTCTATAGCCTTCTTCCCTTACTAAGATTCCTAAATCACCAAGGTCTGGAAGTACTACTGCTTTCCCGTAACTGCCGGCCTGATGTAATACTCCGGAGCTGCCGGTAGTTGAGGTGTAGGGAAATACAACTACCGCGCTTTCTCCGAAGATCACCGGTACATCTTTTTCTTCAACGTAACCGGTAAATGTAAGATTAGGAACATTTTTATATTTTTCTTTTATGCTTTCAATATAGCCAGGAGTGTTTGGGCTATCGGTTCCTGCAATAACGATCTCCATTTCCTGCTTAGACGTTTTTCTTAGCTTCTCGATCGCTTCAATTAAGATCTCTACTTTTTTATAGGTTCCAAATTTGCCAAAAGTCATGATCTTTTTTGGTCCTTCAGGTAAATCATAGCTCGGTTCTTCAGGTGTTTCAAAAGCACCATGCGGAATTAACATTACATTTTTCTTTTTATATTTTGATTTCAGAATATATTCGTATTTGCTAATGGTTACCGCTACAAGATCTGCCTGTAAAACTAATCTGGTAAGTGATGTACCTATAAAGTTGTACACTTTTTGCATTAATTTATTCTGAGTAAATCCGGCTTTTTCAAGATCTACGGTTTCCAAAATATTATGCAATAAAACGATTGTAGGTATTCTTTTTATTTTAAAGATCATAGGAAGCATTAAACCCAATGCTGCGGCTGCTTTTTTGTCCCCAAACTTCATAAACTGAAGATTGAATAAAATAGCATCTGGTTTTTCAGCTGAAATGGCCTTGTAAATATTTACAATATTGGCATAGCTGTTAAACTTCCAGCAGTCTTTTACGGTGATCTTGCAATTTGCATCAAAATCAATTTGCTTTTCTTCTTCTGTATGATCTGTAATCAATACGATCTCATCAACCTCATCTTTTAAAGCAAAATGCTTTACCAAATGATATCCATACTCCGTTAAGGTTACTTTACTTGGCGGAAATGCTGTTACAATTGCTAGTTTCATGGTAAATTTGGTTTTATAATCTCTTTTTGAGAGGAGTTAGTTATTCGAGGATTTCCTCGTTCATTTTTTAATCCCTTATTGAGGGTTTTAATTCATTGATTTCTGATTCAAATATCTATTAAAAGTGATCTTTATTTTTTCTTCTTCGATAAATGGTAAATTACTGTAGGTGAGCTTTCTTTTTGTGTTGGTAAAAGAAATATGCAAGTTGGATAAAAAGCAATACGGTCATAATAATAATCTGCACAATAACCACCTGATTTAAGGAATTATGGAAGAAAACAATTAATCCAACCTGCCCTAAACCAAATACTCCAGATAAAGCAACCGGCATGTATTTATCGATCGATAAGAAATAATATACAAATACGTTAGAGATCGCAAATAAAGAGGTAGCCATAGCATATTTCCATAATAATGGCGCAATACTGGTGTAGGCTTCCCCAAACATGATATCTATAATTAACTCGGGCACAAAATAGGTTACCGTAATGATGCTTACCGCTAAAAGGCTCACAAAACCAACATATTTAAAAAGCACCGGTAACGTATTTTCGCCGTTTTTCTTTTTTTGCACTACGGTTGGCAATAAGATCATTACAAACATCCAGGCAACAAAATACACTAACCTTCCTATTAAAGCTAGCGACGCATATAAACCGGCATCGTAAGAATCAAAATAATGCTTCACCAATAAAATATCACTGTTGTTAATGATAATTTGTGTAAGCTCGTAAAAAGCGGTTATGGCAATAAAATGTACCAGACTTTTACGATCAGATTGTTCTAAGGTTACTTTAGTGAAAAAGTTGCCACTTTTTTTAAAGGGGATTAATCCAAAAACAAAAGAGATCAAAATTCCCAATGCGATCAAAACAGACGATCCATTAGCCAAAAGCGTTACCAAAAGTAAAGTGATGATTAATCGGCTAAACATTTCGGTTTGGTAGGTGGCTGAAAGTTTATAGAAGCTTTTGCTTCCCTGATAGAATCCCCTGTTTACACTCATTAAAAAGTAAAGCGGAATCCCAACACCAAAAATGATGAACATCCATTTACTATCGGTATTAAAGATTTGCTGTAGCTTCCCCGCAAACAAAACCACCGCAAGTGAGGACATGATGCCGATAATAAGACTGGCTTTTTTTACGTAGTTCAAAAAATGAAGTTGCTTTTCAGTTTCATAACCAGCGGTAAACTTTGCAACGGTTAATTGAAATGTCATGGCTATAAAAGACAGTACCAGCAAAAAGGTGATTAATATCGCTGCATTAGCAAACTGCTCGGGACCTAAAATTCTACCTAATAATAAGTTGTATAGGTAATTTCCTAAATTAACACCCATTGCACTAAGCATAAAGAACTGTTCGGGTGTTATTTTTCTTATCTTTAGTTGTGGTAAAGTCATTTTTAGTTCGGTTTTAGATTAGATGTCGGCACAAATATCCAGGAGATTTCATTGAAAAGGGATTCTATTTCGTTGAGCGGAAGTTTTATGTAGATGAATGAAGACCAAAACAGGCTTAACTTGCAACTACAAAAATTAACCTAGTACCCATGAAAAAACTTAACCTATTATTTTTATTGTTTTTCGGAATTCAGTTATTATCTGCACAAGATATGCAAGAAGGTTTTGGATATCTTGAACAAGGCGATTTTGCGAAAGCAGAAACTTTTTTTGAAGGCATCCTTAAAGAGTACCCCGATAATAAAACAGCTAACTTGTGTTACGGTAGGGCAGTGGGGCTAAATGGCGAACCACAAAAAGCAACTACCATCTTTACCGATTTGTTAGAGAACTATCCCAATGATATAGAAATCGAATTGAATTATGCCGAATCGCTTTTATGGGGAAGTCATTTTAATAAAGCCAAAGCCTATTACAGCGATCTTGTGAAAAAATATCCTGAAAATTTCGCGGCACTTTTGGGCTTTGCCAACACCCTTTCTAATTTAAAGGAATATGATAATGCATTACTTTATGTAAATCGTGCTTTAGCAACTTCGCCAGGTAATCCTAACGCTATGGTGTCTAAAAAATATATTCGTCTGGGATTTGCCTATCAAAAAATGCAAAATCAGGAGTACGAACCGGCGATTGGTTTATTAAATGAGAATTTAGAAGATTTTTCTGGTGACCGGGAAAGCTTGCTTAACAAAGCCAATATTTATCTGATTACCAAAGAAACCGACGAAGCTAAAAATGTGTATTTAGAATTGGCTAAAAATGCTAAAGACAGTATCGTAGCTTTAAACGGCATGTCACTTGCAGCCCATATTGCTGAAAATGAAAAAGAAGCCCAGGCGTTTGCTGAAAAAGCAATTGAAAAAGCTGAAGTTCTGGGGGATTCCACATCGATACAGGCTTCGAGAGAGCGATATGCTCAAACTTTAGTTTGGAATAAAGATTTTAAAAATGCTGAAGCTTATATTTCAGAATTAATAAAAGAATACGGCGAAGAGAATTGGGTGTTATCATTGCGCGCCACTTTAGGCATGTATAGAAGTGATTTTAAAGAAAGCATCGCCGATTATCAGCAAATTTTAGAAAAAGATACCGCTTCTTTCGATGGAAATTTGGGAATTGCCAATGCCTATTTTGCCAATGGTGAAACCGAAAATGCTTACGATGCAGGCTATCAAACTTTAAAGGTGTTTCCCAATCAAAAAGATGCGACCAGTTTTTTAGGGAAATTGGACCGAAGTTTTACCCCGACTTTAGAAGAAACGTTGAACTATACGTTTGATAATGGGGATAACAAAGCTTACGCTACAAACACCAATATTGAATTTCCCGTTAGTACAAAGTTGAGTTTTAACGCGAATTACAATTATCGTAAAACCCGAAATAGCATTACTGGAAATGAAGCTTCATCGAATAATTTCAGTTTAGGCGGAAGTTATAAATTTCATCCAAAAGCAAGTTTTCATGTTTTGGGTGGGATTAATTCGGCTAATTCTTTCAGCAATAATTATAACCAGTTTCTGGCGAAAGCTTTTTTCAAAATTAAGCCTTATAAATTACAGGATTTAGAAGTTGGATATAACCGCGAAGTACAAAACTTTAATGCCGATCTTTTGGATCGTGAAATCGTGGTGAACAATTATTATATGAATTATAATATGGGCACTAATTTTAATTTGGGTTGGTTTACGCAGTATTATTACAGTTCGCAGAGTGATGAAAATAGCAGGAATTTGTTGTTTACCTCGTTGTATTATAATTTCTTGTCGAAGCCGGTGTTAAAAGGCGGCGTAAACTATCAGTTTTTGAGTTTTAAGAATCAGGTACCCACGATCTATTTTAGTCCGTCGCGATTTAATGCGGTTGAGGTTTTTATAGATTTCCTGATGGATGAAAACGTGGTAGAGGCCAAAAGCTTGTTTTACGGGTTAACCGCTGCAACCGGTTACCAGTTTATCGAAGACGATCCTAAGCAGTCCACCTATCGCATTCAGGGTAAATTTGGCTATAAATTTTCAGAACGCTGTTTAGCGAATTTCTACGGCACCCGAAGTAACATTGCTTCAGCTACTGCTGCGGGATTTACCTTTACTGAAATTGGATTTCGATTCAAATGGATCTTTTTAAATAAACCGGTTTTTGAGACAAGGTAAGTTCTGAAATGAGCAAATAAAAAGAGGTCTTAAAATATCTAATTTCGATATTTTAAGACCTCTTTTCTATTCTATCTTACTCAAATTTCCCCTTAAACTTAATCGCCTGTTCGATATGCGCCAGGTGATGATTAGAATGCCAGGCATACATCCCAACAGCGGTTTTTAGGGTGAACTTTTTCTTCCTTTCAGGATGATAAAAGGTTTTTTGGAATTCATTTTCGGTAAAATTCTCGATCAATGTTACCCAACGATGATGCAAACCTTCCAATAATATCAAGCTTAGGTGAATATCACACGAATAATCATCCAGTTCTGCCCAGGCCGTTTCATCATAGCCTCTAATCGACGGATCTTCTTCAGTTAAAGCAATTTTAAACCTGATAATACTGTTCATGTGGCTATCGGCCAGATGGTGGATCACTTGTTTTATCGTCCAGCCTTCAGGTCGATACTGCCAGGATAATTCTTCAGAAAGATCTTTGGTGAGATTCTTTATTTTGACCGGCAAGTCAGCAATGTTTTTTGTCCAGGTCTTAAGCTGGTCTGGAGTAATTTCCGGAGGATTTTGAAAAGTACCGATTGGATATTTTAGTTGCTCGATATTCATATGATAAATGATTAAAGAACGAATGTAATAAAAAAGAAAATGCCGGGTAACCACTCCCGGCATTTTCACTCATAACTAACCTAACCAACTAACCAATCATTAGTTTACCACTAATCCTATTTGGGATTTATCTTTATTATCTACGATAATTATGCTATTGTAGATTCCCGGAGGTACACTTTTTAATTGTATCGGGATTTCTATTTTTCCGTTCTCCATTTCATATTCTTTGTTATGTACCACTTTACCCACCATATCAAAGATCATCACTTTTGCTTTTTTTCCTGATTTAGGTAACACAAGACTTGTATTATTCCTAAAAGGATTGGGATAATTATAGGCTTTCTTTACAGGAGTGTCGACTACTGCAATTGGATTTTCCTGTGAAGGAATTTCCCTAAAATTGGTAAACTGAACATTTTCGATGTTTACATTAAATTGCTGAAAAGAACTATAATTCCCCTGTACTGAAAATACTATTCCTTTTAACGCTTCGCCTTTAAAACTCTCAGCATCATTGCGAAAATCTGATAATCTTAGGTTGTACATTTTTCCTTCTTCATTGGTGTTTATGGCGTAACGATATCTTTTATTCCAGTCTGTTAAGCCTTCGGTTACTAAAATGACTTCAATCGGAAGATTGCTTTTTGTAGTAAATTCTAAGGCTTCAAAACCATCAGTATAAAATTGTTGATCTCCGGCCAAAATGTTTCTGAAAACATTTAAAGTTCCATAGAGCTCACCATTTATAGCTACATTTCTCTCGATTTGATAAGAATTACTACTGAAACTATCCAAATTAGCCTCTTCTTTACTAAAAGTATTAATTCGTGTTTCAGTATCGGCATAATCAATTCCCCAGGGACCATCGGCTAAATAAAGTGCGTCTGCTTTTGGCGAATTATTGCCCTGAATTTCTAACCCAACATCAAATAAACTTCCTGCATTTACAACCAATTCTTCTTCATAATCTGAAGCTAAAGAGATGTTTTTACTGAATTCGGTTTCCGGAGCAACTTCGGTAGAACGAATTTTTCCCTGAACATGAATACCTGTAGCAGCAGAATTATTTTTAAGGCGTAGATATAATTGTCCGTTTTTATAAATTCCTTTTTTTACAAAAACACTGGGAATATCGCTTTCTTCTGTATTAAAACTTAAACCATTTGCAGTTTTAAACGTGTCGATAACGTGCTTAGCTAAAGTGCTCACCTGTCCCATAGCGCCTCCCCAAATTTGGAAGTTTGCATAATTTCCTTTTGGATAATCACCAATATTCCAGAAGCTATATAATTTATTTCCGCCAGATCCATTAAGCTGAACAGAAAAATTAAGTGCATATTCTACTTGCCCGCTTGCCCTAAGCATTTTGATCATAATAATCTCGTGTCCTGCTAATTTTATCGTTCTAATATCTTCTAAACTAGAGCTGTTTAGTCGGTCACAAATTACTTTAGAATGATCGTAAATGCCATTATCGGTTAAGGTTGCTAAAGCGGCAGCGACACGTTTATCACCCTGGTAATAATCTACCGAGAAAATCTCTTTCGCATTGGTAATCGAAAGAAGATCTTCTGGGCTAGACTCATAAGATTGCTCAGAACCAAACATCCCGGTTTCTGGTAGTAGGGATTCCAGATTCACCAGTGAGTTTTTCATGAATTGGCCCTGAGCTTTATATTTTGATTGTTTACGTTTATGATCTTTAAAATTGTTTTCTTTAATTCGGTTAAAATTTCTTTTAGCGATTAACGAGGCTAAATTTCCATTGCTTTCCAAACCACCCACGTTGGCAGAACTTACATCTGTAGCCGATTTAATGTCTACAAAATTTGCAGTTCTTATCGCATCGTAAGGATTGGCGGTTACATAAAAGAGCGCATCATTAAAATCCTGATCACAACTGGCGTAATCACGTCTAATATCTTCAAAGCCAAGAATTACTCTTTCATTTTCTGGATCGGCTAGTAATACATTGTGATGTCTTAAATCTGGATCGGCTTCAGGGTTATAGTCGGGATCTGAAAATAACTGCCATTGCCCGGCGGTAACGTAACCTTTCCATCCGTTGGCCAGCAATACCCAGCCAATCCCGGTACCTGCTTTAAAGTCTCCTATTTTTACCCGATCACCGGCATAAAGTCCACCGCCAGAACCAGCTTCAGAAACGTTAGGGAAGATGATCGTAATGTCCTTTGGCTCAGGTTTAGACCCTTTTGGCTCATTAATATTATAGGTGTAAAATCCCAGTATATTTTTGTAGCCGGCACCTTCTTTTACAAAAGTCACCCAAACAGTAGCGTCTTTATCTAATATTAGATTGGTGTCATAACCTGCTGTAATGTAATGCGGATTATATTCTGGTACCGGATAACTTTCAGGTAAGGCATCCATAATCATTTGCATGGTCTCTGTACTTATGTCATCACGGCCATCTAAATAATCTGGTACTCCCTGGCTATCATAAGTTCCTAAAAACTGATAGTTTTGGGCAGTAGCAAAAAAGGAAACTAAAAGACTAATTAAAAGTAATTTTGGCTTCATAACCTGGCTGATTTATACAACGAAAATAGATCAGCTTTAGGCTTTTATATTCCTTAAATCGACAGGCTATTTTTTGCTATCGGTGAATGACGTAATATTTTGGATGAATTGTAGTTGGAAGAATAGGGAACTATATTAAAAAATTTTGAATGTCTGTAATAGATCATAATAGTGAATGGTCACCCGGAACCTGCCCGTCCGGCAGGTGAACTTATCTACAATTGCTATCGGAACGGAATGACGAAAAAACGAATTATTAAAAATTACGGATAATCAATAAAAAATAGATGGTAAAGGCAGGGTTAAAAACGAACTATTATTTTTTAAGGCCTGTACTTTACTCGATAATCGAGATTAAATGCCCCATAGGTTTTACTGAGGTAGTTTACAAAGTACAGGCCTTTTCTATTAAATAAGCTAATCTATAAGGTTAACCACTACGATAAGTACATAGTTGTCGCGTCTATTTAAAGAAAGATCTACAGATTGAATATGGTATTCACCATCCAGGTGACTTAACATTCTTTCTTTAATAAGACTTTCGATGATAAAAGGATTTTCGAAGTCTATAGGTTCCAGTATTTCTAGATTAAATGTCTTGTTATTCATTTTTCATTTTTTTTATATAATACTCTGTAAGGTTAATGCTTGTTTGCATACTTTTATTGTAGCCTGAGGCCGAAATTTTTTCGGCGCAATGTTACTATATAAAAGCAGATTTTATAAGCTTTTAAGTGAATTTTTTTTTCCTATTAAATCATGCTTCTGGAAGCAGTAAAAAAGGGCAGCAAGCCTAATATTGACTTAACATTTGGTAACTTTCGTATAACTTATAATGCTATGCTTTCGAATATTTTTGTTTTGACAAAAAACTTTTCTTCATATCTAAGAGTTTAGTGCATTAACAAAAGCGGGAAGAAGTTAGTTCTTCCTGCTTTTTTAAGACCATGAAGAAAAGAAAAAATAGTGAACAGATAAATGACATTGGTCATAATTTAAGGTAGTTTAAAAAGCTAGGTTTGGTGATAAAGCCCTTTAAGGGGTGTTTTACAGTATTGATAGTATCTAAGTAATTTTTATGGATAATGAGATACAAAATTTTATTCATAGTATTTTTAATTTTTGAATGTAGTAAAGCGCAGGATCTTAGTGCTTTCGACTACGCAAGAGAAGGTCTTTTTAATCCTTCGCCATCGATAATACTGGTCGCTGCACATCGAGGAATGCATATTAATTATCCAGAAAATTCTATTCCTTCAGTTCAAGATGCCATCGATCATCATATCGATATGGTAGAAATCGACGTTCAAATAACTAAAGATGGCATTCCTATTCTTATGCACGATGAAACTATCGATAGAACGACCACCGGAACAGGAAAAATAAGAAAACTTACTTATGCAGAGATTTGCGAATTTAATCTAGTTGATAAACAGGGGAACGAAACACCTTTTTCTGTCCCAAGCCTTGCTGAAGTTTTGGTGTTGAGCAAGAACAAAATTTTGCTCGATTTAGATCTTAAATTAAAAACCAGAGACTTGAAAAAAGTACTTGAAGTTATTGAAGAGTACGATGCAGTAAATTCTGTGGTGTTTTATGAAAGCAGGTATTATGTAATGAGAAGAATCAATAAATTTTTACCTTCTGCTATGCGAATGACAAAGGTGAGTATGAATCGTAGAGCTATTAAAAGAGCAATGCTAAATGTAAATCCGGATATTGTTCACTTAGGAAATTCAGAGCGTGATCGAAATCCTACTTTTATTAAAAAAGTACAGCAGAATTATAAGAAGCCGGTTTTTGCAAATGCCTTAGGAAAACTGGATAAAGAGGCCGAAAAAAATCCAGATACGCTGGAATATTTTGTAAATAAAGGCATTAACATAATTCAAACCGATAGGCCAGATATTATTATGGAATACTTAATCGCTAAAGAAAAACATCCTGAATTTTAGCATAATGTATGGTCTTAAAAAACCATAAGCGAGACCTCATTTTTTAAGGTAAGATTATACGTTTTCCAAAGCCGTTTTTGTAGTAAGGATTTTCTTTGAAAAAGCTTCAACCCTATTCCAATCGGTAAACTCAATCGGCTTATCTGTTTTTGTGGGACCATGGGTCATTTTCATAATCATTTTAATAAGAAATCGATCAATAAAAGAATAGGATCGATAATCTAATCTTCCAGCAAAAACATCGATGATGTTAGGTTGCCAATCTATACTATTAAAGAATTTAATTACATAAGGATTGGTATTAAAATGACTTTTCTCTGGTTTTCTGGCTACTAAATTCACCGAGAAAAAAGCAGAATTGGTGTTTTCCAGTTCGTTTTTATGGGCTTCAATAAATTCTGTCACTTTTTTGTTGTGCTTGCCATAGCGAATACTCGCACCAATAATGAAATTGGAATATTTGGAGATCGGATTTCTAAATTCGTTAATATCAAATAATTCAGTTTTAAAACCTTCGTTTTTAATATGCCTTTCAATCTGTTTACAAATTTTAAGGGTTTGTCCATCTACGGTAGAATACATTATGCCTATTCTTTTTTCCATTGTTAAGCTTTTAAAAACCCACTTTTTTAGCAAAAAATCTCTTTTTCAGATGGCTCCCCATCAAGGGTTTAGTGTCCGAAGAGCTGCCTAGAAATTGTAAAAAAAACCGATTCATCCCTTGTAGATATGCCACTGGTTTTTTCGATTTTTGAGATATTAATTTACTGAAATTTTGCCAGATTTAAGGCTATAATAGCAGTTTATATGGTGTAATAATCTAGAAAATTTATACACTATTTGTAAGGTTTTAAAGATCATGCTACTAAATATATGATCTAAGAAAATGGTATAATTTATTAAATAATTATCATAGATTTTGGAATTAAAACAGGTTGAAAAAATTACAAAGGCGCTCGGCGACCGTAACAGGCTTCTTATTTTAAAAGCAATTCGTGCAAATAATGGAAATTTAGATTGTGCAGCCATTGTAACCTCTTTAGCCTTGGCACAACCATCGATTAGTCACCATATTAAAAAGCTGACAGAAGCCGACATTATTTTACCCCATAAAAATGGACGTTTTTATTCCTATTCCATCAACGAAAAACTATTAGATAATTATGTAACCACATTAAAGAAGCTATAGTTTTTAGTCATTAATATATTGAAGTATTTAAATATATGAATAAGAAAGATATAAAATATTCGATCCTTGAACTGGCTCATGTTTCTAAAGGTGCTACCTATAAAGAAACATTAAATAATTCCCGTGATTTAGCTAAAATGGCTGAAAATAAGGGATACCATCGTTTTTGGTTTGCCGAGCACCATAATATGGAGCATGTTGGCAGTAGCGCGACGTCCTTGTTAATAGGGTATATAGCAGAAAATACCCATAAAATTAGAGTAGGTTCTGGTGGGATTATGCTTCCAAACCATTCGCCATTAGTGATTGCCGAGCAGTTTGGAACCCTTGCACGACTATATCCAGATCGTATTGATCTTGGATTAGGAAGAGCCCCGGGAACAGATCCTAAAACAGCCAGGGCCATACGATCTGATTTTATGCAGGCTGCCCAGTCTTTTCCTTCGGAAATTGAAAAAATTGAACGCTTTTTTTCTACTGAAAACAAAACTTCTGATGTTCGGGCTGCTATTGCTGAAGGCACTAATGTACCCTTGTATATTTTGGGATCCAGTACAGATAGTGCACACTTAGCGGCTAAGAAAGGTTTGCCTTATGCTTTTGCAAGTCATTTTGCAACCAATCATTTACATAGTGCCCTTAGGATTTATAAGGACGAATTCAACCCGTCAGAGGTATTGGAAAAACCCTATTGTATGGCTGGGGTGAATGTAATCATTGCAGAAACCGATGAAAGCGCAAACGAATTATTTACCACTATAATACGTATGTTTTTAGGGATTCTAACCGGAGAAAGAGAAGGATTAAAGCCACCAACGCAAATGACTTCAGAATTGCAGGGAGTGCTACATCACCCTTCGGTACAGCAAATGCTTAAGTATTCGTTTGTAGGAAGTAAAGAAAGCGTAAAAAAGCAAACGAAAGCATTTTTAGAGGAAACTAATGTAGACGAATTAATTGCAGTTTCAGCAATCTATGGTGCTGAAGATCGTAAAAAGTCGGTAGCTGCTTTTGCTGAAGTAATGCAGGAAATTAATAAAGAAAACATGGCGGTTGAAAAACAAAAAACGCTGTAATATCTACCCTAAAATCCCCAAAAACTGATTTCTCTTTTTATTAAAGAGGAGTCAGTTTTTCTATTCATCGGCAGATTTAAAAATTCCCTTCCAGATTTTGCCTTACTTATTTATTGAGAATATATTTTTTCAGGATCTTGTCGGTTGGCTCAGGTAAGATAGGTTTGCTTAAATAATCATCTATTCCTGCCCTTTTTCCTTTGCTTATCATGTCTTCCATTTTGTTGGCACTTAAAGCAATGATGGGTACCGGTTTGTTTTGTGCAATTTGTTTAATCTTTTTACTGGCTTCATAACCGTTAATTCCCGGCATCTGTAAGTCCATTAAAATAAGATCGAAATCTGCTGATCTTTGAAAGATTTCTATACTTTCCTCTCCATTTTTAGCATTAATAATCTCGGCTTTAGGACATAATTTTGTGATGATGGTACGTATTAAAAACAGGTTTACCGGATTATCATCGACAGCCAAAATTCGGATTGGTTTCTGGTATTTCATTTCTAATACGTTACAAATAAATATGCCTAAAAATAAAACAATTTTCTAGTAACCTGAGTTTGCTGTAATAAAATACTTGATGCTGAGTGAAATCTTTGTAAAAGATTTTATGTCGAAGCTTTCATTTTGGTAGCATTTCAGCACAAATTTTCAATAAAAATTCACTCAATGTCCCAAATTACGGAATAATCGAACTCCTGTTAGTAAATTACGTAGCTTGTTTAAAGAGTGTGTATTTATAAAAACAAAAAAGGCTGGTATTTTCACCAGCCTAGTGACAAATCAAAATTTTGAGTAATCTTTTAAAAAATTAGCTTAAAGCTTCTTTTAATTCTTTTGCGGCCGCTGCAGGATCTTCAGCTCCGTATATGGCTCCACCGGCAACAGCGACAACAGCACCAGAAGCTTTTACTTTCGCAATGCTGTTCTTGTTAACACCGCCAGCGATAGACACAGGTACCCCAGCTTTAGAAGCTTCATCGATTAACACATCGATAGAATATCCTGGTTTTGACTGTTCATCTAAACCTGCATGTAATTCTACAAATTCTACCCCTAGTTTAGAAACTTCCTGGGCACGTTTTACTCGGTCTTTAACACCAATAGTATCTACAACAACGGCGCGGTCATATTTTTTAGCAGCTTCTACAGCACCAATAATGGTAGCATCGTCTATAGATCCTAAAATAGTAACGTAATCTGCTCCTGCTTTAAAAGCCATCTCGGCTTCAAGCGAACCAGTATCCGCAGTTTTAAAATCAGCAAAAACTTTTTTATCAGGAAAAGCTTCCTTCATAGCAGTGATGGCACTAAGTCCCTCACTTTTTATAAGCGGGGTTCCTAACTCAATAATGTCGATATAAGGAGCTACTTTTGTAGCCAGTGCTATAGCGTCTTCTGTTTTTAGCAAATCGATTGCTACTTGTAATTTAGTCATAATCCTCTATGTTTAATTTATATTCTTCTGTTCTTAGCCTATTCCATGTTGGCGTGCATTTCCCATAATTGCTCGGCATTGCTATCAGATTGTTTCCATAAATATTGTATAAACGCATCAAATAGTAGTAGAAACCCCTGTTCAAAAAGGCTTCCTGCGTATTGCTGGGAAATTTTATTCGTATGTTCCTGTTTTCCTGCGGCAGGAATCATGATGGTGTGATGAGCTATTTTTGCTAATGGGGATAAGTCGTTAGTAGTAAAGCATACTATTTGAGCTTCGCTTTTGCAGGCCGTCTCAGCAGCGTTTACAATAGATTTTGTAGTACCAGATCCCGATACCGCAATGAGTAGGTCATCTTTACCAATAGCCGGAGTAGTCGTTTCTCCTACCACATGAACCTGATAGCCCAAATGCATTAATCGCATGGTAGCAGCTTTTACCATAAAGCCGGTCCTGCCTGCACCAATTAGAAAAACCTGCCTGGCATTCTTTAAAGGCTCTTCGATGGCTTTAATGTTCTCGAAGTCTAAGGAATGATATAGGTTGACATGCTCATTGATAATGATATCGTATGCGGTTTGAATGCTTATTTTTGAATTGGAATTACTGCTGTTATCCATAGCTAATTGTCTTTAAATGATTTACCAATGTTTGGTGAGAGACAAAATTAGAGTGCATTACCGCTCAAATTTGTATACGATTTGATAGATGTGTGGTACTATTTGCTTATATCCAAAAATTGTTAGGTGAGATTATCTAGTTTTGTGGTACTTTTTGGAAAGTTGGTATTTCCCGCCATAAAATAATAGAAATCATGCTAAGTAATAAGGTTTTATATATTCGAGATTTAATAGATTGCCCTCCTTCTTATCTTGACGATCCGGGACGTAGGGAATTCTTTGAAATTGTTTGGCTTAAAGATGAAAAGGCCTTGCACGTACCACAACATTCATTTCAAACTTTACAGGGCGATTGGATTTATCTTATTCCGCCATACCGTGTACATCAATTAAATAAAGCAGGGAAGAAAGGGGTATTGCTTTCTTTTAAAAGAGAATTGTTAGAAGATGATCTTAAAGAATTTTTACTGGATGTATTCAGAATGTTTAACATTCAGGGAGAATTTTCGTGTTTGCAGGTCACCGAGCAAAGTTCTAAAGGTTTGAATTCGATTTACAATCTCCTTTCAGAAGAATACCAAAAAGAGGAGATGAACCTGATTATGATCAAGGCGCTTTTAAAAGTATTTTTGTTGCAACTTATTCAGTTAAAAGAACAGCATTTTACGCAGCATGATATTAATGAAAAGCGAATTTATGAGTTTATGCTGTTGTTGGAGAATCATTATCTGGAAGAACGCGATACCGCATTTTATGCTGAAAAATTAGGTTTAAGTGCCAAGCGATTAAACCAAATACTGAAAGAGAAATTAGATAAAACCGGACTCCAATTAATCCACGATCGTTTAATTTTGGAAGCCAAACGCCAAATTATTCATAGTGAAAATACCATTAAAGAAATCTCTTTTAATTTAAAGTTTAAAGATCGGTCTTATTTCAGCAGATTTTTCAAACAACATTCGGGAATGACACCGCAGCAATTTCAGGAGAGTGTAAAACAGCACGTAATTCAGCATGAAAATACTTTAATAAGTTAAGACGTACAAAGATCCAATCTGGCTATTCGATTGGTAGGATCATGTAAATTAATTGTTTCTTTAATGCTATTTTAATGTTAAGAAGTTAGAATTCTTTATTTTTGAACCCATACTTTTAAAAATGGATTATGAAGTATGGTACACCTTATGTATTAAGGCTTTTACTACTCAGTTTTGTTTTTTGTCTTTCTTCAAATAGCATTTTTTCGCAGTCGGCGGAAGAAAGTAGCAATGCAGTTTTTCAGGATTGGCGTTTTAAATACGGTGAAAAAGGATTTGAATTTAGATCTGGTGATAACAATTATTTGCTTCAGGTTCAAAGCAGGTTACAGTTTAGATTTGCCACGCCAAGTGATAACGACCCTTATACTTTCAACGATCTTAACGATAACAGCAATAATGTTTTTAAGGTAAATCGCTCTAGATTAAAAGTTGGCGGGCATGCCTATAAACCCTGGTTAAAATATTATTGGGAGTATGATCTTGGCCAATCTAATCTTTTAGATTACCGGATCATGATAGAGCGTTGGGACTGGTTAAATATCAAAGTAGGCCAGTGGAAGTTGGAATTTTCACGGGAACGCCGTATAAGTAGCGGTGCCCAACAAACCGTAGACCGTTCAATTTTAAACAGGGCTTTTACCGTAGACCGGCAGCAGGGAATAGAACTGTATGGTAGATTACGAACCAAAGGATCTCTGGATTTTAATTATTGGGTAGGTGTTTTTACCGGTAATGGGCGTGGTGCCAGGGAAAATGACGATAAAAGTTTAATGTATTTTGGCCGTTTGCAGTGGAATATGTTTGGAGAAAATATAGGCTTTAAAAGCAGTGATCTTAGTATTCATCAAAAACCAGCGGCAATTATCGCTTTGGCCGGAGTAACAAATAGAAGTCCGTATACCCGATTTTCATCTTCTGGCGGCGGCTTTTTAGAAGAATTTGAAGAACAAAATCCAGGACAATATCGTATTCATCAGGCTAACTTAGAAACGGCTTTGGTGTACAAGGGGTTTAGCTGGCAATCTGAGTTTCATTGGAAAAATATCGATGACCGCGTGAATAGCCAGCAAACCAAATTGAACGGTTTTTATTTTCAGGCCGGTTATTTAGCACATCAATCGTTGCATTGGTGGCCACAACCCTTAGAAATTGCTGCCCGTTACGCTAAGTTCACGCCAAATACACTGCAAGATTATTATCTGGATGAATTAACCCTCGCTTTTAACTGGTTTTTTAAAGGACATCGAAATAAACTGACGATGGAGATTTCTGAATTCGATCTGGAAACAGCCGATGTAGGAATAAAAGATGAGTTTAGATTCCGAATTCAATGGGATATTTCCATTTAAAATTAAAAGAATAAACTTCCAATATGCTAAAATTGGGTCTTTAGAGTAGGAATTTTTTGGGAAATGTCTTTTAAAGTGGAATATTATTTTATTTTCGCCTGTCTAATTAATCTTTTAAATAAAAACAATATGAAAGAATTGGTAGAAAATATCAATGAGACATTTGAAGCTTTTAAAACTGATGCTGAAGCTCAGTTAGAATCTGGAAACAAAGCAGCAGGAACGCGTGCAAGAAAATCTTCTTTAGCTTTAGAAAAGCTTTTGAAAGAATTCCGTAAAGAATCTATCGCAGCTTCTAAAAAATAAAACTAAAGCCTCTCCTTTCGAGAGGCTTTTTTCTTCTTCCTGGCTAAGATCCTAAATTTTTAAATGTTTTTTCTGAAAAAACAACTACTGCAAACTTTTGATAATCTTTAGCTCTTTTCTTACCTGAAAACCAATAAGCACCGCTAAAGCAATAAAGATTATTATTGAAGAAACTATAATGTACTTAAAAAATCCTATTGAAAGTTGCTGCTTAAAAACAGGAAGTAATAACACAAAGCCAAATACATAGCTGGCAAATAATACGGGTGTCCACAGGTAATGGATCATTCTTCTGGATTTGTAGTAGTTTACCAATTGCTGGTTAAAGGCTAGCATATTTTGATAAAGTGGGAAACGCTCTTTTTTTAAACTACTAAAGTATTCCATAATTATTCTAATACAAAGGCTGCCAATCATAAGTCCCAATCCCCAAAAAGCACGGGTGTTTTTGTAAGCCGAAACATAAAAGAAAAACGCCATTAGAATAAGTACGGTAATACCCAAAACAATTTTTGTAATTTGTTGTTTACGCTTAATTTCTTGTGATCTTTCTATAATTTCGTTGATGTTTGTATTTGGCAAAGGCGTTTGATGCTGTTGCCATTGCTCTTTTATATGCTGAAAATCATTCATTTTTTACACATTTTGAAAGTTGATCTTTAATTCGGTGAATTCTTGTTCTTATCGCCGCATGATTTAACCCGGTAATTGCTGCAATTTCCTTTTGGGGTAAACCTTCCAGCTCTAGTAAAATAATCGACTTATTCTCTGCAGAAAGCTTATTAATACAGCGGTACATACTGGCAAACTGCTTTTCGCTTTCCGGGTCTTCATTAGCTTCATTACTGGCAATATCAATTTTTAACGACTTTGTTTTTTTCTTTCTCAGTTCCTGTAAACAGGTATTAACGGTAATTCTAAATATCCAGGTTGAAATCGTGGCTTCACCACGAAAATCTTTTAAATACTGCCATACTTTAATAAAAACCTCTTGCGCCATATCTTTAGCTAAAGCTTCGTTGCCGCTAAGATATCCCATGCAAAGCCGTATTACTTTTGGGTAATGGGAGTGGTATATTTCCTGAAATTCCAGCTTTTTACTCATCGGTTTTCAAGGCCATTTTAATGTGATCGTTTAACCATTCTGGCTGGTCGTACATTATAAAATGCTTCGAATTTTCAGCAAAATGAAGCGTATAATCATTAAGTTTTTGGTACTGATTTTTATAATTTATCTGGGCTGCCCCTTTTCCGTAGGGGAGACTCGCCGCAAGAATATAAACCGGAATATCAATATTAGCTATTTTTTGGCGTAAATCTAATTTCAAAAGATCAGTATAGCCATAAACATAAGTTTTTCGGTCACTCTGTAGCATATCGGCAACAATCTTTTTTTGACCTTCTGGATCAAGGCTCATATTCACAGCCATTTGATTGGCCATTGCTCTGAAATCTGCTTCGTCCATCTTTAATAATTGCTGGTTGTATGGCGAATCATAATCGATAGATTCACTGTTATAATTTGGGAACATTAATGCGCCCATAGCAGGTAAAGCATCTATTAAGATAAGCTTCTTATAAATCGCCCTATCTGAAGCTAACCATAATCCTAGCGTACCACCCATACTGTGTCCTACGATAGTCATATTTTTGAGCTTCTTTTTATCCGTATAGGTTTCGATATCTTTTTTGATGGTTTCCAGCCAGGCTTTTTGAATGGGAGCAACATCCCCAAAACCGGCAAAAGTAAAGGCGTGTATTTGATAATCTTTAGAAAAGGTAGTGATAACTTCGTTATAAACAGCTGCAGTACTGCTAAAGCCAGGGAAAAGTAAAAGAGGTTCGCCCTTACCATACACTTCTACTTTAAAGCTATTTTGTCCCAAAAGCTGGAAAGTAGAAATCATGATCCCTATACACAATATGATTTTAAAATTTTTCATAAGAAATGGATTTAAAGTTTTGCCTTTAGATACATTTCAAACAAAATGTTACAGGAGGTTTAGTAGAAATTAAAAAAAGAGAATTAATTTTTCTTCTTCAGTATATAAAAATCTCGCATCAAACGGTCTTTATATCCCGATTTTTCAGGACTTACCTGATTTAAATCGTATTGATCTATTTTTTGAATGGAATAACCTGAAAATTCTTTGGAAGAAATCGTATCGGTTACATTAAATAACAACCCAAATTCGTCTTCTTTGGGCAAAGAAAGGCTCTCGTTTTTAATCAATATGGGAATAGGTTTGCCATAATCCCAAATAATCTCGGGACTAAAAGAATTGTATTCATAAACCCGAAATTGCTGTTTTTCGGCTTGCTTTTTTAACTCAGAAAAAGACTTATAATTTGGGTTGTCAATAAAAGTATCGATGAGCGGAAATCCAAAAACGATCACGCTACAAATAAAACCTACGGTAAGGTAAAATATTTTAGAAAACCTGTTTTTCCTGAAATAATAAAATATGGCGATACCAATGCCAAATAGAGCGACCGAGGTAAGGATGTACCATAAATAATAAATTCCGTCTAAATCCAGAAAGAAAAATGCTGCAAAAGGGAAGGCAATACCAATTATGGCAATAAGGCCAAAGTTGAAATAAACCACCCATTTTTCTTTCATTTTTAATCCAGAAAAATTACTGAATAAGTATTCGATATAAAATGAAGTATTTAATGCCATCGGGATAAGAACCGGCAAAAGGTAACGTGATTTTTTTTCAGGAATAACAGATAAAAGAATCACTGAAAGTATTGTCCAGAGAATTGCAAATTTGTATGCTTTTTTATTGCTAACCCTATTTTTTAAATAAGGATAAAGCAGCGCTACAAAAGAAGGGATGGTCCAGATACCGCTTTGCGTAAAGAAGCTCCAGTAATAATAAAATGGTCTTATGTTGTAACTCCCCCAATTTGCTGCTTCGTCTTTAGTGATTTCTAAAAATGCCACAGGATCGGCCAATCTTACATACACAAACCACCATAGGCCAACGGCTAATCCAAGTATAAGAAAAACCAGAAAGGCACCCCATTTTTTCCTAAAATCGTGAAATTTATAAACGATAGCATAAGCAATTAAAAATGGTAAAAACAGCGCATAAAGAGAAACCGGTCCTTTGCTAAGGATAGAGAAACCAAAGAAGATTCCGGCTAAAATGGCGTTACGCCATAATTTTCTTTCATCCCTAAAAAACTGGAATAGAAAGTAAATAGCTACCATCATAAACGAATGCGTAAAGATGTCCCATTGGCCATTTCTACCAGAAAAGATAATGTAAAATGAGCTAACTGCGATAAGCGCTCCTATAAATGCCTGTTTACGGGTAATATGTATTAAGGTTGAAAATTTATATAATGAAACAGCGAGCAGGGTGGCTGCGCAAGCTGCGGGCAATCGTAAAGCCCATAAATGCTCTATCCCAAATATTTTTGCTGAAATTGCCGTTAGCCAGGTAGGTAAAGGGGGTTTTTCGTAACGCGGAATGTCATTTAAAGTGGTTAGAAGCCAGTGATCAAGATTCAGCATTTCACGTGCTGAACCAAAATTTCGAGCTTCCATAATATTTACATAAATGGCATCCAGGTTAAAGAAAAATATAAGTATACAAACCCCAACAAGGGCAAGTAGATATCTATGAAATTTAGGCTTCATTTAATTGTCTTTTAGACTTTAGGCTTAAGATAATATTTCTTACGTAAACTACGCTACCAAAAATGTGTCCTGTAAATAAAACTGGATCTTTTCTAAGAATTGCATAAATTAAAACCATGCTGGCGCCAATTAAACTTAAAATCCAAAAACCTAAAGGAAGGATACTCTCTTTTTTCCTTTCAGAGTAGACCCATTGGTAAAGAAATCGAAGATTAAATACGATCTGAGCAATGGTTCCCAGCAATACCAGCCAGATAGGAATGTTTTCATTATTAAAAAACCGTTGTAAATCTAGTGTGCCATTATTATAATTATACAGCACCACAAAAGCCGGAAAGATATAAATGAAAAGCTGAAAAATACGCTTCATTTTTTCCCATTCTCCCTGCAACTGTAAATTACGAATATAGATGTAATAGGTAATCGCCTGCCCAAACATGATCGAAAAATCGTCTTGCAAATCACCATACACAAAGAGCAGAAAAGAGGCAATTAAACTTAATTTCCAAAAAAGGCTGGGCGTTAAAACCCTTTTATGTTTTTCAGAAAGGATCCACTGTAATAAAAGTCTTCCAGAAAAAAGAATCTGTGCAACAAAGCCTATAGTATATATATACCAAGGAATCATCCTTTTTTGGCGATGTTATAATTGATGTATTTTTTCTTCATCCATAGGTAAGCAAAACAATCTACTAAGGGGCCTAAAAGGCGGTTCCATAAATGGAATTTTGCTTTACCGGCAATTCTTGGATAATGCCTTACTGGAACTTGTTTTACACTGCCGTTTTGTAGCATAATCATGGCCGGTAAAAACCGATGTAAGCCTTTAAACATTGGGATACGTTTTGCATAATCTGCTTTAATGATTTTTAAAGGGCAACCGGTATCGTTCATGCCGTCGTGCGTAAAGCTTTTGCGAATCCCATTGGCAATAAGCGAGGACATTTTTTTTACAAAAGAATCTTTACGATCTGCGCGCCAGCCTGTCACAAGATCATATTCAGCAATATCCTGCATTAAAAGATTAAAATCTTCAGGATCGGTTTGTAGATCAGAATCGATATATCCAATTAATGGTGTATCGGCATAATCGAATCCTGCTTTAATAGCGGCACTCAATCCGCAGTTTTTTTCAAAAGAAATAAAATAAAAAGCTTCGTTACGAGCACAGATTTTTTCGATCATCGATAAACTATTGTCTGAAGAGCCATCATTTACTAGTAAGATACAGGTGGGTTTTACCGCAATTTCTAGATAAGTTGATAACTGTTGTTCCAGGCGTTCTAGGTTTTCTTCCTCGTTATAGATGGGGGCTATTATAGTGAATTCGTAATTCATTAAATTAAAATCAGATGCAAATGTATTGAATTTGTATTTATCTAATTGTTATTATTTAATTAGGAGTGAAAATCGTCAATTTTCTATAATTTAGCATACTTTTCTAAGAGGTATTGAGCAGCGATAAAAGGAGAAGTCTTTTTATCGAAAATCGCTTGTAGCTGTTCTTCTAAAGCTGTTTTTATCTCAGGATTTTGATAAAAGGACTGTTTTAGTTGCTCATTGATGCTTTGTAGGAGCCAAAATTTGCTTTGCTGCTTTCTATTCTCTTTAAAATAGCCATTTTCTTTAGTCTTTTTTTCAAAAGAAACGATTAAATCCCAAATTTCGAGAATGCCTTCGTTATACAAAGCACTGCTTAGCAAAACCTGGGGAGTCCAACCGCTTTCTTTTGCAGGATAAAGATGTAAAGCTCGTTTAAAATCTAATTTTGCAGTGTTGGCAGCCTTCATATTCTCACCATCCGCTTTGTTGATAACAATGGCATCTGCCATTTCCATGATTCCGCGTTTAATGCCCTGTAATTCATCGCCGGCTCCGGCTAATTTCAGCAATAAAAAGAAATCACACATGCTATGTACAGTGGTTTCACTTTGTCCAACACCAACCGTTTCAATTAAAATCACATCAAAGCCTGCAGCTTCGCAAAGCATGATACTTTCCCTTGTTTTACGAGCCACACCTCCTAAAGAATCTCCAGAAGGGCTGGGACGTATAAATGCCATTTCTTCTTTTACCAGGTTTTCCATTCGCGTTTTATCTCCCAGGATGCTGCCTTTAGAGATACTACTGCTTGGGTCTACGGCAAGAACAGCCACTTTTTTCCCTAAACCAAGTAAATAAGTACCGAATGCTTCAATAAAGGTGCTTTTTCCTACGCCAGGAACGCCGGTAATACCAATTCTAATTGATTTTCCTGAAGAAGCTATAGCACCTTCAATAATTGCTGAAGCCTGCTGCTGGTGTTGTGTATTATTACTTTCAACCAGAGTGATGGCTTTTCCCAGCGCTGTCTGGTTACCCTGAAGGAGATTGTTGAGAATTGCCGTATGATCTTGTTTTTTCTTCCGTAGGGATTTAATTCTTTCCGCAGAAGTGCTACTAACATTTGCTGAGGCAGGAATGCTATTACTTTGGGACAGGGCAGATTTATGGGAAGGCTTTTTCAAGGTGCACTTATTTATGACAAATTTATGAATACATTTTTTGAATGCGAATTTTGGGAATGGTATATTGAAAAGGAATAATATAAAAATTCGAAAAAATGAAAACTTTGTATTCAGCTAAGGTAACCACTGAAGGTGGTAGAAAAGGCAGAACTATTAGCGATGATGGGATATTAGACCTACAACTTTCAATGCCTAAAAGCCTTGGTGGTGAAGGTGGAGATTATACCAATCCAGAGCAACTTTTTGCGGCAGGATACTCTGCATGTTTTGGTAGCGCTTTAGAAATGGTTGCCAAAAACGCAAATGTTGATCTTGGGGATTATAGTGTTACAGTAACGATCGATTTGGGACAAAATGAAGATAAAGATTTAGATCTTTCTGCAGTTTTGGATATTTACATCCCAGATATCGATGTGGAAACTGGTGAGGATCTAATTAACGAAGCTCACGAAGTTTGCCCTTATTCTAGAGCGACCAGAGACAATATCGACGTCACCTTAAATCTTCTTATCGACGAAGACTAAGATTCGATAAAAATTAGCTTAATTATTAGAAGGGGCTTCTATAGTAGGAGTCTCTTTTATTCTTATAGGTATCGCTACACTGGTATGATCCCAGGCCAAGATCATAAATACAAAATCGTTGGCCTGCTCAAAATGTATGGTAAATTGTTCTATTGTTTCCTGTAGATGATTAGAGGGAACTTCAACAACCAGTGCGTCAAACTCTGGATCGCGATACACCTTTCCGTCTAAATCGATTCCCCAGGGATACATTTTTTTATTAAAGACAATTTCCCAGCTTTCCTTTTTTGGAACTGTCCATAGCGTATATTTTCCTTTTTCCAAGAAACTACCATCTACCATAATATCTTTATTGGTTTTAAAGGTAGTAGCTTCGTTAGCACCCGTACGCCAAATAGAATCGTAGGGGACTAAATTCCCAAAAATCTCCCTACCTTTTTTATATGGGCGATTGTAAAAAACGTCTAGCGTAAGATCACTATTGGTGTAAGATACGGTATCTTCTGGACTATATGCTTTAGTATTATAGCGAACTACAAAAAATATAACGGCAATTACCAAAAGGCTGATCCCTAAAATTTTAAGTAGTAACTTCAGGCTATTATTCATAACATTATATTTGATCTATAGTAAGCAAAAAGCATGCAGATTTTAAAGCATTAAAATAAGGATATAATTAGATTTCTACATTTTTATTCAAAAAAAATATACTTTTTGCAACATGGCGAATTTTGATTCGTCTTTAAAGTGAACAACAACCAATCAAAAAACCATTTTGTTACAACATCAGTTAATAGAAGATTGTAAGAACAATAGCCGCAAAGCACAGCTTAAGCTTTACAATAAATACTGTGAAGGTATGTATTACGTGGCATTACGGTTTATGAACGATACCCAGGAGGCTGAAGACGCGATGCAGGAAGCTTTTATCAAAGCTTTTGCAAAACTGCATCAATTTACCGGAGAGGTGACTTTTGGCGCCTGGCTTAAAAGAATCGTTATAAACAAATGTCTGGATAAGCTTAAAGCAAAAAAGCTGGAGCAGGTGGCGATGAACGAGCAGGTTCTTGGAATCGTCGATGAGGAAGAGGACTGGAATGTTAACGACGGAATTACTGTTGAAGACATAAAGCGGGCGATTAGCGAGCTTCCAGAAAAGTATCGATATCCTTTAATGCTTTTTTTAGTAGAAGGATATGATCATGAAGAGATTTCAGAAATTTTGAATATTAGTCAGGTGGCTTCCAGGACGCTGGTACACCGCGGAAAGAAAAAATTGCAAGAAAAAATCAGGAATCTTGAAGCAGATTCAGGAGAGATGAATAGAAAAACAACATTATAAGTGCGGGGACACTTTTTTAGAAAGCAGAAAACCACACATAAAAAGAATTGAGATATGGGACAGGATATAAGAAAAATGCTGCAGGAGGATAAAGAAAGCCTAAAGTTTAAAATGCCAGAAGGACATCAGGCAAGATTTGAAGATCGGTTAAATAAAGCTTTTCCTGAAAAGAAAAAATCGAAAAGCAAATGGTTCTTGCAGATTGCTGCGATCCTTGTGGTCGCACTGGGAGCAGGTGGATTTTTATACTTTAATTCAGGAATTTCAGTAGATCCTAGTGGACCTCAGGTTGTAGAAACTTCCGAAGAAAAACCTGTAGAAGAGAAAGAAGATAATATGGCAGCGCCAAAACAATTTCAGCTAAGTGATGTGTCGCCACAATATAAAAAGATTGAAGATTATTATATGGCGAGCCTTAATATGGAATTGGCAAAACTGAGTATTAACAAAGAAAATAAGGAGCTCATCGATTCATTTATGAAACAATTGGCAGAGCTGGATAAAGAATACAAAAGATTAAATAACGAATTAAATGAGTTAGGACCTAATGAACAAACCATCGAAGCCATGGTCGCTAACTTACAGCTTAGATTAGAGTTGTTGTTCAAACTAAAACAAAAGCTAAAAGAAATTAAAGGATCAAAAGACAACAGTTATGAAAATGCACAAGCTTAATTATATTTTACTCTTCCTTTTGGGATGTACATTTAGTGCTTCAGCTCAGGATATGATGCAGCGCTGTTATACTGTAAACAATGATGTTATTGTTGATGTGGATGCCAAAAACACGAATATCATCATAGAAAATTGGGATAAAAACACGGTAGCTATCGAAGCCTTTATAAATGGTGACGTCTCAAAAAATGAGGCTACGAAATTGATGGATAGCTGGAAGCTTAGTACCAATGGCTCTAAAAATAAGGTGCAGATTTCATCAAAATCTGATATGAACGTGAATTGGAATATGGATATTAGTGAGCCTGAACTTAATGATGCCCTGGCGCAATTACCAGAAATTATGGGGCCAATAATGGATAATTTAGTAGCCCCTTTATTACAAAATATATCTGAAAACCCGTTACCGCCAGACCTCTTTGAAAATATGGGAGATTTAAATTTCGATTATGAGGCTTATCGTGAAGAAGGAGATGCTTATTTAGAGCGCTATGAAAAGCAGGTGGATAAAAAGTTTGGAAAAGACTTTGAAAAGAAAATGGAGAAATGGGCGGCAAATTTTGAAAAAAATGTAGAAGGGAATAGTGCTGAATTTGAGAAAAGTATGGAAGAATGGGGAAACTCTTTTGGAGCCAGTATGGAAAAATGGGGAGAATCCTTTGGAAAAAAAATGGAAGCCTGGGGAAAGAATTTTGAAGAGAAAATGGCAGCTAAACAAGAAGCTGGTCAAAAAGCGCCAAATGTGATTATGTTGAGTCGAAATAACGAAGGCAGCAAAGCACAAAGAACAATTAAAATAAAAGCGCCCAGAAATGCTAAAATCATGCTTAATGTGCGATATGGTGAAATAGCATTAGATCATGCTGATAATTTAGTGGCCGAGCTGGCTCATGCCAATTTTAAAGCGAATAAAATTACGGGTAAGAATACGCATGTAAAGGTTTCTTATACTCCGGTGGCAATAGCAAATTGGGATTATGGGGTGTTGAATGCCTCTTATGTGCCAAGTTGTGATATTAACGTAGCCAGAAGTATAAAATTGATCTCTAATAGTAGCGATGTGAATATAGACCGATTAAGCGAAACAGCGATTTTATCGGGTACTTTTGGGAATTTAGGGATTAAAAATTTAGGTGGCAGTTTTAAGAATCTTGATATAAGCTTAGAGAATAGTGATCTTAAGCTGAAGTTGCCACAATCAGCCTTTAAGTTTAATTATAACGGTACGCAAAGTGAAGTTAATTATCCAGAAAGTTTAAAAGTAGATAAAACTTCATCTTACGATAACGAAATTTTAAAAGGATATTCCAAAAGTTCGAATGCTGATGCGCAAATAAGCATTTCAGCAAGATTTAGTGATGTTTTGCTAAATTAGAACGCATAGATTACTTTTGGCGAAAATGCAATCTATGAAAGCTAGTTTCGCTGAATATATTTCCGGGTTAACTGCTGGTTTTACTCCAGTTGTGGGAGGAAATTTAAAACAGGAAGATTTTATTGCCATCGACCTGTCTGCAAATAACCCGGAACTTTTAAAATTAGAACAACTTTCTTCTGAAGCCTTCTCTGTATTTATAGATCATAATCTTAAAGTTACCGGTAAAAAAGTAGCTTTTGGTGGATATAATGAAGTGCGAAAACTTTATGAACGCAGCCAGCTTTTCAATAAAAATGTAGATGAATTTTTAAACCGAAATATCCATATTGGTCTGGATATCTGGACTGCGGAAGGAACTGATGTGCTTGCTGTTTTAGACGGAGAGATCCATAGCTTTCGGGATAATAGTAATTTTGGGGATTATGGCCCTACAATTATTCTGAAACATACGTTTGAAGATGAGGTATTCTATTCCCTTTATGGGCATTTAAGCAGAAAATCATTAGAAGATATTGAAGTAGGGCAGCCGATTAAAGCGCAGGAAAAAATAGCCGAACTTGGCACTGCGGAAGAAAACGGAGATTACGCTCCACATTTACATTTTCAGGTTATAAAAAACCTTCAGGGAAGTGAAGGAGATTATCCCGGCGTAGCTTCTAAAAAAGATCTGGATTTTTATTTGGAGAATTGCCCCGATCCTAATCTGTTGCTGAAGATATGATTTTTTAAATACCTGATAATGGGTATTTTATGTTTTGTTTTGGTGTTTTACTTTTATCTCAAAACAATTCACCATGAAACGATTGAACCTTTTTCTTTTTAGTTTTCTATTGTTATTTATTTTTGAAGCTTGTAATTCTATTTCTGAAATTAAACAGAAAAAGATTGAATTTGATGCCTTCAATGGAGATTTGAATTATCCTGAATATGTAAAAAAAGGCACTCCGGTTGTAATTGAAATAAGTAATGTTTTTTTGGATTCTTTAGGACATTTGGGGATTGACAATGAAGATCTAGTACTTCGATATTCTACTGTTCCCGATTACTTTGTGATTGATAAGAGCACTACTGAAAATGGACAAGATGATGTAGAAACAAATACTAAGGAAAATGGAACTCAATTCCAAACAATTTCTGAGGCTGAATTAACCGATAGTACAACTATTAATTTTGATGAAAAATTAATTGAGTCTTATACCAATTTTAATATTGGTTATACCGAACTTCAAAAATTTATGGTGCTTCAAAGTAGTCTTTCTAAACTAGTAGATCGACCGATTTTGGATTCTGAAAAAGCAAAAGAAAATTTAAAAAGCATGCTGTGTGAATATTTTGGAGATAATAAGGATTATATAAAATATATAAATAATTATACCGCTAAAAAAATCTCTGAACTTAATACTGCTTTTTCAAAATTTAAAGTCTATTATGAAGCTATTAATAAAGATTATAAAATAAATGAAAAAGAATTAAAATTAGAATTGAAGGATGCTAAAGGAACAAAAGTTGCCTCTACTAAATTTAAATTTGAAATTCAGGAGAAAAAGAAATTTGAAAAATTATATAATGAATTGGACAATAAAGCAAAAAGTATTTTAAGCGACTCTGCTATTGTTGATATTATAAAAACTACTCGTAATTTTGGACTTTTAGCAGAAAAAATTAAAGATAACAATTTTAAGGTTTATACAGATCCCGTTATTATAGGAAAAAATGGCAAAACTTTAAAATTTGAATTGAAAAATAAAAAAGGAGATGTTTTACGTAAAATAGAGGATTTAGAAATTAAAACTAAGCAGCCCTCTATAGATTTTAGTACTGGATATCTATTTAGCTTTGTCGGTGATGAAAATTACGAATTGTCAGTAGATAATAGTGGTAACGCAATAGCTTTAGAAGGAAATGATAATAATTTCACACATGCTTTAGGAGGACTAATGCATGTGTATAATAGAAGTTGGTTTGGTGGAATGGCTATTGGCATATCGCCAGGTCTTAGTTTAACTACGGAGGGTGATTTAGGTTTTTATACAGGAATTTCAACTTTATTTTTTGGAAATAATAGATTGGCAATTACTACCGGATATTCTTGGGTAAAAAAGCAGAAACTAAATACCTCAAACTTATCTTATAATAATGAGAATCGATACTATGAATTTCGGAATTCCGATTTGAAAGAAATAAAGTATGATCGAGTTTATGATGGTGCATTCTTTATAGGGCTTACTTATAATTTGAGTAAAAGTGAGTAGTAATCTAAGAGTTATGCTTAGTCTTTTTAGTGATTAGCGCTACGATTGCGCCGGTTACGATTCCCATGGCTAGTGCATTAAAAATCTGCATAAAAATATACATTTTAATGCTATGCATCATTTCAGCATTTTCTGGAGTCATTCCCTTTTTTTCAGAAAGAGCGATCATATTTTGAAGATACTCGGGACTTATAACCGTTACTGCGAAATATTGAATAAGAGGTGTAAGAATCGTTATTACACCGGTAAGAATTACACCGCTAATAAAGCCCTGCTGCCATCCAAATTTCTCATTTTGGAAGTATTTATCACGTTTTTCTTTTAAGGCTGCGTAATAGATTAAAAAAGCGATTACCGCAAAAAATAATGAATAAACTCCCTGTACATCGATATTTTCATCATGCCAACCCATTACTTTTTCGAAAGCGATCCAGATAAGTTGCGCGATCACAAATGTGACTCCCCATTTAACTTCAACCTTAAATTTTTTCATTGCCGGTTCATCTTTTTAGAAAAACAAAAATAAGAAAGCATTTTTAAGACCGGTTAGGTAAAGATGGAATTTTGGTTTTAAACATTGCTGTTAGAATATGGAAAATAGACTAGAGATTATAGAAACAAGAATCGGGAATCAGGACAAAATCTTAAATTTGAATTTTGAATGGTATTCCTACCTTCGGTCTCGCATCAAATTTCTGACAGCGAAGGATGCTCGAAATAATGACATTCGTCTCATCTTTAGAAAGTATACAACTAAACCTCACAGGTTTTCGAAACCTGTGAGGTTTGCTCAATATTTTAAGTACTTAAGGTTAAAAATGTTTAAAAAAAGTCTATTTTCTAAGCTGAAATATTCAGGAATCAAGACAAAATCTTAAATTAGAGACAAGTGTCATCCTATGTTTGTTGCATGTAGATTTAAGAGAAATAATGATTAGATTTCAATAGAAGAAGGGAAAGCAAAAAAACCGTGCTTTGTCATTGGTCTTATAAGGCTGTTCGAGATGCTGG
>NZ_JAKHSK010000023.1 GCF_023499215.1 Zunongwangia pacifica
CCAGTATTGACAAGGGTTTACAGACGGCTTCGGAGGTCTGTCCTTTTTTTATCTGACAACTCTGTTGACTTTAGAAGTTCTGATCTTAAAATAACCCAAATACGATTGATATGGGAAAAAAGAAAAAAAACAATAATCAGGTAACCGCTGGAGCAGGTAACTGGAAGTGGTGGCAGATAACCCTAGGGATTGCTGCGATCATATTTGTTAGCAAAATCCAGGACCCAACGGATGATACCTTAAGATTATTAATAGAACTAGTCAAGCTCTTTAAAGGCTAAAATGAGTATATTTGTATTACGTTCTTATAAAAAATTTTTGGAGGTAAACCGCTGAAAAGTGCGCCATAGTTGAAAAAAATGCCTAAACGTCTACCCTTTTGGGCTTAAACATCGAGGTTATAATAATGTCGTGAATGGTACGGAACATCCGTATAAATTTCAAGGTAAGGAACATCAAGAGGAATTAGGTCTTGACTGGTACGACTTCCACGCAAGAAACTACGACCCAGCTTTAGGAAGGTGGTTTAATATGGATAATCACGCTGAAAGCTATATGAGTTGGACACCGTATAACTTTGCTTATAACAGCCCTTTGATGGTTGTTGACCCTGATGGTCAAGATGGCATTTTTATTAATGAAGATGGCAAAGAAATAGGTAATGACGGTATTGAGGATGGTAAAGTATACGTTGTGAAAACATCTGAACAAAGTTTTAAAAGTGGTGTCGCAGCTAATGGGATAACTAAAAGCGAAGCCAAGGCTACTGAAAAGTTCATTAAAAAGAATAGTGGCAACACCGCAGCTTTTCAAGAGAATAGCATTGCTTATGACAATAGCGTTGAGATTGAAGGAAGTGCTGAAACCAGACAATCTATGGTTGATATTGTGAATCAGGATAATGGTAGAGGCGGAACCTCTGACGCTAATAACAGAGAATATGGCGGAGTGGTAAATAATGATGGCACGGTTAGAGAATCTACGCCTGGAGATGTTTCTACACCTGTTCCAAATGAAAATGGCCAAGTAGTAACAGCTGAAATTACACACACAATATACGCTAACTCTAAATCAACATTCCATAGCCATCCAAGTGGTCAAGTTGTTGTAGGTTCGGGCAATAATAGTGGTGCTACAGGTTCGTCAACAACATTAGGAGGTGGCAGCACTACAACGCATAGTTGGAGACAAGCACCATCGCCACAAGATGCCAATGGCTCAACAAGAACGAACTATGTTTTTGGCAGAAGAAGCAAAACGGTATATATCTATAGTGGTGGCGGTGTAATAGCCACAATACCTCAAAAAAGGTTTGTAACACCAAAACAGTAATTAAAGTATTATGAGGAAAAGTATATTATTGGTTCTTTTTATTGTTAGTAACTGTCTTTTTGGACATTCACAAACAGAAGAATCACAGATTAAAATGTTTTATGAATCAGCAATAAAAAACCATATCGATAATTTTCAGCAAATGTTCGAAAATGGAAGTTCAGCTGTCAAAATAGAGGATTTGTATTTTATATCGAAGGATATTCCTGAAGTGTACTTACCAAAGAAAATAGGGCAATACAACATCAAATACATTGATGTGTATAAAAAAAAAGCAAAAGGCTTTTACGTAAAGGAATTTTTGCAGTATCTATACAACCGCTCATCCTAAAAAATGAACAGGCTATTATTAATTTGATAGATTTTACAGTTACCTATAAAAACAGAAATTATGATTTTAGCAATGGTGGTGGTAGTAAAACAAGCTTTGAGTATTCTTGTACTGGGCAAAGTTGGGAGATATTAAACACCGAGTTTTTTGGTATATAAAAACGAAGAATTTATTGTTACAAGAACCACAGCAGAAATGTTGTGGTTTTTTTATGCGTAGGTGTTACGAGCTTTAGCATCCCGAATTAACGCATTAATCGTAGTGAAAATATGCTCTCTATCTTCGCTGTTCAACTTCTGTAAACTGGTAATCACATCAACGATATTTTTGTCAAGTTCCAAATCAGACAGACCAGTTAAATAATCCAAAGACACTTCGAGAGCTTCAGCGATTTTATAAGCAGTCTCAATGGATGGCTTTACTTGTAAGCGTACCTTTCATAAGATTATAGTTTTCTTTAAAGAACCACAATGCTGTTTGATAGGTTTGTAATTCAGTTAGATTTTCGTCTTTAAACGAATCAAATTTTTTATCACGAGAATTGAATTCAGGTAATTTTTTTAGATCAGATTTAAATAATTCAAATTGTTGTTTGGCAACTTTTACTTTTTCATTTCTTAATTCAGACTTTCTAGGTTTTACAATTATCTTCTTAGATAACTCTTCAATCTGAAATTTCATACCATTGATTTTATCATCATTCTCTTTTGATTGTCGTAACTTTTTAATCTCTGGATTCTCTACCGTCTTGAAATTTTTAGACCAAAAGCTAGTGCGATTAAAATAAATAAGATATAACGTAATGCAGATAAATAAACAAATGATAGCAGTATGTGCCAACTCATTTTCTACAATTAAAGATTTAAATAGACTAAAAATAAAAATAGGTAATATCAAAAATGCTAAAGAACCAATAGACCTAAGTATATTGTTACCAGGATGATAATTTGAATATTTATTTTTGCAGGTAGGAAATAAAGAAGGAATGATTGCTTCAATAGCTGGCAAAGTAGCTAGCGGTATATGTACAAAAGTAATAGCGGTTAAAATCAACAATAAGAGAAAGGTAGTATCCATAGTAAATTATGCTTAATTAGTATAAATATACTAAATTTGAGGTAAGTATTTAAGCATAATAAATAATACGTTCTGTCAACTATTTTGTCAACGCAAAATAAAAAGCCCCGTAAACACTGGTGTTACGAGGCTATTAAGTGGAGTCGGAGGGGTTCGAACCCTCGTCCAAACAAGCAATTCAGAAGCTTTCTACACGCTTAGTTTTCGCTTGGATTGTCGGGAAAAAATCTGGCCGAAAACAACCTAACCCTTTCCGTATCCTCAATTAAATTTCAAAACCGCATCAAGGCACTGCGGCTTCTATATTTACTTTATCGGTGCCTCTGGTGTGGACGCCGTAAATCAGGGCTTCCACGAGACATCTCGGCTCCCTACCTAGTAGGGACTAAGCAAAACCTACTGTGATTCGGTTACGCAGCCAAGGCGTAGTTATTCTCGCCGTTTAAAAAAGTGTGAAATATGAGATTTACGAGCTATATCCCAGCGCTCGGCGTGCTTACAACTCAATTAGACTCGCTGTCAAAACCAAGTCGACCCCAATATGTAAAGAACATTATGCTTTGTTTTTTGGGCGTTCCGCTTGCCCTCTCGGCCAAACGGCGGGCTATCCGCTTTTAGTTTTTGCTCGTCGCCTCACAAAAAGCTAACCGCTACTATCCCTAACGCAAAATCCATTACCCATCAAACAAAGAACATCAAATTCAGCTTACCACTTGCAAAATGGCAAGGCCTGCAAAGGTACTATTAAATTTATATCTTTACCCGATAATCGGGATTAAATACACCAAGACTTACCTCGAAAATAAAAATAATTTTCTAATAATTATTTCGTAGGCTTGCGACAAGGTAGTTTACTCGATAATCGAGATTTAAAAATTTTAGAACTTTTTCCTAAGATGTCAAAAAGCCTTCAAATTTAAATTTTATTTATCTAAATTGAATAGTTCAAAAATAGATCGCAAATTTAAAATTTGTTAGCTGTTTCTGCAAACTTTAGTCTTTTAAAACCGATATTAATTGTACAAAACTTATACCATTTTATGCTAAAATTCGCCATCATTCGGGAAGAAAAAACACCACCAGATCGTCGCGTGGTATTCTCACCAAAACATCTAAAACAAGCTAAAGATCAATTTCCCGAAGCTCAATTTAAAGTACAGCAATCTGATATTCGGATTTTTAAAGACGAAGAATATAAAAACCAAGGGTTTCAGGTTTCCGAAGATATTAGCGACTGCGATGTGATGATTGGCGTAAAGGAAGTGCCAATTAAAAGCCTAATTCCCAATAAAAAATACTTTTTCTTTTCTCATACTATCAAAAAACAACCCTATAATCGCGATCTTTTAAAGGCAATTTTAGATAAAAAAATCGAGCTTTTTGATCACGAGGTGATTACCAGTGAAAGCGGAATGCGACTAATTGGTTTTGGCAGATATGCCGGTTTGGTAGGGGCTTATAACGGATTTCGTGCCATCGGACTTAAAAATGAATTTTATGATTTGCCAAAAGTAGAAAGCCTTTCAGATTTAAATGAGATGTTGACCCAATTGGATAAAATTAAAGTCCCAAATTTGAAAATTGTACTTACCGGTAGTGGGAAAGTAGCACGCGGCGCTAAAGAAATATTAGATCATCTTAAAATTAGAGAAGTTGAGGTGCCAGAGTATCTTTCAGAAGAATTTGATGAGCCTGTGTATTGCCATATCGATGTGTTAGATTATAATAAACGTAAAGATGGAGCAGAAGGCAGTATTCCGGAGTTTTTCAGTAATCCAGAGTTGTACGAATCAGATTTCTGGCGTTTTGCCGTGGTAAGTGACTTTTTTATTGCGGGACATTTTTACGGGCAGGGAGCTCCGGTATTTTTTACAAAAGAAGATGCTAAAACACCCAATTTCAGCATCAAATATATTGCAGATATTTCTTGTGATATCGCTGGCCCAATCCCTAGCACAATAAGACCTTCTACTATCGCCGATCCTATTTATGGATATGATCCGCAATCAGGGGAGGAAATAGATTTTAAAGACCCAAAAGCGATTACCGTGATGGCGGTAGATAATTTGCCTTGCGAATTGCCTAAAGATGCCAGTGAAGGTTTTGGTGAAATGTTTTTAGAACACGTTTTGCCGGCTTTTTTCAATAACGATAAAAATGGCATTTTAGAAAGAGCTCGAATGACTAAAAATGGTAAATTAACACCTAAATACAGTTACTTACAGGATTTTGTAAGCTAAAATTTGAAGCCGTTTTATCCAATATCGTATCTTGTTAGACATTAGAATTAATCACTTCTCTATTAATCACATGAAAAAAACATCATTACTTCTTCTTGGTTTACTTTCCCTGGCTTCCTGTAAAAAGGAAGAAAAAACTCCTCAAAAGAAATTCAAAGAAATCACCGGGATCAGTCAGGATCTAAAACCGGGTGATAATTTTTTTAGATACGTTAATGCCAAATGGTACGATACCATTACGATTCCTGAAACACAGGCTGGGGCAGGAGCCTATATGTTTATGAATTATCCACAGCGACTTCGATTACAAGGAATTCTGGATAGTGTATCTAAAAGTGAAAATGCCAAAGGTAGTATTGCTCAAAAAGTAGGCGATTTTTATGCTTCAGGGATGGATACGGCAACGATAAACAAAAGAGGATTCGATCCTGTAAAACCAATTTTGAATGAAATCGATGCTATTTCAGATATTTCTTCGATGATGCATTTTGTAACCAATGCAACAAGGTCGGGGAATGGTTCTATCTTAAGCTTTTACGTTGGGCCAGATGATAAAAATAGCCAGATGAATATTGCTCATGCCAGTCAAACGGGGATTGGCTTGCCAGATAGGGATTATTATTTCAGTGAAGATTCAGAAACAGAAGCAATTCAGAAAGCTTATAAAAAATACCTTTCAACATTATTTCAGCTTACCGGAGTTAGCGATGCTGAAGCTTCGAAGAAAGCCGATTTGGTTTATGATATCGAGAAGCAGATCGCCGAATCGCATAGAACCAGGATCGAGCGTCGTGATGTAAAAGCTAATTACAATAAGATGGCGGTGAGCGAACTTGAGGAAAAACATCCAAATATTGGGTGGGCTACAGTTTTAGAAGATCTAAATGCCCAAACAGATTCTATCGATGTTGGGCAACCAGAATATTACGATCAACTGAATTCGCTTTTAAAAGCAGTTCCTTTAGAAGATTGGAAAGTTTATTTAAAAGCGCATACGTTAGAAAATTATGCAGATAATTTAAGCAAGCCTTTTGTAGATGCTTCTTTCGATTTTACCAAAGTGATCTCTGGGCAGGCAGTTCAGAAAACCCGCGGAGAGATCATGGCAAGTGCCGTAGATGGATATCTTGGCGAAGCTTTAGGGCAATTGTACGTTAAGAAATATTTTCCTGAAGAAGCCAAAGAACGCATGCAGGAACTGGTGAATAATGTACAAAAGGCTTATGCGAAAAGAATAGAGGATTTAGAGTGGATGAGTGATAGCACGAAACTAAAAGCCAAAGAAAAATTGGCTGCGATCACCAAAAAGATAGGATATCCAGATCATTGGAAAGACTATAGCAATGTAAGTATCGATAGGGATACTTATTTTGAAAATATTGTTTCGGCCTCTTCAGCAGCGTATCAGCGTAATCTTGAAAAGTTAGGAAAGCCGGTCGATAAATCAGAATGGTTTACTACACCCTCTACAGTTACAGCCTACAACAACCCTTCAGCAAACGAAATTGTTTTTCCGGCAGGAATTTTACAACCTCCTTATTTTGATAACGAAGCTGATGACGCTTTAAATTACGGCGGAATAGGAATGGTGATTGGTCACGAATTAACCCATACGTTCGACGATCAGGGAGCGCAATTCGATAAAGAAGGAAACGTGAAAAACTGGTGGACAGATAGCGATTACGAGAAATTTAAATCGAGGATCCAGCAGGTGATCGATCAATATGATGAATTTACAGTGTTGGATTCCCTTCATATAAAAGGCGCAATGACGGTTGGTGAAAATACTGCCGATATTGCCGGAGTGGCGGTTGCTTACGATGCTTTTAAAATGACCGAGCAAGGCCAGGATACTACAAAGATCGGCGGATTTACGCCAGATCAGCGATTTTTCCTTTCGGTTGCGAAAATATGGCGCGTAAAAATGAAGGATGAATTTCTACGATTATGGATCAATAACAATCCGCATTCGCCACCATCATGGCGAGTAAACGGACCTTTAATGAACAATCCGCATTTCTATGAAGCTTTCGATGTACAGCCAGAAGATTCATTGTATTTATCTGAAGATGAAAGAATTCTTATTTGGTAAGTAAATAATTTAGAAAGAATTTTTTCAAAGTCAGCTAAGATGAATTTTGGCCATTAGGAACTATTAAATTATAGGGTTGCAAAGGACATTAAGAAAATCAGATAAAAATTCTAAAATCCTGAATAAGCTAATTGTGAATGGATTTTATTCTGGTTATATCCGTCCAGAAAAATTAGAACTGCAAAGAGCATATTTTCCTAACAACTATAGGCTAATTGGTACTTTAAATGAGAATGGATATTATGATCTAAAACTGGATTTTAAATCACCTATAGCTGCAAAACTAGCATTTGGATCTGGGATATTGACTTCTGTTATTATGCTTATTAAAGGATTTTTGTTGTTTCCAATTATCTATTTCATTCTCCCTTTTTCAATAATTTATATCAGATTTAAAATAAAGGAGAAGAAAGAAATTAATTATTTAAAGGATCGAATATTTGATTTTGAAAGATCATAATATTGCTAGCTTTTAGATTACGGAGCTAAGAGTTTTAGTTCGTAAGGATTATTCAAAAAAAGAAAATGACTGAGTTTATTGTATTATTCCAAAAATTGGGAATAGCTGGGTTTGCGCAGTTAGAATTTGAATCAGATCTTCCTGAAGAAAACTTTATCCAACTTGTAATGCTAGATGGGTATTATATGTATCAATACATCCAAGCTGGGAATACATACGTTATGCCTATCTCTAAATTAAAAGAGAATCAAATAAATTTTGAGCAGTTATATCGTATAGAGAAAACCTGGTTTGGGTTTGCAACCAGAACGGTAAGGGATTTATTAATCATGCCAAATCAAAATTTCTATTATCCACACGAATTTGGAAGCTACCTGTATATTTTTACAAAGCAATTAAGATCTAAAGCTGAAATCGAGATTTGGCTCGATAATGAATTTTCAAATAGGTATGCAGATATAAATGAGGAGTTTACCGGATTTAAAAATCTAATGAACCCGGAAGATTATTTAATCGCTACAAATCACGATTTACAACATCAATTTGGAGTAATAGGAGAAGACGATAAAATAGCAAAGATCATCACTAAATTTAAAAATACTAGCTTGAAAAGCTTTGATCTGGAGTATAATAACGAATAGAATTTCATCTAAATCATGAAGAAAAAACTGCTAATTACTGGTAGCATTTTATTGGCAATATTTCTAATTTATAATGGTTTAGGGCAATCAGGGATTTTTAAAGTATTTCATAATTCCAGTGTTGCTAACGATCCAAATTTAAAAATGGGGAAATACTTTGTTTCATCAAATTTAATAACTCCAAAAAACGGTGATTTTGTTTCCTATTTACATCATGATGAAAATTTTGGAGCTCATTTTAGGGTTCATAGATTAACTGGTAAACAAGGTGATACAATTGAACTTAAAGGTGGCATTTTGTTTATTAATGGTAAAAACTTAGATAGAGGTATTAACTTTATTCACAACTATCATCTTTCTATAGAAAAGTACGAAAGCTTACCAAAATCAATAGCGTATAATGAATTTGGATATGCTTCGAAAATAAATGATTCTACATATAAAATAATGATAGATGATAATTTTGCTAGAGAAATTGGTGTATCAGATCAAAAAGTAGTGCTTAACCAAACAGAAGTTGATAAAAGGATTCAAAATATCTACAATGCTAACTGGAATAAAGATTATTTTGGGCCAATAATTGTTCCTGAAGGGAAAGCCTTTGTTCTTGGTGATAATAGAGATAATTCGGAAGATTCCAGGTATTTTGGTTTTATAGAATTAAAAAATATTAAAGGAACCGTAATTTATTAAAATTGGAATTTTTATTAACCTAATATTCGAGATTACAGCGTTGATTTTTACCAATCACTCACCCTCATAAACCTTCAAACATTCCTGCAGCGAATTTCCTTCTTCGTGGATACATTCGCAAAATGTGATACAATTTTCGCGATTATCAGCATCACTACATTGTTTTTCGCAATCAGATAAAGTATTCCGGGGCATAATAGTATAAACGTGGGTGATAAAAAATACAAAAGTGATTACGTAAAGGAACGCGCCACCGAAAAATGCAAACGGAAATTTTTTGATTTTTGATTGTTGCGGTAGTAATTTTTCACTACTGTTTTGCTTTAACGGAAGAATATATTTTAGTTTATGGTAATCCCAGCACAGTAAAAATATCACAGCCGTAAACATAAGTGGTGAGGTTAGTAATGATCCTTCAAATCTTACAGCTAAAGAAAGCACCATGATATTTAAAATAATGGGCAAATAAATTAAAGCGCCTAAAGTCGCGGTACGCGGAATTAAAAGTAAAATTGCCGCTAGCATTTGCATCACGCCAATAAAAGGATAGTAATAACCGGTATAAAATAGTGCTTCCAGGTAATGCCCCATGGGATGATCATTTGGTAAAGATGTAAAACGTTCCCCGTTTATTTTTACAAAACCCGAGGGTAAAAAACCGGCTGCTAATGCAATTCGGCAAAAAATAGCAAAATATCTAATCCAGATGTTTTGTCTTGCCTGTAGATGAAATTGTTCGAATTTAGCGATGATTTTCATTGCTTCGGAGTAGATAAAATGGTTACTGAATTTATATAATCTCGGCTAAATATCGCCTGCCTGAAATCTTCAAAGTTTAGCGGAAGCACTTCTTTAAAGTCAAAATGATGAAACGTATTCGCATTCTGCCCAATCTTAAAAGATCGGTAGTAATATCTAAAATAATCGGGCAAAATAAGGCTACCTAATATAATGGCGCCAAACATATAAGGACTGCGCTTTCCGTTTCCAAAACATAAATATTGCAAGGCGATTTCGTCTTCAACAGTTATTCCGTAACCGCAAAGGGTGTGATAAGCATCGTGACGCTCTACTTTAGCGATGAGCTGAAAATTATTTTTATTTAGAAACTGGCCAAGATGATAACCAAAACTCTCTTTAGGGTAATTTAGCAAATCGGCAGTACTGATATTCCACGGAATATGATCGCGTTTTAGCCATCGCCTGTATATTTTCTGCGTTTGATCGAAAAGCCAGTGAATGAATCTTTTTCGCATAAGGATAGTTTAAAGTACTTTGAAATTCAAAGTGTTTAATTAAATTTTTTTGATTAATGAATGACCGAATGATCTAAAGCTTTGATGTCGTTTTTATAGTCTTTAGGCAAAATAAGTGCCTTCAGGATGTAATCGATTTTAAATGATCGGCTTAGTCGGTATAGCGGAATTACAGCGATTAAAACCGAATGTTCCCGGAAATTCAGTAATTCTTTTACCCGTTTTGGCGCCATTAAAATTTGTGCTTCCAGCAATAATCGATAACGAGCAACACCTAGATGTTTTTTATACTGAACAAAGAGATCCTGGGTAAAATCACTATGCTCAAAATTTTCCTGAAGCTGAAGTTCGCGCTGTTGTTTCCAGTCTTTAAAATCCTTTGGTAATCCCTCGATTTTCATTCCGTGGCCAACTTTTAGAAATACGCTTAGTACTTCTTCTTTTTCATTCAACGTTAGTCTTCGTTCTAAAGCTTCAAAAGCTCTTATAGAATAATCGATTAGCATAAAAAGTACATCACGATACGCCCATTCCGGGATTTTAAAACCTCGATTTTCTTCAATTTTAGCATGAATTTTATTCATCTGGTCAATCGCCTGGAAAGCAGCTTTTTCTTCAGCAAAAACAATCACTTTCGCGTAATTCACGGTAGAGAAGAGGCGACCTAAAGGATCTTTTGGAAGCCTGCCGGTGTAATACAACCAGTCTACTGCTTTATTTAATGCAAATTCAGCAGCAGCACCGGCAAAAATAAACATAATGGTATCTGCTTTTCCCCAAATCTGGCGAACAATCGAGTCTTTTTTTGTGAAATAGGTTTTTTCCATAGTTTAATCCCAAAGTCCTACTTGTGCTAACGCGAAAACTAAGCTTAACCAAAAAATGAAGAGAAAGCAAAATCCGCAAAAAATACTAATCAATTTTGTGTATTTATGGCCTTTAAACAAGAAATCATGGACCAGGTAATACAATAAACCACTGCAGGCACCACCAATCGAAGTGGTAATTATAGGGATATACACCCAGCTTTCAATTTCGCCAACTATTAATAAGATGACTGCCAATAAGAGTAATGCAATTCCGGCTCCGCTAAGTGCTCGTTTAGAGGCCAAAGCGTAATTTAATTTCAATGGATGTTCTATAGTCATAATACATAAATTTTACTTTGAATTTCAAAGTAGGTTAATAAAAAAATTTAGTTTAATTCATTTCTCGATTTTATAATGCTTTCCAACGCATCGATATGTTTTTTAAATGCTAACTTCCCAACTTTTGTCGCTTTATATTTGGTGTTTGGCTTGCGATCTACGAAGGATTTTTGAACCTCAAGATATTCGGCTTTTTCAAGCGCTTTTATATGGCTGGCCAAATTACCATCGGTCACTTCCAATAGCTCTTTTAGCTGATTAAAACTGACTTTTTCGTTCACCATTAAAACCGACATGATCCCCAATCGAATGCGATGGTCAAAAAGTTTATTTATGTTTTCTATGATACTCACTTTGGACGTTTTCTTCGGAAATTATTTTTTCTGAATGATCATTAAACTTCCGTAAACAATATGCAAAAGTCCGAATCCTATCGTCCAAAACCAAAAACCATATCCGGGAAAACAGGCACAGATCAATCCGATCAAAATCTCTGAAATCCCCAAATATTTTATGGTGCCAATTGTATATTTTGAAGCATTTATCAAAGCGAGTCCGTAAAAGATTAACATCAATGAAGCAGCTGAAGCAAAATTACCCTGATTCAATTTTAAAAGAATGTATGCGCCACCGGTAAGTAGCGGAATCAAAAAGTGAAATGCCAGGCGTTTTGCCGTTTCATCCCAGATTTTTTCATCATTTTTCTTCGCTTCTTTGGCTGAAAGCACATAGGCTGTTACCACGCTAAGCAAAAGAACCAACAATAAATCGATCACAATCGGTATGAGTTGCGGACTGGCATATCCAATATTTTCATAATCAAGCTGGGTAGGGAAGAAATAGATTTTAGCAATTCCCGCGCCTACGATTGCATAAATCCCGGCCATGATTCCAGAGGTTCCGCTAAGGGAAAGAAACCGCGAAGAGCGGTTCATTAAATTTCTAATTTCAGACAGGTCTTGTGAATAATCTTTACTCATTTTAAAGTACTTTGAAAATCAAAGTAAATATATAAAAATAAATTATGCAACTGAATTTTAGAATTTTATTTCTTTCAATGAAGAAAGTTGTTAGCTAAAACTCAGATTGCATAATTTTCATAATGCTTTTTTAAAAGCTTATTTCACTACCCAAATTGGGATTTTCGCATTAGCCGTAGAAAGCTCATCGGTAACACTTCCCAACATCAAAGAAGAGATATTATTACTTCCTTTATCGGCAACCATTAAAAGATCGGCATTATTCTCCTGCGAACATTCGATCAGTTTTTCAGCGATCGTAGCATCTTTACTGTCTAACACTTTTTCTTCTATAGGGTAAGACTTATGCATACGTTGTATAAATTTATCCAAACGCTCCTGGCTGTGTTTTTCCAGTTTTGCCTTCATAGTGTCTGCCGAGACGTATGGTGAAAATTGCGCCGGGATTTGATATACGTGGGCGGCTACAATATCCGCATTGATTTTCTCCTGAATATAATCTACGGTAGTATAGATTTTCATACAACTTCTGGAAAAATCGGTTCCGGTCCAAATACTATCTATTTTTGGGGTACTGGTTTCAGGAATAATCAATAGCGGGCATTTTACCATTCTAAGTAATTTATCGGTAAGCACTCCGGCACCTTCATAATCGATTTTGTTGCCCACCAGGATCATATCGATATAATATTTATTTACCACATGATTAAAAATCGATTCGGTATAAGGGTCTTCAGCAATTAGTGTATCCCATTCAACTTCAGCATAAAAACTATTGGTGATCTTTTCAGAAAGTTCATCGCCAATAATCTGTTCTAAATCCAGTTCTTTTAATTGTTCCTGAAATAGTTCTGAAATTGCATATTTTTTGACATTGTGAAGAAAATAGACCTTTTTGATATCTAATTTTTTTGCTAAAAAAGAGGCGTATGCGATTAGGTGATCGTCCATGGGAGAAAGATCCAGTCCTACCATTATCGTATTAATATTCATCATTTTAATCGGCTTTTTTCAGGTTTCTTTTCTGTACTATTTCTTTAACGACCTCTTCGTAATTCTCTTTTTGTTTTTGCTCTTTTTTCTTGTTTAGTTTACGCATATCCTCTTTAAGGCCTTTGTAGAGCGAATAACACATTACCAGCAAAATAAAAGCAAAGGGAAGCCCCGTGACGATCGATGCGGTCTGCAGGGCCTGTAAACCACCACCTACTAATAATACGGCGGCGATAGTACCTTCAGCCACAGCCCAAAAAATACGTTGCCCTACCGGGGCATCTATTTTTCCTCCTGAAGTTAAACTGTCTACCACCAAGGAACCAGAATCTGAAGAGGTTACAAAAAATCCTGCGATTAAAATAACGCCCACCACATTAAGAACGGTTGCCAGCGGAAATTGTTCTAAAAATACGAAAAGTGCTGTAGCAACATCATCGTTTACGGCTTCCACAATGGCATTATCTCCGCCTAATACCTGCTGAATAGACGCACTACCAAAGGCGGAAATCCAAAAGAAGGTGATTAATGAAGGGACAATAAGCACCCCTAATACAAATTCTCTTATCGTTCTGCCTTTAGAGACACGGGCGATAAAAGTTCCCACAAAAGGAGACCAGGCAATCCACCATCCCCAGTAAAATACGGTCCAGTTGTTTTGCCATTTGGTACCGGTAAAACTTTCTGTCCAGGTAGAGATCATTAAGAAATCTGAAAAATAATTCCCGGTATTTTGAACAAAAGACTGAAAGATAAAAATCGTTGGTCCTAATACTAAAACAAGGATTAAAAGAAGTACCGCAATTCTCATGTTCCATTCGCTCAAAATACGAACACCCTTATCAACTCCTAACACCACAGATAAAGTGGCGATTGCCGTAATTCCGGCAATTATGATGATTTGAGTCGTAATATCGTTGGTAATCCCGAATACATGGTCTACTCCCGCAGCAATTTGTTGTACCCCAAATCCAAGAGAAGTGGCCAATCCAAAAAGTGTGGCTAAAACAGCGAAGATGTCGATTACGTTCCCCATCCAACCATGAATTTTATCGCCTATAAATGGATAAAAAACAGATCGTATCGTAAGCGGTAAACCACGGGTATAAGTAAAGTAGGCAAGCGCAAGCCCTACTAAAGCATAAATTCCCCATGCATGAAAACCCCAGTGAAGAAAGGTGAAACTCATGGCTTCGCGCGCAGCTTCAACTGTACCTCCTTCAGCCATTGGTGGCTCATTAAAGTGATTTATAGGTTCAGCAATACTCCAAAATAATAGTCCTATTCCCATCCCGGCACTAAAAAGCATTGCAAACCAGGATGCGGTTTTAAATTCTGGTTTTGCGTTTTGTCCGCCAATTCTAAGATTCCCGAATTTACTAAAGGCCAAATAGATCATAAAACCAAGAAAAATATTTACGACCAGCACAAAAAACCATCCGCCATTGTTGGCCACATAGTTTTGTACATTCTCAAAAACTTTTTCTGCCTTTTTCTCGTAAATGAGCGTTAAGACTATACTTGCGATAATAATAATGGACGAAGAGAAAAATACCGGGCCGTTAACCTCTAATCCAAAAATGGATTTTTTCTCGTCGCTTCTGGTAACTTTTTCTGCCATATTAATTTGTTAGTGGGTTAAAAATAATATCCTATGTTTATATTAAAGCGGGCCTCCCATTTTGCATCTGGGTTTCCCTTAGAGAAATCGTCTACAAAATTACCGCCAAGCCAGGAGTGATTATATCCGGCCGCGTAGTCTATATAGGTATACACGTTTCCGGAAGTGATCAACACACCAGTAACATTCATATAAGAGTCCTCAAAGTCATCTTCTGCTTTATCCATAAAGCCAAAATCATTATAGAATTCTAAATTTGATATTGGGCCTATTTCAACAGGAACCCTTCGGCTAATGGCTAAAGAGTAAAGATTGAATTTAGCAGCAACTTCGTAGGTCGCGCCGTAAGCTCCAAATTGAAGTACCTTATCACTAATGGTATCGGGTGTTTTAAGATTATGATCTATGATCATTCCCTGAGCTTTTACGTTCCATTTTTCACCCAAAAATTCATAGTGAAGGGCAAAACCATGATGGTTCCCGGTTTCTTTGGTATCCAGATTATAAATACCACCGTATTGTACTGATGTTCCTAATTGATGTTGTCTATCTTTACCCAGTTTGTAAATAAACTTTCCGTTAAATTGGTTAATTTCCTTATTGCGACCAGCGATGTCGTAAGAATATCGGGAAGGGTCAACTTCAGTAGTGCTACCAAATTGCAATTCTTCAGCATTTTTAAAGAAAGCCAATTGATATTGGATTCTATCTGAATCGTGGATGTACTTTATTCCCATATCGTGATCATCTTCTAAACCCATATAATACGTAAGGTTGAAGAACCAATTGTGGGAGTTATACTGCTGAAGTCCAAAAGGGATCTGTGTTAAACCAATATGAATTTGATCTTCTTGATTAAATTTATAACCTATCCAACCTTGTTTTAAGAAGCCGCCACCAAAGGCTTCAGAATACAATCGATATTCGGCATTTATAAACACACTTTTATACGATCCTTCCGCATTAATCCTAAACATATCGTATCCAAAATCACCACCACGATCTTTCTGGCCTTCTTTCCAACTTGATAAATTGTAATTAAATCTAAGGGCGCCACCTAATTTTAGCTTTGGTTTCTCTGAATCCTTTGTTTCTTGGGCCAAAATTGGAAATGAGAAAATAAGAAAAGCGGTGCCTAGAATTAGTCTATAAAATTGAAGCAGTAAAGTTTTTTCCATCCAGATTTTTTTATGCGCTGTGCGAAACAATAAAAATCGATCTCCAAATCCTAAAAATTAATAAAGCCTTAAACCATCTTTGTGAGGATTTTATAAAATTGCTTTTTATTCGATAATCGATTTTAAATGCTACGGTCCCAATAGCTATTGGTATCGCGGGATGCCTCGAAATAAAAATGAATTCCGAACAAATGTCTCATTGTCCCGAGGTAGTTTACCAATAGTTTAGAAATAATATCCAATATTAATATTGAATCTTGCTTCCCATTTGGGATCTGGGTCACCGGTAGAAAATTCGTTATCAAAATCACCACCTAACCAGGAATGGTTATATCCTGCCGCATAATCGATATAGGTACTCACAGGCCCCGAATTAATTAAGACCCCTAAAACATTCATGTAAGAATCACCAAAACCATCAATACGTTTGTGCATATAACCAAAGTCATTATAGATTTCGATTTTTTCTACAAAATCTTTATTTATATAGAAGAGGTGAGCAGTACCAAAATTGTAGATCTCGAAATTTGTTGCGACTTCGTAGGGAGTGCCATAAGCACCCATTTCTATAATATTCCGTGTAATTCCCGGTGCATTTTTAGGGTTAAATTCGGCTTTAGTGGCTTGTGCTTTTATAAACCAATCGTCAGATTTGTATTCGTAATGAACGGCCAGCGCATATCGATTTCCGGTTTTTGTAGTTTCGATATTATACAAACCGCCATATTGGGCAGATAATCCTACTTTGTGCATGGCATCTAAATTGGGTTTGTATAAAATTTTTCCGTTTATTTGATTTACTTCTTTGTTGTTGCCAACAACGTCATAGGAATACCGGTGCGTCGATGCGGGAGAATTATTACCAAATGTAAGTTCTTCAGCGTTTTTAAAGAATGCGGCATGATATTCAAACATATCTCCTTTATAAGAATAGCGTATCCCCATATCATAGTCGTCTTCTAAGCCAACATAATAGGGGAGGTTAAGAAACCAGTTATGCGAATTGTAACGTTCTATTCCAAAAGGAACCTGTACCAAACCCATTTGGACTTCACGCTTGTCATCAAGTTTATACCCTAACCATCCCTGTTTTAAAAATCCGCCCCCAAAAGCTTCGGAATAAAGACGGTATTCGGCATTGATATATAAATTTTTATAAGAACCGTTTACAGCAAGTCTAAAAACATCAAAACCAAAATCACCGCCTCTTTCCTGCATTTCTGGCTTCCAGGAAGACAGGTTGTAATTAAAACGCAAAGCTCCCCCGATGGTTAATTTTGGTTTGGGGTTATCTTCCCCATCCTTTTCCTGAGCAAAGTTGTGATAAGGTAGAAAAATGCCTAAAAGTAGCAGTAGAGAAAAGTAATTTTTTAGTAATTGTTTATTCATAGGATGCTTTTTGTTTAAGTTAAGTTACTATGAATAATTATGAATTAGCTTAAAAGACTCAAATTTTAATAATTTATTAGTTTTTGGGGACTAAAAAAGCCTTCTATGAAAATAGAAGGCTTAAATAAAAAATTATAAACAAAAAACAGAATTAGACTACAAGCTAAGGGAAGTGTTAAGATTGCGTGAGTTGGATCATGATCGCAAGTTCTTCGGCTAATTTATCGGTGTTACCGTTCCAACCTACCGATTTAAATTTAATTCGGCCATCAGGTCCTAAAACAAATTTTGTAGGGATTCCTGAAACGCCATAATCTTCTACCACTTTAAAGGCGTTGCTATCTTCAACTTTCTCATCCATTAACACTTGGAAATCATAATCATTAGCATCGATAAACTCGGTAACCTCTTTCATACGTACCTCTGGTTCCTGGCTTTCCCAGGTATCGATAAATAAGAATGCTACATTTGGATCGTCTTTATGTGCAACCACGGCTTTTTGCATTCCAGGGAACGACATTTTACATGGGCCGCACCAGGTCGCCCAAAAATCAAGAATTACGGTTTTTCCTTTTAATTCTTCTAAACTAACTTCGTTGCCATCAAGATCTTTTAAAGTAAACTGGCTGGCATCTTCATCGATCATCATTTTTTTGATATCGTTTTTTGCTTTTTGATGCCCTTTTTCTTCAAGCATTGCTAATTCTTTTTCAAATCCTTCAGCATCACCAATGGCAGTGTACGCTTCTTTGTAATATTCGTTTAGTTTTTGTGAACCTTTATTTTCAGCAATAAAATTGGCCGCTTTTTCTTTTGCAGTTTCATATTGCTCATCTTCCACTAAATATTGAATGTATTTTTCAGTAAGATCGGCTTCGGCAAGTTTAGAGCTTGCCGCCATTTCCTGATATTTTATCGCTTCTTTCAGGTCTCCTTTTTTATACATGATCGTGGCATAAGTATCCTGATACATTGCCTTCATGTAATCGATATTGTTTTTATACTGGCTTACAGTATTATAATCTGGCTTTTCTTCTTTCAGGTCAATATTATCAAGAATGTCAAGAGATTTTTTAGAAATCTTCTGTGCCTTATCAAGATCTTTACCTTCTTCAGCTAATTTCCAGGCGATGCTGTTATATGCTGAAGCTACTTTTCCCTGTTCAGAAATTTTAGAAGCATATTCCTCTGCTTTATCGATATCACCTTCGGCTGCAAGCTCACTGGCTAGCATGGATAGCATATAATTTCTATACATATTGTCCTTACCAACCTTATCTTCATAATCCTGAAAAACTTTTTCCTTAGCCTCGGCACCTTTTGCCTGATACATTTTTTGGTAATAGCTTGAAACAGCTAAAGAACCTTGTGGAAACTTTTCAGGGATTAAACTTCTTAAAGAATCAGCCGCTTTTTTATTTTCAACAATCGCATTGATACGATACAAACTCATATAATCTTCTTCGCTTAAAGAATCATTTGCAGCTGTCATTTGCTTTTCGACGAAAGCAGTGGCTTTTTCTTTATCAGATTTGATAAGGTTAACGTAATTACTGCTCCATTTTCCTTCTAAAGAAGCATCCTTTTTAAAATCGCTCTCAAATTTAGAAATGATAGAATCTTTGGGAAGCTCTATGTTCCCGTAACGATCACCCTGGCTGTAAAGATTGGCAATTTGTGCAGCACTTCCGGTAATCGCATTTCCTTCTTCATCGTAAAGCGGAAGTACATAGCCTGCTTTTCCGTTATTATCGTCTATATTATATTGTTTAAACTGAAAAGAAATCGCAGTGACAGAATCCGGAATTTTGATGCTGGACATATACATCATCGCCGAATCTTTAAGTTTAATATCTTCTGGATATATGCCGTTCCCCGTAATGAAGTTGATAATACCTTTTACTTTTTCATCTTCATTGGAGGGAATACTATCTTCTGAAGTATAGGTAATTTTAATTTCATCCCCTGGTTTTGGGAATTCTTTATCAATATGTAATGCTCCTATGTCTTTTCCATTGTCCTTAGGTTCGGTTTCGCAAGAAACTAAAGCTGTCAATAAAGCTAATGTGGGTAATACTATTTTTTTCATATTTCGATCGATGTTTTTATGTAGTGTGTATGAAATTAGTTAAAAAGAGTTAAAGTTTTTTGTTTAAGCATTGATTTAACATTTGGCGTGGGTTTTAAATAAAATAAACATTCTTAAATGAATAAAGTTTAAAAATGTAGCCTTAAATTATCAAAAACTAAAAGGCTCTATAATCTGAAGTTGATTGTAGAGCCTTTTCAGTAAACCATCCAGGGGGTAACCTTGGGGTATTTTATCTCTATTATCGAGTAAAAAATAGATTTTTATTGGCACCGCCAAAGGGTATAATACCCCGAGGCTTGCCTCGAAATTAAAAATTTGTTTTCAACGAATGCCTTGTGGGCTTGCCCCGAGGTACTTTACTTAGAAAGAATTAATGGTTTGTCTTATTGCCACGAGATTGGTCATTAATTGCTCTAAATATTTTAGATCGAGCATATTGGCACCATCACTTTTAGCATTAGCAGGATCAAAATGAGTTTCTATAAATAGTCCATCTACATTATTTACCACTCCTGCACGGGCAATAGTTTCAATCATATCGGGTCGGCCACCGGTTACACCACTGCTTTGGTTGGGCTGTTGTAAGCTATGGGTTACATCTAAAACGGTAGGAGCAAATTCTCGCATGGTAGGTATTCCCCTAAAATCGACAATCATATCTTTATAACCAAACATGGTACCACGATCGGTCACCATCACCTGCTCGTTATTACAATCGGTTACCTTAGTTACCGCATGTTTCATAGATTCGGGACTCATAAACTGTCCTTTCTTTAGGTTTACGGTTTTTCCGGTTTCAGCGGCAGCAACTACAAGATCGGTCTGCCTCACTAAAAAAGCCGGAATTTGTAGAATATCAACATATTCAGCAGCTAGTTGGGCGTCGCTAATTTCGTGAATGTCGGTAATCGTAGGCACTTTAAAAGTCTCAGAAACTTTTCTAAGTATTTTTAAGGCTTTTTCATCACCAATTCCGGTAAAGCTATCGATTCGTGATCGGTTTGCTTTTTTAAAACTTCCTTTAAAAACATACGGAATTTTCAGTTTATCGGTAATTTCAACAACTTTTTCAGCAATACGTAGTGCCATTTCTTCGCCTTCAATGGCACAAGGACCGGCAAGAAGAAAAAAGTTATCAGAATCGGCATGATGTATTTGTGGGATATTTTCTAATTTCATTTTTCAAGAATTAATTCAGCTGCAAAGATAACTCAATCAAATTTGCTAACCATATTTTTAGTTTACGGTTAGTTTCTGGATGAATTACACAGCATACACTCAAGCATCAGAAACAACATTTTTAAGTGACGCTAATATTGGTCTTTTTCCGCAGGAATTCTTATGATTTAAGTATTAGTGAAATGAGAATATTTTAATTTTAGGGATACTTTAACGGCTTGTTTTTATGGTTTATTTATAGAGTATAACCGGTTTTCTATATTTAGGTTTCTATCTTGATTTGGGTTTTAAAACAAAACGTGATTTGTAAGTCTTTGTGAAACAAATTGTTACTTTTAAATTATTTTTTTCAATAATATTTATTTGGCGAAAAATAGCTGTATATTTGCGCCCTTTAAAAACAGGCTTTTATGGCAGCTATTAAAAATATTGCAATTATTGCGCACGTAGACCACGGTAAAACTACCCTGGTTGATAAGATCATGTATCATTGTCGTTTATTTAGAGAAAACGAGAATACAGGTGATCTTATTTTGGATAATAACGATCTTGAAAGAGAGCGTGGTATTACCATCACTTCTAAAAACGTATCTGTAGTTTATAAAGATACAAAGATTAACATTATCGATACTCCTGGTCACGCCGATTTTGGTGGAGAGGTAGAGCGTGTGCTAAATATGGCAGATGGTGTTTTACTTTTAGTAGATGCTTTTGAAGGCCCTATGCCACAAACTCGTTTTGTGCTGCAAAAAGCAATCGATCTTGGTCTTAAGCCTTGTGTAGTTATAAACAAAGTGGATAAAGAAAACTGTACTCCAGATGAGGTGCACGAAAAAGTGTTCGACTTGATGTTTGAGCTTGGAGCAGAAGAGTGGCAGTTGGACTTCCCAACCGTTTATGGTTCGGCTAAGAACAACTGGATGAGTGAAGACTGGAAAAACCAGACTGAAAATATCGAACCATTATTAGATATGGTAATCGAGCATATTCCTTCTCCAAAAGTAGATAAAGAAGGAACGCCACAAATGCTTATTACTTCTTTAGATTTCTCTTCGTTTACAGGAAGGATCGCTATTGGTCGTTTACAACGTGGTGTTTTAAAAGAAGGGATGAATGTTTCTTTGGTTAAAAGAGACGGTACCATTAAGAAAACAAGAATTAAAGAACTTCATACTTTTGAAGGTCTTGGAAGACGAAAGATAGAAGAAGTTGAGGCTGGAGATATTTGTGCGGTTGTAGGATTAGAAGGATTTGAAATTGGAGATACTATCGCTGATTTTGAAAACCCTGAGGCTTTAAAAACGATCGCTATCGACGAGCCTACAATGAGTATGTTGTTTACGATTAACGACTCTCCTTTCTTTGGTAAAGATGGTAAGTTTGTAACCTCAAGACACATTAAAGAAAGACTTACAAAAGAATTAGAGAAAAACCTGGCACTTCGTGTTAAAGAAACCGATAGTGCAGATAAATTTATGGTGTTTGGTCGTGGGGTACTGCATTTATCGGTACTTATCGAGACCATGCGTCGTGAAGGATACGAATTACAAATTGGGCAGCCACAGGTAATCATCAAAGAAATTGATGGTGTTAAATGTGAGCCCGTAGAGGAATTAACCATCGATCTTCCAGAAAATGTATCTGGTAAAGCGGTAGAAATGGTAACCCTTCGTAAAGGAGAAATGCTCTCGATGGAAGCGCGTGGTGATCGTATGGTTTGTGAATTTATTATTCCATCTCGTGGGATTATAGGTTTACGTAACCAGTTATTAACGGCTACTGCCGGTGAAGCGATTATGGCGCACCGTTTTAAAGAATATCAGCCATTAAAAGGAGGTATTCCAGAGCGTTTAAATGGATCTTTAGTGTCTATGGAGAAAGGAACCGCAATTCCTTATTCTATCGATAAACTTCAGGATCGTGGGAAGTTCTTTGTAGATCCGGGAGAAGATATTTACGAAGGTCAGGTGATTGGTGAAAACTCACGCCAGGATGATATGGTAGTGAACATCACTAAAACCAAAAAACTTTCTAACGTACGTTCTTCAGGAGCCGATGAAAAAGCGAAGATCGTTCCTGCAATTAAGTTCTCTTTGGAAGAAGCTTTAGAATATATTCAGAAAGATGAGTATGTAGAAGTAACTCCAAATCACTTACGACTTAGAAAAATTTATCTGACTGAAAACGACAGAAAAAGAAATAAGATTATCTAATCGATAGTTTTTAAACTGAAATAAAAAACCTCACAGTGCTTCACTCGTGAGGTTTTTATTTTTTAGTGCACAAAGTTCAAAGTTTACAGCTTAATCCATCAGCGCTTAGCTTTCGTTAAATTCAATATGTGTTTTTATATGAGGTGAGCAGAAATTTATGAGATATAATGCTAGTCCTGTTAGTCATTGGCTTTTCCTTGTAAATAAGTTTCAGGTGTAAGAACAGCCAATTCACTTTTTTTATAATCCTTTACATTCCTGGTAAGTATGATGGTGATTTCTCCATTTTCTACCGCTGAAAAGTTTTGTAATGCATCTTCAAAATCTTTAAATTTTGAGTTTAACGCTCCAAGTACAACTTCTTTATCCATTGTAATGACTTCAATAATATTTCATAGCTGTTTAATTTTTTCAATTATAATATCATGTTTTGCCGTTTTTCTAAGTAAATAGTAAACATTACATATTATCACCGGCGTAGTATAGCCCTTAATTTGGCTTGCTTCACAAAGATTTAGGAGGTCTGTAGCAAATTCAGCAAATGGTTCACGGTCATAAAAGAAATCCAAAATGACATCTGTATCAATCAGCACCTTATCCATTTATGAATATTTTTCTTCTAATCTTTTTCTAAGTTCTTCTTTATAATCCATATCAGCTTTAGGCATTTTAAAAGAACCTTTTAAAGACTTTACAATAGGATTAAGCTTGTTGGCTTTTTCTTTTTGTTCTTCTTTAGTTAAGATCTTTAAGTAGTTTTCAATGATATCAGATAAACTACGATTCTTATCTTTTGCGTATTTTTTGGCTCTTTTTACGATCTCTTGTTCGATGGAGAGTGTCAATTTCGTATTCATCGCTAAATAAGATTTGTTTGCTACAATATAAAAAGAATTTTTATACGTATTTATTTATTGGCAGCACCAAAGGGTTTAATACCCCGTCCCGATAGCTGTCGGGATGCCTAAGAATTATAATTTTGTCTTTAATTTAGGTATTTTGCTTAATATCATTTACAGCCACAAGTAAGGTTTTTGTAAAATATCAGACCATTTTTAAGAACGTATTAAAACCAAATCATTTGCCAAAACCAAAAAAGTCCTTAGAATCCAATAAGATCAATCTTAAAGAAAGTTTTGCTTCTTTAAAATTTGTACCGCGATTCTTTAAAGAGATCAGGAAAGTAAATCCGCTATTGTTTTACACCAATATCGGCAGCCGAATTTTAAGTGCGGTCATTCCTTTAGCCTTGCTATGGATAGGGAAGATCATTATCGATGAGGTGGTGGTACAAATCGATGCCGAAGTAAAAGACCTTTCCCGATTATGGATGTTTGTTGCTGCAGAATTTGGTTTGGCAATTTTATCAGATCTATTGAGCAGGGCAGTTTCGTTAACCGATGCTTTACTGGGCGATCAATATTCGATAGATACTTCTGTAAAAATTATTGAAAAAACAGCCGAGCTAAATTTAGATCAATTAGAAGATTCTGAATTTTACGATAAGCTGGAAAGAGCACGTAGACAAACTACCGGAAGGGTTGGTTTAATGTCCAATATTCTTGCGCAGGGCGAAGATCTAATCGTGATTATCTCTTTGCTTGCCGGTGTGGTGGTTTTTGAACCCTGGTTGATTATTTTGTTGGTAGTCTCAATTGTTCCTACTATTATAAATGAAATAAAATTTAGCGGTACCAGTTATTCTTTAGCCAGAAGCTGGACGCAGGAGCGCCGCGAACTCGATTATCTGCGCTATGCAGGAGCAAGTGATGTGACGGCCAAAGAAGTGAAGTTATTCGGACTTTCGGGATATCTTGCGAATCGTTTTAAGTCACTTTCAGATCAATATTATGTAGCGAATAAAAAACTGGCGAAAAAAAGAGCCGGTTGGGGTTCGGTGTTTAACGTGATTGGAACTTCAGCCTACTATGGTGCCTATTTACTCATCGTGTACAGGACGGTTTTAGGCGTGTTTAGTTTGGGTGATCTTACGTTTTTATCGGGGTCATTTAATCGCTTACGCTCAAAATTGCAGGGATTTTTTACTCGTTTTACGGCAATAACCGAAAGCGCGCTGTATCTTCAGGATTACTTTGAGTTTTTGGATCTTAAATACGAGGATGCCGTAATTGATGGTTTACCACTTCCCAGGGAAATTAAAAAAGGATTCCGTTTAAAAAATGTAGGCTTTAAATATCCAAAATCAGATAAATGGGTGGTTCGTAATATCAATTTTGAATTACTCGCCGGCGAAAAACTGGCTTTTGTGGGAGAAAACGGAGCCGGAAAGACTACGCTGATCAAATTGTTACTCCGCTTTTACGAACCGACTGAAGGAGAAATTTTACTGGAAGATATTCCGGTAAAGCAATATGATAAAGCCCAATATCAACAGTATTTTGGAGTCATTTTTCAGGATTTTGTAAAGTTTGAATTAACGCTTCGTGAGAATATCGCCATGGGTGATATTCGGGAAATCGACAATCAATTTAAATTAGATGCTGCTGCCGAAAAAAGTCTGGCCAATCAGGTGATTGCCGATATTCCAAAAGGTTTTGATCAGCAATTAGGGAAACGCTTTAAGCAGGGAAAAGATCTGTCTGGCGGGCAGTGGCAAAAGATCGCAATAGCCAGGGCATATATGAAAGATGCCGAAGTTTTGATCTTAGACGAGCCAACTTCAGCATTAGATGCACGGGCAGAAACCGAGGCTTTTGATCGTTTTATCAATTTAACCAAAGGAAAAACAGCAGTAATTATTTCCCACCGTTTTAGTACCGTGAGAATTGCAGACCGGATTATGGTGCTTAAAGATGGTTCGGTTTTAGAGATCGGTACGCACGAAGAATTGATGGAAAAGGATCAATTATATGCCGAATTATTTAATCTTCAGGCAGCGGGGTATCAGTGATAGAATTCCCCCTAACCCCCGAAGGGGGGAAAACGTTCAAGTTTTTAGAATATGCAATTGCAAGCAACGTCATCCCGGACTCAGATCCGGGATCTCATCATTTGATATTAAATAATTTCGTTCAAAAATCAATAATCTTTGCACTATAGAGCTCAGGTTTCTTTAATTCTAATATTCACTTCTTTCAGGGTAAGATGCTGAAACAAGTTCAGCATGACGAAAATAAAATTTGTTCAACATTCAAAATTCAACATTTAAAATTTTTAATTCTGGATTTTATGTTCTAAATTCTATTTCTAACTTCGTAATTCTTACTTCTTACTTCCGTTTTCTCACCTTATCCCCGGATAATTAATTACTTTTATACTAAACTTAATTTTGTCATGAAGACGTTCAGTATTCTCTTTTTATTTATTGGTTTATCAGTTTCAGCACAAATTAAAACATTAGCACTTTGGCCAGAAGGTAAAATGCCTAATAAGCAAAAATCTGATGAAAAAGAAGTTATCAATAAAGGTGATATTAGATGGATTACAAAAGTCCAAACGCCTACATTGGAAATTTATATTCCGCCAAAAGCTTCCGCTAACGGGCAGGCGGTTTTGGTTTGTCCCGGGGGTGGTTATGCCGGACTTGCCTACGATTGGGAAGGTACCGAGATCGCCAAATATCTAAACTCAAAAGGGATTGCTGCCGGAGTTTTAAAATATCGGTTACCAGGTTCAGCTTCAGTAAAAGAAAATTTTAAAGCACCGCTTCAGGATGCGCAACGGGGTATTAGGATGCTTCGCGCCAATGCTTCAGCCTGGAATATCGATAAAAAGAAATTGGGCGTTATGGGATTTTCAGCCGGGGGTCATTTAGCTTCGACTTTAGGAACTCATTTTCAGGAAGCTTTTTATTCAGCTATTGACGAAACAGATTCCGAAGAAATTCGTCCCGATTTTATGATTTTAATCTATCCGGTGATTAGTATGGATACCAAAATAACCCATCAGGGTTCTCGCGATAACTTATTGGGAGACCATCCAACCGAAGCATTAGAAAAACAATTTTCTAACGATTTGCAGGTGACTGCAAACACCCCAAAAACTTTTATTTTACATGCTAGTGATGACGATACGGTGCCGGTTGAAAATAGCCTTAGAATGTACAAAGCTTTACAGGAACATGATGTGGAGACCGAAATGCATATTTACCCAACAGGCGGTCACGGATTTTCACTGGCAAACGGAATGTATTATCTGCAAAGTTGGAGCGATCGCTTAACAGATTGGCTGCGGAATTTAAATTAATCTATGAGACATATTGCTATTTATGCAAAAGATCATCAATCGGTTTCCCGACTGGTAGCTGATCTAAAAAAAGATAAAATGGTACCCGGATTTGAAGATTTTCAGCATAAAAAAGGGCTGGAACATTCTGAAGCGGTACTGCAAAATTTTATAAAGGAAGATCAAAGACACGGAAATTCGGTTTTAGTTAAAGCTGAAAATCGCAGTCTGCGTACCTTTTCCAGTGGTGAAAAGCGAAAGGCGTTGTTGGAATATTTACTGAAAAAAGAACCGGCATATCTCATTTTAGACGACCCTTTTGATTGTCTGGACATGCAATCTGTCGCGAGCTTTAAAAAGCGACTTACGGAAGTGAAATCTGATTTTGCCCTGTTGCAAATCTTTAGAAGGGAAGAAGATATTTTGAGTTTTATCGATACGGTACTTGTTTTTGATAAAGCCAGGAAGGCGGTTTTTAAAAATAAAGCCGATTTTATCGAAAATGAAAAAACAGCTATAGACGTTAGCGTGAAAACCATTCCGCCGCCAGCTAGAGAATATCAGGATATTCCTGAAGTTTTGGTGCAACTTAACGACGTGAGCGTTTTTTACGAAGAACGACCAATTTTAAACCAGATTAACTGGACGATTAAAAAAGGGGAATTCTGGAAACTAACGGGACCAAACGGATCGGGAAAAACCACGATTTTAAGCATGATTTATGGCGATAACCCAAAAGCTTACGGAGTGGATCTGGTGCTCTTCGGAAAGAAAAAAGGCAGCGGGGAATCGGTTTGGGATATCAAGAAGAAAATAGGCTATTTTTCGCCTTCGGTAACCGAACTTTTTATTCGTAGAAATACGGTAGAAGAAATGGTGATTTCGGGATTGGTAGATAGCATCGGGCTATATCAAAAACCTTCAGATAAGCAAAAAGCCTTAGCAAAACAATGGCTGGAAACTTTAGGTTTTCAGGAGAAAGCAAAAAAAGTGTTTAATGATTTACCAAATCTTGAAAAACGAATGTTACTAATTGCCCGTGCGATGATTAAACATCCGCCTTTATTGATTTTAGACGAACCTTCTACCGGTCTGGATGATAAAAGTGCTTTGAAAATTACCCATCTGATCAATAGAATTGCGGCAGAGAGCAGTACGGCAATTCTGTATGTGTCCCATCGAAAAGAAAAAGGGCTACATCCCGATTTTGAATATGAATTAATTTCTTCAGAAAATGGATCGGAAGGAAAAGTGGTTTCAAAATTCAATAATTAATAATCAATTCTCAGGTGAGGCTTTAGCGCGCAGCTAAAATTAATTCAAAATTCCGAATTCAAAATTTAAAATTTTGTCATGTTTCTTGATTCCTGAGTCTTGACTCTCTGGACTATTCTCTATTTTCTATATTATAAGAGCAGCGATTCTTTCAGCTGAAAAATAATTCAACCGCTGTTGAGGTAAGGTCACTGAGTGATTTCGAAGAAATTGTATCGAAGTACCCGGGATAACAATTGCGTTCAAAGTTGAAAAGTTCAATGTTCAAAAGTTTTATCCTGCTTCTTGATTCTTATTTCCTGATTCTCTGGTCTACTCTCTTTTCTATCTTCTAACAGCGAAGTCGAGAAATCTTTTTTGCTTATCGTAAGAGATTTCTCCATTGCGCTGCGCTTCAGTCGAAATGACTTTAATGTGTGTCATCCTATGTTTGTGGATGGTAGGTTTTGTGAAATAAAGAATAGATTTCAATAGAATAAGGTAAAGCAATAAAATCGGGCTTCGTCATTTTAAGTTCAACGAAGTGAAGCCGAGAAATCTTTTTTGCTTACTGTAAGAGATTTCTCCATTGCGCTGCGCTTCAGTCGAAATGACTTTAATGTGTGCCATCTTATGTTTGTGGATGGTAGATTTTGTGAAATAAAGAATAGATTTCAATAGAATAAGGTAAAGCAAAAAAACGGGCTTCGTCATTTCGAGCCTGCCTTTCCGGCAGGCAGGCATAACGAAGTGAAGTCGAGAAATCTTTTTTTGCTTACCGTAATAGATTTCTCCATTGCGCTCACTGATTGCTGTATTTTATAAAAATTTAGTTTTTCAATTGTAACATATGGGGCTTATTCCCGTCTTTATGGAAAAATCACCTTATGAAGAAAATAGTACTGCTTTTAGTTGTTTTAATTTCAATTCATCAATTAAACGCTCAAGAAAAAATAGATGCCTTCAGGATTAAAAAAGAAGCAGATAAAAACTACCAATCAAAGCATTATGCTTCAGCAGCTAAAAATTATATTCAATTTATTGAATTTGCCGATTTCAAAGGCCAAAAAAAGAGTGCCGCCTATAATGCTGCGTGCTGTCTCGCTTTACAGGAAAAAGTAGATAGTGCTTTTGTGATGTTAGAAAAAGCAATTGATTATGGTTTAGCAGATAAATCTCATGTTTTGTCAGATTCAGATTTAGAGATTTTACATCAAGATCAAAGATGGGAAAAATTGATTGATGAATTTTCAGAAACAAATACGATTAATACTGCCCCTGAATTGGCAAATATCGTCACACAGGACGTTTATAATTTTTGGGAGGCCTATGATTTGGCGCAGGATAGCGCAAATAATGCAGCAAACATTTATGACCAATACTATTTTAAAAAAGCTAGTCCCGGCATGGAGGATTATATGGGGTTAAAAGTAAAATCTAAAGATTATTTTATAAAGCATATTGAGAGCCATCCTAAACTTTATAAAACCATAAGAGAAAATACGCTTAAAGTATCGGAGTATAAAAAGGATATCCAAAAAAGTTTTAAGAAACTTAAGGAGATTTATCCCTCGGCTAAATTTCCGGATGTTTATTTTGTGATGGGGGCATTCACTAGTGGCGGAACGGTTTCATCATCCGGTTTGCTTATTGGAATAAATCAGATGAGTGATGGAGAAGATGTGAATACAGAGGAACTGGATTTTGGCGATAAATTATTGATGAATCAATCAGAAAATATTCCGTATATCGTTTCTCATGAATTAATCCATTTTCAGCAGGATGGTCTTAAAAATGATACTATTACCCTTGGTTACGCTATAAGTGAAGGTATGGCCGATTTTATAGGTGAATTGATTAGCGGGGAAACTGCAAACAGAAAAATATTTGATTGGGCGAAAGGAAAAGAAAAACAAATTTGGACCGACTTTAAAAAAGATATGTATTACGATCGCTATAGCAATTGGATTGCTAATTATGGCAAAGCTTCAAAAGATAGTTATCCAGATTTAGGGTATTGGATTGGTTATGAAATCTGTAAATCGTATTACGAAAATGCAGAAGATAAAAAGCAGGCGATCCAGGATATGCTCACTATTCAGGATTATCGGAAGTTTTTAGCCGATAGCAAATGGGAGCAGAAATTACAGCAACTTTGATGTTATCTGAAATGTGTTTGGCAGGAGAAGGAGTAGAGATGTGAGAGGATTGATAATAGAAGCAAGACGTGGGAATAAGGAATCAAGGCATTATTTTGAATTTAAATCCTGAAAGAGATTTCTCCATTGCGCTGCGCTTCACCTGCCTACCGGCGAGGCAGGGTCGAAATGACTTCAATGTATGTCATCCTAATATTTGTGATTGGTAGATTTAAGTGAAATAATGATTAGATTTCAATAGAAGAAGTGAAAGCAAAAAAACCGTGCTTTTTCATTTCGAGCCTGGCTGCCGACAATCATGTTTAATATGAAGAAGTAAAGTGCCCTAAATTAACAGGCATTTGATAAAATTCTTGTTCAGGTTTGTAATTCAGCTAAGAATCCAAATCTTACTCACTACTCACTACTCACTACTCACTACTCACTACTCACTACTCACTACTCACTACTCACTACTCACTACTCACTACATCTAACTGTAAAAAACTTGTGAATAAAAAGGAGGCCTTAGTTTATCGATTAGCAAGGAGGTTTCTGTATTTTAGCGTTTCTAAAATTCTCCTGGTTTGGCAGCAAAAAAAGAAGCAAAAGTGACCCCTTTAATGAAGCAGTATTTAGCGATTAAAGCTAAATATCCCGATGCAATGTTATTGTTTAGAGTAGGGGATTTTTATGAAACTTTTGGGGCAGATGCCGTGGTGGCTGCCCGAATTTTAAACATTGTACTTACCAACAGGAATAACGGGGGCGAGAGGAGTGAGCTTGCTGGTTTTCCACATCATTCTCTTAATACGTATTTGCCAAAACTGGTAAAGGCCGGGCAACGTGTAGCGATTTGCGATCAGCTAGAAGATCCAAAAATGACGAAGAAGATCGTGAAGCGTGGGGTAACCGAACTGGTAACTCCGGGTGTGGCGCTAAGTGATGAGGTGTTAAACAGTAAGTCGAATAATTTTCTTTGCGCGATTCACTACGGAAAAAGAAATCTTGGGATCTCCTTTTTGGATGTTTCCACGGGCGAATTTTTAACCGCTCAGGGCACTCAGGAGTATATCGATAAGTTGCTTCAGAATTTTAATCCCAGTGAGGTTTTAATTCAGAAGAAATATAAAAAGAATTTTGCGTCAGATTTTGGCGAAGATTACCATGTTTTCTATCTGGAAGACTGGGTGTTTAAAAACGATTTTGCCAGTGAAACCTTAAATGGGCATTTTAATACCGTTTCTTTAAAAGGATTTGGCGTTTCGCATTTAGAGGAAGGAGTTATCGCTTCAGGAGCCATATTGCATTATCTGGCCGAAACGCAGCATAATAAATTACAACATATCACGGCGATTAGCAGGATTGCCGAAGAAGAATATGTCTGGATGGATCGCTTTACCATCAGGAATTTGGAACTGTATCACAGTACGGCTGCTAATGCGGTAACGCTTTTAGACGTGATCGATAAGACAATTTCGCCTATGGGCGGGCGATTGCTAAAACGCTGGTTGGCGCTTCCATTAAAAAATTCAGAAAAAATAAAGAAGCGCCACGAGGTTGTTGGCTATCTTTTAGCGCATCCCGAGATTTTATATAAGGTACAGGAGCAAATTAAGGAAATGAGCGATCTGGAACGCTTAATTTCAAAAGTAGCGACCGGTAAAGTTTCGCCAAGAGAAGTCATTCAGCTTAAAAATTCTTTAGAAGCCATACTTCCGGTGAAGGAAACCGCTTTGGCCTGCGAGAACGAAGCTTTAAAAGTGATTGGGGATAATTTGCATGCCTGTGAGTTGCTTCGGTCTAAAATAAAAGAAAGCATTAACGAGGAAGCGCCGGTATTGGTTCAAAAAGGAAATGTAATCGCTAAAGGTTTTCATAAAGAACTGGATGAACTTCGGGCGATTGCGTTTTCAGGAAAAGACTACCTGGATAATATGCTGGAGCGTGAAAGTGCGGCTACAGGAATTACTTCGCTGAAGATTGGAAATAACAATGTGTACGGCTATTATATCGAAGTGCGAAACACGCATAAAGATAAAGTGCCGGCCGAGTGGGTAAGAAAGCAGACGCTGGTAAATGCGGAACGTTATATTACCGAAGAATTAAAAGAATACGAGGCTAAAATTTTAGGTGCCGAAGAGAAAATCCTGCAATTAGAACAGGACTTATTTTCGAAATTGGTGCTTTGGATGAACGATTATATTCAGCCAGTACAGCAAAACGCGCAGTTGATCGCGCAGTTAGACTGTTTATGTTCGTTTGCGCAGCAGGCTAATATCGAGCAATACTGTAAACCTGAAATAGAGGAGGGCTTCGAGTTGCAAATTGAAGATGGCCGCCATCCGGTGATCGAAAAGCAATTGCCAATTGGTGAATCGTATGTGACCAACAGCGTTTTCTTAGATCGCGAGGAGCAGCAGGTGATTATGATTACCGGGCCAAATATGAGTGGTAAGTCGGCTATTTTGCGCCAAACCGCACTGATTGTACTTATGGCCCAAATGGGAAGTTTTGTGCCGGCAAAATCGGCTAATATCGGTTTGGTAGATAAGATTTTTACCAGGGTTGGTGCGAGTGATAATATCTCGATGGGCGAATCGACATTTATGGTAGAAATGAACGAAACTGCCAATATTCTGAATAATATTTCTGAACGGAGTTTAGTGCTTTTAGATGAAATTGGTCGTGGGACGAGTACGTATGACGGGATTTCGATTGCCTGGGCGATTAGTGAGTATCTGCACGAACATCCATCACGCCCAAAAACGCTATTTGCGACGCATTATCACGAGTTAAATGAAATGTGTGATACCTTTAGCCGCATTAAGAATTATAATGTCTCTGTAAAGGAATTAGAGGATAATGTGCTTTTTCTGCGGAAGCTGGTTCCCGGGGGTAGCGAACATAGTTTTGGGATTCATGTAGCGAAAATGGCGGGGATGCCACAACAGGTTTTACATAGGGCCAATAAGATCTTAAAAAAGCTGGAGCAAAGCCATAATATGGAAGAAAGCAGCGAGGTTTTAAAAAAATCTGCCGAAGAAGAGATGCAGCTTAGTTTTTTTAATCTGGACGACCCTTTGCTGGAAGATTTACGTGATGAACTGGTAAGTATTGATATTGATACACTTACGCCGGTAGAGGCGTTAATGAAGCTAAATGAAATTAAGCGAATGCTCTCGGTAAAACAAAAAAAGAAGGCCGAAAACGTAAAAAATTAAAAAAAAGCTTTGTCGTTTTAAGAAATGTGCTAAATTTGCATCCGCAATAAACAATTGCGCATCGGTAAAACCGAAAGTTCTTTTAAATACGCGAAAATAGCTCAGTTGGTAGAGCGCCACCTTGCCAAGGTGGAGGTCGCGGGTTCGAATCCCGTTTTTCGCTCAGTATATATAATATTATGCTCGGATGGTGGAATTGGTAGACACGTTGGACTTAAAATCCAATGAACAGCAACGTTCGTGCGGGTTCAAGTCCCGCTCCGAGTACAAAAACCCTCTTTATCTTTTTGATTTAGAGGGTTTTTTGTTTTAAGTGATAAATATGAGGCAAAATAGTATCCAGTAATTCTGCAATTTTTTCATTATAAAAGATGAGATGACGGATTCTGGATGAATTATATTTTACATTGATTAAAAGAATTTTTTACCAATACCGTTTCTTTAAGATTTTTAATTGATTATTTTTATGAGTAATTGGATTGTGAGATGATTATTTTGCAAAGAAGTTTAGATATCTCAATCCTATACCGGACTTTTTTAAGATAAGTAGGATTTACATCTACATGCATACGGTAATATGAGTGTATATAACAGCCTGGTTGATGAAGGAAATGGAGATTTTGTTTCAATTAATGCCAATCACTCAGCATAAGTCGATTGCAGGGATAAAAACCTACCTTCGAAAGCATAAAAAATCTATTCCGCCAGATCATTCCAATATATTCACTTTAGATTTTTAAATATGAGTAAATTAATACCTAATAAAGTTTATGATATTACATCGGTTGGGCCTGTAGAGTTCGATAGTAAGTATTTATTTCAATACAGTAACTTTAAATATTTTGAAGAAACCCTCAAAAATCATAAACTGAAGTTTACTAGTCTTAATAAATTTAATGATCTGTATGAATCTAGTTATATGTTAAATTATTTCACCAATAAAAATAAAACATATAAAGATTTTAGTAGGCTAAAAGATGGAGGTTATGAATTTATTGATGAACTTCAAATCCAAAATATTAAGGAGTTAATAGATAATTTATTAGATGATATTAAAGTTACTTGTTTTAGTGAAACTCCTAGCGAGAGTTTGATGTGGTCTCATTATGCAGATAAACATAAAGGGATTTGTTATGTTTTTGAGAAAAATAAAATTTTTTCAAATGAAGATTTAGATTTTTGTAAAGTTAAATACTCATCCAAATTACCCGAAATTGATTTTTATGAAGGTATGACGACTCGTGATTTACTCAAAAATCAATTAATTTCCATAATCGAAACAAAATCTAATCGGTGGTCATATGAGAATGAAGTTCGATTTTATGGTGAAACAAAGGATAATTTATTGGAATTTGAACCTAAATCTTTGAAAGCAATAATAATGGGGCATAGGTATACCAAAATTAATGAAGCGACTAAGTATGTAGATGAATACAACAATAACCACAATACGGAAGTTAAATTGTATAGATCTGTAAAGTCTCCTGATTCTTTTAATTTAGATGTTTACGAAGATTACCCAGTGCTTTCTGATAATCAATTTAAGGTAGGGTATTATGATCCAAAAAATTATATAATATAAAAAGTCTCACTCTCAATCTCCACCTTCATTGTTTTTTCTGATAGAAACTTTCGTTGCAATTTTTTTAGGATATGGGATTCATTTTACTGAAATCACTAAAAGTAGTCGAAAAAGGTTTGTTTTAACCGAAATACCATCAGGATGAAAGAAGCGCTGGAAAAGGTATTTAGATCTTTTAAGGAATTGTCGGAAGACGATATCAAAAGAGGTTTAGCGGTTTTTACTCCCAAATTTTATAAGAAAAATGAACTAATTATAGAAGCCGGGAAAACCTGTGACTGGATCGCTTTTATAAGCTCCGGGACGCTTAGAAACTACTATTTTTCCGGCAAGGATGAAGAGGTTACCTATTGTTTAACTTTTCCTAATACATTTATCACAGCTTATTCTTCTTTTCTTACCGGGAAAAAGACATTCGAATATATTCAGGCCTTAACCGATGTCGAGGTATTAATGATTCAAAAAAAGCAGTATCAGGAATTAATACGTTCTAGTTATGGATGGCTTAAGTTTTCAAATTATTTTACAGAGCAATCCTATGTTTTAATGGAAGAACGCTTATTGATGTTGCAAATGGTATCTGCCGAAAAGCGCTATGCCGATTTAATAGCGAACCATCCTGAAATCATTCAGCAGGTGCCTTTAAAGTATATTGCCTCTTACCTTGGGATCACCCAAAGACATTTAAGCAGGCTTCGAAGCCAACTTTTATAAATAAAACCTGAATTGGGTTAATACGGCCATTGGGGCATGGAGTACATTTTCAAAATAAATTGGTGTCGAAATAAAACAAAAATGGAAGCTTTTATACCAAATCTTTTGCAAAGATTTCAGTCAGCCTCTGGTATGTTAATCAAGAATCTCGGAGCATGCCCTCCAGATATGAATCGGAAAAACTCTTTATAATTTCGAGGGCATCCCTATTGCTGTCGGGACGGGGAATTAAATCCTCAATGGGGGATTAAATAGAACTCCGATTTAGACATTTGTCCTTTCTACACTTTACTGATGTCTTTAGTATTGCATCAAATAAAGAAGGTTATGAAAAATAAACAGGTTTTAATTATAAACGGGCACCCAGATCAGGAAAGTTTTAATAGCGCATTGGCAGCAGCTTACCAAAAAGGAGCGAAAGAGTCCAATGCCTCAGTAAACTTACTTAACATTCGGGAATTGGATTTTAATCCCAATCTGCAATTCGGTTATCGTCAGCGGGTAAATTTGGAGCCAGATCTTTTGTCTTCCATAGAAAAAATTAAAGCAGCAGATCATCTGGTATGGGTTTTCCCGATGTGGTGGTATGGTTATCCTGCACTGATGAAAGGTTTTATTGATCGGACTTTTTTACCTGGGATTATGTTTGATTATGAACCGGGAAAGTCGGTCCCCAAAAAGCTATTAAAAGGGAAAACAGCAAGGATCATCATGACGGCCGATACGCCAAAGTGGTATGATCGTCTTTTTATGAAAACTCCGGCGCTGAATCAGTTTAAAAAAGGAACTCTTCAGTTTTGTGGAGTCAATCCGGTTAAAGTTAGTTATATCGCTCCCATAAAGAGTTCGAGTGAAGAATTCAGAAAAAAATATTTGTCCAAAATAGAGCAATTGGGGAAGGAGAATAAATAAGAAGTATTAGGTGATTTTCAAATCGATTTTGAAAAATTCTAGATTGGCTTTAGCAGATTTGGTCATGTCAAAAAAAAATACTGAACTCAACATCATCAATTTTGTTTCAAATTACAATTTCCACTACTTTTAAATCCTAATCGATAGATTTTGGTATTGGCTGCTTTTGACAGCCTAATAATAGTGGTGCTTACATGAAACACAATTCAAAAATTTTTGTGGATAATGGGATAATTATTTATGCCGGAAAAGTCTCTAAGACCCAACAGCATAAACATTACGCCATACAAATAGGATTGGTGCTAAATGGTAGTTATCGATTATTTATTGAAGATAAGGAGTATGATCATCATAATTTTATAATCCATTCGAATGTACCACACCGGCATGTTTCGAAAAATGGAGCACTGTTTTGTATATTGATCGATCCAACGACCGATTTAGGGAATGCTTTGGTAAAAAAGTACGCGCCGCCGTATAAGCCCATTACTATTTGCCAGGATGCCCTAAGGGATTTGCGATATGAATTGTCTGCCCGTAATCAGGCAGGAGGTCAATCGATAGAAAATCTGGAATTCAAAATTTTTAAGCTACTAAAGTTACCTCCAGCGAAGAGGACAATAGATTCTCGTATTGCCAAATTGATTGAAGCAATGCATGATACGCCCGCTGTAGAGATCGACCTTGATACCCTAATAAATGAGATTCCTTTATCAAAAAGTCGTATTCGTTCGTTGTTTAAACAGCAAACAGGGCTTTCTATGCAGCGATACCTTTTATGGGTAAAAATTAAGCATGCGTTTTATCATATTATGCAAAATAAAAGTCTATCTGAAGCTGCATTTTTAGCCGGCTTTGCAGATTATGCCCATTTGAGTAGAGTTATCCATCAAATTTCAGGAATGACTATGAAATCGATACTGAAAGACAGTTATTTCGTTCAAGAATAGAGGTTGAAAATCGACTAATTTAGCAAACAGAAAACTGAAGTTTAATTCATAAAACAGGTTTGCTATGATTTTTAATATCGAAATTTTAAAAGAATTATTCTTTGTAATTCCACTCGTATTATTCATACACGAAATGGAAGAATGGAATATCTATCATTATCATCAAAAAAACTACCCTACAGGAGTCATTGAAGAGAGTATTTTAGGAACCCGACTTTGGTTGTTTTTTCTAAGTATTGTAGGGTTTGTATGGACGGGGATTTGCTATTGGATTCCAAATATGGCATTAAGTACCGTAATAATGATGTTATTAATAGATTTTACCATACTCAATTCTTTGCAACACATAATCCTGACCTTAAAAACAAAGAAATACAATCCGGGATTTATTTTTGGTGGTATCGTAGCCTTAGTCGTAGCGATTGTAGCCGTTATAAATATTGTACATTATGAGATTATTCCAATCTGGTCTGTAGGATTATTGTTATGTCTTATTATACCGATTTTGATTGAAAGTGCGGTGAGTTCAAAAAACAATAAAATTCCATTAATGCTAAAAGGTATTTTAAAAGCTTCAGATAAATTAGAAAAATTCATGTCGGTTTAAGAATCAAAAACTATAAGATTAGTGCAATACCCCGTAACATATTCAAATGCCATGAAAGAAGAACAAAACTTATTAAGGATAGGGTCAGATAGCCTGAAAAAAGCAGCCTTAAATGAAGAGGCCAAAAATTTTATATTAAATAATGAAGCCTTATTTAAGGTTTTAAAGAAAGCCGCAGATCGATATATTGGTGGGGAAACGATAAAAGAAACACTCTTTTCGGTTCGGAAATGGAATGAAAAGGGATACGACGTAACGACCGATTTTATGGGAGAAAGTATTCGGAATGAAAAAGATGCCAACGAAGCGACCGCTGAATTTATGAATTTTGCCAGGGCAGTTAAAAAAGATCATCTTAATTCTTCTATTTCTTTAGACCTATCACATATTGGTCTGCTTATCTCGAAAGAACTGGCAATGGAGAACTTAAAAGCCATTTGCGAAGAGGCAGGTAAAATGAACCAGGATGTTATTATCAGTATGGAAGGCACGGACAGAACTGATAGTATTCTGGAGGTGTATAAAGAAACCTTAAAAACGCATAAAAATCTTGGAATCACACTTCAGGCTTATCTGGAAAGGACAAGCGATGATTTTAAAGAAGTGTCCCAGTTGTCTGGCAGTATACGAATGGTAAAAGGAGCCTATGAAACTGCAAAGGGATTATCGATAGAACGTGGGGATAAGCTTGATGAGATTTATTTGGGATATGTAGAGAAACTTTTAAGGAATAACCATAAATGTGCTATAGCCTCGCATGATGAAAAAATATATAATGAAACGATTGCATTAATCGAAAAATGTAAGCCCACCAATTATGTGCTCGAAAGACTGTTGGGCATTAGAAATGAAGAATTCCAAAAGTATAAAGATGACGGTTATAATTGCCGAATTTATATCGTATACGGAAAAGAGTGGTACTTGTATTTATGTAATCGTTGGGCGGAATATCCATTAAATATTTTTCAGGGAATAGCGGACATGGTTTCAGAGCGCAATATATCTGATGCTGATTATGGTTTTTAGACTGGATGATGTTTTGGTGATTTTTTGAAAAGACCTTATTTTATAGTTTCAGTTGTTTTTATTTCTAATTAGACGGATTGGTCATGTAATTTATAGAAAACCGTAGGTGTTAACGGTTTTCTATAAATTAATAAGAGATTTAAATTTTAGGGAACTAAAATATAAGGATTTGGCGATGTTGCATAAGGACAATCATTATTCTCTAAATAATCTATTGTATAATAATAGAGGTATGGGGCGTAATTTTCTGGGTTTTCACGAATGCTAGCCAAAAAGTCATTGGCCTGATCGCAATTTTGGAACAGGGGAGGCAGTAATGTGGTCGCTGAAGATTTAGTTTCTGCATTAGAGGCTAAAGTGCTTCCAAATAATAAAGAAGCACACGCAAAGGCGGATAAAAATAATTTTCTCATAATAATAATTTAAGTGGTTAAGAGTATTAATTTAATATTGTTGTTGATTTAATGCTATTTTTTAGTGTTAAAGGTTGTGTTTTTAATATTTTTTTAACTTTTATAATTAGATGCTTCTGCGTTGCTAATTTGAATATCGGTTGGTTCTAGCTTAAATAGTTTTGTATTATTTTTATTCTATCAATAAAAACTATTAAGAATGAAAAATATTCTTAGCCTACATTTTGTTGTATAGTAAGTTGTTCTGATTTAAAGCTGTCTGAAATTTCAATATTCGTCACCCGGCTAATTTCTGGAGTGGGATTAGCCTCCACTGTAATTGTAATTCTATCGCTACCGACACCTGATGTTTTAGAAAAAATTATCCAATCTGAATCATCATCTATTGACCATGCATGAAGAGTTGAAATGATGATATCAAAATTCCCTCCTGCTGAATTAAAATTTCGAGAAGTTTCTGAAATTAAAATATCTTCCAGATCGCCTGTTGCCGCCCAATAATAAAACCTTGTACCATTAGATAATTTACTTGAGATGAAATGTACATCAACCGTTCCTCCTTGGACTACTTTATTTGTTTTTCCGTTTGGTGTTAGGATTTGACATCGTGGTATAGCTTCTCCGCTATTATCGAGTGTAAGTTTTCCAGCGGTTTGACCTCTCATTACTTTATAATGCTTCACATCATTATTTTCAAAGCTTTCATAATTAATACTAAAGCTTTGTTCGGTACTTCCTTCTTTTACATGTAAAGCAGGAATTTTGGTATTTCTATTTAAAGAATATGTAGCACCATCAGGTATATTAATCATTTCTATTTCTCCATATTCTGAGCCTTCTAAGGCTTGTCCTTTTTTAAATCCAAAGGTTATTGATTGTTTAGGAACTACATATATAAAAGCTTGCGTTTCTGATATAATTCTAATTTTGAAAAAATCCCCAACTTTAGCTGAAGTTGCTCCAACTATAGTAATATTTTCTCCTGTAAAATTAATTGAGTTTAAAGCAATTCGACCTTCAATAATATCATTAATTTCAAAAGTATCGTTAACAATAATATTGATAGGTACAGATGCCTGAGATCCTATCGTTAAAAATTGATCTTTCTGAGCAACGTTTAATGTGTAATTATTTGAAGGATATATGGTATTATATTCCTTTAGGTTGGAATTGTCATTGATTAAACCAAAAGCATTTAAAGCTTGTGCCAGTGATTTGCCTCCTTTACCAATAATACCAGAAACGGTTGGTTTTGAAATAGGAGGGGAGTCGAAAAATGAAAATTTTTGGTTTTGACTATTTTCAATTTTATCTGATAAATTTCCGAAAGAATAACAGTCCTCTAAACTTTGATATTTCGTAACAGCCCCTATGAAGGTATTAAAAACTACTCGAGACTTTGGTGCTGCTGAACCAAAACTAAATAAAGCCAATACTTCTCTTCCTTCGCTTGTTAAATTATCATTTCCATTGACGAAATTAAATGCGATATTTAAGTTAGGTGTGCCTGGTCTGATAGCAATATCAATATCACTTCCTCCGGCAGCCGATTCTTCGTAGAATATATAATTCCAATCGATATTTACATTAGAACCACTTATTCCAATATCGCTTGAATTTGTAGTAATTCCACGTCTAAAATCACCGGTGTTATTTGGCTGAGTAAAATAAATTTTATTCTTACTTATATTAATTTTAGCGTTCGGTGATGTGTAATCTGCTACAATACCAGAGACAATTGGATCTAAAATGATATTGTTTACAGCATTTACATTAGGATAATTACTTCCAAAAATGTTTATTGCAGTTCTACAGTATTCAATAGTATTACCTTCAAGAATGGTTAATTTTTTTGCCAATTCTTGTGTACCCGTTGAATTATTCATTATCCCTACTTTAGAAGTCGCGTCGTCTTTACCTTTAATAAGATTGTATTTAATAATTAAACCTTTATGCCCCGGTGCTTCTATTCCATATTCTCCAAAATCTTCAATTATATTCTTAATAACAGAGATGTCAAAAGCAACTGCTGAAATACCAAAAGCTCTATTGGCATAATCTTCAAAAGTATTTTTTCCTACACCATAGATTTCATTTCCTTCGATAAGAGTTCCAAAGACTTGTCCCCAGTCTTCAATCCCCATCCTTCCACAATTGTAGAGTTTGTTATTTCTAATTCTACATCCAATAATATAATTTATTGAGCTATTTCCATTTGCAGTCAATGCATTTTGACAGGAATTTCGAATGATACAGTTCTCGATATGAGTGTATTTTGCACCATTAATGGCATAATGAATACCTACCGTATTGAATGTACAGCTATCAATTTTTACATATTCCGATAGTCCGGTAACAACAATTCCATGTATAAATTTTGGTTGTCCAAATGCAAAATCATAATCAACAGTCACATTGTTTACTAGGCAATGATCTGCATCCCTGAATGTAATTACACCTGCTTCCCATTTTCTATCAAAAGCATAATCTACACCATCCTTTTTAATGGTAAAATTCCGAAGTGTTACATTTTCAACATCTCGACATTTGATAACTTCCCCTTTGTCGTTAAGGCTATATTCAGGATTTTCCAAAACATCATTTTCTATATCTGGATGAACATGAATAAATGAATTATTACCCTCTAAAATTGTATCAGATAATGGGATTAAACTTTCTGAAACTCCGTAGTGCTTACTTTCTGTAAGTGCTATGTTTCTATGCTTAAATAATTTTAGAAGTGCTTCTGTATCATTACTGCCATTTTCTAAAAAATCACCTTTAGCACCAAACCATTCCGGTATTACGGGAGTACCAAAACGTTTACGAATAAATCGTCCATTCGTTTGTCCATTAACCTGAATTATAGTTCCATCATCTGGAGTGGCAGTTGAACTAGCATTCCAAAAGAATACACCTCCGCCGCCGTCTCCTTTTATTGAGTGGCCAGTTATTGAAAACTCATCACCGTCTTTAATTTTTGAAACGTCAACAGTTTTAAGATTAGCTATATTAGCCGCTACATTTTGCTTGATATTAACATCATCTCTCAACGTTTTAGCAGTATCATCAGTATTTCCTCCGGCAAGTACTGGTTTATCCCCAAGAGCATTCTGAATAGCCTGAGAAGTTAAGATGCCACTATCAATCAATGTAAAATCTTGCTCTGTAGCCAAAGTGCTACTTCCGTTATATTCTCCAGAAGGTCCAACAAATAACCATATTTTTCGGCTATTCTGCTGAACAGCTATTATTTCAAAATAATCTAAAGAATTAACAGTGATGGGATTTTCAAGAGCTTTATTATTAAATGCTACTTCTATAAGTTCGGTTCCTATAATTCCTAAGTGTATTAATTGATTCATTATATTGTGTTAGAATAATTATTAGCTATTAAATGATGGAATGTTAATGTTTTAAAAGAATCTTAGTGATGGTTATGCTTGCTATATTTTTATTAAAAGGTATAAGATGTCTTATACTAATCTATGAAACGTGAATAATCTCTAAAAATTTGAGATATTTCTAAATTTTTATTTATTAATAACAAAAGCAGCTCCATCTGGAAGCTGCTTTTCGATATTTTAGATCGATATTTTTATTTTAAATCAAAGCGATCTAAGTTCATGACTTTAGTCCAGGCTTTAGCGAAATCTTTTAAGAATTTCTCCTGGCTATCAGAACAGGCATAAACTTCAGCCTGGGCACGTAGTTCAGAATTCGAACCAAATATTAGGTCGGCACGGCTGGCCGTCCATTTTGTTTCTCCGCTTTTTCGGTCTTTTCCGGCAAATTCTGTCTGAGCATCATTTGTAGAACTCCATGTGGTACTCATATCCAACAAATTCATAAAATAATCATTACTTAAAACGCCGGGTTTTTCAGTAAAAACTCCTTTTTTAGAACCGTCATAGTTAATGTCCAATACCTTAAGTCCGCCAAAAAGAACTGTCAATTCAGGAACACTAAGTGTTAGCAATTGCGCTCTGTCAATAAGCATGGTTTCCGCTGAAGTACCTATATTTTCGCTACCTTTTACGTAATTTCTAAACCCATCAGCTTCCGGTTCTAACGCATTAAATGCGTCGGCATCGGTTTGCGCTTCAGTAGCATCGGTACGTCCCGGTGTAAATTCAAGTGTTATATCACTTCCGGCATCTTTAGCCGCTTTTTCGATCGCTGCGTTACCGGCAAGAACAATTAAATCGGCCAAAGAGATTTTTCTTTCCGAAGAAGCATTAAAATCAGCCTGAATTTCTTCTAATTTTGATATTATTTTTTGAAGTTTTGGCGGGTTATTTACTTCCCAGTTACGTTGTGGCTCTAAGCGAATTCTGGCCCCATTGGCGCCACCACGTTTATCTGAACCTCTAAAGGTAGAAGCCGAAGCCCAGGCAGTAGAAACCAGCTCTGAAACCGATAATCCCGAGTTTAAAATTTTCTCTTTTAAACCTGCAATATCCTCGCTATTTACTAATTCATGTTCTACAGCGGGTACAGGGTCCTGCCAAATCAATTCTTCTTTAGGAACTTCGGGGCCTAAATATCTGGAAAGTGGTCCCATATCCCGATGCGTTAATTTAAACCATGCTCTGGCAAAAGCATCGGCAAATTCATCTGGGTTTTCAAAAAATCGTCTGGAGATTTTCTCGTATTCGGGATCCATTTTTAATGCAAGATCGGTAGTAAGCATAAAAGGTGCATGCTTTTTATTAGGATCATGCGCATCTGGAACGGTACCTGCGCCTGCATTGTCTTTTGGTTTCCACTGGTGTGCACCGGCCGGACTTTTGGTGAGTTCCCATTCAAAACCAAAAAGGTTTTCAAAAAAGTTGTTACTCCATTTCGTAGGGGTGGTGGTCCAGGCACCTTCAAGTCCGCTTGTGATGGTGTCTCCGGCATTTCCTGTTCCAAAGGTATTTTTCCATCCTAAATTCATTTCTTCGAGGGTTGCACCGGCAGGTTCTGCCGCCACATATTTTTCAGGATCGGCCGCACCATGTGTTTTTCCGAAGCTATGTCCGCCAGCGATTAATGCTACTGTCTCTTCGTCGTTCATGGCCATACGCCCAAAAGTTTCCCTGATATCTTTTGCAGCACCAACAGGATCTGGATTTCCGTTAGGCCCTTCAGGATTTACATAAATTAATCCCATATGTGAAGCGCCAAGCGGATTTTCCAAAGTGTTTCCGTTTTCATAACGTTCTTTGTTTCCTAGCCATTCACCTTCAGATCCCCAATAAATATCTTCTTCGGGTTCCCAGATATCCTCACGGCCACCGGCAAAACCAAAAGTTTCAAATCCCATAGATTCCAAAGCGCAGTTTCCGGCAAGGATCATTAAATCTGCCCAACTAATTTTCTTACCATATTTTTGTTTGATGGGCCATAAAAGTAGTCGCGCTTTATCTAGATTAGCATTATCTGGCCAACTGTTTAAAGGCGCAAAACGTTGTGAACCAGAACTAGCTCCACCGCGACCATCGGCAATTCTATATGTACCGGCGCTATGCCACGCCATTCTTATAAAAAATGGTCCGTAATGACCATAATCTGCCGGCCACCAGTCTTGCGAATCGGTCATTAAATCAAATAAATCCTGTTTTACCGCTTGTAGGTCTAGTTTCTTAAATGCTGAAGCATAATTAAAATCCTCGTCCATGGGGTTGGTTTTAGACGAATGCTGACTTAATATTTTTAGATTAAGCTGGTTGGGCCACCAGTCTTTATTGGTTGTTCCGGTTCCTGCGGTGAAGTTTTTCGCTCCACCTAAAAAAGGACATTTACTGGAATCATTTACTTCCCAAACTTTGTGGTTATCTGGACTGTCTTGATGATTGTTGTTTGCCATGACTTAAGATTTTAATTAATAACTGGTTAAAAGTAGATAATGAAATGCTATGTTTTTGTGAATTATAATAGTAAAAAACTATTGTTTAAATTGGGGAATTTATAGCTATAAAACAAATAGGTGTTGAATAGTTAAAAAATATCACTTAAAAATAACGAATTATAAGTTTTAAAGAAAGATATCCTGAAAATATGTAATGAGTTTAAGATTTTATTGCAGCGAAACGGTCGGGTTTTTATAAAAAACAGGCATAGTAATGAGAGCGAGAAGGTAAAAATTGTTAAATTTATAGTTAAACGTTATTTTTTATAGGTTTGGGTTTATGATGCGTTATCTTCTTTTAATTTTATTATTTTGTTCTTTCCAATTTCGGGCTCAATCTAGAATTGAAGCTATTGTTCTAGATGCTGAAACTAGAAAACCATTAGAATTTGTAGACGTTTATAATTCAAAAAATTATACTTCAACCAATAGCGACGGACGTTTTGAATTTACAACCAATGGAGATACAATTAAGTTTAATAGATTAGGCTATGTATCCAAAAGTTTTGCAATTTCAGCCATAATAGGAGATACTATTTATTTAAACCAAGCTGCAGAAAGTTTGGATGAGGTTCATTTATTAGATAAAGGTATTTATAAAAAAATGATCGATCATCTGGAAGATAATTACCCTATACATCCTTATAAAGAGCGCTTTTTCTTGCGTGCGATAGTTGAAAAGGATGGACATATTACCAAGCTGGCAGATGCTAATGGAAAATTAGAGCGACAGCGGCTATTGGGGGATCTTAAAACCGATCAACGTCCCAGGAAAAATTATACGATAGAAATAGAGAATTTGAGAAAAGCGGAAATTAGAGAAGATGATATAGAATTTATATTTCCGTCGTTTGAACGCTATTTTGATTTATCCAGTCTTATAGTTAGTCTTTCTGATTCGGTACAGGTAGAATTATCAAATTATGGAGATGATCTGGTTAAACTTTATGTGCATAAAGAGGCATCTGAAGCTTACCTTATTATTAATACAGAAAATTATGCCGTGGAAGAAAGTTATATTAAAATTGGCTATCCAGATGCAGAATTTGAGACTGGTAAAAACACAGAAAACCGAACGTTATATAATATTTTTCACTCTTTTTATAAAAAACTGCCGAATGAGAAGTACATTTTGATTAAAAGTTTTCATGAAGCTGCTATAGAATGTAAGTATGAAAATAAGATGTTTACCTACATTCAGCGTATCAATTATTTGAGCAACGATCATTTCGGAAATTTTGAAGTAAATAGAAATATTCGTGCTAAAAAAGATATTTTCAATGTGGGTACGAAGTATATTTCAGGTTTTTGGGATGATCAAAATCAATTATTGCTTACCAAAGAGATGCAGGCCTTTATCGAAAAAGTGAAAGCCGGGGATAGTGATTTTAAGATTAAATCAAATTTTTAAAAAAGGACTTTTTACTCGCTCATCGAGATTAAATGTCTGGAAATAAAAATAATTTTCTAATGAATGCCTTATGAGTTTGCCCTAAGCTAGTTTGCTTAACAATTCTTCAATTTACGGTAATCCTGGTTTCAGCTATTTATTCATTTTAGAAGCTTTCCTTATCTTGTGGGAAAATTCAAACCTTCATGATAAAAAAAGTACTAATGATTGGAGTGTTAGCAGCCTTAAGTGTTGGCTGTAAAACTTCTAAATCTGTCGTCGAAACTCCTAAAACCGAAAAGAAAGGAGATTTTAAACCCTACAAAGAAGTAGTTACTGCTGAAGCAATTTCAGATAAAGGATTGTTTACTACCCACCGGGTAGATGGTAAACTGTATTTTGAAATTCCCGATTCTCTTTTTAATAAAGATATGTTATGGGTAAGCAGAATTGCTAAAGTGCCTTCGGGTTATGGGGGTGGCTATGTAAATGCTGGTTCTAAAGTGAATGAGCAGGTAATGCGTTGGAATAAACGGGGCAAAAATGTAGACATTAAGGTGATGAGCTTTGAAAACCAGAGTGACGAAGAATCTCCTATCTATAAATCTGTTCAGGCCAATAATTTCGAGCCAATTATGTACAGTGCCAAAATCGAAACCATAAGCGCAGACAGTAGTGCTTATGTGATCGACGTCACTGGTTTGTTTGAAGAGGAAGTGACAGCGATTAACGGTATTAATGCCTCTTCCAGAAAAAGATATAAAGTAAAAAGACTTGATAAGAGCCGATCTTATATTGATGAGGTTCATTCTTTTCCGCAAAATGTGGAAGTAAGACATGTGATGACTTATGAAGCTGAAGAACCGCCAGAAAGAGATCAGGCCGGTACCATTTCTTTATTAATGAACCAATCTATGGTACTGCTTCCTGAAGATAAAATGATGCCACGAATTGCAGATTATCGCGTGGGATGGTTTACCATAGGAAAATATGATTATGATTCAGATGCTTTAAAATCTGATGATTATCAGATTATCAGAAAATGGAGACTGGTACCTAAAGATATTGAAGCATATAAAAAAGGAGAACTGGTAGAACCGATTAAGCCCATTGTTTACTACCTGGATCCTGCAACTCCTAAACGCTGGAGACCTTATTTTAAACAGGGAATTGAGGATTGGAACAAAGCTTTTGAAACTGCCGGTTTTAAAAATGCGATTATAGCAAAGGATCCTCCTTCTAAAGAAGAAGATCCCGATTTTAGCCCGGAAGATGTAAGATATTCTGTAGTCCGCTATGTTGCCAGTACTACCCGTAACGCCGTAGGCCCTTCTGTAGTCGATCCAAGAACAGGAGAAATTATAGAGAGTGATATTATCTGGTATCATAATCATTTGCGTTCTTACAGAAATAGGTTTATGATCGAGGCCGGAGCTCAGAATCCTAGTGCCCGCACACTAGATACTCCAGAAGAAGAGATAGGGGAAATGATGCGAATGGTTATTGCGCACGAAGTTGGTCATGCTTTAGGCTTACCTCATAATATGAAAGCCAGTGCAGCTTACTCTACAGATTCTTTACGTTCTGCCAGGTTTACTCAAAAATATGGTCTTACCCCATCGATTATGGATTATGCCCGTGTCAATTATGTCGCTCAACCAGAAGATAAAGGTGTGCGGTATATTAGAATGATGGGGCCTTACGATTTGTACGCGATTAATTGGGGATATCGTTATTTGCCAGAGGCCAAAAGTCCTGATGATGAAAAAGAGACTTTGGATCAATGGATTCTTGAAAAAGCAGGTGATCCTGTGTACGAATTCGGCGGAGGTTACGGAGGTTTCGATCCGCAGGCGCAACGTGAAAGTTTAGGGAAAGACCAGGTAAAAGCTAGTGAATATGGCCTGGCGAATATGAAGAGGGTAGTCCCAAATTTGATCGAATGGACTACAAAAGATGGCTATGGTTATGATGAGTTAGAAGAAGTGTATGGCGAACTTATTGGCCTTTGGAGGGGGTACCTTTATCATGTGGTTACAAATGTAGGCGGCGTTTATGAAACCAGAAAAACATCAGATCAGGAAGGAGCTGTTTATACTCCGGTGCCAGATGAAATTCAACAAAATGCGGTAAAGTTTTTAAATGAAAATGCGTTTACCACACCAGATTGGTTATTAAATAAGGATATTTTAGATCGTATTGAATCGAGTGGAGCAATAGCGCGGGTACAAAGCCTACAATCTAGGGTTTTAAATTATTTGCTTGATGAAGATCGTTTAATGCGAATGATCGAAAATGAGCAATTACATGATAGCGATTATGCGGTCGTAGAACTATTAGAAGATTTACGTAAAGGTATTTTTTCTGAATTGTATAACGGAAAACAGGTTGACGCTTACCGAAGAAACCTGCAACGCTCTTATGTAGATATTGCAATTACGTATTTAGAAAAGCTAGAAGAAGAAGATGAGGTTTCTGGCACAGATATTATCGCATTAATGAGGGGAGAATTAGAAACGCTTCAATCCCAATTGCAACGTATGCAATATTCAACTTCAGATCGTTTAAGCCGATATCATTATAAAGATTTGATCGCTAGAATTGATAAAATTTTTGCTGATGATTAACAGTTAATAGGTGTATTTTATCGATAAAAAACCTCCTTTTTGGAGGTTTTTTTATGCCTTTTAACTGGATTAAAAACCATTTTTAGTGCTTTTTGACCGTTTTTAACAAATATTTTGGAATTATAAAGAAGGTAAATTCTTACTTCTTAAGCAATTAATTTGTGTTGAAAATTCATATTTGTAATATCTTACTTACAAAAATGTGTTAAATTGGGGTTTTTCAACCTTAAAAGTGTATTTCATCGGTTTTGTGTGTTTTTTGATGCTTCTTTTTTATTAATTTTACTTCGTAGAAATAACTGAAATATTAAATCTTAATAGAATCATATGAAATCAAAGTTACTTTTAGGAATCGTAGGAGCTTTTTTAGCCATTGGATGCAGCCATGAAAGACCAGGTGCAGATACATTTAATTTAGATGTTGCATTCGAGATTACTTTACAGAATGAAGCAGGAGAAAATCTTTTAGATCCAAAAACAGAAGGAGCGATAAATCCAGAAGATGTAAAATTGTATTATGTAGAAGGAGGTAAAGCTCAGGAAGTTTATGATGAAACAAGTGATTTACCAAAAAGCTTTATGGTTTTTCAAACCGGAGATACCTATAGAATGAGAATTATTCAAAATCCATCAAAAACTGAAGATCGTCCTTTAACGTTAATTCAGTGGAATGAAAGAGATGTGGATACCATTCAAAGCGAATATTTAAAAGGTGATCGCTATATTATTCAAGATAAAATATACTACAATGGTAAATTAAGCTGGTCTAGCGGAGACAGTTTTGAGCCTTACTTTGCAGTAGTAAAAAACTAAGATTTCAAAATTCTTTAAGATTCAAATAAAAAAATCGTCTCATGAAAATAAGGCGATTTTTTTATGTCAAAACTTTCGATCTACTTTCTACCGTATTTAATAGATATTTTTAAAGCTGGTTTTAATTTTTTGATAGTTTTCGTTTAGTCCCTGTATTTCTTCATCGATTTCTTCAGATACAATTTTAATATACTTTATAATTTCTCTGTTGTTTAGCATATCGCTATCATCCGAGACTTCAAGTAAATAAATTAAACCTAGCATATTGGCAATAGGGCGACGCATAATGTGAGAGATGTCAAAGATGATCTTTTCGAGTAATTCCAGGTAATTCTTTTTATCGGTAACATCTCTAAAACTGCCATACCATACCGTTTTATTGCCTGAAAATTGATCAGGGAATGCTCTGGATTGATGCCAGGAGATACTCCCGTCTTGATTGAAAACCCTATAGGTAATATCCCATTCTTTTTTATGCCGTACAGCATCGACAAAAGTATTTTCTACCATCATACGATCTTCCTGATGTACAAAATCTAAAGCTTTAGAAGGATGTTCTTTAAAATCCTGGGTATCCAGTTGTGGTAGTAGATCCTTTAAAGTTTCATTAATATAGGTAAAATGAATACGCTTATTTTCGTTTACTTCAAGCTGAAATAAAGCATCCAGAGAATGATTACTCAGTTTATTGAATTTTGAAATGCTTTTTTTTAGCAGATCATTTTGATGGATATGTTCTTTTTTATGCTCTAGGTAATCGATTGTTTGATTGGCTAAAATCTGAAGTGCCTTTATTTGTAGTTTACTTAAATTTCTATTTTTTTTATCGATAACGCACAAAGTCCCTAAAGTCAAACCATTAGATGTGGTTAAAGGGGCACCCGCATAAAAGCGAATGTTTGGATAGCCAAGGACAAGTGGATTATTTTTAAACCGAATATCTTCTAATGGATTTTCTACAATGAAAATTTCATCTGGTTGTTCTATGGCGTATTTGCAAAAGGAATCCTGGATAGGAGTTTCGGCTATCTCAAGACCAATTTTAGATTTAAACCATTGTGTTTCTTTGCCAACCAGGCTAATTAAAGAAATAGGAGTGTCACAGATAGCTGCCGCCATTTGGGTTAATTCATCTAAAATTTTTTCTGTAGTTTTATCCTTAAATATAAAACTACTTAATACCTCCTGCCGAAGTGTATCTTCTTCCATTTTCCTGTAAATCATTTAACTGCGGAAAAATAGAAAAAAATAATATATGGATGTTAAGAAAAGAAATTATTTTGCTTAAAGTGCAAAATTAGAGGTTAAAAGTATGTATTTATTAAACCGCTTTGTTTAATGATGTTGTTTTTTTAGGAAAATGGAAAAAATCTTCTTCAGCTTCCTCGGCTTTTATAAGCACAAATTCTAATGGAGCATTAGCGGTTCGTTTAAAAGCGATTTTGATCTTATAGTTAAGTGTGCGTTCCTGAGTATAAAAAGCTCCGGTTTTCTTGTCAAAACCACCTTCGGTAGTACAGCAGATACTAATAATCTGGTATTGCTGAACTTTTTTGAGAATTTCGAGATCCAAATTATTTAAATCGTACCTGTCTTTTAATTGTTGCAGCCGATTTTGAAAGCCCAGGGATTTGAGGTTGTTCATATTTTGATTGATTTTTCACAAAATTAATCGATCATAATTTTAAATAATTATAATCATTTTTAAATATAAGGTTAAAAATCAATAAATTAAATATCTATTCTGTTAAAGCTTATTGAATGATAAAATCAAAATAAGTATTGGGATAAGGTTCATTTCTTAAAGTATAGTGCCACCACTCTTCACTATAGGCTCTAAAACCATATCTACTCATCATAGCTTTCAGGTACTGTCTATTCGCTTTTTGTTTTTCAGTAATATCTTGAAAGTTGTGATGAGAGCGCTCTCCAAAATAATCGTAAGAACCGCCCATATCTACTTCTTCCAAACTTTTAGCATCCACGATCGTAAGATCGACGGTGCTGCCTCTGGAATGTCCAGATCGTGTTGCAATATACCCTAGATTAAAGAGGTTGCTTTTTTTCTTTTCTGGATAAAATTGAGATTTAGTAATCGTATCCTCAGGTTTTTGGGCCCATGCTATAAAGCTATTTACTGCCCTTTGTGGGCGGTAAGCATCAAAAAATTTTAAGCAATAGCCATCATTCTCCAGCTCCTGCTGAATTTTTTGGAGGGCCATCGCCGCTTCTTTCGTTAAAATTAGTTTTTCGGCTTCGTAACCGGGTACTCGTTTACCGGTAAAGTTATTTTCACTAAAATAACGTAATTCCACCTCGATATCTGGAATAAGATCAGATACATATACAAAACCTTCGGGAAGTTGGGAATAGCTCAATTGAATAAAGAATAAAGAGAAAAGAAATATTATTTTATTTAGCATAAAAATGATTTAAGTATAGGAATTAATCCAAATAGTATTTATATTGCATGGAATAATTCCTATTAAGATAATTATGGCAGCATCATCCATCGAAATTAAGCATTTTAAAGAAGTAAGGGAAGAAAATAATTTTACACAGGCTGAATTTGCCGAGACTTTAGGAATAAAAAACTCTACTGCAGACATTGAACGCGGCAGGACCAAACTCTCAGGAAAGGTAGTTTCTGAACTATTACGACAATTTGGGATTAATCCGCTTTGGTTGTTTGGAGATAGTGGTCAAAAATACCTGAAGATTTCTAAAGGAGACGTAAGCCCAAAAGTAGTGACGGTAGATAGAAATACCGATAACGAAAATATCGTCATGGTGAATCAAAAAGCCGCCGCCGGTTATCCCCACAATGTTCAGGATGTAGAATGGTATACACAATTACCGGCTTTCGAAATTCCATTGCCAGAATTTAGAAATGCCAGTTATCGTGGTTTTCAGGTAGAAGGCGATAGTATGCTCCCTAATTACCGTCCCGGTGAATGGGTAATGGCTAAAGGGGTTGCAGGTATGGACGAGGTGAATAATAATCGCGTTTATGTCGTGGTGATGTACGATTCTGTTTTGATTAAGAAAATACAGCGTCTGCCAGATCCATCAAAACTTTTACTAATTTCTTTAAATGAAGAATATTTGCCTATAGAAGTAAAACTTGGGGATATTCAGGAATTATGGCAGGTAAACAGTAAGCTTACTTTTAATATTGATAATCCTTCAGAAAATGGCCTGTTTCAGCAATTACAGCAGTCTATGGAAGATTTAAAAAGAGAGTTGCAACAGTTTAAGAACAATAATTCTCCCAAAGTTTCTTAGGACTGCATAAGCTTTTTATTGTAGTTTTAGCAGAATTGATATTTTTATACCAAAAGCGATTGCTTATGCGTTGGTTAGTCCTATTAATTTTGCTCCTTCCGTCTTTATCCCAAAGTCAGGAACTCCCACCGATCACCAATTTTGATACCAAGGCCTATAATGGGGGGAACCAAAACTGGATGATAAGCCAGGCAGGGAATAGCTGGATGTATTTTGCCAATAATTCGGGGTTATTGTCTTTTAATGGAGAGCAGTGGAGTCTTCATAAAATGAAAGATGGCAGCCCTGTACGTTCTGTAAAAGTAGTGGATAGCTTAATTTTTACAGGAGCTTATATGGATTTTGGATATTGGAAGCAAGATTCTTTTGGCACTCTAAACTATATCTCACTTTTAGAAAAATTACCTGATGGAATTCGAGATGGCGAACAGATTTGGCATATCGAAGAATTTGGGGATTACATCGTTTTTCAAAGTCTCAGCCGGTTATTTAGTTATCATGTCAAGAATCAAACAATCAATGTGATCGATCTGGGCAAAACAATAGCGAATCTTTATAAATCGGGAAATACCGTATATTTTCAGGTGGCAGAAGATGGATTGTATTCGATAAAAAGTGGAGGTATACAAAAAGAAGTCGGTTTTGACCAAACTGGGGCCAAAGCAATTATTCAGGTTTTTCATTGGAATGATCAAAAAGTAGCCGTAACCCGCGATGACGGATTATTTTCTTTTACATCATCCAACTGGGAAAAAATTAGTATCCCAAATTATCCAATTTCTTCCAGTTTTTTCACCGCTAAATATACCGATGATGATATGCTGGTGCTAGGGAGCATTGGCGATGGATTATTTATTCTGAATTTGGTAAATGGTAATTTGCAGCAAATCGTTCAACCCGATATTCTTAATAATACGGTCTTATCTTTATTTGAAGATAAAGCCGGAGATATATGGTGCGGACTGGATAACGGAATTAGTCTTATTGAAAAAGATAGTCAATTTTCCATATTTTCAGATATTACAGGAAAACTTGGTACTGTTTATTGTAGTATCATGTTCCAAAACCAGTTGTATCTTGGTACTAATCAGGGGCTTTACAGACGTGATCAAGATTCTAAGGATTTTAATTTAATTGAAGGCACCAGTGGGCAGGTATGGAGTTTACAGCAGTATAACGATCAGCTTTTTATAGGTCACGATCGTGGGACTTTTATTCTAAAAAATAATAGCCTAAACTATATTTTTGATGGATTGGGAACCTGGCAGGTAATTCCGTTTTCAGATGGATTTCTTCAGGGACATTATAATGGTCTAAGTTATTTCAAAGAAGGTCAAAGTTTTAATGAAATCTCTTATTTAAATGGTTTTAATCTTTCGTCCAGAAATATCCTGAATAGTAATGACGAGGAAATTTGGATAGGCCATGACCATAAAGGGATTTTTAAATTGAAACCAGATTTAACCAATTTCAAAGTCGAAATTGTAAAAAATTATCCGGTAGATTATAAAGACGCCTCTGGGATTAAACTTTTTCGCTTTAACGAAGATATTTATTATGCCACCGCAAGCAGCATTTTTAAATATGATCCCAATTTAGATGTTTTTACTACTGAAAATAAGCTTCAGAAGGCATTTAAAAATTTAACTAGAAGTACTGGAATTTCTGAACGTACCCCTGATGGGAAATGGTGGGCTTTTTCTGAAAGCGAGATCTACTATACCGTAAAAGACGCTTTTCAGAATGGGATTAATGTAGCATCAATTCCACTTTCTTATGAGTTTAGAAATATTTCCAGTGGTTTTGAAAATCTATCCCAAATTAACGAAAATCAATATCTGGTAGGAAGCAATCATGGATATGCCATTTTTAATACACCCTTTACAAAAAATGAAATCCCTGAGCTGGAAATTAATAAAATCGAAATTGCAGATAAAGGGTTGAGTTTTGAGCTTGTTGATAGGGAACAGCTTAATCCGGAGTTTAAGAATTCTGAAAATTATTTCAATTTTTACTTTAATACACCGGTATACCAAAAGTTCTCTAATGTTACCTATAGTTACCGAATTAAAGGTTTTACTGAAGTATGGACGCCTTTTAAGACGGTAAGTATGGCTTCTTTCGAGAATTTACCCTACGGAAACTACGAATTTCAGGTAAGGGCAAAATATAACAGTAAAGATATTAACCTGGAAACCTATCCTTTTTCTATAGAAAAGCCCTGGTTTTTATCCAACTTGGCCTTTTTTGTATATGTGTTGTTATTAGCCATTATTATTTTTATTACTCATCATTTTTACACCCGCTATTATAATAAAAGGCACGAGAAAATGATTAAGGTGCAGCAAAAGAAGGCTGAAATGCAACAGCTTGAAGCGCAGCAGGAGATCATGAAGCTTAAAAACGAACAATTAGAAGCTGATGTTTCTTCCAAGAATAGAGAATTGGCTGCTTCTACCATGAGTATTATTAGAAAAAGTGAAGTTTTAAACCAGATTAAAGATGAACTTGCCGCTATTAAAAAAGTAGAAGATATAAAATCTGTTTTAAAAACTATCGATTCCAATATAAACGAAGAGGATAACTGGAAATTTTTTAAAGAAGCTTTTGATAATGCCGATAAAGATTTTTTACAAACCGTAAAAGCCAAACATCCCAACTTAACATCGAACGATCTGAAATTGTGTGCGTACTTACGGCTTAATTTATCCTCTAAAGAAATCGCTCCGCTTTTAAATATTTCAGTGAGAAGTGTAGAGATTAAACGATATCGTTTGAGGAAAAAGATGGATTTAGCCCACGAAGAAGGTTTGGTAGAATACATCTTAAGCTTCTAATTCCTTTACAAGTGTAAAATTTGCCTCAACATTACCTCAACATTTTTCTAAATCCTTCATTTAAGCCTAGTTAATCTCAACTTTATAAATCCTCTTGAAACATCAATTTCACAGTGGTTTATTAGCATATTCTCAATTTTAACATTAAAAATTTAGAATGTATACTTTTTGTAAGGGTTCTAAATTCGTTTTCTGCTTTGATTTCATCCTACTTTGCGTACTAAACAAAACAATCAACAAATGAATAGAGTACTGTTACTTATTTTATTTTGTATGCTTTCATTTGGCATACACGCTCAAACGTTTTCGGTTTCGGGTACCGTTTCAGAAGATGAAACACAAATGCCACTACCCGGAGTAAATGTTGTAGTGAAAGGAACTACTAATGGAGTAATTACCGATTTTGATGGTAATTATTCTATTGATAATGTTTCGCAAGGAGATGTGCTTGTATTTTCTTTTATCGGATATACGAGTAAGGAAGTAAACATTACCAATCAGGATGCTATAAATGTAGTTTTAAGTGTCGATTCTCAGGCATTAGACGAAGTTTTAGTGATTGGTTATGGAGCACAAAAGAAAAGAGATATTACTGGTGCTGTTTCTAATGTAGGGGCCGAGACGATTTCTAAATTAGAACCGGTAAACGCCGCGCAGGCACTTCAGGGAACAACCTCAGGGGTAAACGTTACGCCTACAGGAGGTTCGCCGGGAGCGGAGTCCAATATCAGGATTCGTGGAATTTCAACAAACGGGCAGAACAAACCACTCATTATTCTGGATGGTTTTCAATATGAAGGAGGTTTAAATAGTATTAACCCTCAGGATATCGAAAACATTACCGTTCTTAAAGATGCGCAGGCCGCTATTTATGGTACTATTGGTGCAAATGGTGTGATCCTGGTAACGACCAAAGCCGGTAGGAAAAATCAAAAAGCCAAAATTTCTTACGAAGGCTATACCGGTATTCAGGAAACAACCAGAAAATTACCTGTACTAAATGCAACAGAGTATGCACTTATCCTAAATGAAAGTTATGCCAATGCCGGGCAATCATTACCTTTTTCGAATATTGGTAATCTTGGTGCTGGTACAGACTGGCAGGACGAGGTATTTCAGGAAGCTTTGGTAACAAGCCATAACCTTTCAGTAGTAGGTGGTGAAGAAAAAATCACATACTCTATCGGTGCTTCAAATTTAAAACAGGAAGGGATTATTTCTCCTGAAAAGTCACAGTTTGAACGTAGCACGGCAAAAATTACCTTAAATGCCGATCTTACCGATAAGCTTAATATTCAAACTAAATTATTTTATAATAGTACAGAAAGTAGTACGGTAAACAGCTTTAGTTTAGGTTCTGTTTTATTTAATGCCGCTAACATTGCGCCAACGATAGATCCTTCAATAAGTAATCTTGATGGGCAAATTAATCTAGGGAACGAGGTGGTAAACCCGTTAACACAATTAGATAATACCTACAATAAGTATATCACTAATCGCTTAAGTGGTACGGTACAGGCAAGTTTAGATTATGCCAGGAATCTAAATTTAAAGGCACGTATTGGTTTTAATACCAGTAATACGAAAAACAGGGATTTTACACCGAAGTTTAATTACGGTACCGGGAAAATCTATACTAACGCCAATAGCTCGGTTACTTTAGGAAAGATAAACGATAACGATTATACCTTCGATCTTTTTAATACCTACGAAAATACTTTTGCAGACGATCACGATGTGACTTTTCTAGTAGGGATGACTGCTTACGAAACCAATGGTGAAGGTCTTTTTGGATCTAGAACCGGTGTACAGGCCAATAGCTGGAAATTCGCAGATTTAAGTAGTGCCAATGGTGCAGGAGAAGAGCAAACAAACTCCTCTTATTCATATAAACTTAGAAGGTTATCTTATTTTGGAAGAATTCAGTATGCATTTCAGGATAAATATTTACTATCGGCAATGCTTCGTCGCGATAGTTCTACAAAATTCGGACCTAACAACCGTGTAGCGTATTTCCCTTCAGCAACCGCAGGTTGGGTAATTTCAGAAGAAAATTTCTTTAACGAAGATGGTTTCCTTAATTTCTTAAAACTTCGTGGGAGTTACGGGATTTTAGGGAACGATCAAATTCCAGATTTTGGTTATTTATCTTTATTAAATGGGGAAGCGACTTATGTCTTGGGGCAAGAACAATTGTTAGTAAACGGTCGCGCTTTAGGACAATTAGCAAACCCAGATTTACAGTGGGAAGAAGCTAAAAAATTCGATGTTGGTTTAGATGCTAACTTCTTAAACAGCAAATTCGAGTTTACGGTAGATTATTTTATAAATAAGCGTGATAACCTGTTAATTCCAAATATTCCGGTTTCAGGAATTTATGGAGTGGGAGCACCTGGTTCCGCCAGTCCAACCATCAATGCAGGATCGGTTAAAAACTCAGGTTGGGAATTTGCCTTAAGCTATAACAATAAATTTAGTGATGATTTCTCTTTAAATACGTCATTCAACATAAGTACTTTAGAAAATGAGGTGACTCAGGTTAACGGAACCGAGTTTATAGAAGGAGGAAACTTTGGTGTAGGTCAGCCTCTAATTTCCAGAATGGAAGAAGGAAAGCCAATTGGTTATTTCTATGGTTATAAAACCGATGGAATTTTCCAAAATCAGGCTGAAGTAGATGCGCATCCATCACAATTGGCATTAGGAGCTGAGGCAATGCCGGGAGATATTAGATATAAAGATCTAAACGGAGATGGCGTGATCGATAATAAAGACCGTACCGATCTTGGTAACCCAATCCCAAAAGTAACTTTAGGGTTTAATTTAGGCTTTAATTTTAAGAATTTCGATTTCGCAACCTATATGTTCTCTAACCTTGGGAACGACATCGTTCGTAACTACGAAAGAGATCAGCCTAACGTAAATAAAATGAGTTACGTACTAGACCGTTGGACGGGAGCAGGAACAAGCAATACGGTGCCAAGAGTAACTACCGCAGCTACGGCTAATAAAGTATTCTCAGATTTCTATATCGAAGATGGTTCTTTTGCTAGAATCCAAACGGTAAGTCTTGGATATACTATTCCATCTGAATTTACACAAAAGGTATCTATCGATAAGTTTAGGATCTACGGTAAAGTAGATAATGTGTACACATTTACCGATTATTCTGGTTACGATCCTACAGCTTCAACAGGCGCACCAATTGGTGGAGGTATCGATTTAGGATTCTATCCTTTACCAAGAACATATATGTTAGGTGTAAATCTTGAATTTTAAAAAAATGATGATGAAGATAAATATCAAAAAAAATATAATTCTGGCAGCAATTGCCGCTTCGTTGGGAATTACTTCCTGCGGGGACGATTATGTAGAAGTAGATCCGCCATACGGGATTAACTCCGATTCTTACTTCACTACAGAAGATGATTATTACAATGCATTAATAGGAACTTATGATATTTTACAAAGTACCTATGTGAATGTGATTTTAGGCGAAATAGCCTCAGATAATGCTCATGCCGGTGGTGAAAGTGCAACAGATGTGATTGGCTGGCAACAGGTAGACCGTATGCAGCATACGCCCGTAAACGATAATCTTAATGATATATGGGATTGGAATTTTGCCGGAGTTTATCGTGCAAGTTTTGTATTGGAAAATGCCGATAATATCGATTTTGAAGGTAAATCTCAATTATTAGCCGAAGCCCATTTTTTAAGAGCTTATTTCAATTTTGAATTATTAAAGTGGTTTGGGCCAATCCCTATTAAACCAGAAGGACGTTTTACTTTAGGCGAAGCGCAAACAATACCACGAGCTTCAAAAAGTGAAGTTTATGCATTTATCGAGCAGGATTTGGCATACGCCGAAGAAAATTTAGCCGTAGATGCTCCTGAAGTTGGTCGTGTTACCAAAGGTGCTGCGCAGGCTTTATTAGGTAAAGTTTATTTATATCAGGATAAATTCTCTGAAGCAGCCACTGAACTTCAAAAAGTAATCAGTTCTGGAAAATATCATCTGTATGGAACTCAGGGTAACGAAGACTACGACAACCTTTTTGAGTATTCAGCAGAGAACAGTGCAGAATCGGTTTTTGAAATTCAATATACCGGTACGCAAGGTGCAGGATTCGAATGTCTACAATGTAGCGAAGGAAATGTTATGGTAGGATTTAGCGGAATTCGTGGTTATGCCGGGCCTGTTTTTGAGTCGGGATACGGATTTAACCTTCCTACAGCAGAAGCATACAATTCTTTTGAAGATGGAGACCTAAGACAAGACGTAAGTGTTTTAGATATCGAAGCCTGGGCAGCAGAAACCGGAGCTACTTACAATATCGGGAATCAGGATGAAGTTACCGGACATACCGGTTATTATAACCGTAAATATCTACCAAGACAAAACGATAACCTTGGTGATGCCAATTTAACACAGCCAAATAATTACAGAGCTATACGATATGCAGATGTATTGTTAATGGCTGCAGAAGCTTTAAACCGTGGCGGTATTGATGATGCCCAGGCGAGAGCTTATTTAAATATGGTTAGGGATCGTGCTGGTTTAGCACCGGTAGAGGATAGCGGGGCCAACCTTACCGAACAAATTTATATGGATAGAAGGTCTGAAATGATAGGAGAAGGACACCGATTCTTTGATTTGGTAAGAACAGGCAGGGCCGAACAGTTTATCGATGGGTTTACCACTGGTAAAAATGAAGTTTTCCCTATTCCATTAGAAGAAATACAATTCGCTCAGGGGAACTGGGATCAAAACGCTGGTTATTAAAATATAGATTATGAAGAATTATATTAAATCAATAATAGCATGTTTTTCTATTCTTTTTGTTATCGCCTGTTCAGATGATGATAGTTTAGAAAGCGTAGATGTCGCGATACCATCAGATATTTCTGCCAAGTTTACGATAAAGCAGGACAATTCTGGTGAGGTAAGCATATTTCCCTCGGCAAATGGAGCAAATATGTTTAGTGTAGATTTTGGAGACGGCAGTGAAGTTTCAGATCAATTTACTTCGGGTAACCATATTGATCATACGTATGCTGAAGGGCAATACGATGTCACTATTTATGCCATGAATTTAAACGGCGAAGTTGCCGAAGCCTCGCAATCTTTAAATGTATCCTTCCTCGCTCCAGAAAATTTAGAAGTAGCGATCACTAAAGATCAGTCGAATCCTTTTAAGGTAAGCGTTACGGCAACTGCAGAGAATGCTGCCGGTTACGAGGTTTATTTTGGGGAAGATACAGATGAGCAGCCAACCATGATTATGGAAGGCGAGACTGCTGAATATGAATATGGAAATATAGGTACGTACATGATTCGTGTTGTAGCTTTAAGTGGAGGAGCTGAAACTACAGAATATACTGAAGAAGTTACGATTGTAGATCCTTTATTATTGCCCATCGATTTTGAATCACAAACCGTAGCCTATACCTTCTATAATTTTGGCGGAGGTGCCCCTACAGCTTCTGTAGTCGCTAATCCGGCACCAAACGAGGTGAATGAAAGTGCTACTGTAGCTTCATATACCAAGCCATCAGGTTCTGAAACCTGGGCGGGAACTTCCACTACTTTAAATGAAAATATCAATTTTAGTAGTACAACTTACATTGCTATGGATGTGTATTCTCCAAAAGCAGGCATTCCGGTATTGTTTAAGGTAGAAAATTCAGGGAATTCAGATATCAATGCTGAAGTGACTACAATGACAACTAAAGAAAATGAGTGGGAAACACTAATTTTTGATCTTTCAACTGTGGATCCTTCTCAATCGTATAATGTAATCGCCTTGTTCTTCGACTTTAATACTTCTGGTGATGACAATACCTATTATTTCGACAATATCAGGTTGGCAAATCCTACGATAGTAGAATTGCCGGTAACTTTTGAAGGGAATGCAAATGCATATCAATTTATTGAATTTGGAGGGGCGCCAACAGCTCTTGTTACAAATCCAGATATGAGCGATGCCAATCCTAGCGAAACTGTAGCGAAAATGACTAAAATACAAGGTTCCGAAGTTTGGGCAGGCGCATTTTTCGAATTAGACAATGCAGTGGATTTTACCAAAGACGATCAGTTAAGTTTAAAAGTTTGGTCACCAGAAGCTGGTATTCCGGTAACTTTAAAATTTGAAGATCCAATTGATGGAGATATAGCCGTTGAAGCCAATGCAACAGTAACTGAAGCGAATACATGGCAAACCTTAACCTTTGACTTTAGTGGAGTAGATGCCACTCAAAATTGGAAAAAAGCCATAGTTTTTATGGATTTAAATACAGCAGGAAAAGGATTGGATTATTATTTTGATGATCTTTCTTATGTAAGCGATCAGCCAATGACGGCGCCAAAACTTCCGTTAACTTTCGATTCGGCTTTAGTAGATTATAGCTGGTCTGGTTTTGGAAGGGCAAATGCGACTGTTATTGCAAATCCAGATGCTTCGGGGATGAATACCAGTACAAACGTAACCGAGCTTGTGAAAGAGGAAGGAGCAGAAACCTGGGCCGGTGTTTCACAACGTTTGGATGGCGCGATAGACTTTAGCCAGGGTACCACAATCTCTATGAAAACCTGGGCACCTAAAACAGGGGCAACGATCTTATTAAAGTTAGAGAATTCTAAGTCAGATTCAGATGCAAATGGAAATCCGTCAGTAATAGCAGAAGTTCAACAATCAACTACGGTAGCCAATGCTTGGGAAGAACTCAATTTTGATTTTACAAGTTTTGGTGCCTTCGATCCTAACGCTGGGTATGACACTGTGGTTGTTTTTTATGACTTCGGAAACACGGCAGGTGGTACGTTCTACTTTGATACTATTCAAATTAAAAATGACTAAAAAATGAAGAATTTTAAATATATACTAGGCCTTATGATTATTCTTGGTAGCTTTTTTCAAAGCTGCCAGGATGATGATCACACTTTTGGCGAAGTCGTGGCGCCTTCAAATCTTACGCTGGAAGCTACGGTAATGAATGCCGATGAAGATAATCCTTACGGAGATGGTAGCGGAAAGGTGTCTTTTAGTGCACAGGCAGAAAATGCTATGAATTACAAGTTTACATTTGGTGATAATACTTCTGCTAATATTACAGATGGCGACACTATTCATGCTTTTACCAAAACGGGAATTAATGATTATGTGGTAACGGTACTTGCAACCGGTAGAGGAGGGGCGACAACTTCAGAAACAATTATGGTGACCGTGTATAGCGAGTTTGATGATCCTGAAACTAAATCGTTGCTTACAGGAGATGATTCAAAAACCTGGTATATCGCCGCAGCGATGCCATCACATTTAGCACTTGGGCCAATTGAGTCTAAAACCTCTGATTGGTATAACGCTTCTCCTTTTGAGAAAAAAGATGGATGTTTCTATGATGATAGTATGACGTTCAGTCTTGATGAAAATGGCAATATTTTATACGAACTTGATAATAGCGGAGCCACTTTTTTTAATACCAATTCATTAAGTGCTGCTGGAGGAACTAATGGCACAGGGGATGAATGTTTTGGTTATGATACTTCTGGGGTTAAAAATGTAAGTCTGTCTGCAGCACCAACTATTTATACGGAAGATGAAACCACAGGTACACAAATGATGATTTCAGATGGAGGTTTCTTAAGTTATTATTTAGGAACCAGCACGTATGAGATTCTTGAGATTGAAGAAGATTATATGCAGGTGAGAACACAATCTGGAGGAAATGCTGCTGAAGCCTGGTATTTAAAACTTACTACCAACCCTGAAGGTGGAGCCGGTGGTGGAAATAATTCTGCCGAAGGAAAAGAACTGGAAACCGAATTCGAAAACCTGGTGTGGGAAGAAGAATTTGATGGAAGCACACTAGATACCGATAGCTGGAATTTTGAAACCGGTAATGGTGACAATGGCTGGGGAAATAACGAAAAACAGTATTACACAGCAGAAAATGTAGTGGTAAGTGATGGCACTTTAAAGATCAATGCCATTGCAGAAAGTACTAATGGCTTCGACTATTCTTCTGCCAGAATTACCACGATGGATAAACAGGAGTTTAAGTATGGTAGAGTAGAGGTAAGGGCTAAACTTCCTGAGGAATCGGGCACCTGGCCTGCGATCTGGATGCTGGGCTCTAATTTTGCTGAGGTAGGTTGGCCAGCTTCCGGGGAGATCGATATTATGGAGCATGTAGGTAATGATCTTGGCCGTGTGTTGGGAACATTACATATGCCGGGGAACTCTGGTGGCGAAGGAATCTCTAAAGGGACTGATGTTGAAAATGTGGCTTCAGAGTTTCATACGTATACCTTAGAATGGACAGCAGATCACATTCTTTTCGCGGTAGATAATGTGGTATTTCATGAATATAAAAACAATGCAGAGACTCCGTTCAACCAACCGTTTTTCTTAATTCTAAATGTTGCCATGGGTGGTACTTTAGGAGGAGAGATAGACCCTAATTTCACTCAGGATACCATGGAAGTTGACTATGTGAAAGTTTTTCAATAAAAGAAAATACATAATTTCAGGTTAGATTTTTAATGAAATAGGGGTTGCCTGGAGGTGAAGCTGTTCTTCCTCGTAACCCTTATTTAATTTTTGGATATGAAAAAAAGACTAGCAATAATAGGAGTATTTCTGTCATTAGGTTTACTGGCATTCTCCACCTATAAAAAACCTGTGGTAAAATCTCAGGATCCACAGGATATAGAGCAGAAAATAGATTCGGTTTTGGCCTTAATGACCCTCGAAGAAAAGATTGGGCAGATGATACAATACAACGGAAGCTGGGATGTAACAGGTCCTGCAACCGGAACCGATAACGAAAAGAAACTCGAAAATCTTAAAAAAGGTCTTGTAGGTTCGATGCTTAACGTAACTTCTGTAGAACATACGCGTAAAGCACAAAAGATCGTCATGGAAAATAGCCGACTTAAAATTCCGTTGATTTTTGGGTACGATGTTATTCATGGTTACCAGACCATGTTCCCTGTGCCACTTGGAGAAAGTGCCAGTTGGGATTTAGGGCTCATGGAAAAAACGGCAAGAGTTGCCGGTAGAGAAACTGCAGCAGCAGGTGTTCACTGGACGTTTGCGCCAATGATGGATATTTCTCGTGATGCACGTTGGGGCCGAATTATGGAAGGTGCCGGTGAAGATCCGTATCTCAATTCAAAAATCGCAGTGGCCAGAATTAAAGGATTTCAGGGAGATGATCTTTCAGATCCTAGAACCATCGCGGCCTGTGCCAAGCATTTTGCTGGCTATGGTTTTGCTGAAGGTGGTAGGGATTATAATACCGTAAATATTGGAATTTATGAACTGAATAATACCATCTTGCCCCCATTTAAAGCGGCGGCAGATGCAGGTGTAGCCACGTTTATGAATTCGTTTAACGAACTTGATGGCGTACCGGCAACTGCGAGCACCTATTTACAAAGAGATTTACTAAAAGGGAAATGGCAATGGGATGGATTTGTAGTATCAGATTGGGGATCGATAACCGAACTTATTCCGCATGGTGTTGCTAAAGATAAAAAAGCGGCTGCTGCTTTAGCGGTAAAAGCCGGGAGCGATATGGATATGGAAGGCGGCGCTTACGAGTCTTCCTTAAAAGAACTGGTGGAAGAAGGAACAATTGATGAATCTTTGATCGATGATGCTGTAAAACGAATCCTTCGTATAAAATTCAGATTAGGGCTTTTTGACGATCCTTATAAATATTGCGATGAAGCCTTCGAGAAATCGGAATTATATTCTGAAGCGAATCAGCAGGTGGCTTTAGAAGCCGGTAAAAAATCGATCGTTCTTTTAAAAAATGAAGGCGAAATTTTACCCATCTCAAATTCGATTAAAAACATCGCGGTGATTGGGCCGTTGGCAAATGATAAAGATTCCCCTTTAGGAAACTGGAGAGCACATGCTGTAGCGAATTCGGCGGTTTCAGTTTTAGAAGGAATCAAGAATCATGCGCCAAAAGGAGTAAAAATAAGTTATACCGAAGGAGCTAAGCTTTCTACCGGAGATCGTTCTTTTTTAAACCCTATGACTTTTAATGAAGATGATAAAAGTGGTTTTGGCGAAGCTGAAAAATTAGCAAAACAGGCCGATCTTGTGATTTTGGTTGTTGGAGAAGATGCTTTTCAGACTGGTGAGGGCCGTAGCCAGACCAATATAGGTTTTGCCGGAGTTCAGGACGAATTGATTAGAACCGTTCAAAAAGCCAATAAAAATGTAGTGATGGTATTAATGAATGGTCGCCCAATGGATCTTAATTGGAGTACTAAGAATATCCCTGCAATTGTAGAATCCTGGTTTTTAGGTTCGCAACACGGTAATGCCGTAGGTGAAGTTTTATTTGGTAAGTACAATCCTTCAGGGAAATTACCAGTTTCTTTTCCGCAGAATTCAGGAATGGAACCCCTGTATTATAATCAAAAAAGTACCGGTAGACCAGATGGTGGTGCCCAGGTTACCTATTCACATTATACCGATTCCCCAAGAGAGGCATTGTTTCCTTTTGGATTCGGACTTAGTTTTACCGAATTTGAATATGGTGATATTAAGTTGAGTGCTGATTCTTTTTCTGAGAACGGAAAAATAGAAGCTTCTATTTCAGTAAAAAATACAGGAGAAATGGCTGGTGAAGAAACTGTTCAGCTTTATTTGCATGACCTTGTAGGAAGCATTACGCGACCTAATCTGGAATTAAAAGCTTTCGAGAAAGTATCATTACAACCTGGTGAAAGTAAAATGGTACGTTTTACGATCGACACAAGAATGATCACGTATTTCACTGCAAATAAGAAATGGGAAGCTGAACCTGGTGATTTTGAAGTGATGATTGGAGGAAATTCAGTAGATCTTAAAAAAGCAAATTTTGAATTTAAATAATATGAGGACAAGATTAGCAATTTTAAGCCTGTTTTTTTTGAGCTTACAAAGCTGCACGGGACAGGAAAAAGAATTGATCTGGGAAGAGGATTTTGATGGCAATAGCTTAAATATGGATTATTGGAGCTATGAATATGGTGATGGCTGCCCTGATATTTGTGGATGGGGGAATAATGAACGACAACTTTATCGTTCTGAAAATATTGAAATAAAAGATGGGATGGCGATTATTACTGCTGAAAAAGATGGTGATAGTTATTTCAGCTCTCGGATAAATACCAAAGATAAATTCGAATTTCAATATGGGACTATAGAAACCCGTGCAAAAGTTCCCGGTGGGCAAGGAATTTGGCCTGCGATCTGGATGTTAGGAGATAATATTGCCGAAGTAGGCTGGCCTGCTTCCGGAGAAATCGATATTATGGAATATGTAGGCCGAATGAAAGATACCCTACATACAACCTTGCATACACCGGCAACTCACGGGGATCATGCCAGTACCAAAGTGACAAAAATCGATAATGTAGAAGACGATTTTCATGTATACAAAGTAGAATGGTCTAAAGACGAGATTGTATATTTTATTGATGGGAAGAAAGTATATACCTTTTCACCAGAAATTAAGGATGATGAACACTATCCTTTTCGGCATAAATTCTATTTTTTATTGAATATGGCCATTGGAGGTAACTTTGGAGGGCCTGAAGTAGACGATAGTATTTTTCCTGCAAAATTCTATATTGATTATATTAAAGTATATCAATAAAATTGAAACTGTAGGAATAAAATAAGCCCTTTCATTTGAAAGGGCTTATTTTTTGGTTAGTAGCGTGTTAGTTAAGCATCTATGTTTAATCTACTGCATCTTCTACAGCATCCCCGGCATCTTCAGCAGCTTCTTCTACGCTATCGGCAGCTTTCTCGACACCCGATTTTTCTTCACGGCATGATGTTAAAACGATAGTAGTAACAAATGCGGCTAAAATAATTAAGGTCTTTTTCATAATATCAATTTTTGGTTGGTTGTTTATATTTAATTTTAGTTATCGTCCGATCCGTCAATTTCGTCAGCAGCTTCATCAATGGCGTTTCCGGTTTCATCTACTGCGGTATTTACGGCGTCACCAGTTTCGTTGGCTGCATTTTCTACAGCGTCTCCAACATCTTGGCCGGCTTCTTTAATATCATTAATTACACCGTTATCATCGTCATTGTAATCATCCATCTCATCTTCCTGATCTTCAATAGTACCGTCTTTCATTTCGGTATCATCCGTAGATTCTTTAGTTGTTTCTCTACAAGAGTTCATTGTAAAAGAAATCGTTATGAAAGAAGCGAATATTAAAAAATAGCGTTTCATAGTTTCTTGATTTATTAGTTTCGTTTAAATTTAAATAGGAAATAAACAGGTCTTAGTAAAATTTGTTGTAAAACTTTACTAAGACTGTTTTAAAACTTTAGGAAATATCAGGTTTTTGTTAAATTACCTTAATTATCATCTCCTATTTTATCGATTTCTTCGTCGATTTGATCGTTTACTTTTTTATCTACTTTTTTAGCAGTACGTTCTAAAATACCTTCGTTTTCTGCTTTTTCTACTTTAACTTCTTTTACAACGGTTTTTTGAGGTTCTTCTCTACAAGACCATAATGTAGTTGAACTAATAGCCAAAAATCCGCCTAATAAAATTAATCGTTTCATTATTTTAAATATTATTGAACGGTTCGAAATTACGACTAATAAGTTTTTAACGATATTTTTTAAATGAATTTTAATAGAAATTCTTAAAATACATGTAAAAAATCAATGTTTTCTTTTAAGATAAGCGAGTACAGCTTGTGTAGCACCGGTGTTATTATAAATAAAATGACCACTAATCATCCCGGTTTGTGAACGAAATTTTTCGTTTTTCACCAGTTTTGTCATTATTTTGGTTAATTCCTGTGAGGAAGCAACTGAAAATAATCCGGCAAGTTTTTGCAACTGTTTGGCTTCGGGAAACTTTTCGAAGTTTTTGCCAATAATGATTGGCACGCCAAAAGTTGCAGGTTCTAGAATATTATGCAGTCCGCTGGTCCCGGCAGCACCACCAACGTAAGCGATATCGGCATAGCTGTACACTTTGGTGAGTAAACCAATGGTATCGATAATGAGTACCTGATATTCGTTAATTACGGCATCTGTTTTTTCTGAAAACAAGACCGTTTTTTTTGTAATCTTAGCTTGTAGTGCTTTAACTTTTTCAGGTTTAATTTCATGGGGAGCGATGATGAATTTCACCTCTTCTGAAGCAGTATTAATATAATCCAGCAAAAGCTCATCATCTTCGGACCAGGTACTTCCGGCAACGATACAGGTTTTATGATCTTTAAATTTCTCAATAAAATCTAGATGATTATCATATTCTAATTGCCGTGCAACACGATCAAAACGGGTATCACCGCTTACCGTGGTATTTTCAATATTAATTGTTTTTAAAAGGGTTTTTGAGGCTTCATTCTGAAGAAAAATATGTTCAAAAACACCGAGTGCTTCTCTAAATAAACTTCCGTAGGGCTTAAAATAAATCTGATCTTTTCTAAAAGCACCTGAAATTAGAAAAGTGCGAATTTTATGCGCTTTCAGCTCTTTTAAAAAGTTAGGCCAAATGTCATATTTGATAAAAAATGCCAGCTTTGGTTGTATGAGAGAGACAAAACGCTTAGCGTTTTTTGGCGTATCTATAGGTAAATACATGATGGCATCAGCCAACGGATGTTTTTTCTTGTTTTCGTAACCAGAAGGAGAATAAAAACTTACCAGGATTTTATAATTTGGATATTCCGCTTTTAAAGCCTCCATTATTGGTACGGCCTGCTCGAATTCTCCTAAAGATGCAGCATGAAACCAGGCCCAATCTTTAGAAAAATCGATTTTTTCCAATTGCTTAAAAACCAGTTTCCTTCCCTCTACAAAAAGTTTAAGCTTAGGATTAAACATAGCTGGCAAAGGAAGTGCAGCTTTGGTGAAATAGGTGAGTAAATTATAAATACCTCGCAAAACAAAGAATTTGGAATACAAAAGTAGGTGTTTCCATAAAAATGTATGGCAATAGCTGCTATATTTCGTAATTTTGAGTCTATAAGAAAATAATAAATGAGAAAGATACAGATGGTTGACCTTAAAGGTCAATATGAAGGAATAAAAGATCAGATTAGTGCTTCTTTTGATGAGGTAATGACCTCTACAGCTTTTATAAACGGACCTGAAGTTCAGAATTTTCAAAAAGAACTGGAAGAATATCTTGGCGTAAAACATGTAATCCCTTGCGGGAACGGAACAGATGCCTTGCAGATTGCTATGATGGGACTGGGGCTAAAACCTGGTGACGAAGTGATTACCGCAGATTTTACTTTTGCTGCTACGGTCGAAGTGATTGCGCTTTTAGGTTTAACTCCTGTGTTGGTAGATGTAGACCCCGATACTTTTAATATCGATCCTGAAAAAGTTAAAGCGGCCATAACACCAAAAACCAAAGCGATTGTGCCGGTTCATCTCTTTGGGCAGACTGCAAATATGGATGCGATAATGGATATTGCCACAGCAAATAATCTTTTTGTTATTGAAGATAATGCGCAGGCGATTGGTGGGAATTATCATGATAAAACAGGAGCAACCCATAAAACCGGAACAATTGGCCATATTGGAGCAACTTCTTTCTTTCCCTCCAAAAATTTAGGATGTTATGGTGATGGTGGTGCGATTTTCACCAATGATGATGAACTGGCACATACTATTCGTGGAGTAGTGAATCATGGGATGTACGAGCGTTATCATCATGATGTGGTAGGTGTAAATTCAAGGCTGGATAGTTTACAGGCGGCAGTTTTAAGAGCCAAATTGCCAAAACTGGATTCGTATAATGATGCGAGAAGAAAATCAGCAGATCTTTATGATGCAGCTTTGAAAGATCAGGAACATATTATTACGCCAGTACGCGTAGGAAAAGATGATGCCCATGTTTTTCATCAATACACCTTAAAAATCACTAACGGCAAAAGAGACGCTTTGGTAAAGCATTTTCAAGAACATAACATTCCTTGCGGAGTATATTATCCAATTCCGCTTCACAAACAAAAAGCCTATGCCGATGAGCGTTACAATGAAGCTGATTTCGAAATCACCAATCAACTGGTAAAAGAAGTGATTTCCTTACCCATGCATACCGAATTAGATGAAGAGCAGATTGAATTTATCACCAAAACTTTGATCGAATTTGTGAATGCTTAGTTATTTGTAATAATATTAGTGCCATATAAAAAACGTCTAATCCTGTCATTAGGCGTTTTTTTTATGAGAAATCACAAAAATAATTATTGAAGGTCTCTGAGTGACTATGCTAAAAATCAACTTAGCGAAGATGCATTAAAATTGCTGTATTTGCCTCAGGATTATTTTTTAATCTATAAAAATTGAAAGTAGTAATTCGTTTCCTTAATTGAATTTGATAGCTAATTCAATTCGGTTCCGGATTGGAGTTAGATTAAAAGCTTCTGGGTAGAATTACTAATTCTTTAAAAATATTATGGTTAAATTGACTATATTGTAAAAACAATTTTAAATCATACGTTATGAACCACCTTTCCAGACGCAAATTTTTACAGCAAACCACTTTAGCCACGGCTGGTCTTGGCCTGTCGGGTTCTCTTTTGGCAAATCCGGTTTCTATTTTTGGAGCTAATGATCGGCTTAACTTTGGTGTGATAGGCTGTAACGGAATGGGCTGGTCTAATATTCAGGCGCATTTAAAATTGCCTAATGTTACCTGCGTGGCATTGGCCGATGTAGATCAGCGGGTGCTTGACCGCCGTGCGGGTGAACTTCAAAAAATGATCGGAAAAGCTCCGAAGCTATATATCGATTACCGCAAAATGCTTGAAAATAAAGATATCGATGTGGTTATCATTGGTACGCCAGACCATTGGCACTGCCTCAATATGGTAGATGCCCTTCAGTCCGATAAACACGTTTATGTAGAGAAGCCTTTGGCTAACAGTATCGAAGAATGTAACGTAATGCTTAAAGCTGCCAATGCTTCAGATAAGCTGGTGCAGGTAGGGCAGTGGCAGCGTAGCGGTCAGCAGTATGATGAGGCGATTACGTATGTGCAATCGGGTAAACTGGGACAGATTAGACTCGTAAAATGCTGGGCCTATCAGGGATGGATGAATCCTGTTCCCGAAAAACCCAATACGAGTCCGCCTCCCGGCGTAGATTACGCAATGTGGCTGGGCCCTGCGCCCAAACGCCCGTTTAATGAAAACCGCTTTCACTTCAACTTCCGCTGGTTTTGGGATTATGCCGGGGGTTTGATGACCGACTGGGGTGTGCACGAACTCGATATAGCCCTGTTTGCAATGGGAGCCAAAGCGCCCAAATCTGTTTTAGCCTCGGGTGGAAAACTGGCCTATCCTGATGATGCTTCCGAAACTCCAGATACGCTTCAAACCGTATATGAGTTTGATAATTATAACCTCCTTTGGGAACACGCTACTGGTATTGACGGCGGCCCTTACGGTCGTACTGAAGGTATTGCCTTTATCGGCAATAACGGAACGCTGGTGGTTAACCGTGGCGGTTGGGAAGTTATCCCCGAAGGCGAGCGTGTAGACGGCGAGTGGAAAAACAAAATAGGGCGTGTTGATCTCACCAAACCCAAAGGTAATGCGCTCGATAAACACGCTAAAAACTTTGTAACCGCTATACGCAACAACGATAAAAGCACACTGGCCTGCGGGGTAGAAACCGGTAGTGTAGCGGCGATTACCGCACATATGGGGAATATCGCCTATAAAACCGGTAAAAAAATCTATTGGGATGCCGCCAGCGGTTCTTTTAAAGATCCAGAGGCCGATGCTCTGGTAAGCGCCCGTTACCATAACGGCTGGGAATTGCCAAAACTATAATTTCTTAGGGAGTGTTTAATTTATGGACTTGTGCTTTTATATCTCTACTAGGTAAATCATCTGCTGCGATGATTTTAGATAGCGTTTTGTAGTTTCTTCTTCCTAAGCTTGTACCGGCTATACAATCTTTAATATGGGAAATTTGCTTCATTTACTATGAACGACTATTATACACTAGAAAAGATAAACTCACCTCCTTGAAAATGCTTTAAAAAGACCTGATATGAAATAGCTACGAAATAATCTGAAATTTAAGGGTTCTCTTATTTTTCCTTAATTCTCTAACATTTATATGAGTAATAGTTTAGTCTAAAAAAGTTTTATACTTTTCAAAGTGTTGACACATTTGTAATTACGCCCTTTATTTCCAATAAGCAGGTGCAATCTTATTTTTATTTTGAATTTCAAAAACGTTGTCATTTAATTGCATTGGTTTTACTTTTGTTGCAATACTTGTCATTATGAATTGTTCTGTTTCCATTATAGTTTTTAGAGGTAAGGCTTTAGTTTTTGATAACATATAGTACCAATTACCATAATTATGTCCTTTGAATAATTCTGGATTTACTTTATAACTAGAGTTAAAATAATAAGATGTCTTGCTTTTTTTAGCTTTAATGGTAATTAAATCACAAGGCACACCCATAATCGTGTCCTGATTCTTTTTTATGTCATAACTTAGAGCTTTATCATTATTTTCACTATAATCGTCATAGTACAAAGTATCTGACTTCGCTGTTAAACTATAATTTCTATTTTCATCGCTCCTGTAAATCTGTAATTTTATAAAGTCGCCATTGAAAACAGATTTATAATTACCTCCTTTTATAGCATACCATTGTTTAGTCCCCATTAAACTATTTAATTGTTCGCTAGTAATATCAGGGGATTTACTTTCGTAGCTAACAGAATACACTAACATCCCCTCAAAGTCTTGAGATTGCAGAAAATAGGAATTTAATACAACTACCAATAAAATCAATCTATTCATTATTTATTTTCTTTTTAAAATTCAATTCGCTAACGTGTTTATCTTGAATAGAGTACTTCACTTCAAAAACATCCCCAATTGATACTAGTTCTTTTTTGATAGTTAGTTTTTGAGTTTCATAATACCGCTTCCCAGAAACATTATAGCCATACTTTACAAAATATCCCCTTTGGAATATTTTATATATTTCTACAATTTTTCCATTGGTTATGGCAAATTCATTTAACTTATCATTATCCGATTTACTCTTATAATAACCAAAACTCAACAAAGCTAAAAACGCTATTAAAATAATTAAACATGTCTTATTAGTTTTCTTTTTCGACTTCATATATTGTTTTTTCTGTAATTACTCCTTGAGCTGAATTTACAGCTGTTTCGACTACATTGTTATTTACCTTACCGACAGTCGAGTTTAATGCTTTTGTAGTGGATTGCGCTTGTTTAGCTTTATTAAAATCATTGAAAGCATCAAATGGCTTTTTGGCTTTTGACCCTCTAGCCGCTTGGGAGGAATTACCTGTATTGCGTATATTATTAGCTTTATCTAAATTTTTAGCTTTAGCGGTCACATTTGATTTAGCAGATTTCACAGCTGCATCACTAGAGGAATCTATCAATTTTCCTGATAAATCCACTTTGTCTAGAGCTTCTCCTGTTACAAAACCAATAGCAGCATCTTTAACCACGCCTGATACTGTTTTATTACTTCCTTCAGTTCCTAATACATTTGTAGTACCATCTAAATTTACGTCAACAGCAGATTTTATAACTTCTGCGGTCACAGTAACTGTTAATCTTCTAACCACACTTGCTCCTCCCGTTAAAGCTCCTTCACCTGCTGCAATCAGCACATCTACTCCATCGATATTATTCCAAAGAGCGTCACCTAGACTTTGTCCATTCGCAAGATTTGTCCCTGCTTGTACTAGATATTCAGTAGCTGCTCCAACTAATAGACCACAAAGAGGGCAATTACCATCAGGGTCATTTAAAGTTACGGGCGAGTTCCAACTATAGGCATATGGAGATTTGTCAATTTGCATTTCGTCATCTGCCATTTTATCCAGAGTAAACCACCTTCCCAATGCAGGGTAATAACGTCTTGCGCCATAATCGTACCAATTTAATCCTAAACTCTCATTTAACTCCTTCCCATTATATTTTAAATTCTGTGCTATATTGGTAGATTCCACTACATTATTGTAACCCCTGTGCTGTAAGCCAAATGGATAATAATTATGCTCCGAGATGTTCTCTTTGGTATTTGGGGCAGTGGTAACATCGATCTGCTTTTTGTTACTCTGTCCTAATAACTAAGCCGTACATTACCCAAACTATCCTTGTAATGGGACACAAATTTGTAAGTGCTACCAAGCTTTTTTACATTTCTTTATAGAGACGGTTAAAAAACTAAAAGCCTCCATTTTTTATAATTTTACCAGTGTACTGAGCATTTTTCTTAGGACGCTTTTCTTACGTTTAGCTATTAAAGCATCATAGATATATGTAATTTTTTAGATTCCGTTAGTTACAAATATATATGGGGGTGTGTATAGAATAATCATCTGTTCAAGTTTGAGTAACCAAACTAATCGTAAAAGGATATAAATAGATCTACTTCCGTATTATTTTCTACTCATAAAACATAAATATAAGATTTATTTTTAGTTTTACCTTCAAGTAGTTAATTGAGGATGTCTTTAAATAATTTATGTCGAAAAATGAGCGCTAGCCGGGGAAACTTTGGAAAATACCAATCTTTACGACCTATAGTTTATCTTTTCTATTTGTTTATACGTGCAATTCTTTATGCTACTAGAGTTAAGAAAAACTCTATTTAAAAACAGGTCTATCACTGTATCTTCATAATTATTTTTTCAACTTCTTATCTTTTTTAAGATTAATTAATGAAATTGATAAAATTAAAATACTCATTAAATATAAAATATCAACTATTTCGGTTTCTAAGAACATTAAATAGACATAATATATAACCTATAAATCCTAATAAAACTCCAAGGTTGTAAACTGTAATTTGTTTAAATATAAAGTAATGGAATTTTATTTTATAGAAAAATAAAAAACCTGACAAAATCAAAAAGTAAATAGCGGAAAATAGCTGATACTCTCGTGTTTTACTCACAAGGAAAATCGGAAATGGGACTGACTCAAAAACTGTGTAATTAGAAAATATCGGGGTTTGCAAACCCCGATATTTTTTTAACCTTGCCTGAGAAATTCAGGCGCTAATATTTACACAACAATGAAAAAAGAAGATCT
>NZ_JAKHSK010000024.1 GCF_023499215.1 Zunongwangia pacifica
CCAGCATCTCGAACAGCCTTATAAGACCAATGACAAAGCACGGTTTTTTTGCTTTCCCTTCTTCTATTGAAATCTAATCATTATTTCTCTTAAATCTACATGCAACAAACATAGGATGACATCACTTTTACATTCAAAATTCAGCATTCAAAATTCAACATTTCCAATCCTGATTCCTGGCTCTTCTGTCTTGATTCTCTAGTCTATTTTCTAACAGGCGAAGCCGGTCTATGTACTAAGCTCTAACCGCGCAGCGGTCTAAAACCTAAGCCACTTCCGCTTGCTGTGTTATTTCTAAAATTCGGCTTTCGCAGATCAATAAATCGGTTAAAAACTGATGTTCTTTAATCACTTTTCTAAAGAATAAATTCTTGTAATAGTCGATCCCTTCTTCCAGATTTTGGGTAAATCGGGTGAACTTTTTCGCTTCCCGTTTATTCGAAAAATCGGTGCTATCGGCCAATTCCTTTAAGTAATCAATGTACAATTGCAATTCTTTAATAAACATATGCGGGCGGTAACCGCTCAACACATTTGTACGGCCATAAATATGATCGGTGAGCTCTTTTAAGGAATATTTACCCGAAAAATACGCCAAATTTGGCCCAGGGCAAACAGTGACAAAATCCATTTTCTTTACAAAGCTGAAATTGTAATTTTTAGCGGCACTATTGCACAAACCGGTACATAAACACTCTTTTTGAAACAACAAATCGGCTTCCCTGGCCTTTTCAGCATTCGATAAATCGGAATTTTGAATTTGCTTCAGTTTTAATTTTTGGTATTTATGCGAAGCGGTACAAATGGGTTTTTCGGTAAATTCAGTATTCGATTCCAACAATTTCTCTGGGCACGAACTGCCGGGTTTATTACGTAAAAGATTTCTTCTTCGGAAATCCTCTCCGCTGGCTCCCTTCAGATAATTAAACCGAACGCCCAACGGCGAACTATGGCTTAAAACAATGTCTTGTTCCTTCGATTTTTGAAGTTTTTCGAGGGTTTCTTCATCTACATTCGTCGCTTCCGGACAAAGTAAAAATGGCGATCCCCATCCGGTCGCATCGGCCTGAAAATAATCTTTTAGTAAGGTGTCTTCTTCAAACGTACCAATCCCTCCCTGTACGGTGATTTTTATGTCGGGCAATGCTGAAATTTCAGCTTCTTCAGCAACAGCACTTCGGTAAAGTGCGGATAGTTCTGACTGTAATTCGTCTTTTTTCTGCTTAAATTCTTCCATTATCGGCCCCATCAAAAAACCGTCGGTCGCGAAAGCGTGTCCGCCACAATTTAAGCCCGATTCAATCCTGAATTCACTAACCCAAATTCCACGTTTGGCGAGGTATTTTCCCTGAATTAAAGCGGAACGGTAATCGCTGACTTTTATAGCGATGGCTTTGCTGAAATTCCCGTTGTTATTGGGTTTAAAAGTTTTAAAAGAGGACAGGTAATTAAACAATCTGGGGTTCATCCCGGCCGAAAAAACCAAGGTTGAATTCTCCAAATTGCTTTCGGCATAGCCTTTTAAGGCCTGCAAAGCATCAGATCCGTTTTCGATAACTTCTTTGTTTTCATCAATTTGGTCGCTATCGATTTTCGTCATAATATTGACTTCAATCGCACCGGGTTTCACTTCTTTTCTCAACTCGGTTTCCAGGTTTTCTTTTTCTGAAGGATCAGTTAGCTGAAGAAATTTAAGGTATTTCTGTTTTAATTCAGAAACTTCAGGAAGCATTTCAAAATACTTGGTAATTTCTGAAGTACCTGAAAAAGCAGCGGTTTTCACCTCTTCTACTTTCTTTTTCACTTCTTCACCAATCAAATTCAGGTAATCGGTAATCCGCTTGGCCCTAAAGTTGGATTCTTTTTTAGTGATGGGGTGAAAAGTCTCGTTATTGAGTTTATAATAATACTCACGCATTTTTTCGATAAGGTGATCTTCGATAATTGAAATGGAAGAATTTATCCCAAAATGCGCCACTTTTACCGGCGTATCGATGGTGTAAGCAATGCCCATCACCGGAATATGAAACTGATGTGGGGATATGGCGTTTTTCATTCGTCTTAAGTTTAATCACCAAAGATGAGAAGCAGCCCTCGTTTAAAATATGATATTTATCAGGTTTTTATTTTTAGTAGGGAGTAGTTAGTATTGAGATTTGAGAGGTTAGAGTCTAGACTTTAGTTAATATAAATTCGTCATCCCGGACTTGATCCGGGATCTCATCACTCTAATGAGATTCTGAAACAAGTTCAGAATGACCTTTCGCTTATAAAAATTTCATAACTTCAAAAGAAAAAAGATCTCTCCGCTTCGCCTGCCTGCCGGCGAGGCAGGGTCGAGATGACCTCATTTTTTCTAATTTAAAATTCAACATTTTCAATCTTGATTCCTAGCTCTTGAATCTATAGTCTATACTCTAAAAGCGAAGCGATCTAAAATCTAATTCTTATTCATCATTCGATACATTGGGTTTTGCTTTCGGTTGAGGAAGCCGTGATAAGCGCAATTGAGTCCGATTAAAATAGCGCTCCCTAAAGCTACATAAGCAATTAAGGTTTGGTCGTCAGAATGTCGCATATAAATGGCGAATAACGCCCAAATCCCAACGGCAGCAAACTCGCGCATACATCGGGCGTAAATCATTACAATATTCAAAATCGCAGCGACAACAATCATAATAATCGTCCATTGCACTTCAGAAAAAATACCTCCATTCCATCCAATCTTGGCTAAATACGCGGCGATATTGGCAATGGTGGCCACCGCAATCCAACCCGAATACAAACAAATGGGCCACCAACTAAATGCGATGATTTTTAAGGGCGCATCCCAACGTTCCATATTGGTATTCAGGATAATTTTGATGAGTGAAAAGAGAATCAGCAGCATTAAAAAAATCGACAATCCCGTGTATTCGTACAACCAGACAATCACCCAGGCGGCATTGGCAAGATTGGCCAAAATAAACCAGAATTTTGTTTGCTGAAGAAACTGCAAATCGGTTTTTGGGCCGAACGCTTGATAGATTTGATAGCCCGAAAAGGCCAGCAATCCCAAATAGATAATTCCCCAAATGGCAAAAGCATAATCTGCCGGAGTGAACAGGTTAAAATATTCGTGACTTAGGCTGCCCATCGTGTTTCCGTTAAGCTTCACGGCTTGCGTGTAATAACTCACAAAAAGCGTGATGACTACGGAAAGAAAATTGAGAACAGCGAGTAGTTTTGGTTTCATAGTTTTTAGTCTGAGTAGTCATTCTGAACCTGTTTCAGAATCTCATAGGAGTGATGAGATTTGGGATGACACAATTAATTTATGAAATTAATTATTAGCGAATTAAACCAGCGTTAGTTTTAGGTTAAAGTTTAGATTATTAAAAATGAAAAACATTTTAATTCACCCGAATGACTTCAGATTGCGCGCACACAAAAACCTGATCTTCAGTTTCGGGTTTCATTAAAAATGTCCCGGTAAATTCACCAAAAGCAGGTAAAATCAGTTGATTTTTGCTTCGGAAGAAACACTTTAGTTTTAAATGCTGTTTCGCCAAGCCGACTAATCGGTATCCGGGATGAATGTGCCCGCAGATATTAAAACTCCCTTCTTTTTCTTCGGGATGATGCGTTAACCGGAAGTTCTCGATCTGTAATTCCTGATGAATGTTCACCCCTAATTCTTCATAATGCAACGGAGAAATAATATCGTGATTTCCGGCAATTAAGATAATTTCAGCTTGTTGCTTTTGAAGCCAGTTTTCAAATAAATTCCATTCGGCATTCAACGCGCTATGAAAAAGATCGCCTAAAAAGATGATTTTCTGTGGTTGAAACTTCGCAACTGCTTCATCCAGGCGATCAAAATTCGTCTGAATTGCCGATTGTGGCACCGCGCTGCCGTATTTCCGAAAATGAGAGATCTTCCCCAAATGTACATCGGCTACCAGCAGGGCTTTTTGCTCTTCCCAAAAGGAAACGCCACTGCACGCCAACTGAAAATGGTTATTTTGAATATTGATTTTCAATGAGCTATTTCACTTCTTCAAATTCGATTTGTTTATCGGTTTTAGGAATTGTCGCCACATAATAAGGCTGCGTCATTACCATTGTGGCCATCCCTTCCGGATGCGATTTCTGTATACTTATCACCACCGATTGCATCTTATTGTCTACCGCTGCAATTTTGATAGAATGCCCTCCTTTGGTGCGTTGCTGATCGATTAACACAATCACCATTTGCTTATCAAAATCGATCGCATCGATCTGTTCTTCTTTTATCGTAGCATTTATCTTATTCATTTTAGCGGCTACTTCTTTCCATTCTGCCTGGTTTTTAAGCACCATATTGGTTTCCACTAAACCATCGTTGCCATTCCCGTATAGGTTGCCTTCAGCAATTAGCGTCGGATTCATATCTTGATTGTTTTTAGCTGAATTACAACTGAACATTAACATCGCAAAACAGAAATAAACCAGGTTTTTCATAAATATTTGTTTTAATAGCGAAGATAGAAATTTGCTTATTGAATCGTAATTATGTTAACAAGGTTTTGGGGTTGGTTGGGGAGAGGGGCAAAAGCCATATTTTCAAGGCAAAACAAAAAATCCCGAAATCTAGAAAGAAATCGGGATCAGTTTTATTCAGAAAAAATATATTTTATCCTTTAGTACTTGCCGATAAATACTCACGGTTCATACGAGCAATGTTTTCTAAAGAAATTCCTTTAGGACACTCGATTTCACAAGCACCGGTATTGGTACAGTTTCCAAATCCTTCCAAATCCATTTGGCGAACCATATTTAAAACACGATCTGTCGCTTCTACCTTTCCTTGTGGAAGTAAAGCGTATTGCGAAACTTTGGCTGAAGTAAATAGCATCGCACTTGCATTTTTACAGGCAGCAACACAAGCCCCACAACCAATACAGGTTGCAGCATTAAAAGAATCATCTGCATCATGCTTATTTACCGGAATACTGTTAGCGTCGATGGTATTTCCCGATGTGTTTACAGACACATAACCTCCTGCTTGCTGAATACGATCGAAGGCACCTCTATCTACAATTAAATCCTTTACTACTGGGAAAGCATTAGCTCTAAAAGGCTCGATAACGATAGTATCACCGTCGTTAAACTTTCTCATGTGTAGCTGGCAGGTAGTAATTAATCGATCTGGACCATGTGGCTCTCCGTTAATCTGAAGTGAGCAGGTTCCACAGATTCCTTCACGACAATCATGATCAAACTCTACCGGATCTTCACCTTTAGCAACAAGACTCTCGTTTAATACATCTAGCATTTCAAGAAAAGACATATCCCCTTCGATTCCGTCGATTGGATAGGATACCATCTTCCCTTTAGCCTTAGCGTTTTCTTGTCGCCATATTTTAAGTGTTAACTTCATATTGTTAAAGTTAAATGTTAAAAGTTAATTGTTTTTAGCCGCTCTTTTAAGGTAGTTTATATATCCATTCAAAAGCGATAAACAATTAGTTATTTGTTTTTTATAAGCTTCTAACTTATCGTTATCAATATAATTCTCATCATTTGCAGTAATCAGTTGATCGAGTAATTCGTAAAGTGAACCTCGTGATGTTCTACAAAACTGAATATTTTCTTTGTAATGAAATCTTCCGTATCCTTCAGCAATATTATGAGTTACTGATCGTGAAGCTCTACGCATTTGAGATATTAATTCATATTTTTCATAATCTGGAAAAGTCTGAATTAAATCTTTGATTTGATTTCTTAAAACCCTTGCTTCTTGCCAGCATTTTAAGTCTTCAAAGCTTTTTATTTTATCCATTACAATTTTATGCCAACCATTAACTATTCACGATTAACATAATAGGTCTATTTATAACTTCTTGTTTTTAATTCAATATTATTGAAGATAAGCTCTTCTTTGTGTAGGACGGCATCACTAGGTTGCCCTTTATACTCCCATGCAGCTACATATTTAAAGTTTTCATCATCCCTTAAGGCTTCTCCTTCTTCGGTTTGATATTCTTCTCTAAAATGACCTCCACAAGACTCGTTTCTATGCAACGCATCTTTGGCAAAAAGTTCTCCTAATTCAAGGAAATCGGCTACACGCCCCGCTTTTTCTAATTCTGCATTTTTGCTATTTGCGGTTCCTGTTACTTTAACGTTCTTCCAAAAATCTTCTCTTAACGCCTTAATTTCTTCGATAGCTTCTTTAAGACCTTGTTCATTACGCGCCATACCACATTTTTCCCACATGATCTTACCTAATTTCTTATGGTAAGTATCTACAGAGTGTTTACCACCAGCATTCATTAGGCGATCGATACTGTCTTTCACTTCTTTTTCTACCGCATCAAATTCTTTAGAATCTGTTGGGATTTTACCGGTTCTAATATCTTTTGAAAGGTAATCTCCAATAGTATAAGGCAATACAAAATAACCATCGGCAAGCCCTTGCATTAAAGCTGAAGCTCCTAATCTGTTAGCCCCGTGATCTGAGAAGTTAGCTTCTCCTGCAGCATAACATCCGGGGATGGTTGTTTGTAAATTATAATCTACCCAAAGTCCGCCCATGGTATAGTGAACTGCAGGATAAATCATCATTGGTGTTTCGTAAGGATTTTGATCTGTAATCTTTTCGTACATCTGGAAAAGGTTACCATATTTAGATTCTACAACTTCCTTACCTAATTTTATAATTTCAGCTTCAGATGGATTCTTATGACCCGAAGTAAATGCGGCTTCTTTTCCGTAGCGTTTAATCGCGCTAGCAAAATCCAGATATACCGCCTGGCCTGTTTTATTTACTCCAAATCCTGCATCGCAACGTTCTTTCGCTGCCCTGGACGCTACATCACGAGGCACCAAGTTACCAAATGAAGGATATCTTCTTTCTAAGTAATAATCTCTTTCTTCTTCAGAAAGTTCGGTTGGTTTTTTCTTTCCTTCTCTAATGGCTATAGCATCTTCTTTTTTCTTGGGAACCCAAATACGACCATCGTTACGTAAAGATTCAGACATCAACGTTAATTTAGACTGATGATCTCCGGTAACCGGGATACATGTTGGGTGAATCTGCGTATAACATGGGTTAGCAAAGTAAGCTCCTCTACGGTGAGCTCTCCATGCTGCCGTCACGTTACTTCCCATAGCATTTGTTGAAAGGAAAAATACGTTCCCGTAACCTCCAGACGCTAAAACAACAGCGTGAGCAGAATGTCTTTCTAGCTCTCCTGTAATCATATCTCTGGCAATAATCCCTCTTGCTTTACCATCAACTAAAACAATATCCATCATTTCATGACGGTTAAAGGACTGGATTTTACCACGATTAATCTGGCGATTCATCGCAGAATAAGCTCCTAATAATAACTGCTGACCAGTTTGACCTTTGGCATAAAAAGTTCTGGAAACCAAAACACCACCAAAAGAACGGTTGTCTAAATAACCACCATATTCCCTTGCAAAAGGCACACCTTGCGCCACACACTGGTCGATAATATTTCCAGATACTTCAGCAAGACGATACACATTCGCTTCGCGCGAACGATAATCCCCGCCTTTTACTGTATCATAAAAAAGACGGTAATCTGAATCACCATCTCCCTGATAATTTTTTGATGCATTTATACCTCCCTGAGCGGCAATAGAGTGCGCGCGTCTTGGAGAATCCTGATAACAAAATGTCTTTACGTTATACCCTAATTCTGCAAGAGTCGCCGCAGCAGCACCTCCTGCAAGCCCGGTACCTACAATAATAATGTCGATATTTCGCTTATTGGCAGGGTTTACCAGGTTAATATCATTTTTATGTTTAGTCCACTTATCTTTAAGCGGCCCCTCTGGTATCTTTGATTCTAAAACTGACATAAATCTTGCGAATTAAAGGTTATTGATATAGTGAAACAATGCTATAAAAATAAATCCTAGCGGAATAATTATAGCAAAAGCCACTGTTAGGCCTCTTACTCCCTTAGCATATTTGTTATTCCAACCCATAGACTGGAATGATGAAGAAAACCCATGAAGCAGGTGCAAACTAAGAAAAACAAAAGATAGGCAATAGGCTCCCACTCTTATTGGATCCTGAAATTTAGCGACCATCTCACTATAATATCTTGAAGCATCCTCTGGGTGAGATTCCACATATTTATGTACAATTTCTGGTATCCAAAAATCATAAAAATGCAGTGCTAAAAAGGCTAATATTACTAATCCAGAATAAATCATATTTCTGGACATCCAGCTTGAGTTAGCTCCTCCGTTATATTTTACATACTTTACATTTCGAGCACCACGGTTTTTGGCTTCCAGAACAAATCCCATTATAAAATGAAATATCACCCCAAATATCAATACCGGCTGAAGAATAGCCTGTACGAAAAAATTGGTTCCCATAAAATGGGAAATTTCATTGAATACGTCTTCACTAAAAACAGAAGTGAAATTTATTGTAAAGTGCTGAAGTAAAAATAAGACCAGGAACAGTCCCGACAAGGCCATCGCAACTTTCTTTGCGATAGATGATTTTAAAAATCCACCCATTGGTTTGATTATTTATAGAATTTTAACAGCAAAAATACACTCCAATTCATTTACGGACAAACTTTCATGCTTCTTTGTAGGGCTATTTAGAACAAGTTTAAGTAAGCCATAATTTTGTTTAATCTCAAAAGTTGCTAAACTGTAGACCCAAAAACGTATAAAAACAGTATTTTCAATAGCTAAAAGATGAAATCCTTAAAATCGAAAAAATAATTCAAACGATTGAAATTCTACAATTTATAAAATTTTGAAAATATATCCATCTCACAAAAAAAGCCATTCAAAATATCAAATTTTGAATGGCTTTTTAAGTTTAACTTTTAGGACTCAAGAACCTTTGTGGCAAACCCATAAGATATGGTTCCTAAAATCTTTCTGATCATTATAAGGCAACCCCCGGGCAATAAAACCCTAAATAAGGAATTAACCTTCTATCAAATCTTTTTTATAAGCATCTGAATGCACGTTTGCTACTGCCCTACCAGATGGATCGTTCATATTCTTAAAAGACTCGTCCCATTCTAAAGCTGTTGGTGTACTACATGCTACTGAAGGTACTGAAGGAACAGATAATGCTGCAGCATCACTTGGGAAATGCTGCGAGAAAATCGTTCTGTAATAATATTCTTCTTTACTTGATGGTGGCTGAATTGGGAATTTAAAATGAGCATTTTTAAGTTGTTCATCTGTAACCTCAGAATTTACAAGTTCCTTTAAAGTATCGATCCAACTATAACCAACACCATCAGAGAATTGCTCTTTTTGCCTCCAGGCCACACTTTCTGGCAGATAATCTTCAAAAGCTTTTCTAAGTACCCATTTTTCGATACGCTCCCCATTAATCATTTTGTCCTGTGGGTTAATTCGCATCGCCACATCCATAAATTCCTTATCTAAGAAAGGAACACGACCTTCTATTCCCCAGGCACAAAGTGATTTGTTCGCTCTTAAACAATCGTATTGATGCAATTTATCTAGTTTACGTACGGTTTCTTCGTGAAATTCTTTGGCATTTGGTGCTTTATGAAAGTAAAGGTATCCACCAAAAAGCTCATCAGACCCTTCTCCAGAAAGCACCATTTTAATCCCTAAAGATTTGATAGTCCTGGCCATTAAATACATAGGGGTTGAGGCTCTAATTGTGGTGACATCATAAGTCTCTAAATGATAGATCACATCCTTTATCGCATCTAAACCTTCCTGAATAGTGAACTTAATTTCGTGATGCACCGTATCCAGATGATCGGCTACCTTTTGCGCCGCTGCAAGATCTGGTGAACCTTCTAATCCAATGGCAAAAGAGTGCAATCTTGGCCACCATGCAGCATCTTTATCATCACTTTCAATTCTTTTTTCTGAATATTTTTTAGCTACTGCTGAAGTTATTGAAGAATCCAGCCCGCCTGAAAGTAATACCCCATAAGGAACATCACTCATTAACTGGCGATGTACCGCTTTCTCTAAAGCTTCTCTTAGTTCTTCGATGTTGGTTTCGTTATCTTTAACCGCATCATATTCCATCCAGTCACGCTCGTACCATCTCTGGAAACCATCTTCTTTACTGGACAGGTAATGACCTGGAGGGAACAATTCAATTTTAGTACATTTTCCTTCCAGTGCTTTAAGCTCTGAAGCAACATAAAAAGTACCATTTTGATCCCAACCAATATACAAAGGTATAATCCCCATATGATCCCTTGCAATTAGATATTCGTCCTTTTCTACATCATAAATAGCAAAACCAAAAATTCCGTTTAGATCATCAAGAAATTTCGCTCCTTTGTGTTTATACAACGCCAGGATCACTTCACAGTCTGATGCTGTTTGAAATTCGTAATCTGGGCACTGCGCTCTTAACTTTTTATGATTATATATTTCGCCATTAGCGGCAAGTACTAAATTACCATCCTTGGATAATAAAGGCTGTCCTCCTGAAATTGGGTCGACAATGGCAAGACGCTCGTGCGCCAAAATCGCATTATCATTACTGTAAATCCCACTCCAATCCGGACCACGATGTCTTAAACATCTGGCCATTTCTAATAATTGAGGTCTTAAATCATCAGACTTCTCTTTTAAATCGAACGCACAAACAATTCCACACACAGTTTTAAAATTTTAAGTATTAAAGTTGAAACAAATATCGATTAAACATTTCATTAAAAAAGCTTCAACATACATTTCAATTACAGATATAAACTAAAAAATAAAAATTAGCTTAATTATTAAAAAATCATAAGTATAAATATAATGATTTTTTATCAGCAATAAAGCTTCCGTAACAAATCGTTGTTGCATTCCTAATGCATTGTCTATTTTATCAAATATTAGCCTTGGATTAACAGGCATTCTAACCGCTGTTTTTTAGCTTTGGGGGATAATTTGAAATTACAGTTATGAAATACGATCAAATAGACCGCAAACTATTTATTAAAAACCGTAAAAACTTTATGGAGCGTATGGTTCCTGGAGGATTAGCTGTTTTTAATGCTAATGATGTTTTCCCTATTGGGGCCGATAGTACAATGCCTTTTCAGCAAAATAGGGATTTATTCTATCTAAGTGGTGTAGACCAGGAAGAAGCGATTCTAGTTTTATTTCCAGAAGCACCAAAACCAGAACACCGGGAAATACTTTTCTTAACCGAAACCAATCCGCATATCGCCGTTTGGGAAGGCGAAAAACTTACAAAAGAAAGAGCTTTTGAAGTAAGTGGTATAAAAACAGTGTACTGGCTACAAGATTTTGAAAAGGTGTTTTTTGAAATTATGGCGCAAGCAGAGACGATTTATTTTAACAAAAATGAACATTATCGCGTTCAGGGAAGTATCCAAACAGAAACCCGTGACGATCGCTTTATAAAATGGTGTAAACAAAAATACCCGGCGCATCAGGTTGCTAAAAGTAATCCCATCTTGCAAAGGTTACGTTCTGTAAAAGATCCTATCGAGCTGGATTTAATGCAGCAAGCCTGCGATATTACCGAGAAGGCTTTTAGAAGAGCGCTTAAATTCACGAAACCTGGCGTATGGGAATATGAAATTGAAGCGGAATACTGGCACGAGATGATAAGAAACCGCTCTAAAGGTTTTGCTTATACCCCTATTATCGCGAGCGGAAATAATGCCAACGTATTGCATTACACTGAAAATAATCAGCAATGTAAAGCAGGAGATCTTATTTTATTAGACACGGGTGCCGAGTATGCCAACTATTCTAGTGACATGACCAGATCGATTCCCGTTTCAGGAAGATTTACCGATAGACAAAAGCAAATTTACAATACCGTTAATAAGGTTAAAACCGAAGCTACAAAATGGTTGATCCCAGGAACCATGTGGGACGAATTTCATAAAGAAGTTGGAAAACTAATGACTTCAGAACTACTGGATCTTGGTTTACTTGATAAAGCCGATGTACAAAATGAAAATCCAGACTGGCCAGCTTACAAAAAATATTTTATGCATGGTACCGCTCATAATATTGGCTTAGATACGCATGACTATGGTATTTTAACCGAACCTATGAAAGCGAACCAGGTTTTTACTGTTGAACCGGGAATTTATCTGCCGGAAGAAGGATTCGGAATTCGATTAGAAGACGATGTTGTAATCCAGGAAAAAGGAGAACCGTTTAATTTAATGCGCAATATTCCTATTGAAGCAGAGGAGATTGAGGAGATTATGAACTCTTAACAGCTATATAAAAAGGCCACAATAATTGAAAATTAATTCAATTTTGCGGCCTTTTATAATGTAATGCTTATGAAAATACTGTATAAAAATACACAAATAAAGTTTACAACAAAGGGAAAAAGCAATCCTTTAGTGCTTTTACATGGATTTTTAGAAACCGAAGCAATTTGGAAAGACTATCTGGAATTACTTTCTAAAGAGCGCCAGGTGATTACAATCGATCTTTTGGGCCATGGAAAAACAGGAAATATCGCTAACGTCCATTCTATGGAAAATATGGCAGATGCAGTAGTGGAAGTACTTAATCATTTAGGAATCCAAAAAGCCAGCTTTGCCGGTCATTCTATGGGAGGCTATGTAATTATGGAGATCTTAAAAAAACATCCTGAGAAAATATCAAAGATTAGCCTTATCAATTCTACCCCAGCTGAAGATACTCCCGAGAAAAAGGAAAACAGGGAACGTGTTGCTGATATGCTGACCAAAAACAAATCGGCTTTTGTAAGTATGGCGATTTCTAACCTCTTAACTTCTGAAAATAATAAAAAGTTTAAGCCAGAAATCGAAATTCTTAAACGTGAAGCACAAAAAATGGCTTCAGAAAATATTATTGCAGCCACACTGGGAATGAAGAATAGATTAGACAGCACTGAAGCATTTAAAAACTTTAAAGGAGAGAAATTTATGGTTATTGGCATGCAGGACCCGGTGCTGGATGTAACAACCACCCTACAAATAGCCAAAAAAACGAATGCTGAAATCATCGAATTTCCCGATGGACACTTATCCTTTATTGAAAATAGGGAACAATTATCTCATTTTCTTCAATCAAAAGCATAAAATTCAGCAGTAAAAATCTCTTCTAATATCATAATTTGGAAACAACTTAAGAGAACAGATGCATCATACAAGCTAAAATCAACAAAGGGTTTAAAGAAAAGTCATTTATCCATATCATTCAGCAGAAATCACTGTAAAAACTAGCTAAAACGGTTAAGATTGCACAAAACACCAATGTAAAACGCATAGAAACGGTGCTATTAAATTTGTCATTTAATGAAAATAAGTGCCAGATATTACATTTTTCGCAATCAAAATCTTAAAAAATATTATTTAACAAAAAATTAGCTATTCTTTGGGATTTTCGTAAGTATTTTTTAATTTTAAAGAGTCAAAAAATTAAAAATCAATCACTTATGAAAGATAATCCCCATAAATTTTCTTTCGCTAAAGTTTACTGTAGTATTTTTGGCCACAAGTTAAAGGTAACCAAAAATGTTACCGATCACGTACACGAATATAAGTGTGCCAACTGCGGACAGGAAATGACAGACACAGCGAATGGATTCTTAGCACCCTTAACAAAGAAATTTAAAGAAACGAACAACTATATCGCCAAAATTCACAAAAAACGAAAAGATCGCCGTCTACGCCAAAGTCATTACGCCAAAGCTTCTTAAGCTTTATTCTTCACTCTTCATAGAGTTCCATCCACGAGCAACTAATGGAATCGCCTGGTTGGCACGTGTGATAAGATGCATGCCTGCGCTTTCTTCGGTCATATGACCAATAATAGTGAGGTTTGGATTTCCTTTTATTTTATCAAAATCTGATTGTGAAATGGTGAATAGTAACTCATAATCTTCACCGCCACTTAATGCAATCATTGTACTATCCAATTCAAATTCTTCACAAACCGATATTACAGCAGGATCCAGCGGCACTTTTTCTTCATATAGATTCACGCCGGTTTTCGAATTTTTACAAAGGTGGATCACTTCAGAAGAAAGTCCGTCGCTAATATCAATCATCGAAGTGGGCTTCACTCCAAGCTCTTTAAGCAAAGGCGGAATATCTTTACGTGCTTCAGGTTTTAATTGGCGTTCGATTAAATAAGTATATTGATCTAGATCTGGTTGCGCATTAGGGTTGGCTTTAAAAACCTGTTTTTCTCGTTCCAATACCTGCAATCCCATATAAGCAGCACCCAAATCTCCGGTCACCACCAGTAAATCATTAGCCTGTGCCCCACTTCTGTATACCACATCTTCCTTTTTAGCTTCCCCAAAAACCGAAATACTTATAAATAATCCAGATGTAGAAGAAGTCGTATCCCCACCAATCACATCGATATTATATAAATCTGCCGCTAATTGTATGCCGGCATATAATTCTTCTAAAGCTTCTACCGGAAAACGATTAGACGGCGCAATAGAAACTGTGATGTGTGTTGCTTTACCATTCATGGCATAAATATCTGATGCGTTTACCATAACAGATTTATACCCTAAATGCTTCAGCGGCATATAAGCAAGATCAAAATGCACACCTTCTACAAGCATATCTGTACTTACCAGTGTTTGCTTATCTTTAAAATCTAACACTGCGGCATCATCACCAATCGCTTTAATCGTAGAAGAATGCTTTGGAGAAAAATTTTTGGTTAAATGATCGATTAATCCAAATTCCCCTAATTCAGATAAACTTGTTTTGGTAGGCTCACTATTATCAAACATCACAAATAAATTTTATGCAAAATAAATGAATATTATGGCAACAACATATACTTAACGAATTTTATCATATAAACTGAAAGGTTTCCTATATTATCCCACTAATAGAATAAGAAGTTCCAGAATTTACAAATCATCCGGAAGATTTTGACATAAAACAACTTAGCCTTTTTTAAACCCGGTAAAATAAAGGCCTTTAATAATAATCGAATACGTCTATTTCTACATTTTTAAAACAAATATTACCGCTATGGTAAAACGCTTGTTTTAATGTATATTTGTACGCGATTTAAAAAGATCTTTTTAAGCTATGATAAAAGTTAGTGAAGATGCAAGAAAAAAGATTTCTGCTCTAATGGAAGAAGAAGGTTTTGACAGCCTTCAGGACTTTGTACGCGTTGGCGTGAAGAGCGGCGGCTGTTCTGGTTTATCGTACGAACTAAAATTCGATAAATCTAAAGCCGATGATGACAAACTTTTTGAAGATAACGATATTAAAATCATTGTAGATAAACGCAGTGTTTTATATCTGGCAGGAACTATTTTAGAATATTCTGGCGGATTAAACGGCAAAGGTTTTGTTTTTAATAACCCAAATGCCCAAAGAACCTGCGGATGCGGTGAAAGTTTTTCGCTTTAAAAAGAAAAGTTCAATGTTAAAGGTTTAATATTCAAAGTTGGCAACAATTAAACAATTTGAAGATTTAGAGATTTGCCAAAAGGCCAGAGAAATCTGCAAGATTGTTTACAAAGCGAAACAGAATACAAATCTTAAAAATGATTTTAAACTATATAATCAATTAAATGGATCATCAGGTTCAATAATGGATAATATAGCAGAGGGATTCGAAAGAAATGGAAATAGAGAATTTATTCAATTTCTTTCTATAGCAAAAGCATCTTGTGGAGAAACCCGATCACAATATTATATAGAGCTTTTGACCGTGGATATCTAAATGAAGATGATTTTGAAGACTTTAAGAACAAAGTTATTTCATTGAGCAGGCAAATAAATGGGTTTATAGATTATTTGCAAAAGAGTGATTTTAGAGGAGCAAAATTTAAATAATATTGAATTTTGAACCTTGAATTATAAAATACTGAAATGGCATATACTGAAGACGACTTAAAAAAAGAACTCGAAACCAAGGAATATGAGTACGGATTTTATACCGATATAGAGTCTGACACCCTTCCTGTAGGTTTAAACGAGGATATTGTTAGAGCAATCTCTAAAAAGAAAGAAGAGCCAGAATGGATGACAGAATGGCGATTGGAAGCTTTTAGGGCATGGCAAGAAATGGAAGAACCAGAATGGGCAAATGTTCACTATCAAAAACCTGACTTCCAAAACATTTCTTACTATTCGGCTCCTAACAAGAAACCTAAATACGATAGTTTGGATGAAGTTGATCCCGAGTTGCTTGATACGTTTAAAAAGCTAGGTATTTCTATAGACGAGCAGAAAAAACTAGCCGGTGTTGCCGTAGATGTGGTCATGGATTCAGTTTCTGTAACCACTACATTTAAAAAGACACTAGCTGAAAAAGGGATCATTTTCTGTTCAATTTCAGAAGCTATTAAAGAACACCCAGAATTAGTAAAAAAATATATCGGCTCTGTAGTTCCTAAGAAGGATAACTTTTATGCCGCTTTAAATTCTGCTGTATTTAGTGATGGCTCATTCTGTTATATTCCCAAAGGCGTTCGTTGCCCAATGGAACTATCAACATATTTCAGAATTAATCAGGCAGGTACAGGGCAGTTCGAAAGAACGCTAGTGATTGCTGATGAAAGTAGTTATGTAAGTTACCTTGAGGGTTGTACCGCGCCAATGCGTGATGAAAATCAATTACACGCGGCAGTAGTAGAACTTATCGCTTTAGATAATGCCGAAATAAAATACAGTACCGTACAAAACTGGTTCCCTGGAGGGAAAGACGGAAAAGGCGGAGTTTTTAACTTCGTAACAAAAAGAGGTCTTTGCGAGAAAAACGCTAAAATATCCTGGACCCAGGTAGAAACAGGATCTGCAGTAACCTGGAAGTATCCTTCATGTGTATTAAAAGGAGATAATTCGGTTGGAGAGTTTTACTCTATCGCGGTAACGAATAACTACCAGCAGGCCGATACAGGAACAAAAATGATCCATCTTGGTAAAAACACCAGGAGTACCATTATTTCTAAAGGAATTTCAGCAGGAAAATCACAAAACTCGTATCGTGGTTTGGTACAAATAAATCCGCGTGCCGAAAATGCAAGAAACTTTTCGCAATGTGATTCCCTATTAATGGGTAATGCTTGTGGGGCGCACACTTTCCCATACATCGAAGCAAAAAACAAAACGGCGAAAGTAGAACACGAGGCTACAACCAGTAAAATTGGTGAAGACCAGATTTTTTACTGTAACCAAAGAGGAATTGATACTGAAAAAGCGATCGCACTAATTGTTAATGGCTTTAGTAAGGAAGTATTAAATAAACTTCCCATGGAGTTTGCCGTAGAAGCACAAAAACTATTAGAAATTTCATTAGAAGGTTCTGTAGGATAAGCGATCTAATTATAGAAAATGAAGAAAATTCTGTTTATATTTTTATTGCTTATTACCATAGCATCCTGCAAAGATGACACCAAGCAGACCGTGCAGGAGAATGTTGCTGAAGAGCAAGAAACTGAACAGGATACCGTACCAACAGTAGTAGGCAAATTCGTTTTCACTGAAAAAGATGCCATTTTAAGAGGCGAAAACTTTATATATAATGTCGAAATCGACAGCTTAAGCCGAAATTTGGGAAAACAAGTTGAAGCTTATAAAACTGATGATTTCGAAATGATCCCGGTAAAAGTGAAAGGAAAATTAAAGCAAAGCCCCAGACAAACCGGAATCAAAAGAAATATAGAATTAAGAGAAATTGTAGCTATCCTTGCCGATAGCACAAAAAATAGACAGGAATAACAAACATAATTTAGGCTTAGCCTAAATGCATACCAAATAATTATGCTTAAGATAAAGAATTTACACGCAAGTATAGAAGGAAAAGAAATCCTAAAAGGAATCGATCTTGAGATTAACCCGGGTGAAGTACACGCTATCATGGGTCCTAATGGATCTGGAAAAAGTACTTTATCTTCTGTTATTGCAGGTAGAGAAGAATACGAAATGACAGATGGTGAAATCATTTTTGAAAATGAAGATCTTGCTGAACTTGATCCAGAGGAAAGAGCTCACAAAGGTGTTTTTCTTTCTTTTCAGTACCCAGTGGAAATTCCAGGAGTATCGGTAACCAACTTTATGAAAACTGCAATTAACGCGCATCGTAAAGCCAATGGTTTAGAAGATATGCCTGCTAACGAAATGCTTAAGCTTATTCGTGAAAAATCGGAATTACTTGAAATCGATCGTAAATTCTTATCAAGATCATTAAACGAAGGATTCTCTGGCGGGGAGAAAAAGAGAAATGAGATTTTCCAGATGGCCATGCTAGAGCCAAAATTATCGATTTTGGACGAAACAGATTCTGGTTTAGATATCGATGCCCTTAAAATTGTATCAAACGGAGTGAATAAATTAAGAACAGAAAATAACGCCGTTCTTGTAATTACACACTACCAAAGACTTTTAAATTATATCGTACCAGATGTTGTACACGTTTTAATCGATGGTAAAATCGTTAAAACCGGAGGTAAAGAACTTGCTTACGAGTTAGAAGAAAGAGGTTACGACTGGATTAAGCAGGAAAAAGCAGTTTAATATTAAAATTCGATAAAAACAGATTGGTTTTTTTGACCAATCTTGAGAATTTGTATGACAACTGATAAACAGAAGAAAATGGAATTAAAAGATAAATTAGTATCATCATTTTTAGCTTTCGACGAGCAATATCAGGTAGATGATGATGTTCAGCAAATAAGAAATCAGGCGATTAAAGATTTTGAGACCCTTGGTTTTCCCAGCAGAAAGGAAGAAGCCTGGAAATACACCTCTTTAAAGTCTGCGCTAAAACACGACTACAGCATTTTTCCTAAAAAAGAAGATGCGATAGAATATACCCAGATTAAAAAGTACCTTAATCATGATATCGATACTTATGATTTGGTATTTATCGATGGTATTTATTCGTCTCATTTATCAAATACCACGCACGATAAAATCGATGTATGCTTAATGTCTTCTGCTTTAAATAAAGACAAATTCAAGCCGGTTATCGACAATTATTTTAATAAGCTTGCTCCAAAAAATGGTCTTAATGCGTTAAATACGGCATTCACCAAAGAAGGTGCTTATATTCATATTCATAAGAATATCATGGCAGATAAGCCAATTCAGATTATTAATTTCTCTACGGGAAATGAATCTTCTTTATTACTTCAGCCAAGAAACCTTATTGTGGTCGATGAGAATTCTCATGTACAGATTATCGAAAAACACCAAAGTTTAACAGATCATCCTGTATTAACCAATTCGGTTACCGAAATTTTTGCAGACCGTCGTGCCATTGTAGATTATTATAAAATCCAGAATGATAAAGAAACTTCATCTTTAATCGATAACACATTTATCGAACAAAAAGACGAAAGTAACTGTTCTGTACACACCTTTTCTTTTGGTGGTAACCTTACCCGGAATAATCTTAATTTCTATCAAAAAGGTGAGCGTATTGACTCTACCCTAAAGGGAGTTACCATTATTGAAGGCAAACAGCATGTAGATCATAACACGCTAGTACACCATATTTATCCTAACTGCGAAAGTCACCAGGATTATAAGGGGATTTTCTCCGATAAATCTGTTGGGGTTTTTAACGGTAAAGTGGTAGTAGAAAAAGAAGCGCAGAAAACCAACGCGTATCAATCTAACAATAATATTCTTGTAGATGATAAAGCCACCATCAACTCCAAACCTCAGCTAGAAATCTTTGCAGATGATGTACGTTGTAGTCACGGTTGTACGATAGGACAATTAGACGAAGATGCACTATTTTATCTACAATCCAGAGGAATTCCCAGAAAAGAAGCTCGCGGATTATTAATGTACGCTTTCGCTAATAACGTTTTAGAAAGTGTAAAAATCCCAGAGATCAAGAAAAGAATCAACAATCTTATTGCTGAAAAACTTGGTATTGAATTAGGTTTCAATCTATAAAGCTATTTTTAAAGTAGCCCATTTTGTCCAGCAAAAACTTTAAGATATGAGTACAGCTACTGAAGCATTAGCCTATAGCGTAGAAAAAATTAGAGAGGATTTCCCTATTCTTAAACGAGAAGTAAATGGATATCCTCTCGTTTATTTTGATAATGCTGCAACTTCACAAACCCCACAACAGGTTATCGATGTGATTGTAGATTATTATTCTAATTACAACGCGAATATTCACCGCGGCGTACACGCTTTATCACAAGAGGCTACCGACAAATATGAGCAGGCCCGTAAAAAAATTCAGGAGCATTTTAATGCCAAAAAGGCTCATGAAATCATTTTTACTTCAGGTACCACTCACGGGATCAATCTTGTAGCCAATGGCTTTGGTTCTTTACTGAAAAAAGGTGACGAAATTATCGTTTCTGCACTGGAACACCATTCTAATATTGTGCCGTGGCAGATTTTAGCTGAAAAAACAGGAGCCCTTTTAAAAGTAATCCCAATGAATCAGAAAGGAGAATTAATCTATTCTGCTTTCGAAGAATTACTTTCAGAAAAGACCAAGCTTGTATTTGTAAATCATGTCTCTAATGCTTTAGGTACCGTAAATCCAATCGAAAAAATCATCTCCAAAGCTCACGAATATAATGCGGCCGTTTTAGTTGATGGGGCACAGGCAGCACCGCATATTAAAGCCGATGTACAGGCTTTAAATGTAGATTTCTACGTGGTTTCTGCACATAAAATGTGTGGCCCTACAGGTGTTGGTATGCTGTACGGAAAAGAAGAATGGCTTAATAAACTACCACCTTATCAGGGCGGTGGCGAAATGATTGCGACGGTAACTTTCGAGAAAACCACTTATGCCGATCTTCCGCATAAATTTGAAGCAGGAACCCCTAATATTTGTGGTGGTATCGCTTTTGGAGCAGCACTGGATTATATGAATAATCTTGGTTTTGATAAAATTGCTGCTTACGAAGAAGAGCTCCTTCATTATGCAACAAAAAAACTTCTGGAAATCGACGGAATGGAGATTTATGGCGTTTCAAAAGAAAAAACAGCGGTAATTTCTTTCAATATTAATGGAATGCACCCGTATGATATTGGTACGATTCTCGACAAATTGGGTATAGCAGTGAGAACCGGGCACCATTGTGCACAACCCATTATGGATTTTTATAAAATTCCCGGTACGGTTCGCGCTTCTTTTTCGTTTTATAATACAAAAGAAGAAATAGATGCATTTATCAAAGCCGTTATTAAAGCCAAAGCCATGCTGGCATAAATCCTTAGTGATTTTAGCGATTTTCAGCTTCCTCTTTTTAAGCGCTTGTAAACAGGAAAACAAACCTAAAGAAACGCCCAATCTTAGCGAGGCTGAACACAAAACGTTAAATAATTCCGAAATTTCAGGTAAATATTCGGTTAAAACACTGGATAATAGCACTGAAAATCTTGGGAATCTTATATTTGACTTTAATTCAGAAAACAAAACACTTGCGGTAACTACAGATTGTAATAATATTGGTGCTAGTTATGAGATTAGTAAAAATAAGCTTACATTTTCTAACGCCATAAGTACCAGGAAGTTTTGTCAGGGAGCAATGCAGAATGAAAATACGATCTCTAAAGTATTGCGCAACATAGAGAAATTTAGTTTTTCTGAAAAAGAGCTTAAGTTATTATCGAATGATAACCAGATTTTAATTAGCCTTATAAAAACCGAAAAAAAGTGAGTAAATCTATACAAGAAATACAAGAGGAAATTATAGATGAATTTTCAATGTTCGACGATTGGATGCAGCGTTATGAATATATGATCGAGCTTGGAAAATCACTTCCGCTTATTGATGAGAAGTATAAAATTGAAGAAAATTTAATTAAAGGCTGCCAGAGTAAAGTTTGGGTTCATGCCGAGTTAAACGGTGAGAAACTTGAATTTACCGCAGATAGCGACGCGATCATTACCAAAGGAATTGTAGCCATTTTAATTAGAGCTTTTTCTGGGCACCATCCTTCAGATATTCTTGAAGCAGACACTCAGTTTATCGACGAGATTGGATTAAAAGAACACTTATCCCCTACCCGCGCCAACGGATTGGTAAGTATGATCAAACAACTAAAAATGTATGCAATTGCATATCAAACCCAATTAAAATAAAATGGAACAGGAAATCGACACTCAGGAATTGGGAGAAAAAATCGTAAAAGTTTTAAAAACCATTTACGATCCCGAAATCCCTGTAGATATATATGAGCTGGGACTTATTTACGATGTAATGGTAAGCACAGATTATGATGTGAAAATATTAATGACGCTTACTACACCAAACTGCCCGGTAGCTGAGTCTTTACCACAGGAAGTGGAAGAAAAAGTAAAATCACTGGATGAAGTAAACGATTGTGAGGTTGAAATTACTTTCGATCCGCCATGGAGTCAGGATTTAATGAGTGAAGGCGCTAAATTAGAATTAGGATTATTATAAAAGAACGTGTATGGCTACAGGAGAAATTGTAAATCGAGTAGCAAACAGTACATTAGTCACTTTTAACCTGGAAGATTATTATCCAAAAGGCCAAAGAGTGGCTTTTGATATTTCAAGCTGGTTGCTGGAAGGTTTTGTATTACGTGAAAGTACTTTTAGAGAGGAAGCAAAAAATTACGATTGGAGCCAATATCAGGATTGCTATGTGGCTTTACATTGCAGTACCGATGCTATTATCCCGGCGTGGGCCTATATGCTTATTGCCACTTACCTTCAACCATACGCTAAAAAGACCGTAACCGGTAGCCTCGACGATTTAGAAAATATTCTTTATACTGAAATTATTCAGCAAATGGATCTTTCAGAATTAGAAGATAAACCGGTAATCATTAAAGGTTGCGCTAACAAACCTGTTCCCAAAAATGCCTATTTGCTATTGATAAGCAAACTACAGCCAATAGCCAAAAGTATCATGTATGGCGAAGCATGCTCTTCGGTTCCACTATACAAAAAACCAAAAAACTAATCCAAATACAACTAACCAATGAAAAAGATTTTACTTAGCCTGCTAATGTTAGGGGGATTTCTAAACATGCAAGCTCAGGAAGATGACAGCGAAGAACAGAAAGAAGGATGGACAACAGAAGGTAACATCCAGCTACTTTTTAATCAGTCGGCATTTAATGCCGAATGGACCGGTGGCGGAACGTCTAATATCGCAGGAAACCTCATCTTTAATTATGATTTTAATTATCTAAAAGATGATTTTACCTGGGATTCTAAAATTTTAGTGGATTACGGACTTACAAAACAAAAAGGAGACGATTTTGCCAGAAAAACCAGTGATCGTTTAGAAATTAACTCGGTTGCAGGTAAACAAGTAGAAGGTTCTAACTGGTTTTATTCATTTTTTACAAATTTCAGAACTCAGGTTACCAAAGGTTATACGTTTAGTAAAGATGCCGAAACGGGTGAAACCATCCGTACAGAACGTACAAACTTTTTCTCTCCCGCCTACCTGCAATTTGGTCCCGGTATGCTTTGGAAGAAAAACGAGAATTTTTATGTAAACATCGCCCCGGCTACCGCAAGGTTTATTTTTGTAGATTCTTACTTTACCAGTGTAGAAGGTTATCAGGACGGTGATTATTTTGGTGTGGATGAAGGAAAATCGTCTCGATTCGAGCTTGGTGCTTCCCTTTCAGCCTATGCTAAATTCGATATTATCGAAAATGTAAAAATGGAAAACATTCTTAATCTCTATTCTAACTATCTGGAAGATCCTCAAAATGTGGATATTGATTACACGATCAATGTAAAGATGAAAATTAACGACTTATTGTCAACAAATTTTATTTTCCAGGCCATATATGATGATAATGCTGTAGGAGCATTTCAGATACGAGAAGTTTTTGGTTTAGGATTTAATTACAGCTTCTAAACCGTTCAAAATACTAAATTTTAAGAGGCTGTCTAAAAACTCAATTTTAGTCAACCTGTTCCGATAGCTATCGGAATTGTTTCAGGTTCTCATAACTATTTTTAAATCAATGAGATGAGATTCTGAAACAGGTTCAGAATGACGTTTTTGGATGTTTGTAGACAGCCTCTTTTTTTGGTTAAATTATTTTGAAAAAATTACGTGCTAAATCACAATACTAATCTATTGTGTACCTTTGTATTTATGATTGAAAAGACAGATTTAAGTTACGAAAAAGCGGTTCTTATTGGGATCATCACTAAGGACCAAAATGAAGATAAATTAGAGGAATATCTGGATGAGCTAGAATTCCTTACCTATACTGCCGGCGGAGAAGTTGCAAAACGTTTCTCGCAAAAAATGGATTTTCCTAATCCAAAGACTTTCATTGGATCTGGGAAAATGGAAGAGGTACGAAATTATGTTGCTGAAAGCGAAATTGGTACCGCCATTTTTGATGATGAGCTATCGCCTGCCCAGCAAAAAAACATAGAGAAAATACTGAAATGTAAAGTATTGGATAGAACCAATCTTATTCTTGATATTTTCGCCCAGCGTGCACAAACCAGCTATGCAAGAACTCAGGTAGAACTTGCCCAATACGAATATTTATTACCAAGACTTGCCGGGATGTGGACGCACCTTGAAAGACAACGTGGTGGTATTGGTATGCGTGGTCCCGGGGAAACAGAGATCGAAACCGACCGTCGTATAGTTCGTGATAAAATTTCTTTGCTGAAGAAGAAACTGGCAACTATCGACAAACAGATGGAAGTGCAGCGTGGTAATCGTGGTCAATTGGTTAGGGTGGCTTTGGTAGGCTATACCAATGTGGGAAAATCGACTTTAATGAACACGATTAGCAAGAGTGAAGTATTTGCTGAAAACAAACTTTTCGCCACCCTGGACACTACGGTACGAAAAGTGGTTATCCGCAATTTGCCGTTCCTTTTAACCGATACAGTAGGGTTTATTAGAAAGCTACCTACACAGCTTGTAGAATCTTTTAAATCGACTTTAGATGAAGTTAGAGAAGCCGATTTATTGTTGCATGTAGTCGATATTTCACATCCTAATTTTGAAGAGCATATCGACTCAGTAAATCAAATTCTGGATGAAATAAAAAGTTCAGATAAACCAACGCTTATGGTTTTTAATAAGATCGACCAATATGTACCTGAAGAAATTGCTGAAGATGATCTTATTACCGAAAAAACAACCGCGCATTACACGTTAAGCGAATGGAAACAAACCTGGATGAACCGTCTTGGTGATAACGTATTATTTATTTCGGCATTAGAAAAAGAGAATATGGAGCATTTTAGAAAGAAAGTCTACGAAGCTGTTCGTAAAATTCATATTACACGCTTTCCCTATAACAACTTCCTATACCCTGAATACGATAAATACGGAGAAGAAAAGTAATCAATCACTATTCTTCAAAAGAAACAAACCGCGATTATCAAACGAACTCGGGGCAAAAAATATTAAAAAATAAATTTTTTTGAATGTCCGCAATAAATCATAATGTGGTGTGGTCACCCTGAACTTGATTCAGGGTCTCATCACAATAGATTGATTTTCAATACAGTATGAGATTCCGGATCAAGTCCGGAATGACGAAAACAACAAATTATTACAAATTACGGATAATCATTAAGTCTCGATTATCGAGTAAATTTAGTATCTTCATTATCAAAAATTGGTGTGATGAAGATACTTTTTTCATTTATAGCTTTCAGTATATTTCAGCTTGGTAATTCACAAAGTTTAGCAGGTTTAGAGGGATCGTGGGAATTAATTTCAGAAAATAAAACACCTGTTGAGCTTACTACGGTTCGTATTTATCAGGATGTTTTTTTTGCTGAAGGCACTAAAGAAGGTGACTATGATTTTAAAAATGCCAAAGGTGGAATTTATGAAGTTGAAGGATCTTCTTATACCGAAAAATTCGAGTTCAATTCGGCAAATAAAGAAAAAGTGGGAAATATCAATAATCTTGTTGTTGAAGTGACCAAAGACACCCTAAAATTTAAAGAACAGGATTTCACACAAACCTGGCTTAAAATCGGTGATTATCAGGACGAGCTTTCAGGAGTTTGGATCATTACTGGTCGGCAGAAAGATGGTGAAATGCAAAAACGGGAAATTGGAGATCGTAAAACTATAAAAATTCTTAGCGGAACACGTTTTCAATGGATCGCTTACAACTCGGCCACCGGAGAATTCTTTGCGACAGGTGGCGGATCATACCTGGCAAAATATGGCCGATATATCGAAAATATCGAGTTTTTCTCTAAAGACGATTTTAGAGTGGGTGCCAGCTTAACTTTCGATTATCAAATCCTAAACAACGAATGGCATCATCGTGGTAAAAGCTCGGCCGGTGATGCTATTTACGAAATCTGGTCGCCTTATAAAACCGAAGAAATTATCAGGGATTAATCAACGGGTTAGAATAGCCTCTTCAGGCAAATAAAAAATTCCCGGTGGATTTTTAGTAAGATTAAAATACAGCACATCTTCCTGAGTATGATATTGCATTCTTATTTTACCCTGGGATTGCTCATAGCTACTTTCTATGGTGCCGGCAAAATTCCCTTCAGAGATTTTAAGTAATACAATAGAGAAGGTGTCATCATTAGCGCAATCTATACGCTCGCCATTATCAAAAATGGCACAATGTTTACCGCGGTATTCTTTGTCGCTAATCTTTTCCAGTTCGATATCAAATTGCTGGAAACCGTCTGGCGAAGTCCATTTCCAGGAACCCGTGATATCCTGTGCATTCATAAAATATATCCTAAAAACAATGAATATCACAGCTAGTTTAAGTTTCATTCTTTGATTGTTTGGGGTTTTAATTTTTACGAAAATAATTATTCAGCAGTTATTCTTATGTTATCAATATCATAAGTTGTGGTGCGTGAAGGATCTCTTCCCTGATAACGAAAACCTATATAAACTTCAGCAGTAAAACAGGAAAGATCGATCTTAGAATTTGTAAAATTCACCCCACTTTGTCTGGAAGGCCCTATAGGAATATTGGCTTCTAACAACTGCCAGTTTACATTCTTTGGATCGTCATCAAAATCTTCACTTACATAAACCTGCAAAATAGTTCCGTTGTCATAAGAGGCTTTAATATCAAAAGACAAAACTTCATTTAGTGTTTGCGAAAGATCTATGGGCGGAGTAATAAGCCAGGCCTCCAACGGATTCTCCCCGGTATTATAGGCCGAAATTCTGATCGTTCTATTCCCGTTAGCCGTGGCATCCACAAATCGCTCTTCTCCTCCGTTTACGTTTAGGTTAGTCCACCCTAAAGGATCTAATTTATTCTCGTTGGTGATTTCAGCAAAGTTTTCTTCAAATAAAATCGTTTCACCTTCCGTAGTATTGGTGCCGCAGCTAAAAAATTCGGAATCACAGCGATTCCCTTCAAACAACAAATCTTCCGAAGAATTCACCTGAATAATATAAAAATCATCGTAAAAATCACGTCCTAAAACACCCAATATGCTTCCTGAGTTTTCCGGCAAATTAAGCCATCTAAAATCGGCATAAGTGCTTGTGCTTAGCAAAGCCGTATCATCACTACCACATTCTTCTATTTGGCGTAAACCATCAAATTGATCGAAAGTTTCAGCCGCAAAAGTGCTATTGGTTGGTGTCACTAAATTTCGGTTAAACTGAATATGATCTAACTGCACATAAGTACTTAATAAAGTTGCTGAAAAATCCCCAATTTTGATTTGCTGCGGAATGATGTCTTCTATAATTTCTGAACGAATTAGATATTCATCGATTTCTGAAGGCGTTATTGGATCGAGATCACCCCTGTTTTGTTTCCCCAACTGAATTAATCCGTTATTTTTCGAAATACTGAGTCCGTTTAATTTTACAAAAACTTTTCTTCCGAAGTTATAACGCTGATAGAGTGCATTTTCATCAATCAAAATTTGTATACCGGCTTCGGGATTTTCAGGATGATCCTGAAGAATGAGTTCATTATAAAAATTACCGGCACGATCAGACGAAATTACATAGCCTTCAAAATAATGATCTCCTGAAAATGTATAGATCTCCCCTGTTTCTTCATTATAACTATTCTTTACTGCACGCAGACTGATTTTGGTGCCTTCTACGCCTACATTCTTGGGAAGCTGGCTTTGGGGCACGTTATAATCATCGGTCTTCACACAACTGATCAAAATGAGTATAAAAAGGCTTAGAAATTTCTTCATTTTAAAACCTAACATAAAGATTAGCAAAATAAGTGGTACCATAGCCGTACCAGTAACGATTCCCAAAAACCGGTGTTTCACGTTGCCGATCTTCCTGCAAACTGGTGAAATTTGCATTTCTGGATTGTTCGTAACCGCCCGTTTTATAAAGCTTATCCAGTATATTATTAAGGCTTATAAAAATGCCCACATAATAATCACCCAGTTTCCAGGATTTTCCTCCAATCGCATTCAGCAGAAAATAATCGCCTAAATTTTCCTGTTTAAGATATTTTCTGGCTAATTGCGCATCATAATTTTCTAACGGCAAACCATCGGTATCGGTAGCAAAATTTGCCGTTCGAAGCAACGGACTCACATTGATAAACGCATTTGCAAAATAGTTGGCCGTAAAACCAAACCACCAGTAATCGGGATCACGATATTCAAAACCTAACTGCACGGCCTGTTGTGGTCCATTTGCGAGCCGATAATTCTCTAAACGTGTTTCCCCGTAATTCACATTGCCGGCAAAATTATTGCTGGTTAAATATAAATTAGGGTTATTGGAATAGATAAACTGCCCTAGCGCTACAGCCGATTTTAATTTTATGGTTGAAGTTACCTGAGCTTCAGCCCCAAACTCGATCCCTAAATGCTGCTTTTCGGCATCATAAAGAATCTCCTGAACAAAAGCGGTTGTTGTATTTCTCCCCAAACCAGAAAGACCATCTACATAATAAAAAGAGACATCAGTCACATTTCGAAATTGTGTAAAATAGCCGCTGATTTTAAGATTGAAATTTGGCGAACGATAACGGTATGTAGCGTCTACACTATACATTTGTTCGCTATCCAGATCCTGAACCACCGTGTTATTTTGCCGCGGATTGGCAAAACTATTTTGTAGTGTTGGTGGATTACTGGCAAAAAACAGATTAGAGGAAACGGAATGCCGACCTGTAAAATGATACGTTATTCCAGATTTTAATCCGAAATCGATAAAATTCAGTTCCTTACTTCTCCCAAGTGAATTATCCGGGAATAATCCGTTTTGGTAATTACCAAAACGCTCATAATTTGTAAAACTCATTTTTGCAGAAAAGTAAGTTTCGATATGCTTCGTTGCGAATTGAAGTTGTGAAAATGCTTGAAGACTATTGGCATTTAGATCGTAATTATATTTATAAATATCACCCTGGGTCACTAAACGATTGGGATTTTGTACATCGCTTTGAGCAACCTGCTCTAACGAATAATCATTTATGGGTTCAGCAAAGAAATCGATATCCAGAAAATGATTTGCGCCAAAAAGATCGTCGATTTTCGCATAATTATGACTTTGCAAATACTGAAAATTAATTCCGCCATTCAGTTTAAACTTTGCATTTATGGTATGATCAACAATAGCGTTAAGATACATGGAATGGTCATCATTGCGATCTTCGGTTAAAGCATACACCGCATTATTCCCATTATTGGTTTCAGCCATGTTTGCGCCATAAATCGCCTGCCAGTTTAATTGTCCATTTTCCCTGAATGCCGCCGCACTTTTGTATGCTGCTTCGTAGTTCTCTCTCCCTTCAGATCTTAAAAAATAACTTGGCAAATTTTGATAATAGGCGGGATCTGGATTTTGCCCTCCGCCTTCATAAGAGGCCTCATCGTTAAATCGCACTAAATTAGTACCTCCATAATCGATCCTGGTATTCTCGATATGTCCAAACTGATAAGCAACATTGGTATTTATCTTCGTATTTTCTGAAAGATCCCAAAAGTGATTCAGCATCAAAATAGGCTCCTCTACCCGGCGTTGCCGGGAATTTCTGATCTCATCTCCCTGAAACCCCCAATAGCTATTATATTTTCTTCCTTTTAAATCAAAAACTTCATTGGTGATCGCTGCTGATTTTCCCCGAATATTAGGCGTATAAATTGCCGCAACATTCAGGCTGTGATTTTTGTTTATCTTTTTTTCTACGGAAAGAAAAGCTGACTTCGCCTTATACGAAGTTCCTTCAATATAACCCTCTTCAGCAAATCTCCCTGAAAGGGATAGCGTATAAAACCAATTATTTTTTAATTCTCCCGAACTATAGGTGGCCATAATCCTGGAGCGATAGCTTCTATTGGCTGCGGATAAAGTAAGACGACCTCCTTTTGAGTACTTTGATGCCCGCATTACAAAATTGGTAGTACCGGCAGGGCTTCCGAAGCTATTATCCACTGCAGTAAGGCCAAAATTAAAATCCTGATTACGCTGCACATCGTTTAATCCGCCCCAATTACTCCATTGCGGCCTGCCATTTTGGATTTTATTTAGCGGAATACTATTAATCATTACTTTCCCATATTGGCTATCGTAGCCCCGTGGTTTAAAATAGGTCTGACTAAAATCGTAAGCTGCAGCATTTAAAAAAGCGTCCTTGCCAGCGGTTAAAATCGATGAAAAGCCAGCATCTATCTGATCATCGTCCAGCTGATTTTCGCTTAAATTTATATTTCCCAATTGTGACTGCTCTTCGATGACATCTGGAATTAGCCTAATAACCCCTAAATTTAAACTTGCCTGATCCAGAAGTACAGGTAAGCGCAACGACTCAAAACCAGGTTTAGAAATGTTCAATATATAATTTCCCATTTCTAAATCGTCGAATTTTAAAGTGAATCCCCCGTTGACATCTGTGGTTTCTTTTAGAAAATGATTTTCTATACTCACCGAAACGCCAGCAATCACCTCCTGAGAATTGGCGTTAAGTATTTGTCCAGAAATTAACCTTTCCTGGGCCTGTAAAAAGCCGAAAGACATTGAAATCATCCAAAAAAAGACCAATCCTTTCACTGAAAATCAATACATTAGATATTCAAGTTAACAAATAGTATTCGAAACCGTATAACTTTATCAATAAAAATTAAGATTTTTAACGCAATCACTTAAAATAGTAAGATTTTGACTACTAAATTATTAACAGTCCTTTTTCTTTTATACTGCGGAATTGGGCTTGCTCAAGGTCGGGATACCTACGATGTTTTGACCATTGCTTTTTACAACACAGAGAATCTTTTTGATACTGAAAATGATGATTTTACTTTTGATGACGATCGTACACCTGAAGGTAAAGATGCCTGGACTAAAGAAAAATATACGCTTAAATTAAACAATATTGGACGGGTATTATCAGAAATTGGGACGGAATTCTCTGGCCATAGTCCCGAGATTATTGGATTATGTGAGGTAGAAAATTACAGTGTACTTGAAGACTTATTAAACACTGAAAACTTAAAAAATAAGAACTACAAAATTATCCATTTTGATTCGCCAGATCGTCGCGGGATAGACAATGCACTACTCTACAATTCTAAAGTATTTACTCCGATAAAATCGAAAGCTATTGCAGTTCCTTTACAAAACAAGGAAGGAAAAAGAAAATATACTCGGGATATTTTATTGGTAACCGGAAAAATTCAAAATGAAAAAATTGCTTTTTTGGTAAATCACTGGCCATCCAGAAGTGGTGGCGAAAAAGCAAGCCGAAATTATCGAAAATCGGCAGCATTGGTCAACCGGAAAATATGCGATTCGCTTTGGGCGATCAATCCTTCATTTAAAATTATCAATATGGGGGATTTTAATGACGATCCTAAAAACAAGAATGTAAAAAATGTGCTGAAGACTTCAGAAAGTCCAAATCAATTTCAGTTTTATAATCCGATGCTAAAGTTATATAAAAACGGTGTTGGCAGTTTAGCGTATCGGGACAATTGGAATTTATTTGATCAGATCTTAATATCCGGAACGCTGCTGACTAAAAATTATGAGCATTTTCAGTATTACAAAGCAGGAGTTTTCAAAAAAGATTATTTGGTGACCTCTACGGGGCAGTATAAAGGATACCCCTTCCGAAGTTATGGATATAATGGCTACCTGGGTGGCTATAGCGATCATTTCCCAGTATATCTTTATCTTATAAAAAAGAAAAATCCCCGTTAAAAACAGGGATTTTCGATATTTTGAAGGTTAATTTTTTATAACCATGCGTTCCAAGGAATTCTTGAAAGAAGTACCACCAAAGCAATCGTATAAAATATCGCCAGTGTTTTAAATTTTGGCGTAGAAGTTAATTTCTTCTTGTGTTTTGAATAGCCTATGGTAATTAAAGCAATAGCGATAATCATCATAAGAGGATGCTCAAGGTTATACAATCTTAGCGTATCATCACTCATTACTCCGCCCATTCCAACTTCGCCCCACATTTTAAAATAAGGTGCTACAAAGTAAAGAACAATACCAATAAGTAACTGAATATGAGAAACGATAAGCGTAAAAAGGGATATTCTAAAATTACCGGCACTATATTCTTTACCGGAAACCCAACCAATAATTGCACTTATCGAAGCGATGGTAAGCATTATAACTACTAAATAAGCCCAGTAGGAATGTATAAATTGAATAGTTTGGTACATAATTTTCTTTTTTACAAAAATAGGTTATTCCCATCGATTTTCGGCATCACTTCCACCCCAAATAAGGGTCACTAAATATGGATTATCGATAAACGGATTTCGGTTACCTTGTGCAGCTTCGATTACGTTATTTCTTTGCATTTCGAATTCTGAAACAGGATCTTCTACATTCCACTTAAGGAAAAGATCTAAACCTCCAACGTTATCAAAACTCTCACCATATCGAATATTAAGGTAGAAAATCATTCTTGCTACATCACCTTTCCAATCATCACCGGGATACCATTGTTCATTATTCCCTACAAGACCATATTCTCCATTACCATCAGCATAAGGATAATTTAATCTTAAAGAATTTATACTAGCATCGGCAGAACGCAAATGATGTAGATCTGTAACCGCATCTTCTGAAGATAATCTTGACTGAGGGTAAATATGCTCAGTATTAAAAGTTTGTGGAGAGTAAGAATTACTACTTGATGTATATTCCTGCCAGTATCTTCTTTCTCCAGAATACATTAAAATTACATCATCCTGATTGTCTGGATCGGCATCTGCACTATATAAATAATCATGTCTTTGGAAGTAAGTAAGTATGGTGGTATGCATATCAATAGTCAAATCTGTTATTGACTCCTTTGTAATCTCTGAATTTGCCGAAAAAACGGTGTTTTTATAGTACTCCTGAAGTTCAGCTGGAATATTGAATGCTAAAGGTTCTGAAATTTTAACAGTTACTGTAGCAGTAGAACAGGAAGGAGTTTCGTCATCATCACAAATAGTATAAGTAAAATTGGCCTCTCCTTGAAAATCTGCAGCAGGAGTAAAACTTACAGTTTGATCCCCGTTTAAAACAACTGTTCCGTTTTCACCATTCTCTACGCTAGTGATTTTAGCTCCGTCAATCAAATCATCATTATCGGTAAGATCATCAATTATGATAGTTACTCCAGTTACTCCAATAACAACATCATCTACTGCTTTAGGGGAACCCGTATCTTGCACTATTAACTTTACCGTCGCCGTAGAGCAATTTCCTTCTTTATCACAAATGGTATAAGTAAAACTATCTTCACCAGTAAAATTATCAACTGGGCGATAAGTAAAGCTTCCATCACGGTTATCCACAATTTCCCCTCCAGCAACTGTTTCTGTATCAAATTCTTTTAAACGCGTACCTGTTGGAACTATATCGTTATCCAGTAATCCCGTAATTTTAAATTCAGTATCCTCTATCGTGTTAAATTCATCATCTACTGCTTCGGGAAGCTCTTTTACTATATCATCTGTAGGATCTACCGGAGCATCGCTATCGTCACTACTACATCCTAATATTGCGGCAAGACAAATTAAACATAAAAACTTCTTCATAATCATTTCATTTTATTAATAAATAAGAAAACCTTTCGCATTTAAAATACGAAAGGTTTTGTTTTTACAAGGCTAACAAGATTATAAATCTACCCAAGAACCATCTTCTGATTTGATTACTGACCTTGTCTCATCTGAAGTACCTCCAGCATAAACCGTATATTTTACGACGTATTTTTGACCTACTTCAGCATTTGGAGATAAATTATCTAATACCACATTAATCGCTTCTAGTAACATATCATCATCCCAACGGGATTTATTAAAGTTTCCATAATTGCTCAAATTATCTGTAGCATCAGGATATTTAGATGAAAGTTCATTAGCGGCTAAAGTATAATCTTCAGATGTGAATGAATACTGAATTGTATTATCAGGAATCCAAGTTTCACCATCATGACCAAATTGTAAGGTTTGGCTTAGTACATTATCATAGATAGACCACATTTCACCATCATAAATAAAATATGCGATATAGCTAACAGTCTTACCACTTTTATATAGTTTGTACATTATTGGTTGAATATCTCCAGCTTCAACAGTTTCATACTTAAATTTGTCCTTTAAGTAAATAGGGATTTTTTGGTATGCCTCATCTTCATTTGAGAAGTTCGCATAGCTTTCTCCCATTTCTGCATATTCCTCTTGCGTGAATCCTTGGATAAACATCCACTCGCCATTAACATAAAAGAACCCATTATTCAATTCTTTAGTTCCTCCATCAAAATAATCATAAGTTAAAGAAACTAATGTCCTATTTTCAGCATCTGGATATTCACCTTTTAGAAAATCATAAATTTGGCTCATTCCATCCCAATTAGGATATTTATCATCACCATATTTAGCATAATCATCATTTGTAGCAGAATAAACAATTAAGCTATCCTCTTTGGGGCGAGAAGAGTAAATATCATAAGTAACAGAAGCTAAAGACCCTTTACCTAATGCAGGATACTTTTCACTTAAAACCTGAGGGATTAAACTTTTTGCATCATCTACACTATTAAAATTTGAATAGTTAAGATCTAAAATATCTGTATAATCCTTTTCTTCTAAAGTATAATCTATATTCCCTTGAATTTCGTTATCCTGAATATTAAGATCATCATAAATATCATCCATAGGATCACAACCAACTGAGAAAAGTGTTGTTAAACCTACTATTAGAGTGAAAATTTTTTTCATTTCTATATTTTTATCTTTAATTTTTAAAATTTAAGGTTAAAACTTACACTGTAAGTTCTTCCCGCTCCAAAATAAACCAACGCATTTTGAGCTCCATTGCCTTGATCATTCGCATCAGAGATATACTCGGTATTCAATGCGTTATTAATTTTTCCGTATAATGATGCTTGGAAAGGACCAAAATCGAATGTATGCTTAATTCCTAGATCAAAAAGTCCATAATCTGGAGCTTTCCAAGTATTTATTCCTTCTTGCTTAGAGTCATCTCTATCCTCTACATAATAAGAAGAATACATATCTCCAGCATAATTATAATCTACAAAAATTGTTGATTTAGGAGCAAAATCATAACTCGCTCCTACAGCAAAAGTAGTTTGAGCAGCATCTCCTACTTTCAAATCTTTAGAGTATACAAATAACTTTTGTGGGTTCCCGTCATCACCAGTTATAACTTCTCCGTTTTCATCTTGTTTCACACCTTCTACATTATTAGTCCATTTCCAATCTCCTAGAGAAAGCATTCCATTAAACTTAAAGTTATCTGTTACATTATATGATAACTCTAACTCTACCCCTTGGTGTACTGCGTCTACACCTTGAAGGTTATAAAACAATCTAGTATTTTGATCAGCAGGATTACTATAACTTCCTGCAATAGATTTATCTATCCATTGAGTACGATATAAATTTAATGCAACTTTTAAATTTGGAAGTCTAAACCCATATCCTAACTCAGTACTAAATACTTTCTCATTAACAGCATCTTTATTTGCTTCTGTACTACCAGTAGCATTTAAGAATACATTGGTAAGAAAAGGAGCTCTTGAAAAATAACCTACATTAGCAAATACGTTTTGATTATCTGTGAAATTATAATTCGCACCTCCTTTTACTCCGTATCCTAAAAAGTCTACTTTATCTGATTCTTTTTTCTCGATATTTTTTAGATTATTTTCTACACTATAAGTAGTATTAGAAATATCTGCAGCTAGAAATACATTAAAATTATCTAAAATATCATACTCTGCTTGAGCAAATACACCCCCTCGTAACACTTTACCATCATAATCTTTACCAAAAGTATCTCCTACTTGTAAAGCCTGTCCAGCATTTAAATCACTAGAATTATCGTTTAACCAATAATCACCTCCTAACAAGTCAGTAATTTCATACCAGTGAGAACCTATATAATATCTACCATCAATTCCTCCTGAAATAGTTAATTTATCAGTAGTTCTATTTTTGAATGTAGAAAGTATACCATACCACTGGTGGCTATTATTTGAAGCAAAAATCATATCTGTTGCTCCTAAAGCACCTCTTTCTCTATTTTCGTCTACAATTTTATCGAAATCTATTGGCTGATCGAATCCCCCAATTCTATATTCATCAGATCCTATCTTATCACCTTCTGTTCTACGACCTCCACCAGATCCAAAAGAAGCATAAAGAGCAGTAGAAATATTTGTTTTTTCACTAACTGTCCAATAATGGTTTAAAGACATCTGAGGTTTATGATAAAAGTTATAAGAAGAATTATAAATTTTTCCATTTTTATATCCCCAATCGGCATTAAATCTTTTTGGTCCCTGCTCTGTTCTTTTATATTCTTCTATAGTCTCCCTAGTGTAACGTTGACCATGTTCTTGTTGAGCACCAAACGCATTAAAAGAAAGAAGATGATTTGGGTTAATTTGTTGAGATAAATTCACAAAATAATTATATCCTTCAAATTGAAGACCATTAACATATCCATCACCTTTAATTCTTGATGCAGAAACTGTCGCTGCAAAACCTTTATCAGAAAGACCTGTAGAATATGTCATTCCATATTTTAAATATCCGTTATTACCAATTGAAGAGGATATTTTACCACCTTCTACAGCATCTATACTTTTGGTAACAATGTTAATAGTTCCCCCTATAGAAGGAACGGCTACTTTAGATGCTCCTAAACCTCTTTGTACCTGCATTGTAGAAGTAACATCTCCTAAACCTGCCCAGTTACTCCAATATACCGCTCCATTTTCCATATCGTTAACCGGCACACCATTAATCATAACAGCAACGTTTTCAGAGCTAAAACCACGTATATTAACACGGCCATCTCCATATCCACCACCTTGTTTTGTGGCATAAATACCTGGAGTACTTTTAAGTATTTCAGGAAACTCCTGAGTTCCTAATTTCAATGCTATTTCTTCAGATTTAATTGTAGAAACCGCTACTGGTGTCTTACGGTCAATTGCTAAAGAATATGCAGTTACCAAAACTTCGTCTAAAGCTCCCTCATCCATTTGCAGCGATAAAGTACCAAGATCCTTTTCTTCACCGTTAGCGATAGTAAATTTTACAGATTTTGATGCAAAACCAACATAAGATAGGTTAAGTACACCCTGATTTTTATCAACCTCTATTGTAAAAAGCCCGTCAAAATCGGTAGTAACCCCAATTGATGTACCTTCTACAATTACATTTACACCCGGTAGAGGTGTATCAGTTTCACCGTCTACCACTTTACCGGTTAAAACTCCCTGAGCTTGGGCTAAGGCAGTTAACATCATGAACGCTACAAATAATAGATTTGTAATTTTTTTCATTGCACTTGTTTGATTTGATTTTAGTTCGGCGCAAAAGAAGTTATTCTTCCAAAATCCAAGTTTAACGTAATGTTAAGGATTTTTATTTAACATCTTAATGCGTGTCAAAACTAAAACATTTTTTGAAAGCATTGAAATTGAGAGCTTAAAAGTTATTTACATAAGGTATTTTGTCTTATACTTTTAACCTTATTAAAAATTTAACAGCCTTTTAATGAAAATACATCATCAAAAGGCTGTCTAATTAAGATATTAGTAAGAAGATAGTCAAAATTTATAGGTGAGGCTTGCATTCCAAGTAGTTCCTAAACCAAAAAATACACCAAAAGCATCTGTTTGCGCTACATATTCATTATCAAAAAGATTATAAATATTTCCTCTAAATATAAAATTGTTTCCTCCAAAGTCAAACTCATACTTCGCGGTAAGATCGAACAGCGCATAACTATCCAACTTAGTCGTTTCATAAGATGCTCCCTGAGCAACCACATCTGCAACATCTACAAATTCGTATAATCTATCAAAGTAGTTAAAATCCAGCCCCGCTTCAAAACCTTTAAAGAACTCGTATAAAACGTTAGCCCCTAGAGAAAATTGAGGCGCATTACTCACTTCTACCCCATCAAGGTCTACATTTCCATTAAAGAAATTGGCGGGTAGGGCATTCCCATTTTGATCTTTGTAATCACTTATATCATCATTTGTAAAGTAAGTATTATCCCTAAAATCCCTAGTTCTATAAGGAGTAGATCCTGAATATTCCCAATCACCTATTGATGTATATGCCCCAAAATGCAAACCGTTAAACGTTTTATATTTTACATCTAATTCTACTCCCCTATGTAACTGGGTTACATCTGTTTGCTCCCTATTAATATCTATTTGTGTTCCAGTTTGATCAATAATAGTATTTCCATTGGCTATAAACCTATTTGCCCACTCGGTTCTATAAACATTCAGGTTAATTTGGATATTATTCATTTCGAAGCGATAACCCGCTTCTAAGCCTGTAATTTCTTCGTTATCTACCTCTGGATCTGCAAGCTCTGCTGTTCCGGCAAAAATATTATCTAAGAATGGTTGCCGCGAATAAAAACCTGCATTAGCGAACAAAATATGATTTTCATTAAAATTATAAGCCGCTCCACCTTTCAAATTATATCCCACTTTGTTAGTTTTGTCTGATTCTTTGGTCGTTTTGTTTCCATTCGCATCTTTTGCAAAACGATCTTCTCGTTTATAGGATTGATTGGATAAAGCTCCTTGGAAGAAAACCGAAAATGCATCATTGGCATACTCTAATTGTCCAAAGACTCCTTGATAGTTAATATCTTCAGAGTAATCATAATTTATTCTTTCGTCTTTCTTTGCATAATCGAATAAAGTCGACCAAGGATTGATACTAAAAGACTCCCTAACGATACGATCATCGGGGCGATCATTAGACCAGCCTGTTAAATCATAAAAATCGATCACCTGTCTAAAATGGTCTCCGGTATAAAATCTAAAATCGGCACCAACATTCATACTTAGGTTTTCAGAAAGCTCAGTTTTAAAATTAGAAATCATTCCATACCAAGCATGATTGTTCATCGATGCTCTTCTAATATATCCAGCCCCTAAAGGATTGCTATAATCTCCCCCAATACCTATTTGAGAATTCTGTTCTCTTATCGCAGCATAATCTATCTGACCACTAATCCCACCAGCTATGTTATAATCTGGCTCCCTTATTAAACCATTACCTCTGGGACCGGTTCCACCACCACGCCCAAAAGAGGCATAAAGCACTGTCGACAAATCTGATGCTTCCGAAATACTCCAATCCCAGTTTAAATTTATTACTGGTTTGTGATAAAAGTTTACTCTTTCTGATGTTATCTTGTCCTTATCCCAACCCCAGTGCTGATTGTATTTCCTATATTCCTCTAAAACCTCTTTTGGCTGCGACCATCTTTGACCGTGCTGTTGTGGCGCACCAAAAATCAAGAAATTGAAATTATGATCTCCCATTAATTTTCCTACCGAGAAGAAATAGTTTTGACCTTCTCCAAAAGTACCTTCAGAAAATTTACGATGCGCTTGCCAGTGGTCCAACAAAACCGAAAATCCCCATCCTTTATCATTTAAACCAGAATCATAAGCTGCCGTAAACTTTAAAAAGCTATCATTCCCAGTTAAAAACCTTGCAAAACCACCTTCGGTTTTATCTGTAGTTTTAGAAACGATATTCACCGTCCCTCCAACCGAAGAAATTGCTAGTTTAGAAGAACCTAGTCCTCTTTGTACCTGTACGGCATTTGCAATATCGGTCATACCACTCCAATTAGACCAATACATTTTACCATCTTCCATTCCATTAATAGGTTGCCCGTTTAACAGGAAAGCGGTATTTGTTTGATCGAAACCTCGTAAAAACATTTGCGAATCACCAAAACCTACCTGATTAGAGACGTATACTGAAGGAATGTTCTTCATTACTTCAGGAAACTCCACATTCCCAACAGACTTTTGTTGAATTTCAGAAGATGTTACTGTAGATACGGCAATTGGTGTAGCACGATCATCTTCAAGATCGATCACTCCTGAACCAATTAAAACAATTTCTGAAAGTGCATTTTCATCAGTATTAATTGCAATCTTCCCTAAATCCTGATCCCCGTTAGTAACATTAAAATTAATACGTTTTGTAGCATATCCCACAAAGGTAATTTTAATAACCCCTGTATTCGACATTACTTCGATCTCAAATTCTCCATCAAAATTTGTCGTCGTTCCATTATTAGTTCCCACTACTTGAATATTTGCTCCAGGAAGCGGACTTTGCATTTCTGAATCGACGATTGTTCCTCTTACAATTCCCTGAGCGAAAATAGCCAACGGCAAAAATAAGATTACGGTTAGTAAAAGTTTTTTCATTATTAGTTTGTTTTGATTTTAATTGAAATCTAAAGTTGGCTAATCTTATTCTTTTACTAGTTAATTGACAATTAAGAAATCTTAAACATGATATAAAAAAAGCACCTCAAAATGAGGTGCTTAAGCTTTACATAAAGTTATTTTAAAACTTACTTATCCAGGAAAGCCTTTAAAAGATTGGTTGTAGAGGAATCATGATTATCTACCTTTTTGCTATCTATATCCTTTAAAATAGTACTTGCCAATTGCTTCCCTAATTCTACTCCCCACTGGTCGTAACTAAAGATATTCCAAATTACCCCCTGTACAAAAATCTTATGTTCATACATGGCGACTAACTTGCCTAAACTCTCTGGTGTTAGTTTATCAATTAAAAAAGAGGTTGTTGGCTTATTTCCATCAAATAATTTAAAAGGTAATAACTCCTTAATTTCCGCTTCGCTCATTCCTTTTGAAGACAACTCTTCACGAACCTCATCTTCGGTTTTTCCCTGAAGTAGGGCTTCTGTTTGTGCAAAGAAATTGGCCATTAATTTATGATGATGATCTTTATCGTCAAATAAAGACATTTTAAATCCTATAAAATCGGCCGGGATTAATTTTGTTCCCTGATGTATTAACTGGAAAAATGCATGTTGCGAATTTGTTCCTGGTTCTCCCCAAATAATCGCCCCGGTTTGATAATCTACTTTATCTCCATTACGGTCGGTACTTTTACCGTTACTCTCCATCACTGCCTGCTGCAAATACGCCGGCAATCTATGCAGGTATTGAGAATAAGGAATTACCGCTTCGCTTTCTGCTTTATAAAAATTGTTATACCAAACGCTTAACAATCCAGCCAATACAGGAATATTATTTTCAAACGCTGTTTGTTTAAAATGCTCATCCATTTTTTGCGCTCCACTTAATAAAGCGTCAAAATTTGGATATCCAATCGCTAAACTTATAGAAAGTCCTACTGCACTCCAAAGTGAGAAACGACCACCAACCCAATCCCACATTGGGAAGATATTATTTTCGTCGATTCCAAATTCTTTTACTTTTGCCACATTACTGGAAACGGCAATAAAATGTTTAGAAACCGCCTCTTCAGGAGCCGTTTTCATAAACCAGTTTCTAATAGTCGTTGCGTTGGTTAAGGTTTCCTGAGTGGTAAAAGACTTAGAAACGATAACAAACAAGGTAGTTTCAGGATTTAGATCCTTTATTGTTTCATGTACATGGTCTCCATCAACATTCGATACAAAGTGAACATTTAGATGGTTCTTGTAAAACTCTAAAGCTTCAGTTACCATTACGGGGCCAAGATCAGATCCTCCTATTCCAATATTTACAACATCCGTGAAATCTCTTCCTGTATATCCTTTCGTAATTCCCTGAATAACTTCAGAAGAAAAAGCTTTTATTTTTGCTTTAACCTCTTCAACCTCGCTCATTACATTCTCACCGTCTACTTTAATATCGGCATCTTTTGAAGCTCTTAAAGCCGTATGTAATACCGGTCGCCCTTCAGTTTTATTAATGGCTTCACCCCCAAAATAAGCATCCATAGCTTCTTTTAATCCACACTCATTGGCAAGATCGATAAGAAGTGCTTTGGTTTCTTCCGTAATTTTATTCTTACTAAAATCTACATGAAAATCGTCCCATTTGGTGGTGAATTTTGCTGCACGCTCACTATCGTTTTCAAAAAGCGATTTTAAAGACTGGTCTTTTGTCTCAGCATAATGAGCTTCTAATTTTTTCCAGGCTTGGGTTTTGGTTGGATTTATATTCTTCATTTTTCAATTTTTTATTGTGAAAGTTTAGTAGATAAAACCACCAAATCTTACACAAAATCTTGGTTTTAGATATTTTTATAAGGTATTTTATCCAGTGCTGTCTTTAGCGGCTCGATAAAAGCAAAATAATCGTCTTTTTTAGCTCCCTCAATTTTCTTGGCTGTCGGTAAATTTTGGCTGTAAGGATCTACCTGTTTACCATTTACCCAAAATCGATAACACACATGAGGCCCGGTAGCCAACCCCGTACTGCCAACAAAACCTATCACGTCGCCTTGTTTTACCGCCTGCCCGTTTCTTACATTTCGTTTACTCATGTGAAGGTACTGTGTGGTATATTTTTTATTATGGCGTACTTTCACATAATTACCGTTACCCGAAGTATAACTGGAAGCAATTACTACCCCATCTGCCGTTGTTTTTATTGGTGTTCCGGTTGGCGCGGCATAATCTGTTCCTAAATGCGCCTTCCATCTTTTTTGTACCGGATGAAATCTTCTTCGCTGATATCTGGAAGAGATCCTACTATAATTTAGCGGTGCTTTTAAGAAAAAGCTCTGCAAGGCTTTTGCTTCTTCATCATAAAAACTGGCCTGTCCTGTTATTGAATCTGTCTCATACTTAAACGCGTAAAAAGGACGATCTGAATGTTTAAAAACTGCTGCCTCTACACTTTCTATTCCGGCAAAAATAGTATCATCGATATATTTTTCGTGATAGATCATTTTAAACTGATCTCCTTTCTGAAGTTTAAAGAAGTCGATACTCCACTGGTAAATATCTGATAATTGATAAACCAGCAGATTACTTAAACCTTGTGCCTGCATAGCTTCGGAAAGTGAGGACGTAATTACTCCAGAAACTTCCCTTCTTTTTATAGAAACCGGCTTTTTAGCGGTATAGGCAGAAATACTATCGCCAATGTTTAAAACCGTATAATCGATTTTGTTATTCTGATAGATAAAATGAAGCGGTGTATGAGCCGAATCTTTAGCTTTCAAAATAATATATTTTTTACCCGCAGTGATCCTGGCAGGATTAAAAGTATCTTTTACTTTTTCTGAAATTTCAAAAACTTTACCACGATCTACCCCGTGATTATCCAGAATATATCCAAAGTTATCTCCTCGTTCTATGGTATCTACTACTATATCAAAATCGTCCAAAACAAACCCAAATTCTTTTACAATAGGTTTGGGCGCTGGTTTTTTAGTTTCTGCTACGGCTTGATCTTTTGTTTCTTCCTTGCATCCCGCAAAAACTAATAATAGCAGGAATAAAAAACTAAATTTCTTCAATTTCTAATTCTTATTTTCAATATTAAACATGTGGTTTATCCATTCTTTGCCCCATTCTTCGTGTTCTTCTTCACTCCACAATTCAGGAAAAAAAGATATTTTTTGAAATCCCGGTGGTAAAAATTCTTTCCAGTTTGTGCCACCAGTGGCTTTTACCGTTTTCTTTCCATGATCCAGATGTCTATATGCGGCACCTATATGCATCAACAACCAGTTAACGTTTACACTACTATCAAAAGTACGTAGTGCTTCGATTAATTTTGAATTGTTTTTTTCTGAAGCTGCCAGGCCCTGATAACGACCATACAGGGTTTTTCCTTTAACCTCGTTTGCAATTCTTAAAAAGCGGGGCGTATATCTTTTTTCAAACTGTTTTAGAGTTAAGGTTTTTTCACCGGTTTTAAGGTCTATACCACCTTTCTTCCAGTAAATATTTTCGAATAATTCTTCGATAGAATTATTTAAACTGAAGTTTTTTCTAATCTTATGCTCTACAAGATTTTCAACCGGAGTTGAATAAAACTCGATCATTCTAAACTGAGCCGACTGAAAACCACTTGCCGGCAATAATGCCATACGGAATTTTAAAAACTGCTCACGCTCCATCCCTTTAATCATCACATCAAAAGAATTGATGAGCACCCTAAAATAACGTATCATCCTATTCAGTTTTTCAATAAAATAAGAAGCGGTTAAATTAGGATTTTCGATCACCTGCTTTTGCTCGTGGATAATCAGCTTAAAATATAACTCGGTGATCTGGTGATAGGTTAGAAAAATCTCTTCGTCTGGGAAATGTGTCTCTGGTTTTTGCAAACTCAGCAACGTATCTAAACTTATATAATCCCAATATGTTAAATAGCGGTCGTATAAAAGACCATCTAAGTAAGACCCCATATCCTGACCAGAATTTCTGAATTTCTCTTCAAGTAATTCTATTCTCTCGGCTATTTCGGGTTTAATTTCCATGCTAATCTATAATAATCCTGAAGGGGTATTTTAGACCTTTATAAGCATCAAGATCAGCATCAAGCGATCCTACAGCAAGATCGGCTTTTATTTTTAAAGGTATTTTATTTTTATCTGCACTTACCCAAAAAGTAAGGCTTTCCTGCTCTTTAAAAACTCTACCTGCCATTACATAAGGTCTAAACTTTAGCGCATTTACCTTTCCAAACTTGGTTTTTACCACTTCGTTCCCTAAAAATTTCACCTTAAAATCCATACTTTCATCATCGATAAAAAGGTTAAGGAATATCTCTTGGCCGGGTTGCAGCGACTCCTCGTTTATGTTGCTGCGAAGATAGTAAAATGCAGACAACATATCATGGATATTTTCCTTTGTAGTATAGGTCTTTTTCTTATCATGCTTTTTATCATGAACATAAGCGTTATTTGATTTATGATCAAAATCGATCTCTAAATCTTTAGTATGCCCACCTTCGTCGATTTGACGTATAAATTTATAAGGTTGCCCCGTTTTACGGTCTATATACGTTTCGTAATTATCATCTACTTTAAAAAACCAGTGCAGCATTCCGGTAGATTTACCTTTACCCACAACATGATAAACCGGTCTCCCCTCTAAATTGGCTTCGTTTACCTGAAGCGTTGCAAAACTTGCATTAAATGGACCATAATGTATCCTGAATTTAAACCATTCGCCAGCATCATAGGCATTTTGAGCTTGATGTGAAGTAAGTGCGAAGAAAAGTAGTATTATCGTAATTGTAAGTCTTTGAACCATTGGTTTAAATTTGAAACAGTGTTATATTGAATGACTATCTTTTATGTGATTTACAATTACTATTCCAAATGTATCAAAACAAAAAACCCCATCAAATTAATGACGAGGTTTTTTGTCTTATTAACCAACTAAAACTTAAATTATGAAAAAACAAATTTGGTAACCACTCCAAAAATGCGAGCGCAAAATTCTGCATTTTATCCTATTAAAAAAAGCTAAAAACAGACTTTAACTAAAATACTGATTTTTACATTAAAAACACACCTTTAAATTATCTAAAAATCAATTATTTACAATTATTTTAGCGTTCCTCGCAAATCTTGCTCTCTTTCAATGGCTTCAAACAAAGCCTTAAAGTTTCCTTTTCCAAAAGATTGCGCGCCTTTTCTTTGTATTATTTCAAAAAACATGGTTGGGCGATCTAAAACCGGCTTCGTGAAAATCTGTAATAAATAACCTTCATCATCCCTATCCACCAGCACTCCCAGTTCTTTTAGCGGCGCTAATTCTTCATCGATCTCTCCTACGCGATCTAATAAATCATCATAATAGGTTTCTGGAACATATAAAAATTCCACTCCACGATCGCGTAAGGAAGTTACTGTTTCAATAATATTGTCGGTAGCTAAAGCGATATGCTGCACTCCGGCACCATTATAAAAATCGATATATTCTTCAATTTGCGATTTCTTTTTTCCTTCCGCAGGTTCATTAATCGGGAATTTAATTCGCCCATTCCCATTACTCATCACTTTACTCATCAAAGCGGTATAATCTGTTGAAATATCTTTATCATCAAAAGAAACCATTTGTGCAAATCCCATCACTTTTGCATAAAATTCGCACCACTTATTCATTTCGTTCCAACCTACATTACCCACCATATGATCGATATATTTTAAACCGGTCTCTGGAGATTTGGCAAGCGGCGCATAGGTTCTGTAACCCGGCATAAATGGGCCTTTATATTCTCCTCTTTCAATAAAAAGATGAACCGTTTCCCCGTAAGTATGAATTCCAGAAATCACTACTTTCCCATGATTATCTTCCAATTCATAAGGCTCTACATAACTTTTAGCACCTCTTTTGGTGGTTTCTTCATAACTTTTTTTGGCATCGTCTACCCAAAGAGCCACAAATTTCACCCCGTCACCATGCTTATCGATATGCGCATTGATTGCTCCAGAAGGTTGTAAAGGAGAGGTGAGTACAATCCTGATTTTTCCTTGTTGCAATACATAAGAAACGCTATCCTGCTGCCCGGTTTCTAAACCAGAATAAGCTACCGGCTGAAATCCCCATGCATGCTGATAATAATATGCGGCCTGCTTTGCATTCCCAACATACAGCTCTACAAAATCTGTCCCTAAAATAGGAAGAAAATCATCTGCTTCAGGAATTACTTTTTCTAATTGTAATGATGAATTATCTTTAGACATAATCTTAATATTCGTTATTTTTTGAATCTTTTTTATTGATCCTCGTCTTCCAACCATGATCTGTAATAGGTTTCATCGGCAATGGCCATGGCATCTTCGGTAAGTTGTAAAGGCTTAAAGGTATCTACCATTACCGCCAGTTCTTCGGTTTCGGTTTTTCCGATACTTCGTTCTACCGCACCGGGATGTGGCCCGTGCGGAATCCCGGCCGGATGCAACGAAATATGCCCAGCTTCAATATCATTTCGGCTCATAAAATCGCCATCCACATAATATAACACCTCATCACTATCGATATTACTATGGCTGTATGGTGCCGGAATACTCTCTGGATGATAATCGTATTTACGCGGGCAAAAACTACAAACCACAAACGCATCGGTTTCAAAAGTTTGATGTACAGGCGGCGGCTGGTGAATCCTACCTGTAATAGGCTCAAAATCATGTATCGAAAATGCATAAGGGTAGTTATACCCATCATAACCTACCACATCAAATGGATGCGAGGCATAAATCGTGTCAAAAATCTCTCCCTGTTTCTTGATTTTAATTAAAAAATCGCCTTTTTCATTATTGGTTTCCAACTCGTAAGGCTGTCTTAGATCACGCTCGCAATATGGCGAATGCTCTAAAAGCTGCCCAAACCAATTTCGATATCGTTTAGGCGTATAGATGGGCCTTCGGGATTCTACAATAAAAAGGCGGTTTTCTTCGGTATCAAAATCGAGTTTATAGATCGTTCCCCGCGGAATAAGTAGATAATCACCGTATTTAAAATCGAGATTCCCTAAATGCGTCCTTAATTTTCCGCTGCCTTTATGAATAAATAAGAGCTCGTCACTATCGGCATTTTTATAGAAATAATTATCGGTAGACTTTTGTGGTGCTGCCAGAATAATATCGACATCACTATTGGTTAAAATCACCTTCCTGCTTTCTAAATAATCACGTGTTGGCTGTATCTTAAAGCCTCTTAATCGGTAGGATTTTAAGTTATTTTCTTTCGAGATTGCAGGTTTTACGCTATAACTTTTCTTAACTTCTTTAACCTGTGTAGGTCGTTGCTCGTGGTAAGAGATCGAAGACATCCCATCAAAACCAATGGTTCCAAAAACCTGTTCGTAATAAAGGCTCCCATCTGGTTTTTTAAAAATGGTATGTCGTTTATGCGGAATCTTACCTAATTTATGATAAAAAGGCATAATTAAATATTTAATTAGACTACTTTCATGTTTGCTAAAATTATAAAATTATCAATAAAAACCATATAAAATTAACTAATAATAAATTTATAGAAAACAAGCGCATTCTTTCTTAAATGAAATGTAAAACTAAGCTTCAATATCCTAAATTAGTTTGTAAGCAATTGCTCTAAAAACCGAATAACTTAATAAAAGCATTTTGCATGAATGATCTTAAACTTGGAATTTTAGACCAATCTGTGGTTCGTACCAATTCCACAGCTGCTGCTGCAATTCAGGAAACTATAGAAACTGCTATTCTTGCTGAAAATTTAGGTTATCAGCGTTTTTGGATTTCTGAGCATCATAATTCTACCTTTATTGCCGGCTCTGCTCCAGAGGTTTTAATGGCAAGGTTAGGAGCTGAAACTTCGCAAATTCGATTGGGCAGCGGCGGCATTATGTTACCTAACCATAGCGCTTTTAAAGTGGCCGAAAACTTTAGAATGTTAGAAGCTTTATATCCCGGCCGCATTGATCTTGGTATTGGGCGTGCACCCGGTGGTGATGGCATTAGTGCTAATCTTTTAAATCCTTCAAATACTTTTAAAGAAGAAGATTATATTCAGCAACTTCAACATTTAAATCATTTTTTTAAGGATAATGCGCAAGTAAACAATTCACCTATTTATGCTATCCCGCAGGTAAAAACAAGCCCGCAACAGTGGATTTTAAGTAGTAGCGGTGGTAGTGCTAAAATCGCTGCCGATCTGGGTTTAAATCTTGCCGTGGCAAAGTTTATCAACGGAAGTGTTTCTCCTAATATAGTAGCGAGTTATCGCAAACATTTTAGACCTACCGAGGATCGCCAAGAACCTAAAGCATTAATTTCTTCGTTCGTGATATGCGGCGAAACCGAAGAGGAAGCCAACCAAATGCGTAAATATATTGATTATATTCTGCTACAATTTGACAAAGGAAACTACCAAAACCTACCTGAATTTGAAGATGTAAGAAATCATCAGTTTACTTCTTTTGAGAAACAACGATTACATTATAATGCAGGGCGATTAATCTCTGGCACCCCAGATCGCGTAAAAGAGAAGATCATTAATTTGGCGAAGGATTTTGATGTTGATGAAGTGATTATTTCTACCATGAGTTTTAATAAAGAACTGCGCCTACGGAGTTTTGAGTTAGTTGCTGAAGCTTTTTCACTCAACAGAACTAGCTGAAGCATCCTTATTTCTGCCAAATTCTTTGTATGTTAGGAGTTAGATTGCTTTATTGTTAGTGCATAGAATACAGAAAATAGAGTAGAGAAAACAGATTTTCGAATCAAGAAGCGAGACGAAAAATTTTAAATTTAAAAGCGAGTCACCCCCTTAGTTATCAAACCTCTTTATTAAAAACCTTGGCTATACCAATAATACTTAAAAATGCCAAAGTATACGCCAGCATATCCAACCAATCGAAAGATGATCCTAAAATCATATCGGTAGCAGTGGATTTTTGAATTCCGAGGATTTTTAAAATTTGCACATATTGTAAGAGCTCGATCAGATAAGCGAAGAGCAAAACGAAAACAGCAAGTTTAAATTTTTGCCACTTATAAAACGTGAGTAAAAAATAATACATTACAAATACGATTAGGTAATCGCCAAACACGTTGCGAATAAAACCGCCATTTAGGGATCTTGCTATTAAAAACTCCATTCCAAAAAATAAAAGGGCGATTAAAAAATATTTTAAAGAAAAGCGCATTAAAACCAGAAACCTAAACTAAAAAACCATTGACCTTCTTCGATCTCTGGCGAATAAGAATATTTTACTTCCATCGGCCCAAGAAAGGTCTCCACTCCATAGCCTAAGGCGTAGCCCGTATAATCTGGCATCGAGAACCAATTTCCAGAAGAATATAAATCGTCTCTTACATTTGCAAAATTAGCACTTAGGGTAACATGATTATTCTTTACTATTTCTGCATCCACTTCAACAAGACCTTTTATAAAACTATCGCCCCCAAGACTCACAAAATCATAACCATAAAACGGCACCATATTATTAATAAGATCATTTCCGTAGCCTCCTAAAAGAAAATCTAATATTTGATTGTCGCTATCGCCAATTCTAAATCCTGTTTGAGAAAAAAGTCGAAAACTTAGGTTTCTTATAGGGGTAAAAACATAGCCAATTTTTGCCTTGGCGATAGAAAACTCTTCAAAATCATGGACAGAAGAAAATGGATAAATATGAAAATCCCCATTAAAATAAAATCCGCGCTTTGGATAATATTTATTATCAAAAGAATCATATTTTAAATAAGCAAAAGCACTGTAATAGTGATTATTTTCGAATTCGGTTCCGGGAACGTCCTGCTCTTCTTCATTACTATTAATTGTTTCTGAAGAGATTTTTATATACTTATGCTCTGCTCCCAATCCCAACGAAGCTACTTGCCTAAATAAGGTCTCTACATAAAATTGATTGGTAAAATCTTTAAAATCGATATCAATTCGGTTAATATTAAGCCCCTCTTCGCTCACCTCTTCTTCAATAAGCTTATAATCTACCGGCGTATCAAAAGAGTTAAATCGGGATTTTACCCCAATACTCCAATAATAACCTTTATCGATATAATACTGAAAATTATACCGAATATTTTCCCCAACAATTAAATCTAAAGAGGTAACATCGTTTGTGAAAATCGAACTTTTTCGGGTTAAATTCACCAATGCGGCACTACGGTACAATTCGTCATAATGCAAGGCTAATTTTAGAAAAGTTTTGTTCTCACTCTCATCGATATTAAGGTTTAATGCATACGTATCTTCTCCTTTATCGTGGGTAAAAAAATAGTTAATCTTATCAAAGTTTCCGGTAGCCGATAAAAAGTCGATACTTTCATTTATTTGCGAAATACTATATTTTCCGGGAGTTTTTAACCGAAGCCTTCCCATAATAAAAGACCGTGGGTAATTGGTATTCCCTGCAAGTTCAATTCGGCTTAAATTAATGGTATCCATCACCTTTCGGTGATATGGTTTAACATGCGTCTCTTGCTTTTGCGCCAATTGTTTTAATGCCGAAATTTGACGCTCTCCGGCCACTTTACCAGAGTCGATAATCGCAGTGCCTTCTTCAAAAGACATGATCGTAAAAGGACCAATATCAGGACGAATATAAATATCGGTAAGCGGAATCTTATTTTTCATGTCTTTAATCGTCCTGAAGTTGCTCACCTGTGTAAAAATATCGAACACCCCTTTTAAGTTTTTTCGATTAACTAGCGAATCCTGAACATCTACCCCAATAATCACATCGGCACCGCGACGCCGCAATTCTTCAACGGGATAATTATTAACCACACCACCATCGATAAGCAGGCGACCATCTATTTTTACAGGAGAAAAGAGAGAGGGAATAGCACCACTCGCCGCTACGGATTTTGCAAGCGAACCTTTATCTAAAATAACTTCCTCTCCGGTTTCTATATCGGTAGCCACACAAAAAAACGGAATTGGCAATTTTGAAAAATCTTTTTCGTTATCCAGGTGCACCGTAAGGCCAGACATTAAATTGTAAATATTTTGGCCTTTACTTAATCCTGAGGGAAATCCTAATTTAAAATTATCAAAGGGAAGGGTAAGCGCATAACGCTCGGTATTTCTCTTCTCGTAAAACGTCATGGATCTTCTTGGAATTTCATCCTGGATAAGAATATTGAAATTGGTGTTTTTTACAATCGAATCTAATTCGACTGCCGTATAGCCTGAAGCATACAACCCACCAATAATCGCCCCCATACTGGTTCCTGCAATATAATCGATATGAACGCCGGCCTCTTCTATCGTTTTTAAAACTCCAATATGCGCCAGCCCTTTTGCGCCTCCTCCACTCAAAACAACACCAACCTTCAATTTTTCTTGCTGAGAAAAACTTAAAATCGAACTACAAAAGAATAGGATACAAAAGATTTTTTTCATTTTTATTATAAAGATTATGAGTGATAATAATCGTAAACAATCTTAGCCTTAGCACTTCCCACAACCTCTGCCAGTGACTTCTCTGAAGCTTGTTTTACCCGTTTTAATGACCTAAAATTCTTCAGTAATTCGACCACCGTTTTTTCACCTATCCCCTTAATAGACTCCAGTTCGGTATTTAACGCAGATTTACTACGTTTATTTCTATGAAAAGTGATCCCAAATCTATGCGCTTCATTCCTTAATTGTTGAATGATTTTTAAAGTTTCAGACTTTTTATCTAAATACAACGGTACCGGGTCGCCAGGATAAAATAACTCTTCTAATCTTTTTGCAATACCAATTATCGCCACCTGACCGCGTAAACCCAAGGCCTCTAAAGCTTTTAAACCACTGCCCAACTGTCCTTTACCACCATCCACAATAATAAGCTGCGGCAATTCTTCCCCTTCATTTAAAAGACGTTTATACCTTCTATACACCACCTCTTCCATCGAAGCAAAATCGTTAGGCCCTTCAACCGTTTTGATATTAAATTTACGATAATCTTTTTTACTGGGTTTTCCGTTTTTAAAAACTACGCAGGCCGCTACAGGATTTGTTCCCTGAATATTAGAGTTATCAAAGCATTCGATATGCCTTGGCTCTACACTTAAACGTAAATCTTCTTTCATTTGGGCCATCACCCGCTTTACATGGCGATCTGGATCTACGATTTTCATTTGTTTAAATCGTTCTTGCCGATAATACTTGGCATTGCGCTCAGATAATTCTACGATCTTACGTTTATCCCCCAGTTTTGGCACCGTTACTTTTACATCGTCACCGGCATCGACTTTAAAAGGCACATAAATTTCGGGAGATTTTGAATTAAATCGCTGTCTTATCTCTGTGATCCCTAATTCCAGTAATTCTTCATCGGTCTCCTCTAATTTTTTCTTCATTTCAATGGTATGCGACCGGATAATCGACCCGTGCATAAGCTGCAAGAAATTCACATAACCATAACCCTCGTCACTAATTACAGAAAATACATCTACATTATTAATTTTTGGATTAACCACTGTAGACCTGGATTGATAATTTTCTAAAACTTCAATCTTATTTTTTATTCGCTGCGCATCTTCAAACTCCATATTAGTGGCATGCTCCTGCATTTGCTCCCTAAACTGATGAAGCGAATCTTTAAAATTTCCTTTTACGATCTGCCGAATATGATCGATATTTCTATTGTATTCTGCTTCTCCCTGATAACCTTCACATGGTCCCAGGCAATTGCCTAAATGATATTCCAGGCAAACTTTGTATTTATTCTCCCTAATCTTATCTTCAGCAAGATCATAATTACAGGTTCGTAGTTTATACAAACCTTTAATTAAATCGAGCAATGTATTTACTGTTTTAAAACTGGTAAACGGGCCATAATATTCGCTCCCGTCTTTAACCAGTCGTCGAGTAGGGAATACTCTTGGAAAACGCTCATTTTTGATACAAATCCAGGGATAGGTTTTATCATCCTTCAGCATCACGTTAAAACGCGGCTGCAATTTTTTAATCAGATTATTTTCCAGTAGCAATGCATCGGTTTCCGAAGAAACCACGATATGCCTTATTTCGTGAATTTTTTTAACCATTACGCCTATACGATGACTATCATGGCGTTTGGTAAAATAAGACGTTACTCGTTTTTTAAGATTTTTAGCTTTACCCACATAAAGGATCTTCCCGTTTTTATCGAAATATTGATAAACACCGGGACTATCGGGTAAGGTCTTTAACTGTACATCCAAAGAAGGTATTTCCATCACTTCAAATTTAAAATATCTTTAGGCCATTCTGAAGAAATTCGAGAAAATTTGAAGTAATTTTTATAACGCATCTTCATTCATTTTTTATTTCAGAATCTCAGATGTAATGCTGAAATTCGCAGTTTTAAAGGTATTTTATAATTCCTTAAAACCGTAAAACATTTATTTTGGCTATCTTGGGTATATGAGCGAAGGCAAAAAAAGGATTATTGGACGTTTTGACAAGGCAGATTTCCCGGTGCTGGATCTTGAAGGAATTTCGGTAAAAATAGATACCGGAGCTTACACTTCTTCCATCCACTGTGACGAAATTGTTGAAAAAGACGATGTATTATATTGCAAATTTCTTGACGAAGAGCATGAGCAATATAATGGTAAAGAGTTCACTTTTAAAGACTATGAGATTATTTACGTTCGCAGCAGTAATGGAATGATACAGAAACGTTACCAGATCGAATCTAAAATAAAGCTTTTTAATAAAATCTATAAAATTTCGCTTTCTTTGTCTTCACGCCAGGAAATGCGTTTCCCTGTTCTTTTAGGACGAAAATTTTTAAGCAACAAATTTATTGTGGATCCACAACTAATTGATTTATCATTTAACAATCAACACCAACAAAATGAACATTAAAATCCTTTCCAGAAATACACAACTATATTCAACAAAACGCCTTGTCGAAGCTGCGATGAAACGCAAACACACCGTAGAGGTGGTAGATCCTTTAAAATGTGATATTGTAATTGAAAGGAGAAACCCTAACATTTATTTTAAGGGAAACTATATAAAAGATGTCGATGCGATTATCCCAAGAATTGGTTCTTCGGTAACGTTTTATGGCACCGCAGTAGTTCGCCAGTTCGAAATGATGGGGGCATTTACCACTACAGAAAGTGAAGCTTTGGTAAGAAGCCGCGATAAACTTAGAAGTCTTCAGGTACTTTCTCGTGCTAAAATTGGGCTTCCAAAAACCGTATTTACTAACTATTCCCGAGACGTTTCCGGAGTTATTAGTCAGGTTGGTGGGCCTCCATTAGTAATTAAACTTTTAGAAGGAACACAAGGTGTTGGTGTTGTTCTTGCTGAAACCAAAAATGCGGCCGAATCGGTAATTGAAGCTTTTAACGGTTTACAGGCTCGCGTAATTGTGCAGGAATTTATTAAAGAAGCTAAAGGAGCAGATATTAGAGCTTTTGTAGTAGATGGTCACGTAGTTGGCGCCATGAAAAGACAAGGAAAAGAAGGCGAGTTCCGTTCTAACCTGCATCGTGGTGGTAGCGCTGAAGCTATTGAACTTAGCGATGAAGAAGAAATCGCAGCGGTAAAAGCTGCCAAAGCCATGGGGCTTGGCGTTGCAGGGGTAGATATGATTCAAAGTTCTCGCGGACCATTAATTCTTGAAGTGAATTCTTCACCAGGATTAGAAGGTATCGAAAAAGCTACCGGAAAAGATATCGCCAAAACCATCATTCGATATATAGAGAAACACGCCTAATATAATTTATGCCTCAAATCACCAAAGACAACGTCCTGGAAATTCTAGGCAAAAAGATTTTACCCGGTAAAAGCGCTACCATTAACCTTAATATGGCGAAACTCTATACCACAACTTCTGTAGAAGTGCCTGTAATTATAGAGCGTTCTAAAAATCCGGGGCCTGTGGTTTTAATTACCGCCGGTATTCATGGTGACGAGCTGAATGGGGTAGAAATCGTAAGACAGCTTATTAGTAAAGAAATTAATAAGCCTAAATGCGGCACTACCATTTGCATACCGGTCATGAATGTTTTTGGCTTTTTAAATATGGCTCGTGAATTTCCCGATGGGCGCGACCTTAATCGAATGTTCCCGGGAACTAAAAACGGATCGCTTGCCGGTAGGTTTGCCTTTCAATTTGTTCAGGAAATTTTACCAATCGCAGATTTCTGCCTGGACTTTCACACCGGTGGGGCAAGCCGTTTTAACGTAGCCCAAATTCGGGTAAAAAAAGGTGACAAACACAGCATCGAATTAGCGAATATCTTTAAAGCGCCCTTTACCATCGTTTCTACTACGATTACTAAGTCGTATCGTGAAACCTGTTCTAAAATGGGCATTCCTATTTTACTTTTTGAAGGCGGAAAATCTCAGGATAGCAATAAAGAAATTGCAAGACAGGGAGTAGAAGGCACCATGCGGATTCTGGATCATCTAAACATGCTTAAAACTAAATTTGAGCTTCCCGATGCACACGCTGAGCCTATTTTGATTGAAAACACCACCTGGATGCGTGCTAAGTACAGCGGCCTTTTACATCTTAAGGTTCCCTGCGGAAAGCATGTAGAAAAAGGAGAATATATTGGTACGATTACCGATCCTTACGGAAAATTCAGGCATAAGATAAAGTCCCGAAATCAGGGGTATATCATCAATGTGAATGAAGCTCCTATTGTGTATCAGGGTGATGCCATTTTTCATATTTCAACTGCATCAAAAGTGACCGATGAATAAAACCGAACTTCGTAAAAAATACAAGACTTTACGTATCGATCTTTCTCCTGAAGTTATTGAAGAATATAGTTTAGAAATCGCCAATAATCTGCTGAAATTAGATATTTGGGAAGGCGAATTTTATCACCTGTTCTTAAGTATCGCTGAACAGAAAGAAGTGGATACCGAGTTTATTTTACACATTCTTCAGGGTAAGGATAAAAATGTGGTTATCCCAAGAACCGATATCGAGCATAACCACTTAATCAATTATTTACTTACCGAAACTACCAAAATCAAAAAAAACAGGTGGAATATTCCTGAACCTGTAGACGGCATCGAAATTCTTTCAGAAAAAATAGATGTGGTTTTTGTGCCTTTACTTGCTTTCGATAAAAATGGTCACCGCATTGGCTATGGCAAAGGCTACTACGATAAATTTTTAAGCACCTGTAAACCTGATATTATTAAAATAGGACTCTCTTTTTACGAAGCTGAAGAGGCTTTTGAAGATGTTTACGCCAGTGACATTCCGCTTGATTATTGCATAACTCCGAAGAAAGTATATAGATTTTAGAATATAGGACCTATCTTTTTTATGTTGAATGTTGAATTTTGAGTGAACTTCGTTGTCATTTCGACCCTGCCTCGCCGGCAGGCAGGTGAAGCGCAGCGGAATGGAGAAATCGCAATCAAGATAGACGTTCAAAGTTTAAAAGTTCAAGGTTCAAAAGTTGTTGTATCGAGAAGCCTTTGCAGTAATTTACAAATTTTCTCTATTAGACTAAATAATAAAGTTATTCAAAATTAATAGGCCTGCTTCCTGATTCTTGCGTCTCTTCTCTATATCCTAACTTCTACCAGAAAAAAGATCTCTCCGCTCCGGTCGAGATGACGAAGTACTTTTTTTGCTTTCCCTTCTTCTATTTAAATCTGCCCATTACAAAAATAGGATGACTATTTTATGTTGAATTCTTGAAGCTAAGTTTTGAATGAACTTCGTCGTCATTTCGACCCTGCCTTGCCGGCAGGCAGGTGAAGCGCAGCGGAATGGAGAAATCTCAATCAAGATAGACGTTCAAAGTTTAAAAGTTCAAGGTTCAAAAGTTGTTGTATCGAGAAGCCTTTGCAGTAATTTACAAATTTTCTCTATTAGACTAAATAATAAAGTTATTCAAAATTAATAGGCCTGCTTCCTGATTCTTGCGTCTCTTCTCTATATCCTAACTTCTACCAGAAAAAAGATCTCTCCGCTCCGGTCGAGATGACGAAGTACTTTTTTTGCTTTCCCTTCTTATATTGAAATCTGCCCATTACAAACATAGGACGACTATTTCCCTGGGCGAATTAAGCTAAAGCTAAGAGCTGAAAGCTATAGGCTATACGGCTATAAACTTTACTACTCTTTCTCCTCTTTCGGGAAAGCTCTTTTGTTGAATAATAGCAATAAAATAACACCAATACTTATCGAAGAATCGGCAATATTAAAAACGGGTTCAAAAAATGTAAAGAATTTACCACCCCAAAACGGGATCCACTCTGGCAAATAACCTTCGTATAAGGGAAAATAAAGCATGTCTACCACCTTTCCGTGAAAAAGTGTTCCATAGCCACCGCCTTCGGGTAAAAAGGTCGCTACCTTGTTATAACTATCGCTAAAAGTAATTCCGTAGAAAACAGAATCGATAATATTTCCAAAAGCACCTGCAAAAATCAGAGCGATTGAGGTAATTAAAATTCGGCTTCCGTTTTTCTTTACAGAATCTACCAGCCAGTACCCTATTCCAAAAATGGCCACTAAACGGAAAAGCGTAAGTGCCAGTTTCCCATACTGTCCCGGGATTTTGGTTCCCCAGGCCATTCCTTCGTTTTCAACAAAAAGAATTCTAAACCAATCAAGAACATTAACTTCTTCCCCAAGTTTAAAATGTGTTTTGATATAAATTTTAGATATCTGATCGATTAAAAGAACTATAAATATTATTAGGCCTGCTTTCTTTAAAGACATTTCTTTTTTTGTTAAAAACGCACCAAAAATACTAATATTATTTAGTTTTTCGCACGCTTATGTCACCATTAATTGAAGTTAATTTAATTTGATGCATTCCGTAGAGATCTTTATCGACCAAAACTTTACCATGCCTGCTTTTTGCTATTATTTCTCCAGAAACTACTTCAGCATCAATATCTCCCTTATAGGTATTAACGGTTGCATTTCCATCAAAATCTTTCAAATTGCAATAGCCTCGCTGAAGATTGGCCGAAAAACTTTCGAATTTCCCTGAAACCGTCAAAGAAGCTGAGTTAGAACTAACAATAAGCCGCTTATCTTCTGGCATATAAAGATTTAATTCTAGCGAAAATACTTTATGTGCACTCAGTTTATCAAAACCACCTACCAGTTGTTGTGGATATTGAGTTTCGATATAAAGCCTGCCGTTTTTTAAACTTGTTTTTAAGCGAATATCATTAACATACTCTCCTTCAGAATGACTTTTATATTTTAAAGTCTCTCTTTTCTCACTAATGATATTGATTTTAAAAACTTCATCGGCATCGATAATAACTTCTTTAAAGTCTGAAGTTAAGATATTCTGTGTATCCTTTTGAGCTAACATCATAACTGTTCCTGCAAAAAAACACATTAAAAACATGCAATATCGATTCGCTATTTTCATATTAGTTATAGCACAAAAAACGCTCCTTAAAACGGGAGCGTTTCATTTTTTGATCAAATACCTAATGGCATAACCAGACAAAACGCTTTAATAAGCATTTTAATTTCGGTTAAAACTAAAACTCCTCAGGTAAAGCCCATAAGGTATTTACTGGAAAAAACCATTTTTATTTCAAGTCATTCCATCCTGAAGTTATCAGGACGGGATCGACGTATTTAATCTCGATTATCGAGTAAAGTTTTATCGCTGCATATTTTTAGCCTCGATACTTAAAGTGGCATGAGGAACCAGCTTTAAACGCTCTTTATTAATTAATTTTCCGGTAACGCGACATATCCCATAGGTTTTATTCTCGATACGCATTAAAGCATTTTTAAGATCGCGAATAAATTTCTCCTGACGGATGGCCAATTGAGAATTCGCTTCTTTACTCATGGTTTCACTACCTTCTTCAAATGCCTTAAACGTTGGGGATGTATCATCTGTACCGTTATTCCCGTCGTTTTTATAAGCATTTTGGTAAATCTCTAGTTGTTCCTTTGCTTTGGCGATTTTACCTTGAATTAGCTCTTTAAATTCGGCCAATTCCGCATCGCTGAAACGCTCTTTTACTTCGGTTGACATAAGCTGCTTAGTTTTTTGTGATTAATAATTTTGTAGTTACATCGTCAAATTCGACATCTACTCCTTCTTTTACTACTTCTGCAAGTTCGAGCGCTGCAGTTAAAGTTTCCGTTTTAATATAGGTTATATTATCCTTCACAGCATCCTCGACAATGCCGTCTTTTTGTAACGTTACATTAATCGTATCGGTCACTTCGAATCCGCTGTCCTTTCTCATATTCTGAATTCGGTTTACCAATTCTCTCGCAACTCCTTCTTTTTTGAGTTCTGGCGAGATAGTAACGTCTAGTGCGACAGTTATATTGCCACTGCTAGCCACAAGCCATCCTTCGATATCCTGTGATGAAATTTCAACTTCGTCGGAAGACAAAATAATCATTTTTCCGTTTACTTCGACATTAATTTCACCCTCCCTTTCAATAGTTGAAATATCTTCTGGAGTAAATTGATTTATTTTAGCAACCACAGGTTTCATCTCTTTACCAAAACGTGGGCCAAGTACTCTAAAATTAGGCTTCACCTGCTTTACAAGTATTCCTGAAGCATCATCGATCAATTCAACTTCCTTTACATTTACTTCAGATTTTATAAGATCCTGTACTGCTAAAATTTCTTCTCCTTGTTCTTTATCCAATACCGGAATCATAATGCGTTGTAGCGGCTGTCTTACCTTAATCATTTCTTTTTTACGTAATGAAAGCACTAAACTTGAAATTGTTTGCGCCTTTTCCATCTTACGTTCTAAAGATTTATCTACAAATTTCTCATCGAAAACAGGGAATAAAGCGGTGTGAACCGACTCGTATTTCTCTTTTTTCGTGGTGCTATTCAAATCTTTATACAAAGCATCCATAAAGAACGGTGCCACAGGTGCACCAAGCTTGGCTACCGTTTCCAAACAGGTATATAAAGTTTGGTATGCTGAAATTTTATCCTGCTGGTAATCCCCTTTCCAGAATCTTCTTCGGCTTAATCGTACAAACCAGTTACTAAGGTTTTCCTGAACAAATTCTGAAATAACCCGAGTAGCCCTTGTAGGTTCGTAATCGGCATAGAATTTATCTACTTTTTCAATTAACGTATGCAATTCTGAAAGGATCCAGCGATCGATTTCCGGACGTTCTTCTAATGGAACATCTGCTTCAGCATACGTAAAATTATCGATGTTTGCATATAGCGTAAAGAACGAGTAGGTATTATAAAGTGTCCCGAAGAATTTACGGCTTACTTCTCCAATTCCCTCAATATCAAACTTCAGGTTATCCCATGGATTCGCGTTAGAGATCATGTACCAGCGTGTCGCATCTGGGCCGTAAACCGATAAGGTTTCGAAAGGATCTACAGCATTTCCAAGACGCTTGGACATTTTTTGTCCGTTTTTATCTAGAACCAATCCATTTGACACTACATTTTTATACGCCACATCGTCGAAAGTCATGGTCGCAATCGCGTGAAGTGTATAGAACCAACCACGGGTTTGATCTACACCCTCCGCAATAAAATCGGCTTTACGCCAGTCTTTTTCAACTTTTTCTTTATTCTCGAATGGGTAGTGCCATTGTGCATACGGCATAGAACCGGAATCGAACCATACATCGATAAGATCGGCTTCACGCTTCATTGGTTTACCTGAATCGGAAAGCAATGTTATCGTATCTACTACATTTTTATGAAGATCTACATTGGCGTAGTTTTCTTCACTCATATCGCCGATTTTAAAATCAGCAAAAATATCTTTATCCATCACTCCGGCTTCAACAGCTTTGGTGATTTCTATTTTTAATTCTTCTACAGAACCGATAATTTTTTCTTCTCTTCCGTCTTCAGTTCTCCAAATTGGTAGCGGAATTCCCCAATATCGACTTCGGGATAAATTCCAGTCATTTGCATTTGCCAGCCAGTTTCCAAAACGGCCTTCTCCGGTAGATTTTGGTTTCCAGTTGATACCGGTGTTCAGTTCGTGCATACGATCCTTTACATCGGTTACCTTAATAAACCATGAATCTAACGGATAATATAAAATTGGCTTATCGGTACGCCAGCAGTTTGGATAACTGTGTACATATTTTTCCACCTTAAAAGCCCTGTTTTCTTCCTTCAGTTTAATCGCGATTTCTACATCTACCGATTTCTCTGGAACTTCAGTATCATCATAATATTCGTTCTTCACATACTTACCGGCAAATTCATCCATTTCTGGTCTAAATTTCCCCTGAAGATCTACTAATGGCACTAAATTATCATTCTCATCTTTTACCAACATTGGCGGAACCGGCGGTGTTGCCTGTTTGGCCACCATGGCATCATCGGCACCAAAAGTCGGTGCGGTATGAACGATCCCGGTACCATCTTCAGTCGTAACGAAATCTCCTGAAATTACACGGAAAGCATTTTCAGGATGTTCAAAAGGCAACGTATATGGCAATAATTGCTCATATTTGATCCCTACAAGATCTTTCCCAACGTAAGATTCTCCAACTAGGAAAGGTATTTTTCCTGCCTTGCCGGCAGGCAGGTTATCGCCTTCCTGGTACGTTTTCAGCTCTTCTTCGCTCTCTACTTCTTTAAATTTCTTATCGAATTGTTTACGCGCCAGTTCTTTTGCCACCACAATCGTGATAGGCTGAAACGTATATTGATTGTAGGTTTTAACCGTTACATATTCAATTTTTGGCCCAACAGTAAGCGCGGTATTGGATGGAAGTGTCCACGGAGTGGTTGTCCAGGCAATTAAGAATACATCTTCTGTATGCTCTTTTAAACCAGCGGGCAATGTCTCTTTTTTGGTTTTAAACATTGCGGTAACCGTAGTATCGGAAACATCCTGATACGTTCCCGGTTGGTTAAGCTCATGTGAACTTAAACCGGTACCCGCTTTTGGAGAATATGGCTGGATGGTATAGCCTTTATAAATAAGACCTTTGTTATAGATCTGCTTTAAAAGATACCAAACCGTTTCCATATATTTTGGCTTGTAAGTGATATAAGGGTCGTCCATATCTACCCAATATCCCATCTTTTCGGTAAGGTCGTTCCAGATATCTGTGTAACGCATTACCGCATTTTTACAGGCCTCGTTATATTGCTCTACACTAATTTTAGTGCCAATATCTTCTTTGGTGATCCCAAGTTCTTTTTCTACGCCAAGCTCTACCGGAAGACCATGAGTATCCCAACCTGCTTTACGCTTTACCTGAAATCCTTTTTGAGTTTTATACCTACAAAAAATATCCTTAATCGATCTTGCCATCACGTGGTGAATCCCCGGCAATCCGTTAGCCGATGGTGGGCCTTCAAAAAATATGAATGGCTTTTCACCTTCACGTGAAGTTATACTCTTTTCAAATATTTGGTTTTCCTTCCAATACTTTAATGTCTCCTCTGCAACTTTTGGCAAGTCAAGTCCTTTATATTCAGGGAACTTTGTGCTCATTTCCTCAAAATTTCTAATGATGTGCGAAAATAAGGAATTTTGATAAAACAGCGGTTGCTATCTTCTTAAATTACCCATTCTTAGGAATATTAATCTATTGGTAAAACCGAATTAAAGAAAAGGTAATATTTGGGAGGTATTTTTATATTTTTTTTAAAGTCGATAGCGAAGCGGTTGAAAGTTTACAGAGGTTTAGTTGTTGGTTACTAGCTGTTAGCTTTTAGCGATCAGCTGTCAGCCTTATGAGATGCTGAATCAAGTTCAGCATGACCAAATTGTAATAAAATAACTCTAAAATTATAGTTTCTTATTTGATCGATTTTAAAACCAGCTTAGGAAAGAGTGTCATCTCGACCGGAGCGGAGAGATCTTAATTACGATATAGGTTCTAGAATCGATTTCTACGTTCCGCTACGCTTCACCTGCCTGTCGGCGAGGCAGGGTCGAAATGACAACAAAGTTCATTCAAAATTAAGCTTTCAAAATTCAATATAAAAAACGTTTATTCTCGTGTTTCCTGGTTCTTAATTCTTGCCTCCTGTTTATTGGCCATTTTCAACTCTTCATTGCTCCAAGGCTTTTAAATCGATTTTCTGAAACCAGTTTTCACCATCGATATTCAGCTTTTTGGTTTCTAAAAGATAGCGTTCGGTTTTTAGATTTTCTTCTATCGCTTTTCTCATTTCTGAATTTACATCGCTTATATACCCCAAATCAAGATCTTTATCTCCGAAGATTCGGAATATTATTTTACGATCTACTTTAAACGGTAGCTTTCACAAAATCCCAGCAACCTGTTTTTGTACATTTTGAAACGAAGTTTGGTCTTCTTCTACATAAATAGTTTTATTGGCATTGATAAAAACATTTAAGTAAAAAATATTGTCGTTTGCTGTAGAAGATTGTGCATTTGCTGTAAATGCAAATCCTAAAAAACACAATAAAATATAAAATTTATTTGGCATAATTTTCAATTTTAATCTGAATTCTATCTTTGCAAACATTTTGAATCATTGAATAAACGACCTCAAGACAAATGCATGGAGCATTTATTCGCAAATCATTTTACTGAAATATTTAAAACTTTCGACTCCAGTCTTAAATAATCTTTTTCTAAAACTTCAACCTTAGCAATACTGCTGCTATATAATCTTAGATCTTTGTCTTCAAGTAAATAGCCGTTTATATACATATCTGTTTCGCTGTCCAGACCAAAAAATTTATTTATTTCAGATTGCGACTTTGTTTCAAATTCTTTTTGAATCTCTAAAGTCACAATTCCCGGATTTTGTTGATCTACAAATAAAACTTTAGAACCTATAGCCTTATCCTTAAAAAACTGCATTTCAGAAAAATTTTCCTCTGGAATACTTTTTAATATACTGCTCCCGGCAATGATCTGATCATTGATGATAAACACCGGCGTTTCTGTATCCCTGACCACTTTAACATGTTTAACCTGGGCGTTTACAGCTAACGTTCCTAAAAAACAAATCATTAAAAAAAGAAGCTTTTTCATGCAAAGAAGGATTTAAAGAACAAAAAAGTTTTATTCCACTTCAATATAGCTAATATTTTGCTAACAAATTAAGGATTAAACCTCTAAAACCTAAACCTTGCTGAAATAATCAAATTTCGGCCTGCCGCGGCGATGCCCGAGCTATACGTACGGTACCGCTGATCGGTAATATTTTCTAACGAAGCGGTTAGCAGCCAGTTTTCGTCCAGATCGTACTGCACGGTTAAATTTAATGTGTACCAGGATGGCGAATAAGGATTTCCGTTCGCATCGATGGCATATAAATAAGCTTTCCCCTGCTCTGAAGTTGCTAAATCATTATAACTAATTTCACCATTGTATTCAGCAAAAAGATCAAACTTTACTTTCTTTTTATGCCAGATTAAATGGGTATTTCCAAATAATGGTGCCGCATGACGCAAAGGCGCCACTGAACCATCATCTAGTTCTTCTTCGCCTTCAGTTAAGGCGATTTTAGAAGCAAAACGTAGCGCTACCGAAAAATCGACCTCAACAATGCCTTCAAATCCGTAAACATGCGCATTCGATGCATTTTGGATCGCCTGTACATTGCTTGCTTCGCCTTGATAATCGATTTCTCTCTGTCCATTCAGATTAAAATCACGGCGCACCATGGCATCTTCCAGCCAGGTGTAAAACCCTGTGAAACCAAAACGAATATTTTCTGCCGGGAACCAGTTTACCCCAATTTCAGCATTATAAGCATATTCCGGTTTTAAATCGGGATTGGGAACTACCACCGAACCAGGTTCTGAATCAAAAATTTTCCCTACATCATCGATATTGGGCGCCCTAAAAGCTGTAGAGGCATTAACGCGCCATTGTAAAAACTGGTTTTGTCTCCAGTTTATTCCAGCACTTGCCGTTAATGCTCCGGTATTGATATCGGCATCCCTAAACGGAAAATCATATAGGTTTTCATCGAATTTGGCGTCCAGCAAAATATGATTATATCGTAAACCCGACTGGAAGTTAAGAGCTTCCTGTATCTGCCATTGATAGGTGGCGTAAGCGGCTAAAGACTGCCAGCTGGAATTATCGGGATATCGCGAGGCGGTTTGTTGCCGGGTACCTGAATTTATATTCTCCTGAAAACCTTCAGAATTCACCTGATTATTAACGTATTCCAGTCCGTAGAATAGTTTACTGCCCTTAAAGGCTTTTTCGAAATCGATATTAGCCGAATACGCTCCAACATTTTCTTTAGTATTAAATAAAATCTCTTTTCCAAAATCACGATCATGACGGCTTTCTTCAAAAATCTGATAGGCTAAAGTAACCTGTGCCTTATCATAAAAATCGCCATTCCCCTTTTTATTGATTTTGAAGTCTCCTAAAAACCATCGCTGCGGCCCATAATACCATTCGGCTGCGCGCAACTGGTCATTTTTTCGGCGATACAATCGATCGTATCTTGGATAATCTGAAGTTTCACTATAAATAAGCCCAAGGTTAAAATTCCATGTTTCATTGGGCATATATTTTACTTTTTCGAGCAGGCTTAGTTGTGTATATCCGGTTGGTTTTTGAATAAGCGGATCTTCATTTGGTAAAATAATGTCTTCTCCATTTTCTCGTGCGGCATATTCTGTTCTTAAATACGAGTCGGGACCGTGTTTACCCATCTTTAAATCGTCAAAATCTGAATAAGAAACGGAGGTCTGAAATGCCCAATTTCGCCTTCCTAAATTCACATCGGCATGCAACGTCTGTTCGTTATTTGCAGAAGAATACCTGCCGTAGAAATTACCACTTACCGAGGTTTCTGCACCAAATGAAAATCGGGGTTTTAAGGTGTAAAAATTCATTACTCCGCCAATCGCATCACTCCCATAAACCATGGAACCGGGACCTAAAATAACCTCAGATTTTTCGATTGCCAGCGGATCGATGTTGATCACGTTTTGCAGGTTGCCACTTCTAAAAATTGCGGTATTCATTCGTACTCCATCTACCGAAATTAACACCCGATTGGTGGCAAAACCACGAATCATAGGGCTACCACCACCTAACTGACTTTTTTGAACGAAAACCTGACCAGTACTTTCTAAAAGATCTGCTGAAGTTTGCGGGCTGTTGAGTAACACGTCGTCTTTGTCGATACTGACTATTTTTTGCGGAATTTCATCTTTTTGAAGTTGAAATTTTGCTACAGAAAGCACCACCTGATCTAGCTTATTCTGGTCTTCCTGAAGATAAACGATCTGGTCTTTAATTTCTGCCTTTTTAATGTCGAATAATTGATGCGATACATGCTGAAAAAAAAGGACTTCAGTATCATCGAATTTGGATATATCGGCTCGACCTTCAAAATTACTTAGACTGGTTTTGGTCTTTTCAGCATTAAAAATCACCACATCACTTAAAGGCTCTTCTGTAAATTTATCGAGAACAATGATGTGTTGTGAAAATAGGTTTCCGCTAAAAAAAATAAGAACTAAAAGAACAAAAATTCGCATTAATTAAAAATTTCGTTGAGGACGGTTAGGGATTTTGGCTTTCTAAAACCTTCGATATGTAATTCGTAATACAGCAATAGCATTTTTAGAAAACCTGATCGTTGTTGGCTACTTAATTTTACCTGTTGCATCTGGTTAAAGCCAAGATTTAAAAATGCACGCAAAATATCAAGATTTTCGTCTTCGATACAATAATCGTTTGTTTTAACAGGCTCGAAGGTTCCTTCCAGTAAATTAAAAAATGGCTGTTCGGTATTCAAGTCATCGGGCTGAAAGCCTAAAAATCCAGATAATTTAAGCAAAAACATAATGTGAAAATTGGCGATTTTATCATGTAAATCCAACCAGCTAAAGGCGGTTTCTAAAAAATGATACATGGCAGGATTGGCTTCTTCTTCCCTAATGGCGCTTTTTAAAACTTCTGCAATAAACATCACCAGGCTGGCTTTAATCATGTTGGTATGCAGCGAGGTATAAGTATTAATTACCTTAGCGTCTTTTAGGTATTCTAGCGTACCTTTATTTTTGTGGCTGGCGACAATGTCCAGCTGCGTTAATAGTTGAAACTGACTGGCTTTAAACTTTCCTTTTTTCGATTTTAAAACTCCGCGTAACATATACGTGCGCAAACCACTTTCTAAAGAATACAGGTTGACGATAAGATCTGCCTCCCCATATTTAAGTGCACTAATAACAATTGCTTTGGTATTAACTAACATTGGAATTTTAGAAAATGATGACTATAAATCCTTGGGAACCCCTATTTAATCGGCGGATCAAGGTATAAAAAAAGTCGCTTTTAAAAGCGACTTTATCGTATTTATATTGGCTGAAATTTATACAACGCCCTGGGCTAACATGGCATCGGCAACTTTAACGAAACCGGCAATATTTGCTCCTTTTACGTAATCTACATAGCCATCTTCATCACTTCCGTATTCTACACATTTTGCATGAATATCGTTCATGATCTCATGAAGTTTATTATCTACTTCTTCTGAAGTCCAACTGTAACGTAAAGAGTTTTGTGTCATTTCTAATCCTGAAGTGGCTACACCACCGGCATTTGAAGCTTTACCTGGAGAGAATAGAATTTTCGCATCACGAAAAACTTCTACAGCCTCTGGCGTACAAGGCATGTTAGCACCTTCACCAACACACATACAACCATTTTCCACTAGTTTTTTAGCATCAGCTTCTTCTAATTCATTTTGGGTAGCACATGGTAATGCAACATCGCATTTCACTTCCCACGGCGTTTTATCTGCGTGGAATTTGGCATTGCTATATTTCTCGGCATACTCTTTAATTCTACCACGCTTTTCATTCTTAAGCTCCATGATAAATTGAAGTTTCTCTGCATCGATACCTTCTTCATCATAAATATAGCCACCAGAATCAGACATGGTTACCACTTTAGCGCCAAGCTCGATAGCTTTTTCTGCGGCATATTGTGCAACGTTACCCGAACCAGAAACCACCACCGTTTTACCTTCTAGTTTTTCATTTTTGGTCTTCAGCATATTCTGTGCAAAATATACGTTACCGTAACCTGTAGCTTCAGGACGAATTAAAGAACCCCCGTAAGACAATCCTTTTCCGGTTAAAATTCCGGTAAATTCATTTTGCAACCTTTTGTACTGGCCAAACATATAACCTACTTCTCTTGCCCCTACTCCAATATCTCCGGCAGGAACATCGGTATTATGACCTATATGTTTACTAAGCTCTATCATAAAGCTTTGGCAAAAACGCATCACTTCATTATCAGACTTTCCTTTTGGATCGAAATCTGAACCTCCTTTACCACCACCCATTGGCAGCGTTGTAAGACTATTCTTAAAAGTTTGCTCGAAAGCTAAAAACTTAAGAATGCTTAAATTAACAGAGGGGTGAAAACGTAAACCTCCTTTGTATGGCCCGATAGCCGAATTCATCTGAATACGATATCCGCGGTTAATCTGAATGTTCCCTTCATCGTCTAACCACGATACTCTAAACATGATTACACGCTCGGGCTCTACCATACGCTCTAGTAACTTAGCGTTTTGATATTTTTTATTTTGTTCAATAAAAGGGATTATGGTTTCAGCAACTTCATGAACCGCTTGTAAAAATTCTGGTTCATTTTGATTTCTTTGAGACACTTTATCCAAGAAATCCTGTATATTTTTTTCCATAAGGCGTCGCTTAAATTTGTTTTAAAAAAAATGTTTTTTCGCGGTGCAAATATATGAGATATATAAAAAATAGCGATAAAAATTTCGATTTTCATACAATATTAACTTTCTATTGAATTTCATCAAAAAAAAGAAAAAATCAATTTAAAATAAGCTGATCTTCTTTTTATATATTTGCCTATAAATCCTTTAAAACCCTGTATTGAAGCGGATTCGTATTATATTTTTAATCGGTTTTTTATGCATTTCATCCCCTTATAGTTTTGGGCAAGTGCTACACGAAATAGGAGTTACTGCCGGCCCGGCGGCTATTACTACCGATTATGGCCAGCGTGGGGAATTTAGAAATTTTTATTACAACACCGGTTTTGGGATAGGGTTACAGCACTACATGAATTTTGTGTATACCGGAAATAATTACCAAACAAACTATTTTAAAGACTTTTTTAGGATACGTACAGAACTGGATTATTTTCATTCTTTACAAAACCATTACGGTCCCATTTCTTATCAAAACGACCCTAGAGGGGAAATGCTAAGGGCAATGCATGGTGAAGTTAATATTTTCGAATTTGGTACGCAGCTGGAATGGCACTTTACACAAATTAGGGAGTTTTTAATTTTTTCTGAGCGCTTTTCACCGTATGTAACCGCAGGTGTACATGCAGTTTATTATATACCCGATGCTTATAGTGACCTTGGTCCCCTGGATAGTCCAAAAGTTTTATTCCCGGCATTTCAGGATGGGGTTAATTTAGATAGCGGGTTTACCTATAACCTTCTTTTTGGTGGGGGCACACGATATCGTTTGGGAAGGAATAGCGATTTAGTGGCCGAAATTAAATGGCAGTACTACGGCAACGATTATATTGAAGGTTTAGATGTACAGGGCCCGCAAAACCAATCGAATGACTGGAATATTTGGTTAAATTTTGGATATATTCATTATCTGAATTTTTAAGATCCTTTTATTTAGAATTCTAAAAATTGCGGTAAACAAGTTTACTGCTGAAATCTATCAAACTCCCTTACTTTTTGATCCAGACAGCTATTCACCATCATCTCAAATTGCAGAATGTTTTCAATGTTAGTCACATACACTGCCGGAGAGTTACCATATTTTAGTCGAAGTACATTCGCATTGATTTCTTTAAGACTTAGCGTTTTATCATCCCTGTCTTTAAACAATATTCGGTTACCGGCTTTTAGCACAAAATCTTTTAGCTGAAATTCATTATTTTCAAGCTGACCATACATCGTAACTGCTCCCTTAGCAATATAATAACGCGGAATATTACCATTGCAGGGTTGATATAGCAAAAAGCGATCGTTATATTTCTTAACTTCAACTAGCTTAAACATCGCATTTTGATGTTTTTTTACTTCGGAAGTAATGGCCGAGTCTAATCTTCTATAAAAAACTGAAGTTCTGGTAGTATCTATAAACAGTTGATACTTTTTTAAATCTAATGCGGAAGGTTCTGTTCGCTCCGGAATACTATCTGATGGTACCACGTAAGGGTCTTCCGGAATTATTTCAGTTTCAACTTCAGCAGAAGGCTCATTTTTACAACTGAAAAAACTCACACTAACAATAATTGTAAAGAGTATTTTATACTTCATCGGCATTTAAAATTGTTCCTCCTTTTTCAACAATTTCAGCTTTTGCCTTCTTAAAACCTTCAGCATCTATGGCTCGAGTAGCGTCTTCAATTAAAAAAGCAGCAAAACCTTCAGCTAAAGCATCTTTAACACTAAAGGCTACACAAAAATCACCTGCCAAACCGGCAAAATAAAGATCGGTTACTCCTTTTTCTTTTAAATAGCCGCTTAAGCCTGTAGATTTTAAATGGGCATTATCATAAAAGCCACTGTAGCTATCGATTTCAGGATTGGTTCCTTTCCTAAAAATAGCTTCAATTTTATCTAATTTCAGCTCAGGATGAAAATCGGCACCTTTACTTCCCTGCACGCAATGATCTGGCCACATTACCTGATCGATTCCGTTTAAATCGATTACCTCGTACACATTTTTACCGTGTTTACTGGCAAAACTGGCATGACCTTCCGGATGCCAATCCTGAGTGGCAAGCACCAAATCGAATTGATGCTGTAGTTTATTAATTATCGGTACAATCGTGTCTCCATCGGGAACTGCTAAAGCACCACCCGGCATAAAATCGTTCTGAACGTCTATAAGAAGTAAGGCTTTCATGGCATTTTACATTTTATGTTCGCTAATTAATCGATCTCTTTCCGCTTTTAATTTCTCTGAAATACTGACTTTATAAATGTGCGGATTGTTGAAACGTTTATATTCAAGCGGTAATTCGGCTAATCTTGATTTGCTGTATTCGGCAATTTCAGAAAGTGTTCTTTTTTTAATTTTCATTTCGCCATTTTCCATCACGGGTTGTAATAAGGCTTCTTTCTGGTAAGCGGAAACATCTAAAAACTTATAAGGCTCTGAAGGATGAAAAACTTTAGCCAGTTCCGCTTCATTTTCGTTGCACATCGCAATCACATCGACCCCTGCGCATTCCCCGTTTTCATCTTTCATTCGGTATACCTGCTTTCGATGTGGCAAGGTGGTTTTAATTAAACTTTCTGAAATTTTAATTCTTGGCTGCCCGTCTGAAAATGCAAGTTTATAAACACCATCTAAAGCTGCATCGGGTTTCCCAATCACCAGATTTGTTCCCACTCCGTAAATATCGATTGGGGCATCCTGTTCCTGCAAACTTTTAATCACAAATTCATCTAATTGATTGGAAGCCGCAATTTTCACATATTCTAAACCTGCTTCGTCTAAAAGCTGTCGCGCTTTTTTACCCAAATAGGCCAAATCCCCGCTATCTAAACGAATGGCCATTAACTTTTGGCCTTGTTCTTCCATTTCCTTGGCCACAGTAATCGCATTGGGAACACCACTTTTTAAAGTATCGTAGGTATCTACTAAAAGCACACATGCTTTAGGGCGTCCTTTGGCAAATTCTCTAAAAGCGGTAAGCTCATCGTCATAACTTTGCACAAACGAATGGGCCATCGTGCCAGAAACGGGAATATCCAGATCACGACCCGCAATTACATTACTGGTACCGTTAAAACCGCCAATCATCGCCGCTCTGGTAGCATAATAACCACCCGGTCCCTGTGCGCGACGCAATCCAAAATCCAGTAAAGTCCGCTCACCCGAAACCAGTCGCATCCGGCTGGCCTTTGTAGCGATAAGCGTTTGGAAGTTCAATAAATTCAGTAAAATGGTTTCGATAATCTGGGCTTCGATTAAATTAGCTTCTACCTGTACAACAGGGCGGGTTGGAAAAACCACATCGCCTTCCTGTACCGCGTAAATATTTCCTGAAAACTTAAAATTCTTCAGATATTCCAGAAAATCATCTTCAAAATCATATTGTTTTAAAAACTGAATATCTTCTTTACTAAACCGAAGCTTCGTAATGATCTCCAACAAATCTTCTAAACCGGCAAAAATAGCAAAACCGCTACCGTAGGGTATTTTTCTGAAATAATAATCGAAAACCGCTCTGGTATTTCGCTTGCCATTTTTAAAATATACCTGCGACATGGCAAGTTGGTATTGATCGGTATAGGTTGCCGTAAAATCGAACATAAAAATTTTGGTTTTTTTCCCTCGATAATCGAGATTTATTTTTTTGCTATTAACTATCGAGTCAGATTTGTCAAGATGATTAATTAAATTTCAGCAAATCGATCTTTATAAATTTTTAAATCCTCATTACTGAACAATACAAATTTAAGGCTTTGCAAGTGTTTTAGCCCTTTTGCTTCCGTCAAAATTGTATTAAAAACCACTTCGACAGCATCAATTACAGGGTAACCGAAAATTCCTGTTGAAATTGCCGGGATAGCTACCGACCTGATTTGATGTTTTTCACTAAGTCTTATAATATTTTGATAGCACTGCTTTAGTATTTTATCTTCAGGTTTATCCTTACCATAAATTGGCCCAAGTGTATGAATAACGAATTTGTTAGGTAAATTATAAGCCTTGGTGATTACAGCTTCGCCAGGTGCTATAGGTGCCTTAGACTTACATTCTTCATAAAGATCTTTTCCTGCTGCATTATGTATAGCGCCTGCAACTCCGCCTCCAGGTGCAAGCTGCGCATTAGCTGCATTCACTACGGCATCAATCCCCGGCTGATCTGTAATATTTCCTTTTTCGATATCAATTTCTAAATCATAGATTTTCAGCTTCATAGCAATAATATTTTTTAGCATTCCAATTTTATTTAAAATACTGCTTTATTTTTTTGAATATTATTTAGTGATAATTAAAAATTCCGTTATATTTGCATCCGCAAAATTGATTGCAAATTCCTCCTTAGCTCAGTTGGTTAGAGCATCTGACTGTTAATCAGAGGGTCCTTGGTTCGAGCCCAAGAGGGGGAGCAAAAAATTTTTAGGGCAAATTCAGCTGCCGCGAATGCTGAAGACATATTGATATATTCCTCCTTAGCTCAGTTGGTTAGAGCATCTGACTGTTAATCAGAGGGTCCTTGGTTCGAGCCCAAGAGGGGGAGCAAAAAGCCACGCTAGTTTTAGTGTGGCTTTTTTGTTATCTTCCATGATGCATTTTGTGTATATTATTTATTCCGAAAAAGCTGACCAATTCTATATCGGAGAAACGGACCAAGCACAAAATTTGTGTTTACGCAAAAACCACGGTCTATCTACATATTGCTAGATTAGCAATTAGCGTAACTATGCATCATTGATCGTTTTACAATTCACTCTATTGAAGCACATGCTAGTTCTATAAAGAGATTACCAAAAAATAGTGATATTTCTATAACTAACTCGAGTTTCCTAAAAAATAAAAAAGAGGAGCATAAAATAAGTCCTTAATTTTGAGATATCTAACTTCAAAATGCACTTACTATGCTCCAGGACAAAGTTATAGCAATTTATTGTTTG
>NZ_JAKHSK010000025.1 GCF_023499215.1 Zunongwangia pacifica
GTGCTTTGATGCCAAGGCACATAAACGCTGTAACGGCAAATGGGTTTATTCTAAAATTGATCTTGTTTGTAATGGCATTTCAGATCCATAAATGTATTTTAGAATAGGAAACTTGAGTTAAATAGTATAATTGAATCTAACAATTCGGAAATTACTACCATAAATAATAAGAAAAACAGTATAAATGAAGAAAATAGATCAATAAGAAAGCAAATATGTAAAAGATCTTTTGATGATCTTATAGATGAGAATAAAAAGAAAATTAAAAGCTTACTAGAATTAAGAAATGATTATTCAAACCTGAAAAGAGAAATTGAAAAGAAAAAGGAAAAAGAGAAAGTTAGCAGAAAAAAGAAGGTGGCGTCCACAATAAAGAGTGTCTTAAATTATTTTTTTGTTGGAAAATACACTTTAGATGATGATAGTTTTAGATTAACTTTTAAGACAAATGTACTGGAAAGTAAGCAGGCAAAGGATATTTTGAGTGCAGGAGAGAAAAATATTATTGCTTTTGCATATTTTATAGGTGATACTCATTTAAAAGTGGAATCAGATGATGATTATAAAAGATTATTTTTCATTATTGATGACCCAATTTCAAGTATGGATTTTTCTCACGTTTATACCGTATGTGGAGTTATTAGAGATTTGCAAATGATTTTGGAAAAAGTAGATAGAGAACGAATTATGATTTTTACTCATAATAATGATTTTATGAGAATCTTAGCAACTAATAATATAGTTGACAAAAAACTTCTCTTAGCAAATGGTCAATTATCTGATTTCAATAATAATTTAACTGTCCCATACATAACTCATTTATTGGATATATATAAAATAGCAAGAAAAAATATGATGCCATCTCATACTACTGCTAATTCAATTCGTCATATATTAGAAACATTAACCAAATTTGAAAGAATTCAAGTACATAGGGAAAGTGTAGCGGAATATATTAAAACAAATATTCCGAATGATACGAAGTCCTATACTTTGATAAATGATCTTTCTCACGGAGGATGGAGGACAGAGCAAGCACCAATTACCAATGAGGATTATAAAGAGATTTGTGAACTAGTAGTAGTGCATATCGAGAATAAACATAACGGACAAATTGAATATTGCAAAAATGTTTGCTAGAATGAGTATATTAATAAGCCGTTTTTGATGTACTTTTGAGATTCTGTTTTTACCAACAAAAACTCTTTTTTAGTAATTTAAACACCAAAAACACCTAACACACTTTTAAAAGTTCGTGGAGGGAAAGTTCCAAACCCCTGGCAATTTTTATAAGCGTAAGCAAACGAGGGTTGGTTTTTCCGTTTTCAATCATATAAAGCTGCGTTCTCCCAAGCTCACAATCAAAGGCAAACGCTTTTTGATCTAAGCCCTTTTCTTCCCGTAATTGCTTGATTTTAGCCCCTAGTTTTTCGAAATATTGTTGTTCTTTCGTGTTCACTATACCGAATTTGAACATTTTTTTTTATATCTTGCGTTCGTTATTCCGAACAGATAGAAATAAACCGATTTAGAAAACTAAAAATCCACCAACTTTTTTAAAGAAACTTCCAAAGCCTTAGCAATTTCTAACAGCGAGTAGAGAGTGGGATTTACTTTTCCGTTTTCCAGTTTTTCAATCGCCTGCCGGTCTTTAGCGCAGGCACGCGCCAAATCAGATTGGCTCCATCCTTTTTGACTTCTTAAGGCAACAATACGTTGGCCTATTTTCTTTTTAAGCTCTTCTTTATCCACCATACAAATGTCAATGAATTATACGACAATTTTGTCATACAAAAATTTGACAATTCGATAAAGATTAATATATTTGTCATATAAAAAGTTGACAATTGGGTACCTTCAGGATTTTAAAAATATATCGGAAATTCCGTAGCCGCAGATGGCAAAGTGATTACACCGTTCCCGAAATTCGGCTTCAAGGCAAATGGTTAGAAAAATTGGGCTTTACCGAAGGCGCACAAGTAAAGATAAAACAGCAGCGCCATCAACTTATCATCACACTTCTTCCGCAGGAAAAAGAAGAAACTAACAAACGATAATCCTATCAATTTTTTAGAAAAGAAGACTAAATTACTTATCGAAATTTGTTTGTTTTAAAGTAAACCGTAATTAATATTACAGGATTTTGGCTAGAAAAATCTTGATAAGATAACTTTCGGAATAAGTCCAAAATAAATTCAAAACAATCCAACGAACGTTGTTTTAAATCATTTCTTAATCTTATATTTGCAAAATATATGTAAATTTTTATATAGGATGAAAATTCAAGAATTTAGTTTCGGAAATTTTAAATCATTCAAGGATATTCAAACTTTGAATCTTTCAGCAGCCAAGATAAAATCAAAAAAAGAAGAAATTGATATAAATAATGTAATACAGGGAAATAACGATGAAAATATTTCCTTTCTTAAAGCGAAGGCAATTTACGGGGCTAATGCTAGCGGGAAAAGTAATGTCATTAAAGCACTAGTTTCATTTATTCGAATTGTAAGAACATCTGTTAAAGATGATAAAGTTTTACATTACACCGAACCTTTTAAGCTATCAACGGAGACAGAAAAAGAACCCACTTTTTATCAAATTATCTTTTGGCATAAAAAAATAAAATATCGCTATGGTTTTGAAGCGAATGATGAAAATATCACTTCAGAATGGCTTTATGGAAAACCTAATGATAGGGAACTACCTTTTTTTATTAGGGATAATCAAGAAGTTATTCAACTAGATAAAACTAATTTTAGTGAAGGTAATAAATTGTTAAGTTTATTAGATGATGATTCAGATGAAAATGAAATTTTCAGAAATAATTCATTATTTCTATCTACGCTCGCAACATTTGGATTTGGTAAACTCTCTAAACAACTGGTAGAGAGCTTAGCCTCGATTTTTGTAATTAGTGGTTTAGGACATAAAGGGATGTACGAATATGCTGGTGACTCTTTGGATAATGATAAAAAAAAGAAATATATTGTTGATTTTCTTAAATATGGAGATATTGGAATTGAAGATGTGAATGCTATAGAAATTTCATCTGATGATTTACCAGAAGATGTAGAAGAGGACATTCGTAAAGATTTTGATAGGAAAAAAAGAAAACTGCTTATTTCTACTAGAAAGAAATTTGATGAAAATTTGATTTCTAACGAAACAGAATCTTTTCTTTTCGGGGATCACGAATCAGAGGGAACACAAAAACTGTTTGAATTAAGTCCATTCATTTATGAAGCAATTGAATATAATAGACCAATAATTATTGATGAGTTTGATGCTCGTTTTCATCCTTTATTAACTAAGAAAATTTTAGAATTATTTAATTCAATTGAAAATAGTGGAGCTCAATTTATTTTTACAACCCACGATACAAATCTCTTGTCATCTGATTTATTGCGACGAGATCAAATAGAATTTGTGGAAAAAGATAAGTATGGAGCTAGTCATCTATATTCTTTGGTTCAATTTAAAGGAATTAGGAATACGGCTTCATTCGAAAAAGATTATATTCAAGGAAAGTATGGAGCAATTCCATTTTTAGGAGATTTTAGTAAACTAATTAATACTGAAGAAGATGCCTAAAAAGACCAAAGCAATAAAAAAAAACAGATGTTAAAGGACAAAAACCTTGGCTTAAAAAAGTAGATGCATCTTTATATCAAATAGAAGTAAAAGAAACCAATAAGACGATTTTAATAGTTAGTGAAGGTCAAACAGAGAAACTATATTTTGAGGCTTTTCCAGTACTAACCCTAACAGTAGAAGCTGTAGATTTAAAAGGTCAAAGCAAATTAAAATTAATTGAGTCAACAGCTTCCATAATAGAGAACAGTGATACAAAATATGATGAAATTTGGTGTGTTTTTGATATGGACTTTAAAGAGGGGGAAAAAGAATTTGCTGATTTTGATAATGCTATTACTAAAGGCAAGTTGTTAGGATACAATATTGCGTATTCAAATGATTCTTTTGAGTTATGGTTTTATCTTCATTTCAATTACACAGAGCAAAAGCATAATAGAACTTTTTATTACAAGTTTCTAGGTGAGAAATGGAATCTAAACTATGAAAAGGACGGTAAAACTTATAGGTTTTGCAAAACGATTTATTCTAAATTAGAAAATGATAAAAGAGCATCACAACCGGATGCAATAGAACGTGCTGATAAACTTTTTAAAAAGCAATCAGATTTGCCTTTTCATCAGCAGAATCCTGTTACGTTAGTTTATAAGTTGGTGAAATATCTTAATGATAATAAAAGAGCCTAAGTAATATGGATAATAGTTCTCTCAAAAAAATATCCCTTCAATAATCAAAAAAAGCACCTTCATTTTACCAATTTCAGCCAAAGCTTTAATCAATCGTTCTGATTTTTTCGTAAATCATCTGTTTCGATTTTTCAAAAAGTTCCCCGCCAAATTCTTCGTTATCTAACGAAATAACCTGCGAATCATTTACACCCATCATTCCAAAAACAAACTGTAAATAAGAAGTTTGAAAATTCATCACCTCGTTTTTCCCGCCTTTGGCATAACCCGTATCGCCCCGCGCCGAAAGGATAAAGAGTTTTTTACCGTTCAATAATCCCACATAATCGCCATCAGGCACACCCGATCTAAATTTCCAGGTTTCGTTAATCCGCATCACCTGGTCGATATACGCCTTTAAACCACTGGGGATCGACCAATTGTACATTGGCGCCGCCAGCACATAAACGTCGTGTTCCTTCAGCTCACTCACCAGTTCATCACTCAGCCTCACCCCACGCTGATTCTCGGTCGTCCTTTCCGCAGGTGTTACAAATGCGCTGGCAATCCAGGCCTCATCGATAGGCGGAATTTGTGCCAATCCCACATCGCGATGCGTAAACCGGTCGTTAGGATGTTTGCTTTTCCAGTTTTCCACAAATAATTCAGTAAGTTTTCTACTTTGTGAACGCGCTTTTCGAACGCTGGAATTAATTATTAATACTTTGCCCATTTCTAAAATTTTTAAGTTCAGGACAAAGCTGCGGAATATTCAGCTGAAAAAAATTGATCTAGTTCAAGATGAAATTACCAAAACCTCACAGTCCCGATAGCTATACGGGATAAACCTGTGAGGTTTTATTACTTGATTTGGGTAGTATAATTTTCACTCATTTTGGGTCATTGAGTGAATTTTCGCAGAAAATTTGTATCGAAATGCCCAAAATAGAACCGTTCAAAATATTTTAAGTGATTTTAGTTATAGGGTAATTTTTGGTTAATGAATTTGAACAATTTAAAAACAGAATATTTTTGAGGTATATTTGTTATGAATTTTAGTAAATGAAAAAACTATATATCATAGCCGGCTGTAACGGAGCAGGAAAAACAACCGCTTCCTATACTATTTTGCCTGATATTTTAGAATGTGATGAATTTATTAATGCAGATGAAATAGCTAAAGGGTTATCCCCATTTAAACCAGAAAGAGCAGGAATACAGGCCGGTAGATTAATGTTGAAAAAGATTAAAACTTTAATTCATTCAGATCAGGATTTTGCATTTGAAACAACATTATCAACTAGAAGTTATAAGAATTTTGTGGTAGAAGCTCAGGAAAATGGATTTTCTGTAACAATACTTTTCTTTTGGCTAAGTTCTCAGGATCTTGCCGTAAAACGAGTGGAAACCAGAGTAAAGGAAGGTGGCCATCATATTCCGGAAAATGTAATTCGGAGAAGATATGAAAATGGACTAAAAAACTTTTTCACTATATTTAAAGAATTGGTTGATGATTGGATGTTTATTGACAATTCAGGAGAACCTTATCAAATTATTGCAGAGGGTGTTAAAGATGATGTTGAAGTTGGAAATTCGGTAATTTGGATTGATTTAAACAAAAAGTATAATGGATAATAAAGCGGAATTAATAGAAAAGCGTAAGAAAATAATCGCTGGATTAGAAAAAACATATCAGAAATTGGTGGAATTTAAGCGTTATAAAAAAACGCCATTAATTATAGCCAGGAATGGGGAAATTGTAGAAATAGCCCCAGAAGAACTAAAACCTAACACACCCTATATCACAAATGGTGATATGAAAGTTTAGCCGCAACATCGTTACAAAGATTTTCTTATTCCAGATGAAACTTACCTAAAGCTCACAGTCCCGATAGCTATACGGGATAAACCTGTGAGGTTTTATTACTTGATTTTGGTAGTATAATTTTCACTCATTTTGGGTCATTGAGTGAATTTTCGCAGAAAATTTGTATCGAAATGCCCCAAAATGAATTTTTTAAAATCTTATTACGAAGATCTTATTTGTTTCCGGCCTACTTTTTATGTCCGTAGTAAAACAAATCAATTCCGCAGTGGTGGGCGTGGAGGATGGCCTAGCGCAGCGGTTGCCATCCGCAGGATAAGGAATTGGTGTAATTTCCACTCATTTTGGGCCATTGAGTGAATTTTCGCAGAAAATTGGTGTCGAAATGCCTGAAAATTCATTAAACCTCACAGGTTTCAAAAACCTGTGAGGTTTGCCGAAAGCCACGCAATGCAAACCGACGAAAGGAGGTTCACGAACCCCAAAAGCAACAAGCAACTATGAGCTAAAAAAGAAAGTGAAAGTTGAGCTTTTTATATCACACATTTCAGCCAGTTTTATAAAATGAATACATCAGGGATGTTTATTCGTGCATTTTAACAAACCTCTCAAATAACGCTACTTGCCTTTCAAAATTAAAAAAATTATTATATTTGTATCTAATTGGATACGTTTTTAAAATGATCATCACCGAAAAAACATCTGAATTTGATAAGTGGATGAGAAAGCTAAAAGACATTCGTGCAAAATCCAAAATACTTTTTCGAATCCAGAAACTTGAAACGGATGAACATTTTGGAGATTGTAAAACTGTTGGAGGCGGAATTAGTGAAATGCGAATTAATTATGCTAAAGGCTACCGATTATATTTTAAAGAAAAAGACAACAAAATCGTGATTCTTCTAATTGGGGGTGATAAATCAACGCAACAAGAGGACATCGAGAAAGCGAAAAAAATCTGGAACAGAATAAAAAATGATTGATATGACAACAACAAGATTTGATATAGCAGATTATTTAGATAGCGAAGAAATGATTGCTGAATATCTGAATACAGTTCTAGAAGATGGCGACAGTGCTGATTTGATTATAGCAATCGGACATATCGCAAAGTCTATTGGGATGACTAAAATTGCAGAGCGAACAGGAATGAGCAGACCAAGTCTCTATAAAGCATTATCAGACGGAGCGAAACCACAATTTGAAACAATAATGAAAGTGCTGAAAGCCATTGGCGGACAAATTAGTGTGAAACCGATCTCAGCATAAAAAAACGACACCATAATATTGCTACTTTAAAAAGGAAAATCATAATAACCATTTAGCACTTCACCACTCCCAGCTAAGTAAAATAGTCTCCACCCATTTTTGGATCATTGAGTGAATTTCCTAGAAAATTTATATCGAAATGTCCCAAAATGAATCTTTTAAACCTCACAGGTTTCAAAAACCTGTGAGGTTTGTTTCTTTCACTTGCGCTGAGCTTTGTCGAAGGGTGGCAATGCAAAAAAGAAAAAGATTATGCATAGGATCTTTAATCTCATAACCGTATTGAAAAACATAATCTAGAAAATAAGATTCTGAAATAGAATATTCTACTTAGTTAATCGACATTTCGACTCCGCTCAATGTGACAATTCAGGGTGACGACAAATTATGACGCTCCATTCCGGCCTACTTTTTATGTCCGTAGTAAAACAAATCAATTCCGCAGCGTTGGAGGTGGAGGATGGCCTAGCGCAGCGGTTCGCCATCCGCAGGATAAGGAATTGGTGTAGTTTTCAAGGATAGGAAAATAAGCCTAGACTTTTTTGTTTCTTTTTTGGGCGATGCAAAAAAGAAAAGGATTAATAAAACATTCTAAAAAATCAAAAACAATAATTAAAACACTGATTTTTAAGATGAATTTTCTTTTAAGCATTTTGGTCCATTGAGTGAATTTCCTAGAAAATTTATATCGAAATGTCCCCAAAATGAAATTAAGCATTTTGGATGCGACTTAAAAACTCGGCCGACATATTTAAATACGAAGCGATGAGGTAGTTGGGAAACCGAGCGGAAATAAGCGGATAGCGCTGTTGAAAATCGAAATACCGCTCCTTGGCATCGAGCACCTGTCGGAAAATGATTTTTTGTTGCAGCGCGCCCAGATAGCTTTCCAGAATAATCCTGAAAAAACGTTCCAGTTTCGGGATTTCCTGTAGCAATTTCTGAAAGGATTCGTAAGAAATCTGTAGGAGCTGCGTATCTTCCACCGCCTGAATATTGTAAATAGAAGGTGTTTGCTGCTGAAAACTATGCATATCGGTAGCCCACCAATCTTCAATGGCCAAATAAAGAATCTCTTCTTTCCCCGATTTCGGATTAATAAAATAAGCTTTTAACGCGCCTTCTACCACAAAATTATCGGTTCTGCAAATCTTTCCGTTGCGCAATAAATACTCCCCTTTTTTTAACGAATATGGCGTCCAATACCGGTGAAAAGCCTGTTCTTCAGCTTCCGTAAGCTTTACAATTGTATTTACTTTTTGTAGCAGTTGCTCCGTCATTGGGTGGTTTTTAAGCGCCTTTTCATCGGTTTCAATTTAAAAATTATTCCACTATCCCGAAGCGCATTTGCCATTTTCTGTTTCAAATTTATCTGAAACTACACCAGCGGTTTCAGCATCCAGATATTGCAGGAAGAGTGTCCCGAATTTCCTAAACGGGCATCGAGCGTTTTAAAGCCCAGTTTTTTATACCACGAAACGGCATTGGAAAACTCGGGTAAGCTTTCCAGGTAAAGTTCGCGATACCCAAATTGCAGGGCAGATGCGATAGAAGCCTCCATTAATTTTTTGCCCAAACCTTTTCCGCGGGCTTCCTTGGCGATATAAAATTTAACCAGCTCGGCACAAGCTTCCGGCAATCCTTCAGTAGGATAGACGCCACAGCAGCCAACAATTTTCCCTTCCGCTTCGGCTACCCAAAGTTCCGCTTTTTCTATTCCGAAGAATTCGTAAAGCCTATTCGTATCGGCATCAGAGTAGACGGTTCCTTCTTTTGGCGCGTTATATTCTTCGAACACGGTTTTAATCAGCGTGGCCACCGCGGGGTTATCGGTGCTTTTGATTTTTCTAATTTCCATTATAATAGCTCTAATTTCATATAATTATGCGGAATTCCTACTTCGGTAAAGGTGTCGCCATAGATGGTAAAGCCGGCTTTTTTATAAAAATTAACCGTGTATTGCCGTGAATGACAATGGATTTCCTGCAAGGATTTACGTTTTGCAAATGCGATAATCTCTTTAAGCAATAACTGACCGATGCCTTTTCCCTGAGCCTCGGGAGCTACCGCCATTTGTATGAGTTGTGCCGAAGTTTTATTTTCTTCGGAAGGAACCAGCACCGCGCAGCCAATCACCTGATCGTCCTGAAGGGCTACAAAATGCCAAGACCGCGCGTCGTGCATTTCCCAGGAATGATCGGGAATGCCGAGGGGGCGGAGCAATACCTTGTTGCGGAGTTCACGCATCTGCTGATACTGCGGACTCGTGATGTTGATATTTTTTACGCTGATCATTGCTTGAATTTATTAGGAGATGTTGTATATTACTTGACAAAAGCAAATATAAGTATAAATACTTGATATAGGCAAGTAAATTTTATGGAAGAAATCGAAATTATACATAGCATCCGGAAATTCAACCGTAATTATGTACGAAGCATCGGGCTGTTGGAAAAAACTTTTTTAAACACGGGATATTCGCTTACCGAATCTCATATTCTGTATATCGTTAAGGAACAGGGCAAAACCACCGCGACCGATATTAATAAGGTGCTGAATTTGGATGAAGGCTATTTAAGCCGGATCATCAAAAAACTGATTTCAAATTCCATACTAACGAAAGAAAAATCGGAGGACGATAAGCGGGTTTTTAAAATCAGTTTAACCGAAAGAGGCATCAAAGAGCAACAAAAACTCGATGAGTTGTCTTCGGTTTCCGTCGCCGGTATCATTTCTCATTTATCCCTCCCGGAACAGGAAGAATTGGCGCATTCTTTTAACAATATAATGCGATTGTTGTACGGGGAGTGAGTAGGGGGGGAGAGAACAATGATACAAACCTGAATTAAAATTCATCGATTCAGTGACTAAAATAAAGTGTCACAAAATGTAAAGACTTTTTTATGTAATCTCTTTATTGCTATTTTCTTCCACAATTCTATAAATCGAATTTGTGGCTACTTCGCAGCTTTGTTAAAAAAATGCTATCAATTATTAAAATCGACGATCAGATTTCCTTCCACATTATATCAAAATTTTTTCTCTGTATACTTTTCTATTCAACCTGACTTTCTCAAACTCAAATTCTCCAATGAATTAGGTTATAGATTCTTAAATATTTTAAGGTGTTGTTTTTTAGTGTGTTAAGTGTTGTTTTGTCTCTTTTTTATACAAGTTTCCATATTTCTTTTCAGTAATGTAACCTAGCGTAAAGTAATTGTAACAACTAGTTTTTTGTTAAGAATTATTAACAGATATATTTGATTTCGTTAATGATAACTAAAAATAGGCAGGATTAAATACTGTATTTCTGTTAAATCATTAAAAATAGATATGAAAATTAAGGTTATGGTAATAGTAGTACTGTAATTCTTTAATAACGGTTTAATTGATTTTTAAAATATATAAATGAGAGAAAATTTTACACTTCAAATTTATACGAACGCTAAAAATAGTAATTCAGCCCAAACTGGCTAACTGCAAGCATTTTCTTTTCTTATCCACTACAACGTTATAGTGGTGGTTTTTGAATATAAAGTGAAAAAACATCTCCCTTTAATTGAATTTAAAATTAAAAAGTATGAGTATAAAATTACTTAACCCTCCCAATCTCGCTAAGTTTCTTGTTGTAGGAGTGTTGTTTAGTTTCTTTTTTTCGTCATCTGTTTATGCAAAGAACACTGATGTGCAGAAAATCATTACAGGGACAATTACATCTTCTGATGATAATTTACCCATTCCTGGAGTAAACATTTTTGTAAAAGAATTACCAAATGTAGGGGCCGTTACCGATATGGATGGGAACTATAGTATCCAGGCACCTGCCGATGCAACTTTAGTTTTTAGTTTTATAGGGTTTAAAACCGTAGAACGAAAGGTAGATAACCAGACTGAGATTAACGTAGTTATGGATTCAGATCTGGATGCCTTACAGGAAGTTGTAATTGTAGGGTATGGTGAGCAGAAAAGGGAAACGGTTGTTGCGGCAGTAGTGCAGGCGAGTGGTGAAGAGCTGGAACGTGCCGGTAATGTTCCTAATATAGGTTCTGCACTTGCGGGTAACGTACCTGGGGTAATTACCACAGCAAGTACGGGGCTTCCAGGTGGTGAGGAACCACGAATTTTTATACGTGGGCAAAGTACCTGGAATGATTCCAGCCCGTTGGTGCTTGTAGATGGTATAGAACGTCCTTTAAATACTATTGCCATAAGTTCGGTAGAGTCAATATCGGTGCTTAAGGATGCTTCAGCTACGGCAGTGTATGGAGTAAGAGGTGCAAATGGGGTGATTCTGGTGACTACTAAACGAGGCAAAACAGGAAAAGCGGTTATTAGGACCCGACTTAATTCTACAGTAAAAACGGCTTCAAAACTTCCAGGTAAAAAGGATGCTTTTGATACTTTCCTGGTGCGTAATCGGGCTATTGAAAATGAACTGTCACTTACACCTGAATCCTGGAGTTTCTATCAAACTCAGGACATTATTGATAAATACCGTTATCCTGCAAACTTAACTGAAGCAGAGCGTTATCCTAATGTAGACTGGGATAAAGCTTTATTCCGGGATTATGCGCCTTCCTACAATGCTAACCTGAATATAAGTGGAGGCTCAGAACTCGTTAAGTATTTCGCTGGAGCAGATTTTCAATATGAAGGTGATTTGCTGAAACAGTATGATAATAGCCGAGGCTACCAACCCGGTTTTGGATACAATCGATTAAATGTACGGACCAATCTGGATTTTCAGCTTACCTCAAGCACTGTGCTAAAAGTGGGACTTTCTGGATCGTATGGAGTACGTAAAACACCTTGGGGTTTTGGCGGAGGTGACTATGTGTATTGGATTGCAGCTTATTCTACCCCGCCAGATATTTACCTGCCTCAATATTCAGACGGTTCATGGGGGTACGATGCACCTTCAGGTGGAGGACAGGGTAATGCCATAAGAAACCTGGCAATAAGCGGAGTGCAATATGTAACAAATACACAACTTCAAACTAACTTTACCCTAGAGCAGGATCTGGATGTAATTCTAGATGGTCTAAAGTTTACCGGTACCATTGCTCTTGATAATACTTTTGTAGAAGCCAATCGTGGAGTAAATGACCTTTATAATGACCCACAGGAAAAATATATAGACCCCGAAACAGGGATTGCAACTTATCGCAGAACGTACGATGCAAACACCGGATTTGACTATCAGCAGGGGGTGAAATGGTCTTCTTCTGCAGGTGGGGTAAATGATGGCGCTTCATATCGTAGATTATTTTATCAGACGCAGCTTAACTATGCAAAAAACTTTGCAGGAAAGCATGATGTAACCGCAATGGGCTTGTTTAACCGAAATGAGTTTGCCACCGGTAGCGTACTGCCTTTCTATCGTGAAGACTGGGTTTTTAGAACCACCTATGGGTATGATAATCGCTACCTTATTGAATATAATGGAGCCTATAATGGTTCAGAGCGTTTTGCAGCCGGTAACCGTTTTGCATTCTTTTCATCAGGAGGGTTAGGATGGAATATATCGAACGAAGCTTTTATGAAAAAAGCAGATTTCATAAATAACCTTAAGCTAAGAGCTTCTTATGGAGAGATTGGAGATGATAATGTTAACGGAAGATATTTGTATTTAACGCAATGGGCTTATGGCGGTCAATCCCGATTAGGTACAGTTGGGGAGCAGGCAGAACTTAGCCCTTATGTATGGTATACAGAATCTGCCGTAGGGAATCCCGATATCAGCTGGGAAAAAGTGAAAAAATCAAACATTGGTCTTGATTATGGATTTTTCGATAATTCCATCAGCGGAAGTATAGATTTCTTTAGGGATAAACGGGTAGATGTATTGATCTCAGGAAACCAACGTGCCATCCCTGAATATTATGGAACAACCGCACCAGTAGCTAACCTGGGAACGGTACAAAACCAGGGGTATGAATTGGTGCTTAACCTGAATCATTATTTTGGAGAGAACCTGCGACTTTGGGCAGATTTAAATATGACGCATGCAGAAAACAAGGTGATTGAAGGAGATAACCCAGAATTACTGCCTGAATATCAGAAAAATAATAATAAAGCAATTGGGCAAGCCTATTCTTATGTAGATAATGGTTTCTACAATACCTGGGACGAGTTGTATGGTACTACGTCATTTAATACTGATGATTCTCAAAAAATTCCTGGAGGTTATCAGATTGTAGATTTCAATGCAGATGGGATTATCGACGGTTTTGATAATGTTCCTTACGCTTTTTCCGGCGCACCTCAAAACACCTACAATGCGACGGTTGGTTTTGACTGGAAAGGTTTAAGCGGCTTTGTGCAATTCTTTGGAGCTAATAATGTGACCAGACAAGTTGTGTTTAATAGTCTGGGCAATCAAAATAATATTGTTTATGATGAAGGCTCTTACTGGAGTAAAGACAATACCAATGCAGATGCGCCGGTACCAAGATGGGTCACTACTCCTAACGGTTCAGCAAACGGATCACGTTTTTTCTATGATGGCTCTTATGTGCGCTTAAAGAGTGCTGAACTTGCCTATACGTTTTCAGGTGATTCCAAGATGCTAACAAGCTTCGGTTTTGAAAGTCTGCGCCTGTTTTTAAACGGAAACAACTTATACATCTGGACTAAAATGCCAGATGATAGAGAATCAAACTTTGCAGGTACAGGTTGGGCATCACAGGGTGCGTACCCTACCGTAAAGCGATTTAACTTCGGATTGAATATCACCTTTTAAAATTGTTATTATGAAAATTTATTCTAAAATGCTAAGTAGATTTTGCCTGGTGATTGTAGCTACCCTGGTATTTTCTTCTTGCGAAGAATACCTTGATAAGGAACCTGAATCAATCATCTCAGAAGAAGAAGCATTTAAAAATTTCACCAACTTTCAGGGGTTCACAGAAGAATTGTATCACTGTATCCCCGATTTTTCCAATGCCTATTGGACTAATTCATGGAACTGGGGAGATGATGAGATCACCTCTGCAGATATGAACTTTCATGTGATCCATAAATTCGATAACGGTAACTTTTGGGGTTGGCAAACAGAACATGATGGTTGGGGAGCTTCCTGGTTAAATCAGGCAGACGCATCGCGCAACGATGATCGTATGCAAAAAGATTTATGGAAAAATGGATGGTATGGGTTGCGTAAAGTAAACCTGGGCCTTGAGAATCTCGATCTTTTGGTAGATGCTACTCAGGCTGAACGTGATGTTATTGAGGGGCAGTTATTGTTCTTTAGAGGTTGGTTTCACTTCCAGATGATACAATATTTTGGTGGTATGCCTTATATCGATTATGTGTTGCCTAGTGATGAGCCTTTAAGACTTGCAAGGCTAAGTTATCATGAATGTGCAGACCGTGCAGCTGCAGATTTAAGGGAAGCCGCAAACCTACTTCCTGTAAACTGGGATGATACGCAACCGGGAGCAGCTACCAGAGGTAAAAATGATCTTAGAATCAATAAAATCATGGCTTTGGGCTATTTGGGTAAAAATTACCTGTGGGCAGCAAGTCCTTTAATGAATCTGGAATCGACCGGTTCCCGTGAATATAATTCAGATTATGCTAAAAAAGCTGCAGATGTTTTTGGTGAATTATTAGCACTTTGCGAGAGTGGCGAGGCACCGTATGCTCTGGTTCCTTTTGAAAATTACAGCGTTAACTTTTATACCACCGGGCAAGGATGGCGTATTCCGGGAGGGACTGAAGCCATTTTTAGAGGGCCATATTTTGGAGCAAATGGTTCAAACTGGGGGACCAGTAAACAATATCAGCCTGCAATTATTCAGGATGGAAGTAACTTTATGCCAACGGCAAACTATGTTAACTTTTATGGTATGGCAAATGGCTTACCTATCGAAGATATCACCAAGCCAGATCCTGTTTCAGGATACGATCCGCAATATCCCTGGAAAGATAGGGATCCAAGATTTTACCATGATATTATTTATGATGGGGTAAAAGTGGTTCAGGGAGCGATGCCGGCCGATGTTGAACAACACAGATATGCCAACCTGTATACGGGAGGTAGCTATAGAGATGTGAGTACCGGTAGCCGATCTGGATTTCTAAATTATAAATTTATACCTATTACGGCCAACCGTTATGATGATGGGTTTAACTATGGGGCAAACTTAAACCTGCATTTGCCCTGGATGCGTCTTGCCGATGTGTATTTAATGTATGCCGAGGCCGCAGCTATTGGTTATGGAAGCCCCGACGGAAAGTCAGCGAACTATGCTAAAACAGCAATAGAGGCTGTAAATGAGATACGTGATCGTGCAGGAGCGGGACATGTTTCTTTGGGAGAGGGCAGTGTTGCCAGTGGTCTGGAAGGTTTTATGAGTGAAGTACGTCGTGAGCGTGCGGTAGAACTGTCGTTTGAAGGGCATCGCTTTAATGATCTAAGAAGATGGTTACTGCTTATTGAACGACCGTATACTTTAAAGACATCTTTAGAATTTGATCGTGCCGGTGAGTTTAATACAGAAAATCCTACTGAAAACCGGGTACTTAACTTAAGGGAAGAGATTATACTGGAGAGAGATTTTTCTACCAAACATTATTGGCTACCACTTAAAAATGCAGATACCAATATGTATGTAGAATTCCCTCAAAATCCGGGTTGGTAATTTCTATAACCAATTTTTAGATAGCATTTTAATTTATATAATCCAAACGTAGAATTAAATGAAATACTTACAAACAAAAATTGTCTTGTTTGCTTTAATTGCTTTAATCGGGCTCCATCTAAGCGCTCAGACTGAAGGGCAAGTCGCTGTAGAGGCTCGTATTTTAAACCAAGACGGTGATCCGCTTGCGGGTGTCTTGGTCCAAAGTGAGCAGGATGATGCTTTTGCAATGACTGGTGATTCCGGGGAATTCTCTATTAATGTGAGTCCGGAGGCACTTTTAAAAATCTCGGCAGATGGTTTTGTAACGACAACCATTACAGTAGAAGACTACCAAAATGAGATCATACTTATTAAGTCGGGAGAAGGGAATGTACAAACTGCTTATCGCAAAGTAGCTGAAGAAGATATTATTGCCGGCGGTACTTCATTTGTTAATCTTCCAGAGATTCTGGAGAAGAATTATACCACCTATAGTTTGGATGGAATCAATGCTTTTATAGGAGGGTTTAATGGCGGGAATATTTGGGGGATGAGTGATTATCTTGTTCTTGTTGATGGGGTACCCAGAAGCCCAGAGAGTGCTTTGCCGGTTGAGATAGAACAGATAAGCTTTTTAAAAGGGGTGACAGCAGCAGCTCTTTACGGAAGCCGTGCAGCGCAAGGTGTGATCTATATAACTACTAAAAAAGGAACGATAGGAAAACAACAAATTGATGTGCGTTTGGATGCAGGTTTGTTTGTACCAAAACGATATCCTAAATATTTGGGCTCTGCAGAATATATGACACTGTATAATGAGGCTCGTGCAAATGATGGATTGTCTCCATTATATTCAGAAGAAACAATCTTCAATTACGCCTCTGGGAATAATCCGTTTAGATATCCCAATGTAGACTATTACAGTGAAGAATACCTAAAAAGGGTTTACGAGCACTATGATGCAACACTTCAAATTTCCGGGGGAAATGAAAATGCCCGTTACTATACTGATGTGGGTTTCTATAGAACCGGTAACCAGATTGATTTTGGTGAAGCAAAGAATAATAAGTCAGAGCGTTTTAATATACGCGGTAACGTAGACCTTAAAATCAATGACTGGATAAAGGCCTCTATAGGAGCAAATGCGATCTATTTCAGTGGTCGTGGAGTAAACACCGATTATTGGCAAAGTGCGGCAAACACAAGACCAAACCGTTTCTCGCCACTTATTCCTATAGATCGAATTTCAGAAAACAATACATCTACCCAGTTACTTGCACAAAATAGTTCTAACATTATTGATGGTAGATTCTTACTTGGGGGGACACAGCTTGATCAAACAAACGCTTTCGCAGCGATTTATGCCGGAGGATATAACACTTATACCAGTAGGGAATTTCAATTCAATACTTCGGTAGATGCAAATCTTGAACGTGCCGTTAAGGGATTAACCTTTAATGCGATGTTTGGGGTGGATTATTCAACCTCTTACAATCAATCTTATAATAATGAATATGCCGTATATCAGGCGAATTGGGTGAATACAAACGGCATAGATGAGATTGGCAGTTTAACCAGATATGGCCAGGATGCGACTAATGGAATTCAAAACATTAGCAACAGTGCTTATCAACAAACCCTGTCTTTTTCCAGTCAGCTAAATTATAAGACGAATTTTGACGAAGATCAGCATTTTTCGGCAATGTTGGTGGCAGGAGGCTGGCAGCAAACATTTTCAGGCGAATACCACCGATTGAGTAGTGCAAATCTTGGGCTTCAGCTCTCTTACGATTATAAAAAGAAGTATTACTTTCTTTTCAATCAGGGATTGGTACACTCGGCTCGATTTGCAGAAGGGGAGCGTACAGGATATTCCCCTACGGCTACAATTGCTTGGAAGCTAAGTCATGAATCGTTTTTAGAAAATTCTTCGGTCATTAATGATTTAGAACTTTCGGTTTCAGCAGGAATATTGAGTACCGATATGGGATTAGATATAAATGATTATTATTTATATCAAAATGTCTATACTCAAACAGACGGAGCCTGGTTTAGCTGGAGAGATGGAGCGCTTACGCGATCTACCGATTCCAGACAGGGTGGCAACCCAGATTTAACTTTTGCAAAGCGAAAGGAAATTAATGTAGAACTTAAGGGTTCTTTATTTAATAACTCTCTGGATGTTCAGACGGCTTTCTTCCTCAATAGAATGAAAGGTAATATTATACAGGCATCTGTTTTATATCCAAATTATTTCTCAACAGGGTTCCCAAATAGCTCATTTATCCCTTACATTAATTATAATAATGACGATCGAGTAGGAGTTGATTTTGATATCACTTATAAAAATAAAATCGGCAGTGTTGATTTTGCCGTAGGTGTTGCCGGTATTTACTATGATACCGAGGCTTCGAAGCGAGCCGAGATGTTTGAAAACGACTATCAGTATCGAGAAGGAACTCCTCTGGACGGAATGTGGGGATTGCGTAGCGACGGTTTATTTGCAAGCGAAGAGGAAATTGCCAATGCACCCAGCCAGGAAGCTTTGGGCGATGTCGCTCCCGGTGATATTAGATACATTGATCAAAACGGCGATGGCATCATCAATGATCAGGATGAGGTTTATCTTGGCAAGGCGGGATGGAATGGCTCACCTTTTTCGGCAGGATTACATCTAAGTGCTACCTGGAAGAATTTCACCTTGTTTGCCCTGGCAACAGGTCAAACCGGAGCTAAGGCCATGAAAAATAATTCCTATTTCTGGATTGACGGTGAGGATAAATATTCGATAACGGTAAGGGACCGATGGACCCCTGAAACCGCAAATTCAGCCATATTCCCAAGGCTTACTACTCAGAATGCTTCAAATAATTACAGAGCTTCAGATTACTGGATTTATAGTACAGATCGTATCGATTTAGCCAAAGTACAGCTTAGTTATGACCTGCCTTCGAGCATAATAGGGGATGGAATCTTTAAAAACTTCAACATCTATATTAGCGGTGCAAATCTCTTGACCGTATCTTCAGAACCAGAACTTATGGAATTGAATATAGGTGGTGCACCACGAACCCGATTTTATAACCTGGGAGTAAAAGCTCTGTTTTAATTAATCTATATGTATTCAAAAAGTATGAATAATAAATTAATAGTTCTTTTAATAGCAGTTTTGTCGCTTACAAGTTGTGATGACCTTTTTGAGCCCGCAATAGAAAATAACCGCGACCTTGAAGATGCTTATGGAGAAGCCACTTATGCAGAAGGATTGCTGCTTAACGGCTACTTAAGAATACCTACTCTTAACTGGAGCTTCAACGATGTGGCTACAGATGATGCGGTAAGTAACGATATTGATAATACGTACCGAAGGGCAGCCACGGGACAATGGGCTTCTAACTTTAATCCTTTTACCCAGTGGCAAAGCTCGAGAGCAGCGATTCAATATTTAAATATTTTTCTTTCTGAGACAGATAATGTAGAATGGTCTACAGATGAGAATATAAATGCACTGTACAACAGACGTCTTAAAGGAGAGGCTTATGGGCTTCGTGGGCTGCACATGTATTACCTGTTACAGGCGCATGGTGGTTTTGCAGATGGCGAATTACTGGGAGTGCCTATTATTCTTGAACCTGAAGATCCACAGTCAGACTTCAATGTTGCCCGGGCGACTTTTGCCAACTGTATGGAACAATTGCTTAGTGATCTTGATAAAGCCGATGAGATGTTGGCTCTTGATTTTGAAGATATTGATGATCCCAGCCTGCTTCCTAGCGGCATCACGAATACCAATGATTTTAATCGGGTGTTTGGAGAGCGTGGTAGACAACGTGTTAGTGGTCGTATTGTAAAAGCAATTAAGGCGCAGGCCACTCTTTTAGCTGCAAGCCCTGCTTATAGTGAGGCAAGTGGGATTAGCTGGGCACAGGCCGCAAATTTTGCAGGTGAGGTGTTGGCCTTAAACGGTGGTTTAGAAAGTCTGGCTCCCAATGGGCATACCTGGTATACGAATACTGCCCAAATTGCAGATTTAGGCGGCGGTGTAAATCCTCCTGAAATTTTATGGAGAGGTGATGTGGCAAACAGTAATAATTTAGAACAGGATCATTTTCCACCCACTCTTAATGGAAGCGGAAGACTAAATCCTACTCAAAATCTGGTTGATGCCTTCCCGGCAGCTAACGGGTATCCTATTTCTAATGCCGCCAGTAATTATAATCCCGATGATCCTTATACTAATCGTGATCCGCGATTACGCACGTATGTTTTGGTGAATGGAGCTACAGCAGGAGTAAATAATAATACGATTGTAACTGCCGTGGATGGTACCACCAATGATGCCCTTAACAGGGAAGCGACTTCTACCCGTACGGGATATTATTTGAAAAAATTATTGCGCCAGGATGTGAATTTAAGTACAACTACCACCACAGAGCAATTACATTACAAACCACGTATACGTTATACTGAACTTTATTTGATCTATGCTGAAGCAGCAAACGAAGCCTGGGGACCAACCAGTAGTGGTTCTTACGGATTTTCTGCCTACGATGTGATTGCTGCCATACGAGCGCGTGCGGGTATTAGTCAGCCAGATGCTTATCTAGAGTCGATACGTAATGATAAAACTGCGATGCGTGAACTTATACGCAATGAGCGCCGTCTTGAACTGTGTTTTGAAGGTTTCCGTTTTTGGGATTTACGTCGATGGGGCCTTGATCTTAACGAGCCGGCTAAAGGGGTTTCTATAGAAAATAGTACTCCTGAAGTAATCACTGTAGAACAACGTAACTATCAGGATTATATGCAATATGGGCCGGTACCATATAACGAACTTTTAAAATTTGATGCTCTTAAGCAAAATAGAGGTTGGTAAAGCCATCTCGAAAAAATAATTAGATAGCAATGAAAAATAAAATTCTTATACTTTTATTCCTTAGCGTAGCCCTTTTGAGCTCCTGTGAAAATGGAGATTGGGATTTTCCTGACTATGAATATCAGGCGGTGTATTTTGCATATCAATATCCCGTACGAACTATTACTCTGGGAGAAGATATTTTTGATACCACCCTGGACAATGAAGGAAAGTGCGTAATCATTGCCACTATAGGTGGGCTTTATGAAAATAAGCAAAATGTAACTATAGATTTTCAGGTAGATAATTCTATGGTTGATGGTCTTGTTTTTGAAGGTGCGGGTAATAAGGTTCTTCCGCTCCCTTCATCGCATTATACGCTAGGTTCTGATGATATCGTAATTCCAAAGGGAGAACTTACCGGTGGAGTTGAGGTTCAGCTTACCGATGCTTTTTTTAATGATCCTAAATCTTTAGAAAACAACTATGTGATTCCCGTTCGTATGTTAAATGCTACGGTGGTAGATTCTATTTTATCCGGAGAGCCGCAAGTGGCTACACCAAGACGGGGAGTGGAAACCGACTGGGCCACGCTGCCTAAAGATTTTATTTTTTATGCAGTGAAATACATCAATACTTGGGAAGGTTTTTATCTGCGCCGCGGTGAAGATGTAATCACCGGAAAAAATGGAAATACAGGATTAAACCGTACTGAAGTAAGACGTGAAGAATCTGTAGTTGATGACGAGGTGGTTCTGCTGGATTCTCAATCCAGATGGCAGGTAAATTTCCCCTTATCACTTCAGGATATTGATGGAAACGATCTCAATATTGTTTTATTACTCAATTTTGATGAGGAAGGAAATGTAAATGTTAGTTCCTCCAATCCTTCAGAATATACGGCAACCGGTAGCGGAAGCTTTGTAAAAGACGGTGAGAAAAACAGCTGGGGCTCTCAGGATAGGGATGCACTTTATATTTCTTATGAGATCGAAACGGAAGACCTAAATATTAGAACTGAAGATACTTTGGTTATGCGTAATCGAGGGGTGGCCATGGAGACTTTTAAACCTGTTTTAGAATAGACGTTAAATCCTTTAAAAAACCAAAAAATGATGACGAGAATAAGTACTGTAAAAGGATTTTTATGGATTTTGATATTGTTGGTGGTTGTAGGCTGCGCTGATATGGATTCCTTAGAGTTTGAGGTTGAAAAACCTTTGAGCATCAAAAAACAAGAAGAGTTAAACAGTTTTGAAGAACTAAAAACGTATACATCAGATCCCAATTTTAAACTGGGAGCCGGAGTTAGTATGGGCACTTATAATGCACAAGGTGCTATGTATGCCTTAACCAACGAAAATTTTCAGGAAGTCACTGCGGGTTATGGAATGAAGCATGGTGCCATCGTAAGTGATGATGGCGCGCTTAATCTCACTGCTGTTAACGAATTTGTTGAAAATACGACCGAACAGGGTATCACCATTTACGGGCATACCTTGATGTGGCATGCCAATCAAAATGCCTCTTTTTTGAAAAGTACCATTGCCTCTAAAGAAGTACCACTTCCGGGCGGTCCGGGCTGGATGCTTTTATTAGATCTGTCTTTTGAGAATGAGGATGCTACAGGTTATCAAACTAATGGGCCAAGTGCACCAATAGCATTTACAGCAGATGGAGAGGGCTATAATGAAGAAGGACGCGCTTTAAAAATTACAAATGCTGAGGTGCGACCTAACGATTGGGAATCACAATTATTTGTAACATTTCCTAAAGTAACAGAAGTAGGTCAAAAATATCGTCTAGAGATGGATGTGCGTAGCGAAGCACCCGCTTCTTTTTCTACTCAGGCGCATACTGCGCCGGGAGGTTATAAACATTGGAACTTTTTTGGCAGTATAAGCTCAACTCCAGAATGGAAGCATATAAGTGTAGAAACAACTATAGAGGATAATACTTCGGGTTGTAATACCATTGCATTTAATCTGGGTGCTACAGCGACCACCTATTATTTTGATAATGTAGAAGTAAGCTGGTATAACTCCAAAGGAGTGACCTATGAAGAACGAACACCGGAAGAAAAAAAGGATACGCTTAACTATCATCTTGACAAATGGATTGAAGGTATTATGACGGCTTCAAAATCGAATACCCACGCCTGGGATGTCGTGAATGAACCTATGGATGATGGTAATCCTTATGAACTTAAAACAGGAATTGACAAAACCGATCTCGCTGAAGATGAGTTTTACTGGCAGGATTATTTAGGTAAGGACTATGCGGTTACGGCCTTTAAATGGGCAGCAATGTATGGTAATCCCGATGATTTATTGTTTATAAACGATTATAATCTTGAATATAACCTGGATAAATGTAAAGGCATTATCGAGTATGTAAAATATATTGAAGAACAGGGAGCGCGTGTAGATGGAATAGGAACCCAGATGCACATCAATATAGATTCCGATAAAGCCAACATCACCGAAATGTTTCAGTTGCTTGCCGCTACCGGCAAAATGATAAAAGTTTCTGAATTGGATATAGGTGTAGGCGTAAAAACGACCGAGGCTGACGAGGAGTTGTATTTAGCTCAGGAAGAAATGTACAAGTTTGTAATGGATCAATATTTTACCATAATTCCTAAAGCCCAGCAATATGGTATAACCATTTGGAGTCCTAAAGACAGCCCGGCCTCTTCTTCCTGGAGGGCAGGCGAGCCCATAGGCTTATGGACAGAAGGATTTAGCCGTAAACCGGCCTACCGTGGCGTGGTAGAAGGATTAGGTGGAACAAGTGTAAATTAATTGTTTGTTTTAGATCATAGAGAGCCTGATGGCCATATTACATTGGGCTCTATTTTTTGGTTAATTCATACTCTTATGAACTTATATCAAATGAAATTATCTCAATAAAAAGCTTTTTGCTGATCGAAAGCTAAAAAATAAATGCAATGATATTGAAGCATCTGCACAGTCAACTTTAAGATTAAACCATCCCAAAACCAAAAATGAACTAGCGATAGTTTCGCCAAAATGTGTTTTTAAAATCGAATTAATGAAAAACCTATTTTATCTTTTTACAATCCTATTGTTTTTTTTAGGCTGTAAGCCTAATCGATCTGAATCTGATATCGCAATGTCTGATACAGTGACACTAGAAAATGAAAAACCACAAAATCTAAAAGATGCTCTAAAAGGAAAATTTTTAATGGGTACCGCTCTTAATACCCGCCAAATAGAAGGGTTTAATCCAGCGGAAATGGAGGTTGTAAAAACGCATTTTAATTCTATTGTTGCAGAAAACTGTATGAAAAGTGGGCGTCTGGTACCGCGAAGGGATAATTATAATTTTGAGACTGCCGATAAATTTGTACAATTTGGCGAAGACCACAATATGGTTATTCACGGGCATACCCTGGTGTGGCATTCCCAAACCCCTCGCTGGTTTTTTAAAGATGATGCCGGTAATGAGATCGATAGAGAAGAACTTACAAAACGTATTAAATCCCATATTAATACTGTAGTAGGTCGTTATAAGGGGCGCATAAAAACCTGGGATGTTGTAAACGAAGCAGTGTTGGATGATGGTTCTTTGCGTAAAAGCAAATTCTACAATTTACTGGGCGAAGATTTTATAAAAATAGCATTTGAAACAGCTCACGAGGCAGATCCTAATGCTGAACTGTATTACAACGATTATTCAACGTCTATTCCAGAAAAGCGCGAAGGAATCGTACGTATGATCAAAAAACTACAGGCACAGGGAGTACCTATTCATGGAGTTGGGATGCAGGGCCATGTAGGGATGGACTATCCTGAACTGGAAGAATTTGAAAAGACTATCGAAGCTTTTGCAGCTCTTGATTTGAAAGTAGCCGTTACCGAATTTGATATCACCGTGTTGCCTTCGCCATGGGAAAATCAGGGAGCAGAAATTTCAGCAAATTTTGAATATAAAGAAGAAATGAATCCCTATCCCGATAAACTTCCCGATTCGGTAAATGTTGCTTTTAACAAGCGATGTCTCGACTTTTTTAAGCTCTTTTTAAAGCATCAGGATAAATTGGATAAGATCACGATGTGGGGTGTTAATGATGGTAATTCCTGGAGAAATAACTGGCCTATAGGCGGGCGTACCGATTATCCATTATTATTTGATCGCCAAAACAAGCCAAAACCAATAGTGGGTAACCTTGTAGATTTAGCTACACAATAATTTCCTCGAGAGACAATTCGGGCTGTTTTTAGTAAATGAATTAAACGTTTAGAGAACATTTTTCATTTATCTAAAATAGTCCGGTTGTCTTTTTTATAAATAGCGCTTTATTTTTAATGGTGCTGTTTATTTTGATATTTTGATGAATACCATGTAGACTGTTTGTCAAATTGTTTATTTTAAATTAAAATATTGAAGTATAATTAAATTTCGTTAACTTGTAGTCGATGAAACTACAACTATAAGTTGTTTTTAATCTTTAAGGTCATTTTTTAGTTTCAAACTTTATCAAAATGAGGGTGTATGACAAACCCATTACTCAGGTATTTTCTTTTAGTAGAAAACTTTTTATTCTTTTAATAGTTTATTTAACCCCTTTTGTTGGACAAACACAGGTAAGTAAACTTTTTACAACAGATTCAGAGATTTCCAGTAGCCTTATTAATCAAATTTATCAGGATGATAAAGGGTATTTGTGGATAGCTACTGAAGATGGATTAAATAGATACGATGGGGCCAAGGTTACTATTTATAAGCAAAATGAAAACGATTCTACTTCGATTTTAAACAATTATGTGAAAAGCATATTTCAGGATAGAGCGGGTAAGCTTTATTTTGGCTTTTTTAACGGACTTCAGTATTACGATTATGCAACCGAAGAATTTCACTATATCCCAATTTATATTGGGAATCATTATTTATATCGATCGCACGTCACCTCATTTGTACAGCGAAAAAATGGGGATATTCTTTTAAGTACTTCTGGGCAGGGCATTCTTAAAATAGAAGAGACCGAAGAAGGGCTGGCGGCCATACAAATCCCCAACTTATTACCAGATCAATATTTCGAAAGGATCTTTGAAGATGCGAAAGGGGATTTATGGGTGCTAAATCAATCACATGGGTTATATAGAATTAACAATAATAATCAGATAACAACATATTTTAAAGACACCACTCTCGAAACCTCTTTATCTTCAATTGCTCAGGGAAAAAACGATGATCTTTATGTGGGAAGCTTAACTAAAGGGCTCTTTAAGTATAACCATACTCAGGATGAATTTATTCAGATAGAAAATTCACAAAAACTTCCTGTAAAATCACTGTTAATAAATGCAGAGGCTGAAGTAATGGTGGGAACCGATGGGAAAGGACTTTGGTTATACGATCCTGCGACAGATAAAATACAGGAAAACGATTTTAGTATTGCCAATTTTGATTTTACAAAAACTAAGATCCACTCCATAATTCAGGATGAAGCCAATAATTTTTGGTTGGGAATTTATCAAAAAGGCGCTTTACTGGTTCCCGATAAGGCCAATAACTTTGATTATATTGGTTACCAATCGGTTAAAAACAATATTATAGGCTCTAATAGTATCGCTTCTTTAATTAAGGACAATGAAGGTATTTTATGGGTTGGCACAGATGGGGATGGATTGTACGGGATTAATAAAGATAAAGAACAAACATACCATATTGAAACCAAAAGACAACAGGGGTCTGTTAGTGTAATGAGTTTGTTTGAGGACTCTAATGATCAGGTATGGGTAGGCACTTATCTTAAAGGTCTCGCAAAATTGAACCGAAAATCCAAGAAACTTGATTTTATAAATGATTTTAAAGATGAGCAGGGCAACAGGGTAGAGCGTATTTACAGCATTATTGAAGACGATCAGAAAAACCTCTGGATAGGCTCTTTAGGCTACGGTCTTTTTAAATATAATCTAGATAAAAAGGTCTTTGAAAACTATAACGTTTTAGGGGATCAGCCCTATGAGAGAATTCAAAATAGATGGATTAATTGCCTTTTATACTCTGATACGAAGAGACTTTATATAGGGACCTACGATGGACTTACGATTTTAGATGTCCAAAAAAGAAGTTTTAAAAATAAAGAAGGTAAAGATCATATTTTACGAAATAAAATCATTTATAATCTCTTTGAAGATGAAAAAGATGATTTGTGGATAGGTACCTCTGAAGGATTATATTTTAAACCTAAAAACGATACGATTACAAAAGTCTACCATACGACAGATGGTTTACCTAGCAACGTTATCTGCGCCATAGAACAAGATCTGGACAAGAATTTATGGATTAGTACTAACCATGGTATCGCAAAGCTCGAAAAAAATACGGAAGAATTTAAAAACTATTATTTTAGAGACGGACTTCAGGGGAATGAGTTTAATAAAAATGCTTCATTTTTTGACGAAGAAGGGAAATTATATTTCGGAAATACCAATGGGGTTACCTATTTTCAACCTTCACAAATAAAAGCATCGGGCAACGAGTTGGATTTAAGGATTACCGGATTTTACATTCAGGATCAACCTATAAAAAAGGGAATGAAGTCTGGTAAATATTCAATTATAGCTCAGCCGATCATTGAAGCAGATACTATAGAACTTAATTATCGCGATAACGATTTTAGTATCGAGTTTTCTTCTTTTACTTTTCGCCATCAGGAATGGATTACCTATGCCTACGCGTTAAATTCAGATAGCTGGATAAAGCTAAGACCCGGGATAAATACTGTTACTTTTAACAATTTAGAGCCGGGGACTTATACGTTTAAAGTAAAAGCGAAAGATATAGACGATTACTCTGGTGAAAAAAAACTAACTATTATTATTCATTCTCCCTGGTATCTCTCCAGTTGGGCAAAACTTGGCTATTTCTTATTGTTTCTTGGGTTTACTTACGTAAGCGTTCAGGTTATTAAGAATAGACAAAATACGAAGAAAAAGTTATTGGAGCATGAACATGCCGAGCAGATCAACGAAGCCAAATTGCAGTTTTTAACCAATATTTCGCATGATTTAAAAACACCAATTACCTTAATTATTAATCCTTTAAATCGATTGATAAAGACTGATGCTAGTGAAGATCGACAAAAGTTATATAAGGTGATGGAGCGAAATTCTGAAAGAATGATTCATCTTTTAAATCAGCTTATCAATGCCCGTAAATTCGATCAGGGTCAGATTATATTGAAATTCAGGAAAACCGAGATTATTAGTTTTCTTAAAAATATCGTCGCTTTATTTGAAGATCAGATAGAAAGCAGGCGTATCGACTTTGAAATTCTGCATAGTGAAGAAGAATTATACGCGTATATCGATCCACGGCATTTCGATAAAATTATTCAAAATCTGGTTGCCAATGCCATAAAGTTTAGTCCGCATGGAGGTAATATTCAGGTAAAAATTTCTACGAATGAGCAATGGAACCGTTTTGAAATTTCTATTAAGGACAATGGGATAGGTATAAAAGAAAAGGATATCAAAAATATTTTTAACCGATTTTATCGAATTTCAGGCGATAATCAAAGACAGTTTGAAGGTACGGGAATAGGCTTGCATCTCACAAAATCTATTGCAGAACTTCATCATGGTACGGTAAGCGCAAAAAATAATCTAGATCAGCCCGGTTGTACTTTTGTAATTACTGCCCCACTGGGAAAAGATCATTTAAATGAAGATGATATTGTTTCAGAATCACAATTAAGTGGGGAAAGCGCTTCCTATACAGAAAGTATATCTTACATTGGAACTGAAGAACCTATAGAAGACTCTACTTCTAAGAAAGAAATACATACGCTATTTATTGTCGATGATGATGCCGAGATTAGGAATTATATAGCTTCAGAATTAAAAAGTTCGTACAACGTAAAAACATTCTCCAGCGCGAAAACGGCTTTTCCAGAGGTGGCTAAAAATCCACCAGATTTAATAATCAGTGATGTTGTTATGCCCGAAATGGACGGTATCTCATTTACCAGAAAAATTAAAAAGAATATTTACATAAATCATGTTCCCGTTATTCTTTTAACCGGTAAAACCGATAAAGAAACCAATATCGAAGGTTTAGAGATTGGTGTAGATGCGTACATCAATAAGCCGTTTAATATTGAAATTCTACGAAAAACAGTTAGAAATCTAATTAAAAACAGGGCTTTACTTAAAAATACATATACAGGAAATCAATTACAGGAAGATAAGATTAAGAAAATAGAATTGAAATCTGGAGACCAGGCACTCTTAGAGAAATTTATGGAGGTTGTAAATAAAAATATAGGGAATTCAGATTTAAATGTCGAGATGCTGGCCGGGGAATTGGGGATTAGCCGTGTGCATTTATACCGAAAATTAAAGCAACTCACCAACCAGTCTGCCGGAGAATTAATTACAAATATCAGGCTTAAGCAGGCGGCAAATTTAATCATTTCAAGTACCACCAATATTTCTGAAGTTGCCTATGCTGTAGGTTTTACAAGCACTTCAAAATTTTCCACAAAGTTTAAAGATTTATATGGAATGACTCCCAGTAATTATCGCAAGAAACATTTACAGGTTTAGGAGGTCGTAAAGAATTTTTTTTCGATATTTTTAGCGGAATTTTTTTCGACTTTAAATAAACGATGAATAGACTTGTTGAAGGTATACTGATTTTAATAGTTATTGCCGGGGTGTTAATTTATAGGATCACCAGGAAGAAGAAAAAGAAAATCGATCCATTTCCGGCAAACTGGCACCAATTACTTTTAGATCATGTAAAGTTTTATGCCGAATTGAATGCGGCGGAGCAAAAGAGATTTCAACGTCGCATTATGCTATTTCTAAGTGAAGTTTACATCGAAAGTGTATCGTTTGAGTTAGAAGACCTAGATCGTATTTTGGTAGCTTCGAGTGCCGTTATCCCGGTTTTTGGCTTTGAAAAATGGTGTTATTCTAATTTAAGCACGGTGATTTTGTATCCAGATCACTTTAATAAAAATCTTGTTTTTGAAAATAGCGGTGAAGATAAAATCGTGATGGGACTTGTAGGTAGTGGCAGGTTTGAGCATCAAATGATCCTTTCCCGCCGAGCCCTGCACGAGGGTTTTGATAGGCATAACGATCGTTTAAATACCGGCATTCACGAATTTGTTCACCTAATAGATAAGGTAGACGGAGTAACAGATGGGATGCCCGAGCGATTGCTGAAACAGGCCTATATCATTCCGTGGCTTAAAATGGTACATAAAGAAATGGAAGCCATCAATGCAAACGAATCTGATATTCGGAGTTATGGAGGGACTAATGAAGCCGAATTTCTGGCGACTGCAAGTGAGTATTTCTTCGAAAATCCCCGGCTAATGCAGCGTAAGCACCCCGATTTATATAATATGCTACATGATTGCTTTTTCCCTAACGAAAAACAGTAAAAGCGTACAGAGAATCCCCAGATAAATCTCAGATTATTTATTAAATAGCATAATATGTTGTATCGTATTTTTTAGAATCAATTATATTATCGTAATATTGCAATGAAATTTAATCGTAATATTACGATGATAAATTAGTGATTATGAAATTGTCTGAAATAAAGCACATTTTAAAAGAAAAGGAAACTATAGTTTTTCAGTTGCCTGATGGTAGTTTAGTGCCATCTCATTTTCATGTTACTGAAATTGGTCGGGTAGAAAAGAAATTTATAGACTGTGGGGGTACAGTAAGAGATGAGTCTAAGGCTAGCTTTCAATTATGGGAGGCCGATGATTACGATCACCGTTTGCATCCAGAGAAATTACTCTCGATTATAGAACTTTCAGAAAAAGTTTTGCATTTAGATAAAGACGCCGAAATAGAGGTAGAGTACCAGGGAAGTACGATTGGAAAATATGATCTCGAATTTAATGAAGATCGTTTTTTACTGGTAAATAAATTTACCACCTGCCTTGCTATGGATCAATGCGGTATTTCAGAAAATCCCAAAGAGAAGACAAAAAAGAGTTTAAGAGCACTTAGTGCTACGGCAACTAACACCTGCGCTCCGGGATCTGGTTGTTGTTAATTAAAATAGGTGCAAAAAATGTACAATGCGATCCAAAAATTTATAGCGTCTTTAGATACTACTGCCATTAGTGAAGACCGAAAAAAGGCTTTAAATGTTTTTGTTTCTTTTCTAACTGAAAAACTACAAAAAAGAGAACCGATAAACCTTAATTTTATATGTACGCATAATTCCAGGAGAAGCCATTTTTCGCAGATATGGGCTCAAACCATATCCGAATTTTTAGGGATTAAAAGTATTAAATCGTATTCTGGCGGAACTGAAGCTACAGCGGTATATCCTTCCGTATTAAAAGCTTTTCAAAGTGTAGGTTTTGCTGTAGGGCAACTTTCAGAAAATGAAAATCCTGTTTCATTTTTAAAGTTTGCCGAAGATACTTTACCAATACTATGCTTTTCTAAACTTTATGATCACCCTTTTAATCCAAAGAAGAATTTCGTAGCGGTAATGACGTGCTCCCAGGCTAATGAAGCCTGTCCTTTTGTACCGGGAGCTGAAGCCCGAATCTCTTTTACGTTTGAAGACCCTAAAATAAGTGATGGTACACCACAGGAATTAGAAAAATATCAGGAGAAAAGCAAAGAAATCGCTACAGACCTTCTTTATGTATTCAGCAAAGCAAAAGAACTTTCAAATTACTAAATGATGAAAAAGAAACTGAGTTTTCTGGATAGTTATCTTACGCTCTGGATTTTTATTGCCATGGCAGTAGGGGTAGGCCTGGGGTATTATTTTCCTGCCGTACCCAAAGCTATCAACTCTTACAGTTCTGGCTCTACGAATATTCTTATCGCTGTAGGGCTTATTTTAATGATGTACCCACCTTTGGCCAAAGTAGATTATAAAATGCTTCCCAAGGTGTTTCAGAATGTGAAGATCTTAAGCATATCGGTGATTTTAAACTGGATCATAGGCCCTGTTTTAATGTTTTCCTTAGCGCTTTTATTTTTGGGAGATCATCCTGAATATATGACGGGTTTAATTTTAATTGGCTTGGCACGTTGTATCGCGATGGTTTTGGTATGGAACGATCTTGCCGGCGGAAGTAAAGAATATGGCGCGGGACTGGTAGCTTTAAACAGTATATTTCAGGTTTTTGGCTATTCTTTTTATGCCTGGTTATTTATAACAAAATTGCCGCCATATTTTGGTTACCAGGGGAGCATAGTCGATATTTCTATAGCCACTATTGCAGAGAGTGTGGCGATTTATCTGGGCATTCCGTTTTTAATGGGGATTGTAAGCAGGTTACTTTTGGTGAAGCTGAAAGGGGAAAAATGGTATTCAGAAAAATTTATCCCCAAAATATCCAAAATCACCTTAATCGCCTTGCTTTTTACCATTGTGGTGATGTTTAGTTTAAAAGGAAATTTAATTGTAGAGATACCTAAAGATGTGGTGCTTATTGCCATTCCTTTAATGGTGTATTTCGCTTTGATGTTTTTAATTGGATTTATAGCCAGTAGGTGGGCAGGTGCAAAATACGATGAAAACGCGGCAATTTCTTTTACTGCGGCGGGGAATAACTTCGAACTTGCCATAGCCGTCGCCATAGCGGTATTTGGATTAAATTCTGGGCAGGCGTTTGTGGGGATTGTGGGACCATTAATCGAAGTGCCGGCACTTATCCTTTTAGTAAGCGTCTCTTTTTGGCTACGGGAGAAATTTTATCGTAACTCAGCTATGCAATCCTAGCCGATATTAGAGGAATTTTGAATCAATTTTAACCTAATATTAGACTGGCGGTATTTTTTCTTTTATACCTTTAAAATAAAGCCTGAAAATTATGAATGAAGATTACCAAAAAGGATTGGTCCTTAATATACCTGTGAAATTGCCTTATGCCGTTTTAGAAAAGGTGATTGAAGAGAAATTACAGGAAGATGATGATGAGGAAAATGGAATAGCAGAGTATGCTGAGGTAAAATTTGCCTGGTTGGAGAAAAATCCTGAGGTTGATTATGATATTACACTGGGTTTGCGCTTAAAAGCCAAAACATTTTTATTTAAAAATAAAGAATTAGAGCTTAAGATTCATCTTAAGTTTCATTTCGATCCCGTAACCAATCAATTTTCGCTGGAAGATTATGAGGCTGTAGGGGAAAATCAGAATAAAATAATGAATAAGATTGTTCAGGTGATTCTAAATAAATTTCTTCAGAAGAAGGTATTGCAGAAATCGCGACAAAATCTTTCAGAAAAATTACAGCAGGAATTGACCAAAATCAATGCAAAACTTAAAGAAAATAATCAACCAACTGAAGGATTACTGGTGGATGCGCAGCTCGATCAGCTTAACATATCTCATTTTGAATTCGCGCCGCAAGAAGTTTATATTTACTTAAGTCTTACCGGTGAGGCCGCCATGGAAGTGACAAAAATACCGGAATAAAGGTTTCTTGAGAAACTAACTTTAAACGATCAAACTTTAAACTTTAAAACTCAAAAGTAAACCCTTTTTTGGTAAGTTTTTGATAAACTTCTTCGTCAAAACTGTAAAGTTTGGCCGCGCGATGGGAAACGTCTTTTTGCTTTTCCCCAATATCTACCAAAAGCTTCATTTTTAAAAATTTTCTTCGGAAGTTCGGTTTGTCCATTTTTACATCCAAAATCTCTTCGTATAGATGCATTAATTCAAGCAGGGTAAATTTTTCGGGAAGCAAATTGAAACCTATTGGAGCCTGGCGCACCCGGTTTCTAAGTTTTTCCTGTGCCGCTTCAAAAATCATTTTATGGTCATAAATAAGATCGGGTAATTCTTCTACTAAAAACCATTTCGCTTCAGAGGCGGTAAAACCGGCAGCAATCTCATAATCTTCACTTTTAACCAGCGCGTAATAGCCAATGGTAATTACACGGCTGGCGGGAAAACGATTGGGTTCACCAAAAGCCTGTAACTGTTCCAGGAAGATGTTATCCAGCCCTGTTAGATCCCTTAGTACTCGTTTGGCAGAGTCGTCTATAGATTCCTTTTCGGTAATCCATCCCCCGGGCAATCCCCATTTATCTTTACTAATCCCTTCCGCATGCTTTACCAAAAGAACTTCCATTTTCCCTTCATTAAACCCAAATACAACACAATCTATGGTAACTGCTTCAATAAAGTTTTCTTCCTGAATATATTTTTCGCCTTCTGCGATAAAGCCTTTGGACATCTTGTAAAAATTTGATGGTAAAAATAATAATTTCAATCAAAAGGGCACCTAAAAATAAGTCAATCCAACTTTTTAGGATTACCGTTGGTCGATAGAAGAGAATACCTCCATCGAAATCTCCGAATCTCGCTGCCTTTTGTGGCTAATTTTGGAGTATCAAAAACGATTAAAAATGAATGTGACAGTTAAAAATACAAACGGCAAATTGATCGATGTGACGATCGAGGTTTATAGCAAAGAGCAGTTTGTAAACTGTTGCGATGCTGAAAATATGCAAGAGATTTATGCCAAGGGCAAAGAACCAGAAAAAACACCTGGGGTTGTTTACCATCATAAAATCGTGAAAGCTTATATCGATAAAGATTCGAGAAAAACGGTAGGAGTTACGGTGGCAAATGCGCTTTGTATTTGCAGTAAATCGATTGAAAAATTTATACAAGACAACTATCTAAATAAACAGATTTTTTTTGTCGAATTAATGAGTCATACACCCTATGAATTGCAATATCATTATTTGATATCGCAATAACAAAGAGACACTTTTTTGCCCCTCAAAAAAGAGAGTTTAATTTGCATTGAAAGAAACGGATTGGTGGGGACTAGGTCAAGCCAATCCGTTTTCTTTTGGTCTTTTTTTAAACTTTCGGGATCCATTTTAATGGATCCCGAAAATTAATTATTCCCCAATTAAATGTAAATCGGTAAAGTTTTCCTGTAAAATAATCGAATTACGTTCGTTATCGTAACCAATGCTTTCCAAACTTACATCTTCGTTATTTACAGTGGCCGATTTAATGGTAAAAGGCAATCCATGAAAGGTGATCTTCATGGTCTTTAAACTCGATTTATAAGTACCATTAACGTGTTGCTGAACAAAAATGTCGTTTGTTTTTCCTGTAAGTTTAAAGGTCCTAAAATTGAAAATACCCATTTTATAATCATAGCCATCATGATCATCTTCGTACAATACCGAATTTTGTTTTCCGTTTTTGTAGTAAATATCTAAGTTGATTTCTTCAATTTCAATTTCATCTACATATTGTTGTACAGGATATTTAGGGATTATCGCTCCTTCTTTTACGTAAATTGGCATGCTATCTAGAGGAGCGTCTACCCAAAGTTCTTTTCCACCTTCGATAACAGTGTCGTTCCAGAAGTTATACCATTGGCCTCTTGGAATGTACATTCTTCTTCCCTGTACGTTAGGTTCTTGTATTGGACAAATCAGAAAATGCTCCCCAAAGATAAATTCGTCTGATCTATAATGCGTTTGGATATCTTCCTGATCAAAATACACTAAAGGTTTAAGAATAGGAATATTATCTTTACAATATTGATAAAACGCAGTATATAAATACGGAAGTAACTGATAGCGTAATTCTACAAATTTACGAGTGATGTTTAGTACTTCTTCACCAAAGTACCAGGGCTCTTGTTCACCGTGATCTCCCGAAGAGTGTACGCGACAAAACGGGTGAAAAACACCAAGTTGAATCCATCTTGTAAATAATTCTCCTGTTGGCTGGTCTGCAAAACCACCAATATCGGTACCGGCAAAACTAAATCCGCTTATTCCCAAGCGCTGGATTTGGGTATTTGCAAGCCATAAATGTTCCCAGCTTGCCAGGTTGTCTCCCGTCCAGGTGGAACTGAAACGTTGCCCGCCAGAATAACTTGCCCGGGTAATCGTAAATGGTCGTTTAGGGAAAATATACTTTCTAACTCCTTCGTAAGTAGCTCTGGCCATTTGCATCCCGAAGATGTTATGTGCCTTACGGTGGCTGCATCTATTGCCATCGTAATCGTGCCGTACATCTAGCGGGAAGGTTTTTCCTGGTACTTCCATCACCGCAGGTTCATTCATGTCATTCCATATTCCTTTAATGCCAATTTCACCAATTAAAGTTTTATAGTGATCTGCCCACCATTCTCTAACTTTTGGATTAGTGAAATCTGGGAATACGCATTTTCCCGGCCATACTTTTCCCTGCATGTAAGGACCATCGGCACGTTTACAGAAATAATCTTTTTCTAATCCGTCTTTAAAAATCGGGTATTCATTATCAATCTTAATCCCGGGATCGATAATAGCTACGGTTTTAAAGCCATCTTCTTCCAGCTCTTCCACCATTCTTTTAGGCTCTGGGAAATAATCCTTGTTCCAGGTGAAGCATCTAAACCCATCCATATAATCAATGTCTAAATACAGCGCATCACAAGGAAATCTATTGTTTCTAAAGTTTGCGGCCAGTTCTTTTACTTTGGCTTCAGGGTAATAGCTCCATTTACTTTGGTGATATCCCAGTGCCCACATGGGGGGAAGCTCTGGCCTTCCGGTAAGATTGGTATATTTTGTAACTACATCACCAATTTTTGGACCATAGATAAAATAATAATTCATTTCACCACCATCTGCCCAAAAACTGGTTATATTTCGCCGTTCATGGCAAAAATCAAAATGTGTTTTAAAGGTATTGTCAAAGAAAATCCCGTAAGCTTTAGCACTATGAAGCCCAATATAAAATGGGATCGCTTTATATAATTCGTCCAGATCTTTTCCAAAAGCATACTGGTCGGTATTCCAGTTGCTTAGCCTTTTTCCTTTTAGGTTAAAGCTTGTGGGTTTATCGCCAAGACCGTAAAAGTTTTCCCCATCTACGGTGCTTTTACTCATTTTTACGTAGTTGCCGCCAAATTCAAAACTTTCTTCCCAGTGGAAACCAAGTTCGTCCTGTAGGATTAATGCACCCTCTACATCGAACATGGCAGTTCTCATGTCTTTTCGGGTGATTCTACATTTTATTTGTTCGGTGATGATCCAAATAAATTCATCATCTTCAGTAATATCCAGTACCGAATAGCCATGGGATTGATCCTGATCTATAGCGTAAGAGAAGTCATTTTCGAATATACCATCGGTAGCATACCTAAGGCGAAGCATGCTGTCTCGAACCACGGTGATTATTAGTTGTACACCATTTTCAGAAGTAAAACAAATAGAATCTCCGTTTTGTTCATAAGAAACCAGTTTAGAGGGGAATAGGTTTCCTTTCTTTTCTAATTCTGTATTTGTAATCATATTCTAGGTATTAAGAACATTTTTAAGGGGATTATTATTATTCTATACTGAAAAAGACAGCGCCTAGTGGCGGTACCGTTAAGGTAACCGAATAATCTCTCCCGTGAAATGCCTGATTTTCTATAGTTAATTTATTGTTTTTTACACCAGAACCTCCGTATTTAGAGTTATCGGTGTTTAATAGTTCCTTTAATTTTCCTGCGCTGGGAACACCAATTCTGTAATCTTTTAAAACCGTTGGCGTAAAATTGCAGATAATTATAAGGTCATTTTTTTGCTCTTTACCTTTTCTTAAATAGCATAAAACGGAGTTTTGAGCATCATTGTAAGATATCCATTCAAAGCCATCTGGGCTAAATTGTTTTTCGTATAAAGCAGGATGTTTTTTGTAAATCTTATTAAGGTCTTTTACTAGTGTGTTCAGTCCATTATGCATAGGATAGTCCAGTAAATTCCAATCTAAGCTACTGTTGTAGTTCCATTCTTCATATTGTCCAATTTCACCCCCCATAAAAAGTAATTTATTCCCGGGATGTGAGTACATATAGGCATACATTAATCTTAAATTAGCAAAACGCTGCCATTCGTCCCCGGGCATTCTCCCTAAAAGGGAATTTTTGCCATAAACCACTTCATCATGACTTAAGGGAAGCGTAAAGTTTTCGCTAAATGCGTAGGTGAGGCTAAAACTAATATCGTTTTGGTGATATTGGCGGTAAATACTATCTTTTTTAAAGTATTCTAAAGTATCGTGCATCCAGCCCATCATCCATTTCATACCAAAACCAAGTCCACCTAAATAAATAGGTTTAGAAACACCGTGATAAGCCGTAGATTCTTCGGCGATGGTTTGTACTCCTTCAAAACTTTGGTAAACTTCCATATTTAGATCCTTCAGGAAAGAGATGGCTTCAAGATTTTCATTTCCGCCGAAAATATTTGGTTCCCATTCTCCTTCTTCCCTGGAATAGTCTAGATATAACATTGATGCTACGGCATCTACCCGTAACCCATCGATATGATACTGATCTATCCAGAAAATAGCGTTACTTATTAAAAACGAACGAACCTCGTTACGTCCATAATTAAAAATAAGACTTTTCCAATCGGGGTGATAGCCTTTTCGACGATCGGGATGTTCGTATAGATGAGAGCCATCAAAACGACCTAAACCGTGATCATCTTCGGGAAAGTGAGAAGGCACCCAATCCATAATAACCGCAATATTTTTGCGGTGAAAAGCGTCAATTAGGTATTTAAATTCATCTGGGCTGCCAAATCTAGAAGTAGGCGCATAATATCCGGTTATTTGATAACCCCAGGAGGGATCGTAAGGATATTCCATTACCGGCATAAATTCTACATGGGTATATCCCATTTCTTTTACATAATTTACCAGCTCGTCTGCCATTTCTATATAAGAAAGAGATCTTCTTTCTTCACATTTTCGTTTCCAACTGGCTAAATGAACTTCGTACACCGAAATTGGTTGATCCAGGGCATTTTTAGTTTTCCTGCTGTTAAGCCATTTTTTATCTTTCCACGAATAATTGTCTTCCCACACAATCGAGGCCGTTGCCGGCGGATGTTCACATTTTCTGGCGTAAGGATCGGCTTTTTCGGTAATCATATTATCATTAGAGCTGCTGATCTTATATTTGTATCTGGAGCCTTTACCAACGCCTGGAATAAATCCTTCCCAGATACCACTGCTGTCCCAGCGAACAAATAATTGATGTTCATTGGCGGTCCAGTAATTAAAATCTCCTACTACAGAGACTTCTTTGGCAGAGGGAGCCCAAACGGCAAAATAAGTTCCTTTTTTACCATTAACTTCAAGGATGTGTGATCCTAGTTTTTCATAAATTCTGAAATGTTTACCGGCTTTAAATAAAGAAATATCGAAATCTGAAAATAAAGAATAAAGCTGTACTTCCTGCTTCATAAGGGTTGTAATTGGTTAGTGTTATTTTGAAGGTGGTTAACCTTCAGTTTGATTAATCGCCTTAAAAATAAGGGGATTATTACACAATCTTGGCCTTAAATTAGTGTTTTAATTCTACATCCCGAAGTTTTTAAAGTAATATTAGCTTTTAATTAAAATTGGCGGATGCCAAATAAAGAGGTAGGTTAAATAAACTTCAAAACCTTTAATTAAAGCAGGGCAGATATTATCATTATACGATACTAAGTTTTACGCCCATATCCCTAATTTTCTTGGCAAGGTTGGGAGAAACACCGCTATCGGTTATTACCTGATCTACCTGTTCTAACCCACAAATTCTGCCGAAACTTTTCTTGCCAAATTTAGAGGAGTCTGCCAAAATTATAGTGCGTTGTGAGGCTTCCATCATTTTTTGATTCAATAAGGCTTCTTCAAGGCTGGTCGTCGTGCACCCATATTCTAAATCTATGCCGTCAACACCCAGAAATAACAGGTTGCAGGAAATATGTTCTAAAATATGCTGCGCATAATGTCCTGTTACTGATGAGGAAGAATGTCTAAGATTTCCGCCAAGCTGTATAACCTGTATATTGTGATGGTTTAATAATTCTAAAGCTACGTTTAATGACGAGGTAATAACATTTAACGAACCCTTGTTGGTAATGGATTTTGCTAATTGCTGAACAGTTGTTCCTGAAGCAATCATTATAGAGTCATTATCATTTATTAATCCTGCGGCTTCTTTGGCGATATCTGATTTTTCTGAGACCGAAATTTTTTCCTTTTCATTTACGGGTCTATCGGTAATATAAGGGTTTTCTAAAGAAGCTCCGCCATGTGTCCTAAATAACAAACCTTTGTCTTCCAGTAACTTTAGGTCTTTACGAATCGTAACCGCTGAAACCTTAAGTTCTTCACAAAGCTCTGAAACCTCAACATGATGTTCGTGATTTAATTTGTCTAAAATTAGTTGATGTCTTTTCATAACAATGAATAATGGCCTATACAAATGTATAAAATTTGATGTTGCGAAGTACTGATTTTAAAACGAAAGTAAGTGAAAGTAAATTTATAATTAGGTAAAATTTAAGCTAAATTAGTGAGTACCACCCTTTCGTTAACACTTTCATTTGTTTTCTTTAACTAATATTTTGTTTCGAAATGTTTCGTTTTGATAAAATTTTATTATTTTAGCTAAAAATTATAAGATTCTATATTATGGCTGCTGAAAATATATACTCAAGAAAATCTTTAGTCGATTCGGTAAAATCTGTTGAAAAATGGGATGTTATTGTAATTGGTGGAGGGGCGACCGGTTTAGGTGTTGCTTTAGACAGTGTAACAAGAGGTTATAAAACATTGCTATTAGAGCAGGCAGATTTTGCAAAGGGGACTTCCAGCCGTAGTACAAAATTGGTACATGGAGGGGTAAGATATTTAGCGCAGGGAAATATAGATCTTGTTAAAGAAGCCTTGTACGAACGTGGATTGCTTAGTCAAAACGCACCACATTTAGTAAAAAATCAAAGCTTTGTAATTCCTAATTACAGATGGTACGAAGGGATGTTTTATACCGTTGGGCTTAAAGTCTACGATTTTCTTGCTGGTAAACTTAGTTTAGGAAAATCTACCCACATTAATAAAAAAGAAACGTTAAAGAGAATAACCACCATTCGCCAGGATAAATTAAGAGGCGGAGTGGTGTATCAGGATGGACAGTTTGATGACTCTCGTTTGGCGGTAAATGTGGCTCAAACCTGTGTAGAACATGGAGCTTCTGTTCTAAACTATTTTAAAGTAAATAACCTAATCATCGATAATAAGGTCATTAAAGGAGTTTCTGCCAAGGATATGGAAACTGGGGAGGATTATCAATTTCATGGTGATGCCATCATTAATGCTACAGGGGTATTTACCGATGAAATCTTGAAAATGGAGAATCCTAAAGCCCGCAACATGGTGAAGCCAAGTCAGGGTGTACACCTTGTTTTCGATAAATCTTTTTTACCGGGAGAAGATGCAATTATGATTCCAAAAACCGAAGATGGTCGTGTGCTTTTTGCAGTGCCATGGCATGACAAAGTAATTGTAGGAACTACAGATACCCAATTAGACGAACATAGTCTGGAGCCTTCAGCATTAGAAGAAGAAATAGAATTTATCTTAAAAACCTTCAATAATTATCTGGATAAAAAAGTAACCAGAGCAGATGTTCGCAGTATATATGCTGGTTTAAGACCGCTTGCCGCACCAAAAGATGGTTCAGAAAAATCAAAAGAAATTTCTAGAAGTCATAAAGTGATAGTTTCTGAAACAGGGCTTATTACTATTACCGGTGGTAAATGGACAACCTTTAGAAGAATGGCTCAGGATACCGTAAATAAAGCCATTTCCCTTGGTAAACTGCCTAAAAAGGAGTGTAAGACTAAGGATCTTAAAATTCATGGTGCTAAAGAAAACCCAGATCTTTCTAATCACTTATACATTTATGGAAGCGACCAGCCCGAAATTCATAATTTAATTAATGAGAATCCTAAACTTGGAGAAAAACTTCATCCAAGGCTCGATTTTCTAAAGGCCGAAGTGGTATTTGCCGCAAGGCACGAGTTGGCCAGAACCGTGGATGATGTATTGGCAAGAAGGGTGAGAATGCTGTTTATGGATTCTAAAGCAGCGATTGAATCTGCTCCTGAAGTTGCTGGTTTATTAGCTGAAGAATTAGGGAAAGATGAGACATGGAAAGAGAAACAAATAGCTGATTTTAAAGAAATAGCTAAGCATTACACGATTTAAATAACAGGAACCAATTTTATTAATCAAAATAGCTCTCGCCTAGGCGAGAGCCAGCGATTTCATTTTTTAGAAATCCTTAAAATACAAGTAATTATGGATCAGTACATGTTAGCCCTGGACCAGGGTACTACGAGTTCTCGCGCAATCCTTTTCGATAAAAAAGGGAGTATTGTATCGATAGCTCAAAAAGAATTTACGCAATATTTTCCAAAACCAGGATGGGTAGAGCATGACCCTAGTGAAATCTGGTCTACACAGGCTGGGGTAGCTGCCGAGGCAACTACAAAGCACGGGATGAATGGGAAAAACATTGCGGGAATCGGTATCACAAATCAACGCGAAACCGTTGTAGTATGGGATAAGAATACCGGAGATCCCGTTTATAATGCCATTGTATGGCAGGATAAAAGAACATCAGATTACTGCGATGAGTTAAAGGAAAATGGCAAAGCCGATTTGATTAAGAAAAAAACAGGATTAGTAATCGATTCTTATTTTGCCGGAACTAAAGTAAAATGGATTCTTGATAATGTAGAGGGGGCTCGTGAAAAAGCAGAAGCCGGCGACCTGATTATGGGAACTATTGATACCTGGCTAATCTGGAATTTTACAAAAGGAGAATTACACGTTACCGATGTGACCAATGCCTGTCGTACTTTATTTTTTAATATCAATACGATGGAATGGGATGACGAACTTCTGGAAATCTTTGATGTTCCAAAAAGCATGTTGCCAGAAGTTAAAGATTCCAGCGAAGTTTACGGGCATACCAAAACCACCGTTTTTGCTTCAAAAATTCCTATTGCCGGTATCGCGGGAGATCAGATGGCCGCTTTATTTGGACAAATGTGTACCAAAAAGGGAATGGTTAAAAATACTTATGGTACTGGTTGCTTTATGTTAATGAACATTGGGGAAGAACCCATAGTCTCAGAAAATAATCTTTTAACCTCTGTAGCCTGGAGAATTAATGGTAAAACCGAATACTGTTTAGAAGGTTCTATCTTTATCGCCGGTGCTGTGGTACAATGGCTACGTGATGGATTGGGAATAATCAAAAGATCTTCGGATGTTGAAAATTTAGCAGGTTCTGTAGATTCTACCGAGGGAGTATATTTTATCCCGGCATTTTCTGGTTTAGGAGCTCCTCATTGGAATCAAAAAGCACAAGGTACCATGTTTGGGATCACCAGAGGAACTACAGATGCCCATATTGCAAGAGCTTCTTTAGAAGCGATTGCTTACCAAACTATGGATATTCTTAAAGCAATGGAAGCCGATAGTGGGATAGATATTAAACAACTTCGTGTAGATGGGGGGGCTTCAGTTAACAATATGCTTATGCAATTTCAAAGTGATGTTTTAAATACAGAAACTGTACGCCCTGAAGTTACTGAAACTACCGCTCTTGGAGCTGCCTATCTTGCTGGTTTGGCCGTAGGATATTGGGATAGCATGGAAGAAATTGAAGAAATCTGGAAGATAGAAAAAGAATTTCAGCCTACAGAAAATCAGGATGCTGTAAAAGATGGAATTGAAGGTTGGTATAAAGCTGTAAAAGCTTTAGAAGAATGGACAAAACTTTAAACCTTTAAAAGTTATGACACCATTTATTGCAGAGATTTTAGGAACGGCACTACTTATTCTTTTAGGAGGCGGAGTAGTAGCTAACGTAAACTTGAATAAAACTATTGGTCACGGGAGTGATTGGATTGTGGTGACCACAGCATGGGGACTGGCTGTTTTTGCTGGAGTTGTAGTGGCAGGTCCATATAGTGGAGCACACTTAAATCCGGCCGTTACTATAGGCCTTGCTATTGGGGGATTATTCCCATGGGCCGATGTGCCAACGTATATTGCAGGGGAATTTATAGGAGCAATGCTGGGAGCATTTTTTGTATATCAAATGTATAAGAGTCACTTTGATGCTACAGAGGATGGTGGGGCAAAACGTGCAGTGTTTTGTACCGCTCCGGCAATACCCAATACTTTAAGGAATCTTATAAGTGAGATCCTGGGAACATTTGTTTTGCTTATTACGGTCTTCTATTTTGCTGATGCATCTTTTGAAACTCAGGCAGGAGCAACAACTAAAGTAGGTTTGGGAGCTATTGGAGCAATTCCCGTTTCATTTATCGTATGGGGTATAGGTCTTTCCCTTGGAGGGACTACAGGCTATGCCATTAACCCGGCTCGTGACCTTGGTCCCAGAATAGTACACGCACTTTTGCCAATTAAAGGAAAAACCGATAATGGTTGGGGATATGCCTGGATTCCCATTGTAGGGCCTATCATAGGAGCCACTATTGCAGCTGCCGTATTTTTAATTTTAGGAAAGTAATTCAATGAAAAATATACATTATTTATGCCTGCTAGGTCTTATCCTAGTGGGTAGTATCTCTCATGCTCAGGTGAGTGAAGAGAATATCGTAGAAGAACGAAACGAAAATGAAGTTGAAGACGATACTAAGTTATTTCATTTTAATCTTCAGCTAAAGAACATGCACCTCTGGAAAGGTTTGCACGTTACCGATGCGCCAATGACGGCTGCAGATATTAATTATACATCCAGGAATGGCTTTTTTAAAGCCGGACTTTGGGGCGGTAGGGGTTTTGATGGAGACTATACCGAATTTGATTATTACGTAAGTTTTATGCATAAGGGTTGGTCGTTATCCATTTGGGATATTAATAACTATAGTGATTACCCAGATGCTAAAATATTTGACTACGATCGCAGTACGACTTCGCATTTTATCGATGTGATCCTGGCGTATCAATTTCAAAAAGTACCGCTAAAATTATCATGGAGTACCATTGTTCAGGGTAGGGATACATATCTTAATGACGATGGGCAATTAAGAAATGCTTATTCTAATTATGTAGAAGCCAGTTATGTGATATTAAATGAGAGTAACTGGTCGTTATCTGGATTAGTGGGAGGTTCCTGGTCTTTTGCTCCACAAGATGCCCATTTTTACGGCGACGAAGCAGGGATTACTAACATAGGGGTAATCTATAACCGGGAGCTTAATGTGTTCGATAAATTTACCCTTCCTGTTTCTGCTACGGCAAGCTGGAACCCCGTGCAGGATTACGGAGCTATTCAGGTCGCTTTTAATTTATTCTGAAAAGGTGTATAGTGTTAAATTTCAGTAATTTATATTGAATTTTAAAAAAGATGGTTAACTTCAGCAGCCTTCGTATTTTTATCAATTTTTTTTCAGAAATTTGATCGAAGAAAAGCATAATATCCTCATAAAATAAATTTATGGGGATTGTTGTATTTTACTACTGAAATTAAGGAAATTTGATTTCGAAAAAGAAAATGGGAAAGTTTTTGCTATGAAAATTTATGATTTCGAAGTAAGTACTGCCAATGGGAAAATTCTTTATTTAAAAGAGTTTGAAAATCGACCAATTTTGGTTGTCAATACGGCTACAAAATGTGGCCTTGCGCCACAATTTGAAGGTCTGGAAAAACTACATCAACAATATAAAGATGCTGGTTTGGTAGTACTTGGCTTTCCATGTAATCAATTTGCAGGGCAGGAGCCAGAATCTAACGATACCATGGTAGAAACCTGTAAATTTAATCACGGAGTAACCTTTACATTAACCCAAAAGATCAATGTAAACGGCAGGGATACCCATCCCATATTCAAGTACTTAAAAGAACAATTGCCAGGAACATTTGGGAAAAGAATTAAGTGGAATTTTACTAAATTTATAATCGCTCCCAACGGAGAACCCTATAAAAGGTACGCTCCAACAACTTCACCAGAGAAAATAGAAAAGGATATCCAACAACTTCTAAAATAGCGCAAAATGACAACTAAATCTACCCTCACCTTAAACGAGCAACTTTGTTTCCCTGTTTATGGTTCAACCCGAATTATTTCCAGACTTTACCAACCGGTGTTAGCTAAACTTCAATTAAGTTATCCAGAATATCTTGTGATGCTGATGCTATGGGAAAATAATGAAGTTAATATTGGTCAGATTCGGCGACAACTTTATTTAAATAAAGAAAGCCTGATGCCTATTTTAAATACACTTCAGCAAAAAGATTTTATAAGTTTTCAGGCGGAAAATTCAGGGGTATTGGAAACTAAAATACAAATCACTAAAACAGGAAAAGCTTTAAAAACAAGGGCAAAAAGAATTCCATTTTCGTTATCCAGAGTGCTGAATACCCCGGTGGAAGAATTAGGAAGCATGCAATTGCTAATTAAGAACTTCTTAAATCGTTTCGAAAAGAAGAAGTAGTATTCGATATTTGAATGCCTGGAATGAATCATAATAAGCTATTGTCATCCTGAACTTGTCCTCGATAGCTATCGGGACAGGATCTCACCCTCAAGATTTTGTTTTTCAGTGTAGTATGAGATTCCGGATCAATTCCGATAGCTATCGGAACGGAATGACGAACAAAAGAAATATTACTAATTACGGATAATCAATTCTATATTAATAAGAATCGAAATTGTAAAGTTTAGGGCTAATATTTTAGAATTTCAGGATTGATTCTAAAATGATACCTTGCAGCCATGAAAGTGGATAATTTAGCGCAGGGCTTCTTCGGAATTGGGATCCAGAATGGTAAAACTCCTGAAAATTTAGGGGTATTATGGCGTTCTGCCCAAAATATGGGTGCAAGTTTTATTTTTACCATTGGTAACCGCTATGCAAAACAGGCATGTGATACCCATAAGGCCGTTGGTGCGATGCCGTATTTTCATTACGAGACTTTCGAAGATTTTTATGCACATTTGCCCAAAGGCGCTATGCTGGTTGGGGTAGAACTGGACGAGAATGCCGAGCCTTTGGAAACGTTTAAGCATCCACGGCGTTGTGTATATCTTTTAGGAGCTGAGGATCATGGCCTTTCTAAACAAGCGATAGAAAAATCACATTTTTTAGTAAAATTCAAGTCAACCTTAAGTCTAAATGTCTCTGTAGCCGGTAGTATTATTATGTACGATCGCAGTGCAAAGCAATAATTGAATTGCTCGTTTTTTATTCAAAATAAAATTGAGCGTGAAAATTATCGAATTTCAGAAGTAATTAGTTAATCGATTTATCTATTGATTTTCGTTGAGGTTTTAGTAAAATTTTCTTAATAGTTTATTTAAATTAGCTGCAGTTAAATAAAAATTTAAAAAATGAAATATTTTTCAAAGGCTTTACTGGCCTTGGCTTTCACAGGAGCCTTTAGCTTTTTGTCTCAGGCTCAGGAAGTCGTAGGGAGCAATCAGCAGGATTTTGATGAATTTATGGATCGAAGCGGTAATCGATACCGTTCGGCTTCTGGAGTACCAGGGCCAGATTACTGGCAAAATGAAGCCGATTATGATATTAAAGCAACTTTAGACGACAAGGCACATACGTTAAGTGGAGAAATTACGCTATCGTATATCAATAATAGCCCAGATGAATTACCTTTTATCTGGTTATATCTGGAACAAAACCGTTTTACAGAGAATTCCCGTGGAACGTTAACCACTCCAATTGGGGGTAACCGTTATAACGGAGATGTAGATGGGGGGTATGAAATTTCGAATCTTAAAGCGAAAACCGGTAGAAGTACTTCCTCAAAACATATCATCAACGATACCAGAATGCAGGTTTGGTTTGATGAACCCATTAAAGCGAATGGAGGTAAGGCAACGGTTTCTATGAATTTTACTTACAAAATTCCGGTAAAAGGAATGGATCGTATGGGGAGATTGGATGTAGAAGATGGTACAATTTACGCAATGGCACAATGGTATCCTCGTACGGCAGTTTACGATGATATCGAAGGCTGGAATGTAGAGCCGTATCTTGGTGCAGGAGAATTCTATTTAGAATATGGTGATTTTGATTATGAAATTACAGCACCGTGGGATCATATTGTAGTAGGTTCTGGAGAACTAGTAAACGAGCGCCAGGTACTTTCATCTAAATTAAGAGAGCGCCTGGATAAAGCGAGAAAAAGCGATGAAACCGTAACTATTGTTGGTGAAGACGAAATCACAGATGCTTCTTTAAGAGCAAAACAAGAAGGAACACTTACCTGGCATTTTAAAATGGAAAATACGCACGATGTTGCTTTTGCATCTTCAAAAGCATTTATCTGGGATGCCGCAAAAATCAATTTGCCAAGCGGTAAGCATATCCTGGCACAATCTGTATATCCAAAAGAAAGTGCTGGCAACGATGCCTGGGGGAGATCTACAGAATACAGTAAGCATTCTATCGAAAATTATTCCAACAAGTGGTTTGAATTTCCTTGGCCGGTAGCAACTAACGTGGCTGCGGAAATTGGAGGAATGGAATATCCTGGACTTAACTTTTGCGGTTGGAGAAGTAAAGGAGCATCACTTTGGGGTGTTACAGATCACGAATTTGGTCATAACTGGTTCCCAATGATCGTAGGATCTAACGAAAGAAGATATGCCTGGATGGATGAAGGTTTTAATACTTTTATCAACTATTACAGCACTCAGGAATTTGGAGAATACCCAACAAGTCTTAACAAAACAAGAAATATGACAGGCTGGTTTACGTCTGAAACCCGTGAGGGGATCGATACCTATCCAGATGTTACTAATTTAAGAAACCTGGGAATGACGGCGTATTACAAACCGGGAATAGGTCTTTTAATGCTAAGGGAATATATTTTAGGACATGAGCGTTTTGATAATGCCTTTAAATCGTACATTAAAACATGGGCCTATAAGCACCCACAACCTAAAGATTTCTTTAATCACATGGAAAATGTAGCCGGAGAGAACTTATCCTGGTTTTTTGGTAGTTGGTTCTACGGAACAGGAAATATCGATCTTGCTATTGAAGGAGTGCAGGGGAATGGAAACGGTAGCGGTTTTATTATCAATTTAGCGAATAAAGGAGAAGTGCCAATGCCGGTTAAACTAAAGATCACTTATCAGGATGGTTCTACAGAAGATCTAACGCTTCCAGTAGAAATCTGGCAACGTGGTGATAGCTGGAGCCATTTAGTGGAAACCGACAAAGCTCCTAAGAGCATTGAGATCGATCCAGATAAAATCTTACCAGATGTAGATTACTCTAATGATAGCTGGCCAGCACAGTCATTCTATCAAAACTAGAATTTGCAATAAGAGCATAAAAATCCCGGGAATACCGGGATTTTTTATTTTACTCGATAATCGAGATGGAGTACTGCCTTGATAACTCGAAATAAAAAATCTAATAAATAAGCTTGTGTTGAGAAGTTTAATAGATGGTTTAAGAAGTAAAATGACTACTTTTTGAACATCTGCTTTTCTTTAATAAGTAGGGTTACCGTTTCGGGAAGCATATCTTCCCAGCCGCTTTGGCCCTCGTGGATCATTTCGTGTATTTTTCTTGAATTGATATCTAAAGATTGTTCTTCAAAATCGGTAATATCGATAATACGATCGTTTTGTTTAAAGAAATTATATAAACCACGGGTATTATTATTAACCCTTAAATTTTTGGTAGAAAGTATTTTTCCTGTTTCTTCATCTTTGGCGGGGTACAGGTAGATATTTACATTTCGGGCAAATAAACTACCAAAAGCTTCTAAAATTCCGCCGCTTAATTCTTTGTAATATTTATCGTCAAAAATATCAATTAAGGTGCTTACCCCCATGGTAAGTCCAATTTGTTCTGAAGTAAACTGAGCAAAATAATTGACAACTTTATAATATTGCTGAAAGTTAGAGATCATTACCGTATGTCCTAAAGCACAAAGTAAGTCGGCACGATCTAAAAAGTCTTTTTCATCAATTTCGTCTCCTTCAGCTTTTAGGTTAAATAGCGTCATTTCAAAAATCACTTCAGTAGAAGATCGCTCTACTTTATGTTCCTCCATAAACATTTGCAGGGATTTTTCGTACATGCTAATGTTTACATTGGTTACGGGTCTAAAACTTCCGCGAAGCGTAAGGATATTTTTTTTATATAAAACATTTGCGGGTAGCACATTGTTCCCTGAAGGAGCAAACATTACCGCATCGGTCATTCCATTTCTTACCAGTTGCAAACTCATTAAGCGGTTATCTACCTCTTTAAAAGCAGGGCCGGTGAAATTAATGGTATCGATTTCAATTTTATCGGGACTTAAATGGTCATATAAGCGTTTTAGTAGCGTTTTGGGATCGTTATGATGGTAATAGGCAGCATAAATAAGATTTATACCCATAATCCCAAGGCTTATTTGCTGTTGTACGGCTTTATTTTCATGAAGCTGTACATGCATTATAATCTCGTTATATGCTCCTTTTGGAGTGGTTTGGTAACGAATCCCAATCCATCCATGGCCTTTATACTTTTTAGCCCAATCTATAGTCGCTACCGTATTCGCGAAACTAAAGAAAAGCTTATTGGGATGCTTAAGCCGTGAAATACGCTTTTCTATTAGTCCGGTTTCGTAAGCCATCATGGCTTTAAGTCGTGGTTCGGTTACGTACCTTTTGGCGGGCTCGGCCCCATAAATGGCATCGCTAAAATCCTTGTCGTAAGCACTCATGGTTTTTGCAATGGTCCCTGTAGGATTTGGTGCTCTAAAAAAGTTTCTTACTGTTTCCTGGCCGGCACCAATTTCAGCAAAAGTTCCGTAGATATTTTCGTTAAGGTTAATACGAAGGGCTTTATTCTGAATAGAAGTTACGCTGTTAAACTCCTTATCACCCTGAACGTTAATTGGCATAGATTAGACCTTTAGGCATTCATTTGCCTAAAAATACGATTATTCTAAATAGTGCGCGCTAAAGCAATGTTAGATATTTTATAATATTTATTGATGATAGGGCGTTAAGTAAACAAAACCAGCGGTTAACATCGATTAAAATTTCTAAAATTCCTGTAACAGTTTTTAACTCTAATCGTCTTTTAGATAGTTCTTTTAACTCAATAATCGAGATTAAATGATCAGAGGCTTGCCTCGAAATAAAAATAAGTTTATAACAAATGCCTTATGGGCTTACCCTTAGGTAGTTTACTTTAACTAAATATAACCATCATCAAAATGCGAACATTACTTATTAAAGCACTTTTGCTTATTTCATCCAGTGTTTTTAGCCAGCAGTTTGAAATTTCAGCCGTGTTGGCCGATGCTCAAACTAAAGAAACAATTCCTTTTGCAACCATTCAGTATGCTGAAAATAAAGGAGTGGTCACTAATGATGAGGGTGTTTTTGTGCTTCCCGAAGGGACTTCTGGCGAAACCAAAATTAAAGTATCTTCATTGGGCTATGAAGAAATTGAAATTGCTGTTTCAGATTTAAAAGACACTCTTTTTATAAAACCTTCTTCTATAGCATTAAGCGAAGTTTTTCTTTCAGACAAAAATCTTAGTGGAGAAGAAATAGTAGAGCGTGTTTTGGCTAAAATCGACTCGAATTATAATTTTAATTTTTCGAGAAAGCGCTTTTTTTACCGAAGCTCTTTTTTCAATAATATTAGTCGAATGGATATGGAAGTTGAAGAAAGCACTATTCCTGAAATTGATCAGAAATTTGTGGATAACGCACTACAACAAATCCCGCGATATGTAGATAGCTATACAGAATACCTTGGTGATTTTTATGGAAACTATGAGGAACAAAAAATTCAGCTCATCAAAATTGCAGATCTTTATAATCCCACCAACGAGCAGGGTGTGGAAGAATTAGGCAAGAGAATGGAACAAATCATTAGGGATAATCTTGGAGAAGATACCTATGTGAAAATAAAATCTGGGATTTTGGGGGTGAAAATGGATAGCGAAGAATTTCTTGAAGATATGGAATCTTCCAAGCCCAAAGAAAAAACACCTGAGGAGAAAGCCAAGGACAGTATAAAAAAATACGAAGATATTGCCAACGGTCTTAAAAGCCGGATTAATTCGAATTTAAAAGGAATGTTCTGGAAAGAAGATATCACGCTGGATATTTTTGAAAAGTCCAGAAAATATGAATTTGATGTTGAAGGTTATACCCAAATAGGCAATGATATTGCTTATGTGATTAATTTCAAACCAAAACGTGGTGCCGATTTTACTGGGAAAATGTACGTAAGTACTACTGATTTTGGACTTTATCGACTGGATTTCGAAAATGTAAAACCATTAAAAAAGTTTAAGATTTTTGGGGTGAGCAACAAAGAAGATGTGTATAATGGTAAAATGATTTTCGAAAAAGATGAAAAAGGAAAATATAACCCAAAGTATATAGAAAAAAGTGCCGGAAACACGTTTGGAGTAGACCGTCCTTTAACTTTACTGGTTAAAAAAGGCAGCTGGCTATGGAATAAACGTCTTAAAGAATTAGATCTGGAAATGGATATTGTTGCCAGCAATGTTTCTAAATATCAATGGATTATTTATGATGAAGAAGATTTAAGTAAAGATGCCTTTGCTGCGGTTAAAACCAATATTAATTTTGATTATCAGAAATTTAAAAAATATAATCCTGAGTTTTGGGATGGATACAATATCATGGAGCCTAACCAGGCCATTAAATCTTTTAGTTCTTTAGACAAGTCTGAAGAAACCAAATAAGGAGCTTTTACTCGATAACAGGGATATCTCTCTGAATAAAAATTAATTTCTAACAAATCCCTCATAGGGTTACCCTGAAATCTATCATAAAAAAAGGCTTAAAACTTATCGATTTTCGATGGTTTTAAGCCTTTTTTCTAGGAGGGTAAATACCCCGAGGCTTGCCTCGGAATTGAAATTTTGTGTCTATCGAATGCTTCGTGGGCTTACCCCGAGGTAGTTTACTTGTGGTAAGATCAAGATTATTTTATATTATCGGTAACCACATGGTACGTGGGATCTTCTATAATATTTACCTCGATAATAGCATCGGCATTGCTCAACAAACGTCGGCAATCTTCACTAAGATGTCTTAAATGTAATTTCTTGCCCTGTTTGGCATAGCGTTCCGTAAGTTTATTTACGGCTTCGATACCAGACATGTCTACAATTCTACTTTCAGAGAAATCTACGATAACTTCTTCAGGATCGTTTAAAACATCAAATTTCTCATTAAACGCAGTGGTAGATCCAAAGAAAAGCGGACCGTAAATTTCATAATGTTTTATGCCATTTTCGTCTATTCTTTTGCGGGCTCTAATTCTTTTGGCATTATCCCAGGCAAACACCAATGCTGAAATAATCACTCCAATAAGTACAGCGAGCGCTAAATTGTGAAGTAAAATGGTAATAAATGTCACCACGACCATCACAAAAATATCGTGTTTAGGCATTTTGTTAAGGGTTTTAAAACTTGCCCATTCAAATGTTCCAAAAGCTACCATAATCATAACCCCCGTAAGTGCGGCCATAGGCAATAATTCGATTACCGGGGCACCCACAAGAATGATAACCAAAATGGTTATGGCGGCGATGATCCCTGAGAGTCTAGCCCTAGATCCCGACGATAAATTTACCAGGGTTTGTGCCAGCATTGGGCAACCACCCATTCCGTAAAAAAATCCGTTTGCAATATTTGCGGTTCCCTGCGCAACACATTCTTTGTTGCTACGGCCGCGGGTTCCGGTAATCTCGTCTACCAGGTTTAGGGTAAGTAAGCCTTCGGTTAAACCAACCGCAGCCATAATGAGTCCATAGGGGAAAATAATTTTAAGTGTTTCAAAAGTAAAAGGGATCTGCGGAATATGAAACGGGGGTAAGCTTCCGCTCACCGAAGCAATATCTTTAACCTGTTTGGTGTCAATTCCGAAGAAATAAACAATGGCAAAAACCACCAATATCGCCACTAAAGATGGCGGTACTGCTTTCGTAATTTTGGGAAAAATAAGAATTATGGCAATCGTTAAGGTAACTAAAGCCAGCATGATAAAAAGCGGGCTACCCGTTAGCCAGGCTTTTTCGCCGTTAATAATGGTCTTAAATTGCTCTAACTGGGCAGAGAAAATAATGACAGCCAGCCCGTTTACAAAACCAAACATCACCGGTTGCGGTACCAGCCTGATAAACTTACCAAGCCTAAAAACACCTACGGCAATCTGGATAATCCCGGCCATCGCTACGGCAGCAAAAACATATTCTAAGCCGTGTGATTTCATTAAAGCGATTAAAACCACCACGGTGGCACCGGCACCACCAGAAACCAAACCAGGGCGGCCTCCAAAAATTGCAGTGATTATCCCCATAATAAAAGCAGCATATAAACCAACCAGCGGCGGGAAATCTGCAAGGATCGCAAAAGATAGCGACTCTGGGATCATGGTCATGGCTACGGTTAGCCCGGCCAGGATCTCGGTTTTATAATTTACTTTTTGGGAGAAATCAAAGAGGTTGAAAACTTGTTTCATGTTGAATTTTTTTGCGTGCTTTTCCTGATATTTAAATGCTTAGCTTTAAATTTTTGGAAGCCGCAAAATTATATAATTAAATTTAATAAGAAAGAAGACGACTTAAAAGCCTTTAATTTTTAATGGTATCGTAATATAAAACACTGGTTATTATGTAATTCGTAGTGATTTTTGAAGAAAAAGCATGCCTTTTTTAACGGGAAGTTCAAATTATCATTTCGTTTTAGGATGCAGTAATTAAATAAAATACCTTTGTAAAAAAATCAGTATGGCACATAAAGCAGGTTTTGTAAATATTATAGGGAATCCAAACGTAGGGAAATCGACATTAATGAACGCTTTTGTAGGAGAGCGATTATCAATTATCACTTCAAAAGCACAAACTACAAGACACCGGATCTTGGGCATTGTAAATGGCGAAGATTTTCAGGTGATTTTAAGTGATACCCCGGGAATTATCAAACCCGCTTACGAGCTTCAGGAATCGATGATGGATTTTGTGAAATCTGCTTTCGAGGATGCTGATATCCTGGTGTATATGGTAGAAATCGGAGAGCAGGAATTAAAGGATGAAGCCTTTTTTAGAAAAATTGTTCATGCTGAAATCCCTGTATTATTATTGCTGAATAAAATAGATAAATCTAATCAGGAACAACTGGAAGAGCAGGTGGGTTTATGGAAAGAAAAAGTGCCAAATGCTGAAATTTACCCAATATCTGCGCTTGAAGGCTTTAATGTTTCTGAAGTTTTTAGCCGAATTTTAGAATTATTGCCAGAAAGTCCTGCGTTCTATCCAAAAGATAGTCTTACCGATAAGCCAGAACGTTTTTTTGTAAATGAGATTATTCGTGAAAAAATTCTACTGCATTATAAAAAAGAAATTCCTTACGCGGTAGAAATAGAAACCGAAGAGTTTTTTGAAGAAGAAAAAATTATAAGAATGCGCAGTATCATCATGGTAGAGCGCGATACCCAAAAAGGAATTATTATTGGGCATAAAGGGAATGCTTTAAAAAGAGTAGGGGTAGAAGCCCGTGCCGATTTAGAGAAATTTTTTGGGAAACAGGTGCATTTAGAATTGTATGTAAAAGTGAATAAAAACTGGCGTAGCAACGATAGACAACTAAAGCGTTTTGGCTATTCTAAAGATTAGGCAAAAACTCCCATGTTTTTAATCTTTCGTTAAAAAGCCGGTAAATAAAGGCGTCGCCGGGGATATTGATTTATATTTAAACTGAACTATACTTCAGCAAAAATATGAGTCCCTTTATTATTCTTACCATCATCATTTTTTTAGCCGCATTGTTTGGCTATGTAAATGTTCGGTTTTTAAAACTACCAACCACCATTGGCTTAATGCTAATTACCATTGTTTTTAGTTTGGTCATTTTTGGGATTAGTTTTTTTGATGATACCCTTTTGGATATAGAAGGGTATATCATTACCAAACTAGATTTTAGGACGCTTCTTTTAGATGTGATGTTAAGCTTTCTATTATTTGCAGGGGCATTACATACCAATTTCGAGCAATTAAAGGTGCAACGCTGGCCCGTGATCGTTTTTGCGACATTGGGCGTTTTGGCCTCAACTTTTCTGGTAGGAACAGCCGTTTTTTATATGCTTCCTTTATTTGGATTACAGGTAAGCTATATTCATTGTTTATTATTTGGAGCTTTAATTTCTCCAACAGATCCTATTGCAGTGTTGGGTATTTTAAAACAAGCCGGAGCCCCAAAAAAATTAGAGACAAAAATTGTAGGAGAGTCCTTGTTTAACGATGGTGTTGGCGTGGTTGTATTTTTGACGATTTTTAATATCGCCGAATCTGGCGGAAGTGAAGAAAGCACCGGTTTTTTACATATTCTTGAACTTTTTGGAGCCGAAGTTATTGGCGGAATAGGCCTGGGGCTGGCTATAGGTTATATAACTTATCTTTTAATGCGTTCTATAGACGATTATGATACAGAGGTGATTATCACATTGGCAGCAGTAATGGTAGGAACGGCTGTAGCCCAAAAGCTACATTTTTCAGCACCTCTAGCGATGGTTACTGCCGGTTTGTTGGTGGGCAATGATACCGTAAGACAATCAACCATGTCTGAAATGACCGAAACTTACGTTGATAAATTTTGGGAGCTTATCGATATTCTTTTAAATACCATTTTATTTGTATTGATAGGGATGGAAATTTTAGTGCTTACCTTCGATCTAAACTATGTTTTTGCAGGATTAATGGCAATACCTATTGTATTAATTTGCCGTTATCTCTCTTTGTTATTGCCCATAGAATTTTTTAAAGATCGATTGGGATTTGTGCCTAAAACCAATCTTATCATGACGTGGGGAGGATTACGCGGAGGGATCTCGATTGCATTGTGCCTGGGGCTCACCCAGGATATGGAACGTGATTTATTTTTGGTGATTACCTATGTTATAGTCATTTTTTCTATTGTAGTGCAAGGATTAACCGTTGGGAGGCTGGTAGAGAAAACTCAGAATACTCAGCTTAAGGAATAACCCTACTTTTAAATTCCTGAAAGTTTATTGTTTAAAGTTCGGTTGTTAAATACTACCTTTGCCAATAATTTTTAGATATGAGTGGTATTGTTGCTATCGTAGGAAGGCCTAATGTTGGGAAATCTACTTTTTTTAACCGTTTAATACAACGTCGTGAGGCGATTGTAGACTCGGTAAGTGGGGTAACCCGTGATCGACATTATGGAAAATCTGACTGGAATGGTCGTAATTTTTCACTAATCGATACCGGTGGTTATGTAATTGGTAGTGATGATGTTTTTGAGGCTGAAATCGATAAGCAGGTAGAACTGGCCATAGGCGAGGCCGATGCTATTATCTTTATGGTCGATGTCGAGTCTGGGATTACACCAATGGACGAAGATGTGGCTATTTTACTTCGAAAGGTCAATAAACCGGTATTTTTAGCTGTAAACAAAGTAGATAACAATAAACGTTTAGAAAACGCTGTTGAGTTTTACGCTTTAGGTTTAGGAGAATATTTTCCTATAGCCAGTACCAATGGTAGTGGGACGGGAGATCTTTTAGATGCCGTAATCGAATCTTTACCTGAAGAAACTTATCAGGAAGAAAGTGAATTACCAAGATTTGCCGTGGTGGGACGTCCAAATGCAGGAAAATCTTCTTTTATAAATGCCTTAATTGGTGAAGATCGTTATATCGTTACCGATATTGCAGGAACTACACGAGATGCTATAGATACCAAATACAATAGATTTGGATTTGAATTTAATCTGGTAGATACGGCCGGGATCCGTAGAAAATCTAAAGTAAAGGAAGATTTAGAGTTTTATTCGGTTATGCGCTCTGTAAGGGCTATAGAAAATGCCGATGTATGTTTATTGGTTTTAGATGCCACCCGTGGTTTTGATGGGCAGGTTCAAAATATATTCTGGCTTGCACAACGTAACCGCAAGGGGATTGTGATCCTGGTAAATAAATGGGATTTGGTAGAAAAAGAGACCAATACCATGAAATCTTATGAGCAGATGATCCGTAGGGAAATCGAACCTTTTACCGATGTGCCGATTATCTTTATTTCTGTCCTAAATAAACAACGAATTTTTAAAGCGATAGAAACTGCCGTTAAGGTTTTTGAAAACCGAAGTAAAAAAATTAAGACCAGAGAGCTTAATGATGTGATGCTTCCTATTATAGAAAGTAATCCACCACCAGCAATTAAAGGCAAATATGTAAAAGTGAAGTTTTGTACACAGTTACCTACGCCACAACCGCAATTTGCATTTTTCTGTAACCTTCCGCAATACGTTAAAGATCCTTATAAACGATTTATTGAAAATAAACTTAGGGAAGAATTCGATTTTAATGGTGTGCCAATAACGGTGTACTTCAGAAAAAAATAAGGATTCAAAACTCTTAAATATTTGAAGGATTCTTGGAAGGTTAAGCCTTCTAAGGATCCTTTTTTAGTTAAATATTTAAAATGTTTGATGTTTTATTAAACGTTTTTCGTTTCACAAAGTCTAAAGGGATACAAACTCACACCACAATAGTTGAAGTAAACCTTAACCGAAAATTTAAAAACATCAATCAATGAAATTTTATCTTTTTATCGCGTTTCTTTTTATTACCGCGATAAGCTTTTCCCAGGAGTTCGAATGGACTGGGAAAGTATTGGATCCAGATGGGAATCCGCTTGAATCTGCTACTGTTTATGTAGAAAAACCATCAGATAGCACCTTAGTTACCTATACCATTTCAGAATCCACAGGGAACTTTAAACTTTCAGGAAGATCTAAAGAAAAGCGTTTAAACCTTTTGGTGTCTTATGCCGGTTTTAAACCCTTTAAGAGAGTTGTTGAGGTTAAAGAAGGGACTCAAGATGTTGGTGAGCTCAAAATGGAACTCCAGGATAATCAATTGGGGGAAGTCACGGTTGTTGCTTCGCGTCCGCCATTAACCTTAAAGAAAGATACCCTAGAATTTAATGCCGATAGTTTTAAAACCAGACAAAATGCGAATCTGGAAGAATTACTGGAAAAACTACCCGGTGTAGAGGTGAATTCAGACGGGGAGATTACCGTAAATGGGAAGCCGGTATCGAGTATTAAAGTTAATGGGAAAGAATTTTTTGGGGACGACCCGAAAATCGCCACGAAAAACCTTCCGAAGGAAATCATAGAAAAAATTCAGGTCTCCAATCAAAAAACAAGGTCTGAAGAGTTTACCGGGAAAGCAGGAGACCCGGATAATAAGACCATAAATATCACGATTAAAGAAGATAAAAATAAAGGCTATTTTGCCAGGGCCAGTGTGGGCGGAGGTAGCGATGGAAGATATGAACTTAGTGGTATCGGGAATATTTTTAAAGATGATATGCGTTTAAGTATCCTGGCCAGTTCTAACAACATTAATAGTTCAGGATTTAGTTTTGATGAGGTGTATGGAATGATGGGAGGATCTGGAGCCCGCTCTGTTTTTGGCGGAGGTGGAGGCGGTGGTATTACCAAGGCTGAGACCGCCGGATTAAATTATACGAACGAATGGAACGATAAATATGAGCTTAACGGGGATTATTTCTTTGGAAGGAATGATACCAGGCAGGAAACGGCTATCCAACGGGAAAATATATTACCAGATCAAACCTTCTTTACTAATTCTAAAAGTTTTAGCAACCTTACAAACGATAACCATCGCGCAAATGCAAGGTTTGAAATAGAATTTGATACCCTTACCAAGCTTTCTGTTTCCCCAAGGGTTACTACAAATACCGGCTTTTCTGAAAGAGGAAGTTCTTCTGAACGAATAAGCAAAGAAGGGGAATTGGCGAATAACTCGACCACATCTGAATCTGAAGATATTGTAAGCAATAACTTTAGTAATAATGTCGATTTTGTAAAACGCTTCGGGAAACGTGGTGCTTATCTTCAGTTAGAATTTAGAAACTCTTATGATACCCGGGAAAATGATAATTATTTTTATTCAGAAAGTTTTGATTATAGGGATGGAGAGGAAATTTCAAAAATTCAGGATCAGTATATAGATGAAGATTCTGATACGCAGAATTATTCTGCCGGAGTATCCCAGCGTAGTGTACTATCTGATGACTTGTTTTTGGATCTTTCCTATAACTTCTCTTCTAATATAGATAAGAATAAGCGTTTTGTTTACGAAGCTGATGATAGCGGTAATTATATCGTTATTAACGACACTTTAAGTAGTGATTTTGAAGTACAAAGCAGGCAGCATACCCCAAATGCCGGGATCAATTACGAAGGTGATGTATGGCGGGTGGATACCAATATTGGTCTTTTAAATACCACTTTAGAAAACAATAATTTCCTGTCTGAAACATCCTTTAGTAGTACCTATAATAATCTTTACGTAAGAGCGCGGGTACGATATGAGGTAGAGCGTTCTAAAAGTATATCTATAGATTATTCTACCAATGCAAATGTTCCCTCTTTACGGCAATTGCAACCGGTAGTAGATCTTACCAATCCTAATAATATTATCACGGGTAATCCTAATTTAAGGCCTTCTTACAGTCACAATATCCGTGGAGGTTATCGTAATTTTGACTTCTCTACGCGTAGTGGAATATTTAGTTATTTTAACCTGAGTTTTACAGAAAATAGTGTGGTGGCAAAAACAATCACCGATACTCAGGATTTTTCTAGAACAACAACTTATACCAATGTAGATGGCGTAATGTCTGCCGCACTTGGTCTTTTTTACAACAAACAGAAAAAGAACGAAAATAAAGAATTTAGATATCGATTATCTTTAAACACAAACTATAATAAAAATGTAGGTTTCTCGAATGGGACAAAGTTTAATTCAGAGAATATATCAGTTTCACCTTCGGTAAGACTTACCTATGCGATAGAGGATATTGTCGAAATTAATCCTGAAATTGGCATAGATTATAATAATTCAAATTATACGCTTAGTACCCTTAACGATCAGGAATTTATAAATCAGCGAGCGGGATTAGAAGTCACTACCTACTGGCCCAAAAATGTGGTTTTTGGAAACGATATTTCGTATAATAAATTCGGTAATGTTTCCTCTGAATTTGATAATACTTCGATTTTATGGAATACCAGCTTAGGGTATCAGTTTTGGGAGGACAAAGCCAATATTAAAATTAAAGTTTATGATGTATTAGATCAGGTGATTAATACCAGAAGACAAATTGGGGACGATTATATCCAGGACACCAACAGTTTAGTGCTTACCCAATATGCGATGTTGAGTTTTACGTATAACCTGAAGAATTTTGGCGGTAAAAGCTACGGAGGACGAGGAGGAAGAAGACCGCCACCACCACCAAGATAATTGATCTAATAATTGGATAAAAAAATGCCCAATCTTAGCTATAAAATTGGGCATTTTTTTATGTAATTTCTACTAGTGATTTTATTTGTTCGGTCAGATTTTACCAGCTTCCACCGGCACCTCCGCCGCCAAAACCACCACCGCCGAAGCCGCCTCCAAATCCGCCGCCTCCGCTAAAACCACCACCAGAGCTGCCTCCGCCAAAACTACCGCGACCAAGAGAACTTAAAATAATGGCATCCATAAGGGTGCTGCGACCGCGACGACCGCCGCCCCTGCCGCCTCCGCTACCTTTGCCAATAAGCGAGATGATAATGATGATAAAAATGATAATAAAAAACGCTATGGGTTTTGCAGAATTTCCTGACCCACCACGAGGCTGAGGCGTGCCTTTAAAAGTACCAGCTAAAACCTCGAAAACCGCTGTGGTTCCTTTATCTAAACCAGCGTAGTAGTTACCTCTTTTAAATTCGGGTAAAATGATATTATGAATAATCTGGTAAGTATAGGCATCAGTCATATACGGTTCTAATCCATAACCGGTTTGAATCTGAATTTTACGCTCTTTTTCAGCAACAAGAATAAAAAGTCCGTTGTCTTTTCCATCCATTCCTATTCCCCATTTTTCTGCCCAGTGTGTAGCATAGGTCCCGGCATACTCTCCCTGTAAGGATTTTATTGTTGCAATAACAATCTGGGTAGAAGTCGTATCTGCGTAGCTAACCAGTTTCTGTGTAAGACGCTGCTCTTCTGAAGTAGTTAAAAGATCTGCTTCATCATAAACTGCTGTTTGTTTACTCGGTTTTGGCGGAATATCCCTTTGGGCGAATCCAACAAAACTTATAAGTAAAAATAGCAGGCTTAGAAAGCTTGTTAAGCAGCTAAGCTTTTTATTGGCACCGCCAAAAGGTTTAATGCCCCGATGCTCGCCTCGGAATTGAAATTTTGTCTCTATCGAATGCCTTGTAGGCTTGCCCCAAGGTAGTTTACTAAATTGTAGCATCTATCCTCTTGAAATTTGATCTGAAAGTTCATTCTCGTCATCTTCCTGCCAGGGAAAATGTCTTTTTAACTGCTCGCCGGCCATTAGAATACCGTCTACAAGTCCCTGCTTAAAATCTCCTTTTTTAAAATGACTTAGGATAATATCTTTTGTGCTTTCCCAAAAATCGTCTTCAACTTTATCATTAATACCTTTATCGCCATAAATGACAAAGTTGCGATCTTCAGTAGCAACGTATATTAATACACCATTTTCCTCTTTAGTGTTATCCATTTTTAATTGATGGAAAACATCCATGGCACGTTCAAAAATATCCTGTGATCCTGCCGATTTTTCAAGATGAACCCTAATCTCTCCAGAGGTACTTTTTTCAGCAGTTCGTATCGCTTCTACGATGTCATTTTCATCTTCAGTCTTTAAAGAAAAGTCTTTACGGCTCATATTGGTTATTTTGGAAAAGGATTATTTAAAATCGAAATTTACTTCGGGAGCATTTTCAGCACCGGCATCAGCCTGATATCTTTCCATCTTCTCAAAACCAAACATGCCTGCAAAAATATTATTTGGGAATTTTCTGATGTATGTATTGAAATCGGTTACTGCCTCATTATAACGGTCACGAGCTACATTAATTCGGTTTTCAGTTCCCTCTATCTGTGCCTGTAATTGCAAGAAATTCTGGTTTGCTTTAATATCAGGATAGCGTTCTACGCTAACCAATAATTTTGATAAGGCCGAAGATAATCCTGTTTGAGCCTGTTGAAATTTCTGAATTTGAGCAGCATCTAAATTAGAAGCATCGATGTTTACTGAAGTTGCTTTGGCACGAGCTTCAATAACATCCGTTAAGGTTCCGCGTTCAAAATCGGCAGCTCCCTGCACGGTTTTTACAAGATTGCCAATTAAATCGTTTCTGCGCTGGTAAGAACTTTCTACATTAGACCAGGCTTCTTTTGCTTTTTCTTCAAGTTCAACTCCAGTATTATTTACTCCAGCGGTCATGCTGTATACTATAATTCCCAGAACGACTATAATTATTAGGGGTATTAACCATTTTTTCATTGTCTATAATTGATTTTTAATATTGATTAGGCTAGTTTTTATTTTCTCTAATTTACGAACAATATCAAAATTGCTCAGTGTTTTTTGCTTTTCTTCTTTAAGATGGGTTTTAGCACCTTCCAGTGTAAATCCACGTTCTTTTACCAGATGATAAATAAGCTCGATGTTCTTAATATCTTCGGGAGTGAATTTACGGTTTCCTTTTGCATTTTTCTTCGGTTTGATTACATCAAATTCTTTCTCCCAAAACCGAATTAAAGAAGTGTTTACCTTAAAGGCTCTGGCGACTTCACCAATGCTGTAATATCTTTTTTTAGGTAGTTCAACTTGCATTAATCCAAAGATTGGTTTTCCTGTTGTGCTTTTTTCAGCACCTCGTCAAATTCTTCCGGAGAAAGATTTCCGTAGTAAAAATTTATAGGATTAATATGCTCATCATCCTTAAAGATCTCGTAGTGCAAATGCGGGGCTTCAGATCTTCCTGTACTTCCTACAAAACCAATAATATCACCACGTTTTACTTTTTGCCCCTGCCGTACGTTGTATTTATACAAATGGGCATAAAGGCTTATATAACCATAACCATGATCTATACGTATGTGATTGCCGTAACCCGTACTGCGGTTATCGGCCCTAATCACCTTGCCGTCGCCACTGGCATAAACCGGTGTTCCTCTGGGAGCGGTAAAATCCATCCCAAAATGGAATTTCCTTACTTTGGTAAAGGGATCGGTTCTCCAGCCATAACCCGAGGCAATACGTGTAAGATCTTCATTTTTTACCGGTTGTATGGCCGGAATAGCTGCTAAAAGATCTTCTTTTTCTTTAGCCAGTTCGGCAATTTCATCTAAAGATTTGGATTGTACCACCAATTGCTTGGTAAGAATATCCATTCGCTTTGTGGTTTCTATAATCAATTTAGAATTATCAAAACCTTCCAGATCTTTATAGCGGTTTATCCCACCAAATCCGGCTTTACGGGTTTCTTCAGGGATAGGATTGGCTTCAAAATATAACCGGTAGATATTGTTATCCCGATCTTCGATATTGCCCAGTACATTTTGTATCTGGTTCATTTTTTTATTCAGCAAGCCATATTGCAACTGCATATTTTGCAGTTCTCGTTTAAGCGCCTTTTCTTTGGGGGTTTCGATCTGCGGAATGTTAAGATAAACAACCAGTAATAGGAAACCGGCAAGAAAACTACCAAAGATGCTAAGTAGGGCTATCCCAAATCGACGGCCTTTTTTGCGTTCGATTTTTTTGTAGGAAAGCGTCTCGCTATCGTAATAATATTTAACCTTCGACATGAGTTAAATTTATGCTATTTTTGTTGCCGTAATTGCACAAAAAGCGTGCAAGTTTATACGGTAACGAACAAAGATAGCAATTGTTTTATAGCCTGCATAATTTAATAATATTTACAAGAAAATATAGTACATGAAATCTCAGGAAATTCGTAAAAGTTTTTTAGAATTTTTTAAAACAAAATCGCATAGCATTGTTCCTTCAGCACCCATGGTGCTTAAGGACGATCCAAGCCTGATGTTTACCAACGCCGGGATGGTGCAGTTTAAAGAGTTTTTTCTTGGGAATTCTGTGCCAAAAAATACCAGGGTAACCGATTCGCAAAAATGTCTTCGTGTTAGCGGGAAGCATAACGATTTAGAAGAAGTAGGCCACGACACCTATCATCATACGATGTTCGAGATGCTGGGGAACTGGAGTTTTGGAGACTATTTTAAAGAAGAAGCCATTAACTGGGCCTGGGAATTATTAACCCAGAAGTTTAAAATCGATAAGGATAGTCTTTATGTTTCGGTTTTTGAAGGAAGTGAGGAAGACGGAGTTGGTTTGGATACCGAGGCCTTGGAAATTTGGAAAAAGATTGTTCCTGAAGATCGAATTATCTACGGAAATAAAAAAGATAACTTTTGGGAAATGGGAGATCAGGGACCTTGCGGGCCTTGTTCAGAAATTCATGTAGACATTCGTTCTGCTGAAGAAAAAGCGAAAAAACCGGGTAAAGAACTCGTAAATGCAGATCATCCTCAGGTGGTTGAAATCTGGAATCTGGTTTTTATGCAATTTAACCGTAAAGCAGATGGTTCTTTAGAAGAATTACCAGCGAAGCATATCGATACCGGGATGGGATTTGAACGTTTGTGTATGGTGATGCAAGGCAAACAATCGAATTATGATACCGATGTTTTTACACCGCTTATCGCTGAGATTGAGAAAATCACCAAATCAACTTACGGGAAATCTGAAGAAACCAATATCGCTATTCGTGTAATTGCAGATCATGTTCGTGCAGTTGCCTTTAGTATTGCAGATGGGCAATTGCCAAGTAATAGTGGCGCTGGTTACGTAATTCGTAGAATTTTGCGTCGTGCCATACGTTACGGTTTCACCTTTTTAGACACAAAAGAACCTTTTATTTATAAATTAGTTGAACGGCTAAAAACACAAATGGGAGAGGCTTTCCCAGAATTGGTAAAGCAACAGCAACTTATTGAAAATGTAATTAAGGAAGAAGAGCTTTCGTTTCTTCGAACTTTAGAGCAGGGATTGGTGATGCTGGAAAATATTGTAACCGAAGCTAAAGATAAAGAAATCTCTGGGGTGAAAGCATTCGAGCTATACGATACCTTTGGTTTTCCTATAGATTTAACGGCACTTATTTTAAAAGAAAAAGGCTACAGTCTTAATAGTACTGAATTTGAAGCCGAACTTACAAAGCAAAAAGAGCGCTCCAGAGCGGCTACTCAGGTAACCTCTGGGGATTGGGAAGAAATTGCTGAAGTTGCCGAAGACGCTTTTGTGGGCTACGATCAATTAGAAACTCAGGTTAAAATTGCTAAATATCGTAAAGTGGAAACCAAAAAACAGGGAACACTTTATCAGATTGTGCTAACCAAAACGCCTTTTTATCCTGAAGGCGGCGGACAGGTTGGCGATAAAGGCTATTTAAAATCCGATGACGAGAAAATTAGTATTATCGATACTAAAAAAGAAAGCAACCAGATTATCCATTTTGCCAAGAAATTACCACAGGATATATCAGCCGACTTTACCGCGGTGGTGGATGCTTTGGCACGTGCAAAAACTGCGGCTAACCATACAGCAACACATTTATTGCATCAGGCATTGCGAAAAATACTGGGAACACACGTAGAGCAAAAAGGTTCTATGGTACAACCCAATTATATGCGATTCGATTTTAGTCATTTTAGCAAGCTTTCTTCCGAAGAAATAGCTAAGGTAGAAGAGTTTGTAAATGACCGAATTCAGGAACACCTGCAACTCGAAGAGCAGCGAAATATCGCTTATCAGGACGCTTTAGATCAGGGCGCCATTGCGCTTTTTGGTGAAAAGTATGGGGATGATGTCCGTGCGATTCGTTTTGGGGAATCGATGGAGCTTTGTGGAGGTACGCACGTGAAAAACACGGCCGATATCTGGTATTTTAAAATTACCGGAGAGAGTGCCGTTGCTTCGGGAATTCGTAGGATAGAAGCGATTACCGGTGATGCAGTAAAAGAATATTTTACAAAGCAAACTGAGCTTTTAGAGGAAGTACAGGGTTTGTTGAAAAACGCCAAAGATCCGGTAAAAGCCATTGCTGGTTTGCAGGACGAGAACGCCGAACTTAAAAAGCAGGTGGAGATTTTACTAAAAGACAAGGCTAAAAACCTGAAATCTGAGATCAAGAATGAAATCCAGGAAATTAACGGAATTAAGTTTTTGGCGAAGCAGGTAGATCTTGATGCGGGCGGAATTAAAGATCTTGCTTTTCAACTAGGCGGAGAAATAGATAATTTATTCCTTCTTTTTGGAACCGAACAAAAAGGAAAAGCCCTGCTTTCCTGCTATATATCTAAAGACTTGGCAGAAAACAACGATCTTAATGCAGGGACTATAGTTCGCGAATTGGGTAAATACATCCAGGGCGGTGGTGGTGGCCAGCCATTTTTTGCTACTGCAGGGGGTAAAAACCCGGCAGGTATTCCAGAAGCTTTAAACGAGGCTAAAAAATATATCGAATAAGAAGGTTCTAAGAAATTTAGTATCTTTCTTTTGTGAAAAGGATAGGCGTATGGAAGGATTAATTCTATGCGCCTTTATTATTTATTTGCCATGGATTTTAGAACCATTGTCCCGGTTAGCAATCAATCCCCAAAAATCAATTACGATGCTAATATCGCTTTATTTGGGTCGTGTTTTGTAGAAAATATAGGGGATAAACTTCAGTATTTTAAATTTAACGTGCTGCAAAATCCCTTTGGGATTATTTTTCATCCCGTCGCGCTGCGCAATCTCTTTCAAAGAATTGATGAGAATTATACCTATTCTGAGCGGGATATTTTTCAATTAAACGATTTGTATTCCTGTTTTGAGGTTCACTCGCAAATGAATCATCCAGATCGATCTTTAATGATTAATCGCCTAAATAATTCGTTAGAGAATACCCGGTCATTTTTGCAAGAAAGCTCGCACGTAATTATCACATTGGGAACGGCCTGGGGTTATGTTTTGAATCAGGATGAGCGTTTAGTGGCCAATTGCCATAAAGTGGCACAATCTAATTTTACCAAAAAGATTTTTTCTTCGGAAGAAATTAAAAAAAGTCTTTTTGAAATCTCCAATATCATCTGGGCGCTTAATGGGAATGCTAAAATTATTTTTACCGTTTCGCCGGTACGTCATTTAAAAGACGGTTTTGTAGAAAATCAGTTAAGCAAGGCAACGCTTATCACCGCTTTGCATGAATATCGAAAAGAGATGAAGCTGAAATTCGATAAAAAAACAAAGTATTTTCCCAGCTACGAAATAGTGATGGATGAACTTAGGGATTATCGATTTTATGGTAAGGATATGGTTCATTTGTCAGAAATAGCCATCGACTATATTTGGGGAAAGTTCAAAGAAAGTTGGATCGAACCCGAAATTTATCCCATTATGAAAGAAGTGGATACCATTCAAAAAGGATTGGAGCATCGGCCATTTAATGAAGATAGCCCGAAACACCGCGAATTTCTTGATAAGTTAAGCCTTAAGATCGAGAATTTGCAGCATAAAAGACCTTCTATAAAATTTTGAATTTATCATTTAAAGAGGCTTAATGGTTGGGTACTATTAAAAAAGTGTGATATTTATTTTGAATATTGTAAAATAATTGTAAATTCACATTGTAAATTAATTCTAATTTATTGATTGAAGTATTCGCCTTATGAATACAATGATTAATTAAACTTTCTTTTCTAAAATTTGTTTGGGGTAGATTTTAGAAATTTTAATCTTATGGACGGGTGGGGCCGTCCATAAGTTTTTTATAACACTTTCCTATTTTTAAATCTTTCCATATTTACTTATAAATTCTAATGAATAGGTTTAATTAAGTCATTATTTGAATTCAAATAGAATTTTGAAAATTACCTAAAACCTTACTATTAGTAAGGTTTTGCTGTGCTTCTCTTTTTTTATATAGTAGTAGTTTTACTTCAAAATAAATCACTTAAATAATGATTAAGCTAAGAGCTATGCTAATGTTAAGTGTATGCTTGGTTAAATTGAGTCTAAATGCTCAGCAAGATACACAGTTACAAAATTATTTACCACCATCACCTACTGCGCAAGAATTTATAAAATACGGAGAACATCCTGTAAGCATGTATACTGGCCTCGTTGATATCTCGGTTCCAATATATACTATAAATGTGGGTAATCTCAATATTCCTATAGGCTTCTCTTATCATTCTTCGGGAATTAAAGTAGATCAAGAATCCGGTATTATTGGTTTAGGTTGGATCTTACAAGCTGGAGGTAGTATATCTTCTGTGCCAAGGGGAAGGCCAGATTTATCCTCGAAAGGGTATCTTCTTTCCAATATCCCCGAAAAAGATGATTTAAATTATGATGATAATCCTGATTTCTGGGAAGAAGCTGCAATAGGTTTACAGGATACAGAATCTGATATTTATCACTTTAATTTTAATGGTGTATCTGGAAAGTTTTTCTTTGATCGAGATAAAAATATCAGAATTATTAATCAGCCAATGGGTTTAGAAATAAATTATACGAATAATAATTTTGAAATTATAACTGAAAACGGTATTGCATATAAATTTTCTATATTGGAAGCTACAGAAAGCTACACCGCATCAGAAGGAAATCCCTTATCAAATGCTATGACTTACACGTCGACCTGGCATTTAAGTAAAATAACAATGCCGAATAGAATTGATGAAATTAATTTCTATTATGATAATTATGAGTCTGCCTTTCAAAGTCAAATCTATAATTATTCTGAAGTTACAGGAGATAAGCCCGTAATTGGAAATAAGCCATGTCCTACTGGCGGAGGATCAACACCCTATGTATATATTCAATCGAACGCTCATGATTTTGCGAGTATGGTATCTCAAACCACAATGACTTACAATCCTAAAAGGTTAGATAGTATTACTTGGTCAAATGGAAAAATTGTTTTCAATCGCATATATGATCGTGAAGATAGAATTCGCGATCGTTTGGATAACATAAAACTTTATAGCCGTTCGGGGAATAGCTATTCCCTAATAAAATCATTCAAATTAAATCAAAATTATTTTGTTAGTACTATTCAAAATTCCTTTCCCGTAGATGACCAAATTCTAAAAAAGAGGTTAAAATTAGTCTCCTTAGATATAAAAAATGCAGAAAATGATAAGATTAAATCATATGAATTTGGATATAATAATTTGTCATTACCCCCTTTAGAGACTAATGCTAAAGATTATTGGGGATATTATAATGGATCCAATTCAAATAGAAGTCTTATTCCTAAGCAGGATTACACATATATGGGAAACTCCATAGGTAATGCAGATAGAGAGCCTAATGAAACCTATATGAAAGCAGGTATTTTAAATAAGATTATTTATCCAACTGGTGGCAGATCGGAATTTGAATATGAACCTCATACTTATAAAGGAAAAGAAAAAGTAATTAACACTAAAAACTATGATGTTTTTGCAGTAGGTCAAGAAAATGTTATTGGTTCAGGAAAACCTTACGAGGATTATGTGCAATTTACACCTACATATTCAGGATACGCTACTATTAGTTTTGAAGGTTCTGATATGAATCAAACTATGGGAGTATTTCCTACGCTTACGTTAAAAGCTGTTGGTTCCAGCTCATATGAAGTGCACCATAGTATTTCTCCCTCTTATTATAGTTATCCAATGAACCCTCCTGAGACTGAAGGAACATTAAACCCAGTTTGGCTTGTTGCGGGAAGAACTTATATTTTTAAAGCAGAGGTTAATGGAACATCAAATTCATTAGAATTTGATGGAGCGGCTTATATTAAAGCTAACTTAAAATTCAGAGAAGAATTAAGTGATGGACAAACTGTAGATAAAATAGCTGGTGGATTAAGAATTAGTAAAGTAAAAAGTTATGACAGCGATAATGATATTAGTTTTATAAAAGAGTATGAATATTTGGGTTCAAAGCTTATAACACCAGAAACTTTTTTGTATGATCAATATGTTGAAAATCAAATTCAGTTATCTGTAGCCAATTGCACTTTTGGATGCACAGCAAATTCTGCTACTAGAAAGTTTTATTATGGTGGTACTGTCCAAAGCCTTTCGTTGCAAGGTGGTAGCCCCGTAGTTTACAGAAAAGTAATAGAGTATACTAAAAATACTTCTGGGAATGATCTTGGAAAAAAGGAGTATTATTATTCTGTTCATTCTGATGTTGTTCTTCCCGTACCATATCAATATAACGGAGGTGTGATGTTATTGGATCGAAGCTGGATGGGAGGTCTGAATAAAAAACAATCTAGTTTTCGAAAGAATGGTAGTAATTATGATTTAGTGGAATCCAATACTTTAGATTATGATTTTCGAAATTATGATGAATCCTATAAAATGTATAAAATAGGGCATATAATGCGATACACGGGAAGCTGTTATCTTGCAAGACAAAGTCGTTATCAGATATTTGAATATCCCATTTATCAGGGTTCAAATCTAGTAAGTGAAAAAATTAAAACTTCCTTTTATCAAAATGATTCTGTGGTGAGTTATAAAACTTTCACTTACGATAATCCAAATATATTTCAACCTACAAAAATAACTAGTGTTAATAGTTATGAGGATGTTGAGGAAGATCACTTTTATTATCCACATGATTTAGAGGGGCAGGAGCAATCTACGGCCATTGGCAATTTGATAAGTAATAACCGAATTTCTGAGGTAATCAAGTCAGAACATTATTATAATGGTGAGAAAACCGCTGAACAACATGCGAAGTATGGGCTATTTTCCAATCAGGCTTTGGTAGCAAAGCAATTTTTTAGGAAGGGTTCAGGCAGTATAGACTTCAATGAGGATGATGATCTTCGATTAGCCTATCACAGCTATGACAGCTACGGCAATCCTATAGAAGTCTCAAAGTCAGATGGTCCGCATATATTTTATCTATGGGGCTACAACGGTCAGTATCCCATAGCCAAGATAGAGAATATGACCAAAGCGGCTTTGGAAAATGAACTGGGTCTACTTAAGAATGTTGATGAATCGGATTTGCCTGCAATCAATAATCTCCGCTCCAATAGTGCTTTCAAAGATGCGATGATTACAACCTATGAATATGAACCTTTGGTAGGGATGACTGTTATGACCGATCCCCGTGGCAGGACAACAACCT
>NZ_JAKHSK010000026.1 GCF_023499215.1 Zunongwangia pacifica
GACAATGCCTGTTAGAAAATGGGGGATTATCCTCAATCAGTTCTTGACCATATATGAAGAAAGGGTTCAACTTTAAGTTATAAAATCAAACCCCTTTATTTAAAACTTACACACTTTACGGGATAGTGTCTTAATATTCTATAAATAATGCAGCTTATTTTATCACAATATCAGTAAAATAGAGTTGAAAGCTTCCATCCTTAGATTTGTGCATTTTGGCAATTGGGATGCCTTTAAATTCTTCGTAATCTTCCCAGGTCGTAGCCATTTGTCGATCACCGCCTGCAGCTTTATAAACCCATTCTTCGATCATGTGATCGTCACCATAGTAAATATCGTAAGTGTCTCCAGGCGTGTAACCACCATCTGCGCTATAAGACACTTCTAATTTATTCAGGGTATCACCGCTAATAGGCGCGGGTACTTCTTTTTCTTCCGTAAGTGTTGCATCGCTCCATACCAATTGATAAGGAAAAAGCAGCCAGTAAGAGTCATTTATAAACTTCTGGTCGATACTAACTTTACTTTCAGGAATCGAATCGTTTTGAGTGTAAGTTGCTGTACTGTCGTTTTCCGTTAAGCTAATTTCATTGGTCTTGGTATTCCATTTCCAGTGTCTGGAAGAGCGTAGCGTATCGTTTACTTTTACATTAAAGGTAAATTCAACTTCCGTAGCGTTTTTAAACTTATCAAGCCCATTGGCCATCGCTATGGTATTTCCAATGCCGTCTTTTTCTTCTGATGCAGCTACTTCAGTATTTTTAGTATTCATTTCAGAATTGCTTTTGTCACTTTCAGCATTTTTACAGGAAAGAATACTTAATGCAACTAAAAGGGGGAACAATGTTTTTTTCATAATTGAGTGTTTAGCCGTAAGTTTTAAAGGTACAAAACAATTAAATAGCTCGCAGAGCGAGCTTTAAATTTTATATTAAGATAATAGAAAAAGAAAACCTCCCGATTTTGGGAGGTTTTCAATAGATTCGATTTTATAAAAATTATAACCTGCGTCCTGTAAGTAGTCTATAAAGTAATAGAATTACCGCCAGTACAATTAGGATATGTATAATACTTCCTAAGTCTGGAAAGGCAAAATAACCTATAAGCCATCCAATAATTAATAGTACAATGATTAGCCAAATTATATCTCTCATTTTAGTTGGTTTTTAGTGACTTTTGATCACATTAGTTAATTGTTAGTTTTAATTTTTTGGTTTTGATAAGGCTTTAAAATCCATTATCAACCAGTTAGTTAAATCTAATTTATAGAATAGCCTGTCTGGCTAAAAACTATTTAACTCGTAATTAACTCGTTTGTTAAAAATCTGAGGGATTTTTAATAATTTGGGAGGCTCGTTCTTTAATTTTAGAGATTTCTTTAGCCTCTTTTTTTTCCAGTAAACTCATCATCATATTCATTCGCTGGTTGTTTTTAAAGAATTCTTTTTTATCGTCCAGAAAATTCCAGTATAGGCTATTAAAAGGGCAGGCATCCTCTTCGGTCTTTTTACTCACTTTGTAATGACAGCTTTTACAGTAGTTACTCATTTTATTAATATAACTTCCGCTGGATACATAAGGCTTTGTCGCTACAATGCCGCCATCAGCAAATTGGCTCATGCCACGGGTATTGGTGATTTCTACCCATTCGATCGCATCGATATAAATTCCCAAATACCAGGCATCAACTTCATCGGGATGGCATTGGGTAAGTAATGCATAGTTTCCTGTGATCATTAAGCGCTGAATATGATGTGCGTAAGCATTATCTAAACTTTGCGTGATGGCATGATGTAAACAATTCATTTTCGTGTTACCATCCCAGAAAAAAGGAGGCAATTTATTCTGATTATCCAGCTTGTTGCTTCTGCGATATCCTGGCATTTTTAGCCAGTAAATGCCCCGCATATATTCCCGCCAACCTAATATTTGCCGTACAAAACCTTCTACCTGAGAAATATCGATATCATCTTTATGATCGTAATAATAATTAACAACCGAATTGATCACCTCTTTTGGGCTTAGCATTTTTGTATTCATGCAGAAGGATAATCTGGAGTGGAAAAGGTAGGCCTCATCGGTATGCAATGCATCCTGAAAATCACCAAAATGCACCAGTAAATTTTTACAGAAATAATTTAGAACTGAAAGACTATCTTCTCGTGACGTTGGCCAATTAAAGCTTTTCGTATTGATGTTTCCTATGGTTTTAATGCCGGCTTTTTCAATCTCTTTTACCAGATTAAAAACATCTTTTCTAAAACCACGCTCATGCGGAATATCAGGTTTACCGGTCCATTTTTTTCGGTTCGATTTATCAAAATTCCATTTTCCACCTTCAGGATCATTTTTGGTGGCCATCATAATGTCATATTTCTTCCGCATATCGCGGTAAAAATATTCCATTGTCATTTGCTTTTTGCCTTTATAAAACTTTTCCAGATCATCACGGCTGGTTAGAAAATGTTCGGTATCATAAGCTTCAGATTCGATCGAAAGCGAGTCACAAATTTCCTTTAATTGTTCATCAAGACGATATTCATCGGGAAGCTGATATTCGAATTTTTCGATATCATTTTTTTTAATCAGCTGCTTTACATTTTCAACCAGATCCTGATTATTTTCTTAATCGTTAATATGATAATAAATCACCTCATGCTCTCTTTCCCTAAGATATTCAGCAAAATTTCGCATCGCTAAAAAGAAGCCCACTATTTTTTGAATATGATGTACGGTATAATCGGTTTCCTGGCGCATTTCCATCAAGATGTAAATGATATCGTCTTGCTCTTCTTTAAACCAACTATGCTGATGGTTTAATTGATCGCCTAAGATTAACCGTAATTTCTTTACTTTTTTAGCCATGTATGTACATATTCGTTGTCAGGATCGTAATGCGCTGCCTGTTTTTTGATGTTAAATTTTCGATCTCGGGGATCGTTACCCACGCCGCTATTGTACATCCAGTTGCCCCAGTTGCTATGCACATCGTAATCGATCAAAACACTTTCAAAATAAGCGGCACCTGCTCGCCAGTCTTGCTTTAATTCTTTTGCCCAAAAACTATTAACGTTTTGCCGACCACGATTACTCATAAATCCGGTAGCGGCGATTTCGTTCATATTCGCGTTTACAAACTCTTCGTTGGTTTCGCCATCGATCCAGTTTCGCAATTTTTCTTTGCTGAAGTTCCAATCCAGTTCTTTATCTAAAATTCCGCCCAAACAGAAGATCGAGTTTCCATGTTTTTGCGAGATGTATTTAAAAAAATCACGCCAGATCAGCTCAAAGATCAGCCAATACGTATCCTGATTTTTGGTGATTTCTTGCTCAAATTTTTTGACTTCGTGATAAATACTTATTGCAGAAATGCTTCCGTTGGCCAACCAGGCCGAAAGTTTAGAGCTGTAGTGTTTACCCAGCAATCCATTACGTGTTTCTTTGTAGTCTGAAAGCTTCTTCGTTTTCCAGAAGTAGTGGTCAATTCTTTTCCAGGCTTCAGCTTCGCCACCTTTAAACGGAAATGCAGATCTAGGATCTTGCTGAAAATCTTCCAATCTCAGATCCTTAAGATTGGGGATTTTTGAAGTGTTTTCTATAAGATTGCTTGCTGGTTTTTGCGGTGGAATTTCAATTTCTTTGCGAACCTGAACGTATTTTTCGCATTTCTTTCTGAATTCAGTATACACCTTTGGGATTTCACTAAAATCATCGTAAGGAATATCTTCTGGATGAAATAAAAATTGCGTGTAAAAAGACCGAAAATCGATAGTTGGAAGTTCCTTTTTTAACGTATCGATCACCTGTTTTTCTTCCGCAGTCCATTCTTCCTGAAAATAAATTGCTTCAATCTGGTGATTTTCTATAATTTTAGGAATAATTTCTTCCGGCTTTTTATGGAATGTGAGTAAGCTGATATTTAATTCCTCTAACTTCTTCCGAAGTGGAGCAATGCTTTCCATTAAAAATTTAGCTCGGAATTTACCGGTTTTTGGAAATCCGTATTTGGTTTCTTTAAATTTTCTGGGATCAAAACAGTACACTGCGATTACATTTTTATGCTTTTCGCAGGCCTCAAATAATGCCTTATTGTCTTTTACTCTTAAATTATTTTCAAACCAGATTAATCCTTTACCCATTAATTATTTTTTCACTTTTAGTTCTTCGGCATTTTTCACTACAATAAATTACATTTTCCCAATTTTTCGCCCATTTCTTACGCCAGCCAAATGGCCTTTTGCACACGGGGCAAATCTTTTCTGGTAAGTGCTTTTTCTTTACATTCCTCAATCTCTTGATTCATTTTTATCAAAAAAACTCTTAATCTCTTGTCCTGGTCTTGCGTAATGAAATCGGTCTAAAAGTGTTGGCAAAGCATAGCCGTCTAAACCATTGATGGTAACGGTACCGGCATCTTCTAATCGCAACCAGCCATCTGGCGTTTGGATGCTTTCATCAAAATAAACATGCTTAATCGCACCAATAACCAAAGCCGTTCCGTTTTCTTTGATCTCATATTCATTTACATATTCGCAGCCAATTTTAACCGCGCATTGTTTTACGTAAGGCGCAAAGAATTCATCTAGATATTCTTCTTCAAGTCCGGTTTTGGTGAATTCAGAGATTTCTTCGTCGTATTTCGCCGCGGTTTGATGTGCTTTGGCGATCATATCCTGATGAATATGATTTACCGTGAAATATTTAGTGTCTTTAATGTTTTTGTAGGTGTTTCGTGGTACGGTGGTTGGTCGGGTTATAAATCCAATAAGCGCGGGATCACTACCAAGATGGGTAACCGAACTAAAAACGGCGACATTGGCTCCTTTTTCTTTAGATTTTGTGGCGATAAGGTTGGCGCTTTTATATCCAGAGATGCTATTGATAAGGTTTAACCTAAAGATCTTTTCCATACCTTCAATATCGCTGGCGTTAACATGTTTCATGAGAAATTCTATTTTTGAAGTGATACTTTTATATTCAATAAAAAAGAGGCTAGTTTTTTAAACTAACCTCAATTTACAATTCTGTTTTTAGACGTGCTGTTAATGGATTTTTAAATTAATCCTGTAATTCTAATTGATTAATTTTCATTTCAAAAGCTTCGATGGCTTCATTCACGGTCTCGATATTATCTGAAGATCGCTGATGCGCATTTTCCATAGCTTTTTCTAATTCTTTATCAGGATGCTCAAATAAATCGGTGATTACATGATTTATCTTATCGATAATGCTTTCCTGACTGTTTTTAATGTCTTCCAGCTTGCTTAAAGTGGAACGCATATTATCAATTTTCTCTTGATCCATAATTTTTGAATTTTAATTAGTATTACTAAAAGTAGGATTTAGAACTCTTTAAAATCAATCAATTAACCAATTTTAGTAGGTTTTTAATGAAAGATTATGAATTGTTGCGTAATAACTCCCTTTGTAAAATCAGGCGTTTATTTAGTAATGCATAGCTTCCAAATGTTGCATAAATGCTAAAGAACAGGGTCTTTCGTAAAATATCTGTATTTTTGTATTCTAAATTGTATTTGTTTTTTTATAAAAGCAGATCGCGTACTTCAAAATAATTCATGCAACAATCCAAGAATATTGCAATCGTAGGTTCTGGCCTGGTAGGTTCTTTACTAGCTATTTATTTAAGAAAAGCCGGTCATCAGGTAACTATTTTTGATCGTAGACCAGATGTTAGGAAGGTCGAATTTTCGGGCAGATCCATAAATTTGGCGATGTCTAATCGTGGATGGAATGCGTTGCGAAGGATTGGTTTAGAAGACGAAATTAGGAAAATTGCCCTGCCTTTGGATAAGCGTGCCATGCACGTAAATGACAAGCCTCTTTATTTTCAGAAATATGGGAAAGAGGGCGAAGCGATCTATTCGATCTCACGCGGAATTTTAAACCGAAAAATGATCGACCTCGCTGAAGAGGCCGGTGCGGTTTTTAGATTTGAGGAGAAAGTGTGGGATATCGATCTAAAGCAAGCTAAAATTTATACCGGCGCTGCAGAAACAACACCGTGGACCGAGTATAAATTCGATCTTATTTTTGGTGCAGATGGAGCATTCTCCAGGGTTAGGCACAAAATGCAGCGACAAAGCAGGTTCAATTATTCGCAACATTTTATCGATGTGGCTTATAAAGAACTTACCATCCCTGCAAACCCTGATGGTTCGCATAAGCTGGATAACGCGTCTTTTCATATCTGGCCACGTGGTAAATTTATGCTAATTGCGATGCCTAATTTAGATGGGAGTTTTACCTGTACCTTATTTATGCCGTTTGAAGGTGAAGTGTCTTTTGAGAGTATCGATACCGAGGGGAAAGCTGAGCGCTTTTTTGAAGAATATTTTCCAGATATCAAAGAAGATATTGCTAACTTGAAGAAAGACTTTTTTAATCATCCTACCAGTGCTATGGTGACTATAAAATGTTTTCCCTGGCGCTACGATGATAAAATTGCTTTAATAGGCGACTCGGCGCATGCCATTGTGCCGTTTTACGGGCAGGGAATGAATGCTGGTTTTGAAGATATTTCAGTGCTTTTTGATAAGATGGAAGAATATGGTGATGACTGGGATAAAATATTTTCTGAATACCAAATGGCCCGCAAACCAAATGGAGATGCAATTGCTGAATTAAGCTACAGGAATTTTGTAGAAATGAGTAGCAAAACGGCAAATCCTAAATTTTTACTTCAGAAAAAAATAGAAAAGAAATTTGCTGAAAATCATCCTGAAGCCTGGGTACCCCTTTATTCTCGCGTAACTTTTTCGGATCATTCTTATGCTGAAGCTTTAAAAATAGGTGATAAGCAGGAAAAAATTATGGCAGAGATTTTAAAAATCCCAAATATTGAAGCCAAATGGGATAGTGCGGAAATTGAGGAAAAAATCCTGGAATTATTAGGAGAAGAAATCCCTGTTTAGGAGGCATAAATTTTAGACTTCTTCCATTTCACCTTTTACTTCTAAGGCATCATAAACATGTGTCATGGTGCGTTTATCTTCACTAAGAACGATAAGGATATCATCTGCTTCAATCTCTGTAGTTCCTTTTGGAGTAATAAATTGTTCGTTTCTAGAGATCATGGCGATGATCGCTTTTTTAGGGAAACCAATTTCTACAATTCGTTTTCCCACGGCCTTATTTTTGGGCGATATATGAATTTCCCGAATTATAGATTTAGCCCCATCAGATAAGAAAGTTTCTACCTGGCTTTTGGGTTTTACCTGATCGGGAAGCGCGACATGCAGCCATTTTGCCACTACAGATAGCGTTGTTCCCTGGATAATTACAGAACTTAGCGAAACAAAAAATACAATATTAAAAATGAAGTTGGCTTTATCTACACCGGCAAGTAATGGGTAGGTGGCAAATACAATGGGGACAGCACCACGCAGTCCCACCCAGCTTACATACCAACGCCTGCGCATTTTCATTTTAAAAAATGAAAGACTTATAAGAACACCAATTGGCCTGGCGATAAATATTAAGAATATAGAAATTACCAGTCCGATTCCCACAACCGGTACAATCTGGCTTGGATATACCAGTAGGCCTAAAGTAAGGAAAAGAACGATTTGCATGAGCCATGCAAGTCCATCAAACATTTGCATGATGGTTTTTTTACGGATAAGGTTTTGATTGCCCAGATAAACCCCACTTAAATAAACGGCTAAAAATCCGTTACCGCCCATAAAATTAGTTGCTGAAAAAACAATAAACATCAGCGCAATGGCCAGTACCGGATACAATCCGTCGAAATCTAATCTTATTTTATTGATGACGATTTTGCAAAGTTTCCCGAAAATAAAACCTAACAATCCACCAATTAATATCTGCTGGATAAAAAGGGGAATAATGCTCCAGATGCTTTGCTCAGGGTTTAACACTATGCCAAGAAAGGCAATGGTGAGAAAATAGGCCATGGGGTCGTTACTACCACTTTCTAACTCTAAGGTGGGTCGTAAATGTGATTTTAGAGCCAGATTTTTAGATCTTAAAATAGAGAAAACTGCCGCGGCATCTGTAGAAGAAACAATAGCACCTAGCAATAATCCTTCATAAATAGAAAAATCGGTAATAGCCCAAACAAAAGTTCCTACTCCAAGTGCCGTAAATAAAACGCCAAGCGTAGATAGTGAAATTCCCTGCCAAACAACAGGTTTTATACTTTTCCAGTTTGTATCTAATCCCCCTGAGAATAGAATAAAATTTAAGGATGCAATCCCAATGAATTGAGCGATTTCAGGGTCGTTAAAATAGATACCGCCAATGCCTTCACTTCCAGCTAAAATCCCTACAGAAAGGAATAAAACCAAAGTAGGAACACCAAATCTATAGGATGTTTTACCAGCAAGAATACTTATAAAAAGTAGTAGGGAACCTATTAAAAGAATGTTCTCTATGGTGATGCTCATGGGGTATTTCAAATTTTTTACTAAAATACACTTTTACGCGATAATTGATGTTGAAATGATTAGATGCTTATGCTTAAAGTTGAAAAAAAAGCAGCCCGAAGTTAGACAATTTCGGGCTGCTTTTTTAGTATCTTTCGATTTTAATGAGCTCCTTCTTTTAAAAGCTCTGGGAATTTTTTCTTGAACCTGTTAATCCTTGGAATAGATACTTTTTGGATGTATGGATTTTCTGGATGATACTTTTCATAATCCTGATGATAATCCTCGGCTACCCAGAATTTCTGAAATGGTAAAATTTCAGCTGCAATAGGCTTATCATAGTTTTTAGCTACCTGGGCTTTTACGTTCTCTATAATTTGTTTTTGTTCTTCATTTTGATAGAAAATTATAGAACGATACTGTGAACCATGATCGGGTCCCTGCCCGTTAACTTGAGTAGGGTTTTGGGATCCAAAATAGACTTTCACCAAAGTTTCAAAGCTCACCACATCTGGATCATAAATAACTTCTACACTTTCAGCATGACCGGTTCTCCCGGTATTGCTTTGTTCGTAAGTAGGGTTTTTAGTATGACCGCCAGAATATCCAGAAATTGCTTCATCTACACCTTTTACGCTTTCGTAAACAGCTTCAACACACCAAAAGCAACCACTGGCAAAATAAGCTTTAGCCATGCCATTTTCTAAAGGAACTTCAACAGGTTTGGCATTTGCGATTTCAGGTTTTGTAGCTGGTTTGTTTTGGGCATTATTTCCGCAGGCAAAACATATTAAACATACGGTAGTTAAAAAAAATGATCTCATATTATAATTAACTTTTTGTGAAATTTCCTTCTAAGGTTTTTTTTCCGAAAATGGCATAATCTGTTGCGATTTGGCCATCTATCTTAAAACCTAACCAATCAAGTTCCAGGCCATTATTTGTAGCTTTAAGGCTTGCAATGGCATCTTCTTTAGAGAAATCTTCCCAGGGTAAATCTCTATTCTTATTTCTTGAAGAAGGACTTACATAAAAGGCATCGTAACCATTAACAGTTTTCTTAAACCTAACATTGATATACATACGATCGGGTTGAAGGCAAAACTCTGAATTTCCGGTAAGGCTTACTTCTATGCAGTAACAATTGCAGGCTTCATCTAATTCTCCCTGCTTAGTATATCTTCCTGAAATTTCACCGGCACTGCTATTGGTTTTAGAAGTGTCTACAGATTCTTCAAGGTTGTCGATATTATCGTAGCGATTAATATCACTTTCTTTATCTGCTGCTGCTTCGTTACTTTCTACTGGAGCAATGTCATTAGGCTCAACTTCAGATTTGTCACTGTTGGTATTTTTACAGGAAAAAGCTATAAAAATGAATAGGAGTAAAATTGTTTTTTTCATTATAAAGTAAGTGCTAGTTATAAAGTAAAGTTAGCTTTTTAAGCACTTAAAATTGTGAAATCCTTGTTAATCAATGTTATTACTGGGGTATTGCTGATTTTTGGGTATAAAAAAACTGCTTAAAAATATCCAATATCTTTAAGCAGTTTTATGAAATTTTGATCAGTTTCTAAGCGATTACATGCTTTGGAAAAGTTGATCCATTTTTTCTTTTTCTTCTTTCGCTAAGTCTTCATCAACAAGGATACGACCACTGTGCTCATCGGTAATGATTTTCTTTCTACCGGCAATTTCCATAATCACCTGTGGCGGAATGGTAAAGTAAGAACCTCCAGAAGCACCACGCTCTACCGGTACAATTGCCAATCCATTCTTTACATTACTACGAATACGCTTATACGCCTTTACTAAACGCGCATCGATTTCTTCTTCGTACTGTTCAGATCGGTCAATAAGTGCCTGCTCTTCTTTTTCTGTTTCAGCAAGTATCGCATCAAGCTCACCTTTTTTGTGATCTAAATGCGCCTGGCGATCTTTTAAACGTTCTTTAGTTTGTTCGATCACCTGTTTCTTTTGCTCAATCTGAACTTTATATTCTTTGATGTGTTTTTCAGCAAGTTCGATTTCCAATTCCTGATATTCAACTTCTTTTGTTAAGGCATTGAATTCTCGGTTGTTACGAACATTTTTTTGCTGCTCAGAATATTTTTTAATAGTGGTTTTAGACTCGTCGATAAGATTTTTCTTATTCTTGATATCGTTGTTAATCACTTCGATATCACCGTCTAATTTTTGTAAACGTTTATTCAATCCGGCTACTTCATCTTCTAAATCCTGTACCTCTAAAGGAAGTTCGCCTCTCACGTTTCGAATTTCATCAATTCTGGAATCTACCAACTGAAGATCGTATAAAGCTCTTAACTTCTCTTCTACAGTAAGATCATTTTTCTTTGCCATACTTAAATATACTTGATAGGATTGCTATTTGTCTCTGCTAAAATAAGTGCAAAATTACTAAATTTTTTCGTTAAAAAAGAATATAGTAAATTTTTTGTAAATTGTTCGCTTTCATAGTGTCCAATATCTGCTAACACTATATTTTTCTCGGCTTTATAGAAGTCGTGATATTTTAAATCTGCCGTGATGTACACATCTGCTCCGGCTCTTTTTGCATTTTCGATGGCAAAAGCGCCACTTCCACCCAAAACGGCCACCTTTTTAATCGGTTTTTCTAATAATTCTGAATGGCGTATACAGCCAGTTTTAAAAGTCGATTTTATCGCTTTTAGAAAGGCTTTTTCTTCCTGCGGTTCTTCCAGCTCGCCAATCATTCCCATCCCAAGATGCTGATTACTATTTTCCAGGCTGGTAATCTCGTAAGCAACTTCTTCGTAAGGGTGCGAGGTAAATAGGGCATTTAAAATTTTACCTTCTAAATGAGAGGGGAACGTAATCCCAATTTGGGTTTCTTCTTCATAATGAAGATTTCCGCGTTCTCCAATTACAGGATTAGAGGATTCGTTTCCTTTAAAACTTCCCTGCCCATTTACATTAAAACTACAGTGATCATAGTTTCCAATACTTCCGCCGCCTGCATCAAAGATTGCTTTTCGAACTTTTTCAGCATCATTCTTGGGTACAAAAGTGAGTAGCTTTTTGATACTTTTTTTCTTCGGAATTAATATTTGCCGGTTTATGAGTCCGATTTTTTCGCAAATCATATCATTAACTCCTTTATACTGGTTGTCTAATGCAGTATGAATAGCGTAAATAGCGATGTCATTTTTTATCGCTTTTAAAACCACACGTTCCACATAATTTTTTCCCGTAATTTTCTTAAGTCCGGAAAATATAATGGGATGGAAGCTTACAATAAGATTACAATTCTTTGCGATAGCCTCGTCTACGGTTGCTTCAAGCGTATCTAAGGTGATAAGCGCTCCGGTAACTGTGGTATTTTTGCCACCAACCAAAAGTCCCACATTATCAAAGTCTTCCGCATAATTTAATGGAGCAAATTCCTCAATTTCTTTTATGATATCCTGAATAATCATATTTTTAAATTTTAAATGCCTTAATACAGGTTTTTTGCTAATTCTATAAAAATTTAGGTTGTTGTTAAAAACAATGTATTATTGGTGAAATTAGCGGTTGCTATTTAATGGACTTTCTCGATGTAAAAGCTGTTTTTAATAGTGAAACCTAAAAATTAGATGTCAAAGATAGATATTATAGCCTGCCTTATATGAATTTACTACGAAAATTCCTTTTGCCTTTTGCCTTTCTCTATGGTATAATTGTATGGTTTAGAAATAAATTTTTTGATGCAGGCATTTTAAAAAGTACCAGTTATAACTTCCCGGTGATCTGCGTAGGAAATATTAGCACCGGCGGTACTGGGAAATCACCAATGATCGAATATTTACTGCGGAAATTAGACTACAAAAACATGGCTGTTTTAAGTAGGGGCTATAAGCGATCTACTGATGGTTTTTTATTGCTTAAAGGGGATGAAAAAGCTATTGAGACAGGGGATGAGCCTTTACAATTCAAGAATAAATTTCCAGCGGTAATGGTTGCTGTAGATGCCGATCGTAGAAATGGTATCGCTGAATTGCGAAAAAAACATGCAAAAATTGTTCTTTTAGACGACGCCTTTCAGCATCGAAAAGTAAAAGCGGGTTTTAATATTTTGCTTACCGCTTATGGCGATCTTTATGCTAACGATTTTTTATTGCCTACGGGGAATCTTCGTGAAACCTATTCGGGTGCCGATAGGGCGCAAGTCATTATCGTTACTAAATGTCCCCCAAATATTCCCCTTAAAGAGAGAGAACATATAAGATTTAAGCTTCAGATTAAACAATATCAGAATTTGTTTTTTTCGACCATTCAATATGCTGAAACCATTTCAGATGGTACAACACAATATTATTTTAGTGATTTGTGTGATAACTGCACGGTGGTAACGGGGATCGCTAAGCCGGCCCCTTTTATTCAGCATTTAGAAAAACAAAATATACAATTTGAGCATCAAAAATTTCCAGATCATCACAATTTTACAGAAACAGAAATAAACCTATTGAATACTAAAGCATGCATTCTTACGACCGAGAAAGATTTTATGCGGCTAAAAGATAAAATTACGGTTCCGCTTTATTATCTGCCTATAGAAACGTCTTTTGTAGAAAATGAAGCATATTTTTTAAGCAGGATAAATAAGTTTATAACTGAATTTAAGCAGTAGGACCAAATAAAAGTCGAGAAACTTTTAGAGATCTTATGTGCCCCAACCTAAAGGATAGCTGTAGGTCTGGCTTTATGCTTGGGGCTCCTGTTTTGCTAAATACTTGTTGATCTTTGCAAAGAATTCCTCGGTTTTATAGGGTTTAGGGATAATATCATTAAATCCATTAAGATAAAATTCATCCAGATTTTCATCTAAGGTTACCGCAGTTAAGGCAATAATCGGTATCTCTTTATTGAATTTTCTAATCTCTTTTGTGGCTTCGATACCACTAATGCCAGGCATGTGAATATCCATTAAGATCAGGTTAAAATCTCCTTCTTTTACCATTTCGATCGCGGTAGTACCATTATCGGCCACTTTACAAATTGCTTTATGTTTCTCAATAATTTTTTTAGTGATCATTTGGTTAATCTTATTGTCTTCTACCACCAAAATCTCTTTACCTTCTAAATAATCCTCTTTTTCAGCAGGTAATTCTTCTTTTTGTTCTTTTGCAAATGTAGCAGGCTCTATAACCAAGAATTTTAAATCGAAAGAGAATTTAGAGCCTTTGCCTAAATCACTTTCCAGCGTGATTTCGCTTTCCATTAAACTCAGCAGGTTTTTAACAATAGAAAGTCCTAGGCCGGTGCCACCAAACTTGCGATTAATTTGTGTAGAGCCCTGGGTGAAATTCTCAAAAATCTCCTTTTGTTTTTCTTTTGAAATTCCTTCGCCATTATCTTCAATTTCAAAATGAAGAAGCACTTCGTCTTCTACTTGTTTTAACAGCCCAACTTTTATCCAGATATCTCCGTCTTCAGTGAATTTGATAGAGTTTCCGATGAGATTGATTAAAATTTGCGATAGTTTTAGCGGATCTCCCTTTAATTTCTTCGGAATTGTTTTTTCGAAATTGAAATGTATTTTAATATTCTTATCGTCGGCAGAATTTTTAAGGGCTACCAGGACATCTGAAATTCTTTTCTTCAGATCGAAGGAAGAATTTATAATTTCAACTTTATTGGCTTCAAGTTTATTAAGGTCTAAAATATTATTGATTAAACTCAATAAATATTCCCCTGAGAATTTTAAAGAATTAAGATGCTCTTTTTGATTAGGAGTGGGGTTCTCTTCTAATAATAAATGCGTTAATCCTGTAACGGCGTAAAGCGGAGTTCTAAGCTCGTGCGTTATGGTGCTTAAAAACTGAGCTTTAGCGGTGGTAGCTCTTTCAGCATTTTCTTTAGCCAAAGTAAGTTCACGGTTTTTCTTTTGTAGTAATCCGTTGGCCCTAGCTCTAAGATTATTGTTTTTATATAACGATAGAGTTAGTAAAGATAGAATAGTGATTAGGGCTACACTCAAAATAGTAGTAAGCTTATTTACTTTTAAAGAACGTTCGTTTTCTTCTTTTTGGGCAGAGAGTTCCTGTATCTCACTTCGGAGCGCATCAAGGCCATATTTGCCATAATGATCTTCTGCTAATACTTCTTTGTTAATATCAAAGATCTTGTCTCTCTCCTTATTCGAAAGTTTTAAATATTGCAGGGATTCAGTACTATTGCCTTTAGATTCGTAGATCTGGCTAAGAATTTCGTAGCAGCTCATGGTCATACCATTAAACTGGTTTTGCTTAGAGATGGTTAAAGAAGCATTTGCATACTTAATGGCCTCATCAGGATTTTTCCTTAAAAGTTCTGTTTTGGCTAAATAATAATTGAGCCGGGCGCATTCGTAAGGATTGGCAATGGAATCTAAATTCTTCTGGGATTCTTTTAAATAAAGAAAGGCTTTATCGGGTTGCTCTTCTAGATTTAAGGATAAAATAGCGCGTTGCAGGTTTAAGAGCGCAAGGTAATCGGGTATGTTTTTCTCTTTAGATTTTTTATAATGACTCTCGGATAGATTTAAATAATCCATGGCACGCTGCCGTTCTTGTTGAGAAATAAGGATTTTAGAGAAACTAAGATAACTGTAAGCAAGACCTGTCTCATCCTTAATTTCCCTTTGGATGGCGATAGCTCTATTTAGTGAGGTTGTAGCATCACTATAGTTGTGACGAATGTAATCGAGCTTGGAGGATATGCTGCTAGCTAAAGCAATATACCTCTTATGATTACTATCCTTAGCTAATTCTAATGATCGGTTAAGTTCATTTTTGGCTTTGTCGAATTCATATCTATTTATAGAAAGTTCTGCACTCGTTAATAGACTATCAATTTGACGGGTAATTTCTTCTCTGTTCTTATTTTGGGCACTAGATGAAAAAATTAAAAAGCATGAAAAAAGCAGGAAAAACGTAAGCTTTAACTTATTCATTTTACAGCTAAACGGCTTAAAATTGGAACTAAAGATACTTAAATTAATAGAAAGTTGAAATTAAATCTATTAATCTGCTGGAATACCCAATTTCATTATCGTACCAGCCAATAAGCTTGATTAATTTACCACCAATTACCGAGGTCATTTCAGCATCAAAAATGCAGGAATTGGTGTTTCCAGAGATGTCCTTTGATACAATGGGATCTTCGGTATAACTTAAGATTCCTTTTAAATTTGTTTCAGCCGCTGTTTTGAAAATTGTATTAACTTCAGTTATGGAAGTTGGTTTAGAAACATTAATGGTCATATCGGTTAAGGAACCGTTGGGAACGGGTACTCGTATACCACAACCGCCAATAACGGCACTTAGATCTGGGAATATACCGGTTAATGCCTTCGCGGCACCGGTAGTTGTAGGAATGATAGACTGAGTTGCAGCACGGCTGCGCCTTAAATCGCGATGTGGCTGGTCATGTAAACTTTGATCTGAAGTAAATGAATGTACTGTGGTGATGTAAGCCTGTTCTACCTTAAAGTTATCATGAATCAGCTTTAGCATAGGAGCAGCATTATTCGTAGTACAGGATGCATTTGAAATAATGTCTTCACTGCCGTCCAAAATATGGTCATTAACACCAAGAACTACCATTTTAATGCTTTCGTCTTGTGGCGGAACAGATAAAATAATCTTTCTTACACTTCCGCCTAAATGATTTTGAAGTTCTGGCCGGGTCTTGAATTTTCCGGTAGCTTCAACCACTACATCTGCTTTAGTGGAATTCCAATCGATTTTAGAAGGGTGGTTTTGGTTAAAAACCGTGGTCTTTTTTCCGTTAACTACGAGCTTGTTTTCTTCCGCAGAAATTTCAGCATTAAAGATTCCATGGATGCTATCGTATTTTAATAAATGGGCCAATGTTTTTGCATCAGCCAGGTCGTTGATAGCGACTACATTTATTTGAGGATGGTCAACAAGTAACCTGAACAAATTTCGACCAATGCGGCCAAAACCGTTTATTCCAAGATTAATGATTTTAGGCATTTTCTTAGTTAATGTGCTTTTGCGCTTTGTAAGAAGATCTTACCAGTGCACTACTTTCTACATGTCTAAATCCAAGATCTAAACCAATAGCTTCGTACTTTTTAAATTGATCTGGTGTGATAAATTGCTTAACCGGTAAGTGGCGTTTACTTGGTTGTAAATACTGTCCAATAGTTACCACGTCTACGTTAGCTTCTTTAAGATCATGAAGGGTTTGGATCACTTCTTCTTCTGTCTCACCAAGACCAAGCATAATTCCCGATTTTGTACGGTTTATGCCTTGCTCTTTTAAATAACGTAAAACTTCTAAAGAGCGATCATATTTTGCCTGGATTCTAACTTCGCGGGTTAATCTACGAACAGTTTCCATATTGTGAGAAACAACTTCAGGAGCTACTTCTACGATACGATCTATATTTCTGGTATTTCCCTGGAAATCCGGGATAAGTGTTTCCAGCGTAGTTTCAGGGTTCATTCGGCGAATCGCTTTTACCGTCTCGGCCCAAATGATCGATCCCATATCTTTTAAGTCATCACGGTCTACACTTGTTACCACCGCATGCTTAATTTTCATTAATTTAATAGAGCGTGCTACTTTTTCGGGCTCGTCCCAATCTACGGTTTCCGGTCTGCCGGTTTTTACACCACAAAAACCACATGAACGGGTACAAATATTGCCCAAAATCATAAAAGTTGCGGTTCCTTCACTCCAGCATTCCCCCATATTTGGGCAACTCCCCGAGGTACAGATCGTGTGTAGATCGTATTTATCTACAAGACTACGTAATTCGGTATATTTTTTACCTGTAGGAAGCTTAACTCTAAGCCATTTTGGTTTTCCTTTAGGTGTTGTTTTTGTGGGTGTAAGTGTCTCTGTACTCATAGCAAAAATCTCTTGTTCAAAGATACAATATTATGTCTAATTGCATAATTAGACGCAAGTAGTTTAAAAACTTAACTAGCTTTTACGATCTTCGATAATTTCTGAAAGTAATTTTTTGGCTCTTAGTAATTTAACCTTCACATTATTCATAGGTTCTCCCAAAGATTCTGAAATTTCTTTATAAGATTTTTCCTGAAAAAACCGAAGATTTAAAACTTCCTGATAATGCGGTTTTAATTTTTTGATATCCTGAAGGAGTTGCGCCAGGTTCTGTTCGGTAATTAGTTTGTCTTCGATTGAGGGGGTTTCGTCTACAATCGTATTTACTTTATCAGTCGATTCAGAGATGGTATTTATACGTAACTGGCTATTTTTCTTACGGAGGATGTCTACATGAATATTTTTAGAAATCGCGATAAGCCAGGTGCTAAAGGAATAGTTTTCATCAAAAGTCTCTAATCTTTTAAAAGCTTTAGAGAAGGTTTGGATCGTAATATCTTCAGCTTCGTATTCATTCTGCGTTTTTTTTAGCTGAAATCCATATACATCGTTCCAAAATTGATCAAGCAAATAATTGAAGGCCGACTGACTTCCTTTTTTTGCCTCTTGGATTTTTTGTAATAATAACTCTTGATTTATTTCCAATGTGAGGGTTTTGAAATGATGTTGGCTATAAATATACCTAATTGCGAAATGATTAAAAAGGGTTCTAAAACCGGAAATAACCAAATTATATCTTTTTCATCTAACTTTTTAGCCGACTGAAAATATACGGTTCCTTCAATAACTAAAGTAAGCCCTAAAACACCTAAAGTGAATGGCCAGTAGATTCTGAAAATCAATGAAATAATAAGTAAAATCCAAAATAATAATCTGCTGGCATAAAATAATCCCAGTAAAAATTTATGCTTCGATTTATAGAATTTCGCTACAGAAGCATGTCTTCTTTTTTGCCTAAACCATGCAGAAATACTGGTTTTAGGAACACTCCTGGTGATACTTTCTTTATGATCGCAAAGCGCTACGTTTTTAGTTGTAGCGGCTTCGTTTACAAAAAGATCATCGTCGCCAGATCGAATTTGTAAGTGAGAGGCAAAACCGTTTAATTTATAAAACTGGCTAGAGGTATACGCAAGGTTTCTACCTACTCCCATATAAGGATTGCCAAGTTTTGCGTAAGAAAAGTATTGGATAGCTGTTAAGAGCGTTTCAAAACGAATTAACTTATTGATAAAAGATTTTTTATACTGAAAGTATCCCCCATAGCCTAAAATAATAGATTTTTCTTCTGAAAATCCTGAAGCCATATGCCTAAGCCAATGAATGGATTGAGGAGCGCAATCGGCATCGGTGAAAATTAAATGCTCATTTTGGGCTTTTTTGATTCCCAGCGTGAGCGCATACTTTTTATTGGCCCAAAAAGCTTCGTTGTTTACAACATTTACGATTTTGATTCGGGGGTCCAGTTGCTTGAATTCTTCAATAATATCTAAGGTATGATCCGTAGAAGCATCATTAATAACGATAACCTCGAAATCTGGATAATCCTGCTCTAAGATGGATGGCAGAAAGTTTTGAATGTTTTCAGCTTCATTTTTTGCGCAAACAATCACCGAAACCGGAAATGTTACTGGTTTAGCCTCAGAAGATTTTGCTCCCGAAAAACTAAAAAAAGCTAAAAAATAACCAATATTAATTGCCGCGAATAGAAGAAAAAGGGCAAATAGAACTGTTGCCATTCAGCATTAATTGGACTGTTGCTTTGGATTTTTACATTTCTCGTCGGGCATCTTTCCGCAGAAACTGCAAGGCTCACCTTCTTTATTTAAAAATGGACTCTGGCTGGCACAGGTTCCTGCAAACTCGCCATCTTTCTTTCCCCATATTTTAATTGCAATACCTGCAAAGGCTAATCCTAATAAAACTGCTGTGATAATAAATAGCTCCATAATTAAATCTTGTAGTGCAAAAATACGAATTATTCGCTCTTTTTTAAAATAAGTCGAAGGTTTAGTAATTGCTTTACATTCTTTAACGAACTTTTACAGTAACAGGGTTTTAAGTGTCTGTATTTTAGAAGGATGAAAAAGATATTATTGATTTTTTTAATCCTTTTTTTACTGTTGAGCTGTGATAAAATGAAAAAACAGCAGCAACGAAATATGATTGATGAGGTAAAAGTAGAGGATAGTTTGCTTAGTGTTCGAAATGCACAGCGAATAAAAGCACTTGCAGAATCACGCAGTATTGCCATTATTGCGATGGAAGATGTTACGCTTTCTAATTTTAACAGGATACTTCAAAATGGGGATTTAGCGGCCACTTTACTAAAGGGACGCGGGCCTTACACGGTTTTTGCCCCAGAAGATGAAGCTTTTGGAGAGATAAATTATGCGGAATTCGACGAATATGAGGCAGCAAGCTTTTCTAAGTTATTTATACTGAATACATCACTGCCGTATGAAAAATTAAAAGCGGGAATTATAGAAAATCAGCATCCATTATTGCTGGAAAATATGGAAGGGTCTACATTGAAGTTTGTGGAAAAAGAGGGTGAAATTTATATAATATCGACTTCAGATAAATTGCTGAAAGTGAGTCTGCCCATTAAAGCTTCAAACGGATTTTTATACAAAATTAAAGGAGTTGCAAAGCGTAATTAAATGATATTTACCTCGGGTTCTAAATCGATCCCGAATTTTTCTTTTACAACTTCCCTAACCTTTATAGAAAGCATTAAAATGTCACTTCCGCTGGCATTACCATAATTCACTAAAACTAGGGCTTGTTTTTTATGTACGCCGGCATCGCCATCACGATAGCCTTTTAATCCGGCTTTATCGATAAGCCAGCCTGCAGGAATTTTTACTTCGGTATCGCTAATTGGGTAATGAGGTATTTCAGGGAAGTCACGATGTAGATTTTTAAACGCTTCCGAAGAAATTACAGGATTTTTAAAAAAACTTCCGGAATTACCAATCTCAGACGGATTAGGTAGTTTACTTTCGCGAATTCGAATCACTGCATTTGAAATATCTTTGATCGTTGGATTTTCGATCTCCTGTAATTCAGATCTTATAGCACCATAGTCCATTTTAAGCTGATGGTTTTTGGTGCTTAGTTTAAAATTTACACTGGTGATAATGTATTGTGCTTTCAGTTTATTTTTAAAAACTGAATTTCTATACCCAAATTCGCAATCTCCAAGCGTAAAAGTTCGACTTTCTAAAGTCTGAATATTGATGGCTTCGCAAGACACAAAACTATCTTTAAGTTCTACGCCATAAGCGCCAATATTCTGGATAGGAGAGGTGCCTACATTTCCAGGAATGAGGGAAAGGTTTTCTAGGCCGCCAAAATGCTGTTCCAGCGTCCATAAAACAAACTCATGCCAGTTTTCGCCGGCATGAGCTTTTACAATTGCATAATCGTCTTTTTCTTCAATAACTTCTTTTCCTTTTAGATCGATTTGGAGTACCGTTTTATGGATATCTCCCGTAAGTAGCATGTTGCTACCACCACCAAGGATAAAAAGTTCTTCAGCATAGGTTTTCCTTAAAATCTTCTTTAAATCTTCAATAGATTTGATTTTGATGAATTTACTGGCTCTAGCATCAATCCCAAAGGTATTATAGGGTTTTAAAGAGACATTGTGGATTACCTTCATGATCCTCTATTTACTGCTATATTGTTTAATGGCTACTTCTAAGATTTTCAATGCACGTTCAAGATTTTCTCTTTTTAACACATAAGCAATGCGAACCTGGTTTAATCCTGTATTTGGAGTAGAATAAAAACCGGCAGCGGGAGCCACCATTACGGTTTCACCTTCGAATTCAAAATCTTCTAAAAGCCATTGCGCAAAATCATCTGCACTTTCTATGGGAAGTTCTGCGATACAATAAAAGGCTCCTTTAGGTTTTGCTACTTTTACACCTTCAATTTTTTCAAGACCTTCAACAAGAATGTTTCTGCGTAAAGTATATTCCTCATTTACTTCTTCAAAATATTCCAATGGGGTATCTAAGGCAGCTTCACTGGCAATTTGTGCTAAAGTTGGCGGGCTAAGTCTTGCCTGCGCAAACTTCATTGCTGTAGTGATTACTTCTTTGTTTTTAGAAACCAAACAACCAATACGTGCACCACACATGCTAAAACGCTTAGAAACCGAATCTACCATAATCGCGTTATTCGCTAGCCCGGGAATGCTCATAATGCTATTATGTTTTACTCCGTCGTAAGTGAATTCACGGTACACCTCATCTGCTACTACAAAAAGATCATGCTTTAAAGCAAGATCGGCAATTTGCTGTACTTCTTCTTTGGTGTAAAGGTATCCTGTTGGATTGCCAGGGTTACATAGAAGGATTGCTTTTGTTTTTTCTGTGATTAGTTTTTCGAATTCTGATATTGGAGGTAATGCAAAATTATTTTCAATAGAAGATTCTATGGGTACGATGGTTACTCCGCTTGAAGTCGCAAAACCATTATAGTTGGCATAAAAGGGTTCAGGAATAATAACTTCGTCGCCCGGGTCGGTGATGGTTCCCATGGCGAATAAAAGTGCTTCAGAACCTCCGGTAGTTACAATAATATCTTCGGCAGTGACATGAATGTCATTTCTTTCGTAATATTTAGCCAGTTTTTCGCGGTAACTTGCAAAACCTGCAGAATGGCTATAGGATAAAACTTCAATACTGTTATCCCTCACAGCCTGCATGGCAACTTCAGGAGTTTTAATATCGGGTTGTCCAATATTTAACTGGTAGATCTTTTTACCTTGTTTGGCCGCAGCTTCTGCAAACGGAACTAATTTCCTTATCGGAGATTCGGGCATGCTAAGCCCTTTTTGAGAAATTGAAGGCATTCTTGTGCATTTTATATTCGTTGCAAAAATGCAAAATTAAAGTAAGAATCTAAGGAAGCTTTTATCGAAATTTGACTCGATAATCGAGATTAAATGTTCAGGTGCCGTTAGTATAGCTATAGAGATACCTTGAAATAAAATAATTTTTTAAGAACGGTCTCATGGGCTTGCCTTTAGGCAGTTTACTTTTAAGCACAGTATTTTATATAGCACAAAAAAACTCCCGAATTTCGGGAGTTTTATAAGTTGTTTGTTATTCTTCTACTCATTTGGTGTCGGTATCACCATCATCGGTTTTGGCAGGTTCATCGTCTAGAACTCTACCTTTTATTTTTAATGCTTTGGTAGGCTCCTCTGCATTAGAATATACCGTAACCGTTTTTCTGATGGGGCCAACACGTCGGGTATCATATTTTACCTCAATTTTACCAGATGCTCCCGGTTTAATAGGTCCATCTGGTTTTTTAGGAATGGTACAGCCACAGCTAGAAGTTACGTTAGTAATTACCAGATCGATATCACCGGTATTTGTAAATTCGAAAACACGAACGCCGTCGCTTCCTTTTTTAATATCACCATAATCTATCGTTTCAGACTTAAACTGCATTTTGGCAGTCTTTTGTGCCATAGCAGAATTAAATCCTACAAAGGCTAAAATGGCAATTAATGCTAGTTTTTTCATAATTCAAAAAATTTCGGAACAGTAAAGGTACGCTGAATTGCAAGAGTTTCAAAAATTATATTCAATTCAACTTCTTTTAAATTCCTTCACTTATAATTACTTTTGCTTTTATTTTTCAAAAATCAGACCAAATATGGCAATCGCTTCACAATACAGCGCAAATAAAGTAGAAGATAAATGGTATAAATACTGGATGGATCATAAATATTTCCATTCAGAAGTAGACGAAAGAGAACCGTATACCATTGTAATCCCGCCACCAAATGTAACAGGAGTACTTCATATGGGGCATATGCTTAACAACACAATTCAGGACGTATTGGTGCGAAGAGCCCGTTTAAAGGGGTTTAACGCCTGTTGGGTGCCGGGTACAGACCATGCTTCTATCGCTACTGAAGCAAAAGTTGTGGCAAAACTAAAAAATGAAGGGATTGATAAAAGTGACCTGTCCCGTGAAGAATTTTTAGAACATGCCTGGGAATGGACGCATAAACATGGCGGAATTATTCTGGAACAGCTTAAAAAATTGGGGGCTTCTTGTGATTGGGATCGTACAAAGTTTACGATGGACGACAATATGTCTGCTTCTGTAATTAAAGTTTTTGTTGATCTGTATGAAAAAGGACTGATTTATCGCGGATTTAGAATGGTAAACTGGGATCCTGAAGCGAAAACAACACTGTCTGACGAAGAGGTGATCTACCAGGAAAAAAAAGGACATTTATATTACCTGAATTATAAGATTGAAGGGAGTGATGAGGTAGTGACCATTGCCACAACCCGTCCTGAGACTATTCTTGGGGATACCGCGATTTGCATAAATCCTAACGACGATCGTTTTACACACCTTAAAGGTAAAAAAGCAATTGTGCCAATTTGTGGAAGGGTAATCCCAATTATCGAAGATGAATATGTAGATCCTGAATTTGGTACAGGTTGCTTAAAAGTGACTCCCGCGCACGACGAGAATGATAAAATGCTTGGCGATAAGCACAATCTTGAAATTATCGACATTTTTAATGATGATGCTACACTTAATGATTTTGGGATGCATTACGCCGGAAAAGATCGTTTTGCGGTAAGAAAAGAAATTGTAGCTGAATTAAAAGAATCTGGTGTTTTAGTTAAAACCGAAGATCATACCAATAAAGTAGGAACCAGTGAGCGTACCGGTGCGGTAATTGAGCCAAAACTAAGCGATCAGTGGTTTTTAAAAATGAAGGATCTGGCACAACCGGCGATTGATGCTGTGGTTGGTGACGATATAAATTTGGTTCCTGAGAAGTTTTTAAGTACTTACCGCCACTGGATGGAAAATGTACGCGACTGGAATATTTCACGTCAGTTATGGTGGGGACATCAAATCCCGGCGTATTATTATGGCGATGGCACTAACGACTTTGTAGTTGCCGAAACTCTTGAAAATGCAGTGAAAAAAGCCCAGGAAAAAACAGGAAACCCGGCATTAACGGCAGATGATCTTACGCAAGATAAAGATGCATTAGATACCTGGTTTTCTTCGTGGTTATGGCCAATGAGTGTTTTTAACGGGATATTAGAGCCAGAAAATAAAGAAATTCAATATTACTATCCAACCAATGATTTGGTAACCGCGCCAGAAATTTTGTTCTTCTGGGTAGCAAGAATGATTATCGCAGGTTACGAATATCGCGGGGAGCGACCATTTAGAAATGTGTACCTAACCGGGATTGTGCGTGATAAGCAACGTCGCAAGATGTCTAAATCTTTAGGGAACTCACCAGATCCGCTAGGATTAATCGATCAATACGGTGCTGATGGGGTTCGTGTTGGGATGTTGCTAAGTTCTCCTGCGGGGAACGATCTAATGTTCGATGAAGACCTTTGTAAGCAGGGCAGTGCGTTTGCCAATAAGATATGGAATGCATTCCGTTTGGTGATGGGATGGGAAGTTTCTGCGGAAATTGAGCAGCCGGAAACCTCTAAAATTGCCATCGACTGGTATAAAGCGAAATTCCAGAAGAGTTTGGCTGAAATTGAAGATCATTATTCTAAATATCGAATTAGTGATGCGTTGATGGGAACCTATAAACTCATTTGGGACGATTACTGTAGCTGGTTTTTAGAAATGGTGAAACCAGCTTATGGCCAGCCAATCGATAAGAAAACATTTGATGCGGTAATCGCTATTTTAGAAGATAATTTAAGGATTCTTCATCCTTTTATGCCTTTTGTTACTGAAGAAATTTGGCAAACCATTAGTAATAGAACGCCAGAAGAAGCTTTAATCGTAGAAAAATGGCCAGAGCAGGTTTCCTATGATGAAAACATCATTAATGAATTTGTTTTTGCTTCTGAAGTAATATCAGGAGTAAGAAAGATTAGAAAAGATAAGAATATTGCCTTTAAAAATGAAATTGATCTGAAGGTTCAGAATAACGATAATGTTTCAGACTCGTTTGATAAAGTAATTGCCAAAATGGGGAATATCGCTAATCTTGACTATGTAAATGAACAGGTAGAAGGAGCTTTATCTTTCCGTGTAAAGTCTAATGATTATTTTATTCCGGTTGGTGGAGCAATAGATGTGGAAGCTGAAATTGCCAAACTAGAGGAAGAATTAAAATATACCGAAGGTTTCTTAAAATCAGTAAATAAAAAGCTTTCTAACGAGCGTTTTGTGAACAATGCGCCAGAGAAAGTTGTAGCGGTTGAAAAAGCCAAGCAAGCAGATGCTGAAGCTAAAATTGACGCTTTAAAAGTGAGCTTAGCGAGTTTGAAATAGAATTATAGATCAAATAAAAATTGAGCCTCACGATTAAGTGGGGCTTTTTTATTGGCACCGGCAAAGGGTGTGATACCTCAAAGCTTGCCTTGAAATTAAAAATTTATTTCCAAAGAATGCATTATGAGCTAGCCCCGACGTTTTTTACTTGATTCTTTTTTGAGAATACAGATTGCGGTAGGTCTAGAATCAAGAAGATGGAATAGAGAGTAGAGGTGATAATTTAACTGCTGAAATAAAGAAGCTAAAAATCAGTAAAGAATGCAGTTTAAATAAAATCTAAAATTGTTGAGAGAATTTTTCCCAGCTAATGATTTAAAATATTCAGAATTCTAATTTCCCCTTAAACCTATTCAGGAACTTTACCAATGTGTTCTTCAACAAGCTCGATATATTTTTCTTCAGCTTCCTTTCGGCTTAAGCTTTTAACCTGTACAAGGGCATTCACTTTAAACGCACTGCGAAGATCTCCACTTTCAGAAGGCGGGATATAAAAACCATTTTGTTCTGTAGCTCTTTTGTAGTAAGAGTAAAAATGCAGCAATATATCTGGAGGGAATTTTTTATCTGTTTTGCTGGCCATTTCATAAGCTTTTAAAAAGCGTTCCCTGGTCTTTTCAGGCATAACTAAAAAATAAAGATTAAACTTCAGCAATAACGGTTATTCCGCCCTTTACCTTTTCATTTAATGAAACTTTAACCGGAGTGCCAACAGGTAAAAATACATCTACGCGGGATCCAAATTTTATAAATCCGCTATCACTTCCCTGTACTACTTCTTTACCTTCCTGGGCATAATTTACAATTCGCTTGGCAAGTGCTCCAGCTATTTGACGATAAAGTACTGGTCCTGTTACAGCATTTTCTACTACAACGGTGGTTCTTTCGTTTTCTTCACTCGATTTTGGATGCCATGCCACCAAAAATTTTCCGGGGTGATATTTACTGTACTTCACAATTCCACCAACGGGATGACGGGTAACATGTACATTTAAAGGAGACATGAAAATACTTATCTGTAATCTTTTTTCCTGAAAATATTCTTTTTCAAAAACTTCTTCAATAGCAACTACCTTACCGTCTACCGGCGCAACCACATGATCGTCGTTTAACGCTGTTCTTCTTGATGGATTTCTAAAAAACTGAACAATAAGGATAAAGAAGACTATAGAAACTAAAAGGATGGCAAATTTTAACCAATATTGGTTAATTAAGGAGTAAGATCCAATATTTATTACCAACAGAGAAACTGCGGTAATAGCCATGATTTTGTATCCTTCTTTATGAAACATAATTTACAAGGTATAAGTAAGCATATATAAAAGGGGCAGCAAAAATAATACTATCTAGTCTATCAAACAAGCCTCCATGGCCGGGCATCAGGTTACCACTGTCTTTAACACCTGCCTGTCGCTTAAATTTTGATTGGATAAGATCACCTAATGTTCCAAAAACACTAATAAAAATGGCTAAGCCTATCCAGTCTTTATAGCTTAAGAAATCGGTGTAAATCGAAATGAAATAACTCACGATAGCGGTAAAAATTATTCCGCCAATAAAACCTTCAATAGTTTTATTTGGTGAAATTCTTTCAAATAATTTACGCTTTCCAAAGTTTTTACCTATAATATACGCAAAAGTATCGTTAGTCCAAATTAAACCAAAAATTCCTACGACAAGTTTTGGTTTAAACTCGCCTTCAATAGTTGGGATTAACGTAAGGAAGATGACCGAAGAAATAAGATAAAATATGATAATGATATATTTTTTCTTTTCGAAAACCGGAATCTTACGAATAACCAGTAGATCTTTTACAAGAAATAAATTCACAAATATGGTCACTGCCAATAGGAGCAGGGTTGCATTTTGATCGAATTTTAGAAAACTGAAAAGATAAAAAAGTAAAGCCTGTACAGCATATAATGCATAACTTTTAAGATGTAAAAGTTTTTGCATTTCGATAAGGCAAATAAGCCCTAAAATATAAAAAAGGCCAATAAAGATTAACTCTGAAGAAAGGATAGATGCTACTAAAATAGAAATATAAAGTAGCCCTGATATGGTTCTTATAATCGCTTCCCTCATAAAATATTAAAGATCTTCCAGAAGAAGTAAATATAAATTTTTGCTACTGCTACCGTAGCTCATAAAATCACTTTCTTTCTGTGGTTCAAAGTTTTTAATGGTCGTAATGTTTGAGGGAATACGCTGTTTATTCTTAAATTTTATACCCCGTAAGCCTTCTCCAATAGTGTCTATAAGCTGACTTGTAGAAGACAATATTATAAAGTCTGATGGTAATTCTCTTAACTTTCTTTCTTTAATCTGGTTGCTGGAAATTAAAATCGATCCATCATTGGCTACCAGATATTCACAAGTTGAAAGAAAAAAAGAAGCCCCCGCTGATGAATTGAAATCTAAGTTAAAACCATCAAATTTATTTTTTAGATTTTCATCAAAGCAACAGCATTGTTTTTCGTACCAGTCGTTTTCTAATAAAATATTATCAAATGCTTCCTGTACTTCTTCCTCGTCTTCACAATACAAAAATTTCCCCCCGTTGTTTTTAAAATTAAGCATAAAACGCTCATCTGTAGGAAGTTTTACGTCTGGCATATACTTCCCACGATCAGCATTATCAGGAATATTTTCCTGACTTTTATCTGATTTAGACTTGTTAGGGTTCAAGAATCTCCTAAATAGATTCATATAGTTTTGGGTGTGGTTCTAAATATCATTTTAACCAAAGGTAAAAAATCTTAATTTAACGCTTACGTAAATTAAGATTTTTTAGCATTAGTCCAAATTTTATTTGTCTAGGGAAGCGTTGCCTTTTAGGTCTTCGCTTTCTGGTTCTTTAGGGGTGCTTTGGTTAGAAGTAGGAGCTGATTGTTCACTTTCTCTAACCTCACTTAGATGGTGCCCATCTTTTTTTGCAAAGGGACGCTCACCAAAGATATTTTGTAAATCGTCTTTAAAGATAACTTCTTTATCCAATAAGATTTCTGCTAGTTGCGTAAGCTTATCTTTATTTTGAGTGAGAAGATCGATAGCTCGTTGATATTGACTTTCAATTAAGTTTGAAATTTCTTTATCAATAAGCTCTGAAGTTTTTTCACTGTATGGCTTGGTAAAGTTATATTCACTTTGCCCTGAAGAATCATAATAGGTTAAATTCCCTACTTGATCGTTAAGGCCGTAAATGGTTACCATAGCTTTTGCCTGTTTAGTCACTTTTTCAAGATCACTAAGTGCTCCTGTAGAAATTTTGTCGAAAATAACTTTTTCAGCAGCACGACCTCCAAGGGCAGCACACATTTCATCCAGCATTTGTTCCGGTCTCACGATTAAGCGCTCTTCGGGTAAATACCATGCTGCTCCCAAGGATTGTCCACGAGGAACGATTGTTACTTTTACCAGTGGCGCAGCATGCTCTAGCATCCAACTTACCGTAGCGTGCCCAGCTTCGTGAAAAGCGATTGCTTTTTTCTCATCTGGAGTGATAATTTTATTTTTCTTTTCAAGACCTCCTACGATACGGTCTACCGCATCTAAGAAATCTTGTTTTCCAACGGCTTTGTTTCCTTTTCTAGCGGCAATAAGAGCAGCTTCGTTACATACGTTAGCAATATCCGCTCCAGAGAATCCGGGAGTCTGTTTGGCAAGAAATTCAGTATCAAGCTCGTCAGCTACTTTTTTAAGTGGCTTTAAATGAACTTCAAAAATTTCTCTTCTTTCATTAAGGTCTGGTAAATCTACATAGATCTGTCGATCAAAACGACCAGCACGCATTAAGGCTTTATCCAATACATCGGCACGGTTGGTTGCAGCAATTACAATTACGTTAGTATTTGTGCCAAAACCATCCATTTCGGTTAATAACTGGTTTAATGTATTTTCACGTTCGTCGTTAGATCCAGAGAAGTTGCTTTTTCCACGAGCACGACCAATGGCATCGATCTCATCAATAAAAATGATCGATGGCGATTTTTCTTTAGCTTGTTTAAACAAGTCTCTTACCCTGGAAGCACCAACTCCCACAAACATTTCAACAAAATCTGATCCTGAAAGTGAAAAGAACGGTACTTTCGCTTCGCCGGCAACAGCTTTTGCTAATAAGGTTTTACCAGTTCCGGGAGGGCCAACAAGCAAGGCTCCTTTTGGAATTTTACCACCAAGACTGGTGTATTTTTCGGGTTGCTTTAAGAAATCTACTATTTCCTGAACTTCTTCTTTTGCACCTTCAAGACCGGCAACATTTTTAAAAGAAGTTTTTACATCGGTATTCTGATCAAATAATTTGGCTTTAGATTTACCAATATTGAAAATCTGTCCGCCAGCACCACCAGCACCACCAGAACTCATTTTTCTCATGATAAAAATCCAAATACCAATAATAAGTACAAAGGGTAATAAGGTAATTAAAATATCCCCAAGGTAATTTGGATCGTCATCAAAAGTTAAATTGGCCTTTACATTGTTTTTCTTTTCGATTTCTTCAATGTCGGTTTCAAATTTTTCTAAACTACCAATATTAAAACTATAATCTGGGGAAGTACCAGTGCTTAAAAAGTCACTATCACCAGATGATTTTTTATGTGCAGGTTTTTCTTTAGCTTCATTTGTAAGATAAACGTGAGCAACCCTTTCATTGATTACCTCAGTTTTTTTAACATCACCTTCAGAAAGGTATTTCATATAATCTGAAGGAGTGATTTTAGCAGGCCCGCCAAATCCGCTTCCGCCAAAAAAGTTGATTCCTAAAAAGATTAAAATGATGAGGGCATATATCCAGTATGCGCTAAACTTAGGTTTCTTAGGATCTAATTTTTTATTTGATTGCTGTTTCGCCATTATTGGTCTTTCTTTCTTCTAAATAATTAATACTTTGTCTCGATAGAGGTTATTTTAGCATCACCCCAAAGACTTTCGATGTCGTAAAACTCTCTAATATGTTTTTGAAATACATGAACTACTACATTCACATAATCCATTAAAACCCACTCAGCATTCTCGCTGCCTTCGATATGCCAGGGCTTATCTTTTAAAGCTTTACTAACGGATTTTTGAACGGAATTAACGATGGCGTTAACCTGAGTGTTAGAAGTACCGTTGCAGATAACAAAATAATCACAAACTGTATTATCAATCTCTCTTAAATCGAGGATGTCTATATCATTTCCTTTTACGTCTTCAATTCCCTTAATGATATGCGCTATAAGTTGATCGCTGTTTGTTTCTTTTTTCGTCATTAAATTTATTTATTTGTGCAAAGTTATGTTTTTTTGGCTTTTTATAGACCTACTTAACACAACATTTAGCGACAATCTTTTCTTTATTATTATATGCGTATAATCAAAGTTGATGCCATCCCCTCTACAAATGACTTCGTAAAGCAATATTATACGGGGAATTCTAGCTTCGAACCGGTTTGTGTTTCTGCCCGTTTTCAAACTAAAGGAAAAGGGCAAAGAGGGGGTTTTTGGAAGGTAACGAAAGGCAAAAATCTAACATTCAGCTTACTTTATCCTAAAATTAAGGTAACGGCTAATCAACACTTTTTATTGAGTGCTGTGGTTTCTTTAGCTGTAATAAATGTACTACAGAAATTTGATATCCCTAAATTAAGTGTAAAATGGCCTAACGACATAATGTCAGGTAATTTTAAGATTTGTGGGATTTTAATTGAAAATATCCTTAAACAAGCTGACATCGCTGCCAGTATTATTGGGATCGGGTTAAATGTAAATCAGGACGATTTTGGCGATTTAAAGCAGGCTTCTTCATTAAAATTACAAACCGGAAATGATTTTGATCTGGATGAAATCTTAAATGCAATTTTAGAAGAACTTTCTGTACGCCTAAATGCCCTGTCTGAAGGAAAAAAGAGCCTTGTTTTAGAGGAATATGCTGCGCTAATGTTTAAAAAAGGTGTGGTCTCTGCGTTTCAATACCCAAACGGGGACTATTTTAATGGGATTATTCGTGGAGTGACTACCAAAGGACTTTTAAATGTTGAAATTGAAGATGCCGTGTTTAAAACCTTCGATTTAAAAGAAGTCAAATTGATGTATTAAAAAAGCTGTTTTAAAATATTCAATTTCAAAACAGCTTCTAAATTTATCGAATATCAAAATCTATAATTTCGAAATGTTTTCACTTAGATTATTGATGAACTTTTGCAACGGACTTTTTACCATCATCGCCATCATGGCATTAAATTCACCATTAAATAAAAACTGAACTTCACTTCCTGCCGCGGCTTCATGAATATGAATGCTAAGGGTAAAAGGAAATTTATCTGATCCAGAACCTAAAACTACCAGATTTGGTTCGTCTGTATTTACAATTTTAAGAACGATTTCTGGCATTCCTTTTAGCTGAAAAAGAAATTTCTCTGAAGATAAAACCTCAAATTTCTCTTTGCTGCTAGGCATAATTTGCTCGTAGTTCTCTACATTGGTCAGGAAATTATACATTTCCTGCTGGCTTTTACTGGCAGTTACTTTTGGGCTTTCTAAATTCATTTTATTCCGGGTTCCATTTTGCCGGATCTTTTCTCCAGCTTTTTAGTAGTTCTACTTCAGATTCTTTAATGTAACTGGTGCGTTTTGCCGTCTCGATTAAATAATCGTAATTGCTTAGTGTGTGCACCTCAAGATCTGCGTTTTTAATATTTTCTTTGGCAATATCAAATCCGTAAGAAAATATGGCTAACATTCCTTTTACATTGGCGCCGCTATCGCGTAATGCTTTAACAGCGTTTAAGCTACTTCCGCCTGTGCTTATTAAATCTTCGATTACAACAACGGTTTGTCCAGCTTCAAGATTTCCTTCAATCTGGTTTTTTCTTCCGTGAGATTTTGCTTCAGGCCTCACGTATACAAAAGGAAGACTTAGATACTCTGCCACCAGCATCCCAATACCAATAGCACCGGTAGCTACAGCAGCGATAACATCTGGTTTTCCATAAATTTCTTCCACCTGTTTCGCAAAATTTTCGCGTATAAAGTTTCTAATCAAAGGATAAGATAACACGATGCGATTGTCGCAGTAAATAGGAGACTTCCACCCGCTGGCCCATGTAAAAGGCTCTTGTGGTTCTAATTTAATTGCTTTAATTTGCAATAATACTTCAGCAGTTTTTATTGCTGTTTCTTTATTTAAAATCATACTGCAAATGTATAAAGTTTTTGTGAATGATACCCCGATAATTCTTTCTACAAAAAAAGATTTGGGAGGCGAATATAAAACCTATTCCATCAAAACCGTAAGGTTAAAACGTTTAATTAGAAAGATTGTAAAAGGAAAAATTACTCATGTAAATCTTTATCATAGAAAAGAAGAAAAGCTTTTAAAATTTCTGCGGAAGAAAATAAGAGTGGTTATAGCCGGTGGTGGTAAGGTTTATAATAAAAATGGCGAGATTCTTTTTATCTACCGAAATAAAAAATGGGATCTGCCCAAAGGAAAAATAGAAAGAGGCGAAACCATAGAAGAATGTGCAATTCGTGAAGTTGCTGAAGAAACTGCGATTACCGGTTTGCAAATTACCGGTTTCTTAAGAACGACTTTTCATATTTTTAAGCGAAGGGGCAAATATCGCTTAAAGGAAACGCATTGGTATAACATGACGAGTGATTATGAAGGAGAATTGATTCCGCAGGAAAAAGAGGGGATCCAAAAGGTAAAATGGAAAAATCCTGAAAAGGCCGAAAAAGCCCTTAAAAATTCTTACGCCAATATTAAATTACTATTTGAAGAAGACGAAATTACAGTTCCTAAAACCACTAGCGTGGAATCCTGAATATGGGATAACGAAGGTGCGCACTTTCGTAATATTTTGAATGTTTATGGATCCAGTCTAATTGTGCATACCAGTTTTTAGCAAAATCTGGATCGCTGGTTTTCTTTTCTTCAAAAGCAGCCTTTAAATCTGGATTTTCAGCTAGAAGCTCTTTAGCAATATCTTCAAAAACGTAGGGTGAGAAATGCTCTTTTTGCTGAAGTACAGTGTCAAAATAATTCCAGTTAAAGAAAGAATCCTCAGCAGCGGGCTCTAACATTTCAAGAAGGTATCGAACGCCATCCTGAAAAGTACTAACGTAATAATCTCCTTTTCTAAATCTTATAGAATCCATACTTACAGAAACTTCAGTCTTGCTGTGCATATAATGTCCTTCGTAAGCTGAATTTCCTGTTTCGTAATTTTCTATTTTATATTGCTGTACATATAAAGTGGTGTCTTTTTTAAAGGCCTCCATTTTAATGTTATTTAGTTTTAGCAGCTCAATAACATTCCACCAGCCTTGCGGAATCACATAAGCTCTTGGGATATCTATACGGTCTTCAGCAACAAAATTGTTGAAATATTCGATGTCTTTTGTAAAAGGTTTGCTGCGATCGTATTTTAAACGCTCAGCACCGGTAACCTCACTAGGGATCATATCACCTTCATATCCTTTGAATTTACGGATGCTTGGGTTTTCCATATCGGGCTTATAATGGATAGGGTACCAGCGTTTGGTAAGGTACTTTTTATTTTCAGCAGCTCTTAATTCTTTAATTTTTTCAGATTGATTATCGGTAATATCGACCAAAGAGCGCATTAACTCGTAGGTTCCCAAAACACGTTTGTCGTAAGGTTTTAACATGTGCGTTTCTACCATCATCCCTAAGGTATTCCAGAGTGTGGTATAACCGGTAGAGTATCTTGGATAATCTATAAATTGCGAAAATCCATTATCGGGGACCTCATTAAAAACATTCACGTAAGGTGTGATGTCAAGTTTTTTTGATTTCAGGGAATCCTCTAAAGCAGGCATCATGGTTTCATCAAGATATTTGCCCATATCACCGCCAAGTCTGTTATGCTGAGTAAAAAGATGCGTTAATACGTATTGATAGTCGGCACCATTACTAACATGATTGTCAATAAAAACTTCAGGATCCAGATAATGATATATTTTATAAAAAGCCTTCGCATTTTTAGTATCGGCTTTCGCAAAATCACGATTTAGATCGTAGTTGCGGGCATTACCTCTAAATCCGTATGCTTTTGGTCCATTTTGATTGGTTCTTGAAGATGAGTTTCTGTTTAAAGCACCGCCAATATTATAAATCGGGATAGTAGCGATAACCACATTTTTTGGAACTTTTATCGAATCCTGCGCCATATCCCTAAACATCATCATCGTTGCATCGATACCGTCACTTTCCCCGGGATGGATACCGTTTAAGATGAGTAAAATACTTTTGTTTTCTTTGATTTTGCCAATGTTAAATTGTGCATCTGGATTAAAAATGGCCAGGTGTAAAGGTTCACCGCTATCTGTGGTGTCAAATGTTTTTAGTTGTACAGAAGGATATACTTTAGCAAGATCTTCGTAAAACTGTATAACGTTTGGATAGGTATCGGTTTCAGTTCCGTTAGAAATTTCAAAACGAGTGGTAAAATCATATTCGTCCTGAAGCTGATATTTTGAAAAATCGCAGGAACCAAAAGCAATAATGATAAAGCCTAAGAAAAGAATTCTTTTCATAAATACTAACTAACAAGAAAAATAGGTTGTAAACATACTTAAAATATGCTAAAGCCACTAACTTCACATGCTAATAATAGATTCTTGTAAGATAATACGCTGTCTTATTTTACGATTTTTATTTCCTCTTTTTTCACAAAACATTTTGTATTGGTCCTTTTGGTTGTTAAACTATACATAATCCTTCTTTATGATTTTTCTTACCTGTTATTTCAGATTATTTTAGAAAGAAAAGCTAAGAAATGAGAAAGAAATTATTTTTAAACGCAGGTTTATCGCTACTTACAGGTATTTCTGGTATTGCACAAATGCAAGAAGATTTACCAGAGAAAATGAAGCAGGAACTGGCAAAACAGCCACCTGTAAAAGTTGAAACTGCGGTGGGAACATTAGAGTTACCTTCACCGTTTTCAACCAAATCTGTAGAGAATAATAGTAAAATTGTTCCTTGGCCCGCAGGCCAAATGCCTACGGCGCCGGGAGGTTTTAAAGTTACCAAATTTGCAGAAGAGCTGGATCATCCAAGAAGATCGTATGTAGCACCTAGCGGGAAAGATATTTTTGTAGTAGAAAGTGATGATGCTAAGAAAAGTGCCAATCGAATCACGCTGTTTAGAGATGTAAATAAGGATGGGAAACCAGAAGAGCGTTTTGTTTTTGCTGAAAATCTAAATCAGCCTTACGGAATGTTGATTTTGGATAATTATTTTTATGTGGCGAATGTAGATGCCATTAAAAGATGGCCATACCAAGAAGGAATGACCGCCCTAGAAGGAAAAGGAGAACTCATTAAAGAGCTTCCCGCCGGCGGTTATAACCATCACTGGACGCGTAATTTAATTGCCAGTAAAGATGGTAAGAAATTGTTAGTTACTGTAGGATCTTCCAGTAATGCCGGGGAACATGGGATGGATAAAGAAGAGCGAAGAGCCAATATTTTAATGATGGATCCCGATGGTAGTAACGAAATTGTGTATGCCGCAGGATTACGTAACCCTGTAGGTATGGATTATAATGCCATTACCGGCGAACTTTGGACAGCGGTTAACGAACGTGATAAACTTGGGGACAATTTAGTGCCAGATTATGTGACCAGTGTAAAACAAGGTGGTTGGTATGGTTGGCCATATTCCTATTACGGTGATATCAAAGATCCAAGATGGCATAAAGAACCACATAACGAAATGGTAGAAAAAGCCATTATTCCAGATGTTCCGGTAGGATCACATACGGCTTCTTTGGGAATAACTTTTTACGATAAAGATCAATTTCCTGCCAAATATAAAAACGGCGCATTTATAGGGCAGCATGGTTCCTGGAACCGCTCTAATTTTTCAGGTTATAAAGTAGTGTTTATCCCTTTTGACGAGAAAGGAAAACCGCAACAACCCGAAGATTTCTTAACCGGTTTTATTGCCAGTGAAGATGGTAGTAAAGTTTATGGCCGTCCTGTTGGAGTTACCACCTTGCCAAATGGTGATTTATTGGTGAATGATGATAACGGTGGTGTTGTGTGGAGAGTTTCTGCGGAATAATAAGTAATTTGGTTTTCTAAAAAAGAACAATTGAAGAAATTAATTATTGCACTGATATTCATTGTTGGTGCACAAACATCATTTGGTCAAAATCTGAAAGGACAAATTTTAAATGAAGCAACCTCTAAAGGTATTGCAAATGTGAATATCATCGTAACTTCAGAGGTTGTTGCTGTTTCAGGTTCTGATGGATCTTTTAGTATTGAAAATGTTGAATTTCCAGTAGTTTTAAAATTTAGCGCTATAGGTTTTGAAACACAATCCGTAAGATTCGATAAAAATCAGCCAAATTTTAAAATATACCTGAGTCCGTCTAACGAATCCCTTTCTGAAGTACAATTAAGAAGCACGCTAATTCCAACCGAGTTACAAAAAACTCCGGCAGCAATAAGTTTATTGTCTAAAAATGATCTGGAAAGGACGGATGCCGTAAATTTCGTTGATAATCTTAATTATGTGCCCGGTGTTTATGTAAATCAGGGTGCGCTAAATACCAACAAGATCAATATTCGTGGAATTGGGGCTAGAGCCCAATATTCCACCAATCGAATTCAGGCGTATTTCGACGGAATTCCTCTTGCCACAGCAGAAGGAGAACTTACTTTAGATGATTTCGATCAAGAATCATTAGAGCGAGTGGAAGTGATAAAAGGCCCTACCAGTAGTATCTACGGAGCAGGACTTGGCGGTGCCATTAATTTGTATTCCGCAGATCCTGAAAAAAAAGGAAATAAAGGAACGGTAAAAGTTCAGGGAGGAAGTTACGATACCTGGAAAAAGTCGGCCATAGTTTCTGTAAATGGAGAAAAATCTTCAGTATTTGCAAATTATAATCATGTGCAAAGTGATGGCTGGCGGGAGAATAGCGCTTATGATCGTAAAGCTGGCCTGGTGAATGCAAAGGTGCGGACTTCAGGAAAAAATAGTCTGTCGTTTTTAGCCAATTTCGTCAAGCTAAAAGCCTATATCCCAAGTTCGATAAATGAGGATGATTTTTTAAACGATCCCGAAAGTGCGGCTTACACATGGAAAGCTTCCAGAGGTTATGAAAGTTATAATCGCGGACTTTTGGGCGTAAGTTATAAGCATCATTTTTCTGAAAATTTCAGCAATCAAACCAGTGTGTTTTTAAGTTTCAGAAATGCTTATGAGCCCAGGCCATTTAATATTTTAAAAGAAGAACGTTTATCTGCCGGCGCCAGAACCAATTTTAGTCTTTCTACAATGATTTTTGAATTGCCCTCAGCATTAAGTTTTGGAGCGCAGTATTATAATGAATGGTATGAAACCGGGACGTTCGAAAATTTATATGAGGATTTCGACAATCGTGGTAGTGTGCGTGGAAAGCGCTTAAGTAATAACGAGCAGGATCGTCATTATGCCAATTTCTTTGCACAGTTAAATATGAACCTAACCGAACGTTTGTTGTTAGAAGCTGGTTTCAATTTAAATACTACAAGCTATAGTTTAGATGATTTTTATGCTGAAGATAATAGCGATCAAACCGGGAATTATACTTTTGATGCCGTTTTTTCACCAAGATTAGGCTTGTCGTATGAAGTGGCTGAACGGAAAAATCTATACGCTTCTATAAGTCATGGGTTTTCTACACCAACCGTTGCCGAAACTTTAACGCCAGAAGGGCAAATAAATACCAATTTAAAAGCCGAAACCGGGTTTAATTATGAGATAGGTTTTAAGGGTAACTGGTTCAATAATCGTTTTTATACCGAAGTTTTGCTGTATAGCATTCAGGTTCGAAATTTACTGGTGGCACAACGAATTGCTGAAGATCAGTATGTAGGAATTAATGCCGGTAAAACCAATCATAACGGAATAGAATTCTTCGGGAAATATACGTTAGATCTAACTGAAAACTGGCAAATGAGTCCGTTTGTAAATGCCACTTTTAACTTTTTTGAATTCGATCGATTTGTAAATGAAGAAATAGATTATTCTGGCAACGAGCTACCCGGAGTTCCAAAACATACCATAAATGCCGGTATCGATTTACATACCGATGTTGGTTTTGCTTTTAATGTATTGTATCGAAATGTAGGTGAAATTCCGTTGAACGATGACAATGCTTTGTATACTGATGCTTACAATCTGGTGAATTTAAAAGCTGGGTATACCTTCGATATTCTTAAAGATCTTCAGCTTAATGTTTATGGCGGAATAAATAATGTTTTTGATAAACAGTATGCGGCAAGCGTATTGCCAAATGCCGTTGGTTTTGGCGGAGCAGCACCCCGATATTATTATCCTGGGTATCCCAGAAATTATTTTACAGGACTGGCGGTTAATTATTCTTTTTGAGTACGCTTTGAGCAGTTTTTAAAGACACACTCTGAAAGGAATTAAATTTGGTATCGAATGAAGTGAGCTGAATTCTGTAAATTAAATTGTTCAGAAGATTTTCGAAAACTACTTCAGTCCTTCCTACCTAAAGTTTTAAAACTTTAGTTCACTATTTATTTTCTAACTTCATCTGGCACCATAAATTCATATTTCCCGCCATGCTGCATAACGTCCCTCACCACGGTCGAAGAAATATGTTCTAAGCCAGAAGAAGCGATAAGAAAAACGGTTTCAATTTCTTCCATTTTATAATTAGTTTGTCCAATAGCTTTTTCAAACTCAAGGTCGATCCCGTTCCTTAATCCGCGAAGTAGAAATTTAGCCTCTATCTCTTTACAAAAATCAACGGTTAGTCCGCTGTAGGTGGTTACCTTAATTTTAGGTTCGTTTTTAAAGGTGTTTTCGAGAAATTCAAGTCGCTTTTCTAAAGAAAATAGATACTTTTTACTGCTATTGGTACCAATAGCCAGAATAATTTCATCAAAAAGCGGAAGGCCTCTTTCAATAATATCCACATGCCCTAAAGTGATGGGGTCGAATGATCCCGGGAATACTGCTCTTCTCATATAAAATCGATTAACGATACTAAGGTCTTATAAAAAAAGAAGGAAACAAAATTCAAGTTAATGTTATATGTGTAAACGTTATTTTTTATATTTGAAAAATATCATATAAAATCATCATTCATTATGAGAAAGGTTTTTACTTTAACCATTATTTTTTTTATTATAAGTAGTTCTTATGCACAGCAACAATTGACAAACAATTCAATTCTGGAGTTAATGGATTTAGGCTTTGGAAAGGAAGTGATATTATCCAAAATAAATGCTTCAGAAGTAGCTTTTGACACTTCTATAGCGGCATTGAAAAAACTGAAAGAAAAAGGTGTTCCTTCAGAAGTTTTAGCTGCGATGATCGATAGTGACAATGAAACAGCTGAAGTTGGAGTGTTTTTTAAAGAAGATGGAAAACTTATTAAGATTTTGCCTTCTATTTTTTCTGGGAATAGAACCAGTACGTTAGGATCTTCATTAAGCTTAGGTATTGCACCAGCAAAGAAAAAATCTTATGTTAATAACTCCGTCTCGGATAATCATATACATCAAAATAAACCAGAATTTATTTTCCAATTTGATGCTGAAGATCAAAATGATTTAAATCAAGTTAACTGGTGGTTTAAAACGGCATCTTCACCTAATGAATTTGTATTAACGCAGTTGAAACAAAAAAAGAACAGAAGAGAATTAGTAGTCGCTAAAGCAAGAGAAATAACAGGAACCAGCCAAACCGGAATCGATGATAAAGATACCATAGATTTTGAAATCGAGGACTTAGGGAAAGGGCGTTATAAAGTAACTCCTAAATACGCCCTCGAGCCTGGAGAGTATTGTTTCTTTTATCAAGGTAATATGTTAGCAAAAGGCTATACCAATACATCTATTTTCGATTTTTCAGTAATCAATTTGTTCAGGCAATAAAGTAGATGAAAAAAGTCATCGTATTATTTTTATTCCTGGTTTTAGGGAATTCAAATATAAAAGCACAAAATTATTCAGTAGAAAAATCTTTATATGGTGTTCAAACCGGTGTTTTAGGAGTTTGGGGATATAATGAGTTACGATTGGCTGATGAGTTTTCATTCAGAACAGAATTAGGTCTTGATGGTGCCTTATGGGCCAATTCTTTTTTTTCTGATGGAGATGTACACTATCTTTTGGCTCCGGTAATCACTTTAGAACCCCGATGGTATTATAATCTTAATAAACGTGCCGATAGAGGTAGAAAAACCTGGAATAATGCGGCTAATTTTTTAAGTTTAGACGTTAGCTTGCATCCAGATTTATTTGTTATCTCAGATCGAGATCATGTAGGTGTACCTAACCAAATTTCATTTATTACAAAATGGGGGATTAAAAGAAATATCGGTAAACACTTTGGTTACGAATTTGGTATTGGGTTTGGCTATGGCAGTTATTTTAATGAAAAAGGTTACTACGATAGCGACGGTACCGTAGTAAGTCTGGATCTTAAAATTGGCTATAACTTTTAATTATTTAAGCTATAGCCGTTTCAATGGCGCTGCCATACAAATCTTGCAAACTAATTCCTGCTTTTGCCGCCTGCTGAGGTAAAATACTGGCCCTGCTTAATCCGGGTGTGGTATTCATCTCAATAAAATGAGGTTCGCCGTTGTGAAAAATAAATTCAGATCTCGAAAAACCCTTCATTTTTAATTTTTTGTAGATCAGTTTAGCGATTTCCTGAACCTTTTTGGTGTCTTCTTCTGAAATTCGGGCCGGAGTTATTTCCTGGGATTTACCAAGATATTTAGCCTCATAGTCGAAAAACTCATTTTCAGAAACTATTTCGGTTACCGGGAGCGCAAGTAATTCACCATTATAAGTGATTACACCTACAGAAACTTCGGTGCCATCAAGAAAAGATTCAATGATCGCTTCATCGTCTTCCTGAAATGCATTTTGTGCAGCGCGGTATAATTCATTTTTTTTCTTCACTTTGGTGATTCCGAAACTGCTTCCGGCACGGTTTGCTTTTACAAAACAAGGTAAACCTACTTTCTCGATAATTTCATCTGGATTAATTTCATCTTCTTTATTGAGAAAATAGTTTTTGGCGCTTTTAATTCCGTAAGGTTTCAGTACACTTATTAAATCTCTTTTATTAAAAGTTAATGCCGACTGGTAATGATCGGCTGCCGTTTGTGGGATATTCAGCAATTCTAAATAAGCCTGTAATAATCCATTTTCGCCGGGTGTGCCATGAATGGTATTAAAAACACAGTCAAATTGTATAATTTCAGTACCGATTTTTACTGTGAAATCACTTTTATTAATGGGATAAGGGGTATTGTCTTCCGCAACTACAAACCATTCGTTTTGTAAAATATGTACGCGATAGGGCTCGTATTTATCACGATCCAGGTTTTCGTAAACCATGTTTCCACTATTAATAGAAATGCGGTATTCACTTGAAAAACCGCCCATTGCGATGGCAATTTTTTTCTTCATATTCAATATATAAGATGATGTAGCGTTTAAAACAAAAATATCACGAAAAAAGGGTGTCACCAAAACCAAGGTGTTTTTATATCTTTGCTTTTTATTTTGTAAATATATGGGATTGTTCAGATTCATTTTCAGTAAAACATTTTTAATTCAGCTGGTGCTGGCGATTATTGTTGTTGTTGTTTTAGGTTATGCTGCCATGCAGTGGTTAGATTATACGACCAACCAGGGAGAGCGTATAGAAGTTCCAAATCTTGCCGAATTGTCCTTAAGCGAAGTAGAAACGATGTTGAAGGAAAAAGACCTGAGGTACGAGATTTTGGATTCTGCTAACTTTAACCCAGATTACCCAAGGTTTTCAGTGATCGAGCAGGTGCCTAAAGCAGGAAAGTTTGTAAAAGAAAATAGAAAAATATACCTCACTTTAAATCCTTCGGGTTATCGTAAAGTATTAATTCCAGATCTTATTCGTCGTACCCGTAGACAGGCAGAACCTACGTTAAAATCTTTAGGGTTTGAAATAGGGGAGATTACCTACAAACCAGATATTGCCGAAGATGCCGTATTAGAACTTCGCCATAATGGAGAACTAATAGAGCCGGGAGACGAATTAATGAAAACGTCTAAAATCGATATGGTGTTGGGTGATGGCTCTGGAAGTTATAGTCGCCCTGTACAAGATAGTATTGAGACTGAAGAAACGAACGAAGACCAATTTGATTTTTAATGAGCGAACATCCCGAAGAAAATAACGAGCTGGAAGACCAGAACGACGAAACGCTTTACGAGCACCATAAATTTATTGCCGAAAAAGGTCAAAATCCATTACGTGTCGATAAATATTTGATGAATTATATCGAGAAAGCAACTCGTAATAAAATTCAGAAAGCGGCAAAAGATGGGAACATTTATGTGAACGATGTTCCGGTAAAACAAAACTATAAGGTAAAAGCCGGTGATGTGGTGCAGGTGATGTTTGAGCATCCGCCGTATGAATTTTTACTTACGCCAGAGAATATTCCTTTAGATATTGTTTACGAAGATGATACCGTTCTTGTTGTGAACAAACCGGCGGGAATGGTGGTGCACCCGGGACATGGGAATTACAGCGGAACCTTAATTAATGCCCTGGTGTATCATTTTGAAAATCTACCTAATAATAGTAGTGATCGCCCTGGTTTGGTACATCGAATAGATAAAGATACCAGCGGACTTTTAGTGATCGCGAAAACCGAGCATGCCATGGCGCATCTCTCCAAACAGTTTTTCGATAAAACCAGTGAACGCGAATATGTAGCTATAGTTTGGGGAAATGTAGAGGAAGACGAAGGCACCGTAGAAGGTAATATTGGTAGGCATCCAAAAAACCGACTTCAGAACACCGTTTATGAAGGGGATGATGCTGAAAAAGGTAAACCGGCTGTAACCCATTTTAAGGTATTAGAACGTTTCGGCTATGTCACAATGGTGGCATGTAAGCTGGAAACCGGTAGAACGCATCAGATTCGTGTGCATATGAAACACATTGGGCATACCCTTTTTAATGATGAGCGATATGGTGGGGAACGAATTTTAAAAGGAACGACCTTTACCAAATACAAGCAGTTTGTAGAAAATTGTTTTAAGATTTTACCTAGACAGGCACTTCATGCGAAGACTTTAGGCTTTACCCATCCAAAAACAGGAGAGTGGATGAGTTTTAATTCAGATTTGCCAGAAGATATGATTGGCGCTATCGAGAAATGGCGCAACTACGCTAAAAATCAAAAAGAAATGCTGGAGTAGTTTAGCGTAATTCGATATAATATAAGACCTTTTTATTGCTGTATAAATAAGTAATTAAAGGTGTTTTTTATTTTCGGAAAGCGAAGTCTTATCTTTACTTTATAAACGGAAAATGTTCGAAGTTTGATTTGAAATTATATCATAAAATAGTTCAGTTTTATGACTTCTTTTTCTGAATAATTTGATGTCGTCACCCTGAACTTGTCCTCGATAGCTATCGGGACAGGGTCTCATCTTCATGATTTTTTAATTTACTATGAGATTCCGGATCAATTCCGATAGCTATCGGAACGGAATGACGAAAATATCAATTATTAAAAACTACGGATAATTAAAAAAAGAAAAGAAAATGAAAATAGTTGTTTCACCGGCAAAAAGCCTGGATTACGAATCAAAATTGCCTACCACGCGAGGAACGCAACCAGCTTTCCTGGAAACCACCGCAAAACTGAATCGAAAATTGGCCAGAATGACCAAAAAAGAGATTTCAGAATTAATGGATATTAGCGATAAGCTGGCCGATTTAAATTATACGCGATATCAGGAATTCGAAGAAGATCATACTAAAAAGAATTCACGTCCCGCTATGTATGCTTTTAATGGTGATGTTTATAATGGGCTGGATGCCTATACGCTTCCCGAAGAAAAATTAGATGATATCCAGAACACCCTGCGAATTCTATCCGGTTTATACGGAATTTTAAGGCCACTCGATTTCATTCAGCCCTACCGTTTAGAAATGGGCACTAAAATAGGAATTGAGAGCACAGATACACTTTATGAAGTGTGGAAAGAAAAAGTGACCAATTATTTGAATTCCGAATTAAAAGATGATGAGCTGTTTGTGAATCTTGCCAGCAACGAATATTTTAAAGCAGTAGACACTAAAAATTTAAAAACCCCGGTGATTTCTCCTGTTTTTAAAGATTATAAAAACGGAAAATTAAAGATCATCAGTTTTTATGCAAAGAAAGCTCGTGGTGCTATGGTGCGTTATATTATAGATTCTTCTGCTAAAACTCTAGAGGATATCAAAGGCTTTGATTACGAAGATTATAAATTTAGCGAAGAGCATACCGAAAAAGAAAACGAACCGGTGTTTATTCGATAATAATAGTATGAAGCAAAGATATTATTTTATATTCATTGTTATATTTTTTTCTATTGGATGGAAAGAAACCAATCAGGTTAGAAAACAGAATTTGACCGATTATTCGCTGAAAAAGATAGAGAACTTAGGTAAATTACAAGAAGATACTTCTGCAATAGATACTCTTATAAATGATGATTTCGTACATTCCTGCATTAAGGGGATGTTTGTCAAAGCCAGAGATAAATCGTTTCGAAAAGTTATGATTTTTGTTGAAAATAAACACAATAAAGATATTACAGATACTGTAATAAATCTTAGTTTCAAACTTGATGAGATTGTAATATATAGCTCGAAAAATAATAAAATTTTGAGATCTGCTAGAATCAAAAATGATGGTTCTGAATTGAATAATATTAGAATTGGAATGAAATTATCAAATTTTAAAGATATTCTAGGTGAAGACATTTCTAACCAAATAGAATTATTAACGGTGAGCAATTTAGAACAAACTAATAGGTTCGATTTTCAGTTTAGGAACAAAATTCTTGCTGAAATAAATTACGATGGATACTTAGATTAAGATTTTTACAATCACTTACTAAAACTTAATATTAGCTAAAATTAGCTTTATTTCTACGGAAGTATTTTCGTAGAAAATTCCAAAAACAACAACAATGGCTGAAATAAAAGCAGCAATTTTCGATTTCGACGGTACATTAGTAGATTCAGAACATTATCATTATAACTCGTGGGTAGAAGTTTTAAAAGATTATGGTGCCGAACTGGATTACGATTTTTATATAAAAACTTACGCCGGTACGCCTTCTCCCATCAATGCAAAAGCAATAATAGAACAATTTGATTTGCCGATTTCAAGGGAAGACTTAACCTATAAGCGTGAGCGAATGGCCGAGAAACTGGTAAAAGAATCGGAAGTAGAATTTATGCCTTATGCCATAGAAACTTTAGATCTCTTTAAAGAAAAAGGCATTCCTATTTATCTGGTTACCGGTAGTCCACGTAATAATGTTGAGTTTCTTTTAGAGAAAACAGGGATCGTAAAATATTTTGAATTTGAGATTACCAGAACCGATGTAAAAAACAGCAAGCCCGATCCCGAAAGTTATTTAACTGCTATCGAAAAGATCGATTTGCCAAAAGAAAATATGATCGTTTTTGAAGATACCAGAACAGGCGTAGCTTCAGCGAAAGCTGCCGGATTAGAATGTTTGGCGATTCAGGGGAATCCTAATTTAATAGAGAATGTAAAAGCTGCCGATCAAATTTTTAAGGATCTTCAGGAAGCCACACAATACTTAGAAAAAGAAGGCAGAATTTAAACAATATCGATATTTTTTACCATAAACATCCATACAAACCATTTATTCCTAAAGGAGCAACCAAACTTATTGTAGGTACTTTGCCACCGCCGCGTTTTACCCAGCGCAGATTAAAAGAGCGCGATGTCGATTTTTGCTACGGAAGTCAGGACGGCTTACTTTGGCCAATTTTAGACCGAATTTTTAACCTGAAGTTGATCTATGATAATTCAGAAGAAGCCGTTACCCAAAGGAAGGATTTTCTTCGTAAACGCGGAATAGGAATTTGTGATGTGGTTGAAAGTAGTTTCAGGGATAAAATCGATGCTTCAGATCTGGGGATGAAAGATGTGGAGCTAAGAAATATGCTTCAGATTTTGCGAAATTATCCAAAAATAGATACGCTTTTATTTACTGGAGGCAATAGTAAAAACGGCCCGGAATATTTCTTCCGAAGACATTTAAAAACTTCCGAAGAAAACATACAACTTAAGATTGTAAATAACGAACCACCACGAATTCATCAATTTGTTTTAGAAGGACGGTTAATAAACACCGTGTCTTTAATCGCACCATCTGGAGCAGCAAATATGGCAATAGGTAGTAACCAGCTTTACAAAAAATTAAAAGCTAAAAACCCTAATTTTAATACGCTGGATTTTAGAGTGCTTCAATATAAAGAGTTCTTTTGAGTTCTAAAAAAGAAAAAAACCTCACAGTCGCGATAATTATCGGGATTCCTGTGAGGTCTGATAGAGTTCTTTTATACTAAATTCTTACTGTAAATCTTTTTTATCCTGCTCTGCAAGAGTGGTTGGCTTTACTTTAAACTTTTTACGTTTGGGGCGTAGTTTTCCGGTAGTACCGATTGCTATTTTCCCTCGTTTAGTTTTTTTATCGCCTTTTCCCATATTTACTTTTTATTTTGTTGATCTTTAACGGTAGATTCATCAATGTCTACTTTATTTGTAGGTTCATTTCTGTTACCAGTTGGATTAGTAGGATTTTTTTGTTCTGTTTTTCTCGTTCTGTGATTATCTTTAATAGGACCTGCCATAATATTATTTTTTAAGGTTCAATATAAAGATACAAACAGATGTTCTTAAAAGCTGCTAATGGCTTGTTAGACTTAGGTTAAACCGGTCGAACTGATTTTATAAAATCCTGAATGTTATTTTTACCATTTTTATTTAAATGCTTAATAAACGCACTACCAATAATGGCCCCTTTGGCATATTGGGTAGCATCGTTAAAAGTATCCTCATCACTAATTCCAAATCCAACCACTTGCGGATTTTTAAGGTTCATTTCTGAAATTCGTTTAAAATAAGCTTTGGTTTCTTCGCCAAAACCTTTGGTGCTTCCGGTAACGCTGGCCGTACTTACCATATAAATAAATCCATCTGAAACCTCATCGATAAAACGAATACGATCTTCAGGCGTTTGTGGTGTGATAAGGAAAATATTCTTTAGTCCGTGCTTATCGAAAACCGACTTATATTCTTCGTTATAAACATCTACCGGAAGATCTGGGATTATGAGTCCGTCGATACCCACTTCCTCACATTTTGCACAAAATTTCTCTACTCCAAACTGAAGAATAGGATTAAAATATCCCATGATAATAAGGGGAATAGAAACTTCTGAACGAATATCTTTTAGTTGTTCAAAGAGTTTGTTGCTGGTCATTCCGCTTTTTAGCGCAATCGTAGAACTTTCCTGAATGGTAGGGCCATCAGCCAAAGGATCACTAAATGGGAGTCCAATTTCGATAAAATCGACACCGTTTTCTTCCAGACTTTTGATGATCTCTACGGTGTCTTCAATTTCAGGATATCCTGAAGTAAAATATATGGATAGCAGTTTTTTATCTTCCTGCAATTTTTGTTTGATTCTGTTCATTTTTTAGCTATTTATGATTTTAATTTTATCTCGTCAGCCTGAACTTGTCCTCGATAGCTATCGGGACAGGATCTCATGTAGTAATTTCGTTAATTGATTACTTCCCGTTATGAGATTCCGTGTCAAGCACGGAATGACGAAAACACTAAAACTTTCAGCATTTTAAACTTAATTTCTAAAGGTCAAAATAATCGATATACGTATTAAGGTCTTTATCCCCACGACCAGAAAGATTTACCACAACTACATCATCTTCTTTAAATTTACGATCTTCAAAAATCGCAAGAGCGTGAGAGGATTCGATCGCCGGAATAATTCCTTCCAGTTTGGCTAATTCCAGCCCGGCTTTCATCGCAGCATCATCGGTAATCGAGATAAATTCCCCGCGACCGCTTCTAAATAAATGCGCGTGCATAGGACCAACGCCGGGATAATCCAAGCCTGCCGAAATCGAATAGGGTTCAGTGATTTGTCCGTCATCCGTTTGCATCAGTAAGGTTTTACTTCCGTGGATAATACCTTCTTTCCCCAAAGCTGAGGTTGCTGCACTCTCACCGGTGTAAATTCCTTTTCCGGCAGCTTCCACCGCGATAATCCCAACTTCAGGATTGTCTAAATAATGAAAATAGGCACCGGCAGCATTGCTTCCGCCACCAACACAGGCCACTACATAATCTGGATTTTCACGGTTTTCTTTTTCTTTTAGCTGTGTTTTTATTTCTTCGGAAATTACCGCCTGAAATCTCGCGACCATATCGGGATAAGGATGCGGTCCAACCACAGATCCAATAATATAATGCGTATCTACCGGATTATTGATCCAGTCACGAATGGCTTCATTCGTTGCGTCTTTTAAGGTTTTACTACCCGATTTTGCCGGCACAACTTTAGCACCTAGCATTTTCATGCGGGCAACATTTGGTGCCTGGCGTTCAATATCGATTTCTCCCATGTAAACGATACATTCGATACCCATTAACGCGCAAACTGTAGCCGTAGCCACTCCATGCTGGCCTGCACCGGTTTCAGCAATAATCCTGTTTTTGCCAAGACGTTTGGCCATTAAGATCTGCCCAATGGTGTTATTCACTTTGTGTGCGCCGGTATGGCAAAGATCTTCACGTTTTAAATATACTTTGGTATTGTATTTTTTACTGAAACGCTCGGCGTAATAAAGTGGAGTAGGGCGACCTACATAGTCTTTTAAAAGCGCCTTAAATTCTTTTTGAAAAGAATTTTCTTTCATAATGTCTAAATACTGCCTGCGCAATTCTTCAACATTAGGATATAGCATTTCGGGAATAAAGGCGCCACCAAATTCGCCGTAGTATCCTTTTTCGTCTGCCTGATATGTCATTTTATTTAGCTTTTTAGCCTACAGCTTTTAGCTTTCAGCTTCATTTTTTTTATTTATATAAAAGTTTATAGTGAACAGCTTTTTTAAGCTGTTCACTTTATTTGTTTTGTCATCTCGACCCTGCCTGCCGGCGAGGCAGGCGCAGTGGAGAGATCTAATTTTCATGTTAAGAGATTTCTCGACTTCATTACATTTCGCTCGAAATGACATTATTTTCTATTCAAAAGTAATTTTGAACTTCCCTGATTCTTGGTTCTTATCTCTTGTCTCTATATTAACATTTTTAAATTACCACATCATCAAATTGTCTTTTCTATTTAATGGCGATCAATTTTACTCCTTAGCTAATTAAAAAGTAGGATGAGATGCCGTCCCGATAGCTATCGAGGACAAGTTCAGCATGACGGCCAAGATTAATTTCAAAAATTAAAAGATGCAGATTCTATTATTCATTCTCTAAATTCTTTTTCCGAACCATTTTATATTCAACATTTAGAATTCGAAATAATTTATCCTGATTCCTGGCTCTTGCTTCTCATTTCAAATTTTCAAATCAGCATATTGCCGCATTATCAAATCATCACATCAACAAATTGTCTTAGTTTTTCAATATCCTTTAGACCGGGTTCGCTTTCAAAAGCACTGTTTACATCTACGGCATAGAGTAAATGTGCTTTTCCGATTTTGCTGAAATAGTCATAGAATTCTTTTAAATCCTCTAGCTGATCTAAACCAATACCTCCGCTTAGAAAAAATGGTTTTGCTGAAGGATATTCTTTTAGTAGCGTCCAATCGAAAGTTTTGCCATTTCCTCCTTTGTGTTTGCCTTTGGTATCAAAAAGAAAATAATCTACGTCATCTTCAAAAGTTGCGAGTTCACTAAAGTTGAATTCCGATTTAATCGAAAAGACTTTGATGATCTCAATATTGGTTTCTTTTAAAACCGATTTTAATTCCGCACAAAACTCAGCCGACTCTCCGCCATGAAGCTGAATAGCGTTAAGATCAAATTCGTTGATTTTATCCAGAATTTCTGCAATCTTAGCATTCACAAAAACACCGGTCTTTTTTATCGAATCTGCGATTTTGGGAATTTCAGCATCAAAAAAACGTGGTGTTTTTTCATAGAAAATAAAACCCATATAGTCGGGTTGCAGTGTAGCGACCTCCTGAATATTGCCAGGTTGCTTCATTCCGCATATTTTGAGTTTTAGGTTCATGTTTTTAGTTTTTAGCCATCAGCCTTAAGCTGTCAGCCAATATTATTTATATGTGAAAATTATAATTTTACTTTAGTTCCTGATTTGAATTGTTTTATTCTATTTAAAAATCACTTGAAGTGGCATTTAGCTGAAAGCTAACAGCTGACAGCTTTTTTTGATCACCTCCTCAAATCGTTTATTCTCTATGTTCTAAGAGTGAAACGATAAGAGATTTCTCGACTTCATTGCATTCCGCTCGAAATGACAATATTTATTAATCAACATTCAAAATAATTCTCTCTGATTTTTGATTCTTAAATCTTGTCTCTAGATCAATATTTTCAAATTACCATATATTAAATGGTAGATTTTCTCACTACTCAATTCTAACTACTAAGTTCCTCAATAAACTTCTTCGCACTTTCACCGGGATTGCCGGTTTTCATAAAGTTTTCTCCGATTAAGAAACCTTCGTATCCATATTGTTTTAAATCTTTAATCGCTTCTACCGAACTGATACCGCTTTCGCTAACCTTCACAAAATCATCTGGAATTTTAGCGGAGAGATCTTTGCTGGTTTGGGTGCTGACTTCAAAAGTTTTTAGGTTTCGATTATTTACGCCCAACATATCTAAACTCGGCATGATCGATTTTTCCAGTTCTTCCTGATTGTGAACTTCTAAAAGCACATCTAAACCGAGATTCTTGGCAAATTGAGATAATTGTTTAATCTGTTCGCGTTCTAAAACCGCAGCGATTAATAATATCACATCGGCTCCATGAGCTTTGGCTTCCAGTAGCTGATATTCGTCGATTATAAACTCTTTTCTTAATACTGGCATTTTCACCGCAGCGCGAGCATATAGCAAATCGTCTAAAGAGCCCCCAAAATATTTTCCATCGGTTAAAACGGACATTCCGCTTACTCCGGCATTTTCGTAACCCCTGGCCACGTTTTCTACATTTAAACTTTGATTGATCACCGATTTTGAAGGAGAACGGCGTTTATGTTCTGCGATTATGCCGCTTTTGTTTTTTCTAAGTGCATCGGCCAAAGAAACGGTTTCTCTTTCAAATAAGGCTGAACTTTCTAATTGTGATACCGGTACTACCATTTTTTTTAGTACCAGTTCTTTATGTTTATCGGCGATGATTTTATCAAGAATATTCATAGCTATTTTATTCACTTAAATCCTGTAATTTTTTTAATGCCTGTAATGCTTTTCCAGACTTTATCGATTCCTTTGCTGCTGAAAAACCTTCTATTATACTTAGGTTTTTAGCGGTGGCAATAGCCATACCGGCATTAGCACAAACCACATTTTCCTGAGCCTCGGTACCTTCACCACGAAGAATTTTTACTAAAATCATGGCTGATTTTTCTATACTGCCGCCACCGTAAATTTCTTTTTGTTCTAATTTTCGAACTCCGAAGTCGGCAGGTTTTAACATGCTTTCCGTATTATTTGAAATTATCTTGGTATCGCTGGTTAACGATATTTCGTCATAACCATCTAAAGCATGGAGAATACTAAAATTCTTATCGGTATTTTGATACAAATAACCATACATTCTGGCTAGTTCTAAGTTAAAAACCCCAACTAATTGATTTTTTGGAAATGCGGGATTTACCATCGGGCCAAGCATATTAAAAAATGTTTTTACCGCTAAGCTTTTACGAATTGGAGCTACATTTTTCATGGCCGGGTGAAATAGGGGAGCGTGCAACACGCAAATTCCTGCTTTATCGATACATTTTTCTAAAAAAGAAGGATCGTTACTAAAGCGTATGCCCAGATGCTCCATGGCATTAGAACTACCGCTTACTGATGATACCCCGTAATTACCATGCTTTGCGACGTTAACGCCGGCACCGGCAGTGACAAAAGAAGAGGTTGTAGAAATATTAAAGGTGTTTTTACCGTCACCACCGGTTCCACAAAGATCGATAGGATTATAAGCGCTAAGATCTACTGCTACGCAAAGTTCTAAAAGAGCATCTCTGAAACCTTCAAGCTCGGCAATAGTAACACTTCGCATCATATACACCGTAAGAAAAGCGGCAATTTGACTTTCGTTATATTCTCCGTTAGAAATATTGAATAAAGCTTGTTTTGCTTCTGCTTTACTAATCGTTTCGTGGTTAATAAGCCTGTTTAGTAATTCTTTCATTTTATACTGATGACCCGGTTGAACCGAATCTAAATTTATAGGTTTTGAAAATTCTATGCCTGGTCTGCTGCCGGTTTTTCTGAAGTTGTTTTTTCAGTATCTGATTTTACCCAATTGGCGATCATTTTTTTTCCCTCGGGAGTTAAAACCGATTCTGGATGAAATTGCACTCCTCTTACATCGAATTCACGATGGCGTAATGACATAACTTGTCCTTTATCGTCAAAAGAAGTGGCTTCTAAAGCATCGGGTAATTCTTTTAAAACTACCCAGGAATGATAACGTCCCACTTTTATTTTTTTATCCAAACCTGCAAATAGAGGTTCGTCGTCTACCACAATATCGATATCTGTAGCAACGCCATGATATACCGATTCTAAATTGCCTAAAGTGCCCCCATAGACTTCGCCGATGGCCTGTTGGCCAAGACAGACTCCGAAAATACTTTTGGTAGCACCATATTTTTCTATGATGGGTTTTAAAAGTCCGGCTTCAGACGGAATTCCCGGGCCTGGAGATAATAAAATTTTATCGAAATTTTGTACAAAATCGATATCCAGCTGATCGTTTCTTTTTACGGTTACCTGGCAATCCAGATCTTCCAGGTAATGTACCAGGTTATATACAAACGAATCGTAATTATCTATAACTAATACTTTTTTCATTTTAAAAGGTTCTTTTCGCGTTAGGGATTGAGGTATTGTTGGAGCTCTTTTTAAGTGTTTAGCATTAAAAAAGCGACTACCGAAAGCCCGACCTACCCTTAGGGTGGTAACGCCATTATTCTATATTTTCAGCGATTTCTAATGCTTTGGTTAATGCCCCAAGTTTGTTATATACTTCCTGAAGTTCGTTTTCGTCTTTAGATTCTGAAACCACACCGGCACCGGCCTGATAGTGTAGCTGATGGTTTTTACTTACAAAAGATCTAATGATAATGGCATGATTGAAATTGCCGTGAAAATCCATAAAGCCAATCGCGCCACCATAGGCATCGCGGTTTACATTTTCGCATTGCTCGATAAGCTTCATGGCACTGTGTTTTGGAGCGCCACTTAGGGTACCTGCAGGAAAAGTATCGGCCACCACCTGCATGGTTGGCGTGTCTGGATTTTTGGTACCGGTGACTTTGCTTACTAAATGAATGACATGCGAGAAAAACTGAATTTCACGATACGTCTCTACTTTTACATTGCTGCCGTTGCGGCTTAGATCGTTGCGCGCAAGATCAACCAGCATGACATGTTCGGCATTTTCTTTCTCGTCGGCGCTAAGTTGCTTGGCAATTTCAGCATCTTTCTCATCGTTTCCGGTACGTTTAAATGTTCCGGCGATAGGATGGATTTCGGCCTTACCTTCGTCGATGATCAATTGGGCTTCAGGTGAACTGCCAAAGATTTTAAAGTTTCCGTAATCAAAATAAAAAAGATAAGGGGACGGGTTGATGCTTCGTAAAGCACGGTACACATTAAATTCGTCTCCTTTAAATTTTTGAGAAAAACGTCTGGAAAGGACAATTTGAAAAACGTCACCACGGTGACAATGTTTTTTACCGAATTTTACCTGCTCGATAAATTCCTCGTCGGTAAGATTGCTTTGGGTGTCACCCTGGCGATGGAAATCGTAAGTGGCAAAATTCTTAACGCTGATAAGCTGCTCTATTTCTTCAATTTTATTGTCGTTGTTATAGGAGTGGTTAAAAATGAACGCCTGATTATTGAAGTGGTTAATGGCAATGATGTTTTGATATACCGCATAGTACATATCTGGTAGTTCAAGATCGCCTTTTTTCTTGGTGATGTTTATATCTTCAAAATAACGAACGCCGTCGTAAGAAATATAACCAAAAAGCCCGTTGTTTATAAATTTGAATTCAGATTCCTGGGTATCGAACAACTTGCCAAAATCCTGAATTTTTTCAGGAAGGTTAATCTCTGAAGTGATCTTGGTTGTCTGTGAGAAACCATCTGGAAATTCTTCAGTGATTTCCTCGTTTTGTACTCGTATCGAAGCGATAGGATTACAACATATATACGAGAAACTGTTTTTGTTAGCGTGGTAATCACTACTTTCCAGCAAAAGGCTATTTGGATATTTATCCCTTACTTTTAAATATACACTCACCGGGGTGATGGTGTCTGCAAGTAGTTTTTTGTAATTGGTTTTTAAGGTGTACATAATTTTAAAGCATCTTGAAATAAAAAAAGGCTTGTCGTGAGACAAGCCTTTTTCCTATATGTTTATATAATGGCAATTTAGCTCACGAAGTTTGAACGTAAGTTAGACCACCACCAAGTATTTGCAATTCTATTTTTCATTGCTTCAAATATAGCTATGAATTTTTAAATCACAAACAATTTATTGAAAAAATAAATCCCGCAATCTTTGAGGATGATTACGGGATTAAAATACAATGTTGGGGATTTTAGAATTTTAAATCTACGGCGATTTTAAATTCGTCGTAAATAGTTTTGTCTCCTAGGTTATCAAAGAAACTTCCTGAACCATAACGTACTTCGTATTTTGTACGATCGATCGTAAGATCTGCGCTTGCAGATTTCCCGTCATAATTCATGTCAAAAGTTACGGGATTGGTAATTCCTTTAATAGTAAGATCACCTACAATACCGTAAGTTTCATCTGATTTTTTTGATGCTGTGGTAATCACAAGTTTTGCTTCTGGATGTTTTGCAACACCAAAGAAATCATCAGATTTTAAGTGACCTTCTAGTTTAGTTTTATACTCACCTTCAAGATCGGTAGATTGAAGAGAGGTCATATCGATTACAAATTCTCCACCCAGGATTTTATCTCCTTCTACATTTAAGTATCCAGATTTTAAATCGATGGTACCCTCGTGGCTTCCCGTTACCTTTTCACCTTCCCAGGTCACTTTACTTTCTTTTACATCAATCTTTTTAGCGATACTTGTAAAAGCAAGTGTAGCAATTACAAAAACTGAAGCTAAAGCTCCTTTAATAACATTCTTTCTCATAGCAATTTTAATATTTGATTTTATATAAAGTTGAATAAATCCTCTGTTGATTTGCGCACTTTGGCAGCATGCTGATAGTCGTCTTGTTTACTGCGGTACCCTATACAGGCGATTACAGCAGTATGAAGCCCTTTTTCTTCCAGTCCAAGAATTTTATCAAAATCCTCAGCCGAGAATCCTTCCATAGGGCAAACATCTATTTTAAGGTGCGCAGCAGTGTTTAGCAAAAAGCCTAAGGCCAGATAACTTTGTTTTTGAGCCCATTCGTTTTGCTGATCGGCCTCCATTTTTAACGTAGTATTTTTAATCATATCTGCCATGCCTTGTAGGTCTTCTACACTCATATCTCTGGTTTCGGCAATGTTTTTAATATAGTTGTCTACATAAGTTTCATCCAGATTTTTATGGTTCGCAAAAACTATAACCTGTGACGCATCGGTAAGTTGGGTTTGGTTCCATGCTGCAGCTTTTAGTTTTTCCCTGATCTCTGTATTTTCTATAACGAAAATCTGATAGGGTTGTAAACCATAAGAAGACGCAGATAATTGCACACCTTCTAGAAGGGTTTCCAGGTTCTCTTTAGCTATTTTTTTGGTAGCATCAAATTTCTTTGTGGCATACCTCCACTTTAGGTTTTCAATAATAGAACTCATGATTTTTTGTTTTATTGGCGCTTCCAAAAGTGGTAATGCACTTTGGCCTGCCGTGAAATTATAAAAGGTTTTTCAATTCATACCTCGTGGTTTTCCAAGAGGTTTTTAATTTCTTACTTTTTCAAGTATCTCGTTTAATATGATTAATTCTTCTTTTGTGATGTGCCCAGAAAAATCATTTTCCAGACGGTCTACAATTGGATCTAATTTTTCTAATAATTGTAAGCCTTCTTTAGTAATTATGATTTCAATTTTTCTTCGGTTTTCTTCGCAGATATATCGATCAACCAAGTTCTTCTTTATAAGCTTATCGACCAGTCTCGTAGTATTACTCATTTTATTGACCATACGCTCCTGAATAGTACTAAGATTGGCAGGTTTTCCCTTTTGGCCACGTAAAATGCGTAATACATTAAACTGCTGGATAGAAATATCGTAAGGCTTAAGAGTGTCGTTCATCATGGTTGTTGCTTTACCAGCACAGAGCATGATGTTAAGAACCAGTTTCTTACTATCATTAAGATGGTCTGTTTTTAAAACTTCTTCTATCTTCATTGTTTCTACAACATTTGTATGTACAAATATATAATTACTTTTAGAGCTAAATATTAAATAAATGTTAAAAAAATAAGTTTGTTTATTGGGCTAAGGAATGCAGTTGATTTAGATAATGTATCTTTACATCGTTTAATTTAAAATGAACATATAATGAAAGAACTTGGACAGGAAGAATGGAGAGAACAGCTAAGTAAAGATGATAATGCGGCTATTCTTGATGTTAGAACTGAAGAAGAGGTTGAAGAAGGATATATTCCTAATTCTAAGAATATTGATATTTATAAGGGGCAGGGTTTTATTGACGAGGTAGAAAAACTTGATAAAGATAAGAATTACTATATATATTGTCGATCTGGTAAAAGAAGTGCCCAAGCCTGTTCTATCCTGGATCAGCTAGGCTTTTCCAATACCTATAATCTACAGGGAGGTTTTATGGAATGGGAAGGAGAAACGGCAGAAGACTAATGAAAAAATACCTCTTATTATTTACAATTTCATTGCTATTTGCGCAAGGATGCAAAGAAGTTGAAGCCAGTGAAATTAACATGATTTCTCCTGAAGAAATGCTGGATCGCATGAAAAAGGATGAAATTCAGGTGTTAGATGTACGTTCAGCTAAAGAATTTGATGCTGCCCATATCTTTAAAGCTAAGAATATCATTTTAAGTGAAAACAATGATAATTCGTTGTATTATGACACATTGGCTAAAGACAAGCCTGTGGTAATTTACGGTAAGAATAAAGAAAACACCAAAAAAGCGATTAAAATTCTGAAAAATGACGGATTTGAAGAAGTATATGAACTGGAAGGTGGAATCGAAAACTGGATGTTGATAGGGGGTGAAATTTATTAATCACTATTTTTAGAATAAAATAAGGAAACCGTAGAGAAATCTACGGTTTTTTTGTTTAAAATAATACGTTTTAGCAGTTTAACGGTTAAAAAAATTAACATTTTTGTTAAAATAAAATGAACGCTAGAAGAGTTTTGGGCAAATGCCGATAAACACTTATCTGAGAAGAAAATAGTAAATAAATTTCGTAGGAAAGTACCTATGTAAGTTCTTCTTTACGGATGTTTTTATGTTGTTTTTTATCGATTAAATCATAATTTGGAAGGAGAATTAACCATTTTATAAACTAAACATAATGATTTTAAAAACAACACGTGGATTGGCTGCAGGATTAAGTTTTGCAGCGCTATTAGCTTCCTGTACAAATGACAAACAATCTGATGAGATCGTTACTGAAGAACAGTTAGCGGCTCCTGCCGAATCCTCTGCGATTAAAGGACAGTATATTATTGTCTTTAAAGCCGATGTGGCTAAGCAGACTATCGGCGATCCTTCAGATTACATGAAGGCACAAGAAGCGATGAAAGCAATGACAAAGAAAATGTTTCAGGAGTCGGGAGTAAAAGATGCTGAAGTAATTTCTACTTTTAGTAAAACCATTAAAGGTGCTGCCATAAAGGTAAGCGCGAACCAAATTTCCAGGCTTCAGAGTAGAGATGATGTAGATTATATTGAAGAAGATAAAGTTGTAATTTTCGCTCCGCCTTGTGGAACACCAAACGGAGTTCCTTGTAGTGAAGATCCCGGGGATGGTGGTGCAAGTACATCGCAAGAAACGCCTTATGGAATTACCAGAGTTAATGGAGTTTCTTCTTATTCAGGATCTGGAGTTGCATGGGTTATCGATACCGGCATAGATTTAGATCATGAAGATCTTCATGTAGATGCTGCCAGAGGATTTAATGCGTTTACCAGCGGTAGGGACGGAAAGTCTTTAGACGATGGTAATGGTCACGGTACGCATGTGGCAGGAACAATAGGTGCATTAAATAATAATGTAGGGGTCATAGGAGTAGCTCCCGGTGCTACCGTAATTCCTGTTAAAGTTCTGGATAGCAGAGGTAGCGGTTCATATTCTGGCGTTATCGCTGGGGTAGATTATGTTGCGGCAAATGGCGCTAATGGAGATGTTGCAAATATGAGTCTGGGGGGACCTGTTTCTCAGGCCTTAGACGATGCAGTTCTTGCGGCTTCCCAGCAGGGAATTAAATTTGTTCTTGCTGCGGGTAACGAAAGTGACGATGCGAATAGTCATTCTCCAGCCCGGGTAAATGGTAGTAATATTTATACAATTTCAGCTATGGATAGTAATGATAGCTGGGCTTATTTCTCAAACTACGGTAATCCACCGGTAGATTATGCTGCTCCTGGTGTGGGAATTAAAAGTACGTGGAAAAGTGGAGGCTATAATACCATTAGTGGTACCTCTATGGCTTCACCACATGCAGCCGGTGTTCTTTTACTTGGTTCGGCATCTACAGATGGTACTGTATCTGGAGATCCAGATGGTAATAGCGACGCTATAATTGTACATTAATTTTACTCGATAACCGAGATTAAATATTCGGGGACATTCCCACTAAACTATAGGGAATGGCTTGCCTCGAAAGAAATCTAATCAATACCTCATGGCACCCCATGAGGTATTTTTTATGTTGTTATATAGTTATCAAAAGGCATGGGTGTTTCTATGTCGTACCGGCAAAGGGTTTAATACCCGATCCCGATAACAATCGAGATGCCTCGGAATTGAAATTTTTGTCTCTATCGGATGCCTCGTCGGCTTGCCCCTGGGGAGTGTGCTTTTTCAAATTCGATAAACCAGATATATTTTTAGAATGGAAATTAATAGTAGTAGAGGCCTGAAAATCTTTATTATTCAATACAAATTCATTCAATTGATTAGGAAAATCTTAAACCAGAGAAGTATATATCTGTTGGGTTTAGTAAGACTACATTGGTGATTTGTGTCTTAATAGGTATTTTTGTATGTTAATTTGCTGATAAATAGTTTTTTATATTTTCTCATCAAATTTTAAAAATAATAATGAGTTTATTTCAGAATTGATATATTTACCTTATTAACATTTCTCTAAATCCATTAGTTAATGAAAAACAGTTTTACGATTTTAATTTTTATCTTATTTTTTAGTCATAGTGCTTTTTCTCAGGATTTTAGTATAGGTCTTAAAGGTGGTGTTAATTATGGTTTTGGAGGAGAAATTGTAGCAGAACCTTACATTACTTTTAAAGGAAGTACATTCCATTCTAAATCAAAACAGGGCTTTAACGGAGGGGTTTTTGCCCAGTTAAATTACGATCGTTTTTTCTTTAGATTAGAAGGACTTTATAATACTATGCAATCTGAATTTCAGTTTCCCAAAGAGCCTTATATTTATAAAATTGAAAAAATTAATGTTCCCTTATTGATAGGCTACCATGTATTTGAACCTTTTGATGTTTATATTGGTCCCGGACTTGCCCATGTACTTGGAGAAGCTACTTTAGAAAAAGAGCAAAGTAGACAAGGGAAAATACCTATGGCTGCAAATCACCTGTATGCTAGTCTTGGGGTTAAGGCTCATTTTGGTCGTTTTGAAGCCGATTTAAGGTACGAGCATAGTTTTACTTCTACAGAAGATCTTGCTATTACGATGGATTATAATTCCAGTGGTGTGGGGCCTGCGATTTTTACCAATCGCAGGATAAATCAAATTACATTAGATGTTTCATTAATATTATTTGATTCTAAATACAGACCGCAAAAATCAAGAAGTAGAGGTTGTTATTTTAGATAGAACTGTAAATATTTCTTATTATATATTATAAAAAAAAAGCTCCTAAATGGAGCTTTTATATTTTGGGAGCCGATTAAAAAAAGCAGTAGCACTGATCATGAAAAACATCTAAAATTCACCAATAAAAACAATACTTGCTACTGCTTTTTATCACCTAACCACTAATCTGTCATTATTTATTGTGTAAAAATAGCCATGGTATAGCTTATATAATTGTCTTTTAGATGAAGTATCGTTTTAGCGCAGTTCAGAGGAATTATTAGAAGGATAAATGGTAGCTGTATTCGGTAACCTGTCTTATTATTGCTGAGGTACAAAGCATATCAAAATAGACTACTTTGTTAGGCATTTAAGCTATAGGCAGATTTGCTTTGTTTTAGGAAATTCAACTTTTATTTATTGCTTTGAAAACTATCTGTGGTTTAATCCCTCATTGAGGATTTAATTCCCCGAGGCTTCGAAATTATAAAAAAGTTTTTCCTATTCATAACCTCGGGGGCTTGCCCAGAGGTTCTTGATGGTCAATCGAAGCGTGTATGAACACTGGTTTTGTTTTTCTTGAAGACAAATTTTTTGCATAAAAAAACCGGCTTCGAAAGAAGCCGGTTTTCTATATAAGAGAGTAATAATTGTTTTTATTTATTTTACTTTATCAACAATGGCTTTAAACGCTTCTGGATGGTTCATCGCTAAATCAGCTAAAACCTTACGGTTTAATCCAATTTCGTTAGCTTTTACTTTACCCATAAATTGCGAATAAGACATTCCTTGTTGACGAGCAGCAGCGTTAATACGCATAATCCATAATGAACGGAAATTACGTTTTTTAGCTTTGCGATCTCTATAAGAGTAAAGCATCGCTTTTTCAACTGCATTTTTTGCTACTGTCCAAACGTTTTTACGTCTTCCAAAGTAGCCTTTTGCTTGCTTAAGAACCTTTTTTCTTCTAGCTCTTTTCGCAACAGAATTTACTGATCTTGGCATAATTTTAAAATTTTGTAGTAGGCGATCGAAACTCGATACTTTTAAATTAGAAGTTAAATCCTAACTTGCCCAACTCCAGGGTTTATAAATAATTTAAACCGTTAAACTTTCAGATTACTTTAAACGTAATTGAAGTTTAACATTATTGGTATCAGCATCAGATACTAAAGTACTATGCGTCAACGCAAGCTTACGTTTTTTAGACTTCTTTGTTAAGATGTGACTTTTAAACGCGTGCTTTCTTTTAATTTTTCCAGTACCTGTAAGCTTAAAACGCTTTTTAGCGCTGGATTTTGTTTTCATTTTAGGCATGCTATCCTTCTTTTATAATTAAAACTCTCTTAATTTATTATTTCTTTTTGGTGGTAGGTGCCATAAACATGGTCATTCGTTTACCCTCAAGTTTTGGCATCTGTTCCACTTTTCCAAATTCTTCAAGATCTGTTGCTAAACGTAATAAAAGAATCTCTCCTTTATCTTTAAATACAATAGAACGACCTTTAAAAAATACGAATGCTTTTAATTTAGCTCCATCTTTAAGGAACTTTTCTGCATTTCTTTTTTTAAATTCATAATCGTGGTCATCGGTGTTTGGCCCGAAACGAATTTCCTTCACAACGACCTTACTCGCTTTGGCCTTCATGGCCTTTTCGCGTTTCTTTTGTTCGTAAAGGAATTTCTTATAATCCATTGCCTTTACCACGGGTGGTTTGGCATCTGGTGAAATTTCCACTAAATCAAGTCCAAGATCTTCAGCAATGGCTAAAGCTTTCTCGATAGGATATACATCCATTTCAACATTATCACCTACCAAACGAACTTCTTTAGCTCGAATTTTTTGGTTAATTCTGTGTTGATCTTCTTTACGAGTTGTTCTCTGTTGTCTCGATTTTTTTCTTCGTATTGCTATGGCTTCAATATTTTAGTTAAACTTCAAACGCTTTTAGCGTTTTTTCGATTTCGTTTTTTATTATCTGAGCGAATTCTTCAACTGGCATTGTGCCAATATCTCCCTCGCCATGTTTTCGTACAGAAACCGTACCATCTTTTGCTTCTTGCTCTCCAACAATAAGCATGTAAGGGAACTTTTGCACTTCGGCTTCCCTTATTTTTTTACCAATGGTTTCGTTTCGGTTATCAAGTACGGCGCGAATTTCGTTATTTTCTAATAAACTTAAAACTTTTTGGCTATATTTTTCGTATTTCTCGCTGAGTGAGAGAATGATAGCCTGCTCTGGCATTAACCACAACGGGAAATTCCCTGCGGTATGCTCTAAAAGAATGGCGATAAATCTTTCCATGCTTCCAAATGGCGCTCTGTGAATCATTACCGGGCGATGAGACTCATTGTCACTTCCCTTATATGTCAGGTCAAAACGCTCTGGTAAATTATAATCTACCTGGATTGTGCCAAGTTGCCAGCTTCTGCCAAGCGCGTCTTTTACCATAAAGTCTAACTTAGGGCCATAAAAAGCAGCTTCGCCAGTCTCAATGACATAGTTTAAGCCTTTTTCTTTAGCAGCATTGATAATGGCATTTTCAGCTTTTTCCCAAACATCATCACTTCCAATATATTTTTCTTTATTTTCAGGATCACGCAATGAAACCTGAGCTGTAAAGTTTTCAAAACCTAAAGTGTCAAATACGTATAATGTAAGATCGATAACTTTTTTAAACTCTTCATCTAATTGTTCAGGAGTACAAAAAATATGAGCGTCATCTTGTGTAAATCCTCTTACACGGGTTAAACCATGTAGTTCCCCGCTTTGCTCATAACGATATACGGTGCCAAATTCAGCGAATCTTTTAGGAAGGTCACGATAACTCCATGATTGCGAATTATACATTTCACAATGGTGAGGACAGTTCATTGGTTTTAGCAAAAACTCTTCGCCTTCGTTTGGTGTTTTAATAGGCTGAAAGCTGTCTTCACCATATTTGGCATAATGGCCAGAAGTTACATATAATTCTTTATGGCCTATATGTGGGCTAACCACCATTTCGTAACCCGCTTTTTTCTGAGCTTTTTTAAGGAAGTTTTCCAGGCGTTCCCTTAAAGCAGCTCCTTTAGGAAGCCATAATGGTAAACCTTGCCCCACTTTTTGTGAGAACGTAAAAAGCTCTAACTCTTTTCCTAGTTTTCTATGATCTCTTTTTTTAGCTTCTTCGAGAAGTTCCAGATATTCTTTTAATTCCTTTTGTTTGGGAAAACTTGTACCATATACACGGGTAAGTTGTGGATTTTTTTCATTACCTCTCCAGTAAGCTCCGGCAACATTCATCAGCTTTACTGCTTTGATGATTCCTGTATTTGGGATATGCCCTCCACGACATAGATCGGTAAAAGTGTCATGGTCGCAAAAAGTAATGGTGCCGTCTTCAAGATTTTCGATTAATTCTACTTTAAAAGGATTGTCGATTTTCTTGTAATAATCTAAAGCTTCTTCTTTAGTTACCGCTCGCATCTTAAAATCATGCTTGCCACGCGCTATTTCTAACATGCGATTTTCGATTTTAGAGAAATCGCTTTCAGAAATTTTTTGGTCACCAAAATCAACATCGTAATAAAAACCATTTTCAATTGCTGGACCTATGGTTAATTTAGCTCCCGGATATAGTTCTTGGATGGCTTGTGCCATAACGTGAGAGGTAGAATGCCAAAAAGCCTGTTTTCCCTCATCGTCATTCCATGTATATAAGGTAAGGTTGCCATCTGTTGTTAAAGGAGTAGACGTCTCTACGATGGTGTCATTATATTTTGCTGAAATTACATTTCTGGCAAGTCCGGCACTAATGCTTTGTGCCACATCCATAGGAGTAGAGCCTTGTTTAAATTCTTTAATACTGCCGTCAGGCAATGTTACCTTTATCATGTCTATATATTATAGTCGTTATTATAGTTGGCAAAGATAAGAGGTTGTACTTGTTTGCGCAATACTACCTTTTAGTATTTTATGGGCGTTTCACTATATAATATAGTGATCGGGCTATTCACTATATCTTGTCGCAGTTTGATAATGTATTTGTAGAGTAAAATTAAATTTTTTGAGCTAAAACATTTCTAATTTTTAATTGCAGTAAGCGCCAAGGATGCCGTTACTATCCCTAACGCATTTTTTATTCTGATTTAAAATATTGAAAACTAAGGGACTATAGATTGGTATTAAATTAATTTTAAAATTTGTTGATTTTTATGTTGCTGAATCGAAATTAGGATATATATTTGCACCCGCTTAGCCGCTTAGGTGGTGTTTATAGAAGCGGGAAGTTCATTGAGGATTTAGGGTTAAAAGGAGTAAAAAAAACTTAAAAAAAGATTTGGTTTGTATTTAAAAAAGCCAGTATCTTTGCGCCCCGCTAAGGGA
>NZ_JAKHSK010000027.1 GCF_023499215.1 Zunongwangia pacifica
TAAATATTCGGGTTCCCATAACCATCCCCATCATTATCCCGATAATAAAGCGTGGTGCCGGGGGGACATTCATCGCCATCATCCGGTATACCAATCTGGGCTAACAATGTGTCCCCTATAAGACCTATAAGAAAAAAAACGGTAAGTGATATATATTTATTCATAACCTAGGGGGTTTATTCACCTTTATAATGATATTCATATTCCTCTACTAACTTACCTTCGTGGTCTTTGACCATTTCCAAACGGCCGAAATCATCATAGTGATAGGTTGTTGTCCTGCCACGGGGATCGGTCATAACGGTCATCCCTACCAAAGGTTCATATTCATAGGTTGTAATCATCGCATCTTTGAAAGCACTCTTGGAGCGGAGATTATTGATTGCTGATAAGTTGGCTTCATTAACATTTTTAAGTTCGCCAAGAACAGCCTGTAAAGCAGCTCCGGTCGTATTCTCTATCTTGGCTATGGGGTATTGTCCATGATAGCCCCATAGATAAAAGATATGCGGACCATCTGACTTTGAGACTTCTATAGGATTGCCATAATCATCATAAGAATGAAAGCTTAACATTTCAGGCATACTATCTAAAGAAGATTCTGCTTTATTCCATAAAACCCCACTTTTAAAGAGTTTTGAGTTAAATAATTCGAAAGTATTCAACTGATGCTCTATTAAAGCTTGATCAGAGAATTTTCGAATGTAAATAGGTTCTGCTATTCTATTGGTAGTCACCATAGTTGACATCCCCGTTTTCGTGTTAAGACTGAAAATGGTATCATAAGGATAATAATAATTTGAGCTTATAACTCCAGAAGATGTACTTTCAATTTCACGTTTTATTTGATTTTTTGAATTATATTCATATTCATTTGTTTTCTCTACGATCTCTCCCTCTTGATAAAGCTTTGTAGATTTAGTTTTTAATCGCTTCCTTCCAATTTCAATAATATAATTTTTGAAGTAATAAATTGGAATATTCCAATTTTCAGCCGCAAATTTTTCAACGAAATAATCAGGCCTATAACTATAACCTGAAGAACTAGATATATTAGTCAATTTCTCAACCATCATTCCTTCCAGGCTCTCCTCAATTATAGTCTCATATTTATAATTGACCCACTTTGCAATGTTATATAAAATGTTTCCATTATCGTCTAATCCATCATTCTTATAAACTGCTTCACTAATAAGTACTGGATTATCCCAATAATTATAATTATACATACAGCGTTGAATCAATTCACTATCTGTGTTAAATGTCCACAAATTCCCGCTGGGACTATTAAAAGATTTCATTGAAAATGAAGAGCCTGTTGATAAGTTCTTATGGTCATAATGATAAACAATCTTGCCATTATCTAATCCCGATGAATTCTCAATATATTTCGTAACATTACTATAAAATACAGGTTTTGAAGAGACAAAACTCATACTGGTATTATCTTCGGAAGAAATTTTCCGAAGTCTATAGCCAGTTTCCAATAAATGCTCTGTTGTATTTATGGTTAGGAAAAATTGTTGGCTATTGGGAGGTTTATATTTATAAAAATTGGTAAATTGGCCATTGTTATACTCAAAACGCTGAGTTTTCTTAACAACATCGTTATAATCTTTGTTAACAATTTTCTTTATACGTAAACCAGGACCAGTTTTAATCTGACCGGCTTCAAGAAATTTGTTTTTTTCATATTCAAATTCTGTTTTGCCTTTTGTGGGATAAGTGATGCTCTTTAATACACCATCTAAAACATAATCTGATGGGTTACGATTAGCGCCGTATCCATAATTGCGATAACTACCATAATCGGCGCCCATATTATTAGTTCTGGTATATATTGAATAGGTAGGTAACAAATGAATTTGATTTTGATTGTTTTTATATCCCCACCAATCTCTATTGGCTTTTCTATATGTTTTAACTACCTCTGAATTATAGTAATCAAATTTATATTCTTCTTGTACGATACCAGCTTCATCTTTAAATTTAATAGCATCTAGTTTTTTCATATATTCCGTACCAGGATAGTTAGGTAAATCTAAATTGGATCTTACGAATTCGATAGTTTTAATAATATTCCCAGAGTTATTTCTAATTTGGATGGCATTGATCATGTCAGTATTTGAACCCAATACAAAAACTAATTTTCCTTGTTTGAAATTAATTTCTTTGATCCTTGTAACATCATATTTAAACATCTGACTAAATAAAGGCTGGCTATTCCACATACTCTCATCTAAATAAGAGTTATATTTTTGATCCACAATGGTGTATTCTTCTATACTATTCACGAATTCTTTATAAACAGTATTGTAGGTGAAAGTGACTTCATCTAAATTATTCCATGATGAAATTTTAGATAATCTTAACGATGAAACGAAATTACTCTCAGGAGCCGATGGGTTTCCTTTGTAATATTCAACCTTTCCACTTCCTCCAAAAGTATATTTAATACCATCAGAATTAATTATTTCAATCATGTTTGTACCCTTTGCCCCAGATGATACTTTTCCTATTTTCAAAGGTTCTCCTTCTAGAAAAACAGGGTTAGAAGGAAAATTTTTAAACAAAAAATTACCTGATAATCCGGCAAAATTATAGCTGTAAACATCATATTGTTCGTCGTATAACGTACCTTGGAAATCATCATAAGAAGTTTTAAACAAGCTTGAAAGATAGTTGTAACGTTCTAAAGATGTACTACCAATTAAATCGTAATAAGATTTGCGGTTGCTAACAGGAACTCTTCCATACTTTGAATCGGCTTTCCCATAAATTGTTTTCCCAATAACCCCTCCAACGTTCAATATCCAATCCATTGCTATAGGACCGTTGTCCTGCAATACTTTTCTTCCGGAAGCATCATAACTAAGGGTTATGGGCACAGTTATATCTCCACTTTTAACATTAAAAAGAGGTATCTGAATAGCAGGAACTCCAGTCGAATGGTTAATTGTAAACTCTTGTGCATGGAAAAGTGAAGCAACTTCAGGTGAAGGTCCAATAACTTGCGGCAATTCAATATCCTTTTGAGAATACGAGGTAAACGCCGATAAAATAAATACTAAGGTAATTAATCGATATTTATTTGACATGTTGATAGTATAATTACAGCAAAGTTATATTTTATCATTCGATTTATGGTATACAAAAACATTACCTTTAGTAAGGTTTCGAGTAGACTTTTAAAAAACTTAAGAATAAGAAGTGGTGTTAAAAAAAGCGAGACCAAAACTTTTTTCTTTAAATTCTATACACCCCGAGCCTGGCCGGCCATTAGGTTTGTAGATTAATTAATTTAAAATATGTATAATAGATAGCTCAACTTTCCAAAAGCATAAATATCGTTTCAATAGGAGCACTACAAAAAGGCATAGAAGTAGTAGCAAGATGTATGTAACGCCTAATTAAAATTATGATGCTTTGATCTTAGCCGTGAATATTTGGCTAAATTTTTGAACATAACGCTCCCATTTATTACACCATCTTATTAATAAATATCTAATATCAAAGCACCAGTATTTGATCTTCTTCAATTTGAAACAAAATAAAACGCCTAATCTCAGGATTAGGCGTTTTATATGTTAAAATATTATCTTTCGAAAATTAAATCGTGGCAGAGGCAGTTTCCATCTTACGATCTACTTTTTTTACCAGTCCCTGTAATACTTTTCCCGGACCAACTTCAGTAAAACTTTTGGCACCATCTTTAATCATGTTTTGTACAGATTGTGTCCATTTTACGGGTGCAGTTAATTGAAATACCAGATTTTTCTGAATTTCTGTAGGGTCGGTTACCGCCGTGGTACTTACATTCTGATATATAGGACAAGAAGGAGTTTTAAAAGTTGTAGCTTCAATCGCGGCAGCTAATTCTTTTCTTGCAGGTTCCATAAGTGGGGAATGAAAGGCCCCTCCAACCGGAAGAAGTAAGGCTCGTTTGGCTCCTTTTTCTTTTAAAGTTTCACAAGCTTTTTCAACCGCAGCAATTTCACCGGAAATCACTAATTGCCCGGGGCAGTTGTAATTTGCAGCGACTACGATGCCTTCTGTATCGGCGCAAACAGCCTCAACTAATTCATCTTCTAATCCTAAAACCGCAGCCATGGTAGATGGAGTCATTTCACAGGCTTTTTGCATGGCTAAAGCACGTTGTGAAACTAACTTTAGAGCATCTTCAAATTCCAACGTATCATTGGCTACTAATGCCGAAAATTCTCCTAATGAATGCCCTGCAACCATATCTGGCTTAAAGTCTGCTCCCAGTACTTTACTTAAAATGACGCTGTGTAAAAATACGGCGGGCTGGGTAACTTTAGTTTGTTTTAGATCTTCAACCGATCCATTAAACATCGTATCGGTTATAGAGAAGCCTAAAATTTCGTTGGCTCTTTCAAAAAGTTCTTTTGCTTCAGCAGATTTCTCGTATAAATCTGCTCCCATTCCTGAAAATTGTGCTCCCTGTCCGGGAAAAACGTATGCTTTCATTTTCTAATTTTTATCCCTTGAAAAAGGGTTTAATAGCTGTTTCGATCATCATAAACTTAGCGCGAAACTCAAAATTATAAATTATCACATCAAATTTTCCGAAGAAAAAAAATGATGAAATTTTGGTAAAAATAGGAAGAATAAAAAAGACCTCACAACAAAAAATAGTGATGAGGTCTTTGATAAATACAATTTTTAAGTCTATAATTCTAATTTTCCTTTTTCTCCGATGTCTTTTTGTTTTCCGGTAATGGCAGATACGCCCATTTTAAATAAAGAAACATATTTATTAGATTTAGTGTCCCAGTAATACGCTTCCTCTGGATTTACCTTTATGGCACTTAGGTTTGGATCGTCTGTACCTTTAAACCAGGTGTCATCTACTCTACTGTATAAATCTTCCAGAATATCCTTTTCGGTTACAATCGCCGCTTTTCCGAAAATACTGATAAATTCAAAATCTTTAACGTCGCTATAGAGTAACTGAACATCGCTATCTTTTACGATATTGGTATTATGGTCACTATTTAACCCACTTAAAAACCAGATATTACCTTCGGTATCTATTTTTTTTGTAGTCATTGGTACGGCATCTACAGGTTTACTGCCAATGTTTGTCACGAACATGGCGGTTTTAATATCTTCGACAAGAGATTTTAATTTCTTTCTAGCTTCGCTATATTCTAAATTTTCTGTGCTCATAGTTTTTTTTAATTTGATATGAAGATACGATTCAACTTCAACCTTTGCCGCTAACAAACTGCTAAAAACAAATGTATTGCTGTTAAGAATTGTGAAATTAGATAAACTATCTTATAAGTCATTTATTAGAAAATTATCTTCTATTTCTATGCATTCTTGCCGATAGCTATGGGGGACGGAACGGGAGTATTTAATCTCGATTATCAAGTAAAGCGTGCGATAATATTTTGGCAGGAGCCTAAATAGCCAGTGCCAAATAGGTTAAGATGGACCAGTAAATAATAGAGTTGCCATATAGGTACGCGATCTTCAAAGCCTTTTTCTACAGGAAATTCTTCAAAATACGTATTGAATAATTCTTCGGAAAATCCGCCAAAAAGTTTCATCATCGAAAGATCCATTTCTCGCGGAGCGTAAGCTACCGCAGGATCAATAAGGCAGGGGTGACCGCTAGCATTCACCAAGTAATTGCCATTCCATAAATCTCCATGAATTAAAGCCGGTTTTTCCTGCGGAATAAGATGGGATAATACGGAACAGAATTTTTTAGTGTCCCCTAAACTATAGCCCTGCTCTTTGGCTGATTTAAATTGAGGTTGAAGACGTTCTTCAATATAAAAATCTACAATGTTGTCGTGTTCGTTATTATACTGAGGTAAACTACCAATATAATTATCTTCTGGGAAGCCGAATGTTGATTGCGAGTTTTTATGTAAACCAGCCATCTGTTTCCCAAAAACAGTCCAGAAATCTGATGATTTCGTTCCTGTTTCCCGATATTCCATTAAAAGACAGGAATAGTTCGCTTCCGTATACACAGCGATCATTTGGGGAACATCAATAGCTTCTGCTTTTTTTAAGGCTTTCATGCCGGCCATTTCGGCATCAAACATTCCCGGGAATTCAGTAGTGCTATTAATTTTTACCACTTTTTTACCTTCAGTAGTGTTCAGTAAAAAAACATCATTAATATCACCGCCAGATAATTCGCTGATATTGTTGATTTTTAAACTGTTTTTTTCTTCAATTATTTTAAAAAGTGGTTGGTACGCTTTATTTACGCTCATAAGTAAGGTAACTAAAAGAGTATTTATGCTTTTCGTCTTTTTCATGAAAAACCTCTTCAGTTAGCTTCCATTCTTCTTCATTGATTTCAGGAAAAAAAGTATCGGCATCGTCAAAGTTTTCATGAACACGGGTAAGTTCAATTTTATCGGTTCTGTCTAGTCCCATTTTATAGATCTCACCACCGCCAATTATAAAGGGATTTTCATCTAAATCCTGTGCGATCTTTAAGGCAAGGGATAAACTTTTCACGACATAAACCCCTTTGCCGGGATCGTAATTCTCGTTTCGGGTAATCACAAAATGAGTGCGGTTGGGCAATAATCCATCAAAACTTTCAAAGGTTTTACGCCCCATAATAATAGGGTGGTGGCTGGTTAACTTTTTAAAACGTTTAAAGTCGTCTGGCAGTCGCCATAAAAGGTCGTTATCTTTTCCTAAAGCATTATTTTCGGCCGCAGCCGCGATCATGGTTACCATAAATTAGTGATTGTAGTTTTGGTCTGATTTATCTGGAGAAATGGGCTTGAATTTGTCGTGAGTGTCTTTATTTTCAGGAAAGTTTTTTTGATTTTCTTTCTCTGGCAGCGGATGGTCTTGTTCTACCTGCTGCTGTAATTTTGCAATTTTCTCTTTTTGTTTGGCGACTAGTTTTTCAATTTGTTTAGCCTGCCATTCTTTTCCCATAAAGGTGTTGACCAAAAGCACATTGAAAAAATGAATTAAAAAGATAAAACCCCAAATAAGGACGATCCAAACAAACCAGTCGTAGCCTAAAGGTTTGTAAGTCTCTTTAAAACCAATAAGCACATTTAGAATAATAGCTAAAATCGAAGCGCCAAGAAATACAATAAAATGCTGAAATAGTCTTTTTTTCTGGAGTGTTCTTTTTCTGGCATTCTCGTACAACTCCCGTTGTTCGGCATCCATTTTCGAAGTATTTTTCTTTTTAGAGAACATAAATAAAGGTACTTTAGTGCTTTTAACAAATTTACATTTTTTAGAACTGAATTCTTTAAGGCTTATGAGTAATTTAAGAAAAGGCTTTCCCGTTTTAGAACGATATACTTACCTAAACACCGCGGCTTCCGGTTTATTACATGAAAAAGTTTTAGAATTCAGGCAAGAGCATGATCTGGATTTTTTGATCTCTGGGAGTGTTCTAAAAGAAAATCAGGGTAAACTTTTAGCGAAAGTACGGGAAGAAGTTGGCGAAACTTTTAATTGTGCGCCAAACCGGGTAGGGCTGGTGCCTAACTTTTCGTATGGCTTTAATACGTTTTTAGAGGGTATCGAAAAACCTAAAAAAGTATTGTTACTAAAGAATGATTATCCATCGATTAACTGGCCGGTAGCATCCAGGGATTTTGAAATTTGCTATGCCGAGATCAATGAGTTTTTAGAGGAAAATATTGTTGAAGTTTTAAAAAAGGAACAGCCTCATTTTTTTGCGTTTAGTATCGTTCAATATATCAACGGAATTAAACTAAGTGCCGCTTTTCTCACCCAGCTAAAAAAGGACTTTCCAGAAGTTATTTTTGTTGCCGATGGGACGCAGTTTTTGGGAACTGAAGCATTTGATTTTGATGCGAGTGGGATAGACGTCGTTATTTCGAGTACCTATAAATGGTTAAATGCCGGCTACGGAAATGGATTTATGCTGTTCAATAAAGATATGGAAGGTAAAGTATTTCCAAAACACTTAGGTTTTGGATCGTTGCAGGGAAAGTATAAAGCACATGAAGATAATTTTCTTGGAAAATTTGAGCCCGGCCATCAGGATACGCTTAACTATGGAAGTTTAGGTGAAGCCCTAAAATTGATAAAACAGTTTGGGATTTCAACCATTGAAAGTCAGGTAAATGTATTAAAATCACAAGCGAAGCAGATTTTTACTGAAATGAATTTATTGGAAGAAGCTGTTGCAAAAAGAGGCGATCATTCCTCGATTTTCAATATTAAAGGCGACGATAAATTATATCACTATTTACGGGAAAAGGATATCATTGTTTCCCAACGTGGAGAAGGATTGCGGGTAAGTTTCCACTATTTTAACACGGAAGAGGAATTGGAAGTTCTGGTAAAGGCTTTAGAAAATCATAAAGGCTAAGCCTCATCTCAACTACCGAAAATCCAATATGGCAAGATTCCAAAAAGCAATTCTCACTCCTTAATCTCTACGCCGTTTTTAAAGGCGACATGATTTTGGATAGGTTTTGCAGCATGGCTGGCTTGTGGATAGTACCATGCAGCATCTTCGGTTTTCTCACCCTCAACTTCTATAGTGAAATAGGAAGCTAATCCCTTCCATGCGCAGCGTGTTTGCTTTTTACTATTTTTAAAGTATTCTTTTTTAATACTTTCCATGGGAAAATAATGATTGTTTTCTACCGTTTTTGTTTCAGTACTTTCCGCAATAACCGTATTTTTCCAAATTGCTTTCATAATTTAGATTTATCAGGATTGTTGGTTTATAGGAAGTTTAGCATTTCCGTCAGATTTAAATAAAAAATAACTCCTAAAGTTATTTTCGGTTTCCTGTTCGCTATAGGTTTTAACTAACTCCCATCCTAAACTATCCATGTAATTTAAAGCTTGTACGATCGAATTGAAAGTTCTTTTACTTCCATCTTTATTTCTTATATAAGAATTTTTTAGCAAGGCTTGCTCTTGGCCGTAATCAATCTGGATTTCGATATATTTCGATAAAAATTTCCCAGATGGAATAATTAAACAGTATTTTATAGGAATATCCAAACTATCTCTAGCAGGGCTATTAAATTCTTCTACAGAAGTATTTTGAGAAGTCGCTGCTTGAGTAAACAAAAACAATAAAAGACAAATTGCTGAAAATCTCATATATTTATTTTTGTTCATTTTCGATAAAAACCTGAGGTGTTTTATTAGGAAGCTGAATCAAAATTCCGAAGCGATGATCTTTAAGTTTCGCTAAAACAACTTTAGATTTTCCGGTAGTATATACAAACCCCGTCCAGGCGCTGTTAAAAGCATTGTCTGAATGTTCAATACTCATTTTAGCAGAAAATGAATACGTTTTTTGATCAATTGAAATGCTATTGTCTTCAGTGTTTAGACTAAAATCGGGATGTGCTGTTGTAGTCGACCCAAATTCGATGCTTTTTGAAGTCTTTTTTATATCGTAAGCAAAATTTCCTTTCAGCTTAACAATTTTGAGATACTCATTTTGATTAAACGCGATGTCACTTTTTATTTTGGTCTTTTCTGAAAGGTATTTTATTACATTACCGTCTTGGATATCAACAAATGTCAGTTTTGGGTCAAAATCAGTATTTGTAGCAGATTGTTCAATCGATTCTATCTCAGAAATGCTGATTTTCCCCTGCGGAATGAATTCCTGCAAGCTTGTATTTTCTGAAATTTCAGAGTAATTCTGCACCGGGATAAATGCGAAACTTAAAAGAATCGCTGAAAAGAGGAAAAGTAGCTTTTTCATGGTGTAAGACTGTTTAATTAAAGATCTAAAAATCTTTCCTTCTAAATATATAATTTTTATAGCAGTTTTCCGAATCGCTGAATTCTTCGGTTACTTTAAGTCCGGCTTCTTTTGCCAGCCATTGTACAATATGATCGTCGTATTTCTGGGAAATTTCAGTATGAATAGTTTCCCAGGCATCAAAATGAATATTCAGGCCAAGTTTATTGATTTTTACCTGCTGTTCTTTTTTACTTACCAGATAACTGCTTGCTGTTCCGCTTTCAGGATTGTAGGTTTCCCAGTGTTTAAAATCATCAGTGTTAAAGTCGGCATCCAATTCGCTATTCATTCGCACCAAAAGATTTTTGTTGAAAGCTTCGGTAATGCCGTGCGGGTCGTTATAGGCATCAAGAATTTGTTGCGGACTTTTTTTCTGATCAAAGCCCATAAATAGCATATCTTCTTCACTCATCGCCTGGCAGATATTCTTTAAAAAATCGATAGCTTTTTCGTGCAAAAGATTACCAATATTAGAACCTAAGACCATAATCACCTTTTTACGGGAATTATAATCGGCAAGTTTTTCCAGGGTTTTAAAATAGGTGCCCTGCTGGGTTTTGATCTTTACACCGGGAATTTCAGTTTTTAGCGCTTCTTCCAATTCATCTAAAACATGCTGACTAATATCGACGGGCAGGTAATTAAAATCATAATTTTTTGCGACAAGATGCTTGAGTAAAACTTTTGTCTTTTTACCGTCACCGGCACCCAGTTCAATTAAATCGAATCCTTTTTCACTATTAAATGAATCTGCTATAGAAGCGGTGTGCTTTTTAAGGATACCAAGTTCACAATTGGTTAAATAATACTCTGGCATATTCATAATTTGCTGAAAAAGCTTATCGCCTTTTTCATCATAGATATATTTTGAAAGCAGGTATTTTGGAAAATTGGTTAGTCCTTTGGCAACATCTTCTTCAAAAGCGGTTTCGTATTTCGTGGTCGTTGGTGTGAATTTCATAATGTAAGTTGAGGATTATTTTGCAAGGCGTATTCCTGTGAATTGCCAGCGTAATGGGGCATGGAAAAAATTTCTATACGTGGGTCTGGTATGTTTGTTAGCAGTAGCTACAGAGCATCCTCTTAGCACTTTCTGGTTCACCATAAATTTGCCATTATATTCGCCTAAAGCGCCTGGCACTTTGGTGTAACCAGGATAAGGAGAATAAGCACTTTCTGTCCATTCCCAACGTGATCCCCAATTGAATTTGCTGTTAGCAACTTCCCATTCCTGTTCGGTTGGTAAGCGTAACCCTTTCCATTGGGCAAAAGCAAAAGCTTCGTAATAACTAATATGACTTAGCGGCGCATCGGGAATTAGTTTTTGTAAGCCCTGTAAAGTGAATTGATGCCATTCGCCATCGATGTTATGCCAGTAGGATGGTGCTGAAATCTGATTGGTATTTACCCAATCCCATCCTTCGGCATGCCAAAGGAGCACGTCCTCATAACATCCGGCGTCGATAAATTCGATATACTCTTTATTGGTTACCAGTTTATTTGAAATTTGGTAGTCGGTTAAGTAAACTGTGTGTCTGCCAAGTTCGTTATCATAACAAAAATCATTGCTGTTATGCCCAATTTCATAATTTCCTTTCGTTACAGAGATCCATTCCTGCGGAATGTCCTGAATCGGATTTTCTTTAAACTGGTCATTATATTTTGGGAAAAGCGGGTTGTTTCCTAAAATATATTTGATATCGGTATATAGTAATTCCTGATGTTGTTTTTCGTGATGGCAACCAATCTCAATTACTTCCAGGATTTTGCTACTTAAATCTTCAGATTCGATAAAATCTTTTAAGGCTTTAGAAACATAATTTCGATATTTATAAACCCATGCCACGGTTGGGCGCGAAAGATTTCCGCGATCGGTACGTATTACTTTTTCGCCTACGCTTTCGTAGTAACTATTAAAAACATAAGCCGAGTGATCATCAAAAAGCTGATAACCGCTTTTGTAAGGTTTTAGGACAAATTCTTCAAAAAACCAGGTGGTATGTCCCAGGTGCCATTTAGGTGGAGAAACATCTACAATAGGTTGAACCACGTAATCTTCTATTTCTAAAAAAGAACAAATAAGTTCAGATTGCGCCCGGGTTTCATTAAAGAAATCTAATAATTCAGATTGTAAAAGCATAAAATGAGGTCTGCGGTTAGTGCGTATCTCTCAAATTTACAATTTTTTAGAGGCGATAAGTTTTCGCTTGCGTTAATCCCAAGTTAAAAAAGGAATAGCGATAGTAGCGAGGTGAAAAACGTTATTTTGAGTTTAGACCGCTTCGCTTTTAGAATATAGAACTAAGAAATTTAGAAAAGAGAGAATAGAAAAATGCAATGTGAAAATGTGTTAATTCGATAATTTGAAAATAGAACCTCGAACTTATCAATGTTGAACTCTACCTGTAGCAGCGGCAGAGTGATGGTGACTAATGAGCAATGGTATCGCAGCCAGAGTGGAAATTGAAGCCAGAATTTAGAAGTGAGAAAAGAAATAGATAGAAGAGAGGTAATAATAATCAAAAATTGCTGAATGAATCTTTTTTGATTTCAGAATTTTGACCTTCAGGTTTTTAATTTCCTTTAACCTTTAATCAATTGCTGAAAGCTAAACGCTAATCACGTTAAAGCTGCACCGGTATCGTATATTTTATCGAGATAGATTTTCCCGCTCTTTTACCGGGGGTCATTTTAGGTAATTCCTTAAGCATTTTTTCTAATGCTACTTTTATTTTTGGTTCTTCGGTTTCGATAGTATCAATTTTAGCCACTCCTTCTTCATCAATATGCATTTTTATGGTGGCTTTTCCGCGCACAAAATCCCCGTTCTCTTTACGAGGGTATTTATAGGTGGTTTTTACAAGTTCCAGAAATTTTTTACTGAAGCAATCTTCATGGTCGGTAGCAGACTCACATCCGGGCCAGAGGGGAGCTATTTCTTTAACGGTAACAGTATTACCTTCAGTTTTTACATGCTCCTGGCCACAGCTTATAAAACTAACCAACAGACAAATACTAAGTAGTAGATTTTTCATAAAAACTGAAGATAATTTAGTTAAGTTTTAATTTAGAATTTAAATGGAACGGTAAATTCCCGTGCATCAGGTTCTCCCTGAAGTGTTCCTGGTTCCATTTTTGGCATTTTTTCGATCATTTTTTTAGCGGCTTCATTTACTAAAGGTTCGTCACCTTCAATATTTAAAACATTTACTTTGCCTTCTTCATCGACCTCAAATTTGATGGTCACTTCACCCCGAACATATTCGCCGGCGTCATTTTTCGGGTATTCGTAATTTTCTCTAACGTGTTCACTAAGTTTCTTGTTAAAGCAGGTTTTTACATTTTCGCTATCCTCACATCCCGGCCAAACTGGTGAAGTTTGTTGTGCGGCAACAGTGGTGATACTTCCAATGACAAAACTAGCTATAAGCAATAAGCTTCTCATAATAATTAAAAATTTAAATTAAAGATTATTTAAATCGCAACCTTAGCTTTAATAGCCGGATGCGGATCATATCCCTCTAATTTAAAATCTTCAAACGAAAAATCAAAAATATTGTTGATTTCAGGATTAATTTTCATCGTAGGAAGTGCTTTAGGTGTACGACTTAACTGAAGTTTTACCTGCTCCATGTGATTACTGTAAATATGTACATCACCAAAAGTATGAATAAAATCTCCCGGCTGGTAACCACAAACCTGTGCCATCATCATCGTAAACAATGCATAAGATGCGATGTTAAACGGAACGCCTAAAAATACATCGGCGCTACGCTGATATAACTGGCAGCTTAATTTGCCATTGGCCACATAAAACTGGAAAAAGGCATGGCAGGGCGGTAGCGCGGCTTTGCCATTTGCTACATTTTCTGAAAAAGAAACTGATGTATCTGGCATTACAGAAGGGTTCCAGGCAGAAACCAACATTCTACGACTATTAGGATTGGTCTTTAGAGTTTCAATAATTTCTGAAATCTGATCGATTTCTTCGCTATTCCAGTTTCTCCACTGGTGGCCATAAATTGGTCCCAGATCGCCATTTTCATCGGCCCATTCGTTCCAGATCCTTACACCGTTTTCTTGTAGATATTTGATGTTAGTGTCTCCTTTTAAAAACCAAAGTAGCTCGTAAATGATCGATTTTAAATGGACCTTTTTAGTGGTGACCATCGGGAACCCATCACTTAAATCAAATCGCATTTGGTAGCCAAAAACACTTTTAGTCCCTGTCCCGGTACGATCTCCTTTTTCTGCTCCGTGTTCTAAAATATGCTGTAGTAAGTCGTGATATTGCTTCATAATTCTGCTACCCTTTTTATCAAAAGTAGAAATAAGTTTTAAAGTAGAAATGTAAAAAGTATTAAAGTTAGACCGAATTTAGAATCTTGAAAGAGATTATGATAAATTGGATTTTAAAAGTCTTGAAATATTCGGTTTCTGCTAAGAATAATAAGGCTTCCGCTTTCTAGTTGTTGGTTGACTTCTTTTTCTTTAAAAGTAATTTTAAGACAGTCTATAATTTTGTTTATTTCGTTCTTTTTTTTAACTAGAATGTATCTTAAATCTTCTAATTCAAATTTTAAAGAATATTTGTCTTGGCTAAAATGAGGTTTGTTAGTTTCTCTTGAAGAATATTTTTCAAATAAATCTTGTATGATTTCATCATTTGAATTAATTATTCTTAAGAAGGTTTAAAACACTTACTTTTTAATATTTTTTCAATTGTTTCTAATTCTTGAGTGTACTGTAGAAGATGAGGAATTTTTTTGTAGTTAAAGATTTGTTCAGATATTGATATTTCCAAAGCCATATCAAAAAAATATTATATTTACCCAATAATCATTCCTGCGATTGTTGCAGATAGTAAAGAAGCCAGCGTTCCACCAATTACCGCTTTAATCCCAAATTCAGATAGGTTTTTACGTTGTCTCGGTGCTAAAGAACCAATCCCACCAAGCTGAATGCCTATTGAAGCAAAATTCGCGAATCCGCATAGCATATACGTCGCCATGATAATCGATTTTTGATAGGTGAAACTTAAAGCTGTAGCCGGATTTTTTAGTTCTGCTAATTGAATGTACCCCACAAATTCACTTGCCGCAAGTTTAATCCCAAGTAGTTGCCCCATAAGCATCATATCTTCTTTGGCTACACCAATAAGCCACATTAGCGGAGCGAAAATTGTTCCCAGAACTGCTTCTATAGAAAAGGTCTGGTAAGGGGTGTTAGCGGCTAAGAAATCGTTGAGGTGAGTAAACTCCCCCACTTTTGCAAAACCATAGTTAATCATCGCAATTAATGCTACAAAAACTAATAGCATCGCACCCACATTTGCGGCAAGCTTTAAACCTTCTGTAGTACCAATGGCGATCGCATCTAATACATTAGATCCTATTTTTTCTGAAGAGACCTCGACATCGGTATTAATTTTTTCCTGTTGAGGATATAATATTTTTGAAACGACAATGGCTCCTGGTGCCGCCATTACCGATGCGGCTAATAAATGCTTGGCGAATTCTAAACGGGCAGCAGGATCATCTCCACCTAAAAAGCCTATGTATGCCGCTAAAACTCCACCGGCTACGGTAGCCATGCCACCAATCATTACCAGTAAAATTTCAGAACGCGTCATGCGCTCTAAATAGGCTTTAATCATTAAAGGAGCTTCTGTTTGACCTAAGAAAATGTTTCCGGCCACATTTAGGCTCTCAGCGCCAGAAATCCCTAATAGCTTGGTAAGTACCAGCGCAAATCCCTTAACAACTACCTGTATGATTCCGTAGTAAAAAAGAATAGAAGTTAATGCTGAAAAGAAAATAATGGTTGGCAATACCTGAAATAAAAAGATATATCCAAAACTGGTAGTATCCATAAGTCCGCCCAAAAGAAATTCACTTCCTGCCGCGGTAAATTCGAGAATTTTTACAAAGATTTTTCCCACAAACTCGAAAGTTGATTTCACCCAATCAATTTTTAAAACTCCGTAGGCCAGTAATAATTGCATTCCCAAACCTATTCCAACGGTTTTCCAGTTAATGGCTTTACGGTTACTGCTGAATAAAAAAGCCAGGAGGAGAAGCGAAAACATTCCCAGAATTCCGCGTAAAATTCCGGTAGTGGTAATTCCCTGATTCGGGATAATTTTTTTTGCTGTAGCGGCCGGTATAACTTCGGCTATTTTAGGCTGATAAGCTTTAAGAGAAATACCATTTTTTCCACTTTTAAGGATCATGGAAGAGTCTGATAATTTGGTGACCCGATAGTTTTCCATTTCCCTGTTAGGTTTGCCATAAAAGAAAACTAGAATGTCATTTTGATACATGTAGTCACCACGAGCTATCGTATCGTTCTCTTTAGAGAAACTAAACCTACCTTTGTTTATGGTGAGTATGTTTCCTGTTTTAAAGATTTCGGCAGCGAGGCTATCCACATTTTTATCGATCTTCCAGCTTTTTGTAATACTTTGAGCCTGCGATGCAGGTACACTCAATACCATAAAGAAAAGAAGGTATAATAATCTCTTCATATTTAAATTAAATAGGGGGTATTAATGTCTTTTAGAGATTTCGTCTCTTAACCTTGCTGCTTTTTCATAATCTTCGTTTTGAACAGCCTGCGATAATAAACGCTCTAATTCACTTAAAGATAATTTTTTATAATTATTATCTTCTTTTGAGATCTCTATATCGTCTGGAAGAAGTTCTTCGGAAATGATTTCTTCCTGATCTTCTTCTTTTTCTTTTTTCTGTTGTTCTTCGCCCTGAAGGTAAATTCCGGCTTTTTCCAGAATATTTTTGTAGGTAAAGATTGGGGCGTCAAACCTTAAGGCCAACGCAATAGCATCACTGGTACGGGCGTCTATAATTTCCTCTATTTTATCTCTTTCACAGATAAGGCTTGAGTAAAAAACGCCATCTACCAGTTTGTGAATAATTACCTGTTTAACGGTAATATCGAATCGGTCAGAAAAGTTTTTGAATAAATCGTGAGTAAGTGGTCTTGGCGGTCTAATTTCTTTTTCGAGCGCAATAGCTATCGATTGGGCCTCGAATGCACCAATTACAATGGGTAATTTTCTATCCCCACCAACTTCACTTAATATAAGAGCGTATGCTCCGTTTTGGGTTTGACTGTAAGATATTCCTTTGATATTCAGACGCACTAAACTCATATTCCATAAATTAAAAAAGGCTGTCTAAATAGAGCATTTTACTAAATTTAGACAGCCCTTTTAAGGGGTGCAAGTTATAAAATTTATGCATTTTTAGCCTTAAATTCCTTCAATTTTTCATTTAGCTTGGGAACAACTTCAAAAGCATCACCAACAACCCCATAATCTGCGGCTTTAAAGAAAGGTGCTTCTGGATCGTTGTTAATCACGACTTTGGTTTTTGCTGCATTGATTCCGGCTAAATGCTGAATAGCTCCTGAAATCCCTACCGCAATATAAAGGTTTGAGGCTACTGGTTTTCCTGTTTGGCCTACGTGTTCACTGTGTGGTCTCCATCCCATATCACTTACCGGCTTAGAGCAGGCAGTGGCGGCACCAAGGATATCGGCCATTTCTTCAATCATTCCCCAGTTTTCAGGGCCTTTAAGTCCGCGACCACCAGAAACTACAATTTCGGCATCGGCGATAGTTACTTTGTCTTTTGCTTTATCTACAGAGTCTACGTTTACCGTAAAATCTTCAGCTGAAAGTTGTGGTTCAAATGCTTCAACTGTTGCAGCACTTTCACTTTCTTTTAATCCGAAGGCGTTTTTTGAAAGTCCTATAACTTTTACATCGGTGGTGATTTCAGTAAAGTTGAAAGCTTTATTGGTAAAAGCTGTTCTTTTTACCTGAAATGGAGAAGTGCTTTCTGGTAGTGCTACAACATTAGAAGCATAACCGGCTTCTAAATTAAAGGCAACAAGGGGTGCTATATATTTTCCGTTAGCAGATTGGTCCAAAACCACCACTTTAGAAGCTTCTTTTTCTGCAGCCTGTTTAATAGCATCTGCATAAGCTTCTGCATTAAAATTTTTTAATTTATCGTTGCTTACACTAAGTACTTTATCCACGCCATATGTACCAAGTTCACTGGTATCCTGCGCATTAAAAGTAATGGCGGTAAGACTTGTACTCATTGCTTCCGCGATGCCTTTGGCATACGATGCAGCTTCCAGAGCTCCCTTTTTAAATTTTCCGTCTTCTGATTCTGTATATACTAAAACTGACATTTTTTTAATTTTAATTAGTTTAAAAAACCTTTGTTGAAAATCGATAATATCGGCTTAACCTTTAAATTACTTTAGCTTCATTATGCAGCAAATCGATTAGTTGGTCCAGGTTTTCAGGATCTACTAATTTTACTTCACCTTTTGGTGCTGGTTTTTCAAATTTTACGGCATTAGTAGCTGCTTCAGCTCCGGTAGGTTCAACAACATTTAAGGGTTTTTTACGAGCCTGCATGATACCTCTCATATTGGGTATTTTAAGATCGCTTTCTTCAACTAATCCTTTTTGTCCTCCAATCACTAGGGGTAAACTAGCGGTTAACGTTTCTTTACCACCATCGATTTCGCGGATAGCCGTAGCTTTATCACCTTCGATTTCAAGACCAATACAGGTGTTTATAAAATTAGCTTTAAGCATTCCGGCTAATATTCCAGGAACCATTCCTCCGTTATAATCGATGGATTCCCTACCACATATAATAAGATCATAATTTCCTTCGCTGGCCACTTTGGCTAATTCTTTAGCTACCTGAAAACCGTCTTTAGGTGCTGTATTAATACGTATCGCCGTATCTGCTCCAATGGCAAGTGCTTTTCGCAAGGTAGGTTCGGTTTCTGGCCCACCTACATTTATAATATCTACAGTTGCGCCCTGCTTTTCTTTAAACCACATGGCACGGGTTAAACCAAACTCATCATTTGGGTTGATTACAAATTGAACTCCGTTGGTGTCAAATTTACTATCACCATCGGTAAAGTTAATTTTTGAGGTTGTATCAGGTACATGGCTAATACACACTAATATTTTCATATTTAAAGTTCTTTTTCTATTAAACGATATGGTTACGAAGTTACATAAATAAATTAGAAAATGCTATGCATGCATAATAAAAAAATCATAAAAAGATGCTTAGTATTTGATTTAAGCTTAAAATATCTTGTTTTTATCGCAGTTTTGATAATAAAACACTTGGTTTTTTAATGATATAGCTATAGTGTTAAGATGTAAAATAAGGAAGTTTTTTTCAGTGGTAAATTTTTAGTGGTTTATGTGGTAAAAACTTTATCGAATTACTATTTTTGTTGTCCTATAAGTTATAAAAATTAATATCAAGAACTATAATGAAGACTATTCAATTTAGGGAAGCCGTTCAACAGGCTATGAGCGAAGAAATGCGCAAAGATGAGTCCATTTATTTAATGGGTGAAGAAGTAGCCGAATATAACGGTGCATATAAAGCTTCTAAAGGAATGTTGGACGAGTTTGGACCAGATCGAGTAATCGATACCCCAATCTCTGAGCTTGGATTCTCAGGAATCGGTATTGGTAGCGCTATGAACGGAAACCGTCCTATTATAGAGTTCATGACCTTTAACTTTTCCCTTGTTGGAATCGATCAAATAATAAACAACGCCGCTAAAATTCGCCAAATGAGTGGAGGACAATTTAATTGTCCTATCGTATTTAGAGGGCCAACAGCTTCTGCTGGTCAGCTTGGTGCTACGCACTCACAGGCATTTGAGAGCTGGTATGCAAACTGTCCTGGTTTAAAAGTAATTGTACCTTCTAATCCTTATGATGCAAAAGGACTTTTAAAAGCTGCAATTAGAGATGACGATCCTGTAATCTTTATGGAAAGTGAGCAAATGTATGGTGATAAAGGTGAAGTGCCAGAGGAAGAGTATGTAATTGAAATTGGTAAAGCCGATGTTAAACGTGAAGGTACAGATGTTACTATCGTTTCTTTTGGTAAAATTATCAAAGAAGCCTATAAAGCTGCAGACGAGTTAGAAAAAGAAGGAATTTTTGCGGAAGTTATCGATCTTAGAACTATTCGTCCTATGGATCACGCTACAATTATTGAGTCTGTTAAGAAGACTAATCGTTTGGTTATTCTTGAAGAAGCATGGCCATTTGGAAATATTTCAACAGAAATTACTTACCAGGTGCAAGCTCAGGCTTTCGATTATTTAGATGCGCCAATTATCAAGATCAATACAGCAGATACACCTGCACCTTATTCTCCTGTTCTTCTTAAAGAATGGTTGCCTAATAGTGAAGATGTTGTTAAAGCTGTAAAAAAGGTGATGTACAAGTAAAAGAGATAAACTATATTTGACCCCTCTTCCCATCTAAGGTTGAGGGGTTTTTTGTATGTTTTTATGAAGAATATTCTTTTGTCTACCCTTTTTATTCTCTGTTCCTTTCAGGTTTTTTCGCAAACCGAAGTCAGCGGCATCGTTGTAGATGAAAGTGGCGTGGGGATTCCCTTTGCCAATGTGATTTTTACCGATTCTAAGGAAGGAACTACAACAGATGGAGATGGGAACTTTTCAATCTCTTCATCTAAAGATTATACGTCGATCACTTTTTCTTTTTTGGGCTACCAAACAAAGGAGGTTAGTCTTAAGAATAAGAATTTAAATAACTTAAAAGTGACGTTATATGCGTCATCTGAGTCCCTTTCAGAAGTTAAAATATATAAAGGGAAAACTTCAAAAAAGAACAATCCTGCTATTGATATTCTACGGAAGATCTGGGCGAACAGGCGAGATAATGGAGTAAAGAAATTCGATCAATACGCCTACCGCCGATACGAGAAATTAGAATTTGATCTTAATACTATTGATAGTGCGCTAATCAATAGCCGTATTTTTAACGGAATGGAGTTTATCTTTGAAGATCTTGATACGAACCGAATTACGGGTAAAACCTATTTGCCTATTTTTCTAAACGAATCCGTTAGTATGGTTTACGGAGATAATACTACCGGCCAGGAGCTTACCGAGTTAAAAGGAAATAAAAACTCTGGTTTTAGTGATAACCAGGTTTTAATTTCTACGGTACGTGATATTTACGATGAGATCGATGTTTATGATAATTATCTGAAGTTTTTTGATAAAAATTTTGTAAGTCCGCTGTCCAAAACCGGAATCAATGTTTACAATTATGTTTTAGCAGATACCGCTTATATAGATGGTAAATATTGTTACAATATTTTTTATTATCCCAGACGGGAAAATGAGCTCACTTTTAGTGGAGACTTTTGGGTAAACGATACTACCTGGGCTATAAAAGACATTAATTTAGAAATGTCTGAAGGTGCAAATCTTAACTGGGTTAAAGGCGTTTATATAGAACAGGAATATGATGTGTTAAGCGATTCGGTTTTCTTATTAAAAAGAGACTTTTTTCAGGCAGATTTTGCTTTACGGGATAAAGAGGATGCTCGTGGGGTATACGGAAAAAGAACCGTGCTTTATGACCAATATGAATTTGATAACGAGCGGCCATCATCTTTTTATAACAAACAGGTGAACAGGTTTAGGGAAGAAGTTTATAATCGTGAAGATGATTTTTGGAAAGAAAATAGACTTGAAGAATTAAATGGAGACGAACGCGGAGTGTATGAGATGCTGGATACGCTTAAAACCGTAAAACAGTTTAAACGTTTATACAATATTTCTACAGCACTTGCCACGGGATATATAGATTTTGATGGCTGGGATTATGGGCCTATTTTTTCTACCGTAGGATTTAATGATGTAGAAGGGATTAGGTTAAGAGGTGGTGGACGAACCTATTTTTCGCAACATGATAAATGGCGTATTGAAGGCTACGGTGCCTATGGTTTTAAGGATAACAAATTTAAATACGGTATTCAGGGGAAAATATTACTGGATCCCGATAATCGGTTAATAGTTTCAGCTGGGAATAGGCGAGACGTAGAGCAATTAGGAACTAATTTAACCAATACAACCGATGTTTTAGGGCGAAGTTTAGCTTCTTCCGCATTAATTAGTACAAGTTCTAATAATAGTTTAAGTTCGATTAATCTATCTGTTTTGGCTGTAGAAGTAGAGCCTTTTGAAAATCTAACGTTTAGAGTAAGTGGCTCTTATCGTGAAATTGAGGCAGCTTCAGAAGGTTTTAGTTTGGATTTTTATACGGATGAAACAAGAACCCAGGTATCGTCGGAATTGCAACAAACCGAAATTTCTAATCTTATCATGTATACGCCAGGAAGAAAGACGGCTGGATATGGTGTAGAGCGAGAAGAGCTGGAAGACGATCATCCTACTATTTTTCTAAATTATACATTAGGGGTAAAGAATATTTTTGAAAGTGATTTTGATTATAAAAAGCTTCAGTTTTTTTATAATCAACCACTAATGATCGGTGGTTTTGGGCGGGCAAATGTTAGTATAGAAGCTGGTAAAACCTATGGGGAAGTACCTTTAGCTTTGCTTAGTGTAGTACCGGGAAACCAAACCTATTTTCAGCTCTATAACACCTTCTCGCAGTTAGATTATTACGAGTTTGTGACCGATACGTATGTAGCCGCTCATTTTGAACATAATTTTAATGGTCGTTTATTTTCCCGAATTCCACTTTTACGCGATTTAAACTTGCGTGAAATTATTGGAATAAAAGGAGTGTGGGGTGAAATTTCAGAAGACAATATTCGGTTAAATGCTTCAGATATTCCTTTAGTAGCCCCTAACGACGAGCCTTATTGGGAGTATAGCTTAGGGGTAGGAAATATTTTTAAGATCATAAGAATAGATGCTCATTTCCGCGGGAATTATTTGGATAACCCTGAGGCAAGGCAATTTGGAGTGACTATAAATTTTGGTTTTCACTTCTAAATCAACCATGTTAAGCATAGAATTCACTATATTTGATAATCTAATAAAGTTCAAAAAAAAAATAAAATGTCAGAAACTTTTGATGTACTAATTGAAATTCCAAAAGGAAGCAGAAATAAATACGAATACGATTTTCAGTTAAAAAAAGTACGTTACGACAGGATGATTTTTTCTTCAATGATGTATCCTGCAGATTATGGTTTTATTCCAGAGACTTTAGCTTTAGACGACGATCCCCTAGATGTGCTGGTACTTGTAAGTGAGCCAACTTTCCCAGGTATTGTTATGGAAGTAAAGCCTATTGGTGTATTTCACATGGCAGATGAAAAAGGTCCAGATGAAAAAATTATTTGTGTGCCTGTTTCAGATCCAATCTGGAATAGACTAAATGATCTTAAAGAATTAAATGGTCACTTAATTAAAGAGATCGAACATTTCTTTAAAGTTTATAAAGACCTTGAAAAGAAAAAAGTAGATGTTGGTGATTGGGGTGATGCTGAAGAAGCAAAACAAATTATCAAGGAATGTGTTAAGCGATATAAAAATTACGAAGGTGATCAAAATCGCCTTAAGCTATAATACATTTTAAAATATTTTAGTCCTAAAGAGGTAACGAAGCAATAACTAAATGTGGTTATTGCTTTTTTATTTTATTCCTTTTTTTCTTCAGAAGTGCACTAAGAGGCAACGATTTTTCAATTCATCTATTTTAACTTCTTTACAACGTAGGGTAGCTAATATTTCTTTTATTTTAGATGAAATCTATATACTGAAGGTCTCACAAAAGCATCCAACTTATCAACTATTAATGATAAAAATTAATGCTGAAATTATCGAAAATCGGCTATGGAAAATAGCAATTGATTTTATCGAATATTGATGAGTTGAACTGAAATAAAAAATTATAGAAGGAAAAGTACATTAATGTTTAAACGAATAAAGAAGTTATTAGGGCGGTATAAGAATATGGATCAGGTACTTATAACCCCTTATCGCAGTTATGGAACCTATTCCAGATTATTTGTAAAAGGGCGGGTTTTGGATAACGCGCCACTTAAAATTCATCAGGATCAAAACAAGTGGAAAACTTTTGTAAATACCTACAAGCAATTTGATAGTTTTGAAATTCCCGATGCTGAAGTTGAGCTTGAAATCCCCGGTAAAATAACCCTGAAAACCACCACCAACGATGAAGGTTATTTTCTATTCAATCAAACTTTAGAAAATAATATAGCTGAAGTAGCAGACGAGCAGGGTTGGGTAGATTATCATTTGTATTACCGGGAAAAGCTAGAGCCAAAAACCGAACTTTTAGGCGATCCTTTTAAAGGACGTTTTTTAATCCCTTCCGTAGATGCGGAATACGGAGTAATTAGCGATATAGACGATACGATTTTACATACCGGAGTCACTTCATTTTTAAAGTGGCGATTGCTTAAAAATTCGTTGCTTACCAATGCTTATAAAAGAATGCCATTAAAAGGCGCCCCAAATTTATATAAGCTTTTGCATAAAGGTAGGGCTGAAGGTAATCGAAATCCTGTGTTTTATTTAAGTAATAGTCCGTGGAATATGTACGAATACCTAAAGTTGTTCCTGGATTATAATGGATTCCCAAAAGGGCCAATCTTACTTAGAGATATGAGGCATCCCTTCGAGAAAAGCATAAAACCTGAAAAACCACACAAGCAGCGGGAGATTTTTAACATTCTTAAAACCTATCCCGATTTAAAATTTATTCTGATAGGGGATAGCGGAGAGCATGATGCGACAATTTATACAGATATTGCAGCACAACATTCCGATCGAATATTGGCCATTTATCTACGAAGTGTTAATCATAAAAAGCAGATGAAACGTGTGCAAAGTATTATCGACAATTTTGATAGTACCCCGGTGTTAATGGTACATAGCTCGGCTGAAGCCATTGCCCATGCTCGTGAAAACGGATTTATAAAATAGATTTGTGGGTACTAAAGATAGTTTAGTAATATTGTTATAAGTAGAAGCAGTAATTCATTCCTTAGCATACGCATCGCTCTAGAGACGTGGTCTTCTACCGTTTTTTCAGATATTTCAAGATAAGCGGCAATTTCTTTCTGCCTCAAGTTCTCTTTATGTTTTAATAAAAACACCTCTTTGCATTTTTTTGGTAATTTTTCTATAGCCTGCTCTAAAAGTTGCTTTTTATAAAGCATTTTTTCTTCGCTTTCTGCTTCAGCATCTAAAACACTTTCAAGGTAAATTTTGTCGGTAAGTAGTACTTTTTTTTGATCCTGTCTGTATTTATCAATAAAGTTATTTCGGCAAACCGTAAACATATACGCTGGGATGATGGTATTCTCTGCTAAATCTTTTCTCTTCTCCCATAGTTTGATAAAGCTTTGTTGAACAAGATCTTTAGCGATCGCTTTGTCCCTGGTATATCCCATAGCAAATGCTAAAAGTTTATCGTGTAAAGTGTCAAAAATATATTCAAAAGCTTTTTCGTCGCCATTTTTTAGCGAGCTAAGAAGTTCTTCATTTTTAGAATATTTACCGGTAGCCACTTTATTTCTAGTTTCCTGAAATGATTTCAAATGTAAACAACTCTAAGAAATTCTTTATGACTAGGGAGTGATTTTTACAGAATGTTGGTTGGGATACAGGAGAAATTATCTATTTCAGTTAAGGATATTGTAGTTGATGGGGTTATTTTACAATGTAAATTGATTATTATGCATTGTTTAGGGTGTCTTAACTGTAATTTAATATTTATTTAAATAATATGAAAAAAAACAATAATAGAGCAGGGGATTTGATAATTCGAAACGTTTTTAAGGAAAACAGTGAATAGTTGTAGTTGAAATGAAAGAATTGGAATATTTAATTGAAAAATATATTAATGGAGAGATTACCGATAAGGATTTAGAGGAACTGAACCATTTACTAAAAAGCGAAGAGAATAGGGCTTATTTTAAAAAAGCAGTTGGGTTAAATTATAAACTGAATTTAAAGTATGTAAATAGTCATACAGAAGATAAAAAGGCAGTATTTAAGGGGATAAAAACCAGGGGAAGTAATGTACGGGATTTAAAACCAAGGAGAAGATATTTAAGGATCGCTGCGATAATGATCGTTGCAATGGGAACTATCTTTTTTTATTTCTTTCAAAAACACAATACACTTACCAATGAAAGTAAATATGTGACTATAGAGACAGAGAGTGGAGCTACCGAAGTTTTAAAAGATAATAGTTTTGAAATCAAGACTAAAACTAATGAAATTTTGGTACAACAAAAAGGAGATACCATAACTTATTCTTCGCTTTCAAATAAAGTAGCTATAAGTAAAAATGTACTAAGTGTTCCTAAAGGCAAAAAAGTAGTTATAGCCTTGGCAGATGGTAGTGTGGTGCATCTAAATTCTGGAAGTAAGCTCACCTATCCAAGCGGTTTTAAGGAGAATGAAACCAGGGAAGTTCTCTTAGAAGGAGAAGGATATTTTAAGGTTTATCATGATGAGAAGAGGCCTTTTATTGTACATTCAGCACAACTAGATGTAGAGGTGTTAGGTACCAGTTTTAATTTTAGTGCCTATAAAAATAACTCTTATGCAACTGCAGTTTTAGTGCAGGGAAAAGTTGCTGTTAAAAGACCAGACAAACCTACTGTTTATTTACAGCCTGGGATGATGGCAAAATATTCAAAGTCTTCAGATACCTTTAAAACGGCCGAGGTTGATACCAATATTTATACAGCCTGGATGAATGGAATCTTGGTTTTTGAAGAGCAAAGCTTAGGGGATATTGCAAACACCCTGGAAAGGAAATTTAATAAACGGATAATTTTTGAAGATGAAAGTTTAAAAAGAGAACGTTTTACCGCAAAATTTGAAAATCAAAGTATCAGCAAAATTTTGGAATCATTTAAACAAAGCTATGATTTTGAATATCATATAAATGATAACGAAGTGATTATACGTTAAAAAACAGGACATGCTGGCACATATCCTGTTGAAATAGCGTGATTTATTAAACCACAATTATCTACAATTTAAAAGTATGAAAAAAAACTCTAATGCAGAAGGGGTAAAGTCACTATGGCCCAAATTTAACGACAGTTTAAAAATAGGTTTCATTACCTTATTGTTTGCACTATTTAGTATGCAAACATACGCAACTTCACAATCAACGATTAAAATTTCTTTGGACGAACAGCAAATAAGCTTAAAAAAGCTCTTTAATAAGATTGAAAGCATTACCGACTACTCTTTTCTGTACCATGTAGGCGATATTGATCTATCTAAAAAAGTAGACGTAAAAGCTAAAGAAAAACCATTAGAAGAAGTTTTGAAGGATGTGTTATCAAAAGAAAATATTGATTTTCGGATGGATGATAACCAAATCATTTTAAAACTCCAAAAAAGGATTGAAGCTTCTTCAGATAAAAGAAACGCTTCAGCAAATATGCAGAATCTGGTTCATGGGACTATTACTAGCATTGATGGAGAACCCTTAATGGGAATCACAGTTCGCATAAAAGATAAGAACAGAGGAGTTTTTACCGATGAAAATGGAAAGTATGCTATCGCAGCCAAAATTGGGGAGACATTAGAATATACTTCTATTGGTTTCGAAAAAGTTTCAGTAACGATTAGTGATACAGCACCTTTGGATATTGTGATGGAAGAATCTATAAGCGGTCTGGATGCGGTACAAATAACCGCTTATGGTAAAACATCAAAAAGGCTTAGTACGGGTAATATTGTTACGATAACTGGCGAAGAAATCCAGAAAAGTCCCGTGACTAACGTTTTAGAAGCTGTTCAGGGGAAAGTTCCTGGAGTTTATATTCGGCAAACCAATGGGCAGCCAGGTTCCCCTATTAGTATTCAGATGAGGGGACAGAACTCCATTAGTTCAGTAAGCAATAGAGACCCTTTAATAGTTATCGATGGAGTAAGGTATCCCTATGGTAATTTGCCAACTGCTTCAGAAACAGGTAGTTTGACTGGAGGGAATGCCCTAAATTTTATTGATCCTAATAATATAGAAAGTATCAACTTCTTAAAAGATGCTGATGCCACGGCTATTTATGGATCTAAAGCATCTAATGGGGCTATAATCATTACCACTAAAAAAGGACGTGTAGGGAAACCCCAAATTTCATTTTCTTCTAGAAATGGAGTGTCTTTTAGAGGGAAAACTCCAGAGTTGTTAAATACTGAGGAATACTTGAATTTTAGGCGTGAAGCCATAGAAAATGCAGGGCTAATAATTGACTATGGAGATTGGGACTTAAATGGAAATTGGGATACGAATCGTGAAACCGACTGGATCGATTATTTTTTAGAGGATGCTGCTTTTACAACAGTTAATAATTTAAGCTATTCTGGTGGAACCGAAAATGTATCGTATTTAATACGCGCTAATTATAACGCCCAGGAAAATATTCAAAATGCGAACGGAAATAATAAGACAGGAGGGGTTCACTTTAATTTTAATGTGAATAGTGATGATCGAAAATTTAATCTAGGCTTAACCGGGACTTACAATACCACTAAAAATACAGTTATTCCTTTTAATAATAGCTATTTATTGTATGCGCCCAATGCACCTGAATTATATAACGAAGATGGAACTTTAAACTGGACCGATTATGATGATTCTTATTTAGCCAGAAATCCAGCATCCATATATGAACTTATACATGAAAATAAAACAGATAATTTAATCTCAAACCTAAACTTTACATATATCCCAGTTAAAGGACTTGAAATTAGTACAATGGCAGGGATTAATATTTTATCATCGAATGAGGTTTTTGCAAAACCCGATACTTATTTTCATCCCAATAGTTGGCAAGTAAGCACTAGTGAATTAAGTGTTTCTAAAATTAGAACGTTAACGGTGGAACCTAATATTAGCTACACGACAAGTTTAGGGGATTTTGGAGAACTAACGGCAAAAGTAGGAGCCACCATTATGGATGAATTGACTGAAAAAAATGACACGTATGGGACTAACCTTTTAAATAAGGAAGTGATTAAAAACCCAACGATGGCAGATCCAGAAAATGTAAATACCAACTATAGAAGTTTGACCAATCGTTACATAGGAGGTTTTGGGATTTTAAATTATAATCTGGTCAATAAATATCTTTTGAATTTTAACATAAGAAGAGACGGCTCTACCAAATTTGGGACAGGAAATCGCTTTGGGACGTTTTGGTCTATTGGCGCGGGTTGGATTATGAGTGAAGAAAACTGGTTTAAAAAGACTATAGACTTTATAAGTTTTGCAAAACTACGAGGAAGTTACGGTACCAGTGGTATTGATGGGATAAACAATTACCAATATAAAACCATATACAGCTCTGCTTTTTCATATAATGGAAACCGAGGGTTCTTAGCTAGTGGACCGGCCAATCCCTTCTTACATTGGGAAAAAACGAAAAAAGCAGAGATAGCAATAAACTTAGAGCTTTTAAAAGGTCGTATTGCAGTCACAGAAAGTTATTACGATAATACCTCTAATGATCAGTTAGTAGCTTTCCCTTTATCTATAGTGACCGGAGTAAATTATTTAACTATGAATTCTCCGGCAGAAGTGAGAAACTGGGGGCACGAAATTACCTTAGATACCAAAAATATAGTCACCGATAATTTTAGCTGGTCTACCAGTTTTAATGTGACTTTGCCAAAAAATAAATTAGTGTCATACCCTAATAGCGAAGCCGCTTTGCCTTCATTACAATATGAAATTGGGAAATCTGTAAATGGTATGAAATTATATAGTTACCAAGGCGTAAATCCCGAAACCGGAAATTATAATTTCTGGAAAGATGTAAATAATGACGGCCAGATGACCGATGATGAAATTGGCGAATGGGAGAATGGTGAAATCTTAGATTATAATAGGGACCGTACTGAATTTATAGATTTAAACCCTAAATTTTTTGGAGGTTTTCAAAATACCTTTAACTATAAAAACTTTAATTTAAGTGTGCTGTTTTCATTTACCAAAAAGAAGGCACTTAATTTTATTGGTTCACAAAGCGATCAACCAGGTACTTTTAATATGAATATCGCAAAAGATATTTATAATGCCCGTTGGCAACAACCAGGTGATGTTACCAATGTAGCCAAACCAAGAGCAGGCTATCTTGGGTATACAAATTTTGCTTATTTTAAAAACAGTACGGGGGCCTATACTAATGCCACTTATGCCCGCTTACAAAATGTGAATTTTAGTTACGACTTTCCTTCAGAATTTACCGATAGAATCAATTTTAAAAGTATTAGGATGTATGTGCAAGGGCAAAATTTATTAACCATTTCAAAATATAAAGGTTACGATCCAGAGACACTTGAGGCTGGTACTGCACCCTTACGAACCATAGTTTTCGGGATTAATTTCACTTTATAGTTTTCAATATAAAATTCGTAAAACATGAAAATCAATATAAAAAATATACAATTATTATTGTGTTTAGTTGTCGCTTTATCTATAGCTAGTTGCGACGATTACCTGGATATTCCGGCTCCATCTGATGCCTTTTATGCAGAAAATACTTTTGTAAACGATGCAACAACGGCCACTACGATTAATGGTGTGTTAGCCGATCTTTCGGTTAATGCCTATATCTCAGAATTAGCATTAAATACCGGTCTTTATACCGATGAGTTTATGTTGAATAATAGCAATTCCATCACTTATCAGCGTTTTTATAATGATGATTTAAATAGTAATAATGCACCTTCTGTATGGTCTGATTTTTATCCATTAGTGTATCGGGTAAATGCCATAATAGAGGGCATTAATAATACAACAGCGACCCTGGTGAATAAAGATCAATACTTGGGAGAAGCTTTTTTTATAAGGGCCTTAAGTTTCTATTATCTAACCAATGTCTATGGAGATATAGCATTGCCTACAACTTCAGATTATAAGGTGAATAATAAGTTGTCTCGCCAACCCCAGGAAGAAGCATTTCAGCAGATCATTGCTGATTTAGAAATGGCAGAATCTTTGTTACCCGAAAATTACGCAGCTAGTGACGGAAGTGAAACAATCTCTCAGGCACGGCCTAATAAAACTGCGGCAAAAGCTTTATTAGCAAGAGTGTTCCTTCATACCGAAAATTGGCAAAAAGCGCAGGAAATTTCATCCGGCATATTAAATAGTGGCCAGCAAAGTTTAGTACCTCTAGAAGATGTTTTTAAAACAGATAGCCAGGCTATGATCTGGGAACTGATGCCCAATAATAATCCTGATTCTTATATGAAGTATGTACCCGATTATAATATTTATTTTAGTTGGAATTCTGGTTTTCTTCCTATAGAAATGGAGTTTAGCTATGCGCCTGCGTATTTAAGTGCTAGCCAATTAGCTGCTTTTGAGGAAGGTGATCTTCGTTTTCAAAATTGGGTTTTTCCATTGGAGATAAACGATATAACCTATTATTTGCCATATAAATATCAAAGTGATGTAGCTGGAGAAGAAGCTTCTGCTATGTTACGTATCGCCGAGCAGTATTTAATTAATGCAAGAGCTAATGCTGAATTGGGGAATTTGGGTGATGCCAATGCGAGAATTAATGAAATTCGTAATCGTGCGGGATTGCCTGCTATTAATCCAACTTCTAAAGAAGAAGTTCTAACAGCAATAGCCAAAGAGCGCAGGGTTGAATTTTTTGCTGAAAACGGATATCGATTTTTTGACCTAAAAAGAACAAATGCCATTGATGCCGTAATGAATGAAGTTGTAAAAAACAAGACCGCTTTTGGAGAAGCCACATGGGGAAGTCACAAGCAATACTGGCCAATATCGTATGGCGAAATTAATGCTAACCCTAATTTAGAACAAACTGAAGGATATTAATTGATGATATCAATAATTTCAATGAAAAGTAAAAAGAAGCAGTATCTGGTATTTTTTATTATGATTGCGGGAATTCTTTCCTGTAATCATAATAAAAAGCAGGACGAATTTACAGCGAAAAGTAATTCTAAGATAAAGAAAGAACTCGATTCTTTAGCCGGATTGCAAACAGAAGAAGCTCAAAAAAGATTAGAACAACGGCTAAAACAGTTAAGTGAAAGTAGTGACGAAAGTAAAGTGCTACTTACTTTCGATTATTTCTACACACTAGGTAAGGGTGAGAAGGCCGATTCTCTTTCGGTGGTTATGAAGGAAAAATTTCCTAACGGAATTAGTGCGCGTTTTGCCGCTTATCAAGACATTTTTTCAGGAGAAGGACCCGACAAAAAATATGAGCTTTACAAAAGCTGGAAACAAAAATATCCACCCGAGAATTACGATTTAGAGAATCAGGATATTTATAATTCGGGTCTGTATTTTATCATCGAAGAATATGCTGAAGCAGGAGATTTTAGCAGAATAGAAGAATTGGTAAATCAACTTATTGATCATCCAAAAATTGCAATCACTTATTTCAATATAGCGAATTTGTTTTATCAAAGCGGTCAATACGATAAGGCGCTTGGTTATTTGCAAAAAACAATGGATAGCTCTAAAAAGTGGATTGAAAATAAAAACATTTCCACTAGTTTAAAACAGACTGTTCACAACATACAAAACGATACCTACTTGTTTTATGCAAATATTTTAGCTAAAAAGGAAAACTGTGAAGAGGCTATCACTTATTACCAAAATTATAAGGATGCCGTAGATTATTTAGATATCCAGGCTAATTTAAATTATGCCGATTGTTTAGAAACGATTGGTAATAACAAAAAAGCTTTTCAGCAGTTAGATGAAATTATCAAGATGCATGGCGAAGCTTATGAAGAAAATTATGATCGTTTTAAACGCTTATTTTTAGAAACCCAGGGAAATCAAAAAGATTTTAAAGACTACGAAAAACAATTAGCCTCCCAGTTTCAGAAGCAGTTAGAAGAGGAGTTGGAAAAAGAGATGATTTCTGAAAAAGCTCCAAATGTAACTTTGGTAGATTTTGATGGGAATGAACAGCAATTGGCCGACTTAAAAGGAAAAATGTTGATTCTAGATTTTTGGGCCACCTGGTGCCACCCATGCAAAGCATCTTTTCCGGCGATGCAAAACATTAAAAAGCGTTATGAAAATGATGAAAATGTAAAATTTCTTTTTATCAATACCATGCAAAACCAATCTGAAGCTATTGTGAAAAAGGATGTGAATGATTTCTTATCAAAGCATAATTATCAATTCGATGTTTATAAAGATTCTAAAACAAAAGCTAATAGCTATCCTATAGCAGATGCCTTTAAAGTACAAGCCATCCCCTTTAAATTTATAATCGATGAAAAAGGTTTTATTCGATATAAAATAAAAGGTTATGAAGGTAATTTAGATTCCGAAGAGGCAAAACTCATAGCGATGATCAAAATGGTAAAACAAAAATGATAAAAAGGTGCATGTAGCTATAGCATTTTAATCAATTTATAAAAAATTTAATAGCCTGAGGTTTGTCTTAGAAATAGAAAAATGTTTTTAAATGCTATCTCAAGGTTTATCATTGGTAAAGCTCTCAGGTTAATTAAAAACGGGAGCTTTGCCAGTATTTATAATTAAGAAGTAAATGCAGAACGAGAACAAAATCTATCATATTTCGAGACGCTATGCTTTGAGTATCTAGGCTAGAGAGCACTCAAATTTACCATTCTTTTTAGCATTTATATTCTTAAACGATTCCACTAGGCAGATCGATGCTACCAGGATTAGTTTTGAAGATGATTAAATGTTCAAAAAACCGCTTACTATCCAGCTATAGCGATTCACCATATTATTTAAATAACAGATCTAAAATCAATAAAATAAATTACAAAGCAAAAATTAATAAAATGAATATAAAAAAGAGTATTTTTTTACTATTTGTATTCCTAACTAGTTTTGGTTATGGGCAACAGCAACAAATAAAACCTGCTAATATTGTTAGAGGAAAGCTTAGCAACGGAATGCATTATTATATCATGCATAACGAAGAACCTGAAGATAGAGCTTCCTTTTATTTTGCGCAGAATGTAGGTTCTATTCTAGAAAATGATACCCAGCAGGGATTAGCCCATTTTTTAGAGCATATGGCTTTTAATGGCTCAGAAAATTTTCAGGATAAAGGAATGTTAGAGTATCTTGAAAAAAACGGAATTAAATTCGGAACAGAGATTAATGCTTTTACCAGTTTCGATGAAACGGTTTATAATATCAATCAGGTACCTGTTCAGAATGAAAAATTAATAGATTCTGTTCTATTGGTATTGCACGATTGGTCTGGATATTTATCGTTAACAGATGACGAGATTGACAATGAAAGAGGTGTCGTAAATGAAGAATGGAGAACTAGAAATACTCCCAATTATCGGGCTTCTGCTAAAATATGGTTACAGGGATATTTAAAAGACTCTAAATATGCTAACCGAATGGCTATCGGTAAAATGGAGATCATCAATAATTTTAAATACGATACACTTCGATCTTATTACCATAGATGGTATAGACCCGATGAGCAGGCGGTGATTATCGTAGGTGACATCGATACCCAAAAAATGGAAGAAAAGGTAAAATCTATTTTTTCTGAAATCCCATTAAAAGAGAATTTACCAGAAAGACCCAATTTCGATGTTCCGTTGAATAAGGAATTAATTTATCTAACAGCAACCGATGATGAATTAGGAGAGCCATCGATAAGTTATTTTGTAAAACGTCATCCAAAAGAATTGTCGGTTTTAGAACAGCAAAAAGAAGATTTAATTAATGGGTACGTTACCTATATTTTGAACAATCGTTTTTCAGAATTAATCTTATCAGAAGATAGCCCGGTGTTAAACGCAGGTATCGGTATTCAAGAATTTGTGAGACCTTTAGAAGTATTAACTCTAAATATCATCCCTAAAAAAGATAGTTTAGCATCCGCTTTAAATTTCACCCTTACTGAATATAACCGCTTTGCTGAATACGGGGCTACTGAAGCCGAATTAGATAGAGCTAAAGCAGACTTTAAAGTGAGTTTTGAATCTGCTAAAAAGAATAGCAATAAACGTAGTAACGATTCGTATGCGTCCGAGATTTATGACGCCTATTTTAAAGAACGTGAAATTCCAGATTACAAATGGTCTTTAGATTATAAACTTTCCTTATTAGAAAAGATCACCAACCAAGATATTATCGATTTTTTAGCCAATTACCAGGGAGAAATCGGTCAGGGGGTAGCTGCTATGGGAGCTAATGAATATACTTACCCAACAAAGGCTGAAGTTTTGGCAATTATAGAAAATGTGACCGCTAAAAAACTAGTGCCATATATAGAAAAAGAATCTGATGAAACACTAATCAATAAAGAACTGAAGGGGGCTAAAGTAGTTTCTAAAGAAAAAATAGAAGGGATTGAAGGTCATGTATACACGTTATCGAACGGAGTGAAACTTGCTTTTTATAAAACCGATTTCGAGAAAGATAAAGTTTATTTAGAAGGTTTTAGTCCCGGCGGACAGTCATTAATTGCAACTCAGGATCTGCCAAATGCAATAGTGGCACCTTATTTAGTTTCAGAATCTGGTTTAGGGACTTTAAATAAAATTCAATTACAAAAATCATTGGCAGGTAAAGATGTGTTTGTAAATACTTCTATTAATGAGTTTAGCGATGATGTTTCAGGAATGTCCAGTACACAGGATGCAGAAACCATGCTCCAAGAAATTTATATGTATTTTACAGCTCCTCGTTTTGATAAAAACGCTTTTAATATTTTAAAGCAAAACTTAGAGAGTAACTTAATAGCGAAAGAGAATAACGTACAGAGTGTATTTCAGGATTCCCTTTCATTAGCGAGTACCAACTATAGCGACCGTACCCTAATTTTCGATCAGTCACTTATTGATGCAATTAAATTCGATAAAATATCAAAAATTTATACTGAACGAATTGCGAAGGCCAGCGATTTCACTTTTGTTTTCGTAGGAGATTTTGAGGAAGAAAGTTTATTGAAATTAAGCCAGAAATATTTAGGAAGTATTCCTGAAGGAAAAAAGGAGTCGATTGTAGATCACCACATGCGTCCTCAAAAAGGAATTACCACAGTACATATTTCAGAAGAAATGCAAACTCCGCAAACCACTATAAGTGTGTCTTATAATGGCGAAATAAACTATACTCCAGAAAATGATATGGCAATGTATATGATCGCAGAATTGCTGAATAAAAAGTATATGGAAAGTATTCGCGAAGAAGAAGGCGGAAGCTATGGAGTTAGCGTTAGTGGAAACATAGCAATTAAACCAATAAACAACTTTAATCTTAGCGTTAGTTTTAACTGTAATCCTGATAAAAAGGATACATTGTTAGAAATTGTTTACGATGAAATTAAAAAAATAGCCATGACAGTTGATGAGGAGCAATTGCAGCAAGTAAAAAATAACATTAAGAAGAATAGAAAAGAAGCCCTAAAAGATAACGGTTTTTGGTTGTCGCAAATAGTAGCTAGTTTAGATAAAGAAATTCCGGTGAGAACACAAGAAAGCTTCGAAAAACTTGTAGATCATATCTCTGCGGCCGATATAAAAGAAATTGCCAAAACTATAAATGCAGAGCCTGGAATTGTAGAAGGTGTTTTAAGTCCGGTGAAAGAAAGTGATGCTAATCACTCTAATGTTGAGGATTAATTTTAGTCCCTTAAAACAAGTTAATTTCTTGAAATTACAATAAAAAAGAGGCTGTTTTTCTTTAAAAACAGCCTCTTTTTTATTGTATGAAAAAATAGGAAAAGATACTTAGTGCGTATGTGCTTTTCCTTGATTGTCATCATCTATACTTTTTCCTACCGCAGTTTTGGCACTGGCAGGTGTTTCTCTGGGCATTGTTCTAAAAACATGATCCCAAAACGGCGAAGAAACTCCAAAAGCACGATCTGGTTCACGATAATGGTGAATACTGTGATGGTGCCATAAGATTTTTAAAAAGTTGTTAGGCACTTTAAAAGCATGTACCGAATAGTGTACCGCAAGATAACTAGCATACCCCACTAAGAACCCCGCTAAAAAACCAAATACATAATCGCCCAATATCGCTCTGTAAATTATAAACAATACAGAAGCAACAATTAAACTGAGTACTGGCGGCATGGCCAATCTCGATTTATCTTTTGGGTAATCATGGTGTACCCCGTGCATGGTGTACGAAATTTTTTGCCTTCTTGGTGTAGTGGCCGGGATATGGTATAAATAGCGATGTGCTAAATATTCAATTAAAGTAAAAAATAATAGTCCACCAGCAAACCAGGCTAATATTTCAGGGGTTCTAAACCCTTTTTCAAAAATTCCGTAGTAAATAAGTGCCGCAGATGTACCAAAGAAAATAATTAACGGTGCAGAAATGTGCGTATGTGTTAATTTTTCTAAAATAGGATTTTCAAAAAGCTTTGGGGAGCCCTTATGTTTTGGTCGTTTTAGTTTAGTAGATTCCATAATCTAAAGTTTAAAATAGTCCGTTTATTTCTCCGTCAATTTTGTTAATAATGTCGCCAAGATCTTCGGGATTATCTACAAAGTTAATGTTATCTACATCAACGATTAATAAATTTCCTTTGTCGTAATTGTGAACCCAGGCTTCATAGCGTTCGTTAAGCCGACTTAAATAGTCGATGGAAATCGAGTTTTCATACTCTCTTCCCCGTTTTTGTATTTGGGCAACCAAATTAGGGATACTGCTTCGTAAATAAATAAGCAAATCTGGGCCTTGTACTACACTTTCCATTAGTTCGAACAAGGATCTGTAATTCTCAAAATCCCTATTGGTCATCAAACCCATGGCATGTAGGTTAGGAGCAAAAATATGGGCGTCCTCATAAATGGTACGATCCTGAATGATTTTTTTACCACTTTCCCTAATCTGCAATATTTGTCTAAACCTGCTGTTTAGAAAATAGATTTGCAGATTAAAAGACCAACGTTCCATCTTGTTGTAGAAATCTTCAAGATAAGGGTTTTCCAGAACGTCTTCATAATGGGGTTCCCATCTATAGTGTTTGGCGAGTAATCTTGTTAGTGTGGTTTTACCAGCACCAATATTCCCTGCAATCGCTACATGCATAATCGTTATTCTTCGCTTAGTTTGTTTGGATAAATTTTTAGGGTGTAAAGATACAAGATTTACTTCAGCATACTTTTTACAAACGCCACTAATTCTTACAAAATACAAAAATCCTGAAACTTAAATCACTTTCATCGAAATTTAAGTAACTGAGGCCTAAGGTATAGAATCTTAACTTTCTTATGTAAGAATACGATGATTTTATGTTTTTTTTAAACTTTATTCGATAGCCGAGATTAAATGTTCCCAGACTTGTCGCGTTTTAAAAATGTATTATGCAAATTAAATGTTTTGTGGCTTTGTCCCGAAGATAGTTAAGAAGCATACGTGTTAGCCCGCACACTTTTTCGGTATTGGTTAGGGGTAATACGTTCCAGTTTTTTAAACTGGCGGTTAAAATAGCTAACATTATTAAATCCAGCCTGAAATGCAATATCGGCCAGTTTATCTGAAGTTTGCTGAATTAACTTCTTTGCAAACTTTATACGTTCACCGTTTAAATAATCGATAGGGCTTTCACCAAGCGTATTCCTAAAGGTTTTATAGAAGTTAGAGCTACTCATACAGGCTTTTGCGGCCAATTCGTCTACAGAAATGTTTTTGGACAAATTTTCACGCATATATTTTACAATAAAAGCCATACGATTATTATCAAAAAGGGAAGAATTATCCAGCAATATTAATTTTGCTTTGGTTTGAAGAAGCCTAATGACCAGTTCTTTTACCATAAGATCCAGCAAAACATCTTTAGCTTTTTCGTCACTTAAAAAAGTTTTAAAAATACGATTTAAAACATATTGTACCTGTACGTTATTTTCCAGATGGGCTGAAGTTACCTGAAGGTCGTAATTGTCGTTTTCAAACTCTACCCTTGTATTCTCATTAAAGTAATTTACGGTCTCCTGAATTTTATCGGGATCTATACCAAGCGCCAGGCAGCGGGTAGGCGAGGCTGTTGTCGCCATAGGGAAATCGATAATCATTTTTTCGTGAGAAGGGAGAACTACACTTTCACCGGGAAAAAAATCGAAAGGTTCATGGTTTTTTAAATGCATAATCTTTTTACCAGAAAGCATGCTGGCTATAATGGGATAAGAAAATTGTAAGTCCACTTTCTCTACCACCTGTTGCGTTTCAAAAACATTGAGCTCGGCATAATCTGCACTGTAAATCGTACGGTTCTCAATAAAGGTTTGCAGCTTTCTGCAACTCTCATATTTTAAAAGATTATCATTCAAAATTCGCTAAATTATTAAATCGATAGAAATGTAGTAATTAAAAATAGGAAAGTTCAATTTTTAAAACAAATAATTATAGAATTTTAAGTTTAAATATTAAAAACATAGTTATTATGAGTTATTCTAAACCAAAATTCCAAGAAAAATATGGCAATTATATTAACGGAGCATTTGTAGATCCTATCGATGGCGAGTATTTTGATAATTATTCTCCGGTAGATAATTCGCTTATTGCAAAGTTTCCAAGATCTAAAGAAGCCGATGTAAAAAAGGCGATCGAAGCTGCTAATGCCGCTAAAGAAGAGTGGGGGGATACCTCGGTTACCGAGCGTTCGGCCATACTTAATAAGATCGCAGATATTCTAGAAGAAAACCTGGAGCATTTTGCGCAAATTGAAACTTCAGATAATGGTAAAGCCATTCGTGAAACCTTGAATGCCGATCTTCCCCTGGCAGTAGATCATTTTAGATATTTTGCTTCAGTAATTAGAGCTGAAGAAGGCAGTGCTTCAGAATTAAATAAAAATACCCTCTCATTAATCATTCAGGAACCATTAGGAGTGGTGGCACAAATTATTCCGTGGAACTTTCCGTTGTTAATGATGGCCTGGAAAGTAGCGCCCGCCTTAGCTGCCGGAAACTGTATCGTGTTAAAACCGGCAGAACAAACTCCGGCTTCAGCAACGATATTTGCTGAAAAAGTAGGGCATTTATTACCAAAAGGCGTATTAAACGTGATTCATGGTTTTGGTCCAGAAGCTGGGAAACCTTTGGCTTCCAGCCCAGATGTAGATAAAGTGGCTTTTACGGGAGAAACTACAACCGGGCAGTTGATTATGCAATATGCTTCTAAAAACCTGCATCCGGTAACGATGGAACTTGGAGGGAAATCGCCTAATGTTTTCTTTAATAGCGTGATGGATCATGATGATGAGTTTTTAGATAAATGTATTGAAGGCGCGGTTTTATTTGCCTTAAATCAGGGGGAAGTGTGTACCTGTCCTTCCCGGTTATTAATTCAGGAAGATATTTATGAAGCTTTTATCGAAAAGGTTATCGCCAGGACAGAGGCTATAAAAATGGGCGATCCGTTTAATCCCGATACCATGATGGGAGCACAGGCTTCTAACGATCAGCATGAGAAAATTCTATCATATATAAATATTGGTAAAGAAGAAGGTGCTGAAATTTTAACAGGTGGGGAGGCTGCAAAACTGGACGGCGATTTAGGTAATGGATTTTATGTAAAACCAACAATTTTAAAAGGACACAATAAAATGCGCGTTTTTCAGGAAGAGATTTTTGGCCCGGTAGTTTCGGTCTGTACTTTTAAGGATGAAGCTGAAGCTATAGAAATTGCCAATGATACCCTTTATGGATTAGGCGCAGGAGTATGGACAAGGGATGCGCATCAATTATATCAAATTCCGCGAGCGATAAAAGCAGGTCGTGTTTGGGTAAATTGCTATCACGATTATCCTGCACACGCGCCGTTTGGGGGGTATAAAAAATCTGGTTTTGGTCGCGAAAATCACTTAATGATGCTTAATCATTATCGCCAATCTAAGAATATGCTTATTTCTTACGACAAGAATAAACTGGGATTCTTTTAGAATATGACTTATAAACGAGTGGATATAACCAAACAGGCTGCAATGTTGTTAAAAGAGCTTAAAGCAGAACACGGTGAGGTGATTTTTCACCAAAGCGGTGGCTGTTGCGATGGTTCGTCGCCAATGCTGCTGCCAAAAGAAGATTTCTATCTGGACGATAATGATATTTATTTAGGTGAAGTGGGACAGGTATCTTTTTATATGAGCCACGATCAATTTGAATATTGGAAACATACGCATCTTACTGTAGATGTCACCCCGGGTAGAGGAGCGAGCTTTTCTTTGGAAATCCCTAAGGGTAAAAGGTTTATTATAAGATCCCGAATGCTTACCAAAGAAGAGCATGAGCATTTTAATTCTTTATAGAGTTATAAAAAAAAAATTGCTCTATATCGATCATATTGATGCTGAAAATACGAATTTTAAAAAGTCGAAATTCGATAAAAAGCAATAAACTTTTTGCAATGAAGAACATAGAATTTAAAGTTGGTTAGGTTTAGGTTGTTATTTCCATTTGCACAAGCCGTTTTTAATTAAACGGCTTGTATTTTTTATAAACTGTTTGAGATAAGTTGTTTTAAGGCTGAATTTTCATAACATTCACCGCATTTTGAGAATGTCCATAGGCAATCTGAAAAATCGGTAAGCATGTGGAAACACAAGCCTATAAAAATCAGTTTAAAAATGCCTTTTTTCAGGAAAACAGCCCCTAGAATATAGCAGATAATGGCAATTTGCGAATGTAACGGATGAAAACCAATTCCGCAGCGATGTGGATCAAAAACAGGACTGGCAAAAACATGATCTAAATCTACCAGCATTGTTGCTGCCAAGATGATCCAATTTTGTTTCCAGTTTTTTTTGTCAAAAAAATAGGCGATAAATCCTATCGCCAAAAAATGCATGGAGTAATGAAAAATAGACTGTAGCAAAATAGAACTTAAGATTCGTTATTTTCTGAAGGTGTTTCGGGACGTAATAATTTGATTAATTTTCTATTAAGGTGAATATACCTTACAATCCCAACCGACAAAAATATAATACTCACTGAAAATGCACCGTATCCTAGCCAATGTAATTCTGGATACTCTTTAATTTGAAGCAAAGCAAGCCCGCCAATAAGTAAATACAGGGACGCTCTAATATAGGCAAGTAACGTGCGCTCGTTGGCAAGTTTTGTTCTTTCCAACGCAAGATGTTCCCTGATGAGTTTCTCATCGATGATCCTTGTTTTAAATGGGTTACTCAGTTTTACTTTTCTCATAATTAAAAGCTTCAAAAATTAAACTTCAAATGGGAAAAACATTGGGATGATAAACGATGCTGCAATCCAAATAATGAAATTTAATGGTGTTCCAAACTTTAAAAAATCATTAAACTTATAGTTTCCGGCGCCATAAACCATGGTGTTCGTTGGGTAGCTCACCGGTGTCATAAAAGTTAAGGAGCAGGCAAACATCACCCCAATCAAAAATGGTTTCTCACTTAATTGTAAAGTACCGGCAAGGCTTATCACGATAGGAGCCATTAATGCTGCTGCGGCTTTACTGCTTAAAATATTTGTAGATAGAAAGGTAATAAGAAATATTAAACTTAATATAATACGTGGATCAAGATCGCCAATTTGCTCAAAGATAAATTGAGAAATCACTTCAGATCCGCCTGTTTTTTCTAGCGCTTTTCCCATAGAAAGTACCCCGGCCATCATAAAAATAACTTTCCATTCTATAGCATCGTAGGCTTCTTTAGGTTTTAAAATAGAAGTGGTAACCAGCAATAAACTACCAATCATTGCGCTTATTAGTATCGAGGTTAGGTTTAAGGCTGCCGATAAAACGACCCCCAGCGTGATGAGTAAAGCCGGGATCGCTTTTTTATAATTTACTTTTTTAGCCTGATAATTCGATAAAACCACCATTAATTTTCTTGAAGTTAACGCCTGAATATCTTTTTGTGCGGCATACAATAATAGCATATCGCCTTCTTTTAAAACCACATTCGAGAAATCCTGAGTAATAATTTCTTTACGGTGCCTAAGTGCCAGTACTGAAGCATAATAAATATTCCTAAAGTTTAACTGTCGTAAAGAACGCTCGGCTAAAGGAGAGCCGTAAGGGATCATTACTTCGTAGATCGTTTTTTCCTCTTTATTCTCGTTTTTCTTTTCAGCTTCAAGAAGATCTGTTTTATCCCCAATTAAGGCATAACCGCCTTTATCCATCAATTCTGAAAGATGTTGAGGATCGATTAAAATTTTCATCGAATCTTCAGCTCTTAGCACCGTATCACCATTAATTTCGTACATACGATGATGCTTTCTTTTAATCGAAAGAATTTGTGCCCCATACTGGCTTACCAGTTTCGATTTCACGATAGAATGGTCTACATCTGTACTATCCTTACTTAAAACTACTTCGGCTAAATAATTTTGCGCTTCCTTGGTTAAACCACTTTCGTGAGCCTCTACGCGTTTAGGTAACAACCACGGACTTACAAAAATAAGGTAGGTTAAACCAATGGCCAGTAAACATAAAGCCGGTAAAGTAAACTCGAACATATTAAACGGCTCCAGTCCGCTTTTTTTTGCAATTCCACTCACCAAAATGTTTGTTGAGGTCCCTATTAAAGTACAGGTGCCCCCAAATAAAGCCGAAAAAGAAATTGGGATTAGTAATCGTGCCGGGCTTATACCGGTTTCTCTACAAACCAGTAAGGCCATGGGGATTAAAATAGCGACTACAGCGGTATCATTTATAAATGCTGAAAATAAGGCAGCAGAAAAGCAGAAAATCATGAGGGCAAAAACATAATTGATTTTTGCGATCCTAATAATCTTATCGCTAAAACTATCGATAATCCCACTTTTAAAAATAGCGGCGCTAACCACAAACATACAGCCCAGCGTGATGGTAGCAGGATGATTAAATCCTGAAAAGCCTTCTTCAGGACTAAGAACCCCGCTTACAATAAAAAGCGCCATGATAAGGATCGATGTGGTATCGATCGAGAAATAATCCTTAATAAAGAGGAATATTCCTATAAAAATAATCGCCGTAGTAATGTAAAGTTCCATGGTTAAAAAGTAAACCACCTCAGGGCAAACCCGTGAGGCATTGGTTAAGACATTATTTTTATTCCAAGGTCTTCCGATCCCATCAGGATCATAGCATTTAATCTCGATTATCGAGTAAACCTAGGTTGACCGATTTAATTTTAATACTTGTAATTAAGCATTGGTTAATCTGATAAATAACGTATATTTTTTAAGCATTTAATTTTAAAGAAATCATAAACTATTTATAGCTGATGCAAAATAGTTGGTATTCCAGATTGGATTTGAATATCAGTCAACTAAAAGATGATGATCAAATTTACACTTATTAAAAATAGAATAGAGACAGTAGGCTAGAAGTTAAAATTGCCTATTTTGTCGTAAAAAATAATGATGAAAAATAACCAACCTGAAGTCTGGTTAAGAGGAGCATTACCAGATATCCCAAAATTATTGCAACCGGCTGCACATGCGCTTTTACAATCTAAAGAAGAGGTTTTTAAATATACCGAAGATTTTCCTGAAGCGTTACTTTGGGAGAAACCTGCCGGAAGAGCCAGTGTTGGCTTTCATCTACAACATATTACCGGAGTTTTAGACAGGATGTTAACTTATGCCGAAGAAAAACCGCTCTCTAAAAAACAATTTGAATACCTGCGCAATGAAGGTGTAGAAAATCCAGAAGTGAAAATGGATGATTTGACTCATGCTTTTTCTGAAAAAGTAGATGAGGCGTTGAAAATTTTTAAAAACACTCCTGAAGCGATCCTGACTGAACAAAGAGGTGTGGGCCGAAAACAATTACCTTCTAGTGTTATTGGATTGTACTTTCATGCCGCAGAACACAGCCAACGGCATATTGGGCAAATGCTGGTAACGATTAGTGTGTTGAAACCGTGAATTTTAAAAATTCGAAACATTATAAAATCAATAGCAACTTGTTTTTAGCCTAAAAATCGATTATTTTTAATGCTCATCTTTTGAAGTCATTGTTACTGCCATTTCTAAAAAAAAATCAATAAATGATCCATAATGCCAATAATAGTACTCCGGTTAAAAGTGTTTTTATGTTGAGAAAATTCTTAACCTAAAACAATTCCGATAATTTCCCTAAATCTACGTTTCCGCCTGAAATGATTAAGCCTATTTGCTTGTTTTTAAATTTGGCGGGTTCTTTTAAAATGGCAGCTAATGCAACAGCGCTGGAAGGTTCTACGACAATTTTCATGCGTTCCCAGATTAATTTTAGCGCATTTTTAATTTCGTCTTCAGTAACCCGAATAATTTCTTCAACGTGTTTTTGAATGATCGGGAAGTTTTTGTCGCCAAGTTGCGTTTTTAGTCCGTCAGCAATGGTATTAATGCTTTCGTTGGTCTCAATCTTTCCTGAAATTAGGGAGCGATACGCATCGTCTACTTCAAAAGGTTCCGCGCCTATTGTTTTTGTGCTTTGAGCAAATAAATTTACAGCCAGGGCAGTACCACCAATAAGTCCGCCACCACCAACGGGCGTTATCACGATATCAAGATTGGGCTTTTTTTGAAGCAATTCTAGAGCAGCTGTTCCCTGTCCTAAAATCACCTCGATGTCATTAGAAGGATGTACAAAAGTAGCTCCTTTTTCATTTACGATTTTTAGAGCTGTTTCTTCACGATCTTTTAGGGTAGCAGGGCATTCGGTAATATTTCCGCCGTAGGTTTTTACTGCATCTTTTTTAACCTGCGGAGCATTCGAGGGCATCACAATATAAGCAGGAACACCTAAACTTTTTGCGGCCAGCGATAAAGCCTGCGCGAAATTCCCCGAAGAATGGGTTACGACTCCCTTTTGCTGATCCTCCCGGCTAAGCTGTAAAATGGCATTGGTGGCGCCACGCATCTTAAAAGCACCCATTTTTTGAAAATTCTCACATTTAAAAAAGATAGCGCATCCCGCAATTTCGTTGATTAAGGTTGAACTTAAAATTGGCGTTTTATGAATATAAGGAGCGATACGCTCGTGTACTTGTAATAATCTTTCTTGGTTGAAAACTTCCATAAAAATAACTGCTGAAATTGAGTGCAAAAGTAACCAATTTCAGCAGTAGTAAAAAGATCTTTTAAGACTTAAATTGAATTTAACCGGATAGTTTTAATCGGTTATTTTATGATGTATTTTGTGTTATTTTTTTCTCCTATTTTTTTAATCTTTATGCGCTTTGAGAAAGAAAATTTCGTCATCTGCGTGGCGAATTTAGTTTTTAATGGGGATCGATAACATTTAATGTTTCGATTTCATCCTTTGGTAGTGTTATATGATACTATCAAGGATAAGGAGTAAAGCTTAAAACTTAAACCTTCAATAATTTTTTTTTCAAAATTTATGTGGCAAACCTGCCAGATTAAGTTATCACTGGCAGGTTTGCATTTTTCATCGTAGTATTATTACTCTTCAATAGGAACCGTAAACACCGGAATTTTCGATTGCTTTAGGATTTCCATAGCAACACTTTCAGCAAAAAGATGATAAAAGAATCCGTGTTTATGGGTGCCCACTATCATCATGTCTGTTTTAAGCTTTTTCGCTTCTTCCAAAATAGTCTCAACAGTAGATCCCTGAATAAGCAGGGCTTCAGACGCTATATTTTTTTCGATAAAAGAATCGCAAAGCTGTTGTAACATGCGGTGTTCCTGCCTAAACTCTTCGGCTTTGGTATTACGAATATATTGTGGGCCAACGTTGTATCCTATAAAATCGGGATCGGGCTCAGCGACATGAACCAACCATACTTTAGCTTCAAATTTTTCAGCGAAGCTTTCGGCATACGTAAGCATTTCGCCTACGGTTTCATTAAAGTCTACGGCAACTAAGATGTTTTTGATGAGCATAATTTATCGATTAATAGCCGCGATCTTGTTCTACCAGATTTTTAAGTTCTTCACCCTCCTGGAAACGTTCGTAATTTTCTACAATCTGGGGAACAACAGATTCGGCTTGTGTTAAACTTGCTGTATGCGGAGTAATACTGATTCTTTCGTGAGTCCAAAAGGCATGGTCTTCAGGTAAAGGTTCTTCTTTAAAAACGTCTAATGCGGCACCGGCAAGATGCCCGCTATCGATCATTTCTATAAGGTCGTTTTCTTCTAAATGCTCACCACGACCAACATTGATCACGTAAGCACCTTTTGGAAGTTTTTCGAACAATACTTTGTTTAAGATTCCGCTAGTTTCATCGGTTAGCGGTAAAAGGCATATCAGGATCTCAGATTCTTTTAAAAACTCATCCAGACTATTGTCACCGTAATAAGAGGTAATATCTTCACAATCTTTTTCTGAACGGGACCATCCTGAAACTTTAAATTTATTTTTGGCTAAAAGTTGAGCGGTGGCTGTACCAATAACGCCCATTCCCATTACCCCAACTTTCATATCACTATTATGACAATATTTTAAAACATTCCAATTGCTGTCTTTTTCCTGATGTTTATAAGCTGAAAGATGACGAGTATGATTCATTACTAACGCCAGAACAAATTCACTAAGATCACTGGTTAACTGCTTATCGACCACTCTTGTGATTTTTACGCCTTCGGGAAATTCAGGGTCCGAGGTAATGTGATCTACCCCCGCGCCCATCGATGCTACCACTTTTAAATTGGGGTAATTTTTAAAGAGTCCGCGGGGATGTTTCCAGCTAATAGCAAATTCAACTTCTTCTTTGTCGTGATCTTCAGGGTATACATAAACATTCATTCCCGGATGCTGACTTTTAAGGGTTTCTACCCAATGGGATACATCTCTTCCGGGAGATACAACTAATACAGACATTTAATTCTAATTTTTTGCCCTCATCGAGGGTTTTGATTTTTAATTTGATTTTTTGTTAGCTAACAAAAGCACTATAGCCGGTAATTGCCCTACCAACAATGAGCGAGTTTATTTCTTTGGTACCCTCGTAACTGTAGATCGCTTCAGCATCGGCAACAAAACGGGCAACATCGTGTTCCAGTAAGATTCCATTACCTCCCATTACTTCACGCGCACGGCTCACTACATCACGCATTCGCATACTACAATATACTTTGGCTAAAGAAGCATGCTCATCGGTAAGCATATCCTGATCCTGCATTTCAGATAACCTAAAACATAAGGTTTGCATGGCAGTAAGGTTAGAAACCATTTCTACCAAATGATTTTGGATTAGCTGATAAGAAGCAATAGGACGCCCAAATTGTTCTCTTTTACGAGTATATTTAAGCGCACTTTCGTAAGCACCACGAGCACAACCTACGGCCTGCCAGGCAACACCGGCACGTGTCATTCGTAATACATTGGCGGTATCTTTAAACGAATTGGCATTTTGCAATCGATCATTTTCGGCTACTTTACAATCGGTAAGCGTGATAAGGGCATTTTGGACTATACGAAGCGCCATTTTATCTTCCATTTTTTCCGCTTTAAAGCCGGGATTGTCTTTTTCTACCAAAAATCCTTTAACCTGATTGCTTTCTTCATCGCGAGCCCAAATAATAATCACATCGGCAAAAGTGGCATTACCAATCCATTTTTTTTGTCCGTTTAAGATCCAGTTTTCACCATCAAATTTACAGGTCGTTTCTAAGCCACCTGCAACGCCAGATCCTACGTTTGGCTCGGTTAATCCAAAAGCACCGATTTTCTCCAGTTTTTGCATCTGCGGAAGCCATTTTTGCTTTTGTTCCTCGCTACCACATAAATAAATAGATCCCATGGCCAGGCCGCTGTGCACACCAAAAAAGGTTGAGGTAGAAACATCTACCCTTGCAATTTCCTGTGCAATAATCCCTTCCATTAAGAACGGAAGATTTGGGCAGCCATATCCTTCGTAAGGTATCCCGGCAATATTCAGCTTTTTGAATTTTTCGATGATCTCGAATGGGAATTTTGCCCTATTCCAATGATCATTGATTAAAGGTCTGATCTCATCTTCCATAAGAGTACGTACTTCCATCTGAAGTTTGCGCTGTTCTTCGGTAAGCTTATAATCCAGATTATAAAAATCACCATCGATAGGAGGGAGGTCACTTTGCGATTTATGTCGCTTGGTTTTTAACATTTTCATGAGCCCCGCAAGCTGGCGCTCATCTAATTTACCTAAAGTCTTCATGGCTTCAGATAAATCGATTTGTTTATTGATTTTTGCCAGCTGATCCATATCAACCGACTTTAACAGGTCTACGGTATTTCTTACTTTCTTGAAAAATGACATGGGATTACTTTTGTTATGATTTTCAATTTAAGGATTAAAAAGCCCCGCCGCTGTTAAAGGTTTCCGAAGAAAAGGATAAAATCGAGATCGATTTAGTTGGAGATATTTTTCCACTAAAAAACTGTCTGGAAAGTATCCAAATATGTCATTCTGAACCTGCCTTTCGGCAGACAGGTTTATTTCAGAATCTCATCATGCTAATTGATAGTTATGTAAGATGCGCAATAATTTTAGGTTGACGAAAATTGTTTTTTATATAGCTTGTTTTTTCGCTTTAAGAACCTGAGTTCGATTTAAGATGATCCCGGATACGGATTGAAACCTATGCGAAAGAATTTATATCGAAGCTTCCATTTTTTGGTTGTATTTCGATACAAATAAATTTTCTTTGAAAATTCACTCAATGTCCTAAAATCCTGAAATAATCGACCTCGGGTTAAGAATATGTTTTTAAGAATTCACCGAACCTTGATTTTCTTGTAGATTCATGTTCTCGATATCTGTCGTTTCAATATTTTGCTTTTTATATCTATTTACAAAAGTGTCTTTAACCCTTTCAGAAATAGCGAAATAAGGGATCCAGATTAAACAGGCAATTAGTGATTTAAATAACTCCCTATATAGATCGGGTTCGGGAGTTATAGAATTTACGGCGGGAATGATTGCGGCCACAAAAGTATCTAAACTTACCCCTATAAAATTGAAAACATAAAAAGCAATTATGAGTTTTGGCGCTATTGTTCTTCTTTTAAAGAAAATAATCAATATAAAAATATTGAAAGCAAGAGAAGCAGCATTGAAAATGATTTCAAAAAATACAAGTCCTACTAAAGCTTTATTCCCTGTAGACCAAAGTAATAAATAATTGGAGGTGAAATACTCATTATAAATCATTGGAGATAACGTGAGTAAAGGGGAAATGCAAAGGCCTATTGCTATTAAAATTAACCAGCCACCAATGGGGCGATGATCGTTTGGATGCGATTTAGATGGGATATCGTAGTTTACGTAAATTAAGTAACATATAAAACCCGCCCCGGTAAATACAACTAAAAATAAGATAACCGCAAACCACGAAATGTTAGAGTTATCGGTAGTAGCAACACTATTGGCAAAGCCTGGATTATAAGTGAGGTAATACGAAATATTTTCTGCCGCTTTTTCATGGGCTTTTAGAAATTCAGAATAATCCTCGGCGGGGACATTGTCGCTTAAAGTTTTGTACTTATGGATAAGGTCTATCCTGGCATTCGAGTATTTGGTTTGGTACGTATATTCAAAGTAAGGGTTGTCTGATTTATAATACTCGGTTTCAACATTCCATTTTTCAGGAGTGAAAATGACGATATTATAATCGATATTGGTACCTTCATTGATGTAATATGGCGATTTTCGCTTTGCTGTTTTTTGTGGAAACATAAAATTATCGATGGCCAAAGCATAGTATTGTGAATAAATCTGGCTGGAGTCCTCTGGCATCGGCTTCCAATGACCAGGAATCACATATTCCTCGTTCACCGTAAAAGCGTTTTTTTCGTTACGCTCATCATTAAAATACAAATCCTGAGCGACTTCGATGTCGGGATAGGCAAGACTGTAAAAATCGAGATAGCTTTTTTGAATGCTGCTTAAACCATTGGCATTAAACTCAGCTCTCGTATTATCTGCTTTCGAGCCCGTATAGACGGTTTCCACTTTAAGTCGGGTTGGCCCGCCAATAGAATCGATAATAAAAGTTTCGGTGATGTTTGCCTTTCCATAATCGGGTTTTTCAAACTTTGTAAGTTTTTTAGTGTCATCATCCAAAATGAGTCCGTATCCGTAATCCGGGGTGAAAATTTGTTCAGCATCACCCCCCTGATTGCCTATAGTTGGATCTATAAAATAGTCCTTATTAAACCGGTGATATTGAACGATGCAGTGATCAAAAGAATTTGGTGATGGTAAATCTTCATTGATAGTATTTCCAGAAGAGGAGTTTACCAGAATAGGATGGGCATCGATTTGATAGGCCTTTAAAAGTTCACAGAGTAAAAAGGATTTGTCTTTACAATCGCCATATCTGCGATTAAAAATATCTTTTGGGTTGCTGGGTTTATGGGAACTTAAACCATTTTCAAAACCTAAGTATCTTATTTTATCCTGAACAAACCTTGTGAGCGGAACAACAGGATCGTCGAAAATAGTATCAGTTTCTACAATTTCTTTGGCCTTTTTGTGTAACCATTCTCTATCTGAAGCGGATATTTTATAATACTGATGATAATTTTTAGCAACATCATTCCACGACTGAAACTGGGAAACCTGATAGGATTGCGAGGCATCATACCAAATGGGTGAATTGGTGTCGTAAACGGTGGTTTCAGGATTGGTGCTTTCTATAACATATTCTGTATGGGTAGGATGCTCTGTAATTTGAGGTGTAGACGACCCATTAAAAAATTTGATCTCAAAATTTTCATTTTTAGGAACAAGATACCTTCCGTAGATGTTTACCACCGGAAGCGCATATTCCAAATACTCTTCTGTAGAAAACTTTCCATGATGTACCGGGTTAAAGCCATTGCGCGTGTAGCTGTATTCAATAATATCACCTACTCTTACGTCTGTTAGATTAAAAAGGGCAGAGAGGGAGCCATCATATAAATAACGTTCTAAATTGGTTTCCCGCTGTACGGTTTTAATTCGGTTTAAATCTAATTGATCGATTACTTCAGCATTACGATAGATGTTTATTTTATGTAAAAAAAGCTGTTGATAATCGGGATCATATTCTATAGTGAAATCGCTCATTTCCTGTACCCCTTCACTGTTAAGAACTTTAAAGGCTAAATGATAAAATGCTTTTTCTTCTATTAAATTGTATTGTGAATCTATCAAAAGGTAAAGAAAAGGAGCATTGTCGAGTTCTTTTTTTTCTGAAGAGAGTTCAGCTTCTACTGGAGTAACCCATTCTGGTGTTTTTGATTGAAAAACCTGATTATTTTGTGCTGAAATTGCACAAATCCAAAGACACGCGATAAACGTGCAGATTGATTTTAAGCGTTTCATGAGAATGTTAATGATTTATCAAAGAAACGTTAATATTTTAAAATATGGAAATATGATCCATAAAAAAATCCCCTTAAAAACAGGGGATTTTTCTCGAAAATCGAGATTTTTATATGCGTTTTGGGCTTTAAATTCTAAAAGCCTCTTTTACTTTATCTACATAGTCTAATTTTTCCCAGGTAAATAATTCAACCTCTTTCTTGATTTCTCCGTTATACGGACTTTTAAAGATCTTGGTTACCTTTTTAGGTTCTTTACCCATGTGGCCGTACGCAGCCGTTTCACGGTAAATAGGATTTCTTAGGTTTAAGCGCTCTTCAATAGCAAAAGGACGCATATCGAAAATTTCACCTACTTTTTTAGCAATCTCGCCATTGCTCAACTCAACCTTAGAAGTTCCATAAGTGTCTACAGAGATCGACGTAGGCTCTACTACACCAATAGCATAAGAAACCTGAACCAAAACTTCGTCTGCAACACCGGCAGCAACAAGGTTTTTGGCAATATGTCTTGAAGCATACGCTGCAGAGCGGTCTACTTTACTTGGATCTTTTCCAGAAAAAGCCCCACCACCGTGAGCACCTTTACCACCATAGGTATCTACAATAATCTTTCTACCAGTCAGCCCGGCATCACCGTGCGGCCCGCCAATAACAAATTTTCCAGTAGGATTTATATGGTATTTAATATTGTTGTTGAATAATTTCTGAACATATTCAGGGAGCTGAGTAATGACACGTGGCATTAAGATCTCAATAATATCTTTCTTGATTTTAGCCAGCATTTCTTCATCATCTTCCATAAACTGGTCATGCTGTGTAGAAAGTACAATGGCTACGATGCGTTGCGGAATATTATCATCGCTATACTCAATAGTCACCTGGCTTTTCGCATCTGGACGTAAATAAGGAATTTCCTTTCCTTCACGTCTCAGTTCAGCAAGCTCGTACACCATTTTGTGGGAAATATCTAAAGCCAGAGGCATAAAGTTAGCAGTTTCTGTGGTAGCATAACCAAACATCATTCCTTGATCACCGGCACCCTGTTCTTCCTTGGTAGCACGATCTACCCCCTGATTAATATCTGGTGACTGCTCATGGATTAAAGAAATCACGCCACAGGAATCCCCACTAAATTGATAAGCACCTTTAGTGTATCCTATATCGTTAATAACATCACGGGCAATTTGTTGTACGTCCAGATAGGTGTTAGAACGAACTTCGCCGGCTAATACTACCTGTCCTGTAGTGACTAATGTTTCGCAGGCTACTTTCGATTCTTCATCAAAAGCCAGAAAGTTATCCAATAAAGTATCACTAATCTGATCTGCAATCTTATCTGGGTGTCCTTCAGAAACACTTTCTGAAGTAAATAAATAAGCCATAAACTTCTATTTACATTATAAAAGACGGGCTAAATTTGACGTGAAGGCAGACTATAAAAAGTATCACTGCTTTAGCATTTTAACCAAATTTTTTATTTGGCATACTTCTAAAATTATAAGAAGTATTAGGGTTGCAATCAGTCAAATCTTTCCCCGTTATTAAATTGGATACAAATGTATGAAAATTGTTTTTACTCCAACTTGCTTTAACTTCTTTTTAGTCTGAAATATTTTTTGAATAGGCATTATTAGAAGTTTTAATATTTTTAATTCTGATAGAAAGTTGCGTATTTTACTGATGCTTACGCATGAAATTAGATGTATTGTTGTAGAATTCTTAGATGGGTAACTATAAATAATTGAATTTTTTATTCTAAAAATTTTGGTTAAGAAATATTTTCGCATTTATCTTTGTAGCAACAAAAAGAGAAAAAATGAATTTTATCAATATGATGCGCTTTATGATGATGTGGAGAATTTCCGCAGTGCGCACTATTGCTTAAAATTAGAAAATATAATTTGCAAAAGAGCCGCTGTAAAAAACAGCGGCTTTTTTTTGCGATAAATTGTAATAGTGCAAATTATGATATGTAAAAGCATGATTTGCTATTGTCTAAAACGTAAAGGTTAATCGAATAAGATCTCCCAGGCAATAGCAAGATAAAAGGGGATCGATCGAATATTAACTATAAAAAGTAAAAAAATGAGTTCAAATAAATTTGCAACAAACGCTTTACACTTTGGTCACGATGTCGCCAATAATGCAGGTACCCGTGCAGTGCCTATCTACCAGACAACGTCTTATGTTTTTAAGGATTCTGATGAGGCCGCCGGCAGATTTTCTCTGGCGCAACCGGGATACATTTATACACGATTAAATAATCCTACTAACGATATTTTAGAGCAACGGCTAGCTGCTTTAGAAGGAGGAATTGGCGCGGTAGTCACCGCGTCTGGAACAGCTGCTATCAATACCACCTTGTTAACGCTTTTAAAAGCCGGAGATCATATTGTCGCTTCAAATAGTTTGTATGGTGGTACTTACAACCTTTTAAGCGTTACACTGCCAAGACTTGGGATTACCACTACTTTTGTGGACCCGTCGAAACCAGAAAATTTTGGGGAAGCTGTCCGGGAAAATACCAGAGCTATTTTTGCAGAGTCTCTAGGAAACCCCAAATTAGATGTTTTAGACTTAAAAAATATCGCTAAACAAGCCCAGGCGCATAAAATCCCTTTTATTGTAGACAATACGGTAGCCACTCCTTACTTGTTAAAACCAATTGAATTTGGTGCCAATATCGTCATAGAATCGTTAACCAAATATATTAGTGGTAACGGAACCTCTTTAGGAGGTGCTATAATCGATGCAGGGACTTTTGACTGGTCGAGTGGAAATTTCCCTGAATTTACCGAACCTTCACCAGGATATCATGGCCTAGTATATCATGAGGCCTTAGGCAATGCGGCTTTTATTGCTAAAGTGAGGGTAGAAGGCTTGCGTGATCACGGTGCAGCCTTGAGTCCGTTTAATGCTTTTCAGATCATACAGGGGCTGGAAACTTTAAAAATAAGAATTAAACAGCATAGTGAAAACGCTTTGGCATTGGCGCAATGGTTGCAACAACAGGAAGTAGTAACCTGGGTGAATTATCCGGGATTAAGCGATAGTACCTATTACGAGCTGGCAAAAGAGTATTTGCCCGAAGGCCAGAGTGGTATCGTTACTTTTGGGGTTAAAGGAGGATATGATGCCGCTAAGATTATAGCAGACGAAACAAAATTATTCTCCTTACTGGCCAATATTGGTGATACCAAATCTTTAATTATCCATCCTGCCAGTACCACCCATCAGCAACTTGATGACGAAGCTCAAAAATCGACCGGTGTTTCTAAAGATTTAATACGTTTGTCTGTAGGTCTGGAAGATATCGAGGATTTAAAAGAAGATCTGAAATTGGTATTTTTAAAAATAAAATGAGAATAATATATTGAGTACTTTTGGATAGTTACTCAATAGAATTACTAGTAATTAAAAGATATAAAACCCTTACAGTATGTCTACTCCACATTTCGAAACCGAAGCTATACGTACGCAGATAGAACGTTCACAGTTTTTAGAACATTCGTCCCCGTTGTACCTAACCTCAAGTTATATCTTTGAAGATGCCGAAGATATGCGGGCTTCCTTTTCCGAAGAAAAAGAACGGAATATTTATAGCAGGTTCTCGAATCCTAATACTTCAGAATTTGTTGAAAAAATAGCCAAAATGGAGGGAGCAGAAGCAGGATTTGCTTTTGCTACCGGAATGAGTGCCGTGTTTTCTTCACTGGCAGCTTTATTAAATGCCGGTGATCATATAATTTCAGCACGATCTGTTTTTGGGAGTACGCATTCTTTGTTTACCAAATTTTTTCCGAAGTGGAATATTTCGCATAGCTATTTTAAGGTGAATGAAGTAGATTCGATTGAAAGCTTAATTAAGCCTGAAACAAAAATCATATTTGCGGAAACGCCAACCAATCCTGGGGTAGACATTATCGATTTAGAACTTTTAGGTAAGATTGCTAAAAAGCATAACTTAATTTTGGTGATCGATAACTGCTTTGCCACACCTTACATTCAAAATCCTATTAAATACGGGGCAGATTTGGTGATCCACTCGGCTACAAAAATGATCGATGGGCAGGGAAGGGTTTTAGGCGGAGTTACGGTTGGAAACGCCGATCTTATTCGGGAGATTTATTTATTTTCCAGAAATACCGGTCCGGCGCTGAGTCCGTTTAACGCCTGGGTACTTTCAAAGAGTTTGGAAACTTTAGCCGTACGTTTAGAAAAACATTCTGAAAATGCACTAAAATTAGCCGAATTCTTAGAAAGCCACCCCAATGTGCAGCATGTTAAATATCCATTCCTAAAATCACATCCACAGTATGAGATTGCAAAAAAGCAAATGCGTTTAGGAGGAAATATTATTTCTTTTGAAATTAAAGGCGGGATCGATGCCGGTAGGAAATTTGTGAATTCAGTAAAAATGTGTTCCAGAAGTGCCAATTTAGGGGATACCAGAAGTATTGTAACGCATCCGGCAAGTACAACCCATAGCAAGCTAAGTGAAGAAGATCGGTTAGAAGTGGGGATTACTGACGGGTTAATCAGGACATCGGTTGGTTTAGAACATATCGATGATATTATTGAAGATATAAAACAAGCTTTATCTTAAACGCTGTTAGTTAATATAAAGCTTTGCGACTATCCAATTATACGTTCTTTAAAATTGAATGAATTTTGAGAAAGTTTATGGCGAAGTTGAAATATTAAAATTATTTATCTTCGCCATATGCTTTCAAAGAAAACAAAATACGGAATTAAAGCCTTAACCTTTATAGCAAGGCAGCCAGAGAGAAATCCTGTGCAAACTTCAGAAATTGCCAAGAGTGAAAATATCTCGCAAAAGTTTCTGGAAAGTATTCTATTAATACTTAGGAAATCTGGTTTTTTAGGCTCGAAAAAAGGAAAGGGCGGAGGTTATTATCTTATTAAGGAACCCGAAGATATTAAAATGACAGCGATCATTAGAGTCTTAGAAGGTCCTATAGCAATGGTACCCTGCGTAAGTCTTAATTATTACGAGAAGTGTGAAGATTGCCCAGAAGAGAAAACCTGCTCTGTCCACAAATTAATGATCCAGGTTCGTGATAGTACTTTAAACGTCCTTGGGGAAAATACCCTGGCCGATTTGACCTAGGTGTATTTTTTAGAAAATATAAAAATGTTAAAAATCGAAAAATAATCAACAATTTGTTGGTGTATAACAAAATGAAGATTACTTTTGTGTTAATAACCTACTAAGTCGATAGGTTAATAGGTTTTAAGAAATTAGAAGAGAAAAGTGGACTTCAGGAAAGATAAGATTATGAAAAGGTATACAGAGAAAGAACTAAAAATCCTTAATCAGCAATTAAAAGGCATAAGCCCTGAAGAAATTATCCAGTGGGTAATTTTAAACAGTAAGCGACCCGTAGTAACTACTAATTTTAGACCGTACGAGGTAGCCATTTTACATGCAGTTTCAAAAATAAAATCTGATGTTCAGGTGGTTTGGTGTGATACGGGTTACAATACTCCGCAAACCTATAAGCATGCTAAAGAAGTGATCGATATCTTAGACCTAAATGTGAAAATTTACATTCCTAAACAAACAGCAGCCTATCGTGATGCAATGTTTGGGGGCATTCCACAGGTAGATAGTTTAGATCATGATGAGTTTACACGCCAGGTAAAATTAGAGCCTTTTCAAAGAGCCATGAGAGAACAGCAGCCAGATATCTGGTTTACCAATCTTCGTAAAGGGCAAACTGCTTTTCGCGATAGTATAGATATTCTTAGCTACAGTAAAGATGGTCTTTTAAAAGTAAGTCCTTTTTATCACTGGAGCGACGAAAAACTGGATCTTTATTTAGAAGAGCACAATCTTCCTAACGAACATAAATATTTTGATCCAACAAAAGTACTGGCCAATAGAGAATGCGGTTTACACGCGTAATAAAAGTGGTGCTTAATTTAATTAATATTAAAAATGAATTTTATAATCAATACAAAAATGATGTGGTGTAACTCGATGTGTTTGCGTAGCATAATATGCACTTAAAAGTCATAATTGTATTTAGTTATATATAAAGTCCTTTTAAGTGTAAACTAAAAAAGGACTTTTTTTATTTACATCTGTTCTAAGCAGATCCCTCTCAAACAAAATAATTTACCCATGCAAAGTTTTAGAACCGAAATTGAAAATCCTGTTGTCGAAAAAGACATCATCGATTTAGAAAAGAAAATTCGTCTGTTCCGCGAAGGCAAAGCAGACGAAGAGAAATTCCGAAGCCTGCGTCTTGCGCGTGGAGTTTACGGCCAAAGGCAGGCTGGTGTACAAATGGTTCGTATAAAACTGCCTTTTGGAAAAGTAACTTCAGAACAATTACATCGTATAGCCGAGGTATCTGATGAATATTCTACCGGAAGATTGCATATCACCACCCGTCAGGATATCCAGATTCATTATGTGAGTTTAGATCGTACGCCCGAGCTTTGGGCACAGCTTGAGAAGGATGATATCACACTTCGTGAAGCTTGCGGGAATACCGTAAGAAACGTAACGGCTTCCCCAACAGCCGGGATAGATGTCGACGAGCCTTTTGATGTGTCGCCTTATGCCGATGCTACCTTTAGATTTTTTCTGCGGAATCCTATTTGCCAGGAAATGGGGCGTAAATTTAAAATCGCTTTTTCTGCAACAGACGAGGATACGGCACTAAGCTATATTCACGATCTGGGCTTTATCCCAAAATTACAGGATGGAAAACGCGGATTTAAAGTGATGCTGGGTGGCGGATTGGGTTCACAGCCACGCCATGCCGATAAATTATATGATTTCATTGAAGCCGAAGAAATTATCCCACTTATAGAATCGGTACTTCGAGTTTTTGATCGTCACGGTGAACGTGCAAAGCGATTAAAAGCAAGAATGAAGTTCTTAATTAAAGATATTGGTTTAGAAGCTTTTTTAGAATTAGTCGACGAACAGAAAAAAGCTTTATCTCAGGAAAAAGCAGAATTTCACATCGAAAAATTTGAAGCTGCCCCGCCACTTCAGGATGTAGAGGTTCCTTCAGTAGAGATTGAAGATCAGAAAGACTATGAAGTTTGGAGAAATACCAATGTTATTCCGCAGAAACAGGAAGGATTATTTGCTGTAGGAATCCGAGTTCCGTTAGGTGATTTTTATACCGGTGGAGCAAGACAACTGGCCGATTTGATTAAGAAATATGCAGGGAATGAAATACGTTTAAGCCTACGTCAGGATATTTTAATTCGCCACGTACGCGAAGCATTTTTACCATTTTTCTATACCGAATTAAAGAAATTGGGATATGCAGAAACCGGTTACAACAAAACCGTAGATATCACGGCTTGTCCAGGTACCGATACCTGTAATTTAGGGATCGCCAGTAGTACAGGAATTGCAGATGTGTTAGAGGATGTTTTAAAAGAAGAATATCCGCAATTCATTAACGGAAAAGATATCACCATTAAAATTAGTGGTTGTATGAATGCCTGCGGGCAGCATAATATGGCTGAAATTGGTTTCCAGGGAATGTCTATCAAATCGGGTAAAGCGGTAGCACCGGCCTTACAGGTCTTACTTGGTGGAGGTATTTTAGGAAATGGAGAAGGCCGTTTTGCGGATAAAGTGGTAAAAGTACCCAGTAAACGTGGCCCTGAAGCATTGCGATTACTGCTAAATGATTTTGATGCAAATGCTGAAAGTGACGAGAAATTTATTCAATATTACGATCGTCAGGGAAAAACGTATTTCTATGATCTGTTAAAAGATCTGGCAGATACCTCAGATCTTAGTGAGAATGATTTTATCGATTGGGGACATGAAAAACCCTACATCAAAGCAGTTGGTGTTGGTGAATGTGCCGGGGTGGTGATCGATCTTATTGCAACCTTACTTTTTGAAAGTGAAGAAAAAATTGATAACGCACAAAGCGCGATCGATCGCAAAGCATGGTCCGATTCCATTTATCATTCGTATACCTCTATCGTAAATTCAGCAAAAGCTTTATTGCTTGCAGACGATGTAAAAACCAATACACAGGCAGGGATTATTGCGCAATTTGACGAGTTATTCGTAGAAACCGGTAAAATCGAACTTTCAACTTCTTTTAAAGAGTTCACGTATCAATTAAATGAACACGAACCAAGTGAAGAGTTTGCTCATAAATATATCGAAGACGCGCGTTTATTCTTAAAAAGAGTAGATGCCTATAGAACAAAGGAGGTGCAAGATGTATAATCTACCAAAACTGAGCGTAGTGGGCGCAGGTCCTGGTGATCCAGAACTTATAACATTAAAAGCGCTTAACACGCTAAAATCGGCTAAAGTAGTGCTTTACGATGCGCTTATTAATCGTGAGTTACTGGAATATGCGCCGCAAGCCGAGCATATTTACGTTGGAAAACGTAAAAATAAGCATCGTTATTCTCAGGATGAAATCAATGATCTTATTGTGAACTATGCCAATGAACGTGGACATGTAGTGCGACTTAAAGGTGGAGATCCTTTTATCTTCGGAAGAGGTTCTGAAGAGATTAATTACGCCAAAAGCAAAGGTTTAGATACTGCAGTGGTTTCAGGAATCACTTCATCAATCGCCGTGCCGGCCAATGTAGGGATTCCGCTTACACAACGCGGAACAGCAGAAAGTTTTTGGGTGATTACCGGAACAACTTCCGCGAGAAAATTATCCAGTGATGTTTACCTGGCAGCACAATCTACAGCGACAGTAGTTATTTTGATGGGAATGAGTAAGCTTGCTGAAATTGTAAATATTTTCAGTGAATTTGGAAAAGAAGATATGCCGGTAGGGATCATTCAGAATGGTACTACGGTCAATGAACAGTCGGGCTTTGGAACCATAAAAACCATAGAAAAAGTAGTGACTGAAAAGAGTTTAACCGCACCCGCAATTATCGTTATTGGCGAGGTGGTGAAAGAAAGTCATCAATTGCCGAAAGAACTAAAAGAAGCAAGCGGATTTTCAGCTTCAGCATATTCAAAATTTTTGAAAATCGGAGCAGCGTAGTTAGAAGTTAGAGTATAGAGAAGAGACTAAAGAACCAAGAAACATAAATTATTTTGAATGCAATGTTGAATGGTTAATTATAAAAGTAATGAATATTTCAAATTGAGTGAACGTTTAGATTTTTAAAGAAAAGCTGAAAGCTGACTTCTGAAAGCCTTAAATTATCAACTATGAATGATTTTAAGCTGTAATCAGATTATAAAATCAATAAAATAGAACCTAGGTCATATTCTATGAAATTTTAAATCCTGAATATTGAATTTTTTTAAAAAGCGCAGTGAACAGTCAATTATAAACTTTAAACTTTTTTCAAATTTCCGCTGAGGGCTAATTGCTGAAAGCTTTGAGCTAATAGCTAAAAAATATGCAAGCAAGAAACGAATTATATCCTGTTTTTCTAAAAGTAAACAACTTAAACATCCTTGTTGTAGGTGGAGGCAACGTTGGGCACGAGAAACTTCATTTTTTACTGAAGTCGAGCCCAAATGCCAATGTTGAGGTCGTGGCCAAATGGTTCGCGCCAGAAACTGAAGCCCTAGCCAAAAAACACGGAGTGAAATTGATTAAAAGCAGGTATAAAAGAAAATTTCTTAAGAAACGTCACATCGTAGTAGCCGCAACAAACGATGCCAGACTTAATAAGCGAGTACATAGGCATGCGAAAAAGAGATATTTACTCGCAAATATTGCCGATACGCCCGAGTTATGTGATTTTTATATGGGCGGAATTGTAAATAAAGGCAACGTGAAAATAGCGATTTCCACCAACGGAAAATCGCCAACAACGGCCAAGCGTTTACGTCAGTTTTTCGAAGAGGTGATTCCGGAAGATGTAAATAGAATGGTCGAAAATCTTAACGAATATCGAAAAACCATCAAAGGTGATTTTGAAGCCAAGGTGGAACAATTAAATACTATAACCGAATCCTTAATTGTAAAGAGAGATAAAAATGATTAAAACAGATATCCTAATTATAGGAGCAGGCCCCACAGGATTATTTACCGTTTTTGAAGCGGGATTGTTAAAATTAAAAACACATTTAATCGATGCCTTACCACAGCCAGGTGGGCAGTGTTCAGAAATTTATCCAAAGAAACCTATTTATGATATTCCGGCGTTCCCGGAAATCAATGCAGGTGATTTGGTAAATAACCTGATGGAACAAATAAAACCTTTTGAACCTGGATTTACGTTAGGGGAGCGTGCAGAAACTTTAGAAAAGTTAGACGATGGTACTTTTATCGTAACTACCAATAAAGGAACAAAGCATCACGCTCCCGTGGTAGCCATTGCAGGAGGTTTGGGTTCTTTTGAACCACGTAAGCCACCTATTCAGAATATTGCCGATTATGAAGATAAAGGCGTAGAATATTTTATTAAAGATCCAGAAATCTATCGTGGTAAAAAAGTAGTGATTGCCGGGGGTGGAGATTCTGCTTTAGATTGGGCCATTTATTTAGCCGATGTTGCCGAAGAAGTAGCACTGGTACATAGAAGAAAAGAGTTTAGGGGCGCTTTAGATTCCGTAGAAAAGGTGTCTGAATTATCGAAACTTGGAAAAATTGAAATGATTACCAATGCTGAGGTAGTTGGCCTAAATGGAGAAAATGATCTAGAGCAGGTAGTGATTCGCCATAAAGATGAAGCACGGGGTGAAGAATTTAGAGATGTAGATCATTTTATACCGTTATTCGGATTATCACCAAAATTAGGTCCCATTGGAAACTGGGGATTAGAGATCGAAAAGAATGCGATTAAAGTAGATAATTCTTACGATTATGCCACTAATATTCCGGGAGTCTATGCGATTGGAGATGTAAATACTTATAAAGGAAAATTAAAACTGATCTTATCTGGTTTCCATGAAGCAGCGATTATGTGCCAGAGTGCCTATCAAAGAATTTTCCCAGATAAAAAATACGTACTTAAATATACTACGGTTGGTGGAGTAGAAGGATTTGACGGATCTAAAAAAGAAGCCAAAAAAGAAGTAGTGCAGAGTATAGGGTAGAAGTTAGATTTTAGAACGCTTCGCTGTTAGAATTTAGATAATAGAAATTAGACAAGAGAATATAGAAGAGAGAAACAAGAATCAGGAATCATGTACGTCCCTGATATAGGTTGACCATAACAGGTTAAATCTATGAAGTCAACAATCAAATTAATTCAAAAGTCCCGTAAGTATTCAGAGGCTTTTAAAAAATCTATTGTAAAAGATTTTGA
>NZ_JAKHSK010000028.1 GCF_023499215.1 Zunongwangia pacifica
GTATTGCCAAAGAACATTACGGCAATCAGGTACAGAATTTTGTCTATGCCGTGGAGCAATCACTGGACAACTACAAATTCAACCTGCTTAAAAACAAACAGACCTTCATTTCCCAAATGAAGAACAGCGAACTCAATGTCCGTACCATTGATGAAGGGGCTGTGGATGAAAAAAGCGGTATGAACTTCTCCGAATATATTGCCATCCTTTCCGGGGATACCTCCCTTTTGGAAAAAAGCAAACTGGAAAAGAAAGTGGCGGTGATGGAAAGCCTGAAACATTCCCACTTTAGGGAACTCACCCGTCATAAATACCAGTTGGAAAAACTGCAAAACAATCATGCTTCTACTGAAAAAACACTCGGAAAGATCTCCGCCGATGCAGCCGTGTATAAAGACCGTCTCCAGATGACCAAAGAAGGTACCAAAGCCAACCCCATTCAATTGGACGGAACAGCGAGTCGGGACAGTGAAGCTATAGGCAAACACATTATCCAGTTGTATCAAAACTGGAAGCCACAAGCCGGGCAGCACGAAGAAAAAATTGGCAACCTGTACGGTTTTCAGTTATACATCCGCAGGCAACAGGAAGCCTACGAAGAAAACGGATTGTTCGAATACCGGTATTCCAATAGCTTCTATGCACAAAGGGAAAGTGAGGGGATCAAATATACCTACAATAACGGTTTGCCCAATATGGATAATCCGAAGTTGGCAGCACGGCATTTTTTAAATGCCATTAATCGGGTGGAGCATCTTAAAGAGCGGTATAAGCGGAACCTTTCCGATCTGAAAACAGAACTTCCCAAGATTGAAAAACTCACTACCAAACCTTTTACCAAGGAGAACGAACTACGGGAGCTGAAAACAGAGCTCGCTAACCTGGAACGGCAGATTGCTATTAAAATTCAGGAAAACCAGTTAAAGCAACACCAACCCAATGAACCGGATCAAGAACAAACCCCGGTTATCAAACTCGGGGAACATCAAACAAACGGGCATGCCGTCAAAGAATCTGTGGTAGCTGCTTCGGCATCGGAGCGTCCCCGTAGCAGGATGCGATTGTAACATTAAAAAAAGAAACGTATGGCAAATAGTGTATATCAGGTCAATAAAGGAATTAACCGCAGTATTGAATTTAAGGGATTAAAAGCCCAGTATATCTGGTATTTGGGTGGCGGTGTGGTGGGATTGCTCATCGTATTTGCCATCATGTATATCATAGGGCTGCCCACACTAGTATGTATCGGTGTTATTCTCGGCTCAGGCACCTTGCTGGTGATGAAGATCTACCGCATGAGCCATCAATATGGGGAACACGGACTCATGAAAACCCTGGCACGAAAGCAGGTTCCCAAAGCAATCCATTCCAGAAGCCGCAGGGCTTTTTTAAAACGATAATAAAATTAAATAATAACCCGGTAAATACTATAAGAATGGAAAAAATGTTGGACGACCTATTACCGATTATGGATGTGGAACACGACTGCATCCTGAGCAAACAAGGCGATGTCACCGTCGTGTTTAAAGCAGACCTGCCGGAGATTTTTACCCTTTCCGATCAGGAATATGAAGCTTTTCATCAGGCCTGGGTAAAAGCCATTAAGGTATTGCCCAAATTCAGTGTACTGCATAAACAGGACTGGTTCTTACAAACCGGGCATCAGCCTGATTTTACCAAAGCGGATACCAGTTTTTTAAGCCGGGCAAGTGAGCGGTTTTTTAATGAACGCCCCTTTCTGGATCATAGCTGTTATATCCTACTGACCAAAAAACCGGATAACCGCAAAACGGCAACTTCTGCCTATTCCAGCCTGCTGCGCAGAAGCATCGTCCCGGAAGAAACCTTGAAGCCCTCCCTCTTACAGGATTTTCTGGACAGTACCGGTCAGTTTCAGCGTATCATGGAAGATAGTGGTTTTGTAAAACTGACCCGGTTACGGGAAAAGGAACTGTGGAGTGGTAAACGCACAATGGGTATCATTGAAAAGTACTGCTACCTGTCCGAGCGTACTGATAGCTACCTTATGGGAGACATCAATTTTCAGGAAGGCTTACAGATAGGTTCAAAGCATTGCCAACTTTATACCTTGGGGGATGCTGCCGACCTTCCGGCACTTTGTGGCAGTCGTATCAATTACGATAAGTACAGTACAGACAAAACCAAATTCAGTATCGGCTTTGCCTCTACGCTGGGACAATTACTGCCCTGTAATCACATTTACAATCAGTACCTCTTTATCGAGGATGCCCAGAAAACGATCACCAAACTAGAATCCAAAAGGTTACGGTTACAATCCCTGTCTGCTTACAGTAGGGAAAATATGATTGCCCGTGATGCGACCAATGATTTTTTAAATGAAGCCATCAGTCAGCAACGCCTTCCGGCAAAAGCCCATTTTAATGTACTGGTATGGACGGAAGATAAGGAAGAACTCAAAGACCTGAAAAACAAAGTATCCTCCGCACTGGCACAAATGGATGCAGTTGCCAAACAGGAAACCATCGGAGCTCCCCAGATATTCTGGGCAGGCATTCCCGGCAATGCCGCTGATTTTCCGATGAACGATACCTTTGACACCTTTGCCGAGCAGGCAACCTGTTTTCTGAACCTGGAAACGGGTTACCGTACTTCCTTAAGTCCTGTAGGGATTCGTCTGGGAGATCGGATGACGGGCAAACCTGTACATGTGGACATTAGCGATGAACCTATGAACATGGGGATTTGTACCAACCGCAACAAGTTTATACTAGGCCCCTCCGGGAGTGGAAAATCCTTTTTTACCAATCACATGGTACGCAGCTATTACGAGCAGGGAACGCATATCGTACTGGTGGATGTAGGACATAGCTATAAAGGCTTGTGTGATATGGTAAACGGCTACTACTTTACCTATAGCGAAGAAAACCCCATCCGTTTCAACCCTTTCTTTATCGGGGAGGGTGACAACCTGGACACGGAAAAGAAAGAAAGTATCAAAACACTGCTGCTCGCCCTTTGGAAAAAGGATGATGAAGCCTTTAAACGCAGCGAGTATGTAGCGCTTTCCAATGCCATTACAGGATACTACCAGCACCTTGAACAGAATCCATCGGTGTTTCCTTGTTTCAATAGCTTTTATGAATTCCTGCGGGATGAGTATGTAGCGGTACTTCAACAGGATCGGGTAAAAGACCGGGATTTTGATATGGATAATTTCCTGTATGTACTCCGCCCGTATTACCAGGGCGGGGAATTCGATTACCTGCTCAATGCTACGGAAAACCTGAACCTCTTACAGGAGCGCTTTATCGTTTTTGAACTGGACAATATTAAAGATCATCCCATCCTCTTCCCGGTAGTGACTATCATTATCATGGAAGTCTTCATCAACAAGATGCGCAAAATGAAAGGCATCCGTAAGATGATCTTAATTGAAGAAGCATGGAAAGCCCTGATGAAAGAAGGTTTTGCGGAATACATCAAATACCTCTTTAAAACGGTACGGAAATTCTTTGGGGAGGCTATCGTGGTGACCCAGGAAGTGGAGGATATTATTTCTTCCCCGGTGGTCAAGCAGGCGATTATTAATAATAGTGACTGTAAAATACTGCTCGATCAAAGCAAGTACCAAAACAAATTCGACCAGATACAGGAACTCTTAGGATTAACCGAAAAAGAAAAAGCCCTCGTATTATCGGTCAATAAAGCCAATGATCCCACCCGAAAATACAAAGAGGTATTTATCAGTCTGGGTGGAATGCTCAGCAAGGTGTACCGCACCGAAGTGAGCGTGGAAGAATACCTGGCGTACACCACCGAGCAAACCGAAAAGGTAAAACTGATGGAATATGCGGAAAAATTTGGCGGGGATATCCGCAAGGGCATTGCCGCAATGGCGGAAGATCTAAAACCTAAAAAATGATAACCATGAAAAAATATGCAAGAATGTTACTGCTTGCCCTTTGTATCTCCTTTACGGTACTACCGGTACAACAGGTGAATGCCACCCCGATAGCCATTCTGGAAATCATCAAGGCAGGCATCAAAAAAGTAATCAAAGCCGTGGATTTAAAAATCCAGCGTCTACAGAACAAGACCATCTGGTTACAGAACGCCCAGAAGACCTTGGAAAACACGCTTTCCAAACTCAAACTGGATGAGATTTCCGAGTGGACTGAAAAACAAAAAGAGCAATATCGGGAGTATTACGAAGAGCTGGCTAAGGTAAAGGCGATTATTTCTTATTACCAGCGCATCCGGGATATTACCCAAAAACAGGTTCGGCTGGTCAATGAATACCAACATGCCTGGCAGCTTATTCAGCAGGATGAACACTTTACCTCGGATGAGATTGAATATATGTCAGAGGTGTACTCCGGAATTCTGGAAGAAAGCCTGAACAACATCGACCAGATTACCCTGATTGTCCAATCCTTTACTACCACGATGAGCGATGCCAAACGCCTGGAAATCATCAACAATGCTGCCGATCAGGTCGATGCCAATTATGATGACCTAATGCGCTTTAATCAACAGAATGTATTGCTGAGCCTTTCCCGGGCAAAGACTTCCATTGAAGTGCAAACCGTGAAAAAATTATATGGAATTCCCTAAAAGCCCAGCCCATAATGGGCATTTCCATAACTGGCGATCTAACTAAAGGGTATCTATGATTTTAAAATTTTATAAAAATGAGAAAGATAATTTTAATAGGATTCATGCTGTTTCTGGCAGCAGGAACCGTTCAGGCACAGACCTTTTCAGAGTGGTTCCGCCAGAAAAAGACACAGAAGAAATACCTGCTTCAGCAGATAGCCGCTTTACAGGTATATATCGGATATGCTCAAAAAGGCTACCGTATTGCCAAAGAAGGTTTGACGACCATCGGTGGTTTTACCAAAGGGGAATTTGATCTGCACAGTGATTTTATAAACTCCTTGAGTACAGTCAACCCTGAAATCAGAAACTATGCAAAGGTAGCAGACATCATTGCCCTTGAAATACGCATCGTTCAAGATTACGGGCAAACCTACGGACAACTTCACAATAGCGATGCTTTTACCGAAGCGGAACTCAGCTATATTGGGCGGGTTTTTACCCGGCTCTTGGAGGATTGTGAACAGGCACTGGATGAACTTATTGCAATAACTACGGATGCCGAGTTGCAAATGGAAGATAATGAGCGCATGAGGCGTATCGACAAGCTCTACTTGCGGATGCAGGACAATTACACCTTCTCGCAAAGTTTCGGCAATGAAGCCAAGGTCATGGCAGCCGCTCGGATCAGGGAATACCATGAAGTACAATACGGCAAAACACTCAGGAACCTTCAAAACGAAAACCCATGAAAAAGACCAAAATACTTATAGGACTTGTGATCGGCGGGCTCTTCTGCTCGTTCAGGGTATCAGCGCAATCCGCAGAGATACAACAGCTCTTGCTCAATGTAGAAAAACTGACCCAGTTCAAACAGATATTGAGCGACATGAAAAAAGGCTATCAGATATTGGAAGGGGGTTACAATACCATCAAGGATATATCGGAAGGAAACTTTAGCCTGCACAAAGCTTTTTTGGACGGACTAATGGAAGTAAGCCCCACCGTTCGCAATTACAAACGTGTGGGCGATATTGTAAACTACCAGATAATACTGGTCAGGGAATACCGGGATGCGTATGACCGGTTTCAAAGTGACGGGAATTTCAATCCGCAGGAACTGGCGTATCTAGGACGGGTGTATGACAACCTCTTTGAGGAAAGCCTGCGTAACCTCGATGAATTACTGGTCATCATTACGGCAGGGAAAGCCCGTATGAGTGATGATGAGCGCTTACAGGCTATTGACCGGATCTATGCCGATATGCAGGACAAACTAATGTTCCTCAGACAGTTTAATAATAATACGACCATTCTTGCGGTGCAAAGGGCGAAAGAAAGAAATGATGCCCGCACCATCCGCAATATATATGGGATAAACAATTAAAAATCAAAATTATGGCAACATATAGAAAAACTGCATGGCTGGCGGTTATAGGACTCCTATTGCCTTTTATGGGCAGTGCACAGGGAATTGCCGGTGAGATGAACGGCTTGCATAGCGTATTGGAACAACTTTATGATGAAATGATGCCACTGTGCAGTCAGCTTATTGGTGTGGGACAGGCACTGGCGGGATTTGCCGCCATGTGGTATATCGCCTCCAGGGTCTGGGGACATTTGTCAAGAGCGGAACCTATCGACTTTTATCCGCTTTTCCGTCCGTTTGTCATCGGGTTTTGTGTGCTGGTATTCCCTTCCGTTCTGGGACTAATCAACGGGATCATGAAACCGACGGTGACCGCTACCGCTTCGATGGTGGAAGGCTCCGACAGGGCAATTGCGGTGCTTTTGGAAAAGAAAGAAGAAGCCATCAAAAAAACGGATGTGTGGCAGATGTATGTAGGTGAAAGCGGTGACGGTGACCGGGACCGATGGTATAAATACACCCATGATAATGCCAGCCCTTCCGATGAAGGCTTTTTTGAAGGGATTGGCAACGACATCAAGTTTGCCATGTCCAAAGCCTCCTATAATTTCCGCAATTCGGTCAAGGAATGGATGAGTGAAGTACTTCGGGTACTCTTTGAAGCCGCCGCCTTATGTATCGATACGCTACGCACCTTTCAGTTAGTAGTGCTTGCCATCCTGGGGCCGCTGGTATTTGGGATTGCCGTCTTTGACGGGTTCCAGCATACCCTGACCGTTTGGATTGCCCGCTATATCAATATTTTTCTCTGGCTTCCGGTAGCCAATATTTTCGGGAGCATTATCGGAAAAATCCAGGAGAAAATGCTGGAAATGGACATTGCCCAGGTACAGGATTACGGGGATACTTTTTTCAGCCGGACGGATATGGCCTATCTGGTATTTATGATCATTGGCATTGTGGGATACTTTACCGTGCCTTCGGTAGCCAATTACATTGTCCATGCGGGAGGTGGCGGTGCTTTGGGACAGAAAGTCACCAGTATTTTTAGCAGTTCCTCCGGAGCGGTTATGGGCGCAGCCACAGGCGGAGCCACTATGGCGGCGGATGCAATGGGCAATGCTGCCAGCCGTATTTCCCAGAGCATGGCCAGCAATGGCACAACCAATCCTTATTTCAAGGATGGTAATTCGGATGGCGGTGGCTCCGGCTATATGAATGATAAACTCAAAGGCAATTCTTAACCGCAAAAAAGAAGGAATCATGTTTAAAAAAGTGAAAAATATCGATACCGCTTTTCGGCATATCCGGGGATTTACCATGCTCATTATTGCAGGCTCGATACTACTATCCTGTTTTGCACTTTATAAGAGTTTCAGTCTGGTATCCCAGATGCAGGATAGGATTTACATTCTCGCCAATGGCAAGGCACTGGAAGCCTATTCCGCCGGGCGTAAGGACAATATCCCGGTGGAAGCACGGGATCATGTGAAAACCTTCCACCAATTGTTCTTTACCCTTGACCCGGATGATAAAGTGATAGCAACAAATATCACCAAAGCTTTATACTTGGCGGATGGCAGTGCCAAACGGATCTATGATGACCTGAAGGAGAACGGGTATTATGCCGGGCTTATTTCCGGAAATGTTAACCAAACCATCCATGTGGATAGCGTGGCGGTGGACATCAATGAATACCCCTATAAATTCCGGTGCTACGCTACCCAGCGCATAATCCGTCCCACCAGTATCACTACCCGAAGCCTGATTACCGAAGGGGCGTTGCGTAATGTATCCCGAAGTGATAACAACCCGCATGGTTTTCTGATAGAACGCTGGGCAACCATCGCCAATAAGGATCTGAAAACGACCGCCAGGCGGTATTAGTCCATAATGGACATTTATTCAAAATTGATACAAACAAAGTCAATTGAGTGGCTTATAAAATTTTGTACAGATGAAAAGAAACGTAAAACAGAAAGAAGAGGCTCCTAAAAACGGACTCTTAATCCTGGGATTACTTGCCTTATACAAATGGCTGCAAAAGGCATGGGCACAATGGATATCGAACAAGACAAAGCGTATTTCAAAGCGGGCAGTAACCATAGCGCTGGTTGTTTTTGTAAACCTCACAAGCGGATACTGTATCTATCTTGGGGTACACGCCATCACGGGAAAAAGTAAGGGCAATGCCTTTACGGTAACCCCGATCAAACGTCCCCAGCATCTTACGGAATCCGGAACAATAGCATCACCGCTCCCTCCGGTATCCAAACAGGATTACAGGCGCATCCAAAATTTCCGGTGGTATATGGATAGCCTTGCCCGAAGCCCAACGGGCAGAAAACTATATGACAGTATTATAGCAACCCGTCCGGGATTGATGGATTCGGTTCGCTATATCGAAAAAAAATATCAAAACTTTAAAAATCATTGACCATGGAAAAACAGGTAATAACACCAAAAATGAAAAGACAGCGCAAGTTCCTATTGGTATTGCCTCTGCTCGTACTTCCTTTCACAACCCTAATCTTTTGGGTATTGGGAGGCGGACAGGTGCAGGAACTACAGGCACAGGAAACTCCACAGAACGGGTTTAACCTTCATCTGCCGGAAGCAAAACTGACCGATGATAAGCAAATGGATAAGATGAGCTATTACAACCGGGCAGAACAGGATTCGGCAAAATTCAGGGAACTCCGTAAAAATGACCCGAATTATAAGAACAGTGTGATTTCCGATACGGATAATGTGTTAACCACCCAGCAGGAAGTAAAACCGGGTCAGGTATCTTCCGGTGGACTGAAAACTTCCCTCTACGGAAGTGGTCAGGGCAACGATCCGAATACGGATAAAATTTATAAAAAGCTGGAAGCCTTAAACAGGGAATTGAACAAACCGGTGGAACGAACCCAACTTTCTGAAGATTCCCCTAAACAGGAAACAAAAACCAATTATGGAAATACCTCCGTAAGTTCCAGTGATGTGGACAGGCTGGAAGAAATGATGCATACCATGACCCAGCCGGAAGCACCTGACCAGGAACTGGAACAGCTTAATAGCATGCTGGAAAAGATTCTGGATGTACAGCATCCCGAGCGGGTTCAGGAGAAACTAAAACAACTATCGGAGGCTCGCAGGGAACAACTGTACGAAGTATCCACTGCACAGAAAGATGATAGTATTTCCCTGATGCATACCGGACACTTCGTTACTCCTACGGCAAATGGATTTTATTCCCTGGACGATGACCAAATTGCTGAACAACCGGAAAATGCCATACAGGCGGTTATTCACGAATCACAGACCGTAGTGAACGGATCTACCGTAAAGCTTCGCCTGGTCAATGATGTATTCATTAATGGGCTGCATATTCCCAAAGACAACTTTGTGTTTGGTATCGCTTCCCTTAGCGGAGAAAGGCTGCATATCAAAATCAACAGCATTAGAAATGGTAATTCCCTCTTCCCGGTAGAGCTCTCCGTGTATGATATGGATGGACTGGACGGAATTTATATTCCCGGTGCCATTACCCGGGATGTCGCAAAACAATCGGCTGACCGCTCCATGCAAAATATTGGATTGACTTCCCTAGATCCTTCCTGGCAGGCACAGGCCGCAGGTGCCGGTATAGAAACGGCTAAATCACTCTTTAGCAAAAAAGTAAAACTGATAAAAGTAACCCTGAAAGCAGGCTATCAGGTATTGCTCCGTGATGAAAAACAAAAACAGATCAATAAGTAATAACCATTTAAAATTCCATAAAGATGAAAAAAATAAATGCACGTATGGTAATGGGATTTTTCCTGTTCCTTTTCGGATTGAATGTAAATGCTCAAAGCAGGACTAAGCTTGAGCCCAAATCCATCGCTCCCTATCCTTTGGAAATTACCTATTTTAAAACAACCAATATTATATTTCCAAGTGCTATTGTAGGTGTGGACAGAGGCAGTAAAGATGTATTGGCGCAAAAAGCCAAAGGAGCTGCCAATATACTACAACTCAAAGCGGCAAGGGATAGTTTCCCGGAGACCAATCTGACGGTAATTACCGCAGATGGGAAATTGAATTCCTTTGTGATTAACTATACCCCAAAGCCGTCCGTGTTGAATGTTTCCATGAAGGAAAGGAATAACAAAAACAGTATTTTCCTTTCACCCGGATCGGTTAATGAGGCTGAAGTCACTACTTATGCTACACATGCCTTGTATTCCAAATATAAGGGGCGTAAGGTAAAGCACCGTAATTATGGTATCCGCTTCGGATTAAACGGGATATTCATTCGGGACAATTTAATGTACCTGCGGTTAACGATTACCAACACATCCAATATCAGCTATGATATTGACCAATTACGCTTTTTTATCTGTGACCAGAAAAAGGCTAAACGTACGGCTTCTCAGGAAATAGAAATTGCCCCGGTACACCTCCAAAATGAGGTGACAAAAATTGACGGTCAGTCTACACAGACTTTGGTAATTGCTGTTCCTAAGTTTACCATTCCCGATAAGAAATACCTCGCCATACAATTGTTTGAAGCAAACGGCGGAAGGCATATTGAGCTCAGTGTAAAAAACAGGACGATCATTAAAGCGGCAGTACTTCCCACATTGCTAATCAACAGGAAATACACCTATCAATAACTTTTAAATCAAAATATCATGAATCAGAAGAATTTAGAATACCTGAAAGACCAGATTAAATATACCGGTTTCGGGGAAGGTTTTGAAGCCCCCTTAAAACGAATGATGGAAATAGAAAAGCCAGCCTTTAAGCTGGTACATGAAACGCAATTCGGTACTGATAAGGTGGAAGCCCGAATGAATTTTAGCAAATCCAAGCAAACGGATATGTATTTCTTTAACTCCTATCAGATGAGTGTACAAAAGGAAAATAATCCCGATGAAACGATGAAACAGACCTTCTATATCAACAAAGGCAATAACATTACCCTGAAAGAAGCCTACAACCTGATGGAAGGCCGATCGGTCAATAAGGATTTGACCAACAAGGAGGGGCAACTGTACAATGCATGGTTACAGATGGATTTTAAACAAAGTGATGACAATGGAAATTTCAAAATACAGCAGTACCATCAAAACTATGGGTACGATCTGGAAGCAACACTTTCTAAACATCCCATTAAAGAACTGGAGAATGAAACCTATAAATCCAATCTGATGGATTCCCTGAAAAAAGGAAACCTGCAATCGGCGACTTTTCAAATGGAAGGTTCGGAGCAGAAACAGTACATCGAAGCCAATCCACGGTTTAAGACCATCAATATCTATGACAGTAATATGCAACGGGTTGATAACCGCCAGTCCAAGAGGGAAAAACAATCGGAAGCACAAAGCCGCTCTGCTAAACAGGAGCATAAAGGCCAGGAGCAGCCGATTGCCGACGAGGCTCCGGACATACCGAAGGCTAAGAAGAAAAGAAAGAGACCCACCATAACTTAAATGATATGGAAGAGTTAAAGCCTTTATCTAACTTTTTTACGGCTATTGAGCAGGATGGCCGTATCAGCATTACACATATAGGGATTTATGCTGCCCTGTTGAAGTACCGGGCGCAGATGGGCAATAGCAATCCGATAGTGGCATTTAGTTATGACATTATGAAGATTGCAAAAATATCATCTGCCATGACGTATCATAAATGTGTAAAGGATCTTAATGCCTACGGGTATATACGGTATGAACCCTCATTTAATAAAAACAGGGGGAGTAAAATTTACTTTCCCGAAAGCGATGGGTAGCATGAATTAATTTTTCGGTACAAAGCCCTTCGGGGCTTTTGCTGTTTTAAAGCGGAGATGAAAAGATGGAAAATGAAGTAAAGAGAATTCCGCCGGAAAAAGCAATAGCACTATTGAAAGAAGACGGTATAGAAGTAACAGCGGAACAGGTGAAAGTCATCCTGGACTTTATGTATGAGATCGCGGATATTGTTGTAGATCAGTATCTGGCAAAACCTGCCTGAATTTCGTATATTTATAAACGGAATCAGGCTGTTAGATTAAACAACCTTAATATTTTGGAACGATGAAAATTGCAGATTTATACATACGGGTAAGCACGGATGAACAGGCCGACAAGGGATACTCACAACGGGATCAGGAAGAGCGTTTGCGCAAGTATTGTGAAATCAATCATATTCAGGTACGGAAAGTGATTTATGAGGATCATTCGGCAAAAACCTTTAAACGTCCTTCCTGGACAAAACTGCTAGGTATCCTACGTAAATCCAGAGGACAGTCTGATTTCATATTGTTTACCAAATGGGACAGGTTCAGCCGGAATGCAGGGGATGCTTATCAGATGATCGGTACATTGAGACGATTGGGAGTAGAACCGCAGGCAGTAGAACAACCACTCGATTTATCCATTCCTGAAAATAAAATGATGCTCGCCTTTTATCTGGCTGCTCCTGAAGTGGAAAATGACAGAAGAGCTCTAAATACCTTTCATGGGATGCGAAGGGCTAAAAAAGAAGGACGCTGGATGGGCCTTGCTCCAATCGGTTATAAAAACAAAATTGATGAGAGTGGTAGAAAATATATTGCGCCAAGGAAAGTCCAGAGTGACATAATGAAATGGGTATTCAAAGAATTGGCAAAAAACACTTTTAGCACCGAACAAATATGGAAAACAGCTAGAGAAAAAGGGCTTAAATGCAGTAAAAATAATTTCTGGACAGCTATCCGTAATCCTATGTATTGCGGTAAAATATTTATTCCTAAATACAAAGATGAAGAAAGTCAACTGGTGATGGGGCAACACGACCCCTTAATATCTGAAGCTTTGTTCTATGATGTTCAGGATGTGCTCGACGGTCGTAAGAAAATAATGCGTACCAAAATAAAAGTAGATGACCGCTATCCCTTACGCGGTTTTGTCGTTTGTCCAGACTGCGGGCGTATGTTAACTAGTAGTAAATCCAAAGGGCGTTCCAAATATTATTATTATTACCATTGTTCCGGTGGCTGTAAATTCAGACAAAAAGCGGAGTATATGAACGATAAGATGGTTTCTGAAATCGGGAAATATGTGTATTCCATCCCTAGGCTCAACCTATTTAAAGAAGTCATTACTTCCGTATATAAATCAAAAACCAGAGACAGGATCGGAAATATACAGCAGTTAAAAATTCGTTTACAGGATGAAAACAATAAACTAAGTAAAGCCAGGGAACTGCTTTTATGCGATGATATTGAAGCGGACGATTACCGAATGATGAAAGCGGATGCCGATAAAAAAATAAACAGGCTGGAAGCCAAACTCACAAGTTCGATTACAGACACGCAAAACGTGGAACCCCTGTGGGATAAGGCAATCAGCAATCTTTCACAATTGGGCTATTTGTATGAAACCGGGACGATTACACAAAAAAGAAAGATCATTGGTTCGATCTTTCCTGAAAATCTGACTTTTGACGGATTTGAATATCGAACCACCCGGGTGAATGAAGCAATCAAGTATATCACACTGATAAACAAAGATTTAAATGGAAATAAAAATGGGACAAACTCATCATTTTTGAATTTGTCCCATCAAGTGACCCCGGCAGGATTCAAACCTGCAACCCTCAGAGCCGAAATCTGATATTCTATTCAGTTGAACTACGGGGCCAATTTTACAATATTTCTTTTAAAAATTCTCTACCTGAACCAGACTTTAAATATTTCTCATATTTTCTGGCTTCAGCTCTAGATTTAAACTTTTCGGTAAAAACTAACTCCCAGGGAATAAAACCCTTGGTCGATCTATTTTCACCCTGATTATGTTGCTTTAATCTCTTTTCAACATCCTGCGTCATCCCTTTGTAAAGACGTCCATCTTTTAAACTCCGCAGAACGTAAACATAATACATTTTATTTACAACCCTATTATTCTTTGCCGAAACCTGCCTGCCGGCAGGCAGGTCTGATGCGCTATTCAGTTGCGCCACGGGGCCATAATTCCCATAAAATGGAAATTTATATATCTTAATTAGATAATTTCTTTTTTACAATTACAGAAATGGTCTTACCATCGGCTTTACCGGCAAGTTCTTGAGAAGCAACTCCCATTACCTTACCCATATCTTTCATTCCGTTAGCACCGGTTTTAGCAATAATTTCTTCAACCTTTGCCTCAATTTCTGCTTCGCTTAACTGTTCCGGTAAAAACTGAGATATTACTTCTACTTGTTTTTCTTCCGGTTCTGCTAAATCTTCACGATTTTGCTCTCTATAAAGTTGAGCACTATCCTTACGCTGCTTCACTAACTTCTGTACAAGTTTAACTTCCTCTTCTTCAGTTAATTCTTGCTGACCGTTATCTGTTTTAGCTAAAAGTATAGCTCCTTTTACCGCTCTTAAAGCCTCTAAAGCTACCGAATCTTTTGCTTTCATCGCAGCTTTCATCTGAGTCATTACGTCTTTTTCTAAGCTCATCGTAATAAATTTGAGTGCGAATATAAAATTTTAAAATCAAAAAAACCACTTAAAATTCTTTCAAAAATGGCTAATTTCAAACTCAAAAAAATTATCCCTCAATTATGCATATAAATATAAAAAGAATCCTTTTTAGCGCAATAGTGTTTTTAAGCCTGCAAGTTTCTGCACAACAACATTTTACAGACAGTCTCTACAAGGTAAAAACACGAGAAACTCTAAATTATGCCGAAAAAGACGGACAAAGCCTTTATTTGGATATTTATGAGCCTGAAAATTCATTTAAAGATCGACCTGTTTTTATTTTTATGCATGGTGGGGGCTTTGGTTATGGTACGCCACGTAATGAAGACGAGGTAAAATTGGCTAAAATCGCTGCCAGTTATGGTTATGTCGCAGTACAAATTTCTTACCGCCTAACCCGAAAAGATCAGTCTTTTGGTTGTGATTTTGATGCTGAAGGAAAGATAGAAACCTTTAAACTTGCTGCTGAAGATTTTCTGGATGCGGTAAATTTTATGATCAACAAGAAAGATCAGTTTAATATTGATCCTGAAAAAATCATAATCGGCGGAAGCAGCGCCGGTGCTGAAGCAGTTTTAAGTGCCGCTTTTAATCAAGATCTGTTATTTAAGGATGCCGCTAAATATGAGCATATTAAATTTCAGGGAATCTTATCCCTGGCAGGAGCAATTGTCGATAAACGCTATATCAATAAAGATAATACGGTGCCTACCATATTCTTTCACGGCACTGCGGACAATCTGGTACCTTATGCTACTGCACCCCATCATTTCTGCGAAAAAAATGAACCCGGATATCTAATTTTAGATGGTTCCAGAAGTTTAGCCAGTAAACTGAAAGAACTTAACACCTCTTATATGCTAAATACTTTTCCTGAAGCAGGTCACGAAATCTCAGGAATTCCTTTTAAATATTTAAAGATGGTTTTTCAATATTTTGATGAGGTCTTTTTAAATGGCGAAAATCAACAAATTGAGAATACTTTTTAAACCTAAATTCGATTAATGTATACATTTTGGTTCATTGAGTGAATTTTCAAAGAAAGTCTGTATCAAAATTCAACCAAAATAGAAGCTTCGATACAACATCTTTTGCAATGATTTCGCTCAGCCTCCGGTGTGTTATGAAATAGAAATACTTTAAAACAAAAAAACCGATGACAAAATCATCGGTTTTCTTTTTGGAAATTATAATCAAAGATCTCGGGAAATCCCAAGCGGTTAGTATAAACCGGAAAACCTTTTTATGGTTTAGACACTATCCTTAACTTATTATAACTTTAGCAGTGCCCATAAAAGGTTAGAATCGATTATATTTTCATTTACACTCAGTTTATTCAACAAGGGTAAATGTATTTTCAAATTCAGCATCCGAGCTTCCTGCAATAAAGAATTCAAATTCCCCTGGCTCCGCTACATAGTCTAAACTGCTGTTATAAAATTTCAAATCTTCCGCACTAATTTCAAAAGTTACGGTTTTAGATTCGCCTTTTTTCAGCATAAATTTTTCAAAGCCTATCAATTGCTTCATAGGTGGGGTAATACTTCTCACTTTATCATGAATATACAATTGAACCACTTCTTCCCCATCATAATCACCCGTATTGGTAATTGTTGCGCTTAAAGTGATATTCCCGTCCATTTTTAATTCATCTGCACTGGCTTTTACATCGCTATATTCAAAATTCGTATAACTTAACCCGTAACCAAAAGGATATAGAGGTGAATTTGGTAAATCCAGGTATTCTGATTTAAACTTCTCAAAACCTTCTGTTTCCCCTGGTCTACCGGTTCTTTTCATTGAATAGTAAACCGGCACCTGCCCGACATTTCTTGGCCATGATGCAGTGATTTTTCCTGAAGGGTTATAATCTCCAAAAATAACATCGGCAATAGCATTTCCAGCTTCTACACCAGGATGCCAAACCTGAAGAATATCGATATTCATATCAGATTCTTCTGAAATATTTAAAGGACGACCACTCATTAAAACCAATGCCATTGGCTTACCGGTTTTAGCTAATTCGCGGATCAGTTTTTTCTGACTTTCAGGAATCAATAAATTTGTTCTACTGGCGGCTTCACCACTCATCTCTGTCGCTTCTCCTACAACGGCAACGATTACATCAGATTTTTTAGCAACTTTCAAGGCTTCTTCCAACATTTTTTCAGGAGAAGTTTTACTAATTTCAGCTCGTGGACCAAAAACATTAATATTTTCAGCTAATTGTGCGTCATCTGTAATATTTGCTCCCTGTGCATAGCTAACTTTTGCTTTTGGTGCTACATTTTTAATCCCTTCTAAAACCGGAACAGAAAGTTGTGGATCACCTGTTGGCGCCCAGGTTCCTAACATATTATTTTTGTTATTCGCCAAAGGACCGATAAGGGCAATTTTAGCGTTTTTCTTAAGAGGAAAAACTCCGGCATCTTTTTTTAGCAGTACAAAAGAATGCGCAGCCACTTTTCTTGAAAAAGCCCTATTTTCTTCGGAAAGGATATCTTTTTCAGGTCGGTTTTCATCTAAATATTTATAAGGATCTTCAAAAAGACCAAGCTTATACTTCGCCTCCAGGATTCGGCGTGCAGCAGTCGTAATTTCTTCTTCGGTTACTTTGCCTTCGTCTAAAGATTTTTTCAGTGTTTTTAAGAAACCTTCACCAACCATATCCATATCTAAACCGGCTTTTAAAGCCAAAGCTGAAACAGCCTGAAGATCTCCCATACCGTGAGCGATCATTTCGTTTAAAGAGGTATAATCTGAAGTTACAAAACCTTTAAATCCCCAGCGATCACGAAGTAAATCGGTTAATAACCATTTATTTCCTGTTGCCGGCACACCATCTATGTCGTTAAAAGAACTCATCACACTTCCAGCTCCGGCATCGATAGCCGCTTTGTAAGGTGGTAGATATTCATTAAACATTTTCACCCTACTCATATCTGTAGTGTTATAGTCACGACCAGCTTCTGAAGCTCCGTACAGTGCAAAATGCTTTACGGTAGCGATCATGGTATTTTCTTTGGTAAGATCATCACCCTGGTAACCTTGTACCATAGCCTTTGCGATTTGTGAACCTAAATAAGGATCTTCACCGGCACCTTCAGCAATTCTTCCCCATCTTGGATCGCGAGCGATATCTACCATGGGTGAAAAGTTCCAGTTTATACCGTCTGCAGTAGCTTCCTGGGCCGCAATTTCAGCAGATCTTTTAATCATTTCCATATCCCAGCTCGCTGCGGTTCCCAGTGGAATCGGGAAAGTAGTTTTATACCCGTGAATAACGTCTGACCCGATAAGTAACGGAATTCCTAACCGTGTATCATTAACGGCATAATCCTGCGCTATTTTAATTTTTTCGGGACCGGCAACACCAAAAAGCCCGCCTACTTCGCCATCTTTAATTTTCTGCTGCACATTATCACTCACCACCGCACCGGTAGCTACACCTCCACCTGGATTAAGCAGGTTAAGCTGGCCAATTTTTTCTTCGATAGTCATTTTGGCTAAAATCTCTTCGACTTTAGCGTCCATTTCAGATTCACTTGTTTGCGCCTGTAAGCTTTTTGTCGGGGTAAAAAAGCATCCTGTTATTAGCGAAAATGTGATTAAACTTTTCTTTATCATGTAATTCAATTTAGGGTTGTACTAACTCTTATTCTATAGGTTTGCCACGCATTCTCTCGAAATTCTTATAGGCATTTTCTATACTATTTTCTGAAGCTTTTTCAAATTCTTTTTCGGTAACATTATAATGTTGCTGAACAGAATCGAGTTTTTGCTTCATTATTTTAATTTCTTCCTGATAGTCTGGATTATTGATCAGGTTATTTTTTTCTTTTGGATCTTCCTGAAGGTCATAAAACTCCCATGCATCGTTATCATCGTAAAAATGCATAATCTTATAACGATCGGTTTTAATGCCGTAATGACGTTTTACCATATGGAAAGCCGGCCAATCGTAATAATGATAGTAAATGGCATCACGATCCAGTTTTTCTTTATCACCGTAAACCACGTCTTTAAAAGAAATTCCCTGCATATCTTGGGGAATTTCAATCCCGGCCACATCTAAAAATGTAGGTGCAAAATCAAGATTTTGAGTCATGGCATTTACTTCAGATTGCTGCGGAATTTTCCCTGGAAGCTGCATTAGTAAAGGCATTCTAAATGAAGGCTCGTACATAAATCGTTTATCAAACCACCCATTTTCGCCTAAATAAAAGCCTTGATCTGAAGTATACACTACCAGTGTATTTTCATCTAATCCCTGGGCTTCCAGATAATCCAAAATTCTACCCACACCTTCATCTATTGAAGCTATCGTTGCCATATAATCTTTTAAATATCGCTGACCTTTATATCTGGCCAAGGCTTCACCGTGTAAATCCTGCTCCCAAAACGCATCATTTTTTGGGCGGTAGGCTGCATTCCATTGTTTACGTTGCTCAGCAGTCATACGATCAAAATCGTCTGTCCAAGGATTACTTGCTAACTCATCTGTACCCTTGGCCTTACTCATCTTAAGATCATGGCCTTCGTACATATCTTCGTAAATCGTCATTAGCTGTTCTTCCGCAGCTTCCTGATTTTCAAAATCCGGGAAATACGAATCTGGTAAAGGAAATTCAACCGAATCATATTTATTTACATGGCGTAGAGCTGGCATCCAGTTACGGTGTGGTGCTTTATGCTGTACCATTAAGAAAAAGGGCTTCGACGTATCCCGCTGTTTTAACCAATCCAAAGAATAATCGGTTATTAAATCTGTGGCGTAACCTTCAACTCTGGCGGTATCATTTTCAGTAATAAAATCTGGATTATAATATTTACCCTGATCTTCTAAAATTCTCCAGTAATCGAATCCGGTAGGTTTTCCCGACAAATGCCATTTCCCGATAACCGCGGTTTGATATCCATTGTTTCTGAAAATCTTAGGCATGGTTTGTTGTGCATTATCAAACTGCTCTCCGTTCATCCTAAATCCGTTTTCGTGGCTATGCTTCCCGGTTAAGATAACCGCTCTACTTGGCCCGCAAAGAGAATTGGTATTATAGTTTTGGCGGAAAATCACTCCGTTTTTAGCCAATCTGTCGATATTAGGTGTTGGCGCCAGTTTACCTATTTCGCTACCATAAGCACTAATCGCTTTAACGGCATGATCATCGGCCATGATAAAAACGATATTGGGCTTTTTAGCAGCCGAATTTTCTTCAGCAGTAGTTTTCTTTTCTTCTTTACAGGAAAAAAAGCTGATCAGAATAACAAAATATAAGCATTTGAATTTCATTATTTCTGTTTTTTCTGACTTAGTAACCAGGTATACAATTCAGGATTATTATAGGTTTCTGTCCAGCTATTATGATTTGCAAAAGGATAAATAGTGAATTTCACTTCTTCGTTTCCTGTTTGCCTTAACGCCATCACCATTTTATTGCTGTTCTCTGGTAAGACTACATCATCCATCGCACCATGAAATACCCAAATAGGCATGTTTTTAAGATGCTGTGCATTGCGATAAATTGGCCTGTAAATCGCACCACATACAGGGGCCATCGCTGCAAACAATTCTGGATGCTTACCACCGGTTGCCCAGGTACCGTAGCCGCCCATGCTTAAACCGGTTAGATATACACGGTTTGGATCGATTCGTTCTTCTTTGATAATTTTCTTTACCAATGCCGCAACTTCATCGGGTTGCCAGTAGGTTTCAGCGGGACATTGCGGTGCTAAAATCACAGCATCAATCTGGTTACCATCTTCTAAATACTGAAACGGCCCGTTTACTTTTACCTTTTGGAGATCTGTACCGCGCTCACCAGCGCCATGAAGAAATACGATTAAAGGATAATCTTCCTTCGATTTTTTATAGGCTTCAGGTTTGTAAAGCAGATATCCCATATCTACAGGAATCTCTATTTTTTCTTTAAACTTATTTTCTGAAATATCTGCAGTTTGTGATTCCGCCGCAATTCCGAAAAACAGAAAAAATCCTGCCAATACAATATTCGATATTTTCATATTCAATTTTTTAAAGTTTCTATAATCGGATTGGGATTCCATTATCTATTGAAATCTAGTTTTTCCAGTCCTTTTTGAACTTCAGGAGCACTCATAAACAAGTCCCAGATAAGTCCACTTCGATAATTTTCGATCATCACCACAATAGGCCCCTGATCGATCGCTAAATATCTTTCGGCTACCCAATCTCCATCATCTAAACTAAAAGCATCATAAAACCCGGCAGGTCCCCAAAGCATATCGTGCTGATCTTCGTAAAAATATCTAATCGCTCTTAAGGATTCTTCTGGCGTATAGGGAATAGAACTTACGGCTGCGGTTGGAGAAACCACCCCACGATCGTCATCTGGTGAATGTGCGGCATACCCCACGCTTCCGTCTTCATTTTTGGTATAACTAGCTGTTAATCCCCAGCTATTTCCACTATAGGTTTTAGAATGATTAGGATTTTCCTGTGCATATTCATAATTGATCTTGCTATGGTTTACGTTTAAATCCCAATAGTTGGCATAGCGGTCACTAAGTCCTTTAGGATTTAATCCTAAATACGAATAATGTGCCCAAAATAATGGCCCGGCTTTATCGCCAACTGTGTTATATTTTAAAATTAGCGGAATTCCGTATGCTTTTTTATCTGTTGTAATATTACCACCTCTGGCCCATCCCTGGTGATATACTTCAGGTTTAATGGCATGTTGCGGTGAACTGGCGGCCATGATATAAGTAATAAGGCATTCGTTGTAGCCTTCGATCATAAAATTCTTTTCGAATTTATAATCTGGCGACCAGTGCCAAAAGATTCCGTTTTTGTTATTGGTGTACCAATCCCACTCAATATTCTGCCATAGTTTATCGAATTTGGCAGCTACGGCTTTTTCTTCTTCATTACCATCTTGCAAATATTGGCGGACAACAATAAACCCTTGGGCTAAAAATGAAGTTTCTACAATGTCGCCTCCATTATCTTTAATGTCTGAGCCAAATTCTTGTGTACCGGCAGTCCTACCATTTATCCAGTGCGGGAAAGCACCATGATATTTTGGTGTTTTTTCTAAAAATGTAGCTATTTTATCTAAGCGTTTTACGGCTTCATCTCGAGGAATAAAACCTCTTTCTATTCCGGCGATAATAGCCATTAAGCCAAAACCAGATCCTCCTGTAGTCACGATGTCTGGATCGTTGTTTGGATAATCCCCGTTTGGATGATAGCGTTCTCTGGCCATTCCGCTATTAGGTTCAGCGAAATCCCAAAAATATTTTAAGGTTTGCTTCTGGACGGTGTCCAGTAAGGCTTCTTCAGATAAAGAAGTTGAATCTTGAGAGGTTTGGTTTTGTGGTGGGTCTTCTTCGTATTTATTCTTCTCTGAGTTATTACAGGAATATAAAGTAAGAAGAAAAACAATAACTGAAATTCGGATTTTCATTATTAATTGGTCTTTAATATAAACAGATTGATAGCATGGTTTCTTATCATTTTTTTATAAAAACTTTTAAGAAATAGCAATAAGAAACTTCAAATTATTTAAAAAGTCCCGATTTCATCGGGACTTTTTAAACTCTTAAATAGATTAGTTTAAATCCCTTAATGCATTATTCATTTCGGTATTTTTGTCTACAGGAGTAGCTTCTAACGGTAGCGCATCTACCTGAGCTTGTGGATATGGCAAATATTCGTCTGCCGCAGTAAATGTTCTTCCGTCATAGCTCAATTCGGCATAATTATCTGTTCTGATCATATCATAATAACGGATTCCCCATTCCATAGCTAATTCAGCATATTTTTCATCCAAAATTTGTTTTTGGGTTACTCCTGATATATCTGAAAGACCAGCTCTTTCACGAACAATATTTACAGCCTCATCTGCACTCATCCCTTCTCCGCTGGCTCCTTGGCTTAAGGCTTCGGCATACATTAATAAAACCTCAGAATATCGAATAACAATTATATTCTTACCTGCGCCATAATCATTTCTAAGCTCTGTAAGCTGTACTGATGGTAAATAATGTTTCCCACTAGAAAAATTAGCTCGAGCGAAGTTATTGATAACATCCCCATCCCTGGTTGTTTTACTTACATAAGATGGTAGATTTGTATAACCATCTGCTTTAAGCAAATCAATTCCGTTATCGGTAAATAACACACTTGTTTCTAAACGCACAGTCTCTCCTCTATCTAACATGAACTCGATAAACTTTAAACTTGGTTCAAAAAATCCCCATCCACTACTTGCATTTTCTCTAGCCGGAGTCCAGTTTTGTGGACCAAACGGTGCTAATAAATGATAGAATTTTGCTCCTGTTGATTGTCCATAATCAGAATATTGCATTTCCAACAAACTCTCATTACTTAATTCTCCAGGCTTTTTAAATAATTCGTAAAAATCTGAGTATAGCGAGAATTTACCAGAATTGATTATTACGCCTGCAGCATCTGCAACTCCCTGATAATTTTTCATTTCTAGATTTGCAATGGCTTTCATTGCATAAGCAGTGTACTTAGTAACACCACCAGGAATATCTGTTCTTTCATTAGGTCGAGCATCTACAAGATTAGGTATCGCCTCATCCATTTGATCTGAAATCCAATGCATCATTTCATCCTTTGAAACTACACCTGCTTCAATTTCTTCTTCTGGCTGATTACTTGTTATGATAAAAACCTTTTCCCATGTACGTGCCAAATTCAAATGAAACCAAGCTCTTAAAACTTTAATTTCAGCAATATACTGATCTGCCAATTCCTGGTTTTCATCATCGGCATATTCTTTAAATTTCTCTATTTGCTGAATAGCGGTATTCATTGCTACAATATCGCTATACTGCAAATTCCATAGAGAATTGTACATCCAATATCCTTTAGAATAATTGAAATTATCTGTATCTGTATATGGCTGCTGATCACCTTTACCTCCTGCGTTAACATCATCTCCTCTAACGCTCAACAACAAAGGCTCTTCCCAACCTCTGGTATAAAATTCGTAATAAGCACCTATCACAGGAGAAATCATTTCTTCTGTATTGGTATAGTCTAGATCTCCTGTATTTAACTGTCCTTCCCTGGAATCCAGCTTATCTGTGCAGGAAATTGTAATAGTTGCTATAACTACCGCAAATACGCTTCTCAAAAATATATTCTTATTTTTTTTCATTATGCGATTTTTTAAAATTTAATATTCATTCCTACTGTGTATACTGAAGGAATAGGATAAGTCTGTCTATCTACACCATTCGGAACCTCTGGATTAAATCCATTATATTTGAAAACGGTAAGAGGTCTATCCGCAGTAATATATATCCTCGTTTGAGGGATTACATCAGACTTTATATTATAACCCAATTGTATATTTTGGATTCTAAAGAAATCTCCATCTTCAACCCAAAAATCACTTAATTTTTGATTCCATTGCTTTCTTAATCCAGCCGAAGAAGGATAAGAATTACTGGTACCCTCACCATGCCATCTATTAGTAGCTAGATCTGCATCCATATTAGTATCCTGAGTAAAGATTATTTCCCCTCGCTTACGATTTAAAATTTTATTCCCTATTTGCCCATAAAAATTCATTGAGAAATCAAAAGCCTTGTAATTAAAGCCTATACTTCCTCCATAAGTATATTTAGGTAAAAATGAGCCTAAAATCACCCTATCAGCATCATCGATAATACCGTCTCCATTTTGATCTTTAAAAATTAAATCGCCAGGAGCTAAATTATTTGCAACCGCAATAGGATCATTATCGATTTGCGCTTGATTTTGATAAACTCCCAATCTTTCGTAACCATAAAAAGCAAAAAGAGGATCTCCAACCTGAGTACGCTGACGGAATTCTGCTGAACCAGAGTCTATATATCCTTTACTATCTTCTATAGATACAGCTTCGTTCTTTAAGGTAGTGAAATTTGCTCCAATAGAGAAACTGAAATCGTCATTGACTTGCTGGTTCCAGTTGGCGTTTAGTTCTAAACCTTGATTACGAATTGTACCTGAATTTCTATTAATACTTGTGTTAATAATAGGAATAAAAACAGGAAGTATCGCATCTTTAGTATCTCTAATATAATAATCTGCCTTCACAGATAAACGACTATCAAAAACCTCTAAATCTACACCAAAATTCTTTTCTTCAATAACTTCCCAAGTATTGTCTGAATAAACACTTGTTGAAGTTGTACCTGTATACTGGGTATCTCCAAAAGGCACAGTTATCACATTTATGGTATTAGACCCGGCACTAGCGGCTACATTATCATTACCTAATTTACCCCAGCTGGTACGTAGTTTTAAAAAGTCTATAAAATTGTTGTCTTTTAGGAAATCTTCGTCAGAAACTACCCAACCTAAACCAACTGATGGGAAGTACCCCCAAGGATCTTTACTAAATTTAGAAGAACCATCTGCACGAAAAGTTCCATAAAGTAAATATTTATCTTTAAAGCTATAAGATACCCTTCCAAAGTAAGATATTCCGTAATAACGCTTACCTATTTCAGAAACATTATTATTAAAAGATTCTGGATCTGCATAATCTAAATACCAGCTAGATTGCAATTGAATTCCTTTAATATTTTGTCCGGTAGCAGAAAATGTATTCGATGCTTCATCTCTATAAGACGTACCTGCCATTACGGTAAGATCATGGTCTCCAAAGTGATCTTTATAAGTAAGAATATTATCCCAATATTGATTAGAATAAGTTTCATCGGCTCTTTTTATCGAGGAAAGTTGTTGGTAATTATTCCCCAATTGATAAGGAAGAGATACATTTCTTTGCTCTAATGAAGTTAAATTATGACTATAAGTTGTTTTAATATCTAACTTGTTGGGTATAATTTCATATTGAAAGTACATACTAGCCAAAAACTTCCTGATTTTTTGGCGATTATTAGAATAATCCATCACAGGAAATGGGTTTTGAGTTCCTCTGTACCCAAGCAATTGCGCATTTGAATATGAAACAGGACTAGCATCAGTGTTTAAAGGATCTATAACAGGCATAATTGGTACGGCAAAATACGCATTGAACCATGCTGCATCTTCTGGAAGGTACTTTGTTGCATTACTAAATACAGTGTTTACCCCGGTTTTAAAACGATCTGAAATATTCACATCTACTTTAGAGCGAATATTGAATCTTTCATATTCGTTTTTCATATCTAAAATTCCTTCCTGAGAGAAGTAGTTAGTTCCTACAGAATACGACACCTTTTCTGCACCTCCACTTACACTTATGCTGTGATTCTGAATCATTGCATCTCTCATCACTTCATCATACCAATCTGTATCTACATTTGGTACATCTGGATTACTACTAGCTCCATAACGATCTATAGCATTTCTAACAAACTGGGCATCTGCATCAGATCCAGACTCATAAGCCATAGTAGAAAACTGTTCTGCATTTGCCATGTCTACCACATTTTGCGCAGTTTGAACACCTATATATCCATCATATTCAAATTGTGGTTTTTGATTTCTTTTTCCAGATTTCGTTTCGATAATTACAACTCCGTTTGCAGCTCTAACTCCATAAATAGCAGAAGACGATGCATCTTTCAAAACGTTGATAGACTTAATATCTTTTGAGTTTAAAAAGTCTATATTATCATATAAAACACCATCTACTACATACAACACGTTTGTCGCATCCTGAAATGTTCCCAATCCACGAACTCTAACTGTAGGAGAGTTTCCAGGCGCACCCGCACTTACAATCTGAACTCCAGATACTTTACCCTGCAATGATTGCATAACGTTAGAGGCTGGAGTTTTTTGAATTTCCTCTGCATCAATAGTAGCAATAGAACCTGTTAAATCTCTTTTCTTTTGAGTTCCATATCCTACCACAACTACTTCATCTAATTCGGCAGAATCTTCTTCCAAACTTACGCTATATTGATTCTCAGCAGTTATGGTTACTTCTGCTGTTTTAAAACCCAAGAAAGTAACACGAAATATATCACCCTCTTGAACACCCTCTAAAGAGAAATTACCATCAAAATCGGTCACTGAAAAAATCTCTTTTCCTATAATTTTAACCTGGGCTCCTGGTAGGGGAACATTGCTGTTATCCGCTACAGTACCGCTAATAGTTTTGGTTTCTTGTGCCATACCTATATAAGATATGAGCATGACAAAAACAGTAATTAATTTTAATTTCATACGGTTTAGTATTTACTTAATTTTAGCGAAATATACAGGTAGATAGCATTTTAACGCAAACGATATAGTACACATCCTATACATCAATTAAAATTTATTTATAAAAAACTGATTTATAAGGTTTTAAAATAATTTTGAAGTAAATTAAAATGTAACTAAAATCACTGTGATGTAGTAATGATGTAGTATTAAATTCTAAATATTGAAGGATGTTTTTAAAATTTTAGAATTTTTTAATAAGAAAATTTGTCAGATTCTCGTTTTTATCTAAATCCATTTTTTTACGAAGGCGATATCGATGAACTTCAACCCCCCGAACCGAAATTCCCATTAGCGGTGCTATTTCTTTTGAAGTAAGATTCATTTTAAGATACGAGCAAAGTTTTAAATCCTTACTTGTTAAACTAGGATAGGCTTCTAAAAGATCCTTGAAAAAATCTTCATGAATTTCATTAAAATTAGTTTCGAATACCTGCCATTCATCCTTGCTTTTAACGGCTCCATTAATCTTATTTATAATATGCTTTAGGCGATATTCGTTAATTCTTGCCTTATCTTTATTGAGTTCCCCCTGAATTTCCATTAACACTTCATTCTTCTTTGCAGCCATCATGGTGGTATTTGCAAGCTCCTTCCGTTTCATATCAATTTCATCCATTAAGCGTTCCCGCTCTAGGCGATCTATGCGTTCTTTATGTTCTTTTTCAAACTTTTGCTCAATAAGTAACTGGTGCTTTCTAAGTCTCCTGCGATTGTACCACAATATCAATCCTATTCCACTAAGCGCCATTAAGGCATAAACCCCTTTCATCCATAAAGACAAATACCAGGGAGGTAACACGGTAAATTCAAATGTTTTAAAATCTTTACCGTTTGTACCAACAGGATATATTTGGAGGCTATAATCGCCATAATTTAAGTTTTGAAAAATCAATTCTCCATTTTCTACAATACCGGTAACACTATCATTACCAACCAAACGATAGGCAATATCCCTTGAGTCTGAAAATGGAAGACCTAGATCTAAAGTGACCAATCCTGCATATTTGTAAGGCACATCTGGTTTTTCCTTCAGGCTATACTTCTTATTTGCATCTTTAAAGCCAGCAATAAAAGGTTCTGAAATAAATAAATGATGCTGTTCCTTCATTAATGCGGCAAGATCTACCCGGGCAAAACCATCTTTAAGACATATATAATATATAGAATCTGAAACCGCAGTCATATTCTCATACCCTTTAACAAGACGATTTTCAAGACGCCAGGCCGGTAAAGTAAACTGTTCAGTCTTTAAGTTTGTAAAATATAAATCATCATTTGCGGTATTGATAAACCAATAATTATTATCATGCTGTTCCAGAAGTTTAAAGCCATTCAAATCTTTAAGCTCTTCAAAAACCTCTAAACTATCCGAAAATGCATTATAGCGATACCAGTTTTGATTCGAATAAACCGCGATTTGATTGTTAATATTATAAATCTGAGAATTAAAATGTTTCAGGCTATCGAGGCTTGGAATATCCTGTACGCTAACCGCCCTATCCAGTTTTTCAGAAAGCTGAATTCTATAAATGCCTTCGTAAGGATGCGCTGCCCAAAGAACATTATCATTCTCAAAAACCATTTTCTTAACAGGAAAGCCTATACTGTCGATTTTATAGAAAAAAGTATCCTTTAATACCCCAATCCCGGTATATGTACCTATCAGAATTTGATTTTTTGGAGACAATCTGGTATGAAAACTTCCAGTAGAATTGTCTAAAATCTTAATCTTATTGTTTATAATCTGAAAAGTGGAAGAATTACTATTACTTATAACTTTATCCCCAATCTTAGATAAATTCCAGGAATGCCCCTCTCCTCCTTCTATTAAATGTAATCCCGAATCGTCTAAAAGATAAACCCCTGTATTACTGGCCAAAAATAATTGATTTGGCTCTTTAATTAAATCGTAAACGGCTCCTAGTTCTCCTGTGGTATTTGTATAAAAATTAATAGGAGAATCTGTAGTCATTCTATCTATTCCATTGTCTAAACCAAGCCATAGCTGACCTTTAAAAATATCCAGAGAAAGAACCGTATTATTCTGCAAACCATTAGAGCGGTTAAATACCTGAATTTTATCATTACGATTATTCCATTTTATAAAGCCGTCCTTGAGTGTCCCGATGATAATTTCATCATTATTAATAGCCAAAATTTTATTTAATTCAGACTTTGCTATCGCATCATTAAGTTTGCCAGACATTAACTTAAATTCATTACTTTTTTCGTCTAAAGTATAAAGCTTCTCTCTGGTGCCCACAATTAATTGATCGGTATAGGCCTCGATATCCGCTACCGTACTCCCAATTAATTTAGAGGAAGGTGCAAAGAATTGCAGTTCATCATTATTGTCTACAACAAAGATTCCATCCCGACCTTTAGCTACCAAAAGTTTGTTTTGAAAGACCTCCATATCGGTAAAAACACCGTTCGCAATTTTGGCTATACGATCATCCTCGTATTTATAAAGGGCTCCAAAAGATCTAAAATAAACAGCATTCTTATAGGCCATAATTCCCCAAAACTCCTCGTCACCTAGTTTAATATCATTAAACAAAGAATTTAAGGAGGTATAAGAATAGTCGCCCATATCATTCCGTTTCCAATAACCGAATTCCCGATAGGAGCCTGTAAAAATCTTGTCGTCGTAAGCATAGACTGAACGAATAATGGCACCAGAATTTAAACTGAATAATTTCCAGGTTTGTCCATTAAAAATTAACAGTCCACGATTATTTGCAACATAAATAACGCCTGTTTCATCTATAGAAATATCCCAATTTTGACTGGCAGCGTCATACTCCGTAGACGAATAGTTTTGTATAGGTGGATTTAGTTGTTGAGCAGTAGTAAAATAAGTTACAAAAACACTAATTATCAGAATAATAAAAGATAAAATATTTCGAATATTAGAAACCTCTGTGCAGGTATTTTTTTTTACTTCCATACTTCAAAAATACGCTTTTTTATTACTACTAAAAATCTAAAATAGAAAAATAAAAGATTAATATTGGATATTATCCATTTAATAGGATTTTTTCCTATTTTTGAAAAAACCCAAATATGAATGAACTACGATAGAATTAAGAAAAAATTAGAGATCCTTGCAGATGCGGCAAAATATGATGTATCCTGTTCGAGTAGCGGCAGTAATCGTAAAAATAAGAATAAAGGTCTGGGGGATGCTTCTGGAATGGGGATTTGTCATAGCTATAGCGAAGATGGACGTTGTATTTCGCTTTTAAAAATATTATTAACTAATCACTGCATTTATGATTGCGCTTATTGCGTTACGAGGAGGACTAATGACATAAAACGAGCTGCTTTTAAGGTACAGGAAGTTGTAGACCTTACCATAAATTTTTATCGTAGAAATTACATTGAAGGACTTTTTTTAAGCTCGGGCATTTTTAAAAATGCCGATTATACCATGGAACGACTAATTAGAGTAGCTAAAAAACTTCGGGAGGAAGAAAACTTCAATGGTTACATTCATTTAAAATCTATTCCCGGGGCCAGCGATGAATTAATGAGAGAAGCTGGATTATATGCAGATCGCTTAAGTGTTAACATTGAAGTTCCAACCGTATCAGGGTTAAAACTTCTGGCGCCAGAAAAAAAACATGAGGATTTCACAAAACCAATGGAAAAGGTCAAAAATGAAATTATTCAGTTTAAAAATGAAAAAAAGCTTCTTAAAAGTACACCCAAATATGCCCCGGCAGGGCAAAGTACACAAATGATCGTTGGTGCAACTGGAGAGAGTGATCGTGATATTATGTACTCTGCTAATTACTATTACAAGCAATATCAAATGAAACGGGTTTATTACTCGGGTTACGTTCCCGTTTCTACAGATCCAAGACTTCCTTCCATAACGTCTCAGGTCCCAATGCTTAGAGAGAATAGATTGTATCAAACCGACTGGTTACTAAGATTTTATGGTTTTGATATTCGGGAATTGCTTAATAATCACCATCCCAATCTGGACTTAGATATCGATCCTAAATTAAGTTGGGCACTTAGAAATCAACATTTATTTCCAATAAATATTAATTCAGCAGATAAAACCATGCTGGCAAGAGTTCCCGGGCTAGGAATGCGATCTGTTTATAAAATTATCCAGGCAAGGAAATACCGGAATTTAAACTGGGAACATTTAAAGGCAATAGGGGTCGCTTTAAATCGTGCTAAATTCTTTATCATATGCAATTCCAGGTTATGGGAAAGAAAAGACTGGACGGCAGATCAAATTAAATCCCAAATCCTAAAAACAAGCTCTGGTAAATTCAGGAAAGATTATTCTACGCAATTGAATTTGTTTGATCATGCAATCTAGGATTTTAATATATGACGGTACTTTTCAGGGATTGCTCACCTGTATATTTCAGATTTATGAAGAAAAATTAACTAATTTCAGCATTCATCCCGAAGGTTATAACCAAACCGATTTTTTTGCCAACCAAGAACTTGTTGTTACAGATCCAGAAAAATCGGCGCGCGTTTTAAAAAGCTTTCAAAATTACACCTCTAAAAAAGCAGTTCACCGTATTTATCGTGCATTTTTATCTGAAATTCCAGGGGTAGAACTTCTAATTGTTGAATTTTTCAAACATATTTTTAGGCATAAATGTGATCTTTCAGATGATTTTTCGCAACCTGCAATTTTAAAAATCGCTCAAATAGATCGAAAAGTGGGTAGGGAAAAGCACCGAATGGAAGCTTTTATAAGATTTGAATTGCTAAAAGATGGCATTTTTTTCACAAAAATTGCTCCAGATTTTAACGTTTTACCCCTAATTTTAAAACATTTTAAGAATAGATATGCCGACCAAAAGTGGATAATTTATGATGAAAAAAGGCAATTTGGACTATTCTACGATCTGAAAAAAGTAGTCCATATTAGTCTTAATTTTGATGAAAATTTAAAAAAAGACCCTAATAACCTCCACAATACCGAAATAATCTTTCAAAAATTATGGAAATCATATTTCAACTCTGCCAACATAAAGTCGCGTAAAAACACCAAATTACACCTTCAACATGTCCCCAAGCGTTATTGGAAATATTTAACGGAAAAGACTATTATCATGTAATGAAAATTAGTTTACATTTGTTTGTTCAACTAATTAAACATTATAACGATGAAAAAATTATTCTTATTATTTGCTGTAGCAACAATGACAATTTCTATGTACTCTTGTAGAGAAACTACTGAAGAAAGTGCAGAAGATACCATGGAAAAAATGGGTGAAGATGTAGAAAACAGTGTTGATAAAGCTGCTGAGAAAACTGAAGATGCAGTTGAAGAAGCTGGTGACGAAATCGAAGAAGCTGGTCAGGAAGTTGAAGACGAAGTAGAGAACAACGACGACATGTAATTCTCTCTTTTTCGAGAAAAAAATTAAAAAGCCACTCGTCGTAGTGGCTTTTTTAAGCTTAAAATAATAATCAAAAACTAAATAATCATGAAAAAATTAATTTTATCTGTACTTGTTGTAGCGTTCGCGTTTACTTTTCAGTCCTGTAGAGAATCTACCGGAGAAAAAACAGAAGAAGCTGTAAAAGCTATTGGTGAGGATATCGAAAATAATGTAGAAAAGGCTGGTGAGAAAATCGAAGAAGAGGTTGATGAAGAAATTCACGATACCGATGATATCAATGGCGAAGAAGCTAACGACGATATATAATTAGCGATCCCAAACGGTAATACCCCTAAAAGGCTGCAAAATCTGTAGCCTTTACTTTTTACGTTCAATTACGTAATTCACCATTAATTCTAACGAATCTTTATACTGAGATTGGGGATAATTTTCGAGTATTTTTAAAGCCTCATTTTGAAAAGCGATCATCTTTGAAGTAGCATATTCTAAACCACCTTTCTCTTTTACAAAAGCAATAACTTCTTTTACCCGTTTTTTATCTTTGTTGTGATTTTTAACAGAATTGATTACCCAGGCTTTCTCTTTTTTATCTGAATTATTGAGCGCATAAATTAAAGGCAAAGTCATTTTTTGCTCTTTGATATCAATCCCTGTTGGCTTTCCTATTTTCTCATCACCATAATCAAAAAGATCGTCTTTTATCTGAAATGCCATCCCAATAAGCTCTCCAAAACGACGCATGCTTTCTATCTCCTCTGAATCTGGTTTTACCGATGCAGCCCCTAAACTACAGCAAGCGGCTATAAGCGTGGCGGTTTTTTGCCTAATAATATCATAATAAACTTCTTCAGTAATATCTAAACGGCGTGCCTTTTCTATTTGCAGTAATTCCCCTTCGCTCATCTCTCTTACAGCGACAGAGATAATTTTCAATAAATCGAAATCATTATTATCGATAGACAGTAATAGGCCTTTAGAAAGCAAGTAATCGCCCACAAGTACCGCGATCTTATTTTTCCAAAGTGCATTAATACTAAAAAATCCTCTACGACGGTTACTATCATCTACAACATCGTCGTGAACCAGGGTGGCCGTATGAATGAGCTCGATTACTGAAGCCCCCCTATAGGTTCTCTCGTTTACTTTTCCTTCAGAAACCATTTTGGCTACCAAAAAAACAAACATAGGCCGCATTTGCTTTCCTTTTCGATTTACAATGTAATGAGTAATTCGATTTAAAAGGGCGACTTTAGAAGACATGGATTGGAAGAACTTTTTTTCGAAAAGTTCCATTTCTCTTTCAACAGGAAGTTTTATTTGAGAGATTATCTTCATAAAGTCCGCAAAGATAGCTTAATTCAACTAAATTGAAGATAAATTATGAAGCCGATTTATTGGCTAATTGCCCACAGGCGGCATCTATATCTTTTCCACGAGATCGTCTAACCGTTACCGTAATTCCATTTTGCTCCAATAAATTTTGATACATATCTGTCGCCTGCGAAGATGCCTGCTGAAATTCACCGTCATCGATTGGATTATATTCAATAAGATTTACTTTACAAGGTACATATTTACAGAACCTTACTAACGCCATGGCATCCTTACGGGTGTCGTTTACATCTTTCCAAACGATATATTCGTAGGTAATTCGGCTTTTTGTTTTAGCGTACCAGTATTCTAAAGCTTCTCTAAGATCTTCTAACGGAAAGGTCTCGTTAAAAGGCATAATCCTGGTACGAACTTCATCTGTAGCCGCATGTAAAGACACTGCTAATTTTATCTTAGCTTCATCATCTGCCAGTTTTTTGATCATTTTAGGCACTCCAGAGGTAGAAATGGTAATTCGCTTTGCAGACATCCCTAAACCTTCATCTGAAGTAATCTTTTCTACCGCCTTCATCACATTATTGTAATTCATAAGCGGTTCTCCCATTCCCATAAATACAATATTGCTTAAAGGCCGATCAAAATATAAGCGGCTTTCATTATCAATCGCCACTACTTGATCGTAAATTTCATCTGGATTAAGATTACGCATCCGTTTTAAACGTGCGGTAGCACAAAACTGGCAATCTAAACTACAACCTACCTGAGAAGAGACACAGGCGGTTGTTCTTTTAGGGGTAGGAATAAGAACAGATTCTACCGTAAGATTATCGTGTAACTTTACTGCATTTTTAATAGTTCCGTCACTACTACGCTGCATTTGGTCTACACGAATATGATTGATCACAAAATTCTCGGCTAGCATGGCACGTGTTTGTTTAGAAATGTTGGTCATTTCTTCAAAAGTATGTGCTCCTTTACTCCAAAGCCATTCATACACCTGCGATCCCCTAAAGGATTTATCACCATTTGCTACAAAAAACTCCTGAAGTTGCTTTTTGGTTAAAGCCCGTATATCTTTTTTCTTATTCTCCACAGCGCAAAATTACAAAGATTTATAGGATAAATTTATACCCTTAAAATGCAAAAAAGCCACAACTTTAATCGATTGTGGCCTTTTAACTTTTGTTCTAATTGCTTACAAGATCAGCATCGCATCACCATAAGTATAGAATCTATATTTTTCTTTTACCGCCTCTTCATAAGCTCTCATCATAAAATCATGACCAGCAAAAGCAGAGATCATCATTAATAATGTCGATTTAGGCGTATGGAAGTTGGTCACCATACAATTTGCTATACTAAAATCGTAGGGAGGGAAGATAAATTTATTAGTCCATCCTCCAAACTCATTTAAAGTTTGATTTGAAGAAACCGAACTTTCTAAAACTCTCATTACCGTAGTACCCACTGCACAAACTTTGCGTTTCTCAGATTTTGCTTTATTGATGGTATGTACAGCATCGGCTTTTACAAAAGCTTCTTCACTATCCATTTTGTGCTTGCTAAGATCCTCAACCTCAACAGGGCTAAATGTTCCTAATCCTACGTGAAGGGTAACTTCAGCAAAATTAATTCCTTTAATCTCTAAACGCTTTAATAAATGCTTAGAAAAGTGAAGTCCTGCTGTAGGTGCAGCCACTGCTCCTTCTTCTTTCGCATAAATGGTTTGATAACGTTCCTGATCTTCAGGTTGTACGTCTCTTTTTATATATTTTGGCAGTGGAGTTTCTCCTAAATCCTTAAGTTTTTTTCTAAAATCTTCATAAGATCCATCATAAAGAAAACGTAGGGTTCTACCTCTAGAGGTTGTATTATCGATTACTTCAGCTACTAAACTTTCATCGTCACCAAAATACAGTTTATTTCCAATTCTAATTTTACGTGCAGGGTCTACCAAAACATCCCAAAGCTTGGTTTCGGCATTTAATTCTCTTAATAAGAATACTTCAATCCTTGCACCGGTTTTTTCTTTATTCCCATACAAACGAGCAGGAAAAACCTTGGTATTATTAAGAACCATTACATCTTCAGGATCAAAATAATTAATAAGATCTTTAAATTGTTTGTGCTCTATTGTTTGCTCTTTTCGGTTAAGAACCATTAGGCGCGCTTCATCTCTATTTTCCGCAGGATACTCGGCAAGTAATTCTGGCGGAAGTTCGAAATTGAAGTTTGAAAGTTTCATTCCCATATTTGAAATTTTAAAGGTTGCAAATATACAACCTCAAAACAGGGGTTGTCAAGTAATTATGTGATTATTTAGCTTCGCATTAAAATTTATTCATTTTTAAGTGGTAGATTTTTAGTCTAATCCCCCCTTTTAAAAGGCTGCTACGCTCTTTGCCCCCTTCAAATTTCTTATTTTTATACGCTCAAAAACACCTATAAAAATGAAAAACCTCATTCTTAGCATGGTAGCTTTATGCTGCTTTTTAGCCAATTTAACCATGCATTCACAAACCACACCAAACGACCACAAATACAACACCTATTGTAATCCTGTAGATATCGATTATACCTACATGTCGCATTATGCCTTTAGAGGCGTTTCTTACCGTTCTGGTGCAGATCCTGCAGTGATCAACTTTAAGAACAGATATTATATGTTTGTCACCCGTTCTCATGGATATTGGGTTTCAGACAATATGAGCATTTGGAAATTTATTAAACCACAAAGCTGGTATTTTAACGGAAGTAACGCTCCTGCGGCTGCGGTTAAGGACGGCGAAATAATTGTACTTGGTGACCCTTCTGGACATGGTGCTGTTATAAAAACCGATAATCCCGAACTTGGCGACTGGAAAACAACCTACAGCGTGATCCCTTTTGGGGTGCAGGATCCTGATCTTTTTGTTGATGACGACGGAAAAGTATATCTATATGAGGAATCCTCTAATACATATCCCATTAGAGGAATTGAATTAGATGCTGAAAACCTTTATGTTCCTATAGGTGAGGAAAAAGATCTTTTTACGTTACATCCAGACGAGCATGGCTGGGAACGCTTTGGGCAGGATCACAAATCTGACATTAAACCTTACCTTGAAGGTCCCTGGATGACCAAACATAACGGAACCTACTATTTAGAATACAGTGCACCTGGAACCCAATGGAATGTGTATGCCGATGGAGTGTATACCAGTAAAAATCCGCTTGGTCCTTTCGAATATGCTCCATACAATCCAATTTCTTATAAACCGGGTGGCTTTTTAACTGGTGCCGGGCACGGGAGCACCGTAAAAGATAATCACGGTCATTTTTGGCATTTTGCCAGTATGCCAATCTCGGTAAATTATAAGTTCGAAAGACGAATAGGCATGTTCCCTGCTGGTTACGAAGAAAACGGACAAATGTATGTAAATACTGCGTATGGCGACTATCCGCATTATTTACCGGATACCGAAGTTGAAGATCATAAAAATAGGTTTTCAGGATGGATGTTGCTTTCTTATAAAAAACCGGCCACTACAAATTCGGTGATAAAAGGAGTAAAAAGAAACGTTTTTGATGAAGCCGACTCTGGATATATGCTAGAGCAGGAAGCCCCGGATTATAGTGCTTCTAAACTTACCGACGAAAACATTAGAACCTATTGGGTAGCACAAAACAGCAGCGATTCTTTGTATGCTGAAATAGATTTAAAAAAGAAAATGACGGTAAATGCCCTCCAGATTAATTTTCAGGATTTTAATTCTGAAATCTTTGGCAAACCAGACACATTAAAACATCAGTTTAAAATAAAAGCCTCTTTAAATGGCAAAGATTGGGAAACTATAGCCGATTATTCAGAAAATCAACGCGACCAGCCACATGCATATATAGAATTAAAAAATGCTGCTGAAGCTCGATATATCCGTTATGAGAATGTATATATTCCTCATAAATATTTAGGAATTTCTGACATCCGCGTTTTTGGAAAAGGCCATGGAAAAGCCCCTAAAACTCCGGCTCAATTTTCAGTAAAAAGACAGGAAGACCGCCGAAATGCCGATTTAAGCTGGAACGCTTCTAAAAACTCCATTGGCTATGTTTTATATTGGGGCATTAGCGAAGATCAACTCAATAATTCGGTAATGATTTACGAAAAGAATTCTTATGAACTACGCGCACTTAATACCGATCAAAAATATTACTATCAGGTCGAGGCTTTTAATGAAAATGGCATCTCGAAGAAAAGTGAAATTCTAAAAACAGAGTAGCTTTTTTTGGATACTTAAAGCGGACGCTCCCATAGCATTTAATCTCGATTATCAAAGAAAATAACTTTAAATAAACAACCTCGGAGTAAGCCCAACAGGTATTCGATAAATTCCGAGCATCCCGATTGCTATTGGGACGGGGTATTAACCCTTTGACGTTGCCAATAAAAAGACCTCACAGGTTTTAAAAACCTGTGAGGTCTTAATTTATAGAATCTAAAATATAACCTGAGTTCCGAATAAAAGTTTATTTCAAACATTTTGGATTATTGAGTGAATTTCAGGAAAATTCGTATCAAAATGCCTCAAAATGAAATACTAGTAAAAATCTACAATACCATCAATCTTAAACTTCTTCCACACTAAACTGTAGGCTCTTTAAATCGGTATAAAAATCTGGATAACTCTTCGATACCACCATCGCATCTTTTATGATTACGGGAACCTTTAAGGCTATAGGAGCAAACGCCATAGCCATTCTATGATCGTTATAGGTTTCGATTGCAACATTTTCATTCAACATTGCCGATGGTTTTAACTCTAAATGATCATTAGAGATCACCACTTCTCCACCTAATTTTTCGATTTCATTCTTTAATGCCACCAATCGGTCAGTTTCTTTTATTTTTAAAGTATGTAATCCCGTTAATTTACAGGCTGTTCCCAAACCAAGACAAGTTACTGCAATGGTTTGTGCGATATCCGGAGAATTTCTTAGGTCTTCAGTAATACTTGCCGGTTTAGAACATTTCGATTTTGTTAGCGTAATGCTGTTTTCTTCAAAACTTGTTTCTACACCAAACTGCTTATAGATGTTTGCGAGACAAGAATCTCCCTGTAAACTTTCTTCCCTGTAATTCGATAATTTGATCTCTGCTTCTTCAGCAAGTGCAGCTATACTATAAAAATAAGAAGCTGAACTCCAATCTGATTCCACCGGAATTGTTTTTGGAGACACCTCAGTGCATGCTTCAATGGTAATGATATTGCCCTCAAAACTTCCCTGAATACCAGAACGCTGCAACATTTCTAAGGTCATTAGGATATACGGCGTACTGGTTACCTGTCCTTCAAGATTGATAGTTAATCCCTGAGGAAGCGAAGCCCCAATAAGCATTAATGCTGAAATATACTGGCTACTGATATTTGCCTGAAGACTTACCGAATTTGCCTGAAGTTTTTTACCCTGAATTCTTATCGGTGGATAACCTTCATTCTTTTCGTAAGAAATTTGTGCGCCCATAGATCGAAGCGCCTCTACCAGTAATTTAACAGGTCGCTCCTGCATACGCTGGCTACCCGTTAATACTGTTTCCCTTCCCTCCTGAACGGCAAAATAAGCAGTAAGAAAACGCATTGCAGTACCAGCATGATGAATATCTACTTCAACTTCTTTAGAAGCTAAAGCCTTTTTCATTACCTGGGTATCATCACTATTAGAAAGGTTTGAAATTTCAAGGTTCTTAAAAAGTGATTCAATAATTAAAAGTCGGTTTGATTCACTTTTAGATCCTGTTATTTGTAGCGCTCCTTTCACAGTGTCCTGTGAATGCTTAAGTTTAAATTTCATGGAAGAGAAAATTGGTAATATTATTTTTTTAGTTGCTCTTTATCTTTTCTTCGGAACTGCCCATACGATACAATCATACCATAAACGATCATTCCCAAGACCTGACCAACAACAAAAGTAATCATTTTCCCGTCTGCCATCTTATCCTGATAGTATTCTTTAAAAGCCAGACCGCCATAATCGATTACCATCATGACGATATTGTAAATAAAAACAAATAAAAAGCCCAAAATAGCAACAGACTTCCAGTATTTTTTACTGGACATAATTTCTTTAAACTTCATCTTATTTCAGTTTTTCGTTATTATGATGCCTGTCGTGATCTCTTTTAGTTTTAAGATCTAGTTTTTTATCGAAAGCTTCCTGTAAGTCTACACCGGTTTGGTTAGCAAGGCAAAGCACCACAAAAACAACATCAGCGAGTTCTTCGCCAAGATCTTTCGCCTTATCACTTTCTTTTTCGCTTTGCTCGCCATATCTGCGTGCAATAATACGCGCAACTTCACCAACTTCTTCGGTGAGTTGCGCCATATTTGTTAATTCATTAAAATATCTTACGCCGTGTTCTTTAATCCAATGATCAACGGCCTTCTGAGAGTTCTGTAGATTCATTCTTGTCTTCAATTTTAGACAAAACTATAGCTTCTGAATGTTTACTCACAATTTCATCGAAAAAGTTTTTTAAATATTCATAATCTGAAGCTGCATAAATAGCTTTATTTAACTCTATGGATGACTCTATTCTCAAGAAATTTGCGCTTTGGGAAATGATGTATTTAAAATTTGCACCATCTTCATTCATATTTACCATAGTGCTCTCTGGCAATGATTCAACTTTATAGCCTTCAGGCACCATAATATTAACGGTACTACCATATTTTGCCGGATAATTTAAATAAATAGGGTATGTTCGTTCTTCTGCCTTAAAGGGGTTCTCATCTTCTGCCAGAAATAATAGCGGATTTATATATAATTTATCTCCAATGGCTTCGATCCCATTATTAATTTCAAATTGATAGACCTCTTTAATATCACTTCCTATTTGATGCTCATTCTCTTTGGTTAAATCTAAAATCAAAATATCCCCTTTTCCATCCTGAAGTATCTCTATATAGCTTTCTTCATTTATGCCCCGATACTTATCGCGATAATTCTTTGCCGCCAGTCTATTATAAACACCTGTACGCTTCCCCTTTATTTTAAGATCTTCGGTGATCTGAAAGTTGAGATATTCCAGCTTTGATGAATGGTAAGTTGGTAATAAATAAACCCAATCTGAGCTCCCGTCGTCCTTTATAATCCTACCCTGCCAGTTTCTCGCACGGTCTGGAAGTTCTCCCGGTGCTGCATTTTTATCTGTTGCATCCAAAAGAACGGTTTGCTCTCCTAATTGTACGCCCACGATCACATAATTAAATCCAGAGCGTGTTGGAAAGACCGGCACTCCGTTACTTTTAGTACTTAACAAAACAGGATATGCCTGCAAACCAGCGTAACGGAGCATAGCCGTGAGCAATAAGTTTATATCACCCGTATTCCCCGTACCTTCTTTGTAGGCTTTTCTAATGCCGTTTTCGGCCGTATAACCAATATAGTCATTCCAGGCGATTTTACTTTTCACAAAATTGTAGATAAGAACCATCTTTTCTTCAGGATTCTGTGCTTCTGCTAATAAAGCATCGATATCATCCTGAAAGAAATTACTTTTTCTTAATTCGGTAGCATAACCTCCTTCATCATAAATAGATTTTGAAACATCATCCCAGCTATGACTAAAATAATCCATAGGCTGATTGGGGAACTTGGTGTACTGCAACTCCCATTTTATCCTTGCGGCATAATTATCCAGATAATCAACATACACTTCTTCTTTTAGTGCCGGAATATTTTCACTTTCAATAGAATATACCTTTTGCAAGTAATTGGTGTTCTGCGCATGCATATTAAAGGGTTCATTCTTTTGTTCTACTGGTACAAAAAGTGACGCTAACTGATTGTAATGTGATACAAAACCAAAAAATTCTGGGATTTCTACTTTAACTTCTATCTTTTTAATAGGAATGGTTGTTTGCAGTTCGGTATCATCCAAAGAGGTTAAAAATGGACTGCTTTTCTCGTATTCATATTCAATGACGCTGCCTGCTTTAAGTGATGGCATCGTGAATTTAACTGCTTTGCGATATTTAGAAACCTCTTCATCGAAAATCTCGTCTTTTCTTAATTTCTCTTCAACAAGTTCGTCCCCCTCAAGGTTGTAAGTATAGCCTTTAATACCATAAATCTTCTCATCGTCACTACCACTTACATGTGCATTTAAATTCACAGTTGCCCAATCGAATCCATCTTCATTATAAAGCTTAATTCTATAATGATATTTAGTGATCAGTGCAAAACCGGTACTTGAATTGTAGTCATAAAAAGTAGATTGCTTTTTATACAATATCGCGGCATCTGCTTCTTTGTTTGTAGGATGCTCTGTTTCCTGTACCTCTTCTTTAGAAACCTTGCCGAATTTGTAGTTTTGTGCCTGCACAGTCCCTGCTAAAAGGAGCAATGCAATGAGATGAAATTTTAAATGCATAGTAAATAGTTTTTTAGCCGTTTTTAACTAAAACAGCTTTTTGATTGCTCAACATGTTGATTTTGTTTAAAAACGCTCTGAAATCTTCAAATTTATCTGCCGGCCAATGTCCTTGGTTTACGCTTAAAGAGCGTTTAACTACAAGGGTTCCCGGGTCTTCCTCAGATTCTTTAACAGAAAGTTTAAAACTTCCAAAATCGGTATCTATGCTAATTGCTTCGGGTAGGGCCTCCACCGCATAACCTTCAGGAATTTTAAAATTAAATTGATATTTATTAGTAAATCCACGTAAAATCTCAATAGGGTAAATTCTATTTTCGTTACGTGAAACCATATCTATTTCGGGCTCAATAAAATTAAGGGGCAGTAAGATCCTATTCCCTGCATTGGTATGGAATTTCTTACCACTAAAAACTAATTCTTCTGAAAAGCGAGCCTGCTCTTTATCATTTTCAAACTTTAGATCATCAAAATGAATCCCCTGTAAGTTTCCTAAAACTTCTTTATAATAAAGGTTTTTATCTTTGTCTTTTTGTTCTTGTATATGGTAATTATTGCCGTATGGAATTCCTTTACTTTCCTTTTTTATAGTGGCCGTAAAAGTATCTTCAGATAATACAATTTCACAAAGGGTTTCTTCGAGATTTATAGCGCACTCATAATTTGGGGTTTTTACAATTTCACCACCATCCTCTTTTATGAGTAAAACATGACGATTATCTGTAAAGTCCCCTAAATAATTAAAAGGTAAGGACTGGCTTGTACACTCCAGCCATACATCGTTTTCTGCAATTCCCGGCACATTTAAGATCACATGGTTTCCCTGCATCGATGCAAATTCAGGATCAATATCTTTTTGCTCGTCACCGGCATAAACCACCGCATAATTTGATTGAATACCCTGTGAGGCCAGCAAAGCTTTCATATAATTGGTTAAGCCTTTACAGTCTCCATATCCTACACGATCTACTTCAGTGGCCAAAATTGGCTCCCATCCACCAATACCCAATTGCACGCTTATATAGCGGGTCTTGCCCTGCATATACTCATAAATAAGTTTGGCCTTCTCGTAATCGCTCTCAACGCCTTTCACCAATTCTGAAATCTCGGCTTTTGTAGGGGCATATAATTCGTCTCTCCCTTTAATGAGATTTTCGTATTGCCACTTCCCAAATTCTTTCCAATTATTCGCACGACCTTCTACTCCCATCAAATTAAACCGATTAAGAGCTACTTTTACTTTGGGCGTCATTTCTGAAATCTGCGGACTATAAGGTTCGTATTTATAGGCGGGAATATTGCTTACTTCGTAGGATAATTCGAACTCGGTATTATTTTTTTTCAGCTGAATACTATCCAGATTCGTTTCTAAATAACGTAGTGGTATATGATTTGGATTTTTTAACTGGTATTTACCAGATTCCACGCTTACATAATAGCCGTCAACGGGATGAAATGGCTGAATAAAAACAGTGCTGGAAGTTTGCACTTCACTCTCGTAAACCACCGTGTAAGGATAGCTCATAGGTGAATAATCCAGATAGCTCACCCTGTTATCGGAGTATAGATTAGAAGATCCCACCGCACTTTGATCTTTAAAATCACGCTGTTTATATTTCTTAATCTCATTACCCATTTTATCGTAAACATAGGCTAATTGAGACTTTATCTTTGCATCGCCATCATCATAAAAATCGTAGGCCCGTACATAACGATCCCCATATTTATTTAATACCGTAACCACTCGTTTTGTGGTCACGATCATTTTATCTACATCCTCAATTTCAATTAAAATGTTCTCATCCCTAAGTACCGCATTAGCATGTTCGGTAAGTTCTTTTTTAAGAATGATACTTTGGTAGGACTCCTGAGAAAAACAAAGGATTCCGCTTAAGAGCATAATGCTCAGTAAAAAAGATTTCATTGCAAAAACAGGTCATATTCGTTTTGCAATATATTAAAATTTTAAGAGTTTTTAACTTTTATTTTTAGAATCTATTAAGATTGTTACCGGGCCATCATTTAGCAGTTCCACCTTCATATCGGCACCAAATTTACCGGTGCCTACTTTTTTACCCAAATGCTTCTGAAAAGTCTCGATAAATTCTTCGTACAACGGAATCGCTATAGCTGGTTTGGCCGCTTTGATATAACTGGGACGATTGCCTTTTTTAGTACTCGCATGTAGCGTAAACTGACTCACAATAATGGCATCACCATTAACATCCATAAGTGAATTATTCATTACTTCGTCTTCATCATTAAAGATGCGCATATTTACGATCTTGCGACATAGCCATTCTATATCTTCTGAAGTATCTTCGGCTTCTATTCCAACTAATAGTAAAAGCCCTAAACCAATTTCAGCATTTACCTGATTTTCTATAGTTACCGAAGCTTTGGTTACCCGTTGCAATACTACTCTCATTTCTTGTAATTATCAATTCGGTAAGGCTCGTCCTCACCTTCGATGATTTGCAAATAACTTTTATAACGTGACCACGGAATTTCACCTTCTTCCAATGCATCTTTTACCGCGCATTTTGGTTCATTAAGATGCAGGCAATTATGAAATTTACAATCTTGTTTTAATTCGAAGAATTCAGGAAAATAATTCCCCAACTCTTCTTTTTCGATATCTACCACTCCAAATCCCTTAATTCCGGGGGTATCTATAATTCTTGCATCAAAACTAAGGTCGAACATTTCAGCAAAAGTGGTGGTATGTTGTCCCTGCTTATGTTGCTCGGAAATTTCGAGGGTTTTTAAGTTTAAGGAAGGTTCTAAAGCATTGATAAGTGTTGATTTACCGGTACCGCTGTGTCCAGAAAACATCGAGGTTTTCCCTAACATCATTTCTTTAACTTTATCTACATTTTTACCACCCTTTGCCGAGATCCCTATACATTCATACCCAATATCACGATACAGTTTCGCAAGAAATTTTATTTCTAAAAGCTCGTCTTCATTATACGTATCGATTTTATTAAAAAGAAGGACTGCTTTTACATGATAAGCCTCTGCAGTAACTAAAAAACGATCGATAAAGGTGGTAAAAGTAGGCGGATTATTTAAGGTCACCATTAGGAAAACCTGATCGATATTGGCAGCGATAATATGGGTTTGTTTAGACAGGTTTACCGAACGACGGATAATATAATTATCACGATCTTTAATCTTTTTGATCACCCCCTGAGTTTGTCCTGAAATTTCTTCAAGATCAATCTCTACCTTATCTCCCACCGCAACAGGATTGGTACTTTTAATCCCTTTTATTCGGAATTTCCCTTTGATACGGCAATCATAGAATTTACCATTCTCTGCCTTTACCTGATACCAGCTGCCCGTAGATTTATAAACCGTTCCTTTCATTTACATGTTTCCCTCTAATTAAATACCTCGCAAAATTACACAATTTCACGAGGTATCATCTTATTTATGGAAAATCAAGAACTGTTATTTAACTATTCCAATCCAGAACTAGCTGCGGCATTTCGATTTCTGTATCTAAATCTATAGTCTGAAATTTAGCTACCTGCGCTCTAAACCAATTAGAAAAGTCTGAATGATCATTTTTAAAATTCAACATAAAATTTTCACTCTCTGCCTCGGTGTAAACGACCACTTCATAAGTATTATTTCTCTGCTGCAAATACCAGCTTTCTTTATAAACACCTATTCTAGCATGCATCTGTGAAAATTCTTCACTTCTATTGTGTTTGATCTCTTTTACAAAATTTAACCAATCCTCAACTTTTTCAGGATCGATAGGAAAAGAATATCCAAATTTCTGCATAAGCTTAGCTATCTAAAATAGCCTGCTGATGATTAATAGATTCCTGGTGAACTGCTTTAAATAATTTTAAAACAAACTCTTCACTAAGTCCGTGTTGTTCCCCTTCAAGCACCATTTTACCAAGGATTTCATTCCAACGTTTGGTTTGAAGAATCGCTACGTTTTGTGACTTCTTCACGTGACCAATATCTTCAGAAATTTTCATACGTTTCGCTAAAAGCTCGATTAATTGATTATCGGCGATATCTATTTTAGCCCTAAGGTTCTGTAATTTATTTTGGTAATCTTCGCTTTCAGAAACCTCTTTTCTAATCTTAAGATCTTTCATAATCTGTACTAAAGTTGCCGGTGTAATTTGCTGTTTAGCATCACTCCATGCATTATCAGGATCCCAGTGAGTTTCTACCATTAATCCGTCGAAGTTAAGATCTAGCGCAGTTTGGCAAAGATCAAAAATAATATCACGACGACCTGCAATGTGCGAAGGATCTAAAATTAAAGGAAGATCAGGGAATTTATTTTGTAACTCGATCGCAATTTGCCATTCCGGGTTATTACGGTATTTCGATTTTTCGTAGCTGGAAAATCCTCTGTGAATTACCCCAAGGTTTTTAATATCCGCAGTGTACATACGCTCTACTGCACCAAGCCATAGCGCTAAATCTGGGTTTACAGGATTTTTAATTAATACCGGCTTATCAGTTCCTTTAAGCGCATCTGCAATTTCCTGAATTATAAAAGGAGAGACCGTAGTTCTTGCTCCAATCCAAAGAATATCAATGTCGTGTTTTAAAGCTAACTCAACGTGATGCGGATTCGCAACCTCGGTAGTCGTTAACATTCCGGTTTCCTCTTTGGCCTTTTGTAACCATTTTAAACCTAAAGCACCAACACCTTCAAAGTTTCCTGGTCTTGTTCTTGGTTTCCAAATTCCGGCACGTAAAACTGTAGCATCGGTATCTTTTAACTGATGAGCGATTTTTAACACCTGCTCTTCGGTCTCTGCACTACATGGTCCTGCGATTACCAACGGATGATCTAATCCGAATGCGTCTAACCAGTTTCTTAATTCTTTCTTGTTTTCCATAATTAAAAATTTTAGCTAATTCCGTTTAAAATTGATTTTATATGATTTGTACGTTCCATTTCGTTGTACACTTCACCAAACTCGTCGTTGGCGATTAAGTCTCTAAAAGAGCTTAAATTCTGAATATATTCATTTAATGTTTCTAGCACGTTTTCTTTATTCTGCTGAAAAATGGGCGACCACATCGCCGGCGAACTTTTTGCTAGCCGAACAGTTGAAGCAAATCCACTTCCCGCCAAATCGAAAATATCACGCTCGTTTTTCTCTTTTTCTAGCACTGTTTTTCCCAGCATAAAAGAGCTGATATGTGACAAATGCGATACATAAGCAATATGGCGATCGTGAGACTCAGGATCCATATATCGAATACGCATGCCTATTCTTCTAAAGATCTCCATACCTCGTTCCTGAAGTTTAAAAGCTGTTTTCTCTACTTCACAAACGATATTGGTCTTTTGCTTATATAAATCTTTTACAGCCGCTGAAGGGCCAGAAAATTCGGTCCCGGCAATGGGATGTGCTGATAAATAATTTCTACGCTTTGGATGATCTTTTACTGCTTCACATAATTTGAATTTTGTAGAACCGGCATCGATTACCAAAGTATCATCCCCGGCATGATCTAAAGCCTCAGATAAGACTTTAATACTAATATCTACAGGCACTGCCACAATCGCTACATCACTATCGGCCAGATCTTCCATCTTACCTGCTTTATCGATAGATCCAATCTTTAAGGCTTCCTTTACATGCCCTTCGTTCTTATCGATACCAAAAATGGTACTTTCAGGAAAAGATTCTTTAATTGCCAAAGCAAACGAACCACCAATAAGGCCTACTCCTATTACACTTACTTTCATCCTTTTATTCGTTTAATGGCTTCATCTACGTTTTCCTCGTCTGTACACAGTGAAAAACGAATGTAGCCCTCTCCCATATCCCCAAAAATAAATCCGGGAGCCGTAAAGATGCTGTGTTCATGTAACAGACCATCTACAAACTCTTCAGAAGTTTTTCCTTCAGGTACTTTGCACCAAATAAACATCCCTGCCTGCTCTTTTCCCGGCGTACATTCTAAAGCTTCGGCTAATTCTAGAATTTTAGCCCTTCGGCTTTTATAAATCGCATTCATAGAATCGAACCAGTTTTTATCTAATTTCAATGCTTCAGTAGCGCCGGCCTGTACAGGGTAAAACATACCGCTATCCATATTGGTTTTTACCTTTAATACCGTATCGATATTTTTTGCGCTTCCGCTAAGCATCCCAACGCGCCATCCTGCCATATTAAAACTTTTGCTTAAACTATTCAGTTCCAGAGCCACTTCTTTAGCACCTTCCACCTTTAAAATACTTTTAGGATGGTCGTTTAGAATAAAACTATAGGGATTATCATTTACGATAAGAATCTGATGCTTTTTACCAAAAGCTACCAATTGCTCAAAGACCTCATCTGTAGCTGATGCTCCCGTAGGCATATGCGGATAATTAACCCACATAATTTTCACTTTACTTAAATCCTGCTGCTCTAATTCATCAAAATTCGGTAACCAGTTCCCTTCTTCATTTAGATCATAAAAAACCGCCTTTGCACCAACCAATTTTGAAACCGAGGTATAGGTAGGATAGCCAGGATTAGGAATTAACACCTCGTCGCCTTCATTAAGATAGGCCATAGAAATATGCAAGATCCCTTCTTTACTTCCCATTAACGGGATAGTCTCGGTCTCTGGATCCAAGTACACCTGATAATACTTCTTATAGAACCCGGCAATCGCATTCCTAAATTCAGCAGTACCTTTATACGGCTGATATTGATGCGCGCCATTTTGAGTTAAACCTTCATTTAAGGCGGCAATCACCTGTGGCGGTGGGGGTAAATCTGGACTACCAATTCCTAAATTGATAATGGGTTTACCTGCGGCCTGCAAGGCACGAACTTCTCTTAATTTCGAAGAGAAATAGTACTCTTTTACATGTTCTAACCTATTGGCTGGTATCATTATTAAACGTTGTTTTTATATGTTCCAAAAATTCTTAATTGCTCGGTCATCATTCTTAAAACTTCGATGGCTTTAGAAAATTGCTCGTAATTATCGAAAGTGACATCAATAAAAAAGCTGTATTTCCAAGGGGTTTCGATAATAGGCATACTCTGGATCTTGGTCATGTTAAGATCAAAATCGCGCATAATATTTAATACTGAAACTAAACTCCCCGTGCGGCTTTCTAACTCGAACTTCAATGAAGCCTTATCGATCTTCTCGCCGTTAGGCTCTTTTTTGGTTTTACTGATGATTAAAAACCTGGTAGCATTACTCTTTTTTGTATGAATGCCTGAAGCCAGAATATCCAATCCAAAAATTGAAGCTGCCGCAGTACTAGCTACCGCAGCTACATGCTTGGACTGTTTTTCTGCAATTCTTCTGGCAACCTCGGCAGTATCGGCATCTTCGATCAATTTAATATGAGGATATTTTTTGAAGAATTCTTTACACTGCAATAAAGCCATGGGATGAGAATATACTTTTTTAATATGTTCGATTTGCTGCCCTTTAAGCGCCATCATATTCATGGCGATTGGGATATAATGCTCGCCTATTACGTGTAGATTATTTTCATCGATCAACGCATAATTGGGAAGGATAGAGCCTGCTATAGAATTTTCTATCGCCATTACAGCTTCCTGAATTTCATCATTTACCAGGCTTTGCACCAGCTCCTGAAAAGACATACATTCTTTAACCTGTACATCTTCACCATAATATTGCTGGGCCACCAAATGATGAAAGGACCCCTGAATTCCCTGTATTCCTATGACTTTTTTCATTCAAAAATTGATGTAAAAAAAAAGTCCCGATTTTTAGATCGAGACTTTTATATAATATTGTTTGCTTAATTACATACCATTCCCGATCTCTAATCCTTAAAAAAGAAATAAAAATAAAAGAATGCGTTCCAAGTAATTAAGTTCTTCATCTGTTCGTTATTACGTCGACTAAAGTATAATTATATTTTAATATGAAAAACCATTTTTTAATATTTTTTAAGATAAATGTACTTTTTACGAATCTTTTTACATTTCAGTTCTTTGAGAATAAATTTTGCAGCGAAACTATTTCCCACAGGGCTGTTTTTAAATAATTAATAACCTACAGAAAAGCATGTCCTCTATAAACACTGAAAAAAGTAAAATTTCAGGGCTTTAAAGCGACAAATTTATGCGTACTTTTGATCTAAAGCTTCAAATATGTCGATTTCAGTAGAAAAAATATCAAAATTTTATGGAGAACAAAAAGCCCTGAACCAGGTTTCATTTTCTGTTGAAAAAGGAGAAATTGTGGGTTTTCTTGGCCCAAACGGTGCCGGAAAATCTACGCTCATGAAAATTCTGACTGGCTATCTTAAACCTTCTGAAGGTACAGCCAGCGTCAATGGTTTTGAAATCAAGCATCAATTACACGATTTACAAAAAAGTATTGGTTACCTGCCAGAACACAATCCTTTATATACTGAAATGTATGTACGGGAATATTTAGCATTTAATGCCAACATCTACGGAATCAAAAAAGATCGTATAGAAGAAGTAATTAAATTAACCAATCTCACTCCTGAAGCCAATAAAAAAATCGATCAGCTTTCTAAAGGGTATCGCCAGCGTGTTGGTTTGGCCGCAGCATTATTACATGATCCACAGGTATTAATCTTAGATGAACCTACTACGGGACTGGATCCCAATCAACTGGTAGAAATTCGGAGCCTTATTAAGAATATCGCCAAAAACAAGACAATTTTTCTTTCTACCCACATTATGCAGGAAGTGGAAGCACTTTGTGATCGCGTTATTATTATTAATCATGGAGAAATTATCACCAATCAAAAACTTGCCGATCTTCGGAAAGGCCAGGAACAAATTATTGAGGTTGAATTTGATTATCGCATCGAAATTGTTGCCCTTCAACAGCTACCTCATTTAAAAGAAATAAAAAATCCTGCTGGTTTTGCGTATGAACTCACCTTCAATACTACGGAAGATATGCGCCCCACTGTTTTTGATTTCGCGCATGATAACGGACTAAAAACCCTTCAACTGAATCAAAAAACAAAAAACCTGGAAAGTTTGTTTACTGAATTAACTAATATCCCCCCAAGCCCCCGAAGGGGAGTTTTATAGAGCGTAACTAAAATCGCTAGCGATTTATTTTTAAATTCCCCCTTCGGGGGTTAGGGGGATTCTATTTCTTTTCAGACAACTTTAAAATATCACCAAAAACACCACGAGCCGTTACCGCAGCACCGGCGCCGGCGCCCTGAATCACAATTGGGCGATCACCGTAAGATTCGGTATAGATTTCAAAAATCGAATCGGCTCCTTTTACCTGTCCCAGACTACTATCGTCGGGAACAGAAACCAAAGCAACTTCCAATTCACCTTTGTCCTGCTGTAAATCGCCAGATAAATCACCGATATATCGCAATACGTGATTTGGCTCTTGCTGCTCTTTTATTTTTTGATAAGTGGCATCTAATTCTTCTAATCTGGACACAAAAGTTTTTGCATCTCCGCCTCGCAAATCTTCAGGAACAAGATTCTTAATTTTAACGTCGCCAAATTCATTTTGAAGGTCCAATTCTCTTGCAAGAATCAATAATTTTCGACCTACATCATTTCCGTTTAAATCTTCACGGGGATCGGGCTCGGTAAATCCTTTGTCAATCGCCTCTTTTAAAACACTGCTAAATGTACGATCTTCCGCAGAAAAAGTATTGAATAAATAACTTAAAGTACCTGAAAACACCCCACGAATTCGGGTAATATTCTCTCCGGAAAGGTGTAAGATCCGAATCGTATCGATTAACGGTAATCCTGCACCTACATTGGTTTCATATAAATATTGTTTCTGATTTTTCTCTAAATTATCCCGCAATTCCTTATAAAAATCGAAACTTAAGGTATTTGCAATCTTATTGGAAGACACCAAATCGAAGCCATGCTCTACCAATGTATTATAATGCTGAACAAAAGCTTCGCTCGCCGTATTATCTACCGCGATCAGGTTTTCTAAATGGAATAATTTCGCGTATTTGATCACCTCATCGATCGAGGCTTCCTGTTGTGCTTCTTCTAACTGCGTTTTCCATTCTGAGCCAATGCCGGTAGCATGAAGCAATAATTTTCTGGAATTAGAAACCGCAAAAATATTCAGTTTTACTTTTTTACGCTCTTCAATGGTAGCAGCCGAATCCAAGATCTGATTGATCAAAGTTCCGCCAACCGTTCCGTGGCCAAAAATAGCGATATTAATCTTTTTACAAATCTCGAAGATCTCTCCGTGAATTACATTCAGCGCTTTGTTTAGCTGTGATTTTTTCACTACCAAACTCACGTTTTTCCCGGTTACCGTGTTATTAAAAAGCAACGGTACGATTTGGTTTCTAATCAGCGCATCGTACGGTTTATGGAACGTGCTTAGATCCTGCCCAACGATCGAGATTACTGAAACATCATCGACTACCGATATTTTATTTACATCTTTAGAATAAAAATCACTCTCAAACTCTCGTTCTAAAGCTTTTACCGCGCGAACGGCATTTTCAGCATCTACCACCAAACCAATTCCACGTTCCGAAGAGCCCTGCGAAATAATACTTACACTTATCTGGGCATCACCAAGCGCTCGGAAAATCCTGGCATCTACACCAGATTTTCCAAGTAAACCACGACCTTCTAAATTCAGCAAAGCCGTATGTTCTAAAACCGAAAGGGATTTCATTCCTTCTTTGTTCGGTTTTGCCGTGATCAAAGTTCCCTGATTGTCGTTATTAAAAGTATTCAGGATTCGAAGCGGAATATTCTTTTCAATTAACGGAATAATAGTTTTGGCGTGTAAAATCGTGGCTCCAAAATTTGCAAGCTCATTCGCTTCGTTATAAGAAAGCTGATCGATTCGTTGTGCACTCGGTACCAAATCTGGATTCGCCGTGTAAATTCCGTCGACGTGCGTATAATTTTGCAATTCTTCGGCATCCAGGTAATTCGCAATTAAGGAAGCGGTGTAATTACTTCCATTCCTACCTAAAGTAGTCGTTTCATTTTTAGCATTTGATCCAATAAAACCAGTGATAATATTCACCGTTTTTCCATTGAATTCTTCAAAATGTTTAACCACATTTTCTTTAGAAAGTGCATCTAAAGGCTGTGCATTGCCAAAAATATCATCGGTTTTAATTAACTGACGGGTATCGGTAAAATTGGCTTTATAACCGCGCTTTTTCAGGATTTGAGCAATCAATTTAGCCGACATTAATTCGCCCTGAGAAAGTAACTGATCTTTGATCTTCGCGCTGTAATCGCCCAGCAAACGAACACCTTCAAGTAGTTTTTCGATATTTTTAAATTCTTCGGAAAAATCTACAAAATCATATTCTGAGATCTGGTAGGCTTTAAACTTCTCGAAGGCCGAAGCAAAATCTTCATTTTCTGATGCTTTTTCCAATAAATTTTCAAGCTGATCTGTGGTTTTTCCTCGTGCTGAAACCACTACCGCAATACGTTCTTCATTTTTGATCTTTTCTTCAATAATTTCTAAAACCGTATTGATACCTTCTCCGTTGGCTAGAGATTTTCCGCCAAACTTTACTACTTTCATTTTATTTGCTTTTTGAAAAATGCCTGCAATTATATTTTCCAGTTGTTTAAATTCGATTAAAAATGCATCGTGACCGTGTAGCGAATGGATTTCGCCATACGTCACTTTATTGCTGCTTTGTGCCAGTTGTTTATAAGTCTCCCTGTTTTCTTCCGCAGTAAAAAAAAGATCTGAATCTACCCCGATAATGCAAATATTGGCATTAATACTTTCTAAAACCTTATCCAGCTCTGGCCTGCCACGAGAAACGTCGATTGTTTTTAAAAGCTGATTCATTAATTTATAAGCGCCTACCTGAAATCGCTCCTGAAGTTTTGCACCGTGATGCAGCAACCAGCTTTCTACATTAAAAACCTGAAGTTCTTCGTTTGTAGTTCGCTTAAAACGGGATTTAAAAGACTCTGGCGTACGATAACACAACATAGCATGCATACGCGCGTCGTGCACCGGATGTTTAGAATTATTTAAAAATAGCTCCTGGATCTGGCAATTAGCGATTAGCCAGTCGGTCGATTTCCAGTCGGTTGCCACGGTGATTAAATTATCGGTAATTTCCGGACTTAAGGCTGCCATTTCCCAGGCAATCCCTCCTCCTAGCGAACCACCAACCAATGCAAAAAGATGATCGATTTTTAACGAATTTAAGCCTAAAAGAAAGATCCTGGCGATATCTCTCGCGACAAAATCTTTATAGTTTTCGATTAAAATTCCGTCGTAACCATTCCCGGGGACATTAAAAGCAAGGATGGTATATTTATCGGTATCGATACATTTTTCTGGCCCTACAACATCTTTCCACCAACCGGTTTCTCCGGCAACTTCAGAATTTCCCGTAAGGGCGTGATTTATCATCACGATAGGCGCCGAATGTAATGGCTGACCAAACACATGATACGACAATGTGATATCCTGTGTTGCACCACTTAATGTGGTAAAATCCTGAAGCTGTAATTGTAATAAATCTTGTTTCAACTTTTCTCTTTTTAAACTTTTGAAAGCTTAAAACCGACTGAAATAGGCTAAAACCCTTTGATGGGTGCGCGCTTTGTTATGATCAAGAAAAGTTTGTGAGAATAATTCGATGAAGAATCTATCTGTTATCTATCCGGAAATCGGTAGAACGTAGCACCTTCTTTGTTGGCAAAGGGTTGCTAAGGCTTCAGCGGGTCTATTCCCTCGGCCTTTCTTGATAACAATCAGTAAGTTTCTGAACTTTGTGACCACAAATTACGGTAATAATTTGCGATCGACCAACATTTTTTTATAAATAGTAGTTAATAGTGAGAATTGAGTAATTAGATTTTTGCCTTTTGGCTCATATTTAATTTGAAATGAGCATGAGATGCTGAAACAAGTTCAGCATGACTTCAAATATTAAAATCAATTTTAGAGCAAATCTATTCTCTATATTCTTTTTTTCTCTACACTTTTCAATTCAAAATTCAGCATTTAAAATAATTAAGTTTTGATTCTTGATTCTCCAAAGCTAACAGCGAAGCGGTCTAAAGTCTAGGTTCTGGCAACACCTACTGATTTATTCTAATAATGGTGTCATTTCGAGCCTGCCTTGCCGGCAGGCAGGCGCAACGAAGTGAAGTCGAGAAATCTCTGGTTCAAACGAAAATAAAGATTTCTCCATTCCACTACGCGTCACTTGCCTGTTAGCGAAATTCAAGACAAATAAATATTCAGACTAATAAGAATTTAATCTACTTTCTTTTTATCATTGCCATAAAAAGAAACAAAAAGGTCTAGTCTTATTTTTGATATCTTGAAAAACTGCTGAAAAATTACACATGCGTTCTGCAACCGCTCCGCTAGGCAGAACTCCTCTGCCAGCCGCGCAATTCTTCATTGTTTTTACTACGATAACAAAAAGTAGGACGATATTAGATTAATTGTAACTTTTGGATAATAGTGATTCTTAGTTTCTTTCTTTTTGATTGCTTTGAAAAAGCTATTTTCAATTCAAAATTCAGCATTCAAAATTCAAAATAATTAAGTCCTGACTCTTGATTCTTAAAATCTAACAGCGAAACGGTTTAAAGTCCATGTTCTGGCAACACCTACTGATTTATTCTAATAATGGTGTCATTTCGAGCCTGCCTTGCCGGCAGGCGCAACGAAGTGAAGTCGAGAAATCTCTGGTTCAAACGAAAATAAAGATTTCTCCATTGCGCTGCGCTTCAGTCGAAATGACAAACGATAAAAAGCTTTGAATCTTCATTCAAAATAATTAAGTCCTGACTCTTGATTCTTGATTCTTAAAATCTCAAAGCGCAGCGATCTAAATTCTAACTACTAACAGCTTTAGCGGTCTAACTACTAAAACACCGCTTTAGCGATCTGCTTGATATTTGAACTTTTTCCCATCGAATAAAAATGCAATACCGGTACGCCGGCGGCTTTTAATTCTTTGGTTTGCTCGATTGCCCATTCGATTCCTACCTGGCGCACTTCCTTATTGTTTTTACAGGCTTCAACACTATCAATCAATGCCTGCGGAAGATCGATACTAAATACATGCGGTAATAATTGTAAATGCTTTTTCACTGCAATGGGTTTGATTCCCGGAATTATAGGCACATTAATCCCCATTTCTTTTGCTTTCTCTACAAACTCAAAATATGCCTGGTTATTAAAGAACATCTGGGTTACCACGTAATCGGCTCCGGCATCTACCTTTGCTTTTAGTTTTTTAAGATCGGTTTCTAAAGAAGGTGATTCTAAATGCTTTTCTGGATAACCTGCCACACCAATACAGAAATCAGGATGATTTTCAGAATCGATAACCTCATTCAGATATTTTCCTTTTGAAAGATCACGAATCTGGCCTACCAAATCATTCGCATAGCAATGCCCTCCTTTGGTGGGTTCAAAATAACGTTGATGTTTCATCGCGTCACCACGCAAGGCCATTACATTTTCGATGCCCAAATAATGGCAATCGACCAAAACATACTCGGTTTCCTCTTTGGTAAACCCGCCACACAACACATGCGGAATGGTATCGACATCATATTTTTGTTTAATTGCCGCACAAATTCCAACCGTTCCCGGGCGCATTCTGGTAATTTTACGTTCTAATAATCCATCTTCGCGTTTTATATAAATATGCTCTTCTCGCGAGGTGGTTACATCTATAAACGGCGGATTAAATTCCATTAAAGGATCGATATTATCGTATAATTCCTGAATATTTTTTCCCTTTTGTGGTGGAACGATTTCAAATGAAAAAAGCGTTTTCCCTTTTGCTCTTTCTATATGCTCGGTTACTTTCATTGTCTTAAGCTATTAGCTGTTAGCTAGTATCATTTTTAAGTTATTTCCGTCACACTGAACTTGTTTCAGGGTCTCATCAAATTTAACTTAACAGATGAGATTCCGGATCAAGCCCGCCTCGCCGGCTGGCAGGTCCGGAATGACAGTATTTTTCAGCAGATAATTCCAACTATTAATCTGCAATATTAGGATTCAGCCATTTTTCGGCTTTTTTATATTCTATTCCTTTGCGCTGGGCAAAATCTTTTACCTGATCTTCTTTTATCTTTCCTAGTCCGAAATACCTTGCTTCAGGATTGGCAAAATAATAGCCACTTACACTGGCTGCCGGCCACATGGCTAAACTTTCGGTAAGTTTTACACCTATGCGCTCTTCAACCTTCAGCAACTCCCAAATCGTAAGTTTTTCTAAATGATCGGGACAGGCCGGATATCCCGGTGCAGGACGAATTCCTTTATAATTTTCTTTAATCAGTTCTTCGTTACTTAAATTTTCTTCGGAAGCATATCCCCAATCTTCTTTTCTAATTTTTTCATGAAGATATTCAGCAAAAGCCTCCGCAAAACGATCGGCCAGGGCTTTGATCATAATTGAATTATAATCGTCGTGATTTTTCTCGAATTCTGTTGCTAATTCCTGCGTTCCAAATCCTGTAGTTACGCAAAAACAGCCCATATAATCTTTAATACCGCTATCTTTTGGCGCGATAAAATCAGATAAGGCGAAATTAGGCTTTCCGCCATGCTTTTTTAATTGCTGGCGCAGGGTTCTGAAAATAATCCTTTTTTCTTCGCAATCTTCTTCAAATTTCACCTCGATATCATCATCGTTGATGGTATTGGCTTCAAAAAGACCAAAAATCGCCTTCGCTTTTAATAGTTTTTCCTCTAAAATTCGCTTAAGCAATACCTGAGCATCGGCAAATAAAGATTTTGCCTGTTCGCCCACTACTTCATCTTCTAAAATCTTAGGATAACGACCATGAAGATCCCAACTTCTAAAAAACGGACTCCAATCGATATAATCTAAGAGTTTATCTAACTCGAAATCTTCTAAAACCTGAATCCCAAGCTTATTGGGCTTACTGATATTGGTTAAATTCCAGTCGATTTTGAAATTATTTTCCCGCGCTTCTTCAATAGAAAGAAAGCTCTTTACTTTGCTTCGCTTCCCAAAATTATTTCTAAAAACTTCATATTCAGATTTGAGGTTTTCGATATATGTTTTTCGGGTACGCTCATTCAATAAATCCCCAACAACCGTAACGGCTCGAGAGGCATCATTAACATGCGCTACGGCATGCATATATTGCGGATCGATCTTAACTGCAGTGTGTGCTTTAGACGTTGTTGCCCCACCAATTAATAAGGGTACCGAAAAGTTTTGCCGTTGCATTTCTTTAGCTAAAAAAACCATTTCATCTAAAGAAGGGGTGATTAATCCGCTTAATCCAATCGCATCTACATTTTCAGCTTTAGCAGTTTCAATAATTTTCTCGGGTGGCACCATTACGCCAAGATCTACGATCTCGTAATTATTACATCCTAAAACAACACTTACGATATTTTTACCAATATCGTGAACATCACCTTTTACAGTGGCCATCAACACTTTTCCGGCAGATTCCCGTTTACTGGATTTATCCTCTTCAATATATGGCAATAAATAAGCTACGGCTTTCTTCATCACCCGTGCCGATTTTACCACCTGCGGAAGAAACATTTTTCCGCTTCCAAAAAGATCTCCAACCACATTCATTCCCGTCATTAAATGCCCTTCAATCACATCGATAGGTTTTTCTGAAGTGATTCGTGCTTGCTCAACATCTTCAACTACATACGCATCAATACCTTTTACAAGCGCATGTGTAATACGACTTTGTAGTGATTCTTCCCGCCAGCTTAAATCAACTTTACTGGTTTTAGCCGATCCTTTTACGGTTTCCGCAAAATCCAATAAACGCTCGGTTGCATCGTCACGACGATCTAAAATTACATCTTCTACATGCTCTAAAAGATCCTTAGGAATTTCATCGTAAACCTCTAATAGAGCCGGATTCACAATTCCCATATTCATTCCGGCCTTAATGGCATAATACAGAAAAACCGAATGCATGGCTTCACGCACCGGATTATTCCCGCGGAAAGAAAAAGATACATTACTAACCCCGCCACTTACACTACAATGTGGTAAGTTTTCTTTTACCCAACGTGTAGCTTCGATAAAATCGATGGCATTTCTACGATGTTCGTCCATCCCGGTTCCTACCGGAAAAATATTTAAATCGAAAATGATATCTTCCGGTGAGAATTTTACTTTATCGACCAGGATATCGTAAGAGCGCTTCGCTATTTCGATTCGGCGTTTGTAATTATCGGCCTGCCCAACTTCATCAAAAGCCATTACGATTACAGCGGCACCATAACGCTTTATCTTTTTGGCGTGATCAATAAACTGCTCTTCGCCTTCTTTAAGCGAAATTGAGTTTACTACGCATTTCCCCTGCACTACCTGTAGACCAGCTTCGATAATTTCCCATTTAGAACTATCGATCATGATGGGAACACGGGCAATATCGGGTTCTGCAACAATAAGATTCAGGAATCTTACCATGGCTTCTTTACCATCGATTAACCCGTCATCCATATTGATATCGATAATCTGCGCACCTCCATCTACCTGATCGCGGGCAATATCGAGTGCTTCATCAAACTTTTCTTCTTTTACCAATCGAAGAAACTTTCGAGAACCTGCCACGTTGGTACGCTCTCCCACATTTACAAAATTACTTTCTGGAGTAATGATAAGCGGCTCCAGACCAGATAATTGTAAAGGGCGATACTCTTTTTTAGGTGAAGTATTATTTGCTAAATTACTGTCTAATCCTTCCATCTTAGGCCGAAGCTTTTTTATGTTGAAGACTTTTTATCGGTCGTGGTTTATATTCTTTTGCAATATCTGCAATTGCTTTGATGTGAGCTGGTGTCGTACCACAACATCCCCCGAGAATGTTCACCAGACTTTTATCCAAATATTCACGGGTTTGCTTTGCCATTTCCTCTGGGGATTCGTCATACTCTCCAAAGGCGTTTGGCAGCCCCGCGTTAGGATAGGCTGACACTCCGTATTGCGTTTTATAACTCAGCACTTCCAAATGTGGTGTTAACTGCTTTGCTCCTAGCGCACAATTAAATCCAATACTCATAAGTGGAATATGTGATACTGAAATTAAAAAAGCCTCCGCTGTTTGCCCGGATAAAGTTCTGCCTGAAGCATCTGTAATGGTACCGCTTACCATCACCGGAATATCCAGATCTAATTCTTCTTTAAGTTCGTCGATAGCGAAAAGTGCTGCTTTTGCATTTAAGGTATCAAAAACAGTTTCTACCAGAAGAATATCTACTCCGCCTTTAATCAAAGCTCTTGCTTGTTGTTTATACGCGATTCGAAGTTCATCAAACGAAATGGCCCGAAATCCCGGATCATTTACATCTGGAGACATACTCGCGGTTTTATTGGTAGGCCCCATCGCCCCGGCAACAAATTTAGGTTGATCGGGATTTGCTTCGGTTAATTCAGTAGCTACTTGTTTAGCGATTCTGGCTGATTCGTAATTTAATTCCTCAACCAGTTCTTCCATTTGATAATCTGCCATAGCTATGGTAGTACCAGAAAAAGTGTTGGTTTCTACAATATCGGCTCCTGCCTGAAAGTATTTCTTATGAATTGTGGCAATCGCCTCTGGTTGGGTAATTGAAAGCAGGTCGTTATTTCCTTTTACAGAAACTGGCCAGTCTTTAAAACGATCTCCACGGAAATCTTCTTCAGAAAATTTATATTCCTGAAGCATGGTTCCCATCGCCCCATCAAGTATTAATATTTTTTCAGCTAATAATTCTTCTAATTTCGACATGTTATGCTATTCTATTGGCTATCAAAAAAAGAAGATAAGGAAAGTCTGTTTGTTATCTATCTACGTAAAATACGCAGTAGAAGGTAGCACCTTCTCCCAATATCGTTTAGATAAGGAGGGTTGCTAAGGCTTCACAGGGTCTAATCCCTCAACCTTTCTTGATAACGCTAATAAATTTATGAACTGAGGCCGCTAATATACGGCGATCTATTATAATGACAAGAGAATGAGTAAAAATCTTAGTTTACTTCTTCTTTATTACTGAAAAAAAATTAATCAATTATTTCCTTAAAATAATTCTGTTCATTTTTTCCATTGATGAAAAAACGAACCAAAAAAATCTAGGCTTACGAATCTTGCTTGAAATTGTATGTTCGGAAGCTAAATTTTAGAAACTCGCTTCGCTCAAACAGCCTAAAATTTTTCACGCTTCGCTCACTTTCAATTTTACAAGCAATTTTCGATAGGCCACAAAAAAGATTCAAAATAAGAAATCGATTTTTAATTCAGTATAAGTCATCCTGAACTCGATTCAGGATCTCATCACATTTTCTGCTTTATGAGATTCCGTACCTCCCGATAGTTAGTTATCGGAACGGAATGACTGTAGTTGTTTAATTTCAATAAAAGGAAAATCAAGTTTTACTTTACCGGTTCTCCGTTTACGTTTACTTCGTAGGATATTTCCGCTGCTTTTTCTAACATTTTTGCGACAGAACAGTATTTGTCCATAGAAAGTTCTACTGCTCTTAATGCTTTTTGAGGAGCCAGATCGCCCTTCAGCATAAAGTTTAAATGGATTTTCTTAAAAACATTGGGGACAGCACCCTCTTCTCTAAAACCATCAACTTCTACCTGAAGATCTTCTAATTCTATTTTCTGTTTTTTTAAGATCATCACTACATCGATACTGCTACAACCTGCAATTCCACGCAGTAAAAGATCCATAGGACTACCTCCTTGCGGATTTTCTTCAGATTTATTATCTAAATGAACAATATCTCCACGTTCATTTTTGGTCTCAAAGTGATAGGCATCATTAAGCCTTTTTAGAAAGATTTTCATCTATTTTAATTTTGATTCAAATATACGAAACGTGAAATGATTCTTTTGTAACCTTTGCTACTTTGAAAGTATTTATAAAAAACGTCATTCCTGATTTATGAAATGACGTTTTTTATAATATAGGATTTAGATTTCTCCGCTACGCTACGCTTCGGTCGAAATGACATTAATATCACATTAACACCCTAACTTAGCATAAGACCATAAGAATGATGAGATCCTGAAACGATCCCGCCTGCCGGACGGGCAGGTTCAGCATGACGAAAAAATATTTAAAAATCAGTATTCAAAAAACACATCCTTTTTTCATCTCTTTTACGCTTGTCTCATTTCCAACCTGCCAGCCGCAGGCAAGTTTTACAAGCAATTTTCGATAGATCGGATTTTCAATCTACAATGATCAAAAAGAAATTATAAATTTTTAGCACTTATAAAAATTCAGTTGAAAAAAGCACATTTTCAAATTAACACATCATCAAATTGATTAAAGCTTTCAGATAAAAATCATTCAATATTCAAAATTTTAGATCTTGATGAACATCCCTAATTAGTGTTGACCGTTTTTAAATTTACATTTCATTATTAAAAATAGTGATTGATTGATTCTGAAAAGTACTTTTCAGAATCAATTTCTTTTCATAGGCTATCGGACTA
>NZ_JAKHSK010000029.1 GCF_023499215.1 Zunongwangia pacifica
TCATTCTTAGACTTCAAGAACTGTTTAGATTAACATATTCAAAAATGGAAGAACCAATAACTAATACTCCCATGTTCGTAACTGCCCACGATTATGAACTAATCTATAGGGTGAATTAAATGACTTGCTGGTTTAGAAATACCATCTGGACAAAGAAATAGAAGGTTTCTTTGAGCTGTTTCTTTAAACGAGCTATCTCTTTTTGTTCATCGGTCATTTTAGGATTACCCCTGCCGGGAAAACTATTTTTACCATAATTCTTTTGCTCTTTACGCCACTGGTAAAGAACAGCAGGTAAGATATCCAAGTCTTCACAAACCTGTGCTACACTGCCTTTGGCATAACTTAATTCTACTGCTTTTTGCTTAAACTCTAAGGTGTAATGTTTGGCTTTACGTCTCATAATTGCTAAGTTGACAACTTGCAATAATATTCATTCAGCTCTATGTCCAGTCTAATGTAGTAATTCCAAAATATTATCTACTTAAATTTAAACCAGCAAAAATCAGGATTTATAATATATCTTTCAACTTCTCCATATCGTCCGAAATTTTGGAATCAATTACCCTTGCATAAATTTGAGTTGTGGAAAGCTTTGTATGTCCCAGAAGTTTAGATACTGTCTCAATTGGGATTCCGTTTGACAAAGTTACCGTTGTTGCAAAAGTGTGACGAGCTACATGAAATGTAAGCCTCTTTGATATTTTAGATTGCTTTGCTAACTCTTTTAAATATTGATTGATTTTCTGATTGGAATATACAGGTAGTAAAAAACCACTGACTTTAGATTCACTTTGATATTTTTTGAGAATGGCTTTTACCCTCGGCAACATCGGTACTTTAAAAAGTTTGCCGGTCTTTTCTCTCTCTTTTACAATCCAATTATTCCCATCAATACCTTTTACAATATGTCTTCGTTCCAATGATTTAGCATCGCCATAAGATAATCCGGAATAACAGGAAAATATAAAAATATCTCTTGTTCTGGATAAGGTTTCTCTTTCCAGATTTAAGTTTGCCAAAGTTTCAATTTCTCTTTGGAGCAAATAATCTCTTTCCTTATTCTTAAAATGCAACGAATATCTCGCAAAAGGATCTTTTTCGATCCATTCCATTTTTAAAGCAAGATTGCTTAGCTTTTTTAAGCGTTCCAAATGTTTCATCACCCCATTATTGGTTGGTCGTCGTCGATGTGTTTTTGGGTTATAATTGCGAAGGAAATGTTCAAAATCAGTGATAAAACGATAATTAAGTTGTTTTAGATAAATATCTTTGGTATTCATCTTCTTGTTCAGGAATTCTAATACGTACTTTTCAGTCGTATAGTAGTTTTTCATCGTTCCTGGTTTTAATACCGAAGTCATTTTGGTATTATGATAGGTCATAAGTTCGGCTAAAGTCTTATAGGAATCATCTAATCCCAAATAACGAGCTTTAATACTTTTAGCGCTTAAATGCTTATTTTCTTCCTGAAGTTGCCTAAAGGCCTCGTAAATTTTATTGAAGATACGATCTAAGGATTTGTTAACCTGTAAACTCTCTTCGCTATAGCCTTTTAGTCGGCTACGCTTCTCATTCCAGAGGTTTAGAGTAATCCTGCGTTTAAGACTGAGTTCAATACGTTCTCCATTTACGGTAATCCGTGCATACAACGGAGCAGTACCATTTTTTGCTTTTGACAATTTTGGAGTAAAAATAATTCCAAAACTTACGGCATTTTTCATAGTGTTTCGTTTTCAAATTAGACAAAAAGGCGTGAAAACGAAAGTCAAATCAATATGAGCTACAATATACTTAAAAAAAGGTCACCGAATAGGTCACCGAATCGGACTCATTTTTAATGATTGCAAATGATATGATAAAGTACCTTAAAAGTAAAAAAAACCTTGAAAATCAATAGATTAACAAGGTTTTTGATGCCATTTATATATGGCCTAAGTCGGGATGACAGGATTTAAAATTTAAAACCAACCACCTCTATGCCAGTATTTTACATCTTAATTTTAAAAATAGGACATCAATTAAGACATCAACGAGAGCACTTTACGCTTTCTATATAACAAATATAACCAAATGATTTTATAGAACTATATTTATAATTGCGTAAATAGAAAAATCGGGAATTCCAACCTAGACTTTTGAAGTTAGCCTTTTTTACAAGTGACCATCCATAGGCTTTGGTGGTTTCTCATTTTTGAGTTTTTTATCGGTTCAAAGATTTCTTTAGCTCCAATTAATCCAAATTCACTAAATTCTTCATCAATAGTTGTAGCATTATGAAAATACAATTCGACATTGTGCCTTGATAAAAACCGATTTTTTGAAATTTCTTTTCCTTTACCATATTGATAATCATTTATGGAAAGCGTGACAAAAATCATTGTTCCACCTCTAGTCAACTGAGAATAGCATTTGTTTATCAAATTTAACCTTTCTTCTAAACCCAAAAGATGAAGTAATGAATAACAAAATATTCCCTCATATTTCTTTTCATCAAATGGCATATCCATTACATTTGCTTTAAAAATGTTAAAACTATCAAGAACTACTTTGGATGCGATGTCTATAGCCGTTTGAGAAATCTCTATGCCCGTCACATTCATATTTAAATCAACAAACGGTTTAGCGTTTCTTCCATAACCACAGCCCGGAATCAAAATTTCCTTATACCCCTGCTGCATAAAATCATTCGCTACAATAACAGCCGACTCAGAAGGTGCTTCTCCCCACATTTTTCTATTTTTCTGAAAACTCTTCTCCCAAAAATCATTCATAGTATCCTTATTATGAGTTACAAACTTTATCTAATAAAACATCGCATTTAAATCCTTCTCCTTCAACTAGCCTTTGAATAATTTCTGAAGAAATATAACGATCCTCAAATCTCAAAATACTGTGTGTACAAGGATAATTAGTGATTTCTACGTCTATATCAAAATGAATTTTTGAATGAGGGAATAAGACTTTTAATTTTTTTATCATATGTAATCCTTTCTCATTATTCGGAATATTCGTTGTAAATACTTCTACCATAAATTTTTTATTTTAAAATTGTTAGCTCCAATCTTATCAGGCGTTTTTCATTATCGTTAATACTTTTCCTAATACCATTTCAGCCGAAAGACCTGCATAACTACCACCAATAATAATGGCGTCAAATGTTTTTTTATCTGTCATAATGTTGAATTTATCTAGGTTGAAAGCGGTACTGGCAGTGAGAGGACTAATCCAGATACCCTGAACTATTTAATTAATTCGCATCCTGTCATTATTAAATATTAATGCGATATTGTCGCAATAATTGTTTTGCAAATATACTCTATTTTTGTAATATTGCAACTTTGTCGCAATAAAATATGAAACGAAGAAAAACACATTCAAAAACGGAAATATTAGAAGTGCTTAAATCCTCTGGTAACGCTTTAAGTCACGATATGATACAGGCCAATTTGAAATCTGATATTGACAGGGCTACTATTTACAGGGTTTTAAATAGATTTTGTGAGGATGGTCAAGTGCATAAAATAGTGGGAGATAATGGAAAGCAATATTTTGCTATTTGTTCTAATTGTGGTGAGAAAAAGCACCTACATTCCCATAATCATATTCATTTTAGATGTTTACAATGTGGGAAGGTTGAATGCCTGGAAAGGGATATTTCCGTAGCCTTACCAGAAGGATATGTTGCTAAAATGCATAACCTTGTAATCTCAGGATTTTGTAGTGAATGCTCTTAAACTAATTTCTATAGTGTAATTAGAATCTAACTTCTTTTTATTTAATTAAATACCGATCCTCCACATTCAGGTTAGGATGATCGGTTTATGATTTAAACTGTTTTCAACACTCCCGAATCTGCCCTTAGAGAAGCGCCATTTGTGGCCACTGACAACGGACTTGCTAAATAGGCCGCTAAATGGGCAATTTCTTCAGGCTGGATAAAGCGTTGCAAGAGAATATGTGGATTGGATTGCTGTAGAATGGCTCTTTTCATTGCTTCAACATCTATATTCTGGTTAGAGGCTATTTGATTAACAGCTTCGGCAACGCCATCAGAATAGGTTGGCCCGCCCAAGATGGTATTCACGGTAATTTCTGTCCCTTTGGTGAGTTTGGATAGTCCATTGGCCACCGCTGAAAGAGCCGCTTTAGTCATCCCGTAATGAATCATATTTTCAGGAACATTGACGCCAGATTCACTACTAATAAAAATGATTCGTCCCCAATTTTTTAGTTTCATTTTCGGAAAATATTTTCTGGATAGCCGTACCGCACTCATCACGTTAATTTCAAAATAGCGGTACCATTCGGCATCAGGAATTTCTTCAAATTCGGCGATATCAAAAATGCCTAAGTTATTGACCAGAATATCGACTTCGGGTAGTATTTCAAGTAACTGCGAAACTTCATCTTTGTTTTGAAAATCTGCGGCTATGCCTGAAATTTCAGCTCTTGGAAATTGGTTTTCAAGCTGCTTTTTGGCCTTTTCAGTTTTCTCCTTATTTCGTCCATTGATAATGACCGAAGCGCCTTCTCTCAAAAGTTGCTGTGCAGTGGCAAATCCAATGCCCTGCGTTGAACCGCTAATAAATGCTTTTTTTCCTTTAAGTTGTAAATCCATTATATGCGTATTTATATTTGTAATGATCGTTCAAAAAATGAATAAAAAAATTTAGTTGATGATCTGTAGCTGTAATTCAATCTGCTGCTGGAGAATCTTTTTATCAGGATACATTCTGCGCAGTGAGTTAATGCCGCACCAAAGGCTAATTAAATGCTTGGCTAATACATCTGCGGGTATTTTAGATTCTAAGCTTCCGCTTTTCTGGGCTTCAAGAATCGTTGTTTTATAAAGGTTTTCCGTTTGCTTCAATATGTTGATTGCTTCTTTTTCCAGTTCTTCATCTACAAATGACATTTCGACTAAGGTATTAGCGATAATGCATCCTTTAGCGTGTGATTTTTGAGGTTCAGAAGCTAGACTTAAGAAAAAATCTTTGATGAGTTGAACGGGGGCTTCGCTACTTTCCAGTTTTATTTTAAATGTCTTAAAGTCTTCTCTTCGTTGCGCCAGTGCTTTTTTAAAGAGTTCTTTTTTTCCACCTTTAAAGCTGTTGTACAAACTTCCTGCGCCGGCGCCCGTCGCTTTGCTCAAATCTGATAAAGAGGTAGCACTATAGCCTTTTTCCCAAAATACTTCCTGAGCTTTTAAGATCAATTCCTGATTTTTATAAATATGAGGTCGTCCTTTCATTTTTTTGTAATGTTCACTACAAAAATAAAAATCTTTTTTTAAATACCAACAGCGCTGAAGGTTTTACCAGCATAGCGAAGAGATTTACCAATCCGGCTAACTGCTAGCGATTGAAAATGTTGAATTTTGAATGTTCATTTTTAAAAAGTCAAAAGTTATGAATGAAAGTATAAAAGATAAAGTAGTCGTGGTTACCGGAGCCAGTAGTGGTATAGGAAAATCGATCGCCATTCAGTTGGCATTAAAAGGAGCAAAAGTTGTTTTGGCTGCCCGATGTGAGAAAAAATTAATAAGCATTAAGCAACAGATTCTTAAAGAAAATGGAGAGGCAGCATATGTGGTCACCGACGTTACTAAAAAGCAGGATCTTATGGAATTGGTTGATATTGCTGTCCAAAAATATGGCCAACTGGACGTAATGATTAATAATGCCGGGATAAGTCAACTGAGCCGACTGGACGAACTGGATGTTGAAGGATGGGAAGAAATGATAGCGACTAATTTAAACGGAACCTTATACGGAATGGCTGCCGCAATTCCCATTTTTAAAGCGCAGGATTCGGGGCATATTATTAATATTATTTCAACGGCAGGTCTCAAAATAACGCCGACAATGGGTGTCTATTCAGCAACAAAAAATGCGGTCAGAACTATGTCTGAAACGTTTAGACAAGAATCGGATGGAAAAATTCGTATCACCGGCATTTCCCCGGGATTTGTTGATACTGATTTTGCTACCAATATAAAGAATGAAAAAATGCGCACAGCCATTTTAAAAAGCAGGGACGAAATAGCGATTCCTCCTGAAGCGATTGCAAATTCAGTTATTTTTGCAATGGAACAGCCTAAGGAAGTGGAGATTGGGGACATCATTATTCGGCCCGCTGTTCAGAATTAAAACCGTATCTTCAAATAATGGGCGAGCATCATTCAGAAATAAAACAGTTTAAAAGTATCCAAATGTTGATGGACTACTTAAAACTGCCTGCACCCAAACATCCGTTGTTTACCTTGGTAGATTATCGTAAAAGTCCGTTACGTTCTCTGGAAAGTCAGGAAAAATTAGTGCTAGATTTTTACAAAATCTCCTTGAAAAATGAATTTAGCGGAAAAATAAAATATGGGCAGGATTTTTATGATTTCACCGAAGGAGGACTGGCTTTTTTAAAACCCGGCCAAGTAGTAAGTCCTTATAAGGATTTGAAAAGCTATGAAGGTTATGCGCTTTATTTTCATCCTGATTTCATTCGTAAATGCCCTTTGGGAAATACAATGAGCGAGTATGGTTTTTTCTCCTATGAGGTAACGGAAGCCCTTTATTTGTCAGCCAAAGAGAAGTCCATTATTCAACAATTATTTGAAGCGATACAAGCAGAGTTACACGAAAACATTGATCAATTTAGTCAGGACGTTTTGGTGTCGCAACTCATCTTATTACTGAATTACAGCAAACGTTTTTACAATAGGCAATTTATAACCCGGGCAACTGCTAATCATCAACTCATTCAGGCATTGGATGAATTCCTGGAAGATTATTTTCAAAATAAAAATGCATTTGCTAAGGGCTTTCCTTCCGTACACTTTATCAGTAATCATCTTGGCGTGTCACAGCGCTATTTAAGTGATTTGCTACGCGTACTTACCGGTAAGACGACGCAACAATATATTCAATATCATATCATTGAAAAAGCAAAAAGTTTGTTAGGTACTTCAAGTCTTTCGATTTCAGAAATAGCCTATATACTGGGCTTTGAACATCCACAGTCTTTTACCAAATTATTCAAATCTAAAACGAAAATGACCCCTTCTGAATATAAAAGCAGTGTTTGAATAGCGGTAACAAATTTTCTAAAAAAAAAACAGGACTTGTAACGATAAGCCCTGTTTTTTGATTTTAGAAAATGCATATACTTTAAACAACCTTTCGCATAAATTTTTCAATTTCATCGATGATTTCATCACCAAATTCTTCCATTGCAAAATGTCCGGTATCATAAATATGATATTCGAGATTTTTGACGTCCTTTTTAAAACCTTCTGCACCGCTTTCAGGGAAATACTCGTCATTTTTACCCCATACCACCAGTACCGGTGGTTGGTGTTCTCTTAGATAAGCCTGCCACTCAGGATATTTTTTTAAGTTGTTCTGATAGTCATACCATAAATCGATATTCACTTTTTTGGCGTGGGGACGTTGCATTCTCAGATAATCAAGATGCCAGCAGTCAGGATTGATTAATTCGGCATTTTTCGTGCCGTGGGTATAGTTCCATTTTAAACCTTCTAGGCTGAAAGCGTCCAATAAGGCTTCTTCATTTTCCTGAGTACGGTTAGCCCACAACTTCTTAATCGGTTTCCAGGCTTCACCAATACCTTCTTCATAAGCGTTTCCATTTTGAGTGATAATAGCTGTAACCCTTTCTGGATGTGCAACCGCAATTCTAAATCCTATAGGCGCGCCATAATCCTGCATCACCATAGCGTAGCTGTTAATTTCCAGTTGTTCTAAAAAGCGATTAATCGTTTTTGCAATAGTATCAAAAGTGTATTCATATTGATCAGGGGCAGGAAAATCACTCAGCCCAAAACCCGGATAATCTGGCGCTATCAGGTGATAGGTATCGGCTAGTCGATTAAAAACTTTTCTATACTGATGAGCAGAGGAAGGATAACCGTGTAACAATAGTAGCGTTGGTTTATGAGGATCTCCTGCTTCATGATAGGCTATCTTGATTCCGTCTACTAGAGTTGTCTTAAATTTTGTCTTTTCCATTTTCATTGTTTTAAGATTAATTTTAAATTACCGAACGTTCGGTAAAATTTATAGATAAATTTTTTTATGTCAGATACCTGTTTATAATTCTTTGTAATGCCTCTTCAAAAATTTGAGGATTATTTAATGTAGAAGTTAGAATAAGGCTTCCCTGGATATCGATCATCGACTGATAGGCATAGTCTTTTGCGGTTTTTGAATCTAACTTTAGTTCTTCTCCAATGGCCTCAAAAGCATTTAACCACTCCTTCATTCCTTTTTCTATCTGAAGTCGAAATAAACTAATGCCGGTTTCCATTGAAAGTGCACGGAAGATACAGGTATTTTTTCCGTCATCGTATAACACCTTTATTTGAACCATCGCATTTTTTAATCGGATTTCCGGTGAATGTTCGCTATTACGAAGTACCTGAAATACATTCTCCCCTACCCACTTGGCCAGATGCTCTAAAACGGCTTCGGCCATTTGCTTTTTTCCTCCCGGAAATCGATGATACAAACTGGCTTTTTTTAGACCTGTGGCAGTAGCCAGATCTTGCAAACTTGCGGCTTCATATCCTTTGGACTGAAAAACCTCGGTTAATCCTACAAGTACATCTTTGTCCAGTGTTTTTTGTGGTCTCATACTACAAAACTATAAAAAATATAGTTTTTTACCAAACGTTCGAAAACTTGAATACTGTTTAAATTTATAGTTACCTCATCAAATTAACTATTTCAAGAGTCCAAATGAACGACTTATGGTACTTTCAGAATATAGGTCAAAATAAAGGTTCAAATGAAAGGGACTGTATTAGAAGTATATGTCGAATTCATTAATTTTTTCTTCGTTGTAAACTTAAAAGCATGATATCCTTACGCTATCTTAAAGAGGCAATAAATAAAAGTATACATTATGGGGTTCGAACCCTGGCCCCTCAACCCCTTAGAAAGCTCGAACCGTTTACAAAAATTTTATTATGCGTATTTCTAGTAAAAAAAAGATGATTTTCCAATAAAAGATAGATTTAAACACAATCGAATGTAGTAAGTCTAATTCTAATGAATCCATTTTTGTACTCAATTAGATATACCCAAGAATTCTAACTTTTTACACTTTTTTCATCAAGTAAACACATTCTTATTCTGAAACTTCAATCATAAGAAAAACTGCATTTTTAGACAGTGCTTCAAATTCGATTAAATTAATGTCCCAGAAGAAAATGGTTTCGCCTGTTTCTAAAAGTCGCTCATTGACTTCAAAAGCACCACTAATAACATAAATAAAAGTATTGTGATTAAATTGCACCCGCGATTCTCCCTTTTGCCTGCCTTCGTATTTTCCCATTTTTAAGGAAGCATTTATGGCGTAATTCTGATAAAGCAAATGTAAACTATTAGGTTTTAAATTGAAGTCGGTTATCTTTTTATAACCCATCCCTGCTAAAAAATCGATGCGTAGAAAATTTATTTCGTAATCCTCATAAGGATTATTAATTCTTAATAAGCTTGATTTCGGTTTAAATTCAGAATAAAACTGACTAATATGTACAAAATTATCTGATCCTGCCGCGACTTCTATTCCGCCAAATGTAGGTATAATTAAGCTTAGCACATTTTCAGAATAATTGAGAAATGTTTGCTGATTCGCTTTTAGAATATTTGAACTGAAATGAACAAGACTTCCGAAGCTATCTTTGCTATTAATAGTTTCATAAGTATTAACATTCTCTTTTTTAATTAAGTTTCTGCGATTCGCCGTTAATATCCTTGCCTGTTTTGTGGGATTCATCTATAACTATTTTAAAAGCCTGGAAGCAGGTAGGGCTGCTCCCAGACTGATTTACTTATTAATTTATCGATCTTAAGCCGAAACTTTTATCGTATGCGCTAATTCGTAGCCGTCTTCTATTGATCCGGTAATAGTGCAAAGTTCATTTTCGATACCATCACTAAATACATTATCTGTACTGTTGTAGGTGTAACCAGACATTCCTTTGGTATACCCATAGCTGCTCGCCTGGTTAACAGTGGTCACAGCACTATCGTTGCCTTCAGGAAAAGCAATTTGCGTAATCAGCAAAGATGTGCCCAGATTATTGTAAATATGAACATGGATATGAGTGGCGCGCCCGCGATACCAACCCGGGAAAATACTTTTAAATCGTACTATCCCATCTTCATCTGAGATTTGCCTTCCTCTTAAAAAATGATAAGTAGTGTAATTAGTAGACTGCATTCCTGTTCCTCCATATTCAGAGTAATTACCATCTTTATCACAATGCCAAATATCTACAACAGCATTTGCCAGCGGAGAACATTCTGCATTTACATTTTCAATAGTTAAATTGATATCAAGATCTATTCCTGTTCGGTCACCAATAATATCTACACGTTCCAGCGAATCTGGGGATTTTGTTGGGAAAGGCCCTTCGGTTTCAGAGTTGGTAACGGCGCAATCTGTCGAAATATCGACATCCGTCTCCGGAATATTTTCTGAAGTTTCTGTATTTGAATCATCTGTGCTACAGGCATCCAAAAAGTGAAGTGTTGGGATAGACATACCAACTAAACTAAGTCCCTTTAAAAATTTCTTTCTGTCCATATTAGATAATTTTAGTATTAATTTTAGTTTAAACGAATTGTTAATTAAACTTTCGGGTTACAAAAATGAGGTCTTCAAAACTCAAGTTTAAGCTGAGTAAATGAAAGTTTTCTTTGATAAGTCCGTTATTGACAGTTCCTTGTGTTCCGTAGGAATAACTAAGGTTAATCATACTGTTATCCTGTTTATTTAAAGGAAAACCGATCCCCAGGCTTAAACCGTATTTTGAAATTTTTTGGCCGCTAATTTCAAGGTTTCCGGAATCGTAATAAGCCCCGGCACGATAATCTAAGTGATTAGCATAAACCAGTGGATTGCTATTGGGTAATGGCGAAAAGCTAAACCCAAGATTGAAAAAGTCCTGATCTGTAAATTTACCCAGCGCATCAGATTGATTCGTAGAAGACCAAAAATGACGTTTATAATCGGCCAAAACATCAAAACCATCCATAAGTTTTAATTGTAAACCAAAACCTAATTCAAGCGGAAGATCAAAATTGTCTACTTCGTTTTCTTCTACGATCCCGGCAACAATTTCGTCGTTGGCATAATATTGAGAGATGGTTCTGGTTTGTGAGCCACTTAAGCTTACGGGAGTTTTAGCTGTAAATCCTAAGCTGATGCTTTTAGATAGGTCATATTGTAAACCGGCACCAAAACGAAACCCAGAATAATCATTTTCGTCGGCGATATATAAAATGTTAGACTGAATATAATTGAATTGTGTTTCTGTAATTTCGCCAAATAATAAGGAGGCATTCACGCCAAATCTCAGCTTATCGGTAAGTGCGTAACCGTAAGAAAGCATAAAATTATTGAGTCCGCCATTGCCTTCAGCCTCAGTTTCAAAAAGCTCGGAAGAACCTTCTATGGGAGAATACAATCCAGAAACTTCATAGCCAACATCAGTTTTAGGCATAAGCGAAACAGCAATCCCGCTACGATCATTAATGGCCATTCCTAAACCTAGGTTACTAAAGTTTCCTGAGGTTAAATGTTCACTATCTCGGTTTTGCTCTAAGTACTTATTCTCCACCTTAAAACCAATATTATAAAAGAGACTGTGCTGATTTATTCCTCCAAGACTGGCTGGGTTTAATAAGTTTAGCGAATTTGCTGAAGTCATGGCAAGCCCTGCATATCCCAAACCATCACTTTTTCCTGTGCTTAATGGGTTCTCTAAACCCAACCCATATAGAGAATAGGGCGAGCTGGACAGTGAGTTTGAATTTTGAGCTTTAATTTGTACAAAGCCAATAAGTATAAAAAGTGCTGTAAAGAGCTTATTCATCTTCATTATAGATCGCATAAGTAATTTGTAATTTCATTCGGTTATCTTCAGCAGCATCTGGTCCATAGATTACATAGCGATCTACTGAATTATTAAAATTAGGACTGTAAATCGCTAAGTATTGATCATCATTTTGAGTATCGGCAATGAGATCATCCAAGAAATATTTTAATGATAGACTGTATTCCAGCGTATTAAATTCATCACTCTCTTGTGTAATTTGAGCGTAAGATTGTGTACCTAAATAATTGTACACATGCCCCTGAACCTCTGCACGTTTATTGATAATGTAAACCGGTAACGAATCCTTAACTCCGTAATTCACGTTGTTTCGATCTACTTTTATTTTGAAGTTTAAAATGGCATTGCTGATTGAACCAGAACCCTGAATATCATTAAGACTTTGTTTAAAATTTGGGAACTCTATGCGAGTGACGATACCGGTGCCAGATTGAATAAAAACCTGATTGTTGGTTTGGGAAGAAGGAATTTGATCTAATTGATCCTCGATTCCTAAAAAATAAGTGTCCTGATGATTGTCTTTTATCTGATGAAAACTTTCTGAAGCATTTATAGAAAAATCGATAAACTTATCTTCATTTTCAATTTCATCTTTAATGCTATAATACAGCCTTAAATAACTATTTTCTTTACTGAAACTAACAATACTGGTATTCTTCAACGAATCTGGAACGATCGCTAATCCTAATAAAAAATCATTAAAATCATTATTACTACTAATCTCATCGTTTTGAATTTTATCAAATAATTCCTGCCCTAAATCTGCAGCGATGTTTATTTGAATACTGTCATTTTGATGAGGTCGCGGCGAATAATTAAAAATAGAAAGAGAAGCAGTCTCAATTTCAAAATCTGAATTCCTATAAAGATTTGCATTCTCATCGGTTTCAATTTCTTCAGCTAAACGATAGATATTTAAAGACTGAACATGGGTGGTGTCAGCAAAACTGTAAGAATCATAATTTAGAATAAGACTTATAGAATCGAATTCAGCTTCATCTTCAATAGTAAAAGTCTGTCCCGTAAATTTTAGGAAAGAAGAGGCCGTGGTTCTTCCAAATATATCATCTTTGTAAGATCCAACTAAAAAATTATCTTCACTATTAACAATAAGGCTATCAAATTGAATGGTGCTAGCCTCAATAGGTAAAGTATCGAAGGTATACACTTTAACCTCACTGTTTATCCAATCTTCACCAACACTAATACTTTCCTGGTCGTTGCTACAACTAAAGCATAGAATAAAACAGAGTACTCCAAAACATCTAAAATAGACTGACTTCATAAACTAAAATTTGAGCGAACCTATCTAATCTTTTTATGTGTAGAAATTAGAATAGACCAAATCAATGTCTTTGTCTACCAGTCTAAAATTTGTGACTATAAATACATTTTTTTGGTTTTACAGAGTGCTTTTTCGTGTTGGTAGATTGATATTACAGGTTTGTAGACTTCATTTTTTAAGCTGAAATTCCTGCTATAGGTTTGGCAAAATTTTGATCCTGAAATGAGTAAAAATATCATAGTTATCCTGTTACTATCTATTGGAGCCAGATCTTATAGTCAGCAAGACGAAAGCATAATTTCCCTCGATTATGCTTTGGCTCCTTCAGGAGATGATCAATTGGATTATAATAAGAAGCAAATAAAGCTTACTTATCCACTAAAACTTGGGGACTTCTCTCTTAAGAACAGCTTTTACGCTGCTGCGCATCAATATTCATCTAATGATCTATCCTTAGGAATGGAATATGATACCGATACTTATTATAAAATAGCCTATCAACCAGAAATAAACTATCAATGGACTAATAATTTTAGTGTTTTTGGATTCGCAGATATGGGAATAAGTTCCACTCTTGAAGAAAAACTGGTTTCCGATGATTATATACTGAATTATGGCGCCGGTTTTTCTTTAAGTCTGAAAAAAACAATCCTCAACAATATCGAATTTGGGCTGGCATATAACACCACTTTTGGAAAGCAACAATTTACGCCTTTAGTAAAAGCCGATTTTCAATTATCTGAAGCATTTAATCTTCAGGCAGGATTTCCACTTTCTAAGTTGGCATATAAGATCAATGACAGGCAATCTTTAAGTCTGCAGCATCTTTATTCAGGTAATCTTTTTAACGATTATCCTTCAGGTGAAACGGTTGAAATGCAACAGGTTTCTACAAGCCTCGATTATAACTTAATGCTCGATACTCATTGGGGTATTCACTTTTCAGCAGGATATTTTCATAAAAATGATATTCAGCTTCATTCAGAAAAAACAACTGTTCAATCTTACAGCAATCCGGGGATGACATTCAGTACCGGATTCCAATTTAAATTATAAACAATGAAATTACATTTTAAAGAAAAGAGTTTTTTGATCGCCCTAGTGGTAATTAGTATGCTATTTCAGGGATGCTCTAGTGATGATGATGATTATCAAAGAGGAAACTGGGTGAGACGCAGTGTCTTTGATGGGGTTCCTCGAAGTAACGCGGTTTCCTTTACCATTGATGGTTTAGGGTATATGGGAACCGGTTACGACGGGGACGATTATATGAACGATTTTTGGGCGTATCATATCGATGGGGATTACTGGGAACAGGTAGCAGATTTTCCTGGTACACCTCGTAGCGCCGCCAGTGCTTTTGCTTTAGACGGTATTGGATATGTAGGCACTGGTTACGATGGAGATGACGAACTTAGCGACTTTTATTCCTATGATCCAGGATCTAATTCATGGTCCCCAATTGCCAGTTTTGGCGGCGGAAAACGTATCGCGGCGGTCGCCTTTGGTATAAATTCTTATGGCTATATGGGAACCGGAAATGATGGTGATAATGATAAAAAAGATTTTTATAAATACGATCCGGTTAGTGACAAGTGGAGTGAACTTGTTGGATTTGGAGGTGAAAAACGAAGATATGCTACTAGCTTTATCATTGATGATTATGTATATATGGGAACCGGGGTTAGTAATGGTTTATATAAGAAGGATTTCTGGCAGTTTGATCCCGCAAGTGAAACCTGGACACAATTAACAGATCTGGATGAGGAAGATGATTATTACCTTACTCGTTCTAATGCGGTAAGTTTTAGCATCGGTGGAATGGGATATTTATCCTCTGGATATAATGCAGGAGCGCTGACCAGCACCTGGGAATATGATCCTTTAATTGATGAATGGGAAGAAATAACCGATTTAGAGGCGACGGTAAGACAGGATGCGGTAAGCTTTAGTATAGGATCCAAAGCTTTTGTGCTTATGGGAAGATCTGGAAGTTTATACCTGGATGATATTTACGAATTGCATCCACAGGAGGAGTACGACGATGAAGATTAATTGTTTGAATTAGTTCATATAACCCGGAGTTTGAAGGTTTAAGAACTATCATTGGTGTGGGAAAATCTTTTGCCTTCAAAAAGCTCCGGTTATTAATTATAAATGATTATTAAAAAAATAGTAATGAAACTAGCATTTAAAATTTTTCTTCTTTGCGGCATATTACTGGCTATTTTATTTAGTTTTGAAATTCAGGATGCTCAGCCAGATAATTTTAAGTATGAAATATTTAAGTCGGGTTCAGGCTACGGATATGATATTTTGATAAATAAAAAAATTGTGATAAAGCAACAATATATCCCGGGATTAAGATCGAAACAGCAATTTTGTAATGCTGAAGATGCCGAAAAAGTAGCCCGATTGGTAAATACCAAGCTCAATTATGGATCCAGCCCCAGTGTTACTTCTGAAGAAATTAGTGATTTGGGGATCCATATTAAATGCAATCCATAATGGGAACTTTTACTCTGGAAAGAAAGCGTAAAATTGTTATTCATATCTCTGTATGGATCACATTTATCATCTTCAACATACTTCAGGGAGTCTTAAACCGTGGTACGGTTGAACTTCACTCCCTTTTGGTGCTCTCTTTTAATATTTTCATTTTCTATTTTAATTATGGCATTTTGGTGCCCAAATTATTATTAAAAGAGAAAACCTTCTTGTATGTATTATCGGTAATTGGATTGACTTTTTTGTTTTTTGCAATAAGTCATTTCAATATGCCAGAGCCTCCGGGAATGCATCGGAAATTTGGTGAAGCGGGTTCAGAAAACATGCCTCCACCACCAGATAATGGTCCGCGCTTTTTCTTTTTCCTTCCGGTAATCATTCATTTGGCCTTTATCATGGCGGGGACCGCTATTAAAGTTTATGAAGCCTGGATTAGGAATGAACGAAACAGGAAGGAAGTCGAATCTCAAAAGGCTAAAACAGAATTACAGTTTCTTAAAAATCAGCTTAATCCCCATTTTTTGTTCAATTCACTTAACAGTATATATAGCCTTACTGCAAAGAAATCTAATGATGCTCCCGAAGCAGTAATTACTTTATCTGAATTAATGAGATATATGTTGTTTCAGGCCGATCAGGAATTTGTTTTGCTTAAAGAGGAGGTAGAATATATTCAGAATTACTTACGATTACAACGCTTACGCATTGCAAATAACGAGAATGTAAGGCTTAACATTCGTGGAGAACTCAATCAGCAAAAAATAAGACCATTGTTGCTTATTTCATTTATCGAAAATGCGTTTAAATACGGTACAGATTTTAAAGGAAATACGCTGGTAAAAATTGAGATCGAAATTGTACAAAATGAGCTTCAATTTAAATGCATAAATATCGTTGGTCGTAAGAAAAGAGCTAATGAAACTTTTGGTATCGGTTTAAAAAACACCAAAGAACAACTTAATTTATTGTATCCTAACAGGTATACTTTGCAGATCGACAATGATTCAGATTATTTTTCTGTATTTTTAAATTTAAAGTTAGATTAATGAACTGTCTTATTGTAGATGATGAACCTTTGGCGGTGGATGTTATTGTTTCTTATATAGAGCAGGTAGGAGATATTAATATTGTAGCAACTACCAATAACCCATTGGAAGTTATCCGTATTTTACAACAGCACCAAATAGACCTGGTATTTTTAGATATAGAAATGCCGAATCTTAGTGGTATAGACCTGGTAAAAACTTTAGACCATCTTCCACAATTTATCTTTACTACGGCCTATCCTCAATATGCGTTAGATGGTTTTAATTTAAACGCTACAGATTACCTGGTAAAACCTATCCCTTTTTCACGCTTTTTAAAAGCAGTATCCAGGGCAAGAGAAGTCTACGAACTTAAAAAAAGTAGGGAAAGTGCCAGCGCACCTGATAAAATTAATGATATCTTATCACGTAAAGACTATATTTTTGTAAAAGCCGAATATGAAAATATAAAAATAGATGTTCCCGACATCAGATATATGCAAGGCTTAAAAGATTATATTAAAATTTACACCCACTCCAGGACCAAAGCCATTCTAACCCTTAGTAATTTTAAAGAGATACTTGATAAATTACCTGAAAAACAATTTTTAAGGGTACACCGCAGTTATGTTGTGAATATTAATGCCATTAGGGCGGTTCTAAAACGCAAAATAATTATTGATGATATACGTATCCCTATAGGTGAAACTTATAAAAATGAAGTGTACAAGCAATTGAATATTCAGGGATAAATAAAGAGCAGTTTTATAAGAAGAAAATTAATGAATCATTAGAAAAGCAATCGATTGCGTAAAATTTTATTATATTTAATTAAACGTAAGCTTTTCATATGAAAATTAAATTATTATTCCTTTTCTTTCTACCAACCCTAATTCACAGTCAGATTGTAATTCATAAGTCCGATATCCAGGATCATCATTTTAAAATTATTAATATTACTAAGGTGACTCCTATTTTTTATGAGGAATCAGAAAATATTTTGATGAAAAAGGGGCAGGGTTTTTAGCCGCAGATATTAAAAAAGTAACAAATAGAAAGCCTGATCTCTACACGACTTCTTCCAGCTTTCCTAAAAGCTTAATTCTAGTTGCAACCGAAGGGAATAAATTGATCAATCAACTGGTTGCAGATGGGAAACTAGATCTAAATCCTATAAAGATCAATGGGAGCGATTTGTCATTGAAAAAATAGATAATCCATTTAAAGGTGTTGATCAAGCGTTGGTCATAGTGGTAAGTGACATAGTTCTGGCGCTATCGCCAGAACTATGAAAAATGACCTCCACCCATTAAATCGGACTGATAAAAACTAGAGTATTTCTGGCAAATAAATGTTTAACTTTAAATAAATTATTTGCTTATGAAACGATCAAAATATACCGAGTCGCAGATTGTATTTGCGATAAAACAGGTTGAGACTGGAACACGTCTTTCTGAGGTCTGTCGCAAGATGGGAATCAGCGAGGCTACCTTTTACAATTGGAAGAAAAAATACGGTGGTCTGGGTGTCTCTGAACTGAGAAGGCTCAAAAACTTGGAGGAGGAGAATGCGCAGCTTAAAAAGCTTGTAGCTGATTTAAGTCTTGACAAGCAGATTCTTCAGGACGTGTTGAAAAAAAAGTTTTGAGGCCGTCTCGAAAACGGGAGATGGTCAGCAATATTCGTATGGAATATAATATTTCCATCAACCGTTGTATACGCCTAATTTTGCTGCACAAAAGCGTTTTTTATTATACCCAAAGAACGTGGAGATGAATTGCTGCGTATGAGAATGAAAGAAATAGCAGCAACACGGGTACGCTATGGGTTTTGGAGGATCTATATCTTGCTTCGCCGGGAAGGCTTTATGGATAATCATAAACGCGTTTATAGAGTGTATTGCGAAGAAGGTTTAAACCTCAGATCCAAGAGACCTAAAAGAAGTCGGTGTGCAGCCCATAGACAACCTGCTCTTGGTAATGCCTCTAGTTTACATGAGTGCTGGAGTATGGATTTTGTGACAGATCAACTCTACGATGGAAGCCGTTTAAGAGCCTTAACTGTAGTAGATAATTATAGTCGTAAATGTTTAGCTATATATGCAGGAAAATCCCTTAAAGGAAGTGATGTTGTTGGGGTGATGGATAATTTAGTTACTAGTGCAAGAGTTTATCCTAAACGCATAAAAGTAGATAATGGAAGTGAATTTATCAGTAAAGTATTGGATAAATGGGCTTATGAAAACAATGTTGAATTAGACTTCTCAAGACCCGGAAAACCTACTGATAATCCATTTATAGAAAGCTTCAATGGATCTTTCAGAGATGAATGTTTAAATACAAACTGGTTCTTCTCTTTGGAAGATGCTCAAGAAAAGTTCGATATTTGGAGGGAAGACTATAACGGGTTTAGACCACACAGCTCATTGGGTGACATGTCACCCAATGAGTACATTGAAATCAATGAAAATAGCCCAGATTCTCTAGTTATGACCAGTACCTAAATATGGGAGGATGTCAAAAGAATTAATTTTAGACAATCAGGCAGTTCTAATCAGGGGAAGGCAAGACTTTATAAACTGAGTTTAGAATTTTTAAAGATCAATCCATATTCCAAATAGCTAAAAAACGCTCTTTAAATGCTAATGCTTCATCTTTAGAATTACAATCTTCAATATATAATTTCACTGATGAGATTCTATTTTTTCCACTAGAATGAGTAAAAGTTTCTCCTCCAAATATCCCCTGAAGTGTTTCAAAATCACCTTGAATCAATTTGAATTTTTCCGGCTTTTTAAGATGAATCAAATGAATTGCGATCAGGTCTGCCAGATACTCGGCTTTTTGATAATCATTGGTGCTATTCCCCTCTGGAATAGCCGCTGGAAGATTAAAAATTTTAGCCTGCGGTAGCGTAGCCATATGAGCTACTTCATGAGCCAAGGCAAAGAGCTGAATGGCTTCATTCTCTAAATCAATCAATCCCTGACTCACCTCTAAATAATCAAAAGCAGCACCCGCATCAATATTTAAATCTTCAGCGTTAATATGAATTTCTTGTGGAGGATTCACATCAGGAATATCCTTAAACAGCGGGATGACAGAATCTTTGTACAAACTTACCAGCTTTTCTTCTTTGGTTTCCGATTGGAACTCCGGGTTGGATAAGTCCTCATCATTGCCCTGATTTTCGGAATGATGCTCATCACATGAGCATAAGATTCCAAGAAGGAGAAGCAAAAAATATTTATTCATTCTTTCTATTTTAAAAAAAAAGCAAGCATTCCAGAGGAATACTTGCTTTTTTTGCTATGGCTAATCTTAATTATTCTGCGTAGTAAGTAAATGTCTTATCAACTGTAGCTAGATTATCAAAATAAGAATATGAAGCACTAACAGGATAACCATCTTCATTATACTCGTAAGTAACTGCATCATCAGCTAATGTTCCACTAATTGGATTATTCTGATTTACTGATTGAATACCTACATTAATTGCGGCATAAGCAGAAGGATATAACTCGATGAAAGGATTATTTTGATCATCATACTCAGCAGTATAAATCTCTCCATATCGGTTTTCTTGAGTTACATTTCCGTTCTCAATAACAAATGTAATTTCATCAATCGCATTTTCATTTGTATGATCTGTACGCTTTTCTGATGTAAGATCCCCAGCCTCATTATAAGTATACTCATAAGTGAAATCAACCTCACCATCTATAGTATGCTCTGCGCTTACAATTCTACCATCTTCATAAGAATAGGTAGTTTCTTCATTTGTAGCTTCTACCTGACGTGCAATGATTTGATTTTTATCATCATAAACAAAAGTAGAAACAGTAGTAGTGATTGTACCCCAATCATCAGTTTCTTTTGAAATCTCAGAAACAAAATTTGCATCATTATAAGAATAAGTACTTACTGAATTTTCACCATATAAATCAGCAATGGTATAAGTTTCTAATCTTGTACCACTACCCACTTCTCCACGTACGTTTACGGTTACGGTATATTCTTTTACAGAACCATCTTCAGCAGTAACGGTAAAAGTTTTAGCTTCACCATCAACGAAATCCACCTGTTCTCCAGATGCAGGAGTAATCGTTGCTCCTTCAGAAATCGCAATATTCGGAATGATATCTTCTAAGGATGTTCCAAAAGGAACGCTTACAGTGATATTGGTCCCAAGATCATAGTTAATATCGCTTTCATTCGCATTATTAAACGTAAGACTGAAATCTGTAATTTCAGCCAATGAAGAAGGCTGTACCGCATTATCATCATCGCTTGAACAGGAGGTTAAGGCTATGGCGATAAAAGCAAAAATAATTGAAAATGTTTTTTTCATGATTAAATGTTTAAGGTGTTTAAGTTATCTTAGGTTTATATACTTAGGTAAGCTGCAAGATAAAATCAGTCCCACCCAAAAGCTTTTCAGATTATAAATCAGGATTATTAATGATGGCATCATTGGGGAGCAAAAGCGTATACCGCTCATCTCCTTCTTCTAGCGTATAGCTATTACCATTATATGTTTTTGTTATTTCAGGTTGTGTGGTTCTTCTTAGGTCATTCCATCGATGCCCTTCAATGGCAAATTCTCTTCTACGCTCTTTTAAAATTTCGGTCAACAGGCTTTCATTATCCAGCGTATTTACAAAATCCTGATATGCTGAAAATCCAGAAGGGGTATATCTGTTCTCTGCAAAATCAAGAAGTGTCTCTTTGGCACTATCCGTTTGATTTAAATGAGCGAGAGATTCAGCTATAATAAAGTATAGCTCGGATGTCCTGTAGCTCACTTTAAATTTATTTTGAGCACTTTTCTTAGAGTGATATCGGCCATCATTATACTGTTCATAATAAAGTGCAAATCTCAAATCTGATTCTGGATCATAAGCTGCTATCAAATCATCAGATATACTTGATTTCGTTACAAGATCCAGATCAGCTACATTTTCCAGGGCTAAAATGGATTCCACTGAGTTATATTCTGACGGCATTATGGATGCATTATCGTTAAGATTTTGAATATCAGATCTTATACTTAATGCCTCTTCCGAAAAGGCTATGGCTTCTTCCCAGTTTTGTTGATACAAGGCTACCCGCGCCTGAAATGCCAGAACTGCTATTTTCGAAAACCTATAATTTAGCCCTTCGTCCTGTTGGTTTACATTCACTAAAGCTTGTGCTTCTTCAAGATCACTCAGAATTTGAGAATAGACCTCCTCAAGAGATTTTTTTGGATAGGCTTTTTCTGCATCATACACGGTAACTATGGGTACTGCAGGTTCATCGTTTGTAGCATTATTATCATAAGGCTTTGCGTATAAATTAACCAGTTCAAAATATTGCATAGCTCTAAGTGCATAAGCCTCTCCCACTAACTGGTCAATACTGTTTTGATCGCCTTCAATGTTATTCTGATTTTCTATAATATGATTACAGTAGAAAATAATACTATAAAAACTGGCATAAGGAAAAGCTCTGGTAAGCGGACTAGCATTGCGATCATTCCATATAAAAATGTCTTCATATTGCTCAATTCCGGAAGCATTTGTATTTAATCGAAGTTCATCACCGCGATAGCTGGTTAAAATCTTACCAATATTAGTAATCGAATATGCAGAAGTTAGAAAACTTCTATAATCTTCTACGGTTTTTGGAATGACCTGACCAACAGGTTCTACTTCCAAATAATCATTACAGGAAGTAAGGCCAATTATTAATGTAAAAAAGTAAAGTAGCTTTTTCATAGTACGTTTTATAATCAGTATTATAAAGAGAGATTAAATCCTGCCGAGATAATTTTCGGAATAGGTTGTGCGTATAAGCTGCCATAAGTTTCAGGATCAAAGTACCCGTCGTAATCGGTTCCGATCACAAACATGTTTCGGGCTTCCAGATTAAAATTTAAACCTGAAATTCTCAGTCTTTCCAGTTGCTTTTTAGGTAGCGCATAGCTTAAACGAATACTACTAATTCGTATATAGGAAATATCCTTAAGCCATATATCCAAATCCCGATAGGTATTTCCGGCATCGTAGGTATTGTACCAACTATACAGGAGATTGGTATTGAATCCTGGAGAATTAGCACCAATTAGCGCAGGATACTTTCCTGTACCGGCTTTTAAAATATCCGTATTATAATTAGAACCCGGCTGAGCCTGAGTAGGGTTGTAGGTTGGCTCAGCTCTTACGGTTTGTTTAATATTAAAGTTGGTTAAAACCCGAAGATCAAATTGTTTGTATGCAAAGGTATTTCTAAAACCACCGGTAAACTTTGGCATCCCATCACCCGCATAGGTATATAAGTTTCTGTGATCCTCTCGTGATAACTGACTTCCATCTACTCCTTCTTCCAGATTATAAAACTCTACCGCAGTTACTTTTCTTCCGTTTTGCCAGAATAACGGTAGTCCATTACTATCCAATCCGGCTGTTTTAAGCGCAAAAATAGCATTCACACTATAACCTTTTAAAGAAGGTTTCAGGTTGTTTTCCGGTATTTCAATATCTTCAACCACGCTTTTATTATGGGAAATATTTAATCCACTTGTCCATCTAAAGTTCGGGGTGTTGATATTGGTGGTATTAATCGATAATTCATATCCCTTATTACTTACCGTAGCCCAGTTTGTACTTATAAAGTTATAACCGTTCTCCAGTGGAATGGATCGTAAACCTATTAGATCTGTACTTTTTCTGGAGTAATAATCTCCGGTAAGAAAAACACGATTATTAAACAAGCTCATGTCAAAACCGATGTTAGACGAAGTAGTTTTTTCCCATCTCAGGTTAGGGTTAGGTGCATTGGTTGCTCGTATAACTTCTTCATTGGTTCCCGGAAGTATCGAGACATTATCATATATACCAACAACAAAAGGAGAAGTAGATTTATCGATATTTCCCTGCACCCCGTAAGAAGCTCTAAGTTTAAATACATCTATAGCAGGAATATTTGCCATAAAATCCTCCTTATCTAAATTCCATGAACCCGCAAAAGACCATATTGGGAGGTATCTATATTTAGGATTTACACCAAATAAGTTAGAGCCATCATATCTTAAACTCCCAAACACGGTATATTTTCTGTCCAGGGTATAAGATGCAGTTCCATAGAATGATGCAAACACATTCTCATTATAGGTCTTTTTATAGGTATCAAATAACGAATTCTCCAAAGCCAATTCATTAGTAATTGGAATGGTAGTGAGCGTATTGGAATTAAAACCGAATCCTTTGGTATGAATTTCAGTATTCTTGTTTTGTCTGAACTCGGTTCCCAACATTAGATCCAGCTCATGTCTTTTATTAAAAATAGTGTTATAATTAGCGGTTGTTTTCCAGTTATACTGAAATACATCGGCGTTCCAATTTTGGATTATCCCACCTTCAGGCATAAAATAATCATAGCCTCCAGTTACACTGTATTGTGATCTTTGACGATATTTCCTGGTATAATAACTGTTTCTGTCACTGAATTTCTCCGTACTATTAAAATCCAACTGAAGCCCTAATTGGGTAGAAAACTTCAAATCATCATTAAAATCATAATCAATATTAAAAATTGATTTTAGAGAATTCGCTTTATACTCATGATCTGTATTTCTTCTTTCTTCAAGAACATTATAATTAAGATTTAGGTCTGAGCGCTCTACCAGATCGGGATCGTAAACATAGTTTCCATTCGCATCGGTTAATTGAAGATATGGATTTGCATGTCTGGCGTAATATGCCGGGTTTGTATAGGCATCAGCCCCTGTGATATAAGAAGAGGTTCTGTTTTGGCTTCCAAATAAAGCCACCCCAACCTTTAATTTATCGGTAATCGAAAAATTATCTTTAAGAGTTATATTAAAACGCTTTTGGCCAGTACCAATGGTTGTTCCCTGTTCATCAAAAAGACCTGCAGAGAAGTAATAATCATTATTTTCACTACCTCCAGATATACTAAGTGTATATTGCTGATTTACGGCCATTTGGTATAACTCCTTTCCCCAGTTGGTATTCACATTTCTGAGCTCGTTAATGGCGTTTTGAGCTGCTGAGGAAATGGCGTCAAACCCATTATCCTGAAAAATATCGTACTGATTATAATTATTTAAAATTCGGGCAACCGCTCCCCTGTTGTGCTGATAAGTAAGATCCGATCTTCCAGCCAGGTACAGTTCAAAATCTACTTTTTGAGAAGAATCCATTAAATTCAGTTTACTGAAATCCGGTCGCTGCGTAACAAATACATTGGCATTGGTATTAATTCGCATGGCTCCCTTCTTACCTTTCTTACTGGTAATGACAATTACACCATTTGCTGCACGGGCTCCATAAATGGAAGTAGCCGAGGCATCTTTCAAAACAGTTATGCTTTCTATATCTCCCGGATTCAGTCCGGCGATAGGCGAAGATTGAAGATTATCAATATTATCTTTATCTCTAAAATCTTCCGGGATATCATCACCCTGTAATGGAATTCCGTCAAGCACCCATAACGGATCTGACGAACCATTTAAAGTGGCGATACCACGTATAGATATTTTTGAAGGAGCACCCGGAGCACCTGTTGTAGGCTGTACCATCACCCCTGGTAATTGTCCGGTTAACATTTGATCCACAGTCGCTACCCCCGCTTGCTCAATCTCAGATACATCAATTTTCGCATAAGACGATGTCGCCTTCCGTTTTTCAATTTTCTGATATCCCGTAATAATCACCTCATCAAGATTCTCTGAACTTTCCTTTAGGTTAATCTTTAAGTTTTGGGTATTATTCCCAAGTTGAATAGTTTTAGATTCAAACCCCATATATGAAATCACCAGAGATTTAATATTAGGGTCGACCCTCAGTTCAAAATTTCCATCAAAATCGGTGGTTGTTCCCAGCATGGCTCCCTGAAGAATACCTTTCTCGTCCGTTTGATTGCCAATCATAGAGGAGGAAACATAGACAGAAGCTCCGACAACCGGCATTCCATCTTTATCTCCCACTACGGTACCAGAAACCAGAACCTGATCCTGAGCCATAAGTGCCAATGGCATAAATATTAACAAGTAGATTAATCTTTTCATTTTCTAATTATTAAGATTGTATTCTATTCGAGATATTAAATCCCTATAGTGTGCTTTAGTTATTTCATCTCCCTTATTTTTTTTCTTTTTAAGGAGCTTTAGTATTTTTTCAAGGGCATATCTTTTACTGGTACTCGCATCAGATACCCTTGGGATATAGGAGAAATGAACATTTTTAAAATTCCTGTCGTCATCAGAAAATGTATGTTCTTTGGTTTTCTTCAACAGCTCATTTCGATCTACTGTAAGTACGTCTACATAATTTTTCTGCGTAATTCTATCGAACCTGTTCAGGTGTTTATTCTTTTTTGTGTTTTTGAAAATGGCTTCAAAAAGCTGATTAAAGAGATATTCCTCGGTAAACACCTCTGTTTCCTTCTTCGCAAGAATTTCATTTTCCGTGATTCTCATCAACCGATCTGTTTTCAACAACGCGTAGATCATATTAGTCTGATAGATCCGCTGCATGGAAACGGGCGAATAATAACGTTCTCCATCAGGCGCGTCCCTCTCCGCAAATACTTTATCAATCATATCAGGTGTAAATAACCATTCCTGAGGAAGTATGGCATTTTCTACCAAATATTGCAGTGCTTCTTTTTGCAGTTGAGCAGGTACCGGCTGATAAGCTTCCTTTCCATCCCCATATACGGTATTATTGAGGTAGATACCACCAATATTGGCCATCACATGTTTACTATAAAGTTCCCATTGATCTATGACTGCCTTATATAATTTCGAAGCTTTATAATAATCCTGTCCCTCTTCTCTTGTCCATTCCAGAATATTAGGCATTATCCGTTTAAGATTTTTTAGCCCATATTCACTAGCTTTTACAGCATTATCACCAAGATCTTCACTTTGTGATCTTGGATCAACAATACTCATTTGTTGGGCTCCATAGAAATACAACGGGTCATTTTCATGTTTACGGATCCATTTATTGGTAAGAGCCAATTCTTTATGTGCTGTTTCGGTTCCTGTCCATCTATATCCCCAATCAATTGCATACTTATCATAGACTCCGATCTTAGGAGTTATATCTACGACACTATCCTCCGGTTGTGCTACATAATTAAAACGTGCATAATCCATAATGGAAGGAGCTGTCCCTCCCATTCTTGAGGTAAAACTTTTAGATCGTAATGAATCCACCGGATAACTATAAGAAGCCCCCATATTATGTTTAAGGCCAAAGGTATGTCCTACCTCATGAGAAGAAACAAAGCGTATCGCTTCTCCCATATGTTTTTCTGAAAAAGTATTTGCTCTGGCCGCAGCATCGATCACTCCAGTCTGTACACGAATCCAGGAATGAAGTCCTTTCATCAGGTTATGCCACCAAATAATATCAGACTCTAAAATTTCTCCACTTCTGGGATCAACTACTGAAGGTCCCATAGCATTTTGCTGTTCAGAAGCCGCATAGGTAATCACGGAATACCGCACATCATCAATATCGAAGTCTTTATCTTCTGCAGAAGGGATTTTCACCTGAACGGCATTTTTAAACCCGGCTTCTTCAAAAGCTACATTCCAGTCCAAAACACCTTGCTCAATGAAGGGAACCCATTGTTTTGGAGTAGAAGGATCTACATAATAAACGATAGGCTTTTTAGGTTCTACAAGAATCCCTTGCTTATACTTCTGTATATCTTCCTCCCTGGGTTCCAATCGCCATCGGGTAATAAGCTTTCTGGATTCTACTTCCTGTTGCGTATCGGAAAAATATTCCATTGGGGTGGAAAAATATCCAATTCGCTTATCTCCGAATCGAGGTTTCATCACTTCTTTCGGCAGCAATACTATATTTGTTGTAACTCCTATAGAAAGTGGTAAAGCGGGACCACCACCTTCACTAACCGAGGTTGTAAGTAAAGATTTCGCAACAATATTTTTTGGAAAAGTCTTGACTGTTTCGATAAGGGATAAATTCGTCTTAATACTTCCGCCCAGACCGGTATTTGCCAGGACATCACTAAAACTTTTTTCTTTTCCACTAAAAATTTTATTGACTTTAAAAATACTGGAGGTTGAATCCGTATTTTGTGTGGTTATATCGAACTCCTCAATGATGGACTCACTGAAGTTATCTTTAACCGATAAGCTTATTGCGGCATTCTTTGGCGATTGCACTCTAGGGTTTATAGTTTTGACCCAGACTTTATTTCGGGTAGTATCTTTATAAAATCTAACCAGTTTGGTTTCAAAAGCCATCCCTTTATTAAGTCCGTGACCATTTAAAGCATAAGGAACACTGGAGATTTTATTTACAATGAGTAAATCCTTGGACATTAAGCTATCAGGTATTTCAAAATAATACTCATCTTCTATAGTATATATATTAAATAATCCTTTTCGCTGCTTTCCTTCCTTAAGAAACTTCTGATAATTAAGTTCATCACTATCCAGCTTTGTGGAATCTTCACTAGTTTCTTTAATCTCTTTTTTCTCCTTATTTTCCTTTTTTTCTTCCTGCGCATGAGCCCTTATTCCGGTACTAAAAAAAGCCACCAGTGTAATTACCGCCCATTGATGAATGTTTAAATTCAATAAGAATTTTTTCATGAAATAGATTATTTAAAGTTTAAATATCTATTTGCTTAAGTGTTAATAAAAACCAAATGGAGTGAACTCTTAAAAAAAAGGAGTGAAGTTTAGTATTAGGATAACAGAGGAAGTATGCAAATAAATTTATCTTCTACAATTTTTGTTTTAAAGCTATTAACTTCGTAATAATTATAAATATTCTTTAAATAAGTTAAGCCAATTTTATGACCTTCAATATTTTTTTTCTTTTTAGGCGCATAGCTATTAGCTACTATTACATGAGTGGCATTAATTTCAACTTCTATATCTAAAGGCTTATTTTTTGTGATTTCATTATGCTTTATTGCATTTTCCACTAAAGTCTCCAAAGCTAGTACGGGAATTTTTTTATATAAAATCAGGTCATCACCGCTATGATCTGAAATCTTAATATTCAAACTATTTTTAAATCGAATTTTATGTAGAAAAATATACTGTTTCAAAAAAGCTAATTCCTTCTTCAGGCTGGTTAGATTATCATCTCTATTCTCCAATAAATAGCGATAAACATCAGCAAGTTGCAGTACGAATTTCTGAGACAGGTTTGGTTTGGTCTCAATAAGGTAATGCAATGAGTTCAGCGTATTAAAGAGAAAATGTGGGTTCATCTTCTTTTTGAGCTGACTAAGCTGCAATAGCGCATTTTCCCGTTGATAGTTTTCGTTTGCGGTAGCCAAATGTTCTTTTTCTTTAAGCACCCGTAAATTCTCTCTATACTCTTTTTTCAATTGAAACCTAGCAATAAGTAAAAGCAATATGAAAGTAATAAAAGCTAAAAAGCTAATCCAGGAAAAATACTGCTGTATTTCCCCGGTTGTATCCTGAAGATCGAAGTACATAAAATTAGCGACCACGATCAAGGCCTGATCCCCAATAATCACTTCGTCAAAATAGCGTACGATGTCCAATCCTAGATATTGCGAAAATCCATTATCTATCAGCACCTCGCTATCAGGCTGGTTAAAGATGTCTGAAATAGCAAAGGAATCAAAATACGAGGGTATTTTGATTCCAATATTTTCAACTTCGGGATGCAGCAGACATATCCCGTTTTTATTAAAAACACTGGTATAAGAAGTACGTCCCTGATATTTTTCTGAGTAATATTTCCAAAAGGCCTTTAAGTCAACATCATATCCAACAATGATAGTAGTATCTTTATTTCTCTGAAAAACATACGCCTTACGGTTAAGCACTTTGTCACCAGTATTGATTATGGTATCTAAAGTTCCTTTAGGAGCTTGTAGCAATATTTCTTTGTACGGAACCGACTCCTCACCGAGTTTTTTATCTGATCTTAAATGTTCCGTTTTTTGAATCTCGTCCGGCGTGATGGTATATATATAACTACTGGTATTTACCGCGTTCGATAAAGCTAAATCACTTACAAAATTTAGTTTGTTGATTAAGCTACTTAGGGGAACATCTGAAGAGTCTTCAATAATATTTTTGGAATAGTTTAAAAAACTGTTCAGTTGTAAAAACTCAGAAGCTATATTATTCTTTTTAGAATACAGGTCTGCCAGTCTTACATCTTCCATCAGATCGGAAGCCACAAAAGTTATTTTTGGGGTAATTAAAGAGCTTCCTATAAAAAATGCTATAATAATCAGAACGCTTAGATAGAAATACTTTTGATGTTTTCTAAAGCGTCTTAAATAATTAATAAGTTCCATTTTAATGATTTAACCACTCTTTAAAAGCGTTGATATTCATTGAGCTTATTAAAATAGGGTCATTACTACCGGGAGATGGGTTTAATTCAATTTTCAGTCGATTTTGACTGTATTTCACAATTGATTTAATGGCGTTATGACTAATAATAAATTTCCTGTTGATCTTAAAAAATTCTTTTGGCGCCAGTTTATCTTCCAAATTTGAAATCGTACTATCATAAAGATAAACTTGATGCTCCCTTGTAAACAAAAACAAAGATTTATTTTCTGCCATAAAATAGGCAATTTCTTCGCTTTTAATCGATATTAATTCTTCACCCTGAGAAACCAGGAAACGATTTTGAATTTTCGGGGATTGAAAATCCGGCAAAGTTGTTTGAATTCGTTCCAATAAACTCTCCACTTTATCGGATTCCCTCTTATCTCCAACAAAGTTCATATATTTTTCAAGGGCTTTATCGAGTTTCTGTCTATTGTAAGGTTTAAGAAGGTAATCAATAGCAAAAAACTGGAAAGACTGCACCGCGAAATGATCAAAAGCAGTGGTAAAAATGATGGGGATTTTAATATTTAATGCATTGAATATTTCAAAACTTTCTCCATCACCAAGGCTAATATCACTAAAAATCAGATCACATGAATGATTTGCAAACCATTCTTTAGCCTGTTTAATATTCTCTAACCTGGCCGCAATTGTAATGTCATATTTTGACTTCAACAATAAACTCTCTAAGGAATCTGCGGCTAAATCTTCATCTTCAATAATAACGACTTTCATTGTAGGGATAATAGTCTTAAATGTTGATTTTTAGTAATCTATTTTAAAAAAACTAGACAATATTACTAAAAACTAAGAAGTATAAATTCATTTTGATTGCTAATCTTTGGAATTTTAGGAATATGCACTATGTAACGCATTTATTTTTCATTTCCCTCAATCCTAAGTATCTCAAAAATGATTTTTTTAATTATTTATAAAAATCACAGGTCTACAACATCACTACTTTTAACCCTAATAATTTATCTTATTGCCGTTTATAATACTTTCATTTCATGCATTTCTTTCCATAAAATCCTCATACAATACTGCCTGTCTTCAATAAGTAATCGTGTTTATACATAATATAATAATACTAATTGAAAGCATCATCAGTTTTATTTTAAATCAATTATCTCTTTTTAAACGAAAACAATTTGATCAAGACGTCGCATTTATTATCCACCCTGGAAAAGCGTAAAGCCGAAATCGAACAACAAATTGTTCAATTTGAACTCTAAAACTAGTATAGCATCAGAAAGCCTGCTCGTAAGAGCGGGTTCTCTTTTTTTAAACCTAATGGAATTTTTCCTAATTAAAAGAGTTAAATTTGATTTTTGTAATGGATTGGAAATTTTAAAAGTTGGTGTAGATCATCTAAGCCTTCCCATTTTCTTTATGGCTTTTAGTCCTAGTATTGCATATCTTTACATTATAATATAAATAGTTGGCTAATCCTTTAGATCAGTTGAAATAATTATTAGATAACCTTTAACTACGAAAAATAAGCTTTCGCAACTATTTGAGCTGCCGCGTCTAAATAATTAATTAGGGTTAAAACAAATTGGTTTTAATTCTAAATTAGATGTGGAAAAAGTCAATGAGCTGTCCTATATAGATGGTATTGAAAATTAAAAATCGAAGTTGCTTTATTAAAAAGAAGGATATTGAAGGGGTCTTAATTTTTGAAAATAAAAAAATTGGGAACCTGATCATCAGAAAATTTTCATGAAAGGTCAGATAAAAATTATGAGCTATTTACTACATTCAATTATTTAATTTTAAACCGACAACTCAAAAGGCTATTTAGGTGAATATTTAATATTAAAACCAAACAACTATAGAAAATCATTTAAATCAGGTCACACATTTATATGAAGATGAAATCAATTTTCAGCAGGGATATTAGTAAAACAAAACAGTACGGCATAAGCATATCACTTATTTTAATCTCTTCCGTTAGTTCCTACTTTTTTCATGATCTTATGGGCTATCGCGCTGTCGCACTGCTATTACTACTGACTGTGTCGATTTCAGCAGTTCTATTTGATATCCTTCCAGTACTGATCTGCGCGTTGCTAAGTGCGCTACTATTGAACTTTTTCTTTATTCCTCCTACCTTTACCTTCAAAATTGAGTCGGCAGAGGACGTCCTGATGTTTTTAATGTATTTACTCGTCGCAATGATTAATGCGGTACTCACGATAAAAATCAGGCAATTTGAAAATAAAAAACGGGATGAAGAGGAAAAAGAAAAAACCATAGCCCTATACAATACCCTACTTAATTCTTTATCGCACGAACTTCGAACACCCATTGCCACCATAATTGGTTCTGTGGATACTATTGTAGACAACGAGGATAAGCTATCTAAAAAAAATATTCACGAACTTTATACAGAAATTGCCACCGCTGGAAGCCGATTAAACCGGCAGGTGGAAAACCTACTGAATATGAGTCGGCTTGACGCAGGTATGCTAAAACCTACTTTTGATTGGGTAGACGTGAATGAACTCGTTTTTAAAGCTATAAAGGAAAGTGAACATTCCATAGAAAATACCAAAGTTATTTTTGAACCCAGTGAAAAAGTAGCTCTAATTTATTTAGATGGCGGGTTTTTAGAAATGATTCTTTATAATTTGATACATAATGCCATTCGCCATACACCAAAAAATTCAAATATTCTCATTAATTGTGGGTATAAAGATGAGAGATTAATCATCGATATTTCCGATAATGGTTTGGGATTTCCTAAAGAAGAAATAGATTTTGTATTCGATAAATTTTATAAGCTAAATGGAACAGCTACAGGAGGTACCGGATTGGGGCTTTCCATTGTTAAAGGTTTTACAGAAGCCCTAAACGGAAAAATAACGCTGGAAAACAAGAAAACCGGTGGCGCCCATTTCCGTCTGGAAATCCCTGCCCGAACTTCAACTTTAGATATTAAAGAAAATGAATAGCCCAAGTATTTTAATTATTGATGACGAACCACAAATTCGGAAATTACTACAGATTAATTTAGAAAGTAACGATTATAAAGTCATCCAGGCAAGTACAGGAAAAGAAGGAATAACTTTGGCTGCCAATCATCGCCCAGATTTGATGCTATTGGATATAGGCCTCCCAGACCTTAGCGGTCATCAAGTATTAAAGAACTTACGGGAATGGAATAATAACCCCATTATTATTCTATCCGTACAAAATAATGAAGCGGATATTATTGCTGCACTGGATAATGGGGCTACCGACTATCTTACGAAACCATTTCGTACGGGAGAATTACTAGCTCGCATTCGCGCTGCTATCCGAAAAAATCAGCAGGTCGATAATAATTCTATTATTACTAGAGGATTGCTCACCATAGATTTGATCGCCAGAACGGTAAAAATAAATGATAGCATAATTAAACTGACTTCCACAGAATACTCCTTGCTTTCCATACTCGTTAAAAACGAAGGCAAAGTACTCACCCATCAATATTTATTAAAAGAAGTTTGGGGAGAAAATTTTCAATATGAAACCCAATACTTGAGAGTTTTTATAGGTACACTTCGCAAAAAAATTGAGAAAAACCCCAATAATCCCAGTCATATTATTACTGAAAGTGGTATCGGATATAGGTTTCAATAACTCCATATATAAAGAAATACTATCACTGTTTTCAAGCTACACTCAAAAAATAAGAGCTCTTTAAAGTTTTAAAATAGTAGTCCAAGATTGCAACCTACTGATTATCATATTACAAAAAATATAACTAAGAATTAAAATCACACTTCCCAATATTCAGAAATCTTTATAAAATCTTTATACTTTCAGCTATAATTTTGATTTCTAGTACCGATTTTCCAACTCATCTTTGTCGTAAAGTTTAATTGTTGTACCCATACTTAAACAATTATATCCTTAAAGATGGAAAGAATGAGTGACCGGGAAAAATTATTTTTTGACCAGAAAAATTCAAAGATCTTAATTGACCTCTGCTTTTTGATAAATGGATTAAGACATCAATTAGCCACCGAAAAAGTAGCTGAATTTCGCAAGCTTTTGGAATGTGATTCCCTTATCCAAAAGAAAATAGACAATTTGATTTCTTCCCAAACAGATAAAGAATACGCTCGTTATTTAGAAGAAGGAAAAACCAATGTGAGAAGTATTCTAGAAATCTGTAATAGCGAGCCAGGCCAGCATCTTTTGGATAAAGAAAAATTGAAAAAAGACCTCTTAAAAATCGAAAGTCTTCTAAACAAATTGTCTACTTAATCCTTATTCATCGTGTATAAAACAATACTTAAACAAGTGGTCAGCCTACAGCTTATTCTAGGTGGTGTGATATTGATACCCGGTATCGTGGCAGTAATTTATAACGAATGGTATGCGCTAATAGGGTTCCTTATCTCATCAATGATAGTATCAGGAATAGCTTATCTCATCTTTAGAAACCTTAAAAATACTGAAGATCCTCAATATCAGCAATCGCTGCTTATTGCGGCGCTGGGTTGGCTAATGATTATTATAATGGGGAGTATTCCTTATTTTATCATTGCTCAAATTACTCCTTTGGAAGTAATGCAATCATTTGTGCCTAAAGGAATGGACTATCAATCGAGTTTACTCAATTTCAGGAACCCATTACATTGCTTGTTTGAAAGTACAAGTGCGTTCACCACTACAGGACTTACAATGTCCTATCACGAACCTTCCATTGGAAAATCATTAATGTTCTATCGATGCTTTTCTCAATGGGTTGGGGGCGCCGGGTTTATTGTAATGGCGCTGGCCATTTTTAAACATATTCCCGGGCAATCTGCCATCCTACTGTATGGCTCTGAGGCGAGTGGCACCAAATTAAAAACCAACGTTATACAAACAGCACAGTCCATATGGAAAATCTATCTTTTCCTTACCTTAACAATGGTTGCTTACTTATTTATAGGCACCTATTTTATACTACCGGATTATCCTATTGCTGAAAATATTTTTGATGCGATTAACCACGCAATGGCAGGGCAATCAACTGGTGGTTTTAGTACCCTTGATGATAGCATTGCGGGCTATAAATCTGAGAAAATGGAAATTCTCTTTCTGCTCCCTATGCTTATTGGCGGACTTTCTATCCCTTTTCTATACCGATTTACGGTACTGCAAAATTTTAAAGAATTATGGTGCGATATTCAATCACGGGCATTTATTATAGCCTCTATTCTAGGAGGGATATTTTTATCCCTGCTATTAATGACTTCGGACGGAGTTTCCGACCCCATTAGAGAAGGGGCTTTTCAATTTATCAGTGGTCTATCCACTACGGGCTGGCAAACTTCAAATATCGGACAGTGGAGTGATCTACCGGTACTTTTTATAGTTTCAGGAGCAATGATTATTGGAGGTTGTGCCGGTGGTACGGTTGGTGGCGTTAAAATTATACGTGCCCTCTTACTTCAAAAAGGATTACGATGGCATATTAATAAAATATTTGCTTCGAAAAACACCGTAAAAAAAGTGAAATTTAATAATCGGTATTTACTTCCTGAAGAGATGAATGCCCAACTGGCCAAAGCCGGTATTTTCACCCTTATTTATATCCTTTTTGTATTCTTCTCTACCTGTATTACCGTCTATTTTATGGGAGAAGATTATAGCCTGGTCGATGCTATTTTTGAATCGGCTTCAGCGCAGGGAACCGTAGGGCTATCAACAGGGATTTCAGATCCTTCAATGTCCCCGATTCTAGAAACGGTTTATATCATACAGATGTGGGCCGGACGGATCGAGATTATTCCCATTCTGGTATTGGTAAGAGTATTAATGTATGGCACAAAAATTAGAAATATCTAAACTAAAAAAATGAATATAATTATCGTAGGTTCAGGAAGAACAGGAAAACACGTTATTGAAGATGCGTTAAAAGACCGTCACAATGTTCACGTTATTGAAAAAGATAAAAATATCGCTAATTGGGTGGCTACCAACTATGATTGTGTGGTTATTAATGCTGATGCCACCAATCCAGAAACTTTAAAAGAAGCAAAAGCGGACGTAGCCGATGCCATCATCGTTACTACGAATGATGATGCTGTAAACTCGTTAGTGATTCTTTTAGCCAAAAAAATGGGGATTAAACGTCTCATAAGTTCCGTTAATAACGATGAATTGTTGCCTATTTTTGAACAATTAGGGATTGATACTGTGGAAAGCCCTTATCGGTTAAACGGAAAATACCTCTATAGGGCGATGCAAGGACCTAATGTAAAGGAATTTTTAGATCTTGGGGATGGCTTTGAGTTGTTAGAAATGATTGTAGAAAAAAACTCTAAAGTATCCAATAAGTATATCAAACAACTAACAAAAGATAAAATTTTTCCACAGGATTCCTTAGTGGTATTGGTTAAAAGAAACAATCAGGTCATTATTCCTGAAGGGGATACGCGTATTTTTGTAAATGATATTTTAGTGATCCTGTCAAAAAAAGAAAAGGTAACAGAACTATCGAATGTATTCGAAGCTGAATAGTATATTTTTAAAATAGAAAAATACCGATTATCGGGACTATAGGCTACATTTTATAAAAACCATTAGAGTTCTTGCATCACTAAATAGGTCATGCATGTTAATCCACCAGGAATGAAATTAAGCTCATCTTGCGGAATCTAGTTTTTAAAAAACATAATTCTAAATCATCTATAAAAATCAATGGGATGAAGAAAAACTCTTTCCAGATATAAGGAATTGCGAATATTAAATTGGTTAGATCCGTACTTAAATCATTCAATAAAATCACGGAAATTAATGGAATACTTAAACGGTTCAAGAAACGGATCTTCTATTTCAATAGTAAGCAAATTAAAATCTTTAAAATTCAAATCCGACATGTCCATACTCCATATATGGGAAGAAGGTGTACTAAGATACGGAGATTTCTGACTCAGCTTATTTGGATATAATTTTTTATCCTGCCAAGCTTTGATACGCTTTATATAAGGATCCAGCTCGTTTTCTTTTTCCATATATCCCATAAATTTGTCTTTAACGAATATCTTAATTTTCGTTTTATCAGATCCAGCATAAAAATTAAGAATAAATTTATTGCTTATAGTATCTATCATATTGGCAATGTTATTATTATCTAAAGATCCGAACCAGGTATTCATTTGTCTACTGGGATCCAATCCTATTGCTTTATACCTTAATTTATATGTATTATCCGAAACTGAAACCTTAAAATAACCTCTTGGTGTACCATCTTTCATAAGGGCTGATGGAAGCGCTTCCCAGTTCTTCTGACCCGTCCACCAGTTTCCTGAAACAGCACCGCATACGACTTCCTGAATATCTGATCTGCTATCCCGTTGATAAAAATAACGACTAACACTATGCGTATGTCCGCTCAGTAGTAAAACCTCATGGTCAATATTAAGCAAATCCAAAAGTTCATTTTTATTTTTCATCCAGCGTAATGGGATGTGCTGGTTAATAATAATCAACTGATTTTTCTTAAGCACCTTACCAAGAAGCTCTTTAAAAAAAGAGATGGTTTCCGCCTTATATATTCCTTTATAGCCATATTTCCCAACCGGATAAATTGAGTTTAATGTAATAAAAAGAACGTTCCCTCTTTCAAATGCATAATTTTTAGGACCAAAATCAGCCGTAAAAGGTTTATCCTGTAGCTCATGTAATGCACCATACTTCCAATCATGATTTCCATAAACTACTCTATAGGGTTTGGGAATACTGTTCATGGATTGTCGAAGAGGATGAAAGAGTGCTGTATTATCATTCACCAAATCTCCAAGATACATTCCAAAATCAAAGTCATCTCGATTGGCTATTTCACGAAAAAAGCTAACATCAGCCATATTTATTTCTTCTCTGGAGCCTACCTGTACGTCTCCAATAGCCAGAAAATTAAAATTATCGTTTATGGATTCCTTCTGAAGTTCGAAATTTATCTGTTCTCCATCCTTTGGAATAGATCGATACCATGAAGTATTCTCCATTTTATAGCCATCGGGAACTATGACAAAAAAAGGGGATTCTGATGGTATTCTCGCAATAAAATTTCCAGATTTATCTGTTTTAAAAAGATGTTCGCCATCGGATAAATAGATTCCGGCTATTCCCCTGGACTTTCTTTTTTGCTGATCACTATTCTCTTTGAGGTATACTTTTCCACTTATACTACGGTATTCCTGAGAAATTAAAGCATTAACACTAAATCCAAAGAAAAATATTAAAATGCATAGTTTTTTAATCATGGCTATTATACTAGAATATAAAAAGGCGGAAAAAATCCGCCTTTTTATATCATTAAATTAAATTACTGATTATCCGGAGAATCATATTTATGCAAATAAAGTTGATTACCTACGGTATAGGCAGCATATCCAATTCCATTTGCGGCATATTCTAATTCTAAATCATCGGCTTCATTATTTGAAAGTACCACTGGAGAAGCCCAGTTGTTCACTTCATCATCAAATGCTAATGTTGTTGGGTTATCAGACGCATTTCTATATAAAATCATCGGGTTATCATAAGCATCAACGGCAAGATCGAATGAGCGGAAAGAAGCATCTGGAAGAATATCTCCTAAAATTGACCAAGAATTACTTTCTGCTGTGTATTTTTTCACTTTTACCTGATAATCTGTGCCTGCAGCCGCATCAGATTCTGCATAAGCTAAATAAACATTCCCTTCAGTATCCACATCCATAGCTATTCTGTAAGTTCTTATAGCATTCTCAGGAGCTTCTTTCATTTGATCTGCCAGTGTCGTCCAGTTTCCGTTTTCATATTTGAATACCGATACACTCTGAAGAGTCGTTCTGTCTATTGTTGCTACGTATAAAGCACCTTTTTCGTATACCACATCAAGATCCACACTTGGAGAATTTACTCCTGAAATGGCAATAGTATTCCATGCAGTCCCATCAAAAGCTTTTAATTTTAGTTGACGATCATTATCTATGTAAAAGTTATAAATAGTGCCATCTTCCCCAGTTACTAATGCTGATTCTCTATAACTTCTTTCTCCTTCGGAGATACCAGGTTGTCCGACATAGTTCCAGGAATTCTCTGTATATTCCATTATAGAAACCTGAGATGGATCCAGTGAATAATCTCCAAAAGATACTATTGGATTACCCTCATTCGAGAAATCAAGATCAGGATCTGCTGCTCTTGCTGAATTAAAGTCAGCTGCACCTATTCGACTCCAAACATCATCCTGATAAGAAATAAGGTTTAATCTTCTATCCTCATATTCCTCTGGATTTGAAATATACCCAATATAAGGCATAGCATTTGTAGGGTTGATACTTAATGAAACATCTCTCACCTCCTGATCATAAGCGGTTAATTGAGACCATACCGCATTAGCCATTTTTGTTATAGTCACGGTATATATTTCATTGGTATTTTCCTCACTAAGAAGATATTCTACCGCTGCACTATAGTCATTTGTAGTCTCTCCACTGACTTGTGTAGCGCCTCCAACGGTCACAATATCATTTTCGGTGGTTGTAAATCTGGCTACCAGGTTTGTTACATCAACCTGTTTAGGAAGGGCGAAACTGATTGATTTTCCTGATATGTTTTCCAGGATATAATCCTGAACTAATTGATCATTATCTTCCTGATAAAAGCCGAAAGACATCATTCCTACTTCTGCAGGCTCTGGTGGCAAAGCATCATCATCGCTGCTACAAGAGCTAAAAAAACCTGTACAGGCTATTAATAGTAAAAGAAAGTTAATTTTAGTTTTCATAAAGTTTAATTTTGAGTAATTATTGATTATTATTCTGTTCGTTTTCAGGCCATAAAACGGCTTTGATAGCTGGTGATTTTTTAAAGTACACCTGTATGGCTTCAGCAATTTCATTTTTACTTAGGGAATCTATCCATTCCTTGTATTGGGTAACGGCCTCCCAATTTGGAAAATGGTTGAAATAGTGTTCCCTTATGGCTTTGGTCCAATAGGTATTTCGCTGCTTTAGCAGATCATCCATTTTCTTTAGGTTTGTTTTTATTTTTGAAAGTTCTTCCTCCGAAAAATTGCCTACAGCCATAACGGAAAGAATCTTTTCGGTTTCTTCAATCAATTTATCCACATCTTTTGGGTCGCAAACAAAACTAATACTCTGTCTGCTCAGCGCTCTGGGTTGTTTCGTAGAACTTGCCGATACCGAGACACTATAAACAGCCCCCATTTCTTCTCTAAGCTTTTTTAACAAGCGGTTTCTTATCAGGTTCTTCACCATCAGATTTAAGAGGTCCGTCTCGGGCAAAGATTTTAGAATAGTATGCTGCTGATAAATAAGCGAGACGGTCGCTTTTGGACTATCACCATCTTTTTGTTGTATCACAACATTATCCTTCAAGACATGATTTGGCTGATACCTGTATTTAGTAGCTGCTTTTCCTTTAGGTAAAGTAGCGATGTATTGTAAAACATCGGATTTAAGAGCTTCAAAAGGCTGATCTGAGATAAGACTAATAGTATAATTTTCGGCACTACCAAAAAACTGATGGTACGTATCTATAATTTTCGAAGCATCCAACTCCGACTCGATATCTTCTGCTTTCAATTTTCTGGAGACATAATCTTCACCCTTTAAAGTCTTTTTTATTTTTTCACCAAATAAGTCACCCGGTTTCGGAATTTCATTTTGTTTCGCTTCGATTGTTCGTGATTTAATTTCCTCGAAAATTTTCTCGTCCATCCTGGGGGCAGTCCACTTTAAATACAGTAGTTGGAATACTGTTTTCTGATCCCTTTTATCGGCACTGGCATAAAAACCTGTTCTGGTTTTATCTGCCAGTAAAGTAGCTTTAGCACTATTCCCGGCAAGAAACTGACTTAAGGCATCTCTGGTAAAATCACCATAACCACTAAGAGAGATGACGGGAGTGGTATAAAGTCCGGTGATATAATCTTCTTCTTTAAGTGCGTAATATCCGCCCTTTCTGAACCCACTAATTATAATTGCATTTTTATCCAGCTGCGTCTGTTTATAAATTAGTTTCACGCCATTAGACAGTACGTATTCCGTAGCATCAATTTCAGCAATATACTTTTTCGAGGTAATTTTACCGGGAGCTGGTATTTCAGAGAGTAGATTTTCAGGAACATCTAAATTCCTTTCGTAAGGTTGAATTTCCTTATCTTTAAAATTGAGGTACATTGAAAATTCCGACGCATTCGGTAAAACTGCTTCATCCGCTTTATTAGCAGTTAAAATATATTTTGTTTGTCCAGGTTTTCTAATCTGTTTCAGGTAGTTTAATAAACTTAAAGAATCAATAGAGGTCAGATTTTTTTGGGTTAATTCAAACTCTTTTTCCGGGGTCACTATAGCGTTTCCATAGAAAAATTTCTGATACATTTCCTTGATCATTTTTCCGGAAGAAGGCTGTTCTTTATTTTCAGCATTATTCCGTAATTGTTGAAGCAGTTGCTTTTTAACCTTAGAAATCTCCATGGAGGTAAAGCCATATCGAAAGATTTGCTCCGCATCATACCAGTACTGTTCCAATCCTTTAGCTATAGAATCCTTCTGAAGTTCCACGGTATACATAAGTGCAGCTTTCACGGGGAAGTAATTCCCCAGACTAATACCTCCTCCTTCATAAGCAGGATTTAAGAAAGACTTATTATCCAGACGTTCCTGAAATAGATCATTAAGCAGATTCTTTTGAAGAAAGTAAGTAAACTCATTTTCAGTTTTAATATCTCTAAAGGGTTCTAACAACTGAACACCTGTAAGCTCAATTTTCTTTGTTCCCAGATCAGTTATCACGTTATAATCAGATGCTTCGAAATCATTTATAGGATAAGAAGTATCTGTTATATCATTGGAAGGGATATCCTTAAAGTTTGTCTTAATTTGTTTAAGCACATCATCCACATCAAAATCACCAGCCACTGCTATAGCCATTAAAGAAGGATCGTACCAGGACTTATAAAAATCAAGAATATCTCTCCTATTAAAGTTTCTCAACGTGGCGGTATCACCGATTACTTTTCTATGGCTATATCTAGAATCATTCAATAACAGCTCTAAAAAAGCCTCATTGGTATTCTGACTAGCATTTTGTTTAGAGAGCCATTCAGACAGCACCACTCCCCTTTCCTTCTCAATTTCCAGGCTATCTAAACTTATCCCTTCTATCCAGTCTTTTATAATAACCAGAGTAGAGTCAACAACACTTTTCTCCCTTGTTGGAATCTTTAACTTATAAATTGTTTCCCCATAACTGGTATGAGCATTAAGATCATGACCAAATTTAGCTCCATGACGTTCCAGAAAATCAATGAGCGTGTTCCCCGGGAAATGGGTGGATCCATTAAATGCCATATGCTCCATAAAATGAGCAAGCCCTCTTTGCTCATTGCTTTCCTGAAGTGAGCCCGCCTTTACAAAAAGTTGAACTTCTGCCTGATCTTTAGATCTAACGGTTTTATATAAATAATACTGCAACCCATTAGCCAGTTCTCCCGAAATAAGGTTAGGATCTTCCTGGATCTGCTGCCCCAGTGCAATGATAGGTAAAAGTAAAAACGTGAATAATATTCTTTTGAAATAGGTCATTTATGGATTTACTTTTTTAATGATAAATTCGCTTTGATTTTTAGCTGGTCCTGGTAAGCCTACAGCAACATCATCATTATTTGTGTCCTCTAGTATGATCTTAATCGTGTTATCCAGAGTCTCATCTAATTCATGCTCCAACCATCTTATTTGAATAGGTCTTTGGTAGACCCCTGCCGGAAAAAGTAGTGGATTTTCTGTAGTAATTACCTGGTAGTCTCGCCCTTCTCTTAGTCCGTTGCCTGTTTCAATTCGATAATTTACCAGAAGGTCTTTACTTGTTGCTGGTGTACTATAATATATATAATAGGTCGCAATATCCCTTCTATTGGAATTTACATTGACTATATTAGACTCATTTTGCATGATATGTACATAGCTCTTTTGAAAGTCTTCTATACTATCTTTATTACAGCCTATCAATGAAAGTATACCCATTGTACACACACCTATAAAAAACTTTAAAGCATATTTAGTATCCTTCATTTTGTATAATATTTTCGTTAGCATTAATTTCTCTTAAAGGAATGGGCAGCGCAAAAAGGTGGCTGGGATAGGCTAATTCTCTGACATTGGAAGAGGTGTTTTCATACCTGTTCAGGTTGTGATGCCATCTGGTAATATCAAAAAGGCGCTGCCCTTCAAAATTTAGTTCCTTTATTCTTTCTTTCTCTAAAACCGCTAGTAATTCATCTTTGCCATTCAGGTTTATTTGTAAACTATCCTGAGGGATATTTAAAGCTCTGGATTGAATTCGAATGATGCTTTCTTTTGCTTGCTCAAAATCATTCACTTCAATTGCCGCTTCGGCCTGTATTAATAAAACCTCCGAAGCTCTAAGCACGTAAAGATCACTTCCAAATTCGACCTGATTTACTCCCGGTCGTGAATATTTCAAGGTTTGATATGTCCCGGATTTCTCCTGCAATAAATTAAGCCTTACATCAGAGGTATCAGAAAACACTTCCATTAATTTTGGGGAAGCTTTGGCTACAGGATCTGAAGTTGCATAAAATTTTCCTACTTGAGATACTTTTTGTTGTCCACTTAGCACGAAAATCGCCTCTTCTCCAGGCTCTAAAGTTCGGAACATCTCCACATAATCATCATGGGATGTTAAACCGATGTTTTGCAAAACGATATGGGCTTGTGCCCTGGCCTTATCCCACTCTTCCCTATAAAGATAAACCTTGGAAAGTAAAGCTCTGGAAGCCATTTCAGATCCTCTATATGGCACGAGATAATCTGCTTCCGGAAAGTCAGAAAATAAATCTACCGCCTCTTGTAAATCCGTGATAATCTGATCATATACCACCGCCGTCCTATTTCTAGGGTTTAACTCATTCTCTGCCGGTGTTAAGGTGAGGGCTGGTATTCCTAGGTGAGATGCATCCTCAGTATAGGTATAGGTTTGCGCATAGGTTCTCACTAAATCAAAATGGATCAAAGCTCTTAAAAACAAAGCTTCCGCTCTTATTTCCAATAATTCATCTTTATTATTCGGAAACTGAGTCGATAATAAAGGCTGGTATTCAAGAATATTATTCACATTAGCCAGGGCTTCATAGCCTTTAGCCCAAATATGTCCAACTGCTGCTGCTTCCTGATCCGGTTCAGAAACAAAATTATATTGTGAGAACATCTTTACATTCTCCCCTATAGCGCTTAGTTCCAATAAATCACCGGCTACTTCAGGATATAAATAAAATTCTGAATCATAATATTCATACACCCTGCTATATGCGCCCGGAAGCGCTGACTTTATCCCATCTACATCAGAAAAAAACACGGGAATTGAAGCCCGACCGGCATCATCGCCTTCAAGAAAATTCTCACATCCTGAGGTCAGTATAACACCGAAAAGTATAATTATGGAAAACTTTATATTTCGTAACATCGTTTTTAGAATTGAATATTTGCTCCTAAAGAAATCATGGTTTCCATAGGATAACCACTCATGTTATTTCGATAAGAATTTTTATTTTTATTGTCATAAGGAGTCCACACTCCCAAATTATCTCCGATTAACGAAAGTGCAAATTGCTGAACTCCCATTTGATCGGTTATATGATTTGGCAGCATATAATTAAGGGACACATTTTGAATTCTTATATGGGTTTTATTAAATAAATATCTCGTTGAATTCATCACCGACCGTGTACTTACCCCCCATTGTAATTTCGGAACCGATACCACATCTCCTGCTTGCTGCCATCTGTCCAATTGATCAATGGACTGGTTCCCATCCATAATGTTGAGTCCATCGGAATTCACATCCCTTCCAAATGGGCTGAAAGCATATCCTCCAATAGTATAAGAGGCAAGAACAGATAAACTGAAGGCTTTATAATTGAACGTATTTCTAAGACTTCCATAGAGATCAGGGGTTGAACTTTTATACTTGACTCTATTATCGGCACTGTATTGTCGGGTAACATTTCCCTGCGTATCATACCACAGTGGATAGCCATCCCTAGGATCAACACCTGCCCATCGAATCAGGTAGAATGTATTAATATCGGCTCCTTCCTCCCACCTGGTTATGTCATTATTTTTAGGAATATCATTATATAGTTCCAGAATTTTATTTTCATTTCTCGAAGCGATAAGGGTGGTATTCCATGTAAATTTGTCCGTTCTAATATTCTGAGTCCGCAGCGTTGCCTCTATCCCTTTATTCTCAATAGCACCAATATTTCTATAAATTCTTAATACTCCGGTTGTTCTACTAACATCAAGTTCACTTAATAAATCGACGGTTTTATTTCGGTATCCTTCGAGTGACAGATTAACGCGCTGATCAAAGAGCATAATATCGATTCCCAGATTGGTCATGTAAGTAGTTTCCCAGCTTAAGTTAGGATTAGCCGCTTTGATCATGCTCGCTCCGGGCTGACCATTATAGTAATAGCTATCCCCAATGCTGTAAACCCCATTAGCTTCCTGCGAACCGATTCTACTGTTCCCATTGGTTCCATAACTGGCCTTTAATTTTAAAAAATCTATGGTCTCACTTTCAAAGAATTCTTCTTTATGAATATTCCAGGAAACCCCCGCCGACGCAAACTCGGCCCAACGCACATTCTTTCCAAAATTAGAATTCCCGTCTCTTCTAAAGCTCAGACTCGCATTATAGCGATCATTGTAACTATAAGATACCTGCCCCAGATAAGAAAGACTATTACGCTCATAATAATTACCCGAACCGAAACGATCTTGTGCCAATGACACCCTTCTTAGGTGGTCATTCACAAAACCGGTCCCTCTTGCCCCTGTCAAGTTATTCTCCGAGGAATTCATTTCCAGGCCTATAACACCGCTAATATGATGTTTCTTTAACTGCTTATTAAAATTAAGTCGATGGATCATGGTCCAATTCAGAAAATTGGATTGATTGCTATAAGCGGTTCCAAGCGGGTTTCCTTCCGTATCTTTACCTGACCAGTTTTTTATGGAATAATAGATTTCTTCGGTGTTACCCTGATAGTCTGCCCCAAACTGCCCCGTATATTGTACTTCTTCAATTGGACTATAAGAAAATTTAAAATTCCCCTGAAAAGCAAATGCTTTTTGATTATTATCATTTTGTTCCCGTTCTGCTAACGAATTAAAAAATCTCTTATCTACCCATCTTGGAGAACCATCAGGGTTACTACCTTCAATAACCTTATAATATTGCCTAAAGGTCCCATCAGGATTATAGGGAGATATAATAGGTAAATTTTCATAGTAATCAGATCCTGGATTAAATATTTGGTTCAGGTTATAGGAAGCTGACAAAGAAAGATCTATATCCATCTTAGAAGTAATCTGAGCAGTATTACGGGTACGTAAAGCAAAACGTTGGGTTTCATTACCTATAACTGTGCTTTTTTCATCAAAATAAGAACCGGAAATAAAATAGGTACCTCTTTCACTTCCTCCTCCCGCAGACACATTTACAACCGAATGACTACCTATATCATAAAAAGTATCATACCAGTCTGTATCTGTATCGCTATAGGTATTTATCTGATTATCGGTAAAAGGAAAATAGCGCATATCATTTCCCGCGTTCTGATAAGCTTCCCGGGCCAGTTTCATATATTGCTCACCATCAAGAACCTTAAAACGAGTGCCATCGTTTATAATTGATTGGCCTCTTCGAAGCGATACATCAAAATATGGTTTACCTTTGGCACCGCTTTTTGTAGTAATCAAGATAACCCCATTGGCTCCATCCGCTCCATAGATAGAAGTTGCTGCGGCATCTTTTAATACTTTTATACTTTTAATATCCTGAGGATTAATATAAGATAGCGGGCTTACACTTGTATTTAGGCCCGTTATCATATTCGTTGTTCCTCCAGTATGCATTCTGGTTCCATCAACGATCCATAAGGGCTCGTTGGAAGCACTCATGGAAGCTTCTCCCCGAATCGTAACCGAATATCTGGAACGAGTACTTGTGGCGCTTTGGCTTTGCGGACTATATTGCAGTCCCGGTACTATACCATCCAATAATTTGTCCACTCTTTGTTGCGGTAAACTTTTAAGTTGTTCGGCATCCACGGTAAAACTACTACTAACTTCATTTTCCTTTTTAACCTTTGTTCCATAACTACTGGTAATAATTACTTCTGACAATTGCGAACCTAGCTTCATTCGCACATCAAATTCAGACTTACTCCCCACGGGTATTTGTTGTTCCTTATAGCCAACGAAACTAAAAATAAGGGTATCACTCGGGATGGTCCTTATATTAAACTCCCCATCCATATTCGTAATGGTACCCCGGCTGCTTCCCTTAATAATAACATTAACCCCGGGGAGCAAAAAATTTTCCTCACCTCTCACTACCCCCTTCACATTTTTTTGCTGCTGTATCAAATTGCTACTGGAAGAAGCCTGATCATCCTGTGCTGTTTTTTTTCGTATAATAATTTGATTTTTGATTCTTTTGAAAACAACATTATCGGTAGAGATTACTTTCTTGAGTAAGCTAATGATATCGATATCTTTAACATTGAGATTTACCTTTCTTCCAATATCAATATCTTCGATGCTATATACGAAGCGGTAATCAGTTTGCTTTTCAATTCTATCAAACAAATCCTGAATACTGATTTGTTTGGCTTTGATGGTTATGAATTGATTTTGCAGTTCTTTAGCGTAAGCGTGATTACTGGCCAAAAAAGAAAATACCAGTAAAAAAACACCAACTATTTTAGCAAGAATTTGAACAATAGTCGTCCAATCTACTTTAGAAAGTAGAGATTTTTTCATATTTTTAATTTTTATTATTTATTGCTTGTTACAAGCATTTAACCAATAGGGAATGAGCCACCATTCCCTATTTTTCTTTAATTGTCACCCGTTTATTATTAATGGTATATTTAAATCCATAGATTTCACTTAAATATTTCATAACCTCTTCTATAGGCTGATCTCCAAAATTTGCATTTAGCGTTTTACTTTCCATTTCCTTATACTCATTATCAATTTGTATGTTAAAATGACGCTCTAACTTTGTCAATAAGTCTTTGACCTCCACATTCCTATACACAAGATTATCAAACCTCCAGGCCACAAAATGCTGTACATTAGCCTCTTCCGTTTGAATTGCACTATCCGCTCTGTTATAATTTCCAACAAATCCAGGACTTAAAATCTTAGCATATTTACCAGTATTATCCTTTTGATCATACATTTTTACAGCACCTTCTAATAAGGCTACAGCGATATCCGTATTTTCCTGATAAGCGTTAATATTAAATTTCGTCCCCAGAACCTGTACGTTCAGTTCATTGGTTTTCACTATAAAAGGCTTTTGTATATCATGGGCGATATCAAAAAAGGCTTCGCCTTGAAGTTCTACCTTTCTTTCTCGAGATTCAGAAAAGTTTATCGGATAGGTTAAGGATGAACCAGAATTCAGATGAACAATGGAACCGTCAGAAAGGGCTACCTGAAAAGTTTTGCCATATGGCACGCGAATAGTATTATTTCCTAAAATTTTCGAATTTGTATCATATCGGATTAAATTCCCCTGTGTGATCCTAATCGTATCACCTGCAGCTGAAACGATCTTAGTTGATTTCAGCGTATCCAATATTAATTGATTGCCATCATGCTGCTCTAAAATAACATGATCGGATGAAAAGCTATCGCTGGTATTATTCTCATTCCTCCATTGATTCCACAGACTGCCCCCTATAAGTAAACCTATAAAAATAGCGGCGGCACTTAAAATTTTACGCTGCGTCCATCGTTGTCTGGAAACTTTCTCCTGATGGGCACGTTTCAGAATATTTTGAAAAACTATTTCTGATGCTTCTTTTGAAATATCATTATTTCTTTCTTCTTCAAGGAGATGATCGGAAAGAGCTGATTCCTTCAGATAATTTGCGTAAACAGGATCTTTGAGTAATTCAAAAAATTCATCAAACTCTTCCCTTGAGCAGGAATTATTGAGATATTTTTCTAATAGATATGTAAACCTTGCGTTCTTATTCATTTCTTAACAGCTTCATTAATAATACAATTGAAAAGGAGATAAGGGTGATCCGGAAAGGTGTAATTTTTTAAAAAAAATCAAAAAAAATATACTAAACAACTATTTATCAAATACTTAATTACTTAAAAAATATAAAAAAAAGTAAAAAAATAAGGTCTATATCGGTGTTTTTTGAAAAATATTCCCTTATCCCTTCGAGTGCTTTTTTAATGTGAGTTTTTACAGTATTAATAGATATATCCAATTCCTCACTAATTTCCTGATACGATTTCCCTTCTTCTCTGGACAATAAGAATACTTTTTTTCGTCCGGCGGGTAATTCAGCAATTGCTTTATTCTTCAGCTCTTCATATTCCTTACTAAGTATATATTCATTGGTAGTACTTCTTTGCGTTTCTAAATTATCGTAGATTTTATTTCTAAAATTTAAATCGGTAGTTGCTTTATTTAAGATATTTAAAGAAAGATTTTTAGTAATGGTGAGAAGAAAAGATTTAAAGTTTTTATTTTCGTCTAAGGCATCACGAGTGATCCATATTTTCAGAAAGACCTCCTGAACAACTTCCATGGCATGATCTTTTGATTTCAGTAAACTCAGGGAAAAATGGTATACATCCAATAGATATTTATCATATAATCTATTAAAAGCTTTTTCATTTCCCTTTTTCAGTTGGGAAACTAAAAATTTATTGTCCCCTTTAGCATCATAGTTCATTTGTTCTTTCTTTATAGCCAAAACTTTTCAATATTACTAATTTTCATAAAGTGGGGCCGCACTAAAGCGAATGATTCCGCTATAATTTATTGAATATGATTTTTTTTGTCTAAAAATTGAATAATTTTCAAACAGAACAGCATATTACTTAAAGATTAATTGCATTGTTTTATCCTTAATTTCTGATTATTCCCTAAAAGTATTAAAATCGAAAGTTGTTTTCTTTTAACTCTGAAAGTTTACCTTCACTATTTTTATCGAATGCTATCAGGTTAATCCAGCATTAGGCTGCGAACACGCATACCGTACCGCTCTTCCAGTTCCGTTGCATTCGGTTGTTCGTGCATGGAGTTTCAGTCGTCCACGGGTTATTTGATAGCATTCATAACGGGAGAGCAGCACTTCCCCTTGACCTCCTCCCATTAAATCGGACTGATAAAGACTAAAGGATTTCGGGCAAATAAATGTTTAACTTTAAATAGATTATTTGCTTATGAAACGATCAAAATATACCGAGTCGCAGATTGTATTTGCGATTAAACAGGTTGGGACCGGAACACATCTTTCCGAGGTCTGCCGCAAGATGGGCATCAGTGAAGCCACGTTCTACAACTGGAAGAAAAAATACGGTGGTCTAGGTGTCTCCGAACTGAGAAGACTCAAAAATCTGGAAGAGGAGAATGCCCAACTTAAGAAGTTGGTAGCTGATTTGAGCTTAGACAAACAAATCCTTCAGGAAGTACTGAAAAAAAGTTCTGAGACCGTCTCGAAAACGGGTGATGGTCAGCAATATTCGTATGGAATATAATATTTTCCATCAACCGTTGTGCATGACTAACACTGCTGCATACAAGCGTTTTTTATTATCCCCATAAAGAGCGCATAGGCACTTTAAAAAGCTTTCCCGTTTTTTCCCGTTCCTTTACAATCCATTTGTTGCCGTCGATACCGGTAACGATATGTTTTTTTTTGCTTCTAATGATTTTGCATCACCATAGGATAAGTAAAAAAACAGGTTTTTTTAAAAGAAAAATTATAGGATTTTACTTGTCTTTAAGCTCAGTTCTTCCTAAAGTGGGCTAATATGCCTTGCAAACCACTATCCCCCCTTATTAATTATACTGCTTGTTGTATTGCGTTTTTTACGGTTGCAATAATAAAATAAAGATTAACAATTACTTCATAAGAAACTTACTTCTATTTTTACTGTATCAATTTGGTTAAATATCAAATTGAAACGGTCCATGGTTATTGCAGGTTCAATTTCATCAGCGTAGTTAAATAGAATAATCATATATAAGTAAGAGATGGCATATCTACATAACATACTTGGCTTATCTCTGCTTCATCAAATTTCCATTCTTGCATTTAGTTTCCCTTCCTGAAGCTTACCGATTCTTCATTTTAGGTTTTTGATTCCCTACCACGCCGTACAGTTATTCTTTTTTTGGTCGCAAAACACCAACATTTTGGAGTTGAACCGCACTGCATAAGCCGCTCCCCTACTCGCTTTTATAAGTCCTTATCAATCCAAAATATTGAAATCGTGTAAGCATCAAAAAAAGATAACAGCTATACGGCGCTATGGGAAGTAAATCAAAACAGATTATTATGAAATCATCAATAACATATCAATCCGGAAGGAAACTAAAAAAATCAAAAAAGCTTGCCTGCCGTGGCAGGGAAAAACGCTACCGGATATAATAAGTAAATCAATTTTTTAATCAATGTGTAACCGTCTGTCTTTAAAGGCAGACCTCTAAAACTTTTAATTATGAGTAATCTAAGAAACAAAGTACAGTTAATCGGAAACGTAGGTCAAGAACCTAGCACCACCAACCTTGATAACGGCAAAAAAGTAGCCCGCTTATCATTGGCGACCAATGAGCACTACAAAAACAATAAAGGCGAAAAGGTACAGGCGACTTCCTGGCATACCGTAGTGGCTTGGGGAAAGACTGCTGAAATCATTGAAAATTATGTAAGCAAAGGCAAAGAAATTGCCGTAGAGGGAAAATTAACTTCTCGTTCCTATGAGGATAAAGAAGGAGTAAAAAGATATGTTACCGAAGTGCTAGCTTCTGAAATCCTACTATTAGGTGGTAACGATTAAAAATGGTAAACAAGGAGCGAAAATCCTTTCGCTTCCTTGTTTTTTTGAGATGATCTTAGCCTAAAGTTTAGGCCTTATAAATCTAGTGAAAATTGAATTAAAAAGGGGCGTAACCGAATAGAATTAACACCCCCTAATTTAAACCTTATTATTATGAAAGTTAATCAAATAAAATTATGCTACAAAGAACGCATCAACATTTCTAAATGTCCAAAAATCTGTTGTTCTCAAGATGCTGCCAACCTGTATTATCAAAATTGGGATAAAAACGAAATTCAGTTACAGGAATGTTTTAAAGTAATGTTACTGAATAACTCCAATATCGTAAAAGGAATTTGTCAGATTTCTTCTGGAGGAATTACCATGACCTTAGTAGATTTACGAATTATGTTCGCGCTGATCCTTAAAAGCTTATCCACGGCCATCATTGTTTGCCACAATCATCCCTCTGGGAAATTAGAGGCCAGTCATCATGATAAAAACCTGACCTCAAAGATTCAGAAAGCCTGTGATTTTCTAGACATTAAATTACTCGATCATATCATTATGACTGGAGAAGGTAATTATCTGAGTTTTGCCGATGAAGGTCTCCTTTAAGATTGGTATCATGATCTATTTGAATTATACCAACCTAGATAAGGAAACACAGGAACGTTTGCTTTTGATGTCTAAAAAAGAAATTGAAAATCGTTTCGGAAAGCAATTAAAGAACTATGCCCGACAACAGGAGGTCAATTACGATACCTTGTTGGAAGAGGAAGCCATACGAAATCTATACAATTATGATTTTGTATTCAATATGTAACCATTAAACAACACCAAATAAGCCCTTATTAAATGAGGGCTTGTTCTTTTGTTTATTTCGTTTAAATCGTACCTTTAGATTATTGATTAATAACACTTTGGTCATTACATTTTTTGATTTGACTTTCCTTAAATGACCAATCCATAAACTAATAAAGGCATTCTCCCGACAGCTATAGGGATTGGTGAGAATGTCTGGAAATTTGGGCCCCTGCGGGACGGAAATTGGAAGAGCAAGAGGGTGACACGCAAATCGGTGTCTCGGCTGTCAATTTCTATGTAAATAACTAATAACCAGTAGTTTAAATATATTTCAATTATACTGATTTTCAGGACTTTGCAGCAAAACCTCTGGAACCCATTGTAAACAGGCATTTTTTTGCAGCAAAAATGAAGAAATTTTCAACATACGGCTTTTCAGGGATCAATATCAAAAAAGATATTGCCGAGCGTTTTAGGGCATTTTCCAAAGATATTTCCAAATCGCATTCGGAAACCCTCGAGGCAATGTTGAACTTCTTCAAATGGAATAATCTTGACCCAAATGACAATCTTGGCGTAAAAACGGATGCGACCAAAAAAAGGATCAATGCTCTGATTGCCATTGTACGGAATATTGAAAAGCAACAGACCCTGCCGACCAAGGCGATGCTGGACACCTTATTTCAGGAAATAAACAAAGTAGACGAGGAAGAAAAAGAAGCGGAACAGTTTGATTTTGGAACGCCAGAACCTTTTTCAAGAGATACCGAACTAGAGCATTACAAAAAACGCTATGACCAGATGCTACAAGAACTGAGCACCTACCGAAATAACACGAAAAACCTACTGGAACATTTAACCTATGTGAAAGGAACTTTTGGGAAGGGATATTACAAGCTGAATATGAATACAGAAGAATTAGAAGAACTTCAAAAAGAACTCGACAATGTACATCACCATCACCGCTCAGAAAGTGCAGGGTAATTATGCGCAAAGTGCTGCCGATTTTGTGGATTACCTGGAAAAGGAAAATGAAGGCAAACCACTTCCCGAACTGGAGCATTTTTTTGATCAGCAGCACGATGAAATAACTGCCGAAGAAGTCATCCGGGAAATCGATAGCAATACGGCCAAACTTAAGAATAAAGAACCCAAGTTTTATTCGATTACCTTAAATCCAAGTGGCCGGGAACTTAAAAGCATTCAGGATTCCCCGGAAGCCCTCAAACGCTATACCCGGGAAGCAATGAAGGAATACGCCAGGGCTTTTCACCGGGAAATCGATGGTCGCCCGGTGGCTATTACGGATATTAAATATTACGCCAAGGTAGAACGCCAGCGCACGTTTAAAGGGACCGATAAGCAGGTGCGGGAAAATCAGCCCTATGCAACGAAGATTTTGGCGTTGAAAAATGATATCCGAAGTATCAACCGGGGGGAGCGCGTTGGGAATATTAAGACACTTCAAAAAGAAATCCAACGGCTGGAAGCAGCAGCACCCCATCAATTGAACGGAAAACGGATCGTGCGGGGAATGGCCAAACCGGGACCGCAAAGCCATATCCATATGATTGTGAGCCGAAAGGATGCCTCCAACCGGTACAGTCTTTCCCCGGGAAGTAAGCACAAAGCCTCGGAAGTGCAAATGCACGGCAAGATCGTAAAAAGGGGCTTTGACCGCAATGCTTTTATCAAAAATTCAGAAAAAACCTTTGATCAACTATTCCAGTATAAACGAAATTATGTGGAAAGCTATACCGCCCGAAAAACGTTTCTTAAAGATCCGAAATTGTATTTTGCTAACATTACCAAACTCCCGGCCAATGAAAAGGCAATGGCGTTTAAATTATTACAGCAATCAGCAGTGAATACCGCGGTATTAAGTATTCCTACTAATAAGTTTCAGTTGGCCATAAAAGCGCTGAATCAATTGAAAAAAGGGGTGAGTAAAGCTATTGAATCAGGATCGATCGGGATATGAACTGGCAATGGGAACATATTACCCTTTATATCATCGTCCCGGCTTTGTTCCTGGGTGCGGTGGTATACGGACTGTTTTTCGCGGAACGCAAAGCACCAAAGGATAAAAAATACCAGGTGCGTTTTCAGTTGAGTAACGGAAAATTTAAAGCGGATAATATCCGCCGGGGTGCCTCCATCATCGGATCGGCAGGAAGTGGAAAAACCGAAAGTGTCATCTATAACTTCTTGCAGCATTTTAGTGAATATGGTTTTTGTGGGGTGATCCACGATTATAAGGATTTTGAACTCACGGAAATGGCCTACCCCCTATTCAAAAATAAAAACCTAAAATTCTACACCATCGCTTTTGATCAGGTCCATTATCGGGTCAACCCTATTGCCCCAAAATACCTGCCCAATGAGGAAAGTGTGAATGAGGTGTCCCGGGTATTGATGGAAAACCTGTTGGAACAAAACCTATCGGCAAATACCGGTAGTAATAAGTTTTTTTCGGATGCCGTGGAAGGATTATTGAGCGGGATGATCTGGAAGATGAAAACCACTTATCCTGATTGCTGCACCCTGCCCCACATTATTGCCCTGTTTCAAGTGGTCAGTACTAAAAAACTGGTCGCCTTTTTACAATCAGATCTTACGGCGCGCAGTATGGCCAGTGCCTTTATCAATGGGATCGAATCAGAAAAACAGACCGCCGGAGTGAAAAGCACCCTGGCCAATGCTTTTAAAAAGATCAGCTCACAAAAACTGTTCTATGTACTCTCTAAAGATGAAGTGCCTTTGGATATCAACCACCCGGAACATCCGGCGGTGATCGCCTTGGTCAACCATCCAAAATACGATGGGGCCTATTCTCCTGTCATTGCTATGATAATGCATACCATTATCAAACAGATGAGTATCCGTCATCGGGAATCCTCTTTTTTATTGATGGAAGAAGCACCGACCTTAAAACTGCCCAATATGCACCGTATTCCGGCAACATTACGAAGTTATGATATTTCTACCGTCTATGTGATGCAGGACAAGCTACAGAACGATATGCTATATGGGGATAAAGCCAGCAAAGCGATCCTAAGCAACCTCTCCTACCAGTTTTTTGGGAAGGTGAATGATCCCGATACGGCTAAATACTACGAACGCTTTTTTGAAATTATCAAGACCCCGACAAAAAGCGTCAGTAAAAGCAGTGGTCTTAGTTATGAGAGCCGGATTACCAAAGGAGAAAAAGAAATCTCCAAACGAAGGGCTGATGCTTTTTTTAGACTCAAAGAAGGGGAATTCGTTGCCTTTGCCGATGGAAAGGATAAAAAGGTGCGGTTTAGACTGCCAAAAATTACAAAAGAAATACCATGCTTTGCCTTGAATATTACGGATAGTGATTTACTGTTTAACCAGCAGCAGATTTATAGTGATATTAAAAAGATTATGAAATATTAACGTACTAAAGGTAAATAGTGTTTTTTCTCCTATTTAAGTTATTTAAAAAATAATAACTATTCGTTAATTTCAGAGTGCCACCCTAAAGATAGTTGATTAAATGAGCTGCTTAATAACGGTCAAATTCAAATTCATCCCAGGCTTTGCATTTTGTAGAGGTTACTTCAAAATCGCGAAGCAATCCACGAATAAATACCGGAGAAATATCAAGATCCCTCATAAAATTTTTTAGCCGCTCCTCAATATGAGATTTTACTTCAACCCTTAATAGCCTGCACCTCTCCTTTCTGATATATTTTTGATCCCGATAATCTATAATTTCAATATATAGTAAAAGATCTGAGAATCGAGGCTTTGGTTGTTCTCGTATGTTTTGAATCTGACCTGATATCACCGCCCTTCCCATAAAAAAATAATCATACTTCACACCGTAATGGTCATATTCAATTCGACCATTTTGCGGACTTTCCATCATTTCGATATAAAATTTCATTAACTAGGAATTTCATCCAAATTAAAGGAATTATTCCAATAAAAATAAATTCCAAATAAAGTAATATTGAAATGTAGGCTATCGGATGATCTTCATCACTTTAAGATCTTCTGCTTTATTCTATTTTTAGAAACATTATTTTGTATTTTATAATGATTTTAGTATTCAAATGAAGTGTTATAAATCATAGTCAAATGCTACTAAAGAAACCTTATATTGTTAACACATTTCACAGTTTAGCTAAGGCCTTTGATCTTAATACTTTTCTTCTGTACTACTTTTAATTCAAAAATTGGTGTGCATCTATTCATTGGAATATCATACAACTGATGTTTCTTTGCTAAAAAACTCTATATATCCATTTTAGTTAAAATACTAATCTACCGCATTTTTAATTGATATAAAAGCATTTATAGCTACATACCTATAAATTTCAGTAGCTTTTATAGATTGGTTTACTCGTAAAAACTCAACTTGGATTATTCTCATATCTCCCCTAGCCTAACGGCTACTATTAAAATGCTCTCCAAAAAATTAAAAACCACATAAGTGGCAGTAAACATGATCTTCATGTTGATCGTACTGGCCACAGAATCGTAGTTAGTTTTTTCTTTTCTTTTCTCTATACAGTCCAATCATTAGACCAATAAAACCAATAAAAAAACAGGTGAGCATCCAAAATCCAAGATTATATTTGTCAACCAATGCTCTGTAAATAAAAGTAAAAACGAATAAAATTAATCCAACAATTTGCCAAAGAACATCTTTTTCTAACCTTACGTTTTCATTAAAATTAGGATTTAAATTAAATAAAATTTTAAGCTCATTCCATTCCCAAATGATAAGCAAGAGGTTTGCTAACAACATAAATCCAGTAATAACTGGCGTATAGGCGAAATAATAAGATAGAGTAATTATGAAGATATTTAAGATAATTGGAAGACTAATCAATGCGCCAAGCTTTGAGAATTTTTGTGTCATAAGAAAGAATCCTGCAATTAATTGAGTTATTCCAATGAATTGCCAATACAATCCAGATTGGTACATAGTTTCAAAAAAGTGCCAAGCACTATTTATAGGATTCAATTCTCCACTTTCAGAAGTAAAACGGTGTCCTTTTATTTTTATTAGGCTAGCAAAAACAAATGTTCCACCAATTAAATATCTTGTATAAATGATGAAAATTTGAGGTAATATTTTTTCTTTAATTCTACTCACTATTGCATTTCGTTTTTATTTCGACGAATAGAATAAAAGTTTGTTACTTAAATTACCTACAATATATATAAAATTACCTGGAAAAAAGCTGCTGGATATGCAAGAACTTGCTGTAAAAAATGATATTGAACAATTGGTTGAGCAGGACATCGAAATCCGTGAAAGAATATCCAATATGACCTCTATTCCCGGGGTAGGTATATTGACTGCAGCAATTGTGCTAGGAGAGACCAACGGTTTTGAGCTCATAAGGAATAAAAGGCAGCTTACCAGTTATGCAGGGCTTGATGTCCAGGAAAAGCTCTCAGGAACATCTGTGAAAGGCAAGCCTAGGATATCTAAGAAAGGGAATAGGCATCTTAGAAAGGCTGTCCATTTACCCGCTCTATCAGCAAAGAGATTTTCTGCAAAATACCACGGAAGTTTTGAAAGATTGGTTGCAATACACGGAATTAAGATGAAAGCCCTGGTCGCGATTCAAAGGAAACTTTTGGAGTTGATGTACACCCTTTATAAAAACAGAACAAACTTTGATCCAAATTTTGGATGCTACCCTTAATCGATAAAGTGTAATACATTTAATGAATTTATAAACTAAAAAAAACTCAAAATTCATTGTAATTTAACACAGAATCTTAGTTATTGTGCTTAGTTTTTTATTCTTCTAATTGTATTTGCTTGTTATGTTTTTTTACTTTTTTATCTTTTAATATTCCAATGCTTAATCCAATTGCCATCCCAATAGGTAATCCAATAGGAATAAATGCTGGATTTTTTGTCACTATGTAGCACACCATTCCAATTGGTAATCCAAATATTGCCATTCCTGATGACATCCAATTATTTTGATGATAATTTTTTGTAGTTATTCCTAATCTTTTGTTTATCATTTTTAAAATTTTAGAATGACTAACTTCGATAGTTTTAATTAGTTTTTTATCCTCTTTGTCAAAATTATTTATTCGTTTAATTTCTCGATTGATTTCAATAAGAACATCATCAGAAATCTGCTTTTTTTCAATTTCATTTTTTAATAATTCGAATTTGTCATAAGCTTTTTTCAATTTTTCATTTTGATTTAGTCGCCGTTTTAATTCTATTATCATTATCTCATATTTTGTGCTAGAACAATGAATTATTTATATTCTAGCAGTTTGATTAGGTTTTATTCAATTTAAAATTATCCAAAAATTAAGCACAACGTACGGATAACACAACAAGTTGTCTTATCCCCATTTTAGTTAAAGAACTAATCTAAATGATTTTTAATTGTTTTAAAAGCATTTGCAGCTACATATTTAAAATTCCATTAGCTTTTATAAATTGGTATGCCCCTAAAAACTCAACCTGTAATTCTCTCGCCTCTCCCCTGACCTAACGGCTACTATTAAAACATTCACCAAAAAATAAACCAACACCTTTGCGGCTAATAGGTCATCCCAGTAAAAATTCATCGGTTTAGTCTATAATATTTTCATGTTTGGCCGTAATGGGAATACAAATCTTAGTTATTATTTGCAGCTTTATTTCTCAAAATATAGTTTAGCAATGTCATCGACTATTTCATATGTAGGTATACCTGATAGATTGGTTAGTAATATAATGGATAGTTGATCATCTGGATATATATTTAAAGAGGCACGTCCTCCACCAATTGGAGCTACAGCTGTATGTTCTTTTCTTTTTATTACTGGCCAACCGAGTGCGTAAGCATTTAACATTCCTCCAAACCCTCCAAAAGTTCCATTTTTTAATTTAACCGGGCTCCACATTTGTCTAACGTTATTTTTCTTTAAAAACGCCCCGCTTTGTAATCCAATGATCCACTTTGCCAGATCAGATGCTGTAGAAAAAGCTCCAGCATCAGCTCTTAGCATTGTAGGAAAGGTTTCGCTTACTTCAAGAAGAGTATTTCCCTTTACATAATCTCCTATTGATTTATCTAAGTAATAATAACAATAGGTTGGACTTTGGTTTTCTTTGACTTCAAAAGAATGTCCAAAATGGGTATTATTCATACCAACAATGTCAAACTGATTCTTTTGAAGAAATTCTTCATATGGTAATTTCCCATATTTTTCTATTATTTTTTGAATCAGTAGATAATTGGTCGCGTTATAATTAAATTTTTCTCCTGGTTGAGATAATAATGGAAGGTTTTGAACCGCTATCCACGCGGAATCCTGTCCTTTACCACCGATTAAACCTTCTGTTTCGGAATCCTCAATTTCTGGAAGTCCAGAAGTGTGACTTAATAATTGTCTTATTGTAATACTATTCCATTTCTGAGGAAGACTATCTAAGTAGTTTTCAATTGGTTGATCAATACTAATTTGGTCTTTTTCTACTAATTGCATTATAGCTGTAGAAGCAAAAATTTTTGCAATTGAGTTTATAGAAAACATGGTGCTATCGTTTGTCTTTATTGAAAAAGGTACGTTAGCATATCCAAAACTTTCTAAAACTTCTATCTCATTATTATGGATAATTGCAACTTGCAGTCCAGGTATTTTAAGTTCTTTTAATTTGTTTTGGATTGTATCAATGACTTTTGATTTATTTTCTTGTGCAGTAATTGTAAAGGATCCTAGGAATATTAAAATTGTATAGATAAATTTCATTAGTTGAATTTCTTTTTAAAGTTGTATATAATGATCTAGTATATAGAGTTTTGCGGGATTAGGGACACGAACTTGTCGGCTTACCATTTTATTTCCTGGTTTCTAAAATTATAATTTTCCACAATACCCGTCTTATTTGCGATGAACTGCTGTTGTGAGCTGGCTTATTGTTAGATTCTTCCTTTAAAAGATTTTCTTTGGCTATAAATTTTTATTCCGAATAGTTTCCATTCTAGAGTTCCAATAGCGGTGAATTTCTTTTTTTGTTTTCCATCCTTATTTGAGGTATTTACAGATTTTATTTTCCAATCATATCCGCATAATAAACCTGATAAATAACTTGTCGCTTTTATAGGGATTAAAGTTCCATTGCTATTTGAGTAGAGAATGGATAAATTAAATTTCATTGTCAAATTATCTTCTAATATAATTGTTTTTATTAGCGTATTGTTTTCTGGATTATAATCATTATTGATATTTATCGAATGATCTAATTTTTCAGTGTCGTTGGCAGAAACAATATGAAATACCCCTAAAACCAATATGGCAATTGAAAGACTTTTAAATTTACCTTCAAATATCTTTTTTCCCTGAAATAGAAATCCAACAAATAAGTATAAGAAGAATAAGAGAATTGTAATATTTAATATTGACCAGAGTAATTGTATCATAATTTTTTTATTTAAGCTTGCTCACAACGTACGGATGGCACAACAAGTTGTCATATCCATTTTAGTTAAAGTACTAATCTACAGTATTCTTAATTGTTTTAAAAGCATTTATAGTGCCACACTCATACATTACAGCAGCTTTTATAGATTAGATTAACCGTAAAAATTCAACCCGGATTACTCTCAAATCTTCCCTAACCTAACGGCTACTATTAAAATGCTTACCAAAAATAAACTACCGCATAACTGCCAATCACCAGGATCTTCATGTTAGGCCGTTCCGGCCACACGAACGCTTAGTTATTGCCCACAGTTATTTTATCCGTTTCCAAATAGTATAACGTTTTTCAACTCCAAATTCAATTCGATTTTCAGAGATTGATTTTAGATCCAATTCAAGTGGTTTGAAATAATAAAATCCGTCATTTTTCTTGCTCATTAGATTGCGCTTTAAATGCCAGTCAACTGCTTCTTTTCGGCTTTCCGCTTTTTCTTGAGGTAGACGTCGCTCAATAATCAATTTGTCATTTTTAACTCGGTATTTTCCGATATCCGTGCGACTTGAGTTGTAATAAAATTCAAATTCACCGTTTTCTTTAAAAGTTCTGTCAGCGTAACCAGTTCCATTTTCAGTTTCTATTGGGTCAACGTCAGGTTCCACAAATTCAGATTTTTCTTTGTCCGTTCTTAAATCACATTCTTTTTCAAAACGCCACGTTCCAATCGTTAATTCAGATTGAGTTTTTTGAGCAATCAAAATCCCAATTTGAAAAGTCAATATTATTGTTAGCAGAATTTTTTTCATAATTGCAGGTAACGTACGGATAACATGCAAAAAACGGTCATAGTATACCACCCTGGCCGGATGAAAGTGAACCACCTTGGCCGGGTCAACGTGAGCCACTTTAGCCGGGATAAAGTGAGCCACTAAAAAGTCGATTCTATTTGTAA
>NZ_JAKHSK010000002.1 GCF_023499215.1 Zunongwangia pacifica
TCAAAATCTTTTACAATAGATTTTTTAAAAGCCTCTGAATACTTACGGGACTTTTGAATTAATTTGATTGTTGACTTCATAGATTTAACCTGTTATGGTCAACCTATATCAGGGACGTACAATTCTATCCAGTCTATTTTCTTGATTCTAACCTCTAACAGCGAAGCGTTCTAAAATCCAACTTCTAACTTTCCTTAATATCCTTAAATTTTAACTGCAACGAAACATTCCCGTTCCATTCGTTTTCATCTACAGAATATACGGCACTAAAAGATTTTTTATTCTGGATAAGCTCTAATTTTTCACCCAGATTAAAGCCAATAACATTATAAGAAGAGGTATTGCCTAACTGCGTTACACTACATTTTAAATGAGTATTCTCGCTCCCTACACATTTCCCAAATCCCGAATCGGTTAAATTTCGCGACATAAAAACCGGAGACATATTCCCTGGCCCAAATGGTGCGAACTGCTTTAGGATTCGCCAAAATTTAGGGGTGATTTCATCTAATTCCAGTTCGGCATCAATACTGATTTCAGGTGTCAGTAATTTCCTGTCGATGGTTTCAGCAACTACTTCTTCAAACTTTCTTTTAAAGTTCTCGTACTCTTCTTCTTTTATAGTTAAACCTGCTGCATACTTGTGCCCACCAAACTGTTCGATATGATCCTGGCAGGCTTCTAAAGCGTTATATACATCAAATCCTTTTACCGATCTTGCCGATGCCGCCAGCTTATCGCCACTTTTCGTAAAAACCAAAGTGGGGCGATAATAGGTTTCTGTAAGTCGGCTGGCTACAATCCCAATAACCCCTTTATGCCAGTGATTGGCGTAAACAACAGTACTTAAACGTTCCTGCTCCTCTAGTTCTTCAATTTGCACTAAAGCTTCAGCAGTAATGGATTTATCGGTATCTTTTCGGCTGGCATTATGAGATTCTATTTCCGAAGCAAATTGTTGTGCCTGTGCTTCATTTTCTTCAGTAAGCAGCTCTACCGCATGCAGCCCATGTTTCATCCTTCCGGCAGCATTTATTCGTGGTGCGATCACAAAAACAACATCGGTGATGGTAATGGTTTCTTTTTTAAGCTGACTCAATATCGCTTTAAAGCCCTGTCTTGGCGCTACATTGATCACATGCAAACCGTGATAGGCTAAAATTCGGTTTTCCCCAGTGATAGGAACAATATCGGCTCCTATTGCCGTGGCTACCAAATCCAGATATGGCAGCAAGACTTCGATGGTATCACCTCGTTTTTCAGCCAACGCCTGAATCAACTTAAAACCTACACCGCAACCACATAATTCCTTGTAAGGATATTCGCAATCTTCACGTTTAGGATCAAGTACCGCAACAGCTTCAGGAATTGCTGCTCCCGGACGGTGGTGATCGCAAATCACAAAATCGATCCCTTTTTCCTTAGCATACGCCACTTTATCGATAGCTTTAATTCCGCAGTCTAAAGCAATAATTAAACTAACATCATTATCGGCAGCAAAATCGATTCCCTGATAAGAAACGCCATACCCCTCGTTATAGCGATCTGGAATATAGGTTGCGACATTTGGATATCGCGTTTTTAGGTAAGATGACATCAACGCTACGCTGGTCGTACCATCCACATCATAATCGCCGTAAACCATAATATTTTCTTCTTCGGCTAAAGCCTTTTCGATACGGGTCACCGCTTTATCCATATCTTTCATTAAATAGGGATCATAAAGATCTTTAAGGTTTGGCCTAAAGAATTTCTTTGCTTCCTGGAAAGTAGTGATATCTCGTTGCGCTAAAAGTTTTGCTATAGGTTTTCCTACTCCTAAAGATTGCATTAAAGAATGGACAATTTCAGGATCGGGATTGGGTTTTATGGTCCAGCGGGTATTCATCGGCATTTATCTTCTATTCAAAAAAGTTTCCTGAAAAGGATTATTCAGACAATAAAATCTAGTCTTAAAATATCGAATATCAATTCAATTTAAAAAGAAATTATTTTACAGGCTGTAAAGCTTCGGTATCAAAAGCGATTCCGCTCCAGCCGGTGTTCATAAAATTACGAATATTCTGGTGGCTATCGCCTTCAGGATCATTTAAAACGCCTTCAAAATAATGTTCTCCAAAAAGTGCTAAGGTCGTTTTCTCGCTTAGCTCTTTAAGTAAACCCAAAGCAAAAATTTTGCAGCTACCATTATTGGTTCCGGCTTCATTATAAATTTCTCCGTTTTTAAAAGAAGCGGGCGAAAATTGATAATATTCGTCGATTAAAGCCATTGTTTGCTGAAAATCGGCCGATTTTGGATTGGATTTTACCTGTTCTAAATAGTCTGATAAATTCATTTTATAATCAATTTTAAAAATCATATCATCCTAAGACAATTGCAGAGTTATTAGGTCAAGAGTCAAATCTGGATGAGATTCCGTGTCAAGCACGGAATGACGAATAATTCCATTTTCGGAATTTGTTTATACAGCTGCTAAAATAGACGTTCCCAATTTAATTTATTACTTTCAACTTTCAATAAATTTAGAAAATGAAGATCGTAAAAGGGCAACTGGTTGATATCGAGAACCAACGGATTTTTCCTGCGGAAGTTCACATCGAAAATAAAAAGATTGTCGAAATTAAAGAGTCCCGACATAATGAAAAGCAGTTTCTTATGCCCGGTTTTATCGATGCGCATATTCATATTGAAAGTTCGATGCTTGTTCCTTCTGAATTTGCCCGCGTAGCCACTATCCATGGTACGGTAGCCACGGTTTCAGATCCGCATGAAATTGCCAATGTGCTAGGCATTGACGGTGTTAATTTTATGATCGAAAATGGTAAAAAAGTTCCTTTAAAATTTCATTTTGGTGCACCAAGTTGCGTTCCGGCGACTACTTTTGAAACTGCCGGTGCAGTGATCGATGCTGAAGCGATCAAAGAACTGATGCAGTCTCCTGATATTTTTTATCTAGCCGAAATGATGAATTACCCCGGGGTTTTATATGACGATCCTGAAGTACTCGAAAAAATAAAGTGGGCACAGCATTTTAAAAAACCCGTTGATGGGCACGCTCCAGGGCTTCGCGGAAAAGAGGCCGCTAAATATGTAAAAGCAGGAATTAGTACAGATCATGAGTGTTTTACCTACGATGAAGCAAAAGAAAAACTGGAACTGGGAATGAAGGTGATTATTCGGGAAGGTAGCGCCGCAAAAAACTTTGAAGCTTTAATCGATCTTCTGCCCGAAAATTACCAGAATATGATGTTTTGCTCAGACGACAAGCATCCAGATGACCTTGTTTTAGGGCATATTAATCAGCTTTGCGAACGCGCGGTGGCGAAAGGAATTGATGTTTTTAAGGTTTTAAAGGCCGCCTGCATTAATCCCGTAAAACATTATCATCTTAATGTGGGGCTGCTAAAAAAAGGTGATGCAGCCGATTTTATTTTGGTTGAAAACCTGAACAATTTTAAAGTCCTTAAAACCTATATTGACGGAGAAATTGTTGCTGAAAATGGCCAATCTCATATCCAGTCTGTCGACTTTAAAGCGCCCAATAATTTTAATATTTCTGAAAAATCACCTGAAGATTTTAAACTGAAAGCCACAACCGATCTGGTAAAAGTGATCGAAGCTTTGGATGGCGAATTAATTTCGAACGAGATTGAAGCCAAAGCAATTTTAGAAAATGACTCCCTTTCATCGAATATCGCCCATGATATTTTAAAAATTTCAGTGGTTAATCGCTATGAGGACAAAGCCCCTTCTGTAGCGTTTATTAAAAACTTCGGACTTAAAAAAGGAGCGATAGCCAGCTCTGTTGGGCATGATTCTCATAATATTATTGTTGTTGGAACCAGCGATAAAGAAATTTGCAACGCCGTAAACCTCATCATTAAAAACAAAGGAGGAATTTGTGCTGTAAATAACGAAAATCAAAAATCTTTGCCATTGCCCGTAGCCGGAATTATAAGTGATAAAGATGCCTGGGAAACCGGAAAATTATATCAGGAAATCGATAAAATGGCCAAAGAATTAGGGAGCACTTTAAAAGCGCCGTTTATGACCTTATCCTTTATGGCGCTACTGGTAATCCCCGATTTAAAACTCTCTGACAAAGGCTTATTTAGTGGTAAAAAATTTGAGTTTGTAGAGGTCATTAACGATTAACGACAAACAATTATCAGTTTCCCCCTCCCTCCGAAGTGTGAATTCCCAAAAATACTTTAGTGGCTTTTGTTTTATTGCTTAATTTTTTCGATTCAGTTTAGCAAGAGAGAGATGCTGAAACAAGTTCAGCATGACTTTAAAAAATCATTTAGCATTCAAAATTGAAGTGGAACATTCATCAAATTTTCAAATCAACTTATTTCTCCTGTCTCCTGTCTCCTGTCTCCTGTCTCCTGTCTCCTGTCTCCTGTCTCCTGTCTCCTGTCTCCTGTCTCCTGTCTCTTAATCTGAATTCCGAACTTCTAAATTCCGGGGTCAAAATATTAAAATATTCTTAAAATTAAAGGAATTTAATTTCGTATTGTAACATTTTGATTTCTCTGGCGTCTTTTAGGTAAACAATCATTTATCAATCATTAAAAATCATTCATCATGAAAAAATCAGTTTTCACCTTAGCTTTAGCCTTTGTATTAACTTCTGGAATTGCCTCTGCATCGGAGTCTCATTCTTCTTTATCAAAATCAACCGAATTTCCTATTGAAAATTTAGCGGATATCAATTTAAATTCTTTTTGTAAAGCTATTATCACAGGAAATTATGATATGGTAGCCGAGTTAATTGAAATGGGGGAAGACATCAACAAAAAATCCTTAGGAAAAACACCGGCTATGTACGCGGCTCGTTATAACAAAGCGAAAATTTTATCGCTTTTGATCGAAAAAGGGGCCGATCTTTCGGTAAAATCAGATCAGGAAAAACAAACTGCTGAAGAACTAGCTGTTAATTCAAATGCGAAAGAAGCTATCGAAATTTTAAAAAAATCAGGTAAAAAATAAGCTTTTTCAGTGAAAGGAAATCTAAAGTGCTATGTGATGATCATAGCACTTTTTTTATTGGCACCGCCAAAGGATTTAATACCCAGTCCCGATGCAATCGGGATGCCGCGGAATTGAAATTTTGTCTTTACCGAATGTACTGTGGGCTTGCCCTTAGGTATTTTACTTCAATATTTCAGCAATTCGTTGTTGTATTTTGGGAACCATTTCTTTTTCAAACCAGGGTTTTTTCATTCGCCAAAATCGGTTTACTGGTGACGGATGCGGTAAGGGTAAAAATTCAGGGAGAAATTCTTCAAAATTCGACACTTTTTCGGTTAAATTTTCATGCTTTGATTTTGGGAGATAATAGTTGGAAGCATACGAACCGATTAAGATCTTAAGCTTTACATTTTCCAACTGTTTAAAAACCTGATGATGCCAAAGTGGGGCACATTCTTTTCTTGGAGGCAAATCTCCGGTTTTTCCTTTACCGGGATAACAAAAACCCATGGGTAAAATGGCAAAATTGGCCGGATCGTAAAAGGTCTCTTCACCTACATCCAGCCATTCCCGTAATTTCTTACCACTTTGATCTTTCCAGGCTACACCCGATTGATGAACCACCCGACCGGGTGCCTGGCTAATCAAAATGATCTTTGAATCTTTTACAGCCTCGATAATTGGGCGAGGGCCTAAAGGCAAATGCTCCTGGCAAACATCGCAATTGCGTATTTCCTTCAGCAGCTCCTGCATTATTTATTTCCGGCTACAATAATTACTATTTCCCCTTTTGGTGGTTTTTGCGTGTAATGTTTTAAAACTTCTTCCGCAGTACCTCTTATGGTCTCTTCATGAAGTTTAGTGATCTCTCGTGATACCGAAACCTGCCGATCAGCTCCAAAATATTCGGTGAAATTGGTAAGCGTTTTTAGAAGTTTATGCGGTGATTCGTAAAAAATCATGGTTCGGTTTTCTTCTGCCAGTAATTTTAATCGTGTTTGTCGTCCTTTTTTTACGGGTAAAAAACCTTCGAAAACAAATTTATCATTGGGCAACCCGCTATTCACCAAAGCCGGTACAAAAGCGGTCGCTCCCGGCAAACAATCTACCTGAATCCCCGCTTCTACACAAGCTCGTGTTAACAAGAATCCGGGATCTGAAATTGCCGGAGTGCCAGCGTCGCTGATCAAAGCAAAAGTTTCTCCAGCCTGTAATCTCCCTATTAGATGATCTACCGTCTTATGCTCGTTGTGCATATGATGGCTTATCATTTGGGTAGAAATATCAAAATGCTTCAGTAATTTACCACTATTGCGAGTATCTTCAGCAAGGATTAAATCGGCTTCTTTTAAAACCCTGATCGCTCTAAAAGTGATATCTTCAAGATTACCTATTGGAGTGGGAACCAAAAAAAGTTTTCCCATATATTATTGAAATTTATTAGCGATTATCTGTACAAATCTATCCTCATACTGCTCTTTTCCTTCCCAGTTATTATAATCTGGTTTTACCACTAACTGAATAAATTTATAAGCTTCATCAAAATCGCTAAATGTATTTAGTTGCGAAAGTACCCGGTTATAATCGGCCGCATTGCCTGCAAACAGATGTTTGATATACGCCAGTCGATCGTTCAAACCAATACTTATTCCGCTTTTAAGTCGGTCATTTACCGATCTTGGCCGTTGTTCACTTTGGCGGTTATTTAAAGGTTCAAAATCTGGAAGGTTATCATAATCTACCCCAATTTGCCTAAAATCACCACTAGCATTTGAATCTTGCTTAGGCGGCTCCTGATTTTCTACAGGTTTGGATTCTTCTTTTTGCTGCTCGGGTTCTGGTGTTATTTCAGTTTTTTCTTCCGGTTGTGATTTCTGCTGCTCGGGTTCTGGTTCCGCCTGTTTAGGTTCAAATATTGGTGGCTCTGCAAAATGCTCTTCAGGGATTTCTGGTATGTTTGGTGATTCTGTCTCGGCTGGTTTAGGCGCTTTATGCTCTGTTGGTTGCGGCCAGTTATCTTCTGGTTTTTCCAATTCAGGTTTTACTTTCGACCAATCTTCATTAAGTGCATCCATCAACCGATCTAAACCTTCGGTTTCCGGAGGCATTTGCGCTACGATATCCTTAATTTTTTCAGTATTAGGTTCGGTTATCGCATCACTATCATTAAACTCCGTTCCATCAGGCACATAATAATCGCCTTCTTTATAGGTTGTCTGCGATTGGGTTCTGGAAGGTTGTGGTTTAGATGGCGCATACGTATCCTCAGCATAACTTACCGTTTCTAAGGCCAGTTGCTTTTCTGGTTTTTCATCTTCTAGATGCGCGTAGGTAAATTGTAATATGGTAAGTTTTTCATAAAGAACTTTAGCTTCTTGCTTAAGCTGATCGATTTGCTTCTCTGCATCTCCCTCTAAAATCTTTTGCGCCAGCATTTTCAATTCAGCCTCTATAGTCTTCTTCATAACTTTAATAATTAGCCCTGCATACAGGGTTGGATTTTTAATAAATTTGTTCCACCTTTATAAAAAAGAGGTTATTTCCCATTTCGATCTGAAAATTACAAAATGTTTCTCGAAAATACAGTAAATCACAAAGAGCAATTTGGCTGGATAGAGGTTATTTGCGGTAGTATGTTCTCTGGAAAGACCGAGGAACTGATCCGCCGACTTAAGCGCGCCCAATTTGCCAAACAAAACGTTGAAATCTTTAAACCGGCTGTCGATACCCGATACGACGAGGAAATGGTCGTCTCTCATGATGCTAACGAAATTAGATCTACACCCGTACCCGCTGCATCCAATATTAGGCTACTGGCCGATGGTTGTGATGTGGTTGGAATAGACGAGGCGCAATTTTTTGATGATGAAATCGTAAGTGTTTGTAACGACCTTGCCAATAGAGGAATTCGAGTAGTGGTTGCTGGTCTGGATATGGATTTTAAAGGAAATCCCTTTGGCCCCATGCCTAACCTGATGGCTACGGCAGAATATGTAACCAAAGTACACGCTGTTTGTACCCGTACCGGAAACCTTGCCCAATATAGTTACCGCAAGGCCGTAAACGACGATTTGGTTTTTCTTGGTGAAACCGAAGAATACGAGCCTTTAAGCAGGGCCGCTTATTACAAAGCGATGCATCAGGAAAAAGTTAGAAGAATGAATGTGAAAGATGCCGAAGAGCTAAAGCCTAACTTAAAAGAAAAAAATGCCTAAAGCCCAGGAAACTGTTCTAGAAATAGACCTGAAATCACTAGAACACAATTACCAGTATTTACGTTCTAAAGTTGCCCATACGGTAAAAATGATGGCGGTAGTAAAAGCCTTTGCCTACGGAAGCGACTCGGTTGCTATTGCTTCTAAGTTGGAAAAAGCAGGAATCGATCATTTTGCTGTTGCCTATACTAAAGAAGGCGAAAACCTAAGAGCCGGCGGGATAGAAAAACCTGTACTGGTTTTACACCCACAATCGCATAGCTTAAAGTTACTTATAGATAACTGCCTTACGCCAAGTTTATACAGCAAACATATTTTAACCGAATTTATAAAAACGGCTGAAGAATTAAACCTTAAGGATTATCCTGTACATATTAATATCAACACAGGCTTAAACCGACTGGGTTTTTCACCAGAAGAAATCGATGAGGTCATTTCGATTTTAAGAAAAACTTCAGCGCTACAACTGGTAGGGATATATTCTCATCTAGGAGCCAGTGAAGATCCGGCTGAAAAAGAATTTACCTTATCGCAGATTGCGACCTTCAAAAAAGCTTCAGAAAAAATCTTAGAAGCTTTCGATCACAACATCCTGCGCCACTTATGTAATACTTCTGGGATTTTAAATTATCCTGAAGCCATTTTCGACATGGTACGTACAGGTATTGGTTTATATGGCTACGGAAATTCTGTGGAAGAGGATGAAAAATTAAAGCCCATAGGAACTTTAAAAACCATCATTTCCCAGATTCATCATATCAAAGCCGGAGAAAGTGTTGGCTATAATCGCGCATTTATAGCTAAAAAAGACACCACTACGGCCACTCTACCACTTGGGCATGCAGATGGTATAAGCAGGATTTACGGTAAACAAAAAACCGCTGTACTTATTAATGGTAAAGAAGCCCCAATAATTGGGAATGTATGTATGGATATGATCATGGTTGATGTCACAGATATCGATTGTAATGAAGGTGACCAGGTGATTATTTTTGGTAAAGAAAGAAGTGCCGAGAAATTTGCCAATAAAGCCGGAACAATCTCTTATGAGCTTATTACCGCTATCTCCCAGAGAGTTAAAAGATTTATAATTGATTAGAAACTAGTCGATTTTTCTGTATTATTATACTTCTATTAACCATCAAACTTACTCTATGAGCTTTTATTCCGATTTCAAGAAGTTTATAATGAAAGGAGATATCGTTGCCCTTGCTACTGCTGTAGTGATGGGAGCTGCTTTTAAAACCATTGTAGACTCTGTAGTTAAAGATGTGATTACCCCAATTATCGGTGTGCTTACGGGCGGCACCGATTTTACCCGAAAATTTATCGCTTTAGACGGCCAGACTTATGCAAACCTTGCAGAAGCACAGGAAGCCAAAGCGGCAGTGATTACTTATGGTAATTTAATCCAGGCCATTATAAATTTTCTAATTGTTGCATTATTTATATTTTTGTTCTTAAGAGCATACGAAAAAACAAAGAAAAAAGAAGATCCAAAACCTGTTGCAGCTCCAAAAGGGCCTACTCAGGAGGAGCTTTTAGCCCAAATTAGGGACGAACTTAAAAAGCAAAATGGCACTGCGACAGAATAATCGCAACGCTTTAAAAATACGTGCACCGCTATACTGCACATTCTAAGTAGCAATATGTATCATTAAACCCCTCTCAAAAAGAGGGGTCTTTTTTTTAACAAATATCTTAAATACGTTTAAAAAGATCATTTTATCTCAAAAAAAAGAATTATTTAATCGATAGATCCTAACAGGTATAATACATTTGTATCAAAATTTAATTCCAAATTCTAAACCATCTGTCAAAGCAGATAAAATTAATTGAAAATGAAAGTAGCAGTTGTTGGCGCTACCGGAATGGTAGGGCAGGTTATGTTAAAAGTACTAGCCGAAAGAGATTTTCCTATAACCGAATTATTACCGGTTGCATCAGAAAAATCTGTTGGAAAGAAAGTAACCTATAAGGATAAAGAATACACGATTATTAGCCTTGCTGATGCTGTTGCTGCCAAACCAGAGATTGCTATTTTTTCTGCTGGTGGGGACACTTCTTTAGAATGGGCGCCAAAATTTGCTGAAAACGGAACTACGGTGGTAGATAACTCTTCAGCATGGAGAATGGATCCTACTAAAAAACTGGTGATCCCAGAAATTAATGCTTCAGAATTAACAAAAGAAGATAAGATTATCGCTAATCCTAACTGTTCTACAATTCAGTTATTAATGGCTTTAAAACCGCTTCATGATAAATACACGATTAAACGTGCCGTAGTGTCGACTTATCAGTCAATTACCGGTACTGGTGTTAAAGCGGTACAGCAGTTAGAAAACGAATACGAAAATAAAGAAGGAGAAATGGCTTATCCTTACCCAATTCACCGTAATGCCTTACCGCATTGTGATGTTTTTCAGGATAATGGATACACTAAGGAAGAGATGAAGCTTACCAACGAGACTAAAAAGATCTTAGGGGACGATTCGGTTTCAGTAACTGCTACTGCGATTCGTATTCCGGTTGTAGGGGGGCATAGTGAATCTGTAAACCTTGAGTTTGAAAATGATTTTGAAGAAAGTGAAGTGCGTAAACTTTTAAACGATTTCCCAGGAGTTACGGTTCAGGATAATCCAGACACCAACACCTACCCAATGCCAATTTATGCTGAAGGTAAAAATGATGTTTTTGTGGGCAGGATTCGTCGCGATTACTCACAACCAAATTCACTAAACCTTTGGGTGGTTGCAGATAACTTAAGAAAAGGAGCTGCAACTAATGCCGTTCAAATCGCAGAATATCTTATGGAAAATAAGCTGGTTTAAGTTAATTTTTAGTGTTCATATAATTTACGAGGTTGTTGATTTCAGCAACCTCGTTTTTTATTTATAAATTTAGCTTCCCACAAAAATCTCACACGATGAAAAAAATAATCATTGGAGTTTTCACATTGGCTGCCCTGGCATCCTGTAAAGATTCTGAAGAAACAAAAACAGAAAAAGATACTGCTTTGAATTTAAACTATCCCGAAACCAAAAAAGTAGATACCGTAACCGATTACTTTGGCACCCAAGTTAAAGATCCTTATCGCTGGCTGGAAGATGACCGCAGCAAAGAAACCGAGGAATGGGTAAAGGCTGAAAACAAAGTTACTTTTGGATATTTAGATAAGATCCCTTTTAAAGAAGACTTAAAAAAACGCCTCTCTGAAATATGGAATTACGAGAAAATTGGCGCTCCCTTCAAAGAAGGAGATTACACGTACTTTTCTAAAAATGATGGTTTACAAAATCAATATGTGATTTACCGTCGCAAAAATGAAAATGACGAGCCCGAAGTATTTTTAGATCCAAATAAATTTAGTGAAGATGGTACGACTTCGTTAAGTGGATTAAGTTTTTCTGAAAACGGAAAAATGGCGGCCTATAGCATTTCTGAAGGTGGAAGCGACTGGAGAAAAGTTATTGTACTGGACACCGAAACCAAAGAAGTTACTGAAGATACCCTGAAAGACATTAAATTCAGTGGTATTTCATGGAAAGGGAATGAAGGTTTCTATTATTCCAGTTACGAAAAACCTGAAGGCAGCGAACTATCAGCAAAAACAGACCAGCACCGTTTATTCTATCACAAAATCGGCACCCCGCAATCTGATGATAAAATGATCTTTGGCGGTATGCCAGAACAAAAACATCGTTATGTAGGGGGTAGCGTAAGTGAAGACAACAGATATCTGTTTATCTCAGCTCGAAATTCCACATCTGGAGGCAAGGTTTTTATGATGGATCTTAGTAAAAGTAACCCTGAATTAAAGACTATTATCGGCAATGAGGATACCGACACTTACGTGATCGACAACAAAGGCAGTAAACTTTATATCGTTACCAACCTTGATGCACCAAACCAACGAATCGTAACCGTAGATGCTGCAAATCCATCTCCTGAAAACTGGAAAGATTTTATCCCGGAAACCGAAAATGTACTTAGCCCTTCAACTGGTGGCGGTTATTTCTTCACCGAATATATGGTAGATGCTGTTTCTCAGGTAAAACAATATGATTACGAAGGAAAACTTGTTCGTGAAATTGAATTACCGGGATTAGGTTCGGCCGGTGGTTTTGGCGCTAAAAAAGATGCTGATACCTTGTACTATTCATTTACAAATTATGTAACTCCGGGTACCATCTATAAGTACGATATTAAAGAGGGAACTTCTGCGGTTTACAACAAACCAAATATCAACTTCAATCCAGATAATTATGAAAGTCGTCAGGTATTTTATAAATCTAAAGACGGCACTAAAATCCCGATGATTATCACCGCTAAAAAAGGCATTGAACTTAACGGTAAAAACCCAACTATACTATACGGTTATGGCGGTTTCAACATCAGTTTAACACCATCGTTTAGTACGGCCAACGCTGTATGGTTAGAGCAAGGTGGTGTTTACGCGGTACCAAACCTTCGTGGCGGAGGCGAATATGGCAGGGAATGGCACGATGCAGGTACTAAAATGCAAAAGCAAAATGTGTTTGATGATTTTATCGCCGCTGCAGAATATTTAATTGAAAACAACTATACGTCTAAAGATTATCTCGCTATTAGAGGTGGCTCTAACGGTGGTTTACTGGTTGGCGCAACAATGACGCAACGTCCAGATCTTATGAAAGTAGCACTGCCTGCTGTAGGCGTTATGGATATGTTGCGCTATCACACGTTTACTGCCGGAGCCGGCTGGGCCTATGACTACGGAACTGCTGAAGACAGTAAAGAAATGTTCGATTATCTTTACAATTACTCACCGGTTCATAATGTTAAAGAAGGCACTAAATATCCTGCAACTTTGATCACTACGGGAGATCATGACGATCGTGTGGTACCAGCACATTCTTTTAAGTTTGCGGCAGAACTACAGGAAAAACAAGCCGGAGACGCCCCCGTGCTTATTCGTATCGAAACCAAAGCGGGCCACGGCGCCGGAAAACCAACTAGCATGATCATTGATGAATATGCTGATATTTTTGGTTTCACATTATACAATATGGGATTTGAAAAACTCCCAAATGATAATAAAGAAATAAAAGATTAGACTATTGAATCATAATGAAGCACGTCATCCTGAACCTGTCTGACCGGCAGGCAGGCTCGATTCAGGATCTCATCAGTAAAGCTTTGAAATTCAACATATGTTTCCGTGTCTCACGATAGCTAGCTATCGAGCTCACGAACAAACTAGCAACCCTATGTTTGTGTTGGTTAGATTTAGGAGAAACAATGATTACATTTCATAGAAGGGAAAGCAATAATACCGGGCTTTGTCATTTCGACTGGAGCGCAGTGGAACGGAGAAATCTCAGCCAGAACAAACATTCCAAAAAGAGATCTCTCCGCTTCGCCTGCCTGCCGGCGAGGCAGGGTCGAGATGACAGCATCTTCCTATCGGGCTCACGAACAAACTAGCAACCCTATGTTTGTGTTGGTTAGATTTAGGAGAAACAATGATTACATTTCATAGAAGGGAAAGCAATAATACCAGGCTTTGTCATTTCGACTGGAGCGCAGCGGAACGGAGAAATCTCAGCCAGAACAAACATTCCAAAAAGAGATCTCTCCGCTTCGCCTGCCTGCCGGCGAGGCAGGGTCGAGATGACAGCATCTTCCTATCGAGCTCACGAACAAACTAGTAACCCTATGTTTGTGTTGGTTAGATTTAGGAGAAACAATGATTACATTTCATAGAAGGGAAAGCAATAATACCGGGCTTTGTCATTTCGACTGGAGCGCAGCGGAACGGAGAAATCTCAGCCAGAACAACTTTCCAAAAAGATATCTCTCCCCTTCGCCTGAATGCTGGCGAGGCAGGGTCGAGATGACAGAAATATCATTTTGTTCTCAGGCATTGAGAATTTAAAATAATTCCCGCCAGGTTTTAAAATTCGATAAAAATCTGGCGGTTTTTTTGTTTCCAAAACTTTCAAATTTGGGTATCTTCAACTTTCCTAAAACGACACCTTATTATGCTGAAGTTAGAAAACGTATCCTTTGCTTACGAAAATGGAGAACAGGTTTTAGAAAATATTAATTTAACAGCGAAACGCGGAGAAAATATTTCTATAATCGGGGAAAGTGGTTGCGGTAAAAGTACGCTGCTTCAGCTTATTTATGGCTTGCTGCATACGGATGGTAAAATTTTATGGGGTGATAAAGAGTTACTGGGGCCTAAATTCAATTTGGTGCCTGGTGAAGATTTCATTAAATACCTGGCACAGGATTTCGATCTCATGCTTCCGCTAAGTGTTGCCGATAATGTGGGGAAATACCTAAGCAATATGTATCCTGTAAAAAAGAAAAAGCGTATTCAGGAATTACTGGAAGTGGTAGAAATGGAAGATATGGCCGATAAAAAAACTAAGCTTCTAAGCGGTGGCCAACAGCAGCGTGTAGCGCTTGCCAGGGCACTTGCCAAAGAGCCAGAAATGGTCTTGTTAGATGAACCGTTTAGTCATATCGACCATTTCAGAAAAAATAATCTTCGGCGTAAAGTTTTTAAGTATTTAAAAGAGCAGAATATCACTTGTATTATCGCCACACACGATATAACCGACGCGCTTTCTTTTGCCGATACGACTATGGTTTTAAAAGATCATAAAATTTATGCAAAGGCAAGTCCTGAAGACTTATATAACAATCCGCCAAACAAATATGTTGCCTCATTGTTTGGCGATGTTAATGAAGTGATGCTTAAGGATATTGTTCAAAATGAGACTTCCCGAAAAAAAATTATCCTTTATCCTGAAGAAATAAAAGTGAGCCGGAAATCACCAATTAAAGCCACTGTGATCAACTCATACTTTAAAGGGAATAATTATTTAATTGAAGCCGATCTTAATGGAAAAACCATTTTTGCAGAACATCGTTCGGCTATCCCTAGCGGCGCTCCTGTATATTTTGTGATCTCAAAACCACTTATTGAAAAACGGAAAAATTAATTATTCGACGCTGATAATAGTATTTCTAATTCCGTTAAATTCAAATTCCTCGCCTTCCGTCTTTCCCATTAATAATCTAGCTACGGGAGAATTCCCACCTACCGCATAAAAGCTTTCATTATCATGTTCCATCTTTCCTGCCGGAATACTTATAAAATAATTGGAGGCCGAAGTTTTCACTAAACAACCCAGCTGAACACGTTTAGAAGCCTCTCTGTTTTTGGCTAATTTTAGTGTATCTTTTTGTTGCTTGAATTCTCTAAGCTGATTGGATAATTTATTCCACTCTTCGCTCATCATCTCCCTACCGGTTTCATATTTATCCCCGGCACTGTTTTTCCCTTCGCTTTCCATATCTTCTTCAAGATCCTTAAGGGATCTTAAAATACGCTGAATTCGGGATTCCACATACTCTTCGCACATGGTGTACAAATGGTCTTTTGTCGTCAAAATATAGGTGTTATTCTTTTACTTTTCTTGGTTTATCTAGATCAAATTCGCCATAAAACTTCATTTGCTGGGTAATCCAACTTTTTCTTTGGCTTACGTAACTACTGGCAGGATTAGCGCGATATTCTCGTGGATTTGGTAAAATAGCCGCTATCGCAGCAGCTTCTGCCGGACTTAAATTTACTGCCTCCTTGCCAAACCAGTTTTGTGCAGCAGCTTGTGCCCCGTAAACGCCTTTCCCCATTTCAATGCTATTTAAATAGACTTCCAGAATACGTTCTTTACTCCATAAAAGTTCTATCAAAAACGTAAAATAGGCCTCCAGTCCTTTGCGCACATAATTTCTGCCCGGCCATAAAAAGGCATTTTTGGCGGTTTGCTGCGATATGGTACTGGCGCCACGAACGCGCTTTCCTTTTTTATTGTTTTCAATCGCTTTTTGAATCGCTTCTAAATCGAAACCACTGTGATTTTCAAAATTCTGGTCTTCACTACAGATAACGGCCAGTTGCAGGTTTTTTGAAATTTTTTCAATGGGTACCCAATCATGCTTAATTTCTTCATCTGGATGCTCAAAATACCGAATCGCCATGAGGGGTGTAAACGGCAATGGAACCCACTTAAAAAAAAGGACAAGCAAAAACGTGATTAGAAAAAACCACCCTATAACCTTTGATATAAACCAAAATATTCTTTTTATCATTCGCTAATTTTTGCCAGTTCTTTTCCTACTAAACTGCCTATGGCGATCCCCATTCCGCCTAATTTTACACCGTAAAAGACATTCTCCGATGATTGCCCTATTTCGGGTTTCTTATTTGTTCCCATTCCCATAATTCCGCTCCAGCGCTGGTCGATCTTAACTTCCCGATCTGGCAAAATCGTTGTTTTTAAGAGCTCTTCTAATTTTTGCTGAATAATTTCTGTTTGCCCAAATTGGGTAGTTTCCTCACCTTTTATATCCAGGTTCCTACCGCCACCAAAAAGTAATCTATTATTAATATTCCTGAAATAATAAAAACCTTTATCTAAATGAAATGTTCCTCTAATCTGAAGGTTTTCTATAGGTTTTGTAACCAAAACCTGCGCTCTTGCCGGTTTTACATTAGTGATCCCAAACTTAGAAGCAAAACCATTTGTAGCTATAAATAACTTTCTACATTCCACCTCGAAATTCGTTGTTTTCACCACCACTTTATTCCCCAGATCTTCAAAATTTCGGACGGCAATATTATTCAAAATTCGGATACCTTTTTTATAAATTTTTCGCAATAATTCGCTCATCATTTTCCCGGTATCGATCTGGGATTCAAACGGACTAAAGATGAGCTTTTCCATAGTATTTTTAAACCTGAATTTATTCTCAGAAATCGAAAAACAGTCGGTTTCAAAAACTTCCTGAAGCATTTTATTGATCTTGGGCATTTCAGCCTCACATTCTTCAAAGAGGCTTTTGTCTTTTTTCAGAAAAACTTCATATCCGCCATGATTTTTATATCCAATTTCCTCATCGCCCAAATTCTTCCGAAGTAATTTTAAGCCATTTACCCGTTTTTGAATTAAAGCGACCACTTCCTCTTCCGGTAGTACTTTAAGATCCTCTAAGATTTCAGAAAGACTTCCAAAACAGGCAAACCCTGCATTTTTTGTACTCGCTCCCTCTGGCAAGAGTCCGTTTTCAAGAATTAAAATAGTAGCACCCGGGTAATCTTTATGAAGTTGGAGCGCACAGTTTAAACCGGTAATACCGCTGCCCACGATCACAAAATCTACATCAGAAAGCCAGCTTTTTTGCTCCCAATACGAAAAATTCATGCTTAAAATTTATAATCTGAAATTACACAAACTTTTATAATTTCAGCAGTAATTAGGCAGAAGCAAGTAAATTTTCTGAATAGTTTAAGGAAATTGCTAAATATTAGTCCATAAAAAAGCCTCGTAAAAACGAGGCTTGCTATATATAAAATCGATATTGACTATTCTTCTATGGGATTCATTTTAAAATCATCCATAAATGCGGTGGTATAATTCCCGGCCACATATCTTGGATCGTCCATTAACTGTCTATGGAAAGGAATGGTTGTTTTGATTCCTTCGATCACAAATTCGTCTAATGCACGCTTCATTTTATTAATCGCTTCTTCACGGGTTTGTGCCGTAGTAATTAATTTAGCGATCATAGAATCGTAATGCGGCGGGATAATATATCCGCTATAAACATGGGTGTCGATACGAATCCCATGGCCACCTGGCGTATGCAGTGTCTCAATTTTTCCTGGCGATGGTCTAAAACCGTTATAAGGATCCTCAGCATTGATCCTACACTCGATAGAATGTAATTGCGGTTCGTAATTTTTTCCTGAAATTGGAACTCCTGCCGCTACTAAAATTTGCTCACGGATTAAATCGTAATCGATCACCTGCTCGGTAATTGGGTGCTCTACCTGGATACGGGTATTCATCTCCATGAAGTAGAATTTGCGGTGTTTGTCTACCAGAAATTCTACGGTTCCAGCACCTTCGTATTTAATATACTCGGCAGCTTTTACGGCTGCTTCTCCCATTTGCTTACGCAGTTTAGGCGTCATAAACGGAGAAGGAGTTTCCTCGGTTAATTTTTGGTGACGACGTTGTACTGAACAGTCTCTTTCTGAAAGATGACAGGCTTTACCGGTTTGATCTCCAATAATCTGAATTTCGATATGGCGCGGCTCTTCGATAAGCTTTTCCATATACATGCCATCGTTGCCAAAAGCAGCACCAGCTTCCTGTCGAGCAGAATCCCAGGCTGCCTGAAGGTTTTCTTCTTTCCAAACAGCACGCATTCCTTTACCACCACCACCGGCAGTAGCTTTAAGCATCACAGGAAAACCTATTTCTTTAGCCAGTTTAAGGCATTGGTCAAAATTTTCTAAAATTCCTTCTGAACCGGGAACACATGGTACTCCTGCAGCTTTCATCGTAGCTTTTGCAGTCGCTTTGTCTCCCATTTTATTAATCATCTCTGCCGAGGCACCGATGAATTTGATATCGTGCTCTTCACAAATTTTAGAGAACTTGGCATTTTCAGAAAGGAATCCGTATCCTGGATGGATCGCATCGGCATTCGTGATTTCTGCCGCTGAAATAATATTGGCAATCTTTAAATACGATAAACTACTTTGAGGAGGACCTATACATACAGCTTCATCTGCAAATCTTACGTGAAGACTTTCTGCATCTGCAGTAGAATAAACCGCTACCGTTTTTATCCCCATCTCTTTACAAGTACGGATAATACGCATTGCGATCTCTCCCCTATTGGCAATTAATATTTTTTTAAACATACCTGTGGTTTTTATTTACAGGAAAATTTTTCCTGTGCAAAAATTGGTAAGAATTAAGAAGGATCTACTAAAAATAAAGGCTGATCGAATTCTACCGGAGACGAATCGTCTACCAGTACTTTTACGATCTTACCAGAAACTTCACTTTCAATTTCGTTGAAAAGTTTCATCGCCTCTATCACACAAAGTACATCTCCTTCTTTTATGGTATCTCCAACTTCTGCAAAAACAGGTTTATCTGGCGAAGGCTTACGGTAAAAAGTTCCGATGATCGGAGATTTTACAGTAACGTATTTAGAAGTATCTTCGGTTGCTTTAGCTTCTTCTTTAGGTGCAGCAGTTTCCTGCGGTGCAGGAGCAGGTGCCTGTTGTTGTACGGGCATTTGCGGTTGTACCTGTCCACCCATTGGCACTTGTTGCACAACTGTGGTTTCTTTTTCGTCTGAGCCCGTTCTAATAGTGATTTTCACATCACCGGTTTCCAGTTTTACCTCACTGGCACCAGACTTGGCAACAAACTTTATTAAATTCTGAATTTCTTTTAAATCCATAATAATAAGGGTGTTATTTAAGAATTATAAGCCCATTTAAGATATGTAGCTCCCCAAGTGAAACCACCTCCAAATGAAGCAAATATTAGATTATCTCCTTTTTTAAATTTTTTCTCGTAATCGCTAAGTAATAAAGGTAAAGTTGCAGAAGTGGTATTACCATATCTTTCGATATTCATCAATACTTTTTCGTCTTCTACACCCATTCTACTGGCAGTGGCCCCAATAATTCTTTTATTTGCCTGGTGTGCAATTAACCAATCTACATCTTGATTTGTAAGATGATTACGTTCCATAATCTGAGCGCTTACTCCAGACATATTAGAGACGGCATATTTAAATACCGTTTTACCATCTTGCTTTACGTAATGCAGTTTTTTAGCTATGGTTTCTTCAGAAGGAGGTAAAAGTGAGCCTCCTGCTTCGATTCTTAAAGAATCCCTACCAATAGAGTCGCTACGCAAAATCTCATCCTGTAAGCCATAACCTTCTTCGTTGGGCTCCATTAATACAGCACCGGCACCATCACCAAAAATTATACAGGTCGTACGATCTGTATAATCGATAATTGAAGACATTTTATCTGCCCCTATCACCAATACTTTTTTATATCTACCCGATTCTATATATGCAGCGCCTGTAGACATCGCATATAAAAAGCCTGAACAAGCTGCCTGCAAATCGTAAGAAAAGGCATTTATTGCTCCAATTTGTGAAGCTACATGAACTCCTGTCGCAGCCACCGGCATATCCGGGGTTGCTGAAGCAAGAATAACCATGTCTATTTCTTTAGGATCTAAACCTGTTTTATTGATAAGATCGTTAGCTGCCTGAATCCCCAAATATGAAGTTCCTTTATTGGGGTCTTTTAAAATTCTTCTTTCCTTAATTCCAGTTCGGGTAGTAATCCATTCGTCATTGGTTTCTACCATCTCTTCCAACATCTTGTTGGTTAACACATCTTCTGGCACATAGCCACCTACAGCTGTTATGGCTGCTGTGATTTTATTCATAGAATTGAATTTATACACCTTGTTTGCAGCTCGTTAGTGTACAAACAATTTGAGAAATGTACTAAAATTTCTGTAAACAGGGGTGCAAATTAAGGTCTTTTTGGGACTTAATCAACTAAAAACAAAAAACTCCCACGTTGTGAGAGTTTCTGTATATTTCTTTGAAGCCCTAATCAAAATTAAGCTTCTACTTCCTCTGTGTTATCAATTAACACCTGACCACGGTAATATAATTTACCCTCATGCCAGTGAGCTCTGTGATATAAATGTGCCTCACCAGTGGTAGGATCTATACCAATTTGTGGTGCAGTTGCTTTATAATGAGTTCTTCTTTTATCCCTTCTGGTTTTAGATATCTTTCTCTTTGGATGTGCCATGGCTTACTATTATTTAATCGTTTAGTAAATTTTTTAATTTATCCCATCGGGGATCTATATCGTCCCCATCTTTCTTTTCTTTATTGCCTAAGCTTAGTTCCTCCAGTTTATCCAACACATCAGATTTTAACGTCCCGTCTTCAACGCCGGGATGAATCTTTTTTGCTGGTACTGCAAGAACAATAAGTTCGTAAATATATTGTTGTACGTTGATCTCGAACTCCCCATGCGGAATGATAAGTAAATCTTCGTTATCATCATTAAACTCTTCCCCAAACTTGATCACTAAGAATAAACTACTTTCTATTGGCTGATCATAAGGCTCGTTTGTGATATCACAATTTACATTTACCGTCCCGGAAGCTTTAAACGTAAGCTCCATCATGGTTGTCTTTTTCTCGAATAACAGATCGATTTTTACATCGGCACTGTTAAACTCATCGTACTCAAAATGCTCAAAGAACTCATTGTCAACCTCGTACTCAAACTGGTGTTTCCCAAGCTTTAACCCCACAAAAGGGATCGTATAGGCTTTCATTTTCCTCATTTCGTCCTCAGTTTTGAGTTTTCGCCCTTTTACAAAGGCGGCTGCAAAGATAAAAAATAAAATCAACTAAAAGCTTTTTATAAACAATTTTTTGTTTATATCTTTTTGCTCTGCTTTTTTAGCGGGTTTCTTGTGAGTTTTTTATATTCTTCTCTGCATTTATAAATATCAATTGCTTTAAAAACAGCTTCTTTAAAGGAATTAATATTAGCAGAATTTGTACCCGCAATTTCAAAAGCGGTACCATGATCGGGTGAGGTCCTTACCTTACTTAATCCTGCTGTAAAATTAACCCCCTGCCCAAAGGATAGTGTTTTAAAAGGTATTAATCCCTGATCGTGATAGGAAGCAATTACGGCATCAAAATTCTTATAATTTTTTGATCCGAAAAAGCTATCTGCAGAAAATGGACCAAAAACCAACTCTCCGCTTTCACGAATTTCGTTTAAAGTTGGTTTTAAAACTTCTTCATCTTCTTTGCCTATGACGCCATTATCACCACTATGAGGATTAATACCTAACACAGCGATTTTTGGTTTCTGAATTCTAAAATCCTGCCTAAGCGTATGCTGAATAATAGCAATTTTCTTTTTTATTAATTCCGGAGTAATCACATTGGCTATATCTTTTAAAGCTACATGATCTGTGAATAATCCTACTTTAAGGTTATCGGTAATCATAAACATAAGGCTCTCCCCCTGTAGTTCTTTCGCCAAGTAATCAGTATGACCCGGAAAATTGAATTTATCTGATTGGATGGTATGCTTATTAATGGGCGCCGTAACCAACGCATCAATTTCATCTTTCTTTAAAGCTTCTGTAGCAGCTTCTAAAGATTTAAAAGCATACTCCCCAACTTTAGGATCTTCTTCCCCAAAATTAATCGTCACACTTTCTTTCCAAACATTTACAATATTTACTTTTCCATCGATCGCATGTTCTGCACTATCGATTCCTTGAAAGTTAATTGCCAGTTTATATTTTTTCTTTAAAAAAGTGATAATCTTGGTTGAAGCAAAAATTACAGGAGTACAAAAGTCCAGCATTCTGGAATCATCAAAAGTCTTCAGTACAATTTCGCTTCCAATTCCATTCAAGTCACCTATACTAATTCCTACTTTTATCTTTTTAGGATGTTTCATACTTCCTTCGAATATATATTTTACTTTTACATACAAATGTAACCAATATTATAGAATCCATGTTTACCGGTATTGTAGAAGAAGTAGGAAAAATAAGGAAATTAGTTAGAGAAAATACTAATCTTCATATAGAGGTAGAAGCAGCAATGACACCCGAATTAAAAATTGACCAGAGTGTTTCCCACAATGGCGTATGTTTAACAGTGGTTTCTATTAAAGATCATAGCTATACCGTTACGGCCATTCAGGAAACATTAAACAAAACTAACTTAAATCACCTGGCTGAAGGTGACCATGTGAATCTGGAACGAGGAATGAAACTTGGAGACCGACTTGATGGCCATATTGTACAGGGACATGTAGACCAGACCGCAAAATGTATAGAGGTTAAAGATATCGATGGCAGCTGGCAATTCACTTTTGAATATGACCCTTCGCTAAATAACATTACAATAGAAAAAGGGTCTATCACCATAAACGGCGTAAGCCTAACGGTTGTTAATTCTGAAAGAAATTCATTCTCTGTAGCAATTATCCCTTATACTTTTGAAAACACTACGTTTAAGCAAATAGAAAATGGGACAATCGTAAACCTCGAATTTGATGTTATTGGAAAATACGTAAAAAGAATTACTGAACTTTCTTAGAGTAAGATCTAAAAATATAAGTTACTCCAATAAATAATCCTCCGACCAAAAGAAAACTTAGATTGGAATCAATGGGTACATTTCTACCAGGTGGGGGCGGTAGGCCGTCATCTTCTGCTGCCTTTCCTGGATTAGGTGGATCTGAACCATCGTTAGCAAAAACCGGATTGGTTGTAATACTAAAAAGAAGTATGGTTAGTATTAAAAATCTCTTTTTCATATAACTTTTCCTACAGCACAATTTAATTTTAAAAGTATCGACCTAAAACTTCTTGTTAATAAATTAACGTAAAACTCTTTGTAAAGGTTTTAAATTTTTCGCTAAATTATCTATAATCAATGATTAAAACAGAATTTTTCGTTGAATATCACTAATTATCGCTTAAAACAAACTATTTCGATTTCGTAACACTTTTTACTCGTATTAATAGGAAATTATTTACAGGTATAAGACGTATCTCTATGATTCGAATAGAAGCTGATAAGGACTAAATACACTTTTATTTTAAAACAAAAGACTTATCGACGTCCCTTTATGTTCTTCACTATGAATTTGGATTTTCCCTTTATGCAACATCATAATTTGCTTACATAAACTTAAGCCGATACCACTACCATTCTTTTTGGTGGTAAAGAAAGGAACAAATATGGTTTCCTGAATTTCTGGCGGAATACCATTACCATTGTCAATTACTTTTATAATTGTGTAACCGTCTGTAGTGGATTTAGCGGTCACATAAATTTCTGGGTTTTCAATATCCTGTAACGCATCCCGTGCATTTACAATTAAATTAATTAGCACCTGTTCGATAAGATAACTGTCGATTTTCACCTGTAATTGTGAATTAGAAAGATCGAAGTTTAACATTATATCCTTAGCTGCTAAAGAAGGCTTCATTAATCGTTCTATCGATGCAAAAAGATCTTCTACAAAAACATTGTTACGATTAATATGAGTCACCTTATTTAGGCTACGGTAGGTTTTCGCGAATTTCATTAAACCTTCACTCCGCTTTTTAATACTTCCAATCGCTTCATTTAAATCTAAAATATCTAAAGTATTTTCTTCGGGATTTTTAAGGTTTTCTCTTACCTGATATTGCAACGTATCGGCCAGCGAAGAAATTGGCGCGATAGAATTCATAATCTCGTGCGTCATTACACTCAATAATTTCTTCCAGGCTTCAGATTCGTTTTGATTTAAGGTTTCATCAATATTTTGTAGTAAAATGATCTTAAACGAATGTTCATTTTCATAAAAAACCGTTTCAGAAACCAAAACTTTTAGCTTTTCGCCATTTACTTTGATGCTTATTGAACTCCCGGTAAGATGACTCATTTCAAAAATAGTCTCGAATAATTCCGGTTTTCGGCTTTTTAGAAACTTAATATTTTTAAAGGAAGGAATACTTAGTGTTTTCTTGATTGCTTCGTTTGCCCAAAGAACATCTCCGTTTTTTTGATTATAAGAAATGATCCCAACATCTACCATTTCTAATATTTTCTGAAGATAAAGATACTGTGCCTCTTTATTCGAGTTGATCTCTCTAATTTTGTCATTAATCAGATTAAAACCTTTATGAAGGCGTGCCAGGTCTTCAGGAGCACCTTTGCTTACAAAGCGTCTTGAAAAATCGTTGTATTTAACCGATTCAAAAAAATCGTCCATCGCATTAAAACGACGGGTTATAAATTTATACAGGTTATAAAATAATATTAAGGATAGGATAGCTCCTAAAACAAGCAATACCATTTGGTGTAGACTAATTCCGAAAGCTACGGCAGTTAAAGCCCCCGTTAAAATCACCAATCTTAGCAAAAGACCTAAACTGTACCTTTTATAAGTCATATTTATTGAGTCTGCGATACAAAGCTGCCCTGGTAATCCCTAATTCTTTAGCCGATTTGGAAATATTTCCTTTATTTTTTTCGATAACTTTTAAAATCGTTTGTTTTTCTACCGTTTCAAGATTTGTTTCCTGAATTCCGTTTGCTGCTGGTATCGATTTTTCTAATCCTGAAAAAACTAAATCTTCAGCAGCCAGGGTATCACCATCAGCCATAATCACGGCCCTTTCCAACACATACTGGAGCTCCCGAACATTCCCCGGAAAAGAATGTGATTTCAGCTTACTAAAGAAATCTTTATCGAATGAAAATGGTGCTTTAAAGTATTTTTCAGCATATAAATCGGTAAAATATCGGCTAAGTAGGGTTATATCGGTACCACGCTCCCGAAGTGGTGGCACCATAAGGTCTACCGTATTAATACGGTAAATTAAATCTTTTCTAAACGTATTTTCATCAGCAAGATCACTCAGCTCTAAATTTGTAGCGCAAATTAACCGAATATCAATAGGAATACTTTCGTTGGATCCTAGCGGAGTAATGGTTCGGTTTTGTAAAACCGTAAGCAATCTTGCCTGTTGGCGTAAACTAATATTCCCTATTTCATCTAGAAAAAGTGTACCGCCGTTGGCCGCTTCAAAACGTCCTTTTCGATCTTCACGCGCATCGGTAAATGCTCCTTTTTTATATCCAAAAAGTTCACTTTCAAACAAACTCTCCGTCAGTGCACCCACATCTACTTTTACGAATGGCTTATTCTTCCGAAGGGATTGATCGTGTACCGCTCGGGCAACCAAATCTTTACCGGTCCCATTTTCACCCAAGATCAACACATTCGCATCTGTAGGCGCTACTTTTTTAAGTTTTTCAAATACCAGCTGCATTTCTTCACTTTCGCCAATAATTTTATTTCCGGCAGCAGTAGGTCTGGATAGTTGCGGTTTTACTGACTTTTTTTCAACCAGCGATTTTAAGGCCTCAATCATTTTTTGATTTTTCCAGGGCTTTACCAAAAAATCTGAAGCTCCTTTTTTTAAAGAACGTATCGCCAAATCAATATCGGCATAAGCCGTAATTAAAATAACATCTACCTTTTTATCGATCTGCTTAATCTTATTCAGCCAAAAAATTCCTTCATTACCAGTATTTACCACTCCGTTAAAATTCATATCCAGAATAATGACATCAAATTTTTCCTGTTCTAAAAGAGCGGCGATATTATTCGGATTCTTTTCGGTAACGACTTTGTTTGCCAACGATTTCAGCATAATCCGTAATGCAGTTAACACATCGGGATCATCATCTATAACCAGTATGTTCGCATTCTTCAATTGCATACCTACAATATTACGACTTTCTATTACCTATAAATAAAAATGACTTTAGAAATTTAATCCTGCTCGAATTTGTTTTGTTTTCGAACAGATAGTGTCTTAAAAACGAACACTTTTCCTTCTGCATAAAAATTTAAATGATTTAAATTCAGACACTTACGATTTTGGCATCATTATAACATAGTTTTAAGAGCATGTGAAAATTTTCAATCTAGAAAAACAATACAAATAATAACCAATATCAATTAGACAACATCAATCAAAATGGATATACCTATAGAAAAAAAACGATTTACTCCTAAGAAAATAGCCATGATTATTGGTATTATACTTTTAGTGGGGCTTATCGTTTTTGTATTACTCTCCTCAAGTGGTAGCACCCGACTTAATGTTGAAAAAGAACGAATTAGTATAAGCAGCGTTAAAAAAGACATTTTTCAGGAGAACATTCCGGTTAACGGAGTAGTGATGCCTATTACCACCATTTACCTGGATGCTTTAGAAGGTGGTCGTGTAGAGGAAAAATTTGTTGAGGACGGCGCAATGATGAAAAAAGGAGAGCCTATCCTTAGATTATCGAATACCGATTTAGAGTTGAGTTTAGTGAATCAGGAAACCCAGGTTTATAATCTGCTTACACAAATGCAGCGCACACAAAATGCGTCTCGGGAGAATACGATTGGTAAGCTCAATCAACTAACTGAAGTAAAAAGCAGTCTTAGAGAAGCGGAAAGAAGATATAAACTGAATAAAAAACTATTTGAAAAAGGTGCGGTTGCTGAACAGGAATATCTGGAAACCAAAAACAATTACAATTATCAAAAAGACCGTTTAGCCTTAACCGAAAGAGTGCTACAGCAGGATTCTATTTCATCTAAACAAGAAAATGTACAGGCAAGAGAATCTTACGAAAAAACAAGAAAAGCCTTAGAATTAATGCGTAAAAAAGTTGAAGACCTTATCGTAAGAGCCCCGGTAGATGGGCAGCTGACTTCCTTAGATGCTGAAATTGGTCAGTCTAAATCTAAAGGTGAACGCCTGGGACAAATCGACGTGATTAGCGGTTATAAAGTGCGTGTAGATGTAGATGAGCATTATATTTCCCGAATTTACGCCGGGCAGCAGGGAAGTTTTAATTTCGACGGAAAAAGTTATACGCTGGAAATAAAGAAAGTCTATACTCAGGTGGCAAACGGAAGGTTTCAGGTAGATATGACCTTTCTGGAAGACGCTCCACAAAAAATTAGAAGAGGGCAAACACTGCAAATCCGGGTAGCATTGAGCCAGGAAAAAGAAGCTGTGCTTATTCCTAAGGGAGGGTTTTTTCAGGAAACCGGCGGGAACTGGATCTTTAAGTTAAGTGAAGACGGCAGTATTGCTTATAAAACCGATATTCAGTTAGGCAGCCAAAACACCGAATATTACGAAGTACTTTCAGGTTTAGAACCGGGCGACCGGGTCATTACCTCAAGCTACAGCAATTATGAAGATATTCAGGAGCTGGTGCTAAAAGACTAAATTCCATACTTTTAAACATAATTATTAAGGACTAATACATTCATCATGATAAAAATAACAGATCTCGAAAAGTTTTACCGTACAGACGAAGTACAGACCATTGCTATTAATAAGCTTTCTTTTGAAGTAAAAGAAGGAGAATTCGTCTCGGTTATGGGGCCATCGGGTTGCGGAAAATCAACATTGCTTAATATTTTAGGGCTTCTTGATGATCCTGATGGCGGCAGCTATATTTTTAATGGGATCGAAGTTGCCGGATTTAATGAGCGTAAAAGAGCGAATCTTAGAAAACACAATATTGGTTTTGTTTTCCAGAGCTTTAACCTTATCGATGAGCTTAGCGTTTTCGAAAATGTAGAGCTGCCATTAATTTATACAGGCGTAAAACCAGCAGAACGTAAAGAACGGGTGCATGAAGTTTTAGAGAAAATGCAAATTATGCACCGCCGCAAGCATTTCCCGCAACAATTATCTGGCGGGCAACAACAACGTGTAGCCGTTGCCCGTGCCGTAGTAAATAACCCTAAGCTTATTCTTGCCGATGAGCCTACCGGAAACCTGGATAGCAGCAATGGTAACGAGGTTATGGATTTATTAACCGAGCTCAACGCTGCCGGAACCACCATCATCATGGTTACTCACAGCGAACACGACGCAAAGTACAGTCATCGAATCATCAGAATGTTAGACGGACAAAAAGTAACCGAAAATATACTCGCAGAATACCAACACTAGACATTTTAAGGGGTCATTCATCAATCATCTAATCTCTTATCATCAAAAGAGAATATTTTAAGCTGGGATCAACATTTTTAAAAATTCTAGGGGTATACATCAATCGTTATTCAAAACAAAAATTATGTTTAAAATTCATCTAAAATCGGCCTGGAGAAACCTTTGGAAATCCAAGTTTTATAATGGACTAAGTTTGCTGGGCTTATCACTGGGCCTTTGTGTGGCCATCTTTATCGCCGTATGGATTAAAGCCGAATTAAATTATAACAAAATTGGTGATTCATCACATATTTATAGAGTTTCCAGTATCTTAAGCAGTGGCGAAAATTCGCAAACATGGGGAAGCTCTGTTGGCCCGGTAGCATATTACGCCAAAACCGAAATTCCAGAGGTTGAAAACGCAACTAGAATAATGGATTTTAATGGTTACCGAATTTTTAGTACCTCATCAAACAAATTCGAAGCCAGAGGTGGGGCTTTTATTGATCCTGAATTTTTCAATGTCTTTAACCTGAAGTTTATCGATGGAAATTCATCCGCTCCTTTTTCAGGCAATAATTCGGTTATCATTACAAAAAAAGCAGCCCTAAAATATTTTGGAACTATAGAAGCTATGGGCAAAACCATCGCTGCCGATTATAAAGATAATTTTACCGTAACCGGAATCATTGAAGATATTCCGAAAAATTCAAGTTTAGATTACGAGCTGTTTTTCCCAATGTTGATTTTTTCTGAAAACTACGACGGTACAGGTTATTGGAAATCAATGAACAGTGATTGGGGAAACTTCAATTTTGTAACCTATTTAAAGCTTCAGAAAGATGCTTCCGAAGAAAAAGTGATTCAAAAACTTACAAAAATACAGCAAGCTAAAGATCCCAATGCTCATCTAAGTGGCGAAAAAGATTCGTATTACCTCCAGCCTATTCAGCAAATGAATCTTTACAGTTATGGTGGTGATCCAACACGTATTAAAACAGTTCGCATTTTTGGGATTGTTTTAGTGCTTATCCTCTCTATCGCTTGTATAAACTATGTGAACCTTAATACGGCAAGATCTATACAAAGAGCCAAAGAGGTTAGTTTACGTAAACTTATTGGGGCAGACAGGAGTCAACTTTTTATACAATTTATTATTGAGTCGTGTATTTTCTTTTTATTAGCGATTGTCTTAGCAATGGGGCTAATCTATTTATTAGCCCCTTATTTTAATCAGGTTGCAGGAAAAGATATCCATTTTAATTTTCTTGAGCCCGAATTATGGGGAATGATCGGGGTGGTGTTTGTTTCCACCTTAGTCGCCTCTTCCATTTACCCGGCAGTCTTATTATCTTCATTTAAGCCGCTAGAAGCTATTAAAGGAAATGTGATCACTGGTGTTGGCGCAGGAACATTTAGAAAGGTATTGGTTTGCCTTCAGTTTTCATTTTCAGTAATCCTTATCATTAGCACTATTATTATTGGGAAACAACTGGATTTTATTACCAGTAAAAATCCCGGGTACGATCGCTCGCAAGTGCTTAACTTTTATATGTCTTCTAAAATGCGCTCTCATAAAGAAGCTATTGTAAATCAAGTTGAAAATTTGCCCAATATCGCCGGGGTTTCCTTTAGCAACAGTAACATCGTAAATAATGGAATGACTACCGGAGATACCAATTGGGATGGCAAAGATCCACAAAGCGATTTTATCGTGCATCCTATTGGTATAAACAAAGATTTTATCCCAATGATGAAAATGCAGCTTTTGGCAGGGGAAAATTTTAAAGGTCGTGCTGAAGATTCTTTACATTTTATACTGAATGAAACGGCCGTTAAACAAGCCGGAATTAAAAATCCTATTGGCAAAAGCTTCGAACTTTGGGACACTAAAGGCATCATTACAGGAGTAGTAAAAGATTTCAATTTTACTTCCATGAAAAATCAAATTCAACCCGCAGTGATGTATTATGACCCTGACCCATATCGTATGTACATAAAAACAACAGATGGTGATATTTCTGCAAGTATGGTGGCTATTGAAGAAATTTGGAATACCTATAATCCTGGTTTTCCATTTAATTATTCCTTTTTGGATAAACAATACGAAACCATGTATCGCGATGATATCAGAACAGGAAAGCTGTTTAAAATATTCTCGATTTTGGCCATTTTCGTTTCTTGCCTGGGACTCTTTGGGCTAAGCACGTATACCGCACAACTTAAAAAACGAGAAATAGGGATCCGCAAAGTTTTAGGCGCTTCAGTAGCACAAATTACTACGCTACTTTCCAAAGACTTTTTAAAATTGATTGCCATTTCATGCATTATCGCTATCCCAGTTGGCTGGTATTTAATGCAATTCTGGCTACAAAATTTTGCTTATAAAACGAATCTCGATTGGTGGGTTTTTGCCGGTGCTGGGATACTAACGTTATTCATCGCATTACTAACGATTAGCTCACAAGCTATTAAAGCAGCCATAACAAACCCTGTGAAATCACTAAGAACAGAATAAGGCCTAAACCTCACAGGGGTTAAAAACCCGTGAGGTAGGCAACCCAATAAAATTAAAAAGCAATGCTAAAAAACTATATCAAAATCGCCTGGCGCAACATCTGGAAAAATAAAGCTTTTTCGGTAATTAATATTGGTGGACTCGCTGTAGGTATGGCAAGTGCAATTCTCATATTGATTTGGATTGAAAATGAATTAAGTTATGATCGATTTCATGAAAATGGGAAAAATATTTATAAACTCTACAATCGAGATACCTTTGATGGTGAAAACTGGGCTTGGGGTAACACACCTAAAATTCTGGGAAAAACAATAAAGGAAGATTATCCTGAAGTATCCCATGTAGCCAGAGTTGATCCTAATGAGGATCTTTGGCTAAAAGTAGGTAATAAAAAGTTTAAAACTACAGGAATCATAACCGATGTAGATTTTTTACAAATGTTTTCATTTCCGTTATATGACAGTGATGAATCTTCCATATTAAAAGATCCTTCAGGAATTGTTATTACTCAGAAATTAGCAAAGAAATTATTTGATGATAATGATGCCATGGGACAAACCATTCAGGTAGAGCAATCCCATGTATATAAAGTAGCTGGAATTCTCAAAGATTTACCAAACAACACTCGTTTTAACTTTGATTTTATCTTACCGTGGAATTATATGAAAGTTAACGGTTGGGACGATAGTTACTGGGGAAATAATTCTGTACAAACTTTTGTGCAATTAAAACCGCACGTCTCACAAGTTGATTTTGACAAGCATATAAAAGAAATCACTATAAATCATACCAAAGAAAGTGCCCATCCATCCAGTACCGAAGTTTTTAGCTGGCCGCTAGAAAAGTTATGGCTTTATTCAAAAAGTGAAAATGGAAAATTAGTGGCAGGAAAAATAATTACCGTTAGATTATTTAGTGTTATTGCCATTTTTATTCTACTTATTGCTTGTATCAATTTTATGAATTTAAGTACCGCTCGTAGTGAAAAAAGAGCCAAAGAAGTAGGGATCCGTAAAGTTGTAGGAGCACAAAAAAGAAATCTTATTTTGCAGTTTACAGGAGAAAGTATTCTAATTACTTTTTTTGCAGGTATTTTAGCTTTACTTCTTGTATTTAGTTTCCTTAATCCCTTTAATCAATTAGTAAATAAGTCACTACATATTGATTATACCAATTTCACATTTTGGTTACTAATTATCGGGTTCATTTTATTCACAGGACTCTTAGCAGGCTGTTATCCTGCATTTTACCTGTCTTCCTTTCAGCCTGCTAAAGTTTTAAAAGGCAAAATTAGTAGCATAAAAGATATCATCATGCCACGTAAAATACTTGTTGTTTCTCAATTTACTTTTGCTATTCTGCTTATAACATGTACTATCATTATTAACCGCCAAATTAACTATGCGCAACAACGAGATACAGGTTATGTAAAGGAAAATTTAATTTATACCATTTTAGATGATAATATTAGGAGCAATTACCTATCGATTAAAAATGAGTTACTACAAAGTAATGCTGTAGTCGCAGTAACCAAAACCCTTAGTCCAATTACAGAGCAATATAGTGATAGTTGGGGGTTTAGTTGGAACGGAAGCACCGAAGCCGATCATGATACAGGCTTTACTATTATGAGCGCCGATACCGATTTTACAAAATCTACAGGAACCAAAATTATTGCTGGCAGAGATATCGATATTAATACTTACCCTTCAGACAGTACCGCTATTTTATTAAATGAAACGGCTGTTGAAAAAATGAGATTGAAAAACCCTATAGGAGCTATTGTTAGTGATAGCAACACAAATTGGAAAGTTGTTGGGGTTATACAGGATTTTATAATTCAATCTCCTTACGAACCTATCCAACCCATGATGATCTGTGGCCCTTCTCGTTGGTTTGGGGTGATGCATATGAAATTGAACTCTAAAAACAGTATAAGCGAAAACCTTGCGACCGCTGAAAAAATCTTTAAAAAATTTAATCAAGATTATCCTTTTGAATATCATTTTGTCGATGAAAAATATGCTAATAAATTTGAATCTGAAAAACGTACCGCCTCTTTATCAGCTCTTTTTGCAGGCCTAACCATATTTATATCCTGTCTTGGGTTATTTGGTTTAGCAACCTATATGGTACATAGTAGAATCCAAGAAATTGGAATACGAAAAGTATTAGGTGCCAATATCGCCCAGCTTGTAACTCTTTTATCTTCTAATTTTTTACAATTGGTACTTATTTCGTTTTTTATTGCCTCTCCAATCGCATGGTACGCAATGAGCAGGTGGCTAAACAACTACACCTATAATATAGGCGTCGAGTGGTGGGTTTTTGCTCTTGTAGGAATAGTAATCATCTTTATCACTTTACTAACCGTAAGTTCACAAGCCATTAAAGCAGCTCTGTCAAATCCGGTAAAAAACATCAAAACAGAATAAAGCCATGTTCAAAAACTATATCAAAATCGCCTGGCGGAATATCTGGAACTCAAAGATCTTTTCTGCAATCAATATCATTAGTCTTGCGATAGGTTTTAGTGCCTCTTTTGTTATAGGCTTAATGGTTTATTATGATTTCACCTTTGATGATTTTCATAAAAATGCTAACAACATCTACAGGATCAAGACGGTTTTTAATTCACCTGAGGGAACCTACGGTAACGCAGGTGTTAGCATCCCGTTGCATCAGGTTGTAAAAGAAGAGATCGCTGATGTGGAGCAGGCTACCACTTTGTATACCGGAAGTTTTATTAATGTGAAGAATACCGAAAATGGCATTATTTTTAAAGAACCCGAATATACCGTATTTACAGATCCGGAGTATTTTGATGTTTTTCAATACAATTGGCTTGCAGGCTCCCCTCAAACTTCACTAGGTGGACCCAATAAAGTCGTGCTTACTCAAGCCCGGGCTGAAAAGTATTTTCCAAATATCCCTGCAGAGAACTTAATAGGAAAACAACTGGTATATAACGATTCTATCCTTGTGGAAGTGAGTGGAATTGTAGCGAATTTTACCAAAAGAACAGATTTTATTTTTGAAGAATTCTTCTCTTTAGAAACGGCAAAGGCAACCGACATGTCCGATCAGGTTTTCAATGATAATTGGGGAAGCACCAGTAACAGTTCACAGTTATTTGTAAGGATAAATAAAAAGACCCCTTACGTTTTACAAAAGAAACTGAATGATATTGCAGCGGCACACGAGTCTGACTACAACAAACAAATGAATATTCAACGTCTTTTCAAACTGCAACCCCTTAAGGAGCTCCATTTTGATCAGGAATTAGGGATTTTCAGCTTTACAGAATATACTTCAAACAAATCTGCAATCTGGGGTCTTTCTATAATAGCCGTTTTTCTGCTGCTTTTGGGTTGTGTTAATTTTATAAACCTCAATACGGCTCAGGCAACGCAACGTGCCAAGGAAATAGGAATACGAAAGACTTTGGGAAGCTCTAAAAAGCAATTGGTAATGCAGTTTATGGGCGAAACTCTGGTTTTAACGATCTTATCTGCAATAATTTCTATTTTATTGTCCTACTGGCTTTTAAAAGTTTTTTCAGATTTTATACCAGCAGGCCTATCATTCTCGGTTTTTAAAGAACCTCTTGTCCTTGTTTGTGGTGTACTTCTTATTTTATTCGTTACGCTCCTTTCTGGAGTTTACCCCTCTATTGTACTTACCCGTTTTAAACCGGTACGCGTATTAAAAAATCAGGTGACTACAGCGCCGGGTAAGGCAGGTTTAAGAAAGTTTCTTACTGTCTTTCAGTTCACCATTGCGCAAGGATTTCTTATTGCAACTTTACTGGTGAGCAAACAAACACGGTTTTTGATGCAATCCGACATGGGTTTTAGAACCCAGGCCATAGGTTATGTGCAAGCGCCATGGTCCTACAGGGGTTTTGATAAGAACCTGGTGCTGTATAATAAACTTAAACGTATTCCTGCCATAGATAAGATCAGTATGGGGGGCATGCCACCGGCCTCTAACAGCACGCATTCTTCTGGTGTAAATTTTATGAATGGGGATCGGGAAATTAATACCGAGATTGAATTTTTGTATGGCGATTCAGCTTATCTTAACATTTATGAAATTCCATTATTGGCTGGTAGGCTCCCATTAAACGATACCATTAAAGAATTAGTCATTAACGAAACGGCCTTGAATGCCTTAGGATTTCAAGATTCCGAAAAGGCCCTAGGGCAAATTTTAAAAGTAGAAGATGATTATAGGATCGTAGGGGTGATGAAAGATTTTAATCAGCGTTCGTTAAGATCTGGCATTAATCCTATGGCGCTTACCGGCGATACCTACCGTAAGGATTGGCCTAGGTTTAGGGATATCCACATAATGCTGCCCAGCGCAGGTTCTGGGCAATTACAAAATACCATTACACAAATAGAAAAAGCTTATAACGAGGTGTTCCCGGGAGAGAATTTTGAAATGCATTTTGTAGACGAATCCATCAAAAGGTTCTATCAAAGTGAAAGCCGGCTTTCGACTCTTCTTAATTGGGCAATGGGGCTTTCGATCCTTATTTGTAGCCTGGGATTGCTGGGACTGGTACTTTATACTATAAATCGAAGAACCAAAGAAATAGGAATCCGAAAGGTTCTTGGGGCTTCGCTGGCACAGCTTAATCTATTGCTTTGTAAAGATTTCCTTGTGCTGGTACTTATTGCTTTTGTGATCGCTGCTCCTATCGCAGGCTGGCTCCTAAATGAATGGTTACAGGATTTTGCCTATAGAACCGAACTTTCCTGGTGGGTCTTTGCCCTTAGTGCCATCGGAATGTTAGTTTTTTCCACCATCCTGATAAGTTTTAGAACCATCAAAACTGCTCTAAAAAACCCTGTAAACTCTTTAAGAACCGAATAGTCATGATCAGAAATCATATCAAAATAGCCTGGAGGAATCTTTTGAAGAATGGCACCTATTCATTAATCAATATTATTGGGTTAACGATTGGATTAGCTGCCTGCCTAGCTGTGACAACAGTGGTGATCGATGAATCCTCCTATGATCGATTTTGGTCTAAAAAGGATCGAATTTTTAGGGTAAATACTATAAATACCCGAAATGGTGAACTCTTAGAAAAGGGAGATTATGCACTTTCGGGTACAAATATCGCATTAAAAGATTTCCCGGAAGTCGAGAATATTGCTACCATCGAGCAATTTGATACCTATTTTAGTTTTAGAAATATTCAGGGTGAAGGCACAGAAACCAAAGTGATCCAAACCAATCCTTCATTTTTGGACATATTTGATATTGAGATCTCTTCAGGAAGTCCAAAAAATTTGGTTGAAGGAACTTCAAACATTATAATTTCAGAATCATTGGTAAAAAGATTTTTTAACGGAAGAAATCCGGTTGGTGAAACCATTAAAGATCTTCCTTCCTACAGCAATGAGCCTAACGAATATCTTATCACCGGGGTTTTTAAAGATATTCCTAAAAACACACATCTTAAAGGAGAGGTGATTTATCTTCGTAAACCCAGAACAGAATTGCTTAATAAGCAGCAGTTTGGATTTTTTCAAAGCTATTATGTAAGTCTAAAAAAAGATATAGGTAAAACAAAGTTTGAGACAAAATTCAATAACTGGTATTCAAATTATACCGAAGCGGAACATCCAGATAAATTTGAGTTACAGCCTTTACAGGATATTTATTTAAAATCTGATTTTGCACAAAACCAATCCTATAAAGGAAGTGCCCACAAACTTTATATTTTGGGTGCGATAGCAATTTTATTATTGGTTATCGCCTGCATCAATTACATCAATCTAACTACTGCAAGAGCTTCTCATAAAATGCAGGAAACTGGTGTTAGAAAGGTTTTAGGAGCAGAACGGTTTCAGCTTATCTCTCAATATTTAGCAGAATCTGGATTGTTTTTTCTTATTTCTGGTATTCTGGCTTTTGTGATCTATCAGCTGAGTTTACCGGGTATCGTAAGTTATATCGATCATCCTTTGGCGCTCACTTTCACCAATTCTATTTTATTATTTCTTTATGCAACCTCATCGATTTTCGCCTTAAGTATTCTTACCGGCTTATATCCCGCGTTATTGATCTCAAGAATAAATCCTTTGGCGTCGCTGCGCAAGAAATTTATAACTAGCGCCACAGGCCAAACTCAGTTTGTAAGGAAAGGGCTCGTGATTTTTCAGTTTTCAATTTCACTGGTTGTACTCATCGCTATGATCGTGGTAAATCAGCAGGTAGCACTTTTAAAAACTAAAGATATTGGGTTTGATGCTTCCCATCTTTTAAGTATTAAGTATTCTACCTGGCAGAATAAAGGAGAAAGATTTAAAAACGAATTACTAAAAAATCCTTTTATAGAGAAAGCAAGCATTACTTCGTGGTTACCTTCAAACGGTGGTGGAAACATGACCAGAAAAATTGAAAGTCCGGACAATTCTGGTGATGAAGTGGAGATCTGGTATATGTTCGCCGATACCGACCTAGCTGAAACACTAGGCCTGGAAATTGAAAAAGGAAGATTTTTAAGCAATGATTTTGGCGGTGATGCCCTGGCACAAAGTTTTTATGTTGAAATGGATTCGGCCAAAAAAGCTGAGTTGGAGAAAAGGCCATCTCTAATTACCGCTCAGGCTGCAAAACTTCTAAAAGTAGATCAATTAAATGTCGCTAATAAAGATTTGGAAGCAACGCCTGTTGGTATTGTAAGCAATTTTAATAATGAAAATCTTAGAACCAGCGCAAAACCAATCGTGATTCAGGCTGATAAAAATCCAGATCGGGGAAGCCTACTCATGCGTATAAAATCTGGCTCTGAGGAAAAAGTTGTTGCCAAAATCAACCAATTATGGCAAGAATTTTATCCTTACAAGCTTCTGGAAATCAATAATGTTTCAGATCTACTACAAAAACAATATGATGCCGAAACCAAACTTTTACAGTTTTTCAGCTTCTTTAGTGCGCTTAGTTTATTCCTGGCAGCCTTGGGTGTTTTTGGGTTGATCGTTCAGGTAACCGAGCAGCGCGTAAAAGAAATAGGGATTCGGAAAGTGCTTGGCGCATCGGTACAATCTATTGTGATGCTATTCTCAAAAGACTTTTTAAAAACCATTGCTGTAGCCGTCATAATTGCAGTCCCAATTGGTTGGTACGCTATGCAACAATGGCTTCAGGATTATGCGCATCGCATAGAAATAAAATGGTGGGTCTTTGGTCTTGCAGCTTCCGTAATAATTAGTATCGCTATGTTAACTGTGGGAATCCAATCTGCAAAAAAAGCAATCATCAATCCTGCAAAAAGCTTAAAAACCGAATAATTCATCTCCCACTAACTATCGGGACAAAATAAAGAGTCATGTTTAAAAACTACATCAAAATAGCCTGGAGGAATCTTCTTAAGAACAAGAAAGATTCAGTAATAAGTATTGGTGGGTTGGCCTTAGGTTTAGCTTGCTGTATCCTGCTTGTTTTTTATGTAAGATTCGAATGGTCTTTTGATGATTTTCATGATAATGCCGATAATTTATACCGCCTTACGGAAGAAGTAACATATCCTAGTGACGGCTCGATCCATAAATTTGCCTTCCATCCTTACCAGGCTGCTTTAACTTTAAAAAATGATATACCTGAGATCGAATCGATCACTAGTATTGCACAATTAACTTTAGACATAAAACATCAAAATTACTTTCACAAAGAGAAAATCGATTTTGTAAGTAGTGAGTTTTTAAATGATTTCAGTTTTCCGCTTTTGTATGGTAATGCAGCTTCGGTTTTAGATGAAAAAAATAATGTTGTTATTACTGAAGCGATCGCCAAAAAATATTTTGGTACCAGCCAGGCCATTGGTAAATATTTAAATATAAGAGCAAACAATAGTATTAAAAGTTATACGGTTGCAGGAATTGCAAAAGAGATCCCTAAAAACTCGAGTATCCAGTTTGATATTTTGCTTCCTTTCGAAAATTATTTTAGCTCATGCAACCCAGCATTGGCAGATTATTATAAAAATGAATGGACTAGCGGTTTTTGTAACCTATGGGTAAAACTGAATAATGAATCTTCTGTACAGACCATTGAAGCAAAATTCCCAGAGTTTTTAGAAAAACATATGGGAAATTTCGCGACCAACCAAAACATGAAAATGCATTTGGAGCCACTTTCTAAGGTTCATTTTAATACTGAAGTCTACAATCCTACCGTAACCAATGCTATGTACACAATCATCTTAGGGGTTATAGCAGCAATTATTTTAATCATCGCCGGGATTAATTTTGTGAGCCTTAGGCTTAGCCAAACCGACGAGAAAATGAAAGAAATAGCCGTTAGACGTTCTATAGGTGCTTTTAAAAACCAAATTGGATTTCAGATCTATGGTGAAATATTCTTACACTGTGCTTTATCGTTAATATTGGGCTTTTTAATGGCTTCTCTTTTTTCTTCATCTTTTGAAGACTTAATAGGAAAGAAGCTGGAAATGAAGCTCTGGGCAGATCCTGTAATCTGGTTATCGATCTTAGGTTTACTGCTTTTTTTAACGATTATTACCGGTATTTACCCGGCAATTCACATTTCAAGAAAAACACCGGCATCATTTTTTAGTGAGCATGTTTCTTCAACAAAAACACCTGGTTTTATAAAAAGTCTGGTCGTATTTCAATTTAGCCTATCGATCATATTCCTCATTTTAAGCTTTATCATGAAACAGCAGGTTAGCTTTATGCTGAATAAAGATTTAGGTTATAGTACATCGAATATCGTTGCGGTTAATTTTAACCCTGAAATAGAACGTGCCAATGAACTTGCTTCCTTATTTGTAAACGAGCTTAAAAAGTTACCTGCAATAGAGAATGCTTCGATCGTTTCTGGATCCTATAAAAATTATGACATGAAGGAGTTTGGTTTTGGGATGGGCAGTTTATTGGTAGGTTCTACTATTCCGGGGTTAGGCAAAGGCATTAAAACAGAAGTAGTAGACGAGAACTACTTAAAAACCATGAATATTAAGTTACTACAGGGAGAAAACTTCAGTAAAGAAAAACCGGTAGATCTTGAGAATGGTATTTTAGTAAATAAAAAGTTTGCTGAAGCTATTGGCTCAGAAAACCCGGTAGGAGAAGTTCTTCAGGACAAAAATGATGATGGCTGGACGCCTCTTTTCGACGGAAAAAAGATCATAGGAGTAGTAGATAATTATCATTTCAATTCATTATTCAATCCATTAGAACCAATAGCTTTAAAATATATCAATACGGAAGCTCCCAGTACAGTGCTGGTTCAATTAAATTCAGAAACCAATTTAAAAACGCTGGCTGCCATAGAAGATTCCTGGAACGATATATTACCAGAGGAAAGTTTCAGTTTTAATTTTCTGGATCAATTGGTTCAACATCAATATCAACAGGAAATTAGGTGGAGCAAAATTTTAAATGCCTCGACAATTATTGCGATGCTGTTAGCCTGTTTCGGCATTTTTTCAATGGTTTCTTACAGCCTAAAACGCCGGGTAAAAGAAATAGGGATCAGGAAAGTTTTTGGAGCCTCGGTAAATGCCATTCTAAAACTAATTACCTGGGATCTACTAAAGTTAATTTTAATAAGTATCATCATCGCGACTCCTTTGGCCTATTACATCGGGGAAAAATGGTTACAGGATTTTGCCTATCATATTAATTTAAGTGTTTGGCAGTTTATTTTATCAGCCTTTATCACCATAGCCATCGCCTTTATCACCATTAGTTTTAAAAGTATAAAAGCCGCATTACAAAACCCGGTAAAGTCGTTAAGAACAGAATAAAACTCATCAATCATGTTTAAAAACTACATCAAAATAGCCTGGAGGAATCTTCAAAAAGATAAGTCTTTATTCTTTTTAAACAGTTGTGGCCTTGCTATAGGTATTGCCAGTTGTTTATTGATAACTCTTTACGTTTGGGACGAACTTAGCTATGATCGTTATTATGATAATGCCGAGAATATCGCCAGGGTTGTGTTGAGGGGTAATGTAAACGGGGAGGAGCTTAACGAAGCTGTGGTGGCAGCTCCTGTAGCCAAAACCTTTAAGGAAGACTTTCCACAAGTGAAGAATGTTACGCGCTTGAGTAAGGTGTACAATCCGCAAATTCTGTATAACAATACGACTTTTGAAAATCTACGGGCGGCTTATGTAGATCCTAACTTCTTTGAAATCTTCAGCTTCAAATTTATAAAAGGTAACGCCAAAACAGCACTTACAAATCCCAATAGCGTAGTGCTCACTTCTTCTGAAGCTAAAAAGTATTTTGGTACTGAAAACCCAATAGGAAAACGTATAAAATTTCAGGATATAGAACAAGATCTTGAAGTAACAGCAGTGCTCACAAATACCCCGCATAACACCCACTTGCAGTTTGATGTGTTTATCCCGATGCAGAATAAAAAAAGTAGTACTTCAAACTCCTGGGTGAATTCCGGTTTTGCGACCTACTTAGCCTTAAAGCCGGGTACGGACCTTGCGCAGTTAGAAGCCCAGATCCCTGCTTGGATGAAGAAGTATATAAGCGACCAGGTACAGCAAGCCATAGGTATATCATACGAGGAGTTTCAGAAGAACAATAAGTTGGGGTTGTTTTTACAACCGCTTACGGATATTCATCTGTACTCAGATTTTGCACCGAATACCGAGCTTTCCCCTTCCGGAGATATCAAATACGTGTATGTTTTTAGTGCTATAGCACTATTTATGTTGCTTATCGCCTGCATAAATTTTATGAATCTGGCCACTGCAACCGCTACAAAACGCAGTCGGGAAGTAGGAATTAGAAAAGTACTGGGATCTGCTAAAAAACAATTGATAACACAGTTTTTAACCGAATCTTTACTCACAACTTCTTTTGCAACCTTTCTGGCAGCAGGTATTATAGCGCTTCTTTTACCAACATTTAATGACCTGGCGGATAAAGAACTACAGTTTTTTAGCTTTTTAAATGTTCCAACTGTTCTTTTATTGTTGGCTTTTGTGATTGCCATTAGTTTGCTGGCAGGAGCCTATCCCGCATTTGTACTTTCTTCCTTTAAGCCCTTAATGGCCCTTAAAAGTAAGTTTGCCAGTAGCGGAAGAAAAAACAGCTTAAGAAGTGGAATGGTAGTTTTTCAGTTTGTGATTTCGGCCGGGCTAATTCTGGCTACCATTGTTGTTTATAAGCAAATGCAATTTATTCAGCATAAAAAACTAGGCTACGATAAAGAACAGGTAATCGTACTTAGGGATGCGTACAGAATGGGCAGCACAAAAGTACAATCTTATAAAAAAGAACTGCTAAAAAACCCCAATATCGCCAGTGTTAGCCAGTCGGCTTATGTGCCTGCCGGGGAAACAGACGACCATTTGCGGGGTATTTTTAAGAATAACGAATATCTACGGAAGTTTTTCTTTTATGACGTTGATGAAGATTACATCGAAACCCTTGGATTAGAGCTTATTGAAGGGCGAAATTTTTCTTCGGAATTAAAAAATGAAGCAAATAAGGCGATTATCAATGAAGAAGCCGCTAAAATCTTAGACCTGGGAGATCATCCTATCGGAAAAACCTTTAAACGTGCTGCAGATCCCAAAAATGAAGAGTTTACCGTGATTGGTGTTATTAAAAACTTTCATTTTAAATCTTTCCATCACGAGATCGATCCTTTGGTTTTAGCCTATAATCCTTACGGCGGATTAATCTTAAAAACGAAAAATGCCAACATTGCTTCGGTCTTAAATTTTGCTGAAGAAAAATGGTCCAATTTCAACGAAAATGAAGATTTTTCGTATTCATTCTTAGACGAAGCTTTTTCGCAAACCTATAGCAAGGAGCAACAAATGGGTACAATTCTTAGCATTTTTACCCTGCTAACCATATTTGTGGCCTGTCTTGGTTTATTTGGTCTAATCACTTTCGCAACAGAACAGCGCTTTAAAGAAATAGGAATTCGCAAAGTTTTAGGCGCCAATGTTAGCGAGATCGTAGGAATGCTCGCTAAAGATTTCATCAAATTGATCTTTATAGCGTTTCTAATTGCTTTCCCTATTGGCTACTATTTTATGCATCAATGGCTACAGGATTTTGCCTATAGAATAGATTTAAGCGTTTGGCAATTTTTAATGGCCGCGATCATCACTTTGGCAATCGCATTAATCACTATAAGTTTTAAAAGTATAAAAGCCGCATTAAAAAACCCGGTAAAGTCGCTAAGAACAGAATAAAACTCATCAATCATGTTTAAAAATTACATCAAAATAGCCTGGCGAAATATTTGGAACAATAAATTGTTTTCGTTCATTAACGTGATCAGTCTTGCCATTGGGTTTAGCGCATCATTCGTGATAGGTCTTATGGTATATTATGATTTCACGTTTGATAAATTTCATAAAGATGGCGATCGCATTTACCGCACCACAACGCAATTTTTAAGCCCCGAGGGAACAGACCATTTTAGTGGAGTAAACTCGGTGCTGGCCGATGCTTTAAAACAAAATGTGAGCGGCCTTGAAAGTGTGAATGCCTTTTACGATTACGAACCTTTAAAAGTGGAAGTTGAAAGTCGGGATGTGGTTTTCAAAAAGCCCAATCACGTCATTTTTACGGATAGTGGATATTTTAATGTGATTGATTACAACTGGTTGGCAGGTAATAAAGAAACCAGTTTGCGTGAACCTAACGAGGTGGTGCTTACGCAGCAACGGGCCAAAAGCTATTTCCCCAATACACCGGCAGAAAACATTATTGGTAAAATCCTGATTTATAATGACTCCATACCGGCTAAAATAACAGGTGTTGTTGCTGATTTTGAGGAACGAAGCGATTTTATTTTTCAGGAATTTATCTCACTACCTACCGCGTTGCAAACAGATCTTAAAGCAACGGTAACCAATACCAACTGGAATAGCTATAATTCAACCATACAAGTGCTTTTTAAAAGCCTTCCCGGTGTAAGCGGTGCAACTATTCAGGAGCAGTTGGATAAACTGAGCAAGTCCCATGCCGATCAAGAAAAACTTGCAGACGGCGAATGGGACCGTTTCTATGCCCAGCCTTTAAAGGAGTTACATTTTGATACGCGTTACGGTACGTTTGATCATAATGCTCCTCAGGCGAGTAAAGAGGTCTTATCCAATTTAGGGATGGTAGCCTTGTTTCTTCTGCTATTGGGCAGTATTAATTTCATTAATTTAACGACGGCACAAGCTACAAAGCGAGCCCGGGAAATAGGCATTCGTAAGACTTTGGGGAGTTCAAAGAAGCAACTGATCTCTCAGTTTTTAGGTGAAACTTTCCTGCTTACGCTACTGGCGTCATTAGTATCTTTGGTTTTAGCTTTCTGGTTGTTGCATATTTTTTCTGCATTTATTCCTGCCGGATTAAATTTTAAACTTTTTGTAAACCCATGGATTATTACTGCTATGTTCATACTCATAGTTGTAGTTGCTTTGTTATCCGGTATTTATCCAGCCTTTGTATTGTCTGGGTTTAAGCCTGTCTCCGTATTAAAAAATAAATTCAGCCCGCAGAATTCTAACGGCAGTTTTAGAAAGGGACTTACCGTTTTTCAGTTTGTAGTTGCTCAGGTTTTTATCATAAGTACCCTTCTGGTAGGAAAGCAAATAAATTACTTGATGAATAAAGATATAGGTATTGCTATAAATGATATCGCGTACCTCGACCTTCCATGGAACGATGCGGCGATGAGTAAAAAAGAGCTTTTAAAAAACCGCCTGACTGCTATTCCCGAGCTTTCCATGATTAGTTTAGGCGGTGCGCCACCGGCGTCTATGTACCTCAATTCAAACCTTGTAGAATTTAGCAAGGATGGTGAAACTATAGAAGTGCTTCAGGAACAGCGCTTTGGAGATGCAGCTTATTTTGACCTGTATGGTTTAGAACTGCTTGCGGGCCGAAAACCCCTTAACGATACCATAAAGGAATATATCATCAACGAAACCATGCTGCATAAACTGGGTTTTACATTGCCTGAAGAAGCGGTGGGTCAGCAATTGAAAATGGGGTCAAAAAGCTATCCCATTGTAGGGGTTATGCGGGATTTTAATGAAAAGCCACTAACCTCAGCGGTACAACCGGTCGTGTTTGTGGGAGATATTTACCGGGACTGGTTTTCGCAGTTCAATATCGTTCACTTTAAGCTTCAGCCTAACACTAAAGATCTATCAGGTACCATTGCCAAAATACAGGATATTTGGAAATCGGTTTATCCCGATTCAGATTTTGAGATCCAGTTTATGGATGAAACGGTTTCCAATTTTTACAAATCACAGCAACGCACCCAGAAACTCCTAAACTGGGCGACAGGCCTGGCCATTTTAATAAGCGTTTTAGGCTTGCTGGCCCTGGTAGTCTATACCACCGAGCGCCGCATCAAGGAGATCGGCATCCGAAAAGTACTGGGCGCTTCGTTACTTGAACTACAGGTCTTGCTGTGTAGGGACTTTTTAAAGCTTATAGCTTTGGCCTTTGTCATTGCCATACCTATTGCTTATTGGAGGACTTCTGTATGGTTAGAAGATTTTGCATATAAAACCACCTTAAACTGGTGGGTTTTCGCCATAAGTGGAATAGGGATGGTTTTTCTCGCTCTGGGCATTACAAGTTTTAAAACACTAAGGACGGCCATTAAAAACCCAGTAAAGTCACTAAGAACGGAATAAGCCAAACCTCACAGTTCAGATGACTATCGGGATTAAACTGTGAGGTTTAGAATCAATCAAAAATCAAAAAATTATGATCAAAAACTATTTCAAAATCGCCTTTAGAAACCTTTGGAAGAACAAGGGATACAGCGCACTCAATATTTTTGGGCTTGCCATAGGAATCACCTGTGCCAGCTTCATTTTCTTATGGGTGGAAGATGAGATGAGTTATGATAGCATTTTTGAAAATAAAGAGCTGGTTTATTATGTGCCAACCAACCAAAACTACCAGGGAGAATGGAGCACGTTTTACTCAACTCCCGGGCCTTTGGCAGCAGACCTCAAAGCTGAGATTCCCGAAATTGATAAGGCCGCACGAAGTTTTAGCTGGGATCTGTTTTTTAGGGTTGGGGATAATGCGATCAATAGAAACGGGAGATATGCTGATGCCGACCTTTTTGATATTTTCAATCTAAAATTTTTAGAAGGGCAGGCAGCTTCTGCTTTCCCGGATGACCGCAGTATTGTTTTAACCCGTGAAACGGCCGATCTACTTTTTGGCAAGAATCAAAAAGCCTTAGGTAAGTTGGTACAGGTCAATAATAACGAAAGCTGGGCAGTAACAGGAGTGGTACAAAACCTGCCTAAAAATATGTCTTTTGACTTCACATGGCTGGCTCCTTATGAAGTTTTTGCCAAAGACCAGGAATGGACACAAGAATATGGAAATAATTTTGCCGATACCTTTGTGAAACTTGCTCCGGGTGCCAATTTTAAAGCCGTAGATGCCAAAGTACGGAAAATGATCCCGGAAAAAATGGATGATCCGGGTACTGAAGCCATTTTGCATCCCGCGGCAAACTGGCACCTCAAATCGAAGTTTGAAGGTGGTAAGGCGGTAGGCGGTCGTATTACCTATGTGCGGATGTTTACGGCAATTGCCCTAATCATATTATGCATCGCCTGTATCAATTTTATGAACCTTAGTACCGCGAGCAGCGAAAAACGCGCCAATGAAGTAGGAGTGCGAAAAGCCTTAGGTTCTGGTAAACAGGATTTGATAAGACAGTTTTTAACAGAGTCTGTAGTGACTGCCTTTTTAGGAGGCTTGCTCAGCCTAATCTTGCTAGCACTTTTTATGAGTCCGTTTAATAATCTTATAGACAAGCAGCTCAGCCTGGGGCTCGATAGCCTTTCGCACTGGTTGATTTTCATGACGATATTGGTGCTATGCGGAATTTTAGCAGGTTTATACCCTTCATTTTACCTGTCTTCCTTTAACCCGGTACAGGTACTTAAGGGGCGATCTTCAAAAGGTCAGGCTCCGTTTGTGCGCAAGGGACTCGTGGTACTTCAATTTACGGTTTCCATACTTTTTATCGTAAGTACGATTGTGGTTTATCAGCAGGTTAAACACATCAAAAGCCGGGATATGGGCTTTGATAAAGAAAATCTGATCAGGCTTCACGAGAACGGCGATATCATTAAGAATTTTGATGCGCTCAGACGGGATATGCTGGCCAGGGGTTCTGTGAAAAATTTAGGCATGACAAATAGCGATTTGCTTTCCGGCGGTAACAATGGCTCTGGTCTCACCTGGGACGGTGGTACAGATACAGAAGATGTTTTAATTTCTTTTAGAAGAATCACTCCTCAATTCCTGGAAACCGCTGGCCTACAACTTGCAGAAGGCCGTGGTTTTAGCGAATCGGTAAAGAAGGATAGTGCCAATGTTTTAATATCAGAATCTTTTGCTCAATTAATGGGTGAAGGAAGCCCTCTGGGTAAGAAAATCAGGAGAGGCATAACTTACACTGTAATTGGGGTTGTTAAAGACTTTGTATACGGTAATATGTATGGAACAGGAGATCCTGTACTGTATTTCCACGATCCAGAATCAGCAAATTTCCTGTATGTCAAAACCAAAGCCGGAATTCCCACCGCACAGGTACTATCTGACATAGAAAGCAGCCTGAAAACCTACAACCCCGGGTATCCCTTTGAATACGAGTTTGTTGATGCAGCATTTGACCGGCGTTTTAAAAACGAACAGTTGATGGGTTCGCTGTCCCAGATTTTTGCCGCGCTTTCCATTTTGATATCCTGCCTGGGTCTTTTTGGACTTTCGGCCTACACCGCACAACAAAGGCGCAAAGAAATAGGGGTGCGCAAAGTTTTAGGCTCGAGTGTTGCCGGTATTGTACGCCTGCTGTCCAAAGACTTTATAGTGCTGGTGCTTGTAGCTATTGTAATTGCAGTTCCATTGGCCTGGTATATTATGTACAACTGGCTGCAGGGATTTGCCTATCGCATTTCCATTAACGTCTGGGTATTTGTGTTTGCCGGTATTGCCGCTATTAGCATTGCACTTTTAACGGTAAGCTTTCAGGCGATTAAAGCGGCAATCGCAAACCCGGTAAAATCGTTGAGAACCGAATAAAGCCCCCTATCCCCAAAGGCGGAATTAATGGCAAGAGGAAGTGTAAAGGGTTAATAGTTAAAGGTTAATGGCTAAAGGTTAAATGTGGTTATTGAGTTATTTTGAGGATAAACCCCTGGACTGAAGTAGCCTCTTAATCCGGAACTCATTTGAAATAATAATAACAATTGCAATAATAATAGCAATAGATTATGCTTAGAAATTATATCAAAATCGCCTGGCGGAACTTACTTAAACACAAAGGCTATTCGGCTATCAACATCCTGGGTTTAGCACTGGGGATGGCGGTAACGCTTATGATAGGGCTTTGGGTTGCAGATGAGCTTAATTATAACGCTTATTTTAAGAATAAAAATCAAATTGCGCAGGTTTATCAAAACATCGCCTATAATGGTAAAATTGATACGGATAATGCGGTACCACGTCCGCTGGAATTTGTCTTAAGGGAAGAATATAAAGACAAGTTCAAAAATATAAGTATTACCTCTTGGGAAGGAGAGCGAATTATGAAAGTGGACGGAAATACCCTGCTGATGCGCGGATATTCTGTACAACCCGAATTTGGAAATATTACTGATTTAAAATTTATCAGTGGGCAATCTGAAGCATTGAATGATAGTAATTCATTATTGCTTTCCCAAAATGCGGCGACTACCTTATTTGGCGATCAGGATCCAATTGGCAAAACGATTATGGTTGACAATCAACATAAAATGATGGTTGCAGGTATTTTTAAGGATATTCCTAAAGGAAATGATTTTGCTGATTTAGATTATTTAATGCCCTGGTCTCTCTATTCAAACCGAAGCTGGATAAAGAATGCTGAAGATCAATGGGGGAATGATTCTTTTCAGCTATTTGTAGAATTGGCCGATGGGGTAACGATGAGTGAGGTTTCAAATTTAATAGCAAACATCAAAAGGGATCGAGATCCTGAACAGGTAAAATACAATCCAGAACTCTTCTTGTGGCCCATGAATCGATGGCATTTATATACCAGTTTTGAAAACGGTCGCCAAAGTGGTGGCCCAATAGAAAATGTATGGCTGTTCAGTATAATTGGTGTTTTTGTCTTGTCATTGGCCTGTATCAATTTTATGAACCTCAGCACAGCTCGTTCAGAAAAAAGAGCGATGGAAGTAGGCATCCGTAAAGCTATTGGCTCCACAAAAAATCAACTTGTTAAACAGTTTTTAATTGAATCTTTTGTGATCGTGATTTTAGCCTTTGTGATTGCACTAGGTTTGGTATTGCTTTTCCTTAATGCTTTTAACGAACTGTCTGATAAAGTTATTGATTTCCCCTGGAGCAACTTGTATTTTTGGGGTGTTGCATTACTATTTATAAGCATTACCACATTACTTTCAGGAAGTTATCCAGCCTTGTATTTGTCGTCCTTTAAGCCTGTAAAAGTTATAAAAGGCACGTTTAAAACAGGGAAAATGGCTGCGTTACCAAGAAAAATTTTGGTGATCACGCAATTTAGTGTTTCCATAGCTTTAATTATCGGCACTTTGGTGGTTATGTCACAAATTGATTTCAGTAAAAACAGACCTATAGGTTATGAAACCAGCGGACTGATACAGATACCGCTGCGAGGTGCTGAATTTTGGGGCAAGACCGATGTGATGCGCAATGCCTTTATTGCCTCTGGAGCGGTAACGCAAATGGCCTCTTCAAGCAGCCCTATTACAGATGTATGGTCTACGAGATCTGGAATTGGTTGGGCAGGGAAACCCCAAAGTTTTCAGGCAGATTTTAATTACTCCATGGTTTCCTACGAATATGTCGAAACTTTAGGCCTTCAGATGATTGCGGGAAGAGGATTTTCAAGAGCATATCCTTCAGACTCGAGTGCGGTTCTGATTAACCAATCTGCCGTCCGGTATATGAATATGCAAAATCCGGTTGGAAAAATTTTAACCACAGGTAAGAAGGGCGAGGACTATACCGAATTTAAAATTATAGGGGTTGTAAAGGATGTCATCGCGCAATCCCCTTATCGTCCTGTAAAACAAGCCATTTATACCTTTGATAAGTATCAAAGTGCCAGCTACTGGGATTTAAGGCTTAATCCAAAACAGAGTATGCAGAAAAATCTGGAAATTATAGAAGAAGTTTATAAGAACCATTTTCCAGATGCTCCATTCTCCTACGATTTTGTAGACCAGGAATATGCTAAAAAGTTTGCCCAGGAAGAACGTATCGCCAGTCTGGCCAAAGTGTTTACGTTACTTGCGATGCTTATCAGTTGCTTAGGATTATTTGGATTAGCTTCTTTTGTCGCCGAGCAGCGCACTAAAGAAATTGGGGTGCGTAAAGTACTGGGTGCTTCGGTAGCTAACTTGTGGCTGCTGTTGTCCAAGGATTTTGTTTCACTGGTTGTAATTGCTTTGCTTGTTGCGTCGCCAGTGGCTTTTTATCTGATGCAGCAATGGCTTCAGTCGTATGCCTATCGTACCACTATTTCAGTATGGATTTTTATAGCTGCCGCTGTAGGGGCTCTTAGTTTAACCCTGCTCACGGTAAGCTTTCAAGCCATCAAAGCCGCCATCGCTAACCCGGTAAAATCATTGAGAACAGAGTAAAACCTCATCTCCGATAGCTATCGGGACAAAATAATAAGCTATGTTTAAAAACTATATAAAAATCGCCTGGCGAAACCTAAAGAAGGATAAATTTTACAATCTCATAAGTTTGCTGGGACTTACCATTGGTCTCACTATCGCCATTTTTATCATCATCTGGATTCAGTCTGAATTGAGTTACAACACCTTTACTGATAATCACCAGAATGTGTTTCGGGTTTCAAGCAATATAAAAAGCGGGGGAGCGGTTCAAACCTGGGGTGAATCCACAGGGCCGGTAGCGGTCTATGCTTTAAGTGATATCCCTGAGGTAAAGCATGCGGTAAGGTTGCGTCAAAACTGGTCTAACCGGTTATACACTGTAGACAATACAGATTATGAACTAGAAGGGGCCTACGTAGATGATGGATTTTTTGATCTTTTTGAGCGAAAACTTTTAGCAGGCACCAAAGAAAACCTCCTTAACGATGTAAATGCCGTAGTCCTTACAAAATCCGTTGCCGAAAAACTCTACGGAACCACTGATGTAGTAGGCAAAACACTAGAGGCTGATCACAAGGAGAATTACATCATCACCGGCGTGGTAGAAGATATCCCTGAAAACTCAAGCGTTGATTATAAGCTATTTTTTTCCATGAACATTTTAAAAGCGGAATATAACGATGCTAACCGGTATTGGAAATCATTGGATTCTGATTGGGGAAACTTCAACTACATCACGTATCTGGAGCTGCAATCGCCGGAAGCTGTTGCTGAGGTAACGCAAAAGCTTACCCAAATTCAGCAAAAAAACGATCCCAATGCCGATCTTTTTGATGCAAAGGCCGCTTACTATTTGCAGCCCATATCAGATATGAGCCTGTATAGTGCGGCCGGGGAACCCCGGGCCATAAACACGGTTAAGATATTTGCAATTGTACTGATCCTAATCCTGGCGATTGCCTGCATAAATTATGTAAACCTTGCCACGGCACGTGCCTTTCAGCGGGCCAAAGAGGTAAGCATCCGCAAGATCATGGGCGCCGGAAAACGCAGTCTTTTTGGTCAGTTTATTGCAGAATCGATCCTGTTCTTTGGCATCTCAGGTCTGCTGGCCATTGGCCTCCTCTTTGTTTTGGCACCGGCATTTCGGGAACTTTCAGGGAAGGAGCTTCATCTGGATCTGATCAGAGGGCAACTCCACCTGCTTATTTTGACGGTATTGGTCATAACTTTCGTGATTTCTTCGATTTATCCGGCGCTAATGCTAAGCTCCTTTAAACCCCTGGAAGCGATTAAAGGCCGGGTGCGCGGTGTAAGCCGGGGTACCATTAGGAGAGTGCTGGTTACCGTACAGTTTGTTTTTTCGGTAATACTGATCATCGGGACACTCATAATTGGGCGCCAACTTAATTTTTTAACCGAAAAAAATCCCGGATATGACCGCAGTCAGGTACTTAATTTTTGGATGAGCGGCAGTATGCAGCAAAACGCCGAAACGGTAAAACAACGCCTGAAGAATATTCCGGGAGTTAGCCAGGTTTCATTTGCCTCTAACCCGATTATCAACAACCAAAATTCAACCGGGGATATCGCCTGGAATTCTGAAGATATCGATCAGGAACTCGTCATTACCCCGATGGCTATTGACGAGCATTTTATCCCGCTTTTAAAAATGAATTTAATCGCCGGGGAAAACTTTAAAGGCATTAGCACAGATTCTACACATTTCATCATCAATCAAACAGCAGCTCAAGCGATGGGAATGACCAATCCTGTTGGAAAAAATCTTGAATTATTTGAGACGAAAGGCACCATTATAGGTGTTGTTGAAGATTATCATTTTAGAGATTTAAAAAGTGATATAGGCCCTGCTGTGATGTATTATGCCCCCGATGCCTATCGCGTGTATCTTAAAACTTCGGGAACTAACACCACAGCAACAATCGCCGCAGTCAAAGAAATATGGAAAGAATATACGCCTGATTTTCCGTTAGACTATTCATTTTTAGATAGCTCTTATGAAAAAATGTACCGCGAAGATCAACGTACAGGTAAATTATTTAGCATTTTTTCAGTGATCGCAATTCTGGTTTCGTGTCTGGGACTTTTTGGACTTACCACTTATGCAGCACAGCTCAAAAAACGCGAAATAGGTATTCGTAAAGTGTTGGGGGCTTCCGTCTTTCAGGTGACGCGCTTATTATCAAAGGACTTTCTAATTCTTGTAATTGTAGCAGCAGTTGTGGCGATTCCACTCGCCTGGTATGTGATGCAGTTGTGGCTGCAGGATTTTGTGTATAAAACCGAAATGAGTTGGTGGATTTTTGCCCTGGCAGGAGGGATTACGCTGTTCATAGCCCTCATAACCGTAAGTATACAGACCATTAAAGCCGCCATCGCTAACCCTGTAAAATCCTTAAGAACCGAATAAAACCTCATCTCCCAATAGCTATAGGGACAAAATAATAAGCTATGTTTAGAAACTATATAAAAATCGCCTGGCGAAACCTTATTAAAGATAAAACCTTTACAGGACTTAACATTCTTGGATTGTCTATTGCCTTTGCTGCAGCCATATTATTAAGCATCGCCTCGGTTTACGAACTTTCTTTCGACAATTTTCATAAAAATAAGGATCGTTTATTTATCTCTTATTTTGTATCGCAAAAACCTAATGGAGCCAAAGCAACGATCACTCAACCTATCGCGATGGCGCCTACGCTTAAAGAAGAAGTTCCCGGTGTTAAGTATACCAGCCGATATCGCGAAGGCTATAATCTTGTAAAAAAAGGAGACAAAGAATTATTGCTGGATGTAGTGTTTTTGGATAATGATTATTTTAAAATGTTTTCTTTTCCTATAATCTACGGAAAGAAAAATGATCCGCTGGAAAATCAAAACTCGGTGGTAGTCACGGCAGAAACCGCTGATAAGATTTTTGGAGAAAAAAATATTTTAGGAAAAACAATCGATATTCAGGTGGGTGGCGAACTCAAACCTTTTGTAGTTACTGCAGTGCTAAAAGACCTGCCAAAAAATACCAATGATAATCTTAGTCTTGCCATTTCTATGGAAAACATGCCTGATTATCAGGAAAATTTAAGCGAATGGGGACACAGAAATCATCATGTATATGTACAATTAGAAAATGGTGTTGATGTAAACGAATTTGAAAAAAATGCCCAGAAATTCACCAATCTTCACTTTCAAGGAGATATTGAAGATGCCAAAAGGGACGGCGCGCAGCCTAATGCCGAAGGCAACTTTAAAAAACTAAAATTAATGCCGATTACCGATTGGCATTTTGTGAAAATTAAAAATCATCTTTTTGAAGTATCCAGAAGTTATCCTTACCTAATCTTTGGAATAGGAATGCTCATTATCCTAATTGCCAGCGTAAACTTTATTAATATGAGTATTGCGCGCAGCACAAAACGCCTAAAAGAAATTGGGATGCGCAAAACACTGGGGGCCGCAAAAAGTCAGCTCTTTATTCAATTTTGGGCAGAAAGCGTATTTATTTTTCTTACTTCAGCAATTATAGGTTTATTGATAAGTCTTTTAATCGCCGATCCTTTTCAGTCTTTATTTAGAGTTCCGGCTGAATTCAGTAGCATCATAAATCCATCGATGATTTTAGGCTTTTTACTTATCCTGGCGGTAATCACTTTGATTGCCGGTGGATATCCTGCCTTATTGCTTTCAAAATTAAAAACCATTCAATCACTTAAAGGAAAACTGGATATGAGCGGTAAAAACAGGCTGCGCAATGTACTAATGGTTTTTCAGTTTAGTATCGCCATTCTTCTGGTTACGGGAACTTTGGTGTTGTGGCAGCAATTACATTTTATGCAGAATAAAAATCTGGGATTTAATAAAGAACAGGTCATTGCGTTTCCGCTTAACGGTAAAAAATCGGCCAGAGAATCTTTAAAATTACTGCGGAATGAACTTCAGGATCATCCCTATATCGTAAACATTAGTGGTGCCGATAATATTTTAGGAATCGATGCTACAGGTTCGCGTTTTGAAAGCCAGATGGGATTTGAATATAAAGGCCGAAACATCAATACCAACGTACTTGCGGTAGATTATGATTATATTGAAACCTTAGATCTTAAACTGAAAGAAGGGCGTGATTTTAACCGAAATTTTGCTACCGATAGCCTTAGTCTTATAATTAATGAGAAAATGGCAAAATTACTTCAGGAAGAAAACCCATTAAATATTTCACTCCCAATAGAAGATAATCTTGATTATAAAATTATCGGGATACTTAAAGACTATAATTTTCAGGATCTAAATAGAGAAATTGCCCCACTTACAATTTCGGTAAATCCTAACTGGGATCTTTATTATGCTTATATAAAAGTGGCGCCAAATACGGCTTCACAAAGTTATGATGCAATTAAAAAGGCCTGGGCGAATATCGAGCCTAATGCCGAATTTGCCGCTTCTTTTCTGGATGAAAATATCGACCGTACTTTTAGAAATGAAAAGCGATTAACCAGCATGATTACCAGCGGATCGATAATCGCTATTGTTTTAAGTTGTATAGGGCTTTTTGCAATGTCGATTTTAGTGGTTACCCAACGCACCAAAGAAATTGGCGTTCGAAAAATTGTGGGTGCCGGAGTGACCAATATCACATTACTGTTAACCAAAGATTTTTTAATACTGGTTGGGATTGCTTTTGTGATCGCTACACCTATCGCCTGGTATTTTACTAACGAATGGTTGCAAAATTATGTGTTTAGAATTGAATTAAGCGTGTGGTTTTTCATCGCCGCCGGTGTATTATCGCTTTTAATTGCAGTAGCAACTATTAGTTTTAGAACCATAAAAGCCGCTTTACAAAATCCGGTAAAATCATTACGGACGGAATAAACATGTGAGATTTTCGAAATAAGCCTTAGAGTATTTAATCTCGATTATCCAGTCAAAATTAATCTAAATCATGTTCAAAAATTATATAAAACTAGCTTGGAGAAAGATTAAAGCAGATAAATTATTCTCTGTTCTTAATATTCTTGGCCTTTCCATAGGGCTGGGAATTACCCTTTTACTTTTTCTTTTTGTTTTTCATGAAACAAGTTTTGATACGATGTATCCCAAGAGAGATCGTATCGCCCGGGTTTTGCTTCATACTACAGATCAGCAAATCTCTGAAACCTGGTGTGCCAGTCCGTCTGCTGTTGGACCATCTTTTCAAAAAGAAATCCCAGAAATTGAAAAAACCGTTCGGTTTTATCATTATGCATTTGGGCAACCTGCTTCAATTTCGGTTAATGACAAGGAGCTTATCGAGCCACGATTTTTTTATGCTGACGAATCAATAATCGATGTTTTTGATCTGAAATTTATTCAGGGGAACCCAAAAACAGCGCTAACCCGTCCTAATACGATTATTATTTCTGAAAGTAGCGCAAAACGCTATTTTGGAAATTTAAATCCTATAGGAAAACAATTGAAGCTGGAAAATTATCAGGATTTTGAAATTACCGGTGTGTTTAAAGATTTCTCAAGTAACAGTACCATAGATTGTAATGTGGTCGCTTCTTTTAAATCAACTCATTTTGCGAAAAATCCAAGCTGGGGAAATGCGAGCTTTGAAACCTATGTGTTACTTTCTAAAAATGCCAATTTAACTTCCGTAGAGAAGAAGATGGCGAAATTAATTAAAAAAGAGGTTATCGACCCGTGGTATACCTTTTCTTTACAGCCATTCCCTAAAGTCCATTTATATTCCGCAGATTATTCTGATTCTTACACTGCCCGTATTGGAAATATCGAAGAAGTACGCAATCTTAGCTTTTTAGCCGTACTTATTTTGATTATTGCCTGTATCAATTACATGAATTTGATTACCGCACGATCGCAAAAAAGGCATAAAGAGATTGGGATTAATAAAACATTGGGGGCTTCTACAAAATCGATTGTGGGTCGCTTTTATGCTGAGACAGGGTTAATTACGCTTATTTCGGTAATTTTTAGCTTAATTTTGGCCATTCTGGCCATTCCACTTTTTAATCGGGTTACGGGAATCGAGCTTGACTATAAAGATTTATTCACGTTACCATTTATTGGTAGTCTTTTGATCACCTGGATCGTGACCACGCTAATCGCAGGATCTTATCCTGCCTTACATTTATCTCAACTTGCCCCAAATGTTATCGTTAAATCAGTGTTTAAAACAAAGACTTCTGGTATTTTGGTTAGAAAAGGACTGGTCGTTTTTCAATTTACAGCTTCGGTTATTTTAATCATTGGGGTTATGGTTGTTTATCAGCAAATCAATTTTATAAAAAATCGGGATTTAGGTTTTAATCCAGATAAAATAATTGCCGTATCCATTGGGGCGGCAGAAAATAAAACCAGCATTAACAGCTTAAAAAATAAACTTCTTAATTCATCGAATATCGTTGGGGTAAGCAGTGCCCAGGGGTTCCCGGGTGTAGATGTAAGTGGTAGAGATATTATTAACCCCATTACCAAAAACGGGCATAATATCCAAACCAATAATACCGATGCAGAAATAGTAAAAGTCCTTAATTTAAAACTATTGGCAGGCAAAACATTACCTAAAAATAAAGCCAAAGGCGACAGCATTGTAGATGTCATTTTGAATAAAAAAGCGGTAGATTTTTTAGGAATATCGCCTAACGAGGCTGTTGGTAAAAGAGTACAATTAGGACTGGGTGATAATGCCTATATACGAGGAGTTGTAGATAATTTCAATTTCTCTTCTTTAAGGGAACCCATTGGGGCTTATGCTTTTCATAATGATAATTCCCGAGGGCTTCATAATTACCTTTTGGTAAAATTTCAAGGAACTCATATTGCTTCTATTCTTGAAGAGATAAAGGATAATTTTGAGGAAATCATTCCAAATGCGGCATTTCAGTATAGCTTTTTAGACAAAAATCTGGAGCGTTTTTATACCTCAGAGCGAAGAATGGCAAGTATCGGACTCACATTTTCGATCCTTGCCGTATTTATCGCCTGTTTGGGGCTGTTTGGGCTCGCTGCTTTTACTGCAGAGCAACGCTCTAAAGAAATTGGAATACGAAAAGTAGTGGGTGCCAGTGTATTTAAAATCACTAAATTATTATCCTTAGATTTTCTAACGTTAGTAGCCATTTCGCTGGTATTGGCATTCCCATTAGCAGCATGGCTTATGAATTCGTGGCTGCAAAATTTTGCTTACAGAATAGAGCTTAGCTGGGTTGTATTTATAGTAGCCGGAGTTATTGCCATAGTTATAGCTATTGCAACAGTGAGTTTTCACGCCATAAAAGCAGCTATGGCCAATCCTGTAAAATCTTTAAAAACCGAATGATCAAAACCTCTAATGTTTATAAAAAATTCAAAAAAATAAAATGATGTTATTAGAACTAGACCACATTTACAAATGGGTAACCACCGGCGGAAGAAGAACATTTCTGTTAAACGATTTAAGCCTTAAAGTTGAAGAAGGCGATTTTATCTCTATTATGGGGCCATCGGGTTCGGGGAAATCTACCTTACTAAACGTTATTGGTATGTTAGATGGCTTTCAGGAAGGTGAATATAAATTTCTGGACGAGACCATTCATAATATGAAGGAAAAACATCGCTCAAAATTATACAAAGAATACATTGGCTTTGTATTTCAGCAATATCATCTTATCGACGAACTCACCGTGTACGAAAACATCGAGACGCCGCTTTTATACAAAAGTGTAAAATCGAATGAACGTAAAGCCTTAGTTGGCGATATGCTGGATCGTTTTAATATTGTTGGGAAAAAAGACCTTTTCCCAAATCAGTTAAGCGGTGGGCAACAGCAATTGGTAGGGATTGCAAGAGCGCTGATTTCGAAACCTAAATTAATCCTTGCAGACGAGCCTACAGGAAACCTCAACTCCAAGCAAAGTGACGAAATTATGCAACTTTTTAAACAATTAAACGAAGAAGACGGCGTGACCATCATCCAGGCCACACACTCTGAAAGTAACGCCGCTTATGCCTCTAAAATCATTAATCTGTTAGACGGTAGCATCGCAAAATCTTAAAACATGAATTTAAAATCATCAATCTTAATACTCATCATCCTTTGTCCGTTTTTAAGTCGTTCTCAACAAGATTCGGTCGTACTAAATCTGGACCAATGCATCACCCTGGCCTTAAAGAATAATCCCGATCTAAAGTCACGAAAATTAAATTCGGAATCGGCCACAGTGAATTTTAAACAAAGTCGAAATGAATTGTTACCCAATTTAAGCGGAAATTTTTCCGCAGGGATTACTAACGGGCGTAGCATCGATCCGTATTCGAATGATGTAATTGAACAGCAACTAAATTATTCAAATGCCGGACTAAACCTTAATGTTACGGTTTTTGACGGCTTTAGATTGCTGAATCAATTAAAAAGGGATAAACTGAATATTAAAGCGGCTGAAGCTGAGGTACAGGAAGCACGTCAAAACCTCATTTTAGATGTAACTATGGCTTATCTGGGTATTTTAAATGCTGAAGATTTACTGCAACTTTCCAAAATAAGGCGTTTAAATACCCAAAGACAGCTGGACAGATTACAAAAATTGAATGAAGAAGGAAATGCAAATCCGGCAGAATTCAATAATATTAAAGGTCAGTTCTCGGCTGATGAAAACAGTGTGATCGATGCTGAAAATAACCTGAAACAATCGGTTTCTCAACTCGCGCTTTTACTGAATATCGATTATAAAGTTTTTCCTGAAGCGTATCATTCCCTTGAAGTTTATGAAAAGTACAATTTAAGTGCTGAGCGTGTTTTTAAAGAAGCCGTAGAAAATCTGGCGACCTTTAAAGCGCGGGAATTTCGAATTGAAGCGGCTGAAAAACAGGTGAAAATTGCTCGTTCCAATTACTATCCGCAGGTGGGATTATTTGCGCAGTTAAACACTAATTATTCGAGTACGGCGCGGACATTCACAGAAAATGGAAGCGAAATCGTAGAAACCGGAAGTTATATTCAGTATAACGGGCAGTCTTTACCGGTATTGGCCAACCAAATTCAGTATTCCTCAGCCGATATTACCTTTTTAGATCAGTTTTCCAATAACCTGAATTCGGGTGCAGGAGTTTCGATAAGCATTCCTATTTTTAATGGATTTCGAGCAAAAAACAATGTAGAACTTCAAAAAATCAACCTAAAACAATCTAAAATTGAACTTGAAAGTACTAAAAATCAGTTTAGACAACGTATCATTCAGGTTCATGCCGATATGGAAACGGCCTACCGGCAATGGCAAAATTTAGAAGAGCAGGTGGACGCTTATCAGGAAAGTTTCAGGATCAATGAAATTCGGTATAATGCCGGCGCTTCGACCATTGTGGATTATATCGTTAGTAAAAACAGTCTGGATCAGTCCAGAATCAACCTTGCAAATGCCAAATTTCAGTATTTACTACGAGTTAAAGTGATGGAATATTACCGCGGAAATATAGAAACGGGTACGTAATCAGTGGGCGGTTGCAGTTTTCAGTTTTTCAGTCTCAGTGTGCAATCTCAGTATTCAGTGAGCAGTGGTTATTGAGGTTAGGTTATTTCGACTGAAGCGCAGCGGAATGGAGAAATCTCATCCAAAACAAACATTCCAAAAGGGATCTCCACTCCGCGTGCCTAGCGGCGAAGCAGGTCCGAGATGACAAAATCTTCCTATCGAGCTCATGAACAAACTTGTCATCCTGTATTTTAATGGGTAGGTTTAGGAGAAATAATGATTAGATTTCAAAAAAAGAAAGCAAAAAACCGGACTTTGTCATTTCGACTGTAGCGTAGCGGAACGGAGAAATCTCAGCCAGAACAAATTTCCAGAAGATATCTCTACTCCGCCTGCCTAGCGGCGAGGCAAGGTCGAGATGACAGAATCTCCTATCGAGCTCAAGAACAAACTTATCATCCTATATTTTTAATGATTACATTTCAATAGAAGAAGGGAAAGCAATGAAACCGGGTTTTGTCATTTCGACTGGAGCGCAGCGGAATGGAGAAATCTCAGCCAAAACAACTTTCCAAAAGGGATCTCCACTCCGCCTGCCTAACGGCGAGGCAGGGTCGAGATGACCTCATTTTCTATAATTTAAAACTAAACATTTTTAATCTTGCTTCCTGGCTCTTGCATCTTAACTCTATTCCAACAGCGCAGCGGTCTAATTTCTAAATCCAAAATTTTCCATACTTTTCGACTTGTAAAGAAAGATTCCAAAATGAAACTAGAAACTAACCGACTCAAGATTGTAAGTTTTGAAGCCGAATTATTTATGCCACTTTATGAGCTGTTTTGTGAGAATGAAACCGTAATGAAATTGGCTTTTAAAGGGAGAACGCTTTCAAAAAAAGAGTTTTTGGACGTTTTAGCCAATGATTTTATTCTGAATAATGAAGATCAGATTGGTTTTGTATGTGTTTTGGATAAAAAAACTGAAGATTTTGTAGGTTTTACGGGGGTAATTCCCTGTAATTTTCTTGGAAACGAAAATGACCTTGAATTTGGATTTGTTTTGCACCAGGATCATTGGGGAAAGGGCTTTGCTACTGAAATTGGTCAATTTTGGATCGATTTTGCCAAAAACACGCTTCATTTAAATCGAATTCTGGCAGCTGCTAGTCCGCAAAATCACGCATCAATCCATGCAATCAAGAAACTTGGATTAACTGAAGTAAAAGAAATCCCTACTAAAGATCGTGGCTCCAGACTGGTATTTTCAAAAGAGTTTTAGAAGTAAAAAATTTTAAAGCAACTAAAAAAAATCCAGAGAAAATAACTTCTCTGGATTCATTTCATCTCTTTATAAACTATCAAACTACAGAACCTGCTATTTTAATATAAAACGGCTCCTCCTTCAGGAAGTAGTTCAATCTTTAAGGTTCCGTTCTTTTTGATTTTTGAGGTTTTATAGCCGGTTGTTTTATCGTCATTATCATAAAGATGTTTTAACTCTTTTCCTGCCAGCATAGGTACATCTAATTCTATCTTCCGCTTTTCTTTTTTCGCATTGGTTACTGCCAAATACCATTGTTCGCCTTTTCTACGCGCCAGTGCACAATAATCTTCTGGTTCGCCGCCAATATAAATGGTTTCGTCCCAAACGCTGGGCACTTCTTTTATAAAATCCAGAACGTATTCTGGTTGCTCTTCAAGGTTATTTGGCGTTAAACCAAAATGTTGAATTGGCGAAAAGTATAAAATAGAAGTTGCCAGCTCAAAAGCATCTGTTGTGCTTCTAATAGTCCCTTTTTTTTGGTCTCTGGACATTTTTTGATTTAAGAAAACCGGCGCAAAATCCATCGCTCCAACCGCGTTTCTTGTAAAAGGTAATATGGTTGAATTTAAAGCATGTTTATCTAAAGCATCCTGACGGAATATCAGATTTTCTGAAGCCAAAACAGCTTCTGAAGTTACATAATTTGGATACATTTTTTGCCAACCTCTTGGAAGCGTACATCCGTGAAAGGTAATCCCCAATCCGTAATCGTTAGCATCAGTTAAAATATCTTCATATAGCTTCATGGTGGTTTGTTTATCCCCGCCAAAAAAGTCAATTTTTAAACCTTTCACCCCTATTTTTTGTAGCCATTCCATTTCTTTTTTTCTGGCGATACTGGTATTCATTTTATCTTGTGGCGTTTGCGGTGCTTCGTTCCAGTATCCATTAGAATTATACCATAATAATACATCTACATTTTTAGACTGGGCATATTTTACCAGTTCTTCCATTTTTTCGTAACCAATATTGTTATCCCACCAGTTATCGATTAACACATATTCAAACCCCAAATTTGAAGCCAAATCGATATACTTGATCTGGTCGTCGTAATTAATGCTATTGTCCTGCCAAACAATCCAGCTCCAGGTTGCTCGCCCCATTTGGTAATCGATACTTGGCTCATACTTTTGTTCTACCAAATCGAATACTACGGTAGATTCTACGATTGGTTTTAAGCTTTCTCCAAGCGTAATAGTTCGCCAGGGTGTTTTAGCCGGCATCGCCATTGCTGCAAATGTATCCCCAATGCCGTTATCTTCTCCTTCCTGCGGAAATTTTACGGTAAACAATCCATCTTCTTTAGCTTCACTTAATCGACTACCCGGATAATTACCGTCTACCCCCGTTTCAGAAATTAAAATCCATCCATTTTCGCCCAATTTGAATAATGCAGGAAAGGTATATCCTACGCCATAAGTTGATGGTTTTCCTAATTTTTCACTTAGCGTATACTCTTCTTCATACGATGGTTTGGTTTCCATCCAACCCGTCATTGGCAATGCTTGCGGAGTAATATAAGAAGTCGCGTAATCTGGTAAATTAAAACCTGAAGCTTCTTCAAAAATCTTCACATTAGATCGTCCTACTTTCGATTTTAATTTATAGGAATAAGCAACATCACGATTAGAAATCCTAAAGTATACCAATAGGGTATCCTGATTTTCATTAATAAATTTTGAAATCAACTCGTTTGCTTTATAATCTACATGGCTCACTTTAGCACGGTTGAGATCGTAGGAGTTTTTGATGGTATTTACTTCCGTAGACATAAATTTTAGTTGTGAAGAGAAATCTCCTAAAGAGGTTTTTAAACCTAAAGGTGAATCTTCTAAAAATTGCTCTTCAGCATAACGAATATCGTAAGATATTTTTCCATCGTTTTCGTGTACCCGTAATTGTATTTTTTCATCGGGACTTTTAATTTCTGCCACCTGTGCCTGGGTAACACCGGCAAAAATGAAACAACAAATAGTGAGAGCGAGTTTTACTGATTTCATTTTATATTTATGATTAAGGTTTTTGATACTGAAATGATTTTGGTAAGTAGTTACTTTTTTAAAAGTACAGAAATTTTATCCTTGCTATCATCTACTTCCAGTAAATTAGGAATTCGGATATAGTTTCCATTGGGACCTTCGCGATGACTATGCAAAGCCATAAGCAACTTGCCTCCAAAAGTTTTAAACATCATCCCATGACCAAAATTAGGCGGAGTAATAGGTTCTTTTTCCTGAATCCAGGGACCGTCTAAGGTTCCGCTTTCAGAATAAGCCACACCCTGAACATAATCTCCAAACACCCAGCTTGTCCAAAGCATTCCTAATTTTCCGGTTTGCGTTTCGAACAAAAATGGGCCATCGGTTACTTTATTGGGTATAATTTTTCCATCAGTCGTACGCTCTTTACTCCACGGAGAATCACTGGCTTTAAATAGTAATTTCCCTTCACCAATAGATCCACTTAAATCTGGTTTTAGCTGAATTTTCTCTATCGTCCCATCCCCATTTTGTAACCATTCGTAGCAATAAACCATATAAGGTTTATCGTCTTTATCTACCCAAAAAGTACCATCTAAAGTTGGTTTATCTGCCGGAAGATAGGTGTCGTCCTCCATTGGTTTATAAGGCCCCTCTGGGGAATCACTGACCAAAATATGGCTGGCACGGCGTTCTATTTTATTACCTTTTACCGTATCGATAATAACTTCGCGATTGGTAAAAGTGGCGAAATAATAATATTTTCCTTTAAATTGATGAATTTCTGCTGCCCAGATCATTGGTCGCTTTCCCATCCACGAATTAGGATCGGTTTCTACAACGGTAAAAGGGCCTTCCCAAAGTTTAAGGTCTTTACTCTTCCAGAGTTTGCCACCCGTCCCCGTCATATAGTAAGTTTTTGAAGCTTTATCTGCCAAAATATAGGGATCACTAAGACGAATGGAATCTAAAGGGATATCGGTTTTTACTTCTAAATTGCGTTGGGCAAATAAACCTTCGGAATACAAAAAAAATAAGAACATTAATAATGGATAATTAATATTTCTTATTCTCTTTTTATACATTTTTGGTGGATGTTTATAATTCCTTAAAAATTAAAAATAGTAGTATTCTTTAAAACTAGTGTCAAGAATTCAACTAAAATAGTTATATATCAGAACATTCCATTTTTTCAGTCCAAACATTACAAGCTTCCCAATATTTGCTCGCAAATAATAATAGTTACCAGGGCAAATGGATATAAAATCTTGCGTACTTGTCTTATAATCAAAAGCTACCTCCCTACTAAAAAGTAAGGAGGTGGTTTTCTTTTTTCATCATCATCTTACACAATCCTACAAACTGTGTAAATATGATGTTTTAAATAATACTTATATCAGGATGATTATAAACTATCTAAAGATCGATCTTTTGTGCATTGGTATAAATGAACTCGTTAGCCATAGAAGACTGAGCGCCAACTCGCACAAAAAGATATCCTTTATCTCTTAAAGATTCTGGTATCTGTATATTTACTGAATTACTTTTGCCAAACTCCCAATTTTCGAGTTCTATTACTTCACTAAAATCGTTTATTTGTTGATCTAGAAGAATATTACTGCTAAGCATAATAGTTATTTCCTTAACGTTAGTACCTGCTACAATCTGATCGATTTGAAAGTTTGCACTCAAAGTTGTTCCATTTACCTGAAAACTTTCGTTAGATATATTAATATATGGTGTTACAGGAACATCAACCTGTGTGTTTCCGCTCACCTGAACAACAATAGTGTCGTTTACTTGCGGTAACCAAGGATCTCCACCACGTCGAACCAGTTTATATTCTCCTTTGAAAAGAGAAACCGAATATGTACCATCCTGAGCGATAAATACGGGAATAGGTTCATACAAGGCATAACCATCCTGCCATATTTGAAATTCGGCACTATTGGACCTTACAGATATAGGCTCACCATTGTAGGTTACTTGCCCCTCCAGCATCGCTTTAGGTTCATCAAAATTATCTTTTTCACAACCTGCCAGCATCAAGCTTATCGATACAAGGCTATATATGATATATTTTTTCATTACAAATAAATTTTCATTAGATATTAAAATTCTAGTGATAAGGATTTCTAACCAGTTTTGGATTGTTATTAAGAACTCCCTGATCTATCGAAGCGTAATAATTACCAAGTCTAAACAAACGAGCTCTTTTAAATCGGGTAGGTCTCATCCTGCTATAGATATAATGATTATCATCTGGATGCCCCGGGCGAACTATTCTATAAGGATATAAACCATAAATTACGGCCTGCTCGCTATTCTCATCTCCATCCCAGATTTCATGTGCAATTCTCCAGCGTTTTAAATCAAAGAAACGATGGTCTTCAAAAGCTAATTCTACTCGGCGCTCATTACGTATATCATCTATGCTAACATTAGCAATGCTATTAGCCGGGAAACCTGCTCGCTCTCTCAAAGTATTCACATAGGTCGTGGCTATTTCAGCTTGCCCTAATTCGTATGCCGCTTCTGCTCCATTTAAATAGATTTCCCCTAAGCGGAACCAAGGCCACCAATTTTCTGAAGCAACACCTCTCGTACTAGCTCCTGAGGCATTACTTAAAAATTTTCGGATATAGAATCCTGTATTACTTACAAACTGTGCATTGTCCTGCGGGCCATCTGCTCCTGTCCATAAATCACCATCTTCGTAAGTACTTCCTAAAGTTTGAGAGGTTTCGTAAGAATATCCTGAACCATTCCAAACCGCTACACCTGCCTGTAAACCAACTGGCATACTTCTAAAAGAAGTCCCGGGGTAAATAACAGTCCCATATAAACGGGCATCTTTATTTTCAAAAATGCCGGTAAGCTCGTCATACACTATAGGGTTACCACTGGCATCTGTGATTTTTAATTCCCCATCACTACCATCTAAATAATCAAAACTTTCCACCAGATTTAAAGATGGAGTAAGATTGGTTGGATATTCGTTGTCCTCGGTTAAGCTTCTTGGGATATTTTCGTAAGTAAAGCCATGAGTTTTTAAACTATTCTGAAAGTCCTTGGCAAAAATTACCTCATTACTGTTTTTATCCATTAGCATCTCATAAAAGTTCATGCCTTTATCTGGATTTTCATCATATAAAGAATAATTTCCGTTCTGTAGAATTTCTTGTGAAGCCTTTAAAGATCTCGTATAAAACTCATTAGCCCTGCCTGCAGGAATCCCAACTTCTCCCCCTGGCAAAGTAATGGGGTTGTCCATTAAGTTATTATACTTAGCTATAGAGCCTGCATATAACATTGCCCTACTTTCTAACGCTAAAGCTGTGTAATAATTAGCTCGCGTTTGGCTATCATTATTCCCTTTAAGATCCTCTTTAATATCCTCTAATTCAGTATAGATAAAATCGTAAACCTGTGCTTCTTTAGACCTGGGAATTTGTAAATACTCAGGGTTCCCGCTATAATCATAAATAAGTTGTTCGGTGACCAATGGTACTCCCCCCATTCGTTTTACCATTTCGAAGTACACAAAAGTTCTAATGAACCTGAGTTCTGCTCCGAAAAGATTTTTTTGGTCTACGTCAATTTCGGTACTAAACTCCTCCAGGTTATCGAGAGCTAAATTAATATCTCTTATAAAACCATAATCCCAATAGCGACCATAGTCATAATTATACTGAAAATCATTTCTCCAGTTTTGATCGTTATGGCCAGACCACATCGCATCATCGATCTCTGTCATTCCGCCAACATTAAATACACCGTGTAAACTTGGTAACCTATCATAATAATTAGCAAGAAGGGACTTAATCAAATCGGGATCGTTCCATAATTGTTCATCCCCTATAATATCGCGGGGTTCGCGTTCAAGGAATGCATCATTATCACAGCCCATAACGCTTATAAAGCATGCAACTATTAAGATGCGTAAGATTGTATATTTCATAATAATATTTTAAAAACCACGATTAAAGTGAAAGATTTAAGCCAACCACAATTGTTCTTTGTTGTGGATAAACTACTGAAGCATTTGCTGATATTTCCGGATCGATCTCAAAACCATTTACATTATCAAATGAAGCAAGGTTAGAACCGGTTACATAAAAACGGAGCTTATCTAAATTTACTTTTGAAACCCACTCTTTAGGAAAAGTATAGCCTAACTCAATATTTCTTAGTCTTAAAAACCATACATTGGTTAGCCAAAAATCGCTATTAAGATGGTTGGGGCCAACATTACCATTACGTATCGCAGGATAACGTCCCGGAATCCATTCACTTTCCGGATCGTAAGGATCTGCTCTATGCCAACGATCTTCCAATAAATAGGCTGGAGAGTTACCACCTGCATGAAATGGATTTCTTAGCTCATAGTTTTGAAACCAGGATTGCATGGTACCTCCTGCAAGATCTATAGTAAGATCGATATTTTTCCAGTTCATTGCAATGGTACCTCCATAAGATATGATTGGTGACCAGCTATCGGGATAACCAATAGGACGCTCGTCCATCCAGTTAATCACCCCATCTTCATTAACATCTTTGTAAATAAAGTCGCCAGGTAATACCGTCCGGTTATTTTGTCCGTCAATGTTTATAGGATGGTTTCTAATTTGTTCTTCGTTTTCGAACCTTCCAACAACCTGATATCCCCACCAAATACCGCCCCAGCGGCCTTCTGCAGAGTTTCTGTATTCTGCCCAGGAGTTCCCAAAACGTGGTTTATAAGTAGAAATACTCTTATATCTGGAATAGGTGAAATTACCACTAACGGAATAATCGAAATCATTTATAGATCCTTTATAGGTAATAATTCCTTCTGCTCCATTATAGCCATTCTCATTCAAGTTTTCTTTTGGTAAAGTATATCCTACCTCGCTAGGCAATAAAACATCGTACCTTGGGGCAGGAACCCCTGTTCTTCTAATTCTAAATACATCTGCTGTGACACTAAGTTTGTTATCAAACATCGTTAGATCTATCCCTATATTAGAGTTGGTATTGGTTACCCATGATAAATTTCTAATGGGTAATCCTCTTGGCCGCAATCCGGTAGTGTAAGTTCCGTCTAATACCGCGCTACCATTATTCCATGTATATCCTCCTAGATAATCGAACATTCTCACATCTTGTTCTTGGCCGGTTTCTCCGGTAGAAGCTCTAATTTTAAGGTCGTCGATTACACCAGAAAGGGGTTCAAAAAATTTCTCGTCTGAGATCCTCCAACCTAATGAAATCCCCGGAAAGAATCCCCAACGGTCTCCTTTGGGATATAGATATGATGCATCATATCTTCCTAATAATTCAACTAAATATTTATCATCGTAGCTGTAGTTAATTTTACCAATATAACCTACTCTTGCCTGATAGTTCCATCCATCTGAAAAAGAGTTTAATTGGTCAAACTCTAATAATGGTAAATAATTATTGGAAGGATTAGTTCCCATTTGTTGATAATCCTGTTCAAAATCAGATCGCTCGTAAGCGGCCATTACAGAAAAGGAGTGCTTATCGATCTTTTTGGAATAATCTAATTTTATTTGAGAGAATGTACTAATATCTTCTCGCTCTGCCTGGTATCTCCAACCTCCATCTGATCCCCCAGTAGCATTATAAGTATCATTAGCTTCGTCGTACGTAAATACATCATACGTGTATTGAAAACCGTCAAACTTATTATTACTGAAATTGTAAGAATAGGTTCCTCTTGCTTTTAACCCGAAATCAAATTCATATTCTGCATATAAATTTACATTCAGGTTTCGGGCAAAATTGTCTTTATACCCTACAAGATCTCTTTTAAATAAAGCCGGGTTTCTGGAGAAATCTCTGGTATGGTTGGGATATTCCGGGTTATTATTGGCATACGGTGGTGTGGTTGGCAGATTGCTAAACATTCCTAATATTGCAGAAAAATAACCATCTCCTCCTGGTAAACCAACATCATTTGTTTCCTCGATTCTACCGCTAATTTGTGTACCTATCTTTAATCTATCAGCGATCTGCGACTCTATATTCGCTTGTAAATTGGTTCTTTCGTATCCAAAATCGTCTAATAAAGCCTCCTGATTTGTATTAGCCAACGATAAATAATAGTTCGTTTTATCCGTTCCGCCAGCTACACTTGCATTTATGTGATATTGCGGAACATTATCCCTCATAATAAAGTCGTAATAGTCATAACTTTGATAACCGGGTAAGGTTCCCTCCTGCCATTTTTGTAATTCCTCTGGAGTAAAAACGGTATTGGGATCACGGCCTTCATTTTGTGCTGCTTCTACAAGACCTCTTGTATATTGCGCTGCATTTGCAAGTTCTGGAAAGCGGGTTAGATTTTGCCAACCTGTATATCCATTAATATTGATCCTTGGCTGATCTGAATTTCTTCCCTTTTTAGTGGTTACCAGAACCACTCCGTTTGCAGCCCTCATTCCATAAACGGCTGCAGAAGCATCTTTAAGAATAGTAATACTTTCTATATCTTCCGGGTTTAAAGAATTAAACATGTCCTGACCCGAGTTTCCTGTAGATTGTAACCAGTCACGACCATTATCGCCTCCGTAAGGCACCCCGTCAATTACAAAAAGTGGATTTCCCATATTTCGAATCTCTAACGAAGCACCACGGCCTGGTCTTGCATCCTGAGCTCTTACCGATACCCCCTGAATCTTACCGGCCAACGCACCGGCAGTGGTTGTTGAGGTGGTACGGGAAATATCATCAGATTTAATAGTACTGATAGCACCCGTTACCTCCTTTTCTCTTTTTGTACCATAACCTACTACGACTACTTCATCTAAAGCCTCTTCATTAGGCTGAAGCGTAATTTCATAATAAGTTTCTTTTGTTAGAGCTACTTCTTTTTCTAAAAATCCTATATAGGAAATTAAAAGAATTTGATCATTTCCTTCCTGAACGGTAATTTTAAACTCACCATCAAAATTGGTAACCACACCGTTAGAAGTGTTTTTTAATAACACAGATGCCCCTGGTAAAGGTAAACCTGAGTTATCTAGCACCAAGCCAGAAATTTCCCGTTCCTGAGCAAGGATAAATTGCGATAAAAGCGCAAAGAATAAAAAGCAAATCACCTTGAGCTTTTGCGATTGTAGTAAAATTTTATACATATTGCTAAAAATTTAATTGAAAACGATTCGTTATTTTTTAAATAACATCATCGAAAGAAAGAAATCGATTTCGACAATTATCATTTACAATATTCCCCATTTTTAACCTTTTCTAAAGGATAAAATCTGTCCAGAAAAAGGGTGTTTTCTAGCATTTTTTGCCAATTCATAAATCCCAGAAGTCTATATTTCAATATTCTTTAAAAATTGGGTCTAAAAATCGCTAATTTCAGCAATCATTAAAAAAAGACGGGCAAGCGTATAATGTGTGGTGAACTATTTTAAAAAACCCTTCGAGCAAATATTGATTTTTTGAAGCAGGAAAGGCATAAAATAGAGTGACTTCTGGATTACTTCAACTTCAAAACAAAAAGAAAGCTCCTATTTATTATTATAAACCTTATAGTCGATAGCATTTGGCTATGTTCTCACGAAAAATCCTCATAAATGATGTCTAAAATCATCTAGGCTGAATTTATTTAGAATTTCCAATAAAATTATAAGTGTTTTTTTTACATTTAAAAAATTATTGAAATCTCTTTTCTTATTATTTAAAATAGGAAAACGATTTCGTGATTATATTCTAAAAGCCAGGATTATGAAGATGATAACGACTATTTATTTTTGTTCTTTAATTTTAGGAAACGCTATTTACGCTCAAGACACCATCGATAAAGTATCCCAACAAGCATTGAATTTTCATATACTAAATGTAGAAAATGGACTTTCAAGTAATGTCATAAATGATATTGTTCAGGATTCTTTGGGTTTTATATGGATTGCTACAGAAGACGGCCTAAATAGATACGACGGATCCCAATTTTTAAAGTTTAGAGAAAATACAAGCGCTAATGAATATCAAATCGCAAATAATTCGGTTCAGCGTTTAGCATTTAAAAACCCTGAAGAGCTTCTTATTGGTACAGATGGCGGACTTAACATTTATAATACCAGAACAGGTAAAATGAAATTGATAAGTCAAAAAGATGGCCTGATCAATAATAGTATAAGTTCTATTTCTTTAACTTCTTGGGGAGCTACTATTGTGGGTACCTATCGCGGCGGACTTCAACTATTAGATAAAAACTTCAGATTTCAGAAAAAACACATCGATTATAGCTCGATGACTTCTACCGAAATTTCTTCATCTCTATTACAGCGAGATTCGATACTTTGGGTAGGCACTTTTAATAAAGGACTAAATAAAATCGACTTAAAATCTGGGAAAGTTGTTAAAAAATATCAGGCGGGAAATAGTTTTTTAAATTCGTCGATCATCAACTGTTTATATCAAGACGATCATGAAAATCTTTGGATTGGAACACGAGCTGGAATTTCAGTAATCACCAATGCTGGAAAAAAAATAACCTTGACGGGAAGCTTAAGCGATAATGATGTTTTATCCTTTCAGGAAGATAAAAAAGGGAATATTTGGGTAGGGACAAGAAACGGAGGGCTAAATATTCTAAATAAAGCTTCATTTTTTAAAGACCCTAACCAGGCGATCATTAGAAAATTCTTACCTGCAACTGATGGCACTAGCGTATGGAATCGCTCTATCCACAAGATGAAGATGGATCATCATGGGAAAGTTTGGATAGGTACTTCAACAGGGCTTAATTATGTAAATCCTGCAGGTGAAATTGTCCATACCCTTCAGCAAAAAAAACAAAGTGAAAATTCCCTAATCCATAATCGCATAGGAACTTTAGCTAATGCCTCTAACGGCAATATTTGGATAGGAACAGATGGTGGAGGTTTAGATTTGTACCATCCAGCTTCAAAAAAATTCACGCACCTTACCCATATCGAAAATAATACTAAAAGTTTAAGCAATGACTATATTTTATCGATCCTGGAAGATAAACAAGATCGAGTTTGGGTTGGTACTTATCTTGGAGGTTTAAACAGGTTAGATAAAAAATCGGGTAATTTTAAACATTATCTAGAAGGCAAACCTGGCGATGGGAGTGATGTAAGAGCTATCTTTCAGTCTAGCAATGGGCATATTTGGGTAGGGACAAACCAGGGTGGCTTATACCTGTACAATGAGCAGGAAGATAAATTTAATTACATAGAAAAGCTTGGCAAGATCGATATTAGAGCTATTGAAGAAGATAAATTAGGAAACCTGTGGTTAGGAACTTTTGGTACAGGAATCATTAAATATGATCCCAGAACAAATAGCTCTGAATTTTTTAATTCTTCTAATATTGAAGGGATGACGAGTAATATTGTATTCGCTATTCATCCAATATCAGAAAATACAATTATGGTTGGCACGCGCTATGGCGGATTGATTTTACTAAATCCTGAATCTAAAAAAATTACGGTCTATACCGAGGAAGATGGTCTTAGCAATAATACCATTACCGATATTGTTCAGGAAAATAAAGAGTATATCTGGCTTTCAACCTACAAAGGTATTAATAGATTTAGTCTTGAAAATAAAGAGATACTGGATATATCGAGCTTAAACAATATTCAAAAAGGAGGTTTTGGTGTAGGATGCCTGTTAATGTCTAAAGCAGGAACTATTTATGCTGGCGGTATCAATGGAGTGAATTATTTTGATCCTAAGACGTTTTCTAAAAAAACTAAATCGTACCCTCTTATTCTTAAAGACCTTATCGTTTTAAATAAAAAGGTTTTAGTAAACGACGACGAAGACGCGATTTTAACTGCTTCGCTCCCTTATAGATCTTCAATTACTTTAGATCATAGCGAAAATACCTTTTCAGTAAACTTTGCAGTATTAAAATTTCCACAGGCCAATAATATAGAATATCTCTATAAATTAAAGGGATACAACGAATTCTGGATTAAAACTCAGGGCATAGGATCGGCTAATTTCACCAACGTGCCGCCAGGAAAATACGAGCTTGAAATTAAAACAGATTCTCCTTATCGTGCAAATACTTCAAAAATATTAGCCATAACAATACTCCCTCCTTTTTGGGCCACATTTCCTGCTTATATCCTTTATGTTCTTATTTTCGGTTTAATATTGTGCATTATCGGCAAGTATTATTCAGATCGACTAAAACTTAATAACTCACTAATTTTCGAAAAAAAGCAACGAAAATTAGAACACGATCTTAACGAAGAACGATTACGTTTTTTTACCGCATTTTCTCACGAACTAAAAACTCCGCTTACCCTAATTATGGCTCCGGTTGAAAGTCTACTTGGTAAAGTGCATAAACAGGAAACTATCGAAAACCTTAGTTTTATAAAACGTAATGCTCAAATTTTATATGGCCGTATAGACCGTCTTTTAGAATTTAGAAAAGCCGAAGAAGGTCTTAGTCAGTTAGTGGTAGGACAGCATGATCTTGAAAAAAACATCCGGCAATGGACAAAAAATTATAAGCCGCTGGCTAAAGACAAAAAAATAAAGCTTTCGCTAAGCATATTAACACCTCTGGAAAAATTTAATTGCGATCTGGGCAAACTCGAAATTATCTATAACAACCTGTTATCCAACGCTATAAAATACTCCAAATGGCAAGGAAAAGTAACTATTGAGGTTTTTACCAAAAACGAGATGCTTAAGATAAAAGTGAGCAATCAGGGAATTGGTATAAAACAAGAAGACATTAATCAAATTTTCGATTGGTATTACCGCGCCGATAATAGTCTTAGAAAAAAAGGATCTGGTATTGGCTTAGCTTTATCAAAACGTTTTGCAGAGCTACATCTGGGAAATATAAAAGTTAAAAGCGAAAGTAACGGGACGACACAATTTACCCTTAGTATTCCTATAAATTTAAGCACCACTATATTAGACACGGGAAATGAAGAAAAAGATCTTGAAAACATACTCGCTAAAGAAAGTCTAACCCGCATCACCATTAAGGATAAAAAAGAAAAACAATTGGCTGGTAAAAAAGGCAAAGAGATCGTACTCATTATAGACGACAATCCTGAAATCTTAACGTATCTAGACAGTATTCTTAAAGATGAATTTGATTTAATACATTCACGTGATGGCGAAGATGGCGTAAAAAAAGCGTTAAAATATGTACCTGATTTAATCATCTCAGATGTCATGATGCCAAAATTAAATGGTATTCAGCTTTGCAATCAATTAAAGCAGCATCATATTACCAGCCATGTCCCTATCATTTTATTAACCGCGAAAAGCAATACCGAAAGTATTTCTTCTGGATTTGCAGAAGGTGCAGATGATTATATCACCAAACCATTTCATCCCAATTTATTAAAAACCAGAATTAAAGCGCTACTCGAAAATCGTAAAAAATTACAGGAATTTTTATTGAAGGGAAATCCAGAATTTCAGAAAAATACGTTCTCTGAAAATACCTCAGGAATTATTGATTCCGAAAAGAAATTTTTACTGAAAACTGAAGCGCTTATTTTAAACGGATGTCCTGAAGTTAAAGTAAATACCGATTATCTGGTTAAAGAACTTGGTATGAGCAGAACTTCTTTATACCGAAAAATAAAAGCCATTACCGGCCAAAACATAAACGAGTTTATTCGCGATACGAAGCTAAAGAAAGCAGCCAAACTTATTTATCAGGAAGAATACTCGGTGACAGAAGCTTCTTTTGAAGTTGGTTTTAGTAGTATTAAATATTTTAGGAAAGTATTTAAAGAAAAATATGGTTATAACCCATCTGAATTTAAAACAGGCGCCGGGCAGTTATAGTAAGATTTTAAGTAATAATCGATCGAAAATTCAACCAATCTTAATCCAATAAAAAGCCTTTCAAAAATTATGAAAGGCTATTTTATTATATCACTTTTCTCAATAAAACCCAGGTTTTATTTTTTTAGTCCAAACATTACAAGCTTCCCAATATTTGCGCACAAATAATAATAGTTACCAGGGCAAATGGATATACGGTTGCATAAGCCACCTGAGGCCCTTCTGTACTGGTCATAGAATCTACCGCAGATAGGCCCGGTGTACTGGTCATTCCTCCGGTAAGCGCACCTAAAAGTGAAAGAAAGTTTACTTTAAAAAACAACCGTCCTACAATAACAACCACAATCATGGGTATTAAAGTGATAGCGGCACCTATCCCAAAAAGATTAAATCCATATTCGTTAATTGTAGGGCCTATTTTACTTCCTGCAGCCAAACCAACCGGAGTAAGGAAAAGCAGCAGTCCAAATTGTCTTAAAATCTGATTTCCTATCACCGGTAAATTCCAAATAATTGGCCCCGTTTTCCCAATTCGGCTTAAAACCAAAGCTGCAATTAAAACTCCACCGGTTATCCCCAAAGAGAAAGAACTTCCGCCAGGAAGTGGTACTTCTATCGCACCGAGTAATAAGCCTACAACGCACCCCAGGGCCACCGGCAAGAAACTTGTAGTCTCTACCTCTTTCATACTATCACCAAACAAATTAGAAAGTGCAGTTACATTTCCTTTACTAGACGAAATTAATAATCGATCTCCATATCTAAGTTTTAAGGTGGGTCGGGCAGATAAATCTATTCCGGCTCGTCTAACCCTTGTAACGGTTGCTTTAAAATTGCTCTGCAAATTCAGTTCTTTTAGTGACTTATTCACCACATTACGCCTAGAAACAACATACCATTTTACTTCCATTAAACCGCTTGCCGGTATCTCTACTTCGGTGGTATGCCCTAGCAATACCTCTACCCTTTTTAGGGCTTCTTCTGTACCAACAGCCTTTACTACATCTCCTTTATGTAAGACCACTTCTGCGGTAGGGGGCGTCACGCTCATGGTATCGGGACTCATGATCCTAGAAATATTTGCCTTGGTCATCATCCTGATATCAAGATCTTTAATCGTTCTGCCCTCAATATTGTCGTTGGTGATTTCGAAATTACGATTGGTCACTTCGGGAACCTTACTTTGTGCTTCTAAGGCGTATTTTTCTTCTTCCTCAGCAACCTTTGCCCCAAAAAGTTTAGGGGATAATTTTACAAATAAAATAACCCCAACAACCCCAAAAGGATAAGCAATACCATATCCTATGGAAGCTAATGGTGAATTAGAAGCCTCTATCGCTGCCGCCAAACCAGGAGTACTGGTAAGAGCCCCGGTTAATAAGCCTACCGAAATTTTATAATCTACATCAAATCCAACCGATAGCAATGCAGTAGTAATAGTACCCACTACTACACTCAATACCGCCAGAATAATTAGTTTTGCACCCTGACTTTTGAAAACTTCAAAAAAGGAAGGTCCCGCTTGCATCCCAATTGTGAAGATAAATAGCAACAAACCTATTTTCTGAATAATTCCTGGAAGCTGAAACTCAACACCTCGGGCATTCAGCCAGTATCCATAAAAAATAGCTACAAAAATTACTGCGGAAGAATCAAAGGAGACCCCTTTAATCTTAATACCTCCCATAAAAATACCAATACCAATAATAATGAAAAGTGCAATGTAATCTGTACTAAGAAAATCTAACAAAAATTCCATAGTTAAATGCTTTAATTGGCTTTCTAAAATATTTGTACAAAAATCGAGTGTAAAGATACAGGAGAATCAAAGTTTCGAAACTGATGATTATCATGTTTTAAAAACTTTGCAAGATATTGTTATTTAAAGATTTTGGACTACTTTTTTTGATCTCGGCAATGTAATTTATGGCTTTATAAAACCAAATAATCTATACTTCACGGGATTGTTTTACCTCACCTATGCACCCAATAAACATCTGGTTAAAGCAAATTTATTTATACGGTATTTACAGCCTTCTAAAATAAATACTAACCTATTTATTCAATCAGTTTTTAGGGCATATAATTAAGTAAGGGAAGTTTTATAATCTAAAGAGAAAAGCTTAAAACTCCTCTCGTTTTCATCCTGCATACGATACTTTATTCCCCTATTTAGCTTCAAAAAACGATACAATCAAGACTCCCAAAAACATTCAATGTATCGTATCACTTTTTCACATAATGTTTCAAAACACCTCAAAATTAAGATTTTTTTAAAGTTTGAACGGTATTAATGATAGAATGACACAAAATGAACATTTCAAAAGATACCAAAATTATAATTTGGATGAAAAATTAATGATTTATCAACACTTAACCTTATAAATTATTAAATGTATTTATAACACATAAAATCTTTATTAATTAATCAATTCATTTACCAGGAGCATCCATAAATAGATATAGTTCTTTTTTGGGATCACAATAATCGTCATGGGATTATAAAGGATACTATTCAAAATAAACTGATACAGGAAATATGCTAAAGCATCGCTCTACGATAACCAAAAAAGCTGTTATAAACAGATAGAAGTTTTAAATCTGCCATCGTCTGTTAATCACAGGTAAATAATTAGGCTTTTAGTTGATGGTATAATTAGCGAAAACCTAAGGGAATTTCATAAAAACCTGAAATCAAGTTTCCCAATTTCCTATGTAAAGACATCGAAATCGATTGAAGTGCAAACATCAACTCATCAACGATAAAATAACAATATCAAAATGATCAGACAAAATAACCAAAATTAATCAAAGCTTAAAATATGAGAAAAATTTTACTTTTACTATGCTGTCTTTTTAGTATAGCGGCATCTTCACAAGATGCCATTACCATAACGGGAAAAGTGCTGGACGCCGAAACCCGAATGCCCATACCGGGAGCAAATATCATAGAAGTTGGAAAGAACAACGGAGCTATAACCGATTTTGATGGTAATTTTGAACTACAGGTTTCCCCTACTTCAACATTAGAAATAAGTTATGTAGGATATCTCACCAAAAGTGTACCTGCGAGTAAGGACATCACTGAAATTTTACTTGAGGTTAATGCAGAATCTCTGGAAGATGTCGTGGTGGTAGGTTATGGAACCCAGAAAAAATATTCTGTGATTAGTTCGGTTTCGACTATAGAACCCGAAGAATTACAAACTAGTTCTTCGCGATCTGTTAGTAATAATCTTGCCGGAAGACTTGCAGGGGTCATCGCCGTACAGCGCTCTGGGGAATTAGGCTATGATAATGCGCAATTTTGGATACGTGGAATCTCCTCTTTTGCAGGCAATTCTTCCCCCCTTGTATTAGTAGATGGTGTTGAAAGATCCCTAAATAATATTGATCCGGCTGAAATAGCCACATTTTCGATATTAAAAGATGCCGCTGCCAGCGCAGTATATGGTGTTAGAGGAGCCAATGGCGTTATTTTAATTACCACTAAAAGAGGGAAAATAGGGAAACCTCAGCTAAATGTAAGATATGAGCACAGTATTACCAAGCCGGTGCACCTTCCGGAATTTATAGGCGCTGTAGACTATTTGGAATTGTTTAATACTATTGCCCGTGAAGAAGGTACCACACCTCCTTTTTCAGAAGAAAGGATTGAAAACATAAGAGCCGGGAATGACCCAGATTTATATCCAGATGTAAACTGGTTAGACGAGATCACCAAAGACTTTGCTTCCAATGATCGGGTAAATCTTACGATTTCTGGCGGAACCGATCTTCTTCGTTATGCTTTTGTCGCTTCTTACTATAATGAGCAGGGTATCATTGAAAGGGATCCGTCGCAGGAATGGGATTCTTCGCCTAATCTTGATCGTTATAATTTAAGATCGAATGTCGACTTAAATGTTACTCCAACTACATTATTCAGGGTTAGTATTGGTGGATACCTTCAGGATCTTAGAAGAGCACCGCAATCTGTTGACAATTTATTCAACCTGGCTTTTGAGACTCCGCCATACCAACACCCTACACAATATTCATCAGGAGAAATCCCCGTGCAACCAGAAAGGTCAAATCCATGGGCTCTTGCCACACAAACCGGATATGAACGCCAAAGTGCGAGTAAACTAGAGTCTTTATTTTCCGTAGAACAGAAATTAGATTTTCTATTAAAAGGCTTAAAAACAACCTTTAAATTTTCCTTTGACCGTTATAATGCTAACAGCGTTACCCGAAGAAAAAACCCAGATTATTTTAACCCGGCTACAGGTAGACTCGATGACGGTTCTTTAGACCTTACCATTTACAGTTACGGGCAGGATTTTCTTGGATATGAAACGGGCTCTGACTGGGGAGATAAAGCGGTTTATATAGAAAGCAGACTGGAATACTCCAATAATTTTGGTGATGATAACCAGGTGGATGGTTTACTCTTGTATAATCAGCGGAATTACGACAATGGCGATAGGTTGCCTTACCGAAATCAGGGGTTCGCTGGACGTTTTTCATACTCCAGAAAAAGAAGATATATAGCTGAGTTTAATTTTGGATACAATGGATCTGAAAACTTTGCAAAAGGAAAACGTTTTGGGTTCTTCCCCTCGGTAGCAGCAGGATGGATTATTTCAGAGGAGCCATTTATGGAAAAATTAAAGGAGAGTATTTCCAATTTAAAAATAAGAGCTTCTTACGGTCTGGTTGGGAATGACCAGCTGGGAGGCCGACGTTTCCCATACATTACCACTATAGGTGATACCGGTGGCTACAGATGGGGAGTTAATAATGACTACCAAAGAGCAGGACGTTGGGAAGGAGATTATGGTGTTCCAGATTTAACCTGGGAAACAGTAGCCAAAGCAAATTTGGGTATTGAGCTTGGCTTATGGAACAGTATCAACTTAAGAGCTGATATCTTTAAAGAGCAGAGAAGAGATATTTTCCAACAGCGAAGAACAGTTCCGGGTTCTTCTGGTTTCGTAAATAATCCCTGGGCCAATTACGGTAAAGTGGATAATCAGGGATTTGAATTATCACTGGATGTGAATAAGCAGTTTTCTGAAGACCTTTTTATAAAAGCATGGGGAAATTTCAGTTATGCGCATAATGAAATCATTGAACAGGACGAACCAAAAGCGTTAATTGGCACCAGCAGATCTTCTACCGGTAAACCTGTTGGGCAAATTTTTGGACTGGTGGACGACGGACTTTTCAAAAATGAGGACTTTGAGAATATAGAAGAAGGTATTTTAAAGGAAGGAGTTCCCGAGCATACATTTGGCCCGGTACGTCCCGGAGATATAAAATATAAAGATTTAAACGGAGACGGTAGAATAACCGGCCTGGATAATACGGCTATAGGAGGAACTTATACCCCCGAAATCGTGTATGGTTTTGGGATTAATACCCAATATAAAAATTTTGATATCGGATTATTCTTCCAAGGGAATGCCAAGACAGACCGTATCATAGGAGGCCAGTATTTTATCCCGGGTACCGGAGCGGCAGCTTTGGGAAACATTTATGCTAATGTAAACGATAGATGGACCGTTGAAAATCCAAGTCAGGATGTATTTTGGCCAAGATTGTCCAACCAAACCAATGCAAATAACGGAATGGCCTCGACATGGTGGCTAAGAAATATGAGCATGTTGCGCTTAAAGAATGCCGAAATAGGATATATCCTGCCTAAAAAGCTTACTAAAAAAGTAAGCATGAAAACGGCCCGGTTTTATCTGCGAGGTAATAATCTTTTAACTTTTTCCTCATTCGATCTTTGGGATCCCGAAATAGATACTTCTACAGGTTTCAGGTATCCACCAATTCAGGCTTTTACAGCTGGAATTGATATCAATTTTTAACAAAAAAACGATAAAATGAAAAATATAACATACACGATAAGTCTCTTCATCTGCATACTACTTTTTTCCTGTACCGACTATTTAGATAAGGCACCGGAAGATCAGCTAACCCTTGAGAAAGTTTTTAATGATAAAACCAGAACCGAGGACTGGCTTGCGGGAATTTATAACAGTGTACCAGATCCTTATTTTGCAATGCTTAAAGATATTGGATATGATGCTTTGGGCGATGATATGGCCCCCTCTACGGGATGGGAGCAATTTGGCTGGAACGTGATAGCCAAGCAAACAGGAAACTGGAGTCCCTCTTCTCCCTGGGATAGTGATTACTGGGATGTCTTACCCAAAAGGATTAGATCTGCTTTTATTTTTATAGAAAATGTTAAGCCTTTACCCGCCCAACAGGTTACCGAAGAAGATGTGGAGAATATGAGAAACGAAGCCCGTTTCCTTGTTGCTTATTATTACTGGCTGTTAATAGAAGCTTATGGCCCTGTTCCGTTTACTGACAAGATCGTTACGGCCGATGAGGATTTATTAAAGGAGCGAAGACCATTTGATGAAATCGTAACCTGGGTTGACAACGAGCTTAGGGAGGTTTCCAACTTATTGCCCGCGCGCTATTCCGACGGGTCAAAATTTGGTAGAGCCACTTCTGTAATGGCTTTGGCGGTAAGGGCAAGAATGTTATTATTTGCTGCCAGTCCCCTGGTTAATGGAAATAAAGACTATGATGGTTTTACAAATAGCCTTGGAGAACCTTTATTTAATACCACTTACGATCCGCAAAAATGGATTAAGGCCGCAGATGCATGTAAGGAGTTAATTGACGTAGCCCATGCTGCCGGGCATGATCTTTATTATGAGTATAATGCAGACGGCTCTATTGATCCTTTTCTTTCTTATCAAAACATGATGTTTCGAAAGATCACTGATGGAAATACTGAAATACTATTTGCCCGCCCGGATAATAATCACTGGGAATATGATAAACATGCACAACCACGGGGTACCGGAGGAAATGGTGGCCTGGGGATAACACAATCACTGGTGGATGCCTTTTTTATGGAAAATGGATTGCCTATCGATGATCCTGATTCCGGTTACCAGGAAAAAGGATTTTCAGAAGAGTCTGAATACCGCAATACCAAATGGATAGAAGTTCAGGGAGATCAGGAAGGGAAAGAAGGGCAGGTCACCTTACCCGGCACCTATAATATGTACACGCATCGGGAACCTCGTTTCTATATTTCAGTACTTTATAACCGAGCATGGCACAGAAGAGAGAACCGTACTACTCGATTTATGCTGGGGGAATGGGATGGTGGCCCAACACATGATGCACCACAAAACGGCTATTTGGTTAGAAAAAAAGTTCATCCAGATCATGATCCCAGAGCAGGAATTAATCCATATCGCCCAGGAATTTTATACAGATTAGGAGAAGCCTATTTAAACTATGCCGAGGCTTTAAACGAAAGTGATCCCGGCAATCCTCAGATCCTTGAATATGTAAACCTTATACGAGAGCGAGCAGGAATTCCTGATCTCCCATCTGGAATGACACAGGCTCAAATGAAAGAAGCAATACGAAGGGAACGTAGGGTTGAATTAAATTGTGAATCGGGTATACGCTATAGAGATATACGAAGATGGAAAATTGGTGAAGAAACACTGGATAGGGATTTTTACGGTATGAATTTCTTTGGTACCGAATATTGCGACGAAGAAAGTAATCCTAATTGTTTCTTTCAAAGAACCGTATATCAAACACGTAAGTTCTCTAAAAAGAACTACTGGGTTCCTATCCATCAAACAGAAATTGATATTAATCCTGAATTAGTACAAAACCCATTCTGGTAATTCAAAAAAAACCTTAACCAACTAAAAAATCATAAATAAAAAATAAAGTAAATCGATTTAGCTAAATTTTATATATTTATAGTCAGGATGATACCACTTTACAGGTTAAGTCGCTTTTTTAAAAACAACTATTAAATCCGAATATTCTATAATTAAACTAAAAATCATGGACAACAAAGAAGAGAAAAATACATTCTCAAGGAGGAAGTTTATCTCCCGGACCGCCACTGTTGCTGCCGGGATAAGTATCGTTCCAAGGCATGTTCTTGGAGGAATTGGATATACCGCTCCAAGTGATGCTTTAAATATCGCAGGGATTGGCGTTGGCGGAATGGGCGCAGCTAACTTAGGAAATATAACCGGGCAAAATATTGTAGCTCTTGCAGATGTAGACTGGAAATATGCGGCAGGAACCTTCAATAAGTACCCTAAAGCTAAAAGGTACAAGGATTATCGAAAGATGTTCGATGACATGAGTAAAGATATTGATGCCGTAGTCATTGCAACTCCAGATCATACTCATGCGGTTACCGCTGCAGATAGTATGAAATTAGGAAAGCATGTGTACCTTCAAAAGCCCCTTACCCATTCCATTTACGAATCCCGTTATTTAACCCAACTAGCAAAGGAAACGGGTGTGGCTACGCAAATGGGAAATCAGGGTCATTCTGGTGAAGGCACACGATTATTTGCCGAATGGATACAAAATGGAGAAATTGGGCACCCGATAGAAGCCCATGCCTGGACAAATCGTCCTATATGGCCACAGGGATTGGAACGACCAAAAGAACAACCCGCTATTCCATCTACCCTGGATTGGGATCTTTTTATTGGTCCGGCAAACTATAGGCCTTATCATCCTTCGTACACTCCCTGGAACTGGAGAGCATGGTGGGATTTTGGAACAGGTGCTTTAGGAGACATGGGCTGCCATCTTATAGATCCGGTTTATTTTGCCCTAAATCTGGGACAGCCTATTGCATTTGAAGGAAGTTCTTCGCAGGTAAATACCGAAAGTGCTCCTATAGCTGAAAAGGTAACTTATTATTTCCCGAAAAGAAAAAAGCTAAAGAACATCAAAATGCCTGAACTCAAATTTACGTGGTATGATGGAGGGTTGTTACCAGAACGTCCTGAAGGTATGATACCAGGAAAAATTATGGGTGATGATGGCGGAGGAGCCATGGTTGTAGGAACCAAAGGAACCATTATTTGTAGCACTTACGGTCGTGACCCTTATATTATAGGCAGAGAGAATAACCCTCCAAATGTTAAAAAAACTATTCCGCGTGTTTCCACCAGTCACGAAATGGATTGGGTTAGAGCCTGTAAAGAACCTAAGGAAAGTCGTACCGAAGCCAGTTCAAATTTCATGTATTCCGGGCCATTTAACGAAGTTGTGGTAATGGGAGATTTGGCGGTACGTTTACAGGATTTAAAGAAAAAACTGGAATGGGACGCAGAAAAAATGGAAATCACCAATATCAAGGATAACGAAGAAATAAGAGTGGTCACTTCAGATAAATTTACCGTAATAGAAGGTGATCCTAAATTCGATACCCAATATGCTACAATAAATGCCAAGCAGGCATCACAAGAGTATATTAAACATACTTACAGAGAAGGTTGGAAATTATCTTAAGAAATAAGTCGTGTATAAATTATAGAATTATGAAAAGAACAATAAACTTATCCCCAATAACAAAAACCATCAATTTACAGTTACTTACACTTTTTCTATCAGGTACTGTGCTTGTAGGCTGTGGAGAAAGTAAAAAAGAATCATCATCAGACGAACAGAAAATCGACAGTGTAGCAAATAGTGTAAAAACAGCTGTTGCTAACTCCCCTAATCAACTATCTGAAAAGGAGAAAGAAGATGGATGGAAATTACTATTTGATGGTAAAAGTACCGATGGCTGGCGAGGATACCTTAAAGATTCCTTTCCTGAAAAAGGATGGACTATCGAAGATGGCGCCTTAAAAGTTCAGGGGGCAGGTACCGGAGAAGCCGGAAATGGTGGTGATATCATCTTTGATGAGGAATTTAAAGATTTTGAGCTTTCATTGGAATGGAAAATTTCAGAAGGAGGGAATAGCGGAATATTCTATTTAGCAGAAGAAATAGAAGGAGAGCCAATCTTCACTTCAGCTCCTGAAATGCAGATCCTTGATAATGACAGACACCCAGATGCAAAATTAGGGAAGGATGGAAACAGACAGGCTGGCTCTTTATACGATTTAATACCCGCTAAGCCACAAAACGCTAAACCTGTGGGAGAATGGAACAAAGTTTCTATTCTTGTATATAGGGGAACCGTGGTACATACTCAGAATGGAGAAAATGTTGTAGAATATCATTTATGGACCGATGAATGGAAAGAAATGATTAAAGACAGTAAGTTTAAAGACTGGAACAGTTTTCTAAATGCCGGAGGCGATGATAAAAAAGGATATATCGGACTTCAGGATCATGGTGACGATGTATGGTTTAGAAATATAAAAATAAAGGAGTTATAGTGCAATATTGGACTAATTTATTGCGATCAAATCAAACAGCAAACTACTTCATGCCAAGCCCATGCGGTAGTTAGTTGTTAGAAAATTATTTTTTATTTCGAGACATCCCGAAGACTATCGGAATCCAGATCATTTAATCTCGATTATCAAGTAAAGACCTCTTCAAAATTAAAAATGAAGAGGTCTTGTTTTTTAGAAAAGATAATTCCCATAAGCCGGAACTCTTACTTTTAAATTGAATGACTAAAGTGGGAAATAGAAGGAATATTAAACAATATCCTAAATGGTTCTGTAACAAAATACATACTCAGAATTATGTTAAATTAAATGTCAGTTTTGGAACTGCTCTAAACGCATTTCAGAGCTCTACACAGACTTTTACACTACAACGGAGTTCTTGGATAACTTTAAACGATTAAATGCAATCATATCGAAAGACCTTTTCTAATATTAAAGTGATTGACCTAAACAGACAAACATTACCGCTTTATAGAAGGTTAAATCACAAGAATCTCGAATTAATAGATAAAGAGCAGACTAAATAATTAGCCTGCTCTAATTTAGAATTAACCAGCGTCTTTCATTAGATTACCGTAAACTACATCCATAATCTCATCATCGCTTAAGATATGGATTCTACCATTTAATTTATCACTTTTAAAATCAATTAAAAGATTACTGTTAAAGGCACACCATCTTGCTAAAGAATCCTTAGATGGCGGATAATAAGCTCTTACATCACGCAAGATTAATTTACCGTCCTTTCCCGAAGGACTTATATCTTTCAACATCTCAGGCTCTTTCTCAATAAAATATCGAGTAGCAAACCTATAAAAACACTGAAAATTCCCTCTTGATTGACCACCCAATCTTACTAAAGTTTTAGGCACAAGAATAATGGGAATACCATCAAATACGGGTAACAGAACTTCCTTGTCGAGCCATTTCAAGGTTTTGTAGTCAAAAATATCTCTCTGCTTAATTTTATGAAGTTTAATGTGCGAAGAAAAAATACTACATTGATCTTGCGTGAATTCAATTAAAACATCCTTTATTATTTTGGTTGTTATATCAGAAATTCTATCAATACCAATCTGATCAATAAAAAGTTCCACATCACCGAAATGAGATAAAATACCTGTTTTAATAGCAAAACTATTTTGCAGAGCGGTGATGATTTCGTCTTTTAAAACCTCCCCTACATTGTTTCCTTGAATACCACTAGCGTAACCTAATCTAGTTTCACGAGGCTCCTTCATACCCTCCAATAAGGCATGCGTTCTCTTTAAATCTTTAGCTCGTATAGCTTTGAATACTTCTGCCCAAAAGATTTCAATTCTTTTATGCATCTTCTTAGCTATTGGATCTCTTTGATACTCAATCAATCTAGGGTCTAAAAATATTGGATTATCTCTGTTAAGTTTAATGTCGACAAATTCTAATTCTGGCTGTCGAAGAGCAATATTAAAAACTGATGAAAAATTTTTCATTCTTGTTGTATTATAAAATTAATAAAAAAATAGTGCGCTATAATTGCTTAGTTAGCGACTTCCTCCGAAATTATTTTTAGTATCTACAACAAAAAAAATTTAATTATTAGAAAATTTTAACATTCAATTCATTTAGTTTTATTTACATTTGTATTCGATTAAGCTAAAAACATCGATTAAAGGCAAATAAATCAGTTAAATAACTTTTTTAAACCAAGATTGTAAGTCTCTGAATAATATAGATTATTTAGGAGATAAAATGTCTACGCCTGAATTATCAAGAATTGCGCCAAAATGCCTGATATATGTCATTTTGGCTTTTTTTATCCCAAAATCTGACAATAATTACATATTCAGATTTCTTGTCAGATTATTCAAATCTTAAAACTTCTGCCAACTAAAAATTAAACCCTACAATCCAAATGATTATAAGGCTCAATTAAAGATAAAAATTCAAGTAAGAACTACATAAAATCTGAAAGCTTATTTTTTGGGTCAAGTAATATGCTTCCTTAATAAGATCTTTTTACTTGTTCGGGTACCTGCTTAGTAATCAACCCCTACATTTTTCCGATTTCCAAATCCGCACCGACTAAGTATTGATACTTTCTACTTTCATCTACTACAAAAGTTATTATAGCGACTTTATCACATTTAGAAATCTTCGTGACTACCTGATTTGGAATAACTTCAACATTAATATTGAAATTATTAATATTTTCATTAATTAACAACGTATCCGTAGTTAGATAAAGTCCATTCTGAATTTCAGAATGAATGTTATGACCTAGAATCTCGCCATTATCCTGTTCTAATCCAATTTTTGCAGCATCCAAATAAATTTAATTTTGTCTAGATTTTCAAATATAAAGTAGAAAATAGAATGTTTTAGAAGCACATCATACCTATTGTAATTTTAACAAAATAAGTCAAGCAAAAAATAAATAGTCGTCCCCTGAGATAAAAAAAGCCCTACAGACATAATGTTTATAGGGCTTTACAAGTATTCAATGTGGTCCCACCTGGGCTCTTTGTGCTGTACTTGTCATTTATTGATTTTTATATTTTTAATTCAATCTATAATCAAGACTGTTCTAAAACAGCCATTAATCTATGATTGAGATATAATTTTTCTTTCCCAACTTTTTCAGAAGTTAAAAAACCTGCTTCTTCTAAAGCTATTAGGTAATTACCTACGGTTTTAGGTGTCCCTAGTTTTTCATCTATTAAAAACTGTCGTTTGGTATATGGCAATCTAAATAATATTTCCACAAGTTCTTTTGTATAAACTTTAGGTAATTTTTCTTTAATTTCAATAGTCGTTTGCTCCATTAGGTTGGTAACATTTTTTAGGCGTTCCAAACCTTTTTTAGATGTGTATTCTACCATATCAAGCATATATAATATCCATGATTCCCAATCGTTATTTTCAGTTACTTCACGTAGCTTGCTATAATAATCTTCTTTATTTGCTATGATATATTCACTTAAAAAAATAGCAGGTGTATCTAATAGCTTTTCTAACTTAAGATAGAGTAATAATAAAATACGCCCTGTTCTGCCATTACCATCAGTAAATGGGTGAATAGCTTCAAATTGATAATGCATTAGTGCCATTTTTATTAAGGGATCCATAGCGTCATCATTATTAATAAAAGTTTCTAAATTAGCCAATTTCTCTCTTATTACCGCATCACCTGTTGGAGGCGTGTATATAGTATCTCCTTTAGTATTTTTTAAGGTTGTACCCGGAGTTGCTCTAATCCCTGCACTATTTTTTTTAATACGTTGTACAATATCTATGCATAAACTTGTACTTATAAAAGGGCGTTTTTCTATTTCGTGTAAGCCATTCCAGAGTGCTTCTTTGTAGCTAATTACCTCTTTTGTCGCTAGATTATCAAACTTTTTATCGGCAACCAAAGATTTATATAAATCGTCGTTAGTTGTAATAATATTTTCTATTTCTGAACTTGCTTTTGCTTCTTGAAGATGTATGGTGTCTAAAAATAAAGTAGGGTTGGGCAGATTAGTCAACATACCATTAAGCTGGGCTAAGGCTCTGCTTGCATTAATAGTTTTGCGTAGCACTTTAGTGGTTTCTAAAGTTGTTTTTGGAGGTAAAAGTGGTAGGCTATTAAATGGTATATTTTTATTAAAATCTGTCATTCTGAACAAGAGTAATAATTACTTGTGTTTTATCAACAAGGGTAAATATAATAAAATTTTACCCTCGTATAACATATAAATGTAAATTTTAAATATTCAAGCTAAACTATATGAGCGATTATTTATAAACAACAGTATGTCAATTCACTACAAAAAATAGGGAAAAATAGTGCGTTATGGGGAATTAATCAGTTTAAAAGAAAATCGCAAATTAAAGATTGTGATACCCAAAATTAGGCGGGTATCAAAAACATAATAATTTATAGGGAATTAAAAATGGCTACTCAAATGTAAAAAGCTGATAATAAGAGCTTTAAATAAAAAAAGCACTCAAATTGAGTGCTTTTAGTGGTCCCACCTGGGCTCGAACCAGGGACCCCTTGATTATGAGAAGTCAAAAAGAGCCTACTCATAATTTTCATTTATTTTCATTTATTTGATTATCAGTATTTTATGAAATATAATTTTTAATTTGGTTTCTTTAAATTATCTTTATCTGTGAATTTGTTGTACCTATGTTGTACCCATGTTAGTTTTAAATACTTGATATGTCGTCTATTAAAACAATACTTCGGAAAAAAAAGTTGTCCAATGGCAAATATCCAATTTCCCTAAGAGTAACCAAAGATCGTAAATCTAAATTTTTTGGGACCCCATTTGAAGCTCAATTAAGTGAATGGGATCCCAAGGTAGGGCGCTTTAATAAGAAACACTCTCTACAACTTAAATCAAATAGATTATTGGGGAAAATTGAAGATAGAGCATTAGAAGTAATAAGTGAACTGGAAATGAATCAGGATTTCTATACCCTGAATGATTTTGAAAAAAAATTTAGGATACAATCAAATCCCGAAGCTTCAAACATTTTTATATTTTGGCAAGAGCAAATTGATGAAATGAAAGAAGCAGGAAGAATGAGCAATGCTGCCATTTATCACCACACTAAAAATTCGGTACAAAAATTCGTGAAGCAGAAATCTTTACATTTCAATGAAGTATCCCCTACCTTTCTAGATAAGTATGAAGTGTACCTTAGGAATAAAGGCGGAACTGGAGGAGGCATTGGAGTTAAAATGCGAGCAATAAGAGCAATTTTCAATGTAGCGATAAAGAGAGGTATAATTTCCGAAAAACTTTATCCCTTTAAAAACTATAAAATAGCTAAACTAAAAGGTAAAGCAATTAAAAAAGCCCTTAACATTGAAGAAGTTCATAACCTGCAAAATTTGGATTTGAGTGATAAACCTCATTTAGTTAATAGTAGACATTATTTTATTTTTAGCTTTTATACCAGGGGAATGAATTTCGCCGATATGATGAGACTTAGGTGGGAAAATGTTTCCGGCGACAGAATTCATTATACCCGAGCAAAAACCAAAGGGAATTTCATCATTAAAATTATGCCACCAGTAAAAGACATACTTGACTATTACCGGAAAGATAAAAAACCCTATATATTTCCAATAATCCTTAGAGAGAAACTCACCCCTACTCAATTAAATGACAGAAAAAGAAAAACCCTGAGTAAGTTTAATAAGGATTTAAAGGAATTAGCAAGTCTCGCCGAAATTGATAAACCCCTTACGAGTTATGTCGCCAGACATAGCTTCGCCAATTGCTTAAAACAAAAAGGAGCGGGAACAGATATCATAAGTGAATCCCTCGGTCACCAGGATATAAAAACCACCAAGGCTTATCTGAAAGAGCTGGATACTGCCGTACTGGATGAAGCCAGTGAATTGTTGCTGCAATAATAGATATGCAAATATCGGGATTTTTGATGGTAATTTCAATTAAGGAAGCCATTCTTGGTTAGGCGATGGGGTTACATTAACTTCCAGTAAACTTAAAATCAACGCATATACAGAGGACCATTACTTTAGTAAAGATATCCCCTAGCACCAGATTTAGATTGAATATTCCCCTTAATTAATATGCTAAATCGATCTATTCAACAATAAATTTACCCTGCATTACTGCATAATGTCCCGGAAAACTGCAAATAAAATCATACCTCCCAGCTTTAGGTGCTTTAAATTCAATGGTTGTAGATTCTCCTCCGCCAATTATTTCTGTATGAGCAATCACTTGCTTCCCATCTTCAGGGATGTAATTTTTTTCTGCCCCTGCTGTCATCGCTTTTTGTCCAAACGCGCTAATATCTGTCCCTTGCGTTAGTAAAACGAAATTATGTCCCATTACTTTTTCATTCATTTCCCCTGTATGCTTAAGGGTTAGCCTCACTACATTTCCAGCTTCAACTTTTATTTCATTTTTACTAAATTGCATTTGATCGTTAGCCGAAATAAAAACTTCAACAACTTTCTCTTCATCCGATGCTTTCGCTTTTGTAGTAATTGCACTACTTGTTGAATTATTGTCTCCAATAGTGATTTTTTCCTTTTCTTCTTTTTTTTCTCCACAAGACATTACTGCCAAAGCTATTATGCCCAAAAAAATTCTTTTACAATATTTCATATTTTATTTTAACTTATTAATACGCATTAATGGTAACTAATCTTATAAATAACCGAAAATAGCAACACTTACACCCCCAGAATCCTTTTGAGTTCCTCCTCATCGGTCTGGGTACCTGCAAAGTCATCAAACTTCTTCTCTGTAGCTTGTATGATATGGCTTTTGATAAAGGGTGCTCCTTCTTTAGCCCCCTGCTCTGGTGATTTTATACAACATTCCCACTCCATCACAGCCCAAACATCACAGCCGTATTGGGTAAGCTTTGAGAAAACAGTTTTAAAATCCACCTGGCCGTCTCCGGGATGACGATACCTCCCTGCTCTATCAATCCAATCTTCATATCCTCCAAAAGTCCCCTTTTTTCCTGTGGGATTGAATTCGGCATCCTTTACGTGGAACATTTTTATAAACTCATGGTAATGGTCTATATAAGCAATGTAATCCAGTTGCTGTAAAATGAAATGACTAGGATCATAGAGCAGGTTTACCCGCTTATGGTTTCCGGTAGCTTTCAAAAAGCGCTCAAAGGTAACACCGTCATGCAGGTCTTCCCCGGGATGTACTTCGTAGCAGACATCCACCCCTTGCTCGTCAAATACATCGAGGATAGGTATCCATCGATTTGCGAGTTCTTTAAATCCCATTTCTACAAGACCTGGGGGACGTTGCGGCCAGGGATGTGAAGTGTGCCACAGAAGCGAACCACTGAAGGTACCATGAATATCAAGCCCTAAATTTCTGCTGGCTTTTGCTGCACTTTTTAACTGTTCAATGGCCCATTCGGTTCGTTTCTTTGGATTATTCCTGTATTCTTCAGGAGCGAAACTGTCGAACATGATATCATAAGCCGGATGTACTGCTACCAATTGCCCCTGCAGGTGGGAAGCAAGTTCTGTAATTTTGAGGCCATAGGATTCAACTTTCCCCTTTAATTCATCACAGTAAGTTTTGCTTTCCCCTGCTTTCGTTACGTCTATCAGTGCAGTTTCCCATGTAGGGATTTGTATTCCCTTATATCCCAAATCTGCAGCCCATTTGCACAGACCGTCTAAGGAATCAAAAGGAGGTTTGCTATCCATAAATTGCGCCAGAAAGACTGCTGGTCCTTTTATAGTCTTCATCTTAAATTGTTTTTCTTTTTTAAATTTCAATGATTAAGTTTTACCCAGATGTTGCCATTCTGGTGTGATTCTACAGTTTTTTCAATAAAATTCACCCCTCGTATGCCTTCTCTTAAATCCGGAAATTCTCCCGGCCAAAAATTTCCCTTTTTTACTGCTCTGGCTACACCTTTATAGATATTCCCCATGGAATCAAAAATACCTTCCGGATGCCCGGGAGGAAGTTTTGTTCCATTTAGAGAAATTTTACTATTATAGGAATGTCCCGGTTTTAATACCTCCATCGGCTGTCCTTCTTTCATCAAATACAAATGATTAGGATTTTCCTGCTCCCATTTGAATCCGCCTTTTTCTCCGTATATCTTGACTGTTAGATTATTTTCTTCACCTGTAGCAATCTGACTAGACCGGATAACACCTTTAGCATAATCAGAAAATCTTACCAGTATGGTACCATCTATGTCCATTCGGTTATCCTGATACAAATAATTAAGATCGGCTAAAATCTCCCTGACCTCGAGATTCGTAAGATATTCTATCATGTTAAATGCATGTGTCCCGATATCTCCTATACAGCTGCTTAGCCCAGCTTTTTCAGGATCCAACCTCCATACGGAGGAACGTTTCTCTTTATCATGAATAATTTCATTTATCCATCCCTGGTAATATTGGACATCAACTTTATGAACCTTACCAATCTCTCCCGCAGCAATCATTTCCTTCATTTGCCTAACCATAGGATAGCCCGTATAAGTGTAAGTGACAGCAAAAACTTTTCGAGATTTCTTCCTTAATTCCTCAAGAATTTTGGCTTCCTCATAAGTAGTTGTTAAAGGTTTTTCACAAATCACATGGAAATTATTTTCCAACAGCTGTTTAGCCATAGGAAAATGGAGAAAGTTAGGTGTCAGAACAGAAATCACCTGCATTCTTTCGTTTTCCGGAAGAGCTTTTTCTTTTTCTATAAGCGAATCTAAATCTTCATAAATCCGATTGGTGGGCAATCCAATTTCTTCAGCAAAAGATATACTTTCTTTTAGCTCAGGATTAAAGACTCCCCCCACTAGTTCAAATTGATCAAACATTGATGAAGCTATCCGGTGAAGAACACCTATGAGAGAATCTCCTCCCCCTCCGAGAATGCCTAATTTAATTTTTGAATTCATTTTAATTACGATTTATTGTTATATTAAATATCTACCGTTCTTTTTTGCATTTTTCTTAATCGAATTGCTCTGCATTATTTTTACTCCCCTATAGCATAGTTAATTCCTCCCAAAAGATGTTCTAGAAAAAGCGGCTCTGAAAAAGCTTCTTCAGAATGTCCTAAAGCTGTATAGAAAGCTCGTCCTCCGTCAAAAGAATGATACCACGCCATTGGGTGCAGTTTATTATTTTCACCCCCATTATAGCTTTCTTCATCTATGGTGATGAGTAAATTCACTTCCTTATTTAAATTCCGAAAGTTATACCATTCATCGGTTCTTACCCAATTGTTAGGCAACATTTCTGTAGAAGGATGTTTTTTATCCACGACATGAAGGACCGCCTCCTGAATATCCGGGTGGTTTTTAAAATATCCTCCCACCAGCTCTCCATACCATTCCCAGTCATGCTCAGTATCCGAAGCTCCATGTATACCTACAAATCCACCTCCAGATTGAATATACTGCATGAATGCCTCCTCTTGTTCATCGTTTAAGACATCTCCTGTAGTATTTAAAAACACTACTGCTGCATACTTTCTGAGATTATCTTCATTAAAAAAAGAGGAAGCTGTAGTAGTATCCACTAAAATTTTATTTTCTTCTCCCAATTTAATCAATGCTTTATTTCCCGCGGGAATAGATTCATGATGCCATTCGGCTGTCTTACTAAATACTAAAATCCTTGTATCCTCCAAGTGTTGTGCCTTACAGGAAGAAACACACACGGAGATGAGAAAAACAATAAGCAACCCTTTTAAAGAAATAATTTTATTCATCTGATTAACATGTTAATTATAAATATTTGAGAAATTGAATCCTTCATTTCATAGAGATGGCACCCATCTTTCGTACTTTTTCCACCTGGATCCTTCTCCCGCTGGATTTTGTCCCTTATGAAGATTCCAGGTAGTCCAATCCCTTTGTTCCCTTGCGATTTTTTTCCAAAGCTCTTCTATCTGTTCAAAATCAATAGTTTTTACAGGTGCCTTTTTATCAATTGATCTAATTAGATTACCTGCTATTCTACAGGTTTCGTTGATACAGGAATTAATAATCTTTTTCCCTAACTCCGGAGAAGCTTCGGAAGCATCAGTTCCCAGGGCGAACCTTCCAAGAGTTTCATCTTTGAACTGCCTTGAAATTTTGGACATATCTATAAGGTCTGGCCTAATGTACATCAATTGAGATATTTCATATTTACCTGCATGATCTCCTTCATATTTTTCCTTCACTAATTCCGGATCTGCTCTTATCTCGACCTTCATATTATAATGCTCCATAAATGTAGATGCAACCAATCTTAGATCTTCCTGATTTCCACCGGCATGCCCACTTATTACGATTACTGCTTTAAATCCCGCATTGTTAAATGCCCGAAGCTGATAAAGAAATAAATGCAATAAGATATTGGGAGGAATGGAGGCCATATAAGGATTTACCTCACCTACGACTTCTTCCAGCCACGGTGCATGATATCCCGTTTCATGAATATGATATCCCTGAGTGGGTGCTATGATCCCTCCGGCTTCTTGCGCTGCAACTTCACAAATATATTCTGCTTTGATGGTATCCAGTCCAAAAGCTGAAATGTGCCCATGTGGTTCACAGAGTCCCATAGGCAGATATACCAAAGGACAATTATTTTGCCTTTCGAGAAATTCATCAGGCAATAATTCCATCCATTTTACTTTAGAATTATTCCTGATATATTCCATCTGACCAGTACACTTTATTAAATAAATTTTTTAACCATCTGTGATGCATCCTTATCTCCTGAAAAACAGATTCCGGTAAAGGCTCCTCCTGAAGAACTGCGATATTCTCATTTGCGTATTTCTCAATATGCATAGATATCAAGGCCGAAGTTACCCCCGGATGTGCCAGTACAAATTTTATAGCAAGTGAAGTTAAATTGGAGGCATATGTAGGAATATATTGCTCAAGAGCTTTTACTCTCTCAATATATTCTTCCCTTATTTCTTTTGAAAAAAGTACTTTCCTCAAGTCTCCGTCTTCAAACTTCATTTCGGGTGTCAAAAATCCACTAAGCCCTCCCTGATCGAGAACACAACGAGCCAATACTGCTATTTTTTTCTCCTGACACAGTGGAATCAAACTATCAAAAGCATAGGGATCAAAAATATTCACAATGGTTTGTATAGAGTCAACTAAGCCACTACTGGCCATTACCAGAGCATTTTCGTGGCGGTGATCGGGAATGGAAATACCAATATGATCTATTTTACCACATTCTTTCAGTTCTTGAAGTTCTTCCATCCAATATCCATCCAGTCCCCAATTAGCCCAATATAGATGTAACTGCATAAGATCTACCTTTTCGAGTTGCAATTGCCTCAAGCTTTCCTCTGCACTTTTAGTTACCCATCCTTTGGGAAAAACCTCGTTAACATCCCGAGGCATTCCCCATCGGAGCATGCCGGGCCCTCTTGATTGGATTTTGGTAGATATAAAAGGTTTTTCTCCTTCATATTGTTTTAATACTTTTCCTACAATGTGTTCTGAATCTCCATAATCCCTTGCTGTGTCAATAAAATTAATTCCTTTATTTAAACAATTTACAACAGACCGAATAAGGTCCTGTTCAGAACATTTTTCAAATATTCCTGATAAACCCCAGGCTCCAAAACAAAGTTCAGACACCTGCTTATCAGAATTAATAAATCTGGTTCTATTTGAATTCATACATTTTTTAATCGTTATTGGGTGCATAGGTTTTTAACTTATCTTGTTAACCTTTCCCGGCACTATAATTTTATTTTTATTTGCGCTTTCCAGAGCACCAAAACATAGTCTTAAGCTATTTAAATTGTCTTCTGCACTATTAAGTGGCTCCCTGTCTTCTTCAATTGCGCATAATAATTCTCCCATTGTACCTTTAAATCCATTCTCAAACCAGGAGCCTTCAAGAGGTATCTTCACCGCACCACCTTCCACATAAAGCTCAATTAGAGGTTGGTCGTTTAAACCCGGCCCCCTACTCCTGATAGTTCCTTTGGTGCCAACTATAGTGGTGACATCTTCTTCTCCCAGAACCGTATGAGCATTAAAGGCCATCCTTACCTGGGATTGTTCATAATTAATTATACAGGAAGCAAGAGCAGGAGGAGAATACTGCTGCTCATCATATTTCACAACTGAAGCATAGACATTTTTCGGTGTGTATTTCTTCATGAAGGAGGCCGTAATATCGAACCAATGAATAGCAAAATCAAAGAGAACCATGTGGTGGATATTTTCAAACGCAGGATTCCCTGTGATCCAGGTTTGATCCCACTGCAGGGAAAAATCCACCGAAACCGGTCTTCCAATAATACCGGCATCTATTGCCTCTCGCATATAGCTAAAATGTGGTGCCCACCTTCCATTTTGGTTTACAGCAATTTTTACATTGTTTTCCTTTGCCAACTTCACCAACTCTTCTCCTTCTTTAAGATCGAGTACAAATGGCTTCTGACTTAAAACATGTTTTTTTGATCGGAGAGCTTCTTTTAGAATGGGTAATCTGTCCATAGGATGTGGCGTTATGTCCACCACCTCTATATCTTCCCTTTCCAGCAGCTTTTTATAATCTTCATAAACTTCGGCATCAGGATAGTATTTATCTCTTAATGCTGCTGCTTTTGAAGGAGTACGGTTTGAAATAGCCACTACCTTTAGGCCAAAAGCTTTATAATTTTTTAAATGATAATCGCTGATTCCACCAGTACCAATAAGGCCTATCTTTGGATTGTATGATTTAGGTTTTCGTGGTAAATAATTTAATTTGGGAGGTTTTATTTCTTTAGCTGACTTTTCAGCACTCAAACCATAGCCGTCGTTCTCTTTACTCATTTATATGATATGATTTTTTATTAGACAGAGGATATGCATCAACTTCTTAGCCCTACCTGCTGCATAAGTTCATTGGTAGCTTCGTAGGCTTCTTCTACCCATTCCACTATTTTTGAAGGGTCTGGGGAATATTCCAGTTCCAATGAAACAGAACCATTAAAATTCAGCTCTTTTATAGCTTGAAGATAAGGAGCGAATTTCACCACCCCTCTGCCCGGTGGAAGATCTCCATGTACCATCCCGTCACAATCACTAATGTGTACATGAGCAGCTTTTCCTTTAAGTAGGGATAGTTCTGCCGGAGAGGAATCCGCAAGCACCAAATGGCTTATGTCTATGTTGGCTTTAATGTTAGGCAGCCCGCATTCATCAATGAATTGTGCCATTTTAGGTACCGTGTTTAGCAGGCTAAGTCTGAATGGTTCCAGCTCCAGGGCTATTTCTATTCCATGTTCAGCAGCATATTCTCCAATATTCCTTACATGCTGTACTCCCCATTCCCATTGAGCCTCAGGAGGAATTACCTCTTTTTGCCAAATATATTCACCCAAAACTAACAGGACGTTATTGGCACCAAATTCTTTAGCAAGATCAACAGCCTTTTTCACTCTTTTTTCATGAAATTGTCTCACCGGTTCATTAAAATCTACAAGTCCGAATGCTATTACTACAACAGATACAATTGGAAGATCTTCTTTACTGCAAATATTTTTAATGAGATTTATTTCTTCCTGATCTATAGTCATTGGTTCGGGAAAAATATCAACTGTATCAAAGCCCATCCTGGCGATGTGCTCCAAACCTGTTTTAGTATCAACCCCTGCCTGAGCAAAGGCACTATTAATAATTCCTAATTTCATTGTTTTATAATTTTAAAATTTAAATTTCCATATCATTCTAATCCAGGCTTTTGGCACTCTTGTCTTCCGAAGAGAGATCGGCAAATTCGACCTCCGAATTTTCAGAATCCCTGGCTGCCACCTTCAGGATCATATCATCCTCCACCTTGTGGAGCTTAGTATAGGAAGGATGGTGGGATTCCTTGTATGGATTATTAGAAGCTTTGTTATAGGCGCATATCATTGTCCAACGGGAATTCTCTGAATTATTGGCATCGGAAGCGTGCAGGGTGTTCGAATGGAAGAAGAGGGCGTCACCAGGTACCATTTCGCAGTATACCTTCTCCTGGATCTTGAGTGCTTCATCAACCCGCTCCATATCGGCACCGGCCTGATCCCCACTTAAAATATGATTTACACGACCCATTTTATGTGAACCAGGGATCACCTGAAGGCATCCGTTTTCTCTCGTTGCCTTATCTACAGCAATCATCACACTTAGAAGGTCTGGGAAGAGTAGCCCATTTTGATACCAATATCCATAATCCTGATGCCATGTCCAGGCGCCTCCTACCTTGGCATCCTTAAGCACAATCTTGGAGTGGTAATGGTATACTTCCCCTCCCAGGAGATCCTCTACCCGGTCCACCAATCTTTTGGACCGGGAAAACATCCCGTAAAGCCCGTTTCCGGGGTGGTTCCACAGAGAAAGGCGTACGGCATTTCCCTTTCCATCATCCATGGAAGAGGCAGCTTTGTTCAACTTTCGATCGTTATGCGCCTTCTTACTCAGGGCACCAATCTCCTCTTTTGAAAAGAGATTGCGCACAATGATATAGCCATCCTCTTCAAACTTTTTCTTTTCTTCGACAGTAATTTTCATGAGATTAATATTTTTACGAAAACGTTATATTGAATATTTTTTGTAAGTTAGTTTTTCTTCAAGTAAGATATATTTCATTTTTAATCAAAGAGTGATTATAATTTATTCAATATGATACAGGGACAAAAAATTATGGTAGAAGAACATAAAATAGAAGAAAACCATCAGGGATTCGTATTCCTTTATGACTCTAAAACACATAAAGTAGGAATGAGAAACCCTCACAGGCATAAGGAGCTCGAAATGAATATCATCATTAAAGGCTGTGCTGAATATATCCTGTCAGAGCAACGTTATAAATTAACTCCTGGAAATATTGTGTGGCTTTTTCCGGGGCAGGAACACCAATTAACTAAAACGGACTCCAATTTTGAGATGTATGTGGTGGTTTTTAAAGAAGACCTTTTTAAGAAAAATCAATATTTACAAGAAAAATATCATATGCTCTCAGAGCAAAATCCTGAAGGATCTTTTTGCCGACGTGTTTCACTTTCTTCAATTGAGAAATTAGAAAAAACCTGTCAATCCTTGTGTGAATTAAATAATAAAAATATTCTTTCTCCGGCTTATTACTATGCTGGCCAGGCATTCGGATATAAAGATAACTCGCCATATCTCCATTCAGATCCCATCTTATTAAATGCCGGTTTAACATATCTAATGACTGTTGGATGGCATATTTTCCTCACAGAAGGAGCAGAAGAAAAAAATAAAGCTTTAAACCCAGCTGTGGAAAAAGCGATAGCTTTATTGAAAGCTTTCCCTGAAGAAGATTTTGGATTAACTGATTTGGCCATTAAATGCGGAGTTAGTTCCTCCAGGTTGAGTAGATTATTTAATGAACAAATAGGCTCAAGTATTGTTGATTATAAAAACAAATTAAAACTGGAGCAGTTTTTGGATTGCATTAAACAAAATCCCAGTTTTAGCATAAGCGAAGCCTGTTATATGGTCGGATTCGGCAGCTACTCTCAATTCTATAAAATTTTCAAACATTCCTTTGGAATTTCTCCTAAAGCTTATTTTGCTGATTAAGAACAAATATGGGAAAAGAATCTCAGTCGAAAGTTTAATACTAAATAAAGAGCGGTGTAGAATTTCTACACCGCTCTTTATTTAGTACATGAAACTCAATGCGTCTCGAATCGGAAATCGTCAAGAAGAATACTAATACCCTCTGTTCTGGACTAAATTTGGATTGGTGTTCAGTTCCTGTTGTGGAATTGGGAATAAACTTCTAAATTCCCCATTTGGCTGATGGGAAAACCAAGATTTTTCGGTAAATATTCCAAAACGGATAAGATCCTGTCTGCGGCGGCCTTCCTGGCTGAATTCCCAGCCTAACTCGTCGAGAAATCTTCCGAACTGTATATCATCGCCACCTTCTTGAGTGTACATATCGTTAAATTCATCCCTTACTCCGTAGTCGTAAGTACTTCCCTCAAGCAATTCACTACCGGTTACCGTTGCTTTCTCAGGATTGTCGGTAAAGCTTCTTTCCCTTACATGAGTAACCAAAAGGGCCGCTTCATCAGGATTGCCCGTTCTAAGAAGAGCTTCGGCTTTCATCATCAGAACATCAGAATAACGCAATAAAGGGACATCATTACTCATGCTCTCCTGAAGTCCTTGCTTGTATTCGTATTTTGCAAGCCGATATCCTGAAGCTTCTGAAGAAGAATATATACTCGGAATATCATTCACAAAGACCAGAGGCTCTCCTTCCATATCCATAGTACCCATAAGAGGCTCTCCGTTAGAGGAATACTGTTGACCTTGAAGCCAATCTTTTGCCAGTCTCTCGTCGTCTTCATCATATGTATCAATAAACTGTGGAACGGCAGCAGAACCGCCCCATGGGGAAGTAGCAATGTTGAAGGTTGCCTGATTGGCGGGATGAAGGGAAATCAGGTGCATCATAAAACCATCGTCGTAACCTTCAGCATAGTTCTCATCATAAGGGATAGCAAAAATGATCTCTTCAGAATTTTGGTTTTCTGTAATAAAAGGATCTTCTGGGTTGGGATCAAGTGCGTAATTCCCTGATTCTATGATGGCACTGGTAGCGGAAATAACTCCATCCCAATTAGCTTCTCCGGTATAAACTTCTGCATTGAGGTACACCTTGGCCAATAAGGCATAAGCACCCCATTTATTAAAACGCCCGTACATGGTAAGATCAGATTCCTCTCTTAAATCAGGAAGGGCTTCGGTGATTTCCTGAACTATAAAATCGTAGGCTTCCTGACGGCTGCTCTGTTCAGGAAGGAATCCTTCCGGCAGATCAAACTGCTCAACAATGGGTACACTCCCAAAGGCATCTATCAAAACATAATAATAAGATGCCCTAAGCACTTTAAGTTCTGCAATAAGAGCCTCTTTTCCTTCTTCCATTGGAATGATATCAGACTCGATCTGATATAGGATTCTGTTAGTATTGGTAATTCCACCATATGCTGAGCTCCAAACAGTGTTAACATAAGCATCCTGAGTTGTCCATTGATGCAGGTGAGGTCTTCTGTAGAGCCCGTCGTCCACCCAACCGTTAGGACGGGCAGGAATAACCACTGCGTCGGCAGTAAGTTCCTGAAGGTAGAAAAGACCTGTCTCATTCATCATCAAAGTACGCCAGTTGGTGTAAGCAGGTCCTACCAAAGATGCCAAATCACTCTTCTCCGGAGTAAACTCCGAGGCAATGATATCTCCAAAATTCTCATCTTCAAGTTTAGTGCAGGAAACCAGTAAAAACATAATTCCCACAAAAAGAGTAAAACTTTTAAATATTATTCTATAATTTTTCATTTTAGCTTTTTTTTGAGTTAGAATTTCAGGTTAACTCCGATTGTCAAAGTACGGGTGCTAGGATATTTGTTTCGATCATCAATACCAGGTGCGAGTCCAATCCTGTTTACCTCCGGATCAATACCGGAATATCCGGTAATAGTGAAGGTATTCAAAGAGGAAACATAGACACGGGCACTTTTGATATATTTTATCCCGGTCGTACCCAAATTGTAACCTAATGTAATATTGTCAATTTTCCAGTAATCCCCGTCCTCAAGGTAATAACTGTTCGCCTCCTGTGGCACTGTTAATTTAGCCTTTCCAAATACCGGTTCATGAGCAGACTCCAGCTGATTGAATATTGTAAGGGTCGGGTTCTCATAGAAAAGACGTTGCGTGTTCATGATCTGAAAATCAAAGGCACCTCTCATGCTGATACTCAGATCCCAATTTTTATAACGGAAATTATTGTTCCAACCTGCAAAGTAAGTAGGCAAACCGTTACCGAGTATCTGCTTGTCTTCCTCTCTACGCTCGAACTCGTCATAAGGTACTCTTTCTCCTGATGGAGTTTCATAGATCCACTCTCCTTCTTCTGAAACATCAACTACTTTAAAACCAAAGTGATTTCCAATAGACTCTCCTACCTGGACCCTGTGACTTTGAAGACCTGCATCATCGTAGTGTCCAACATCGAAAAAATTGTTGGTAAGGGTATAAAGTTCATTCTGAAGGCTTACAAGCTTGTTCTGATTGGTGGAGAAATTCATACTCGTATTCCATTGGAAATCCTCTCCCTGAACAGGAATCACATTTACAATAGCCTCAAATCCCTTGTTCTCCATCTTACCCACATTCGCTGTGGTAATGTCGTAAAGGTTTGGAGGAGAAGGCACCGGATAATCGTAAAGGAGGCCGTTGGTTCTTCTTACATAGTAGTCCATACTACCACCCATTCTTCCGTTAAGGAAAGAGAAGTCAAGTCCGATATTGGTTTCATGTTTCTCTTCCCATCGAAGGTAAGGATTGGGGTTACTTACCGGCTGGAGGGCAGGCACCCATTCTCCGTTCTGAAAGAAGTAATCCGAGAAACCCAATCGTGCCACACCTAAAAAGGACGCCTCGGGTGCTGTACCTGTCACACCGTAACCGGCTCTTAGCTTAAGGTCATCTATGAAATTGAAATCTTCCATGAATTGTTCCCTGTTGATTCTCCATCCCACAGAAACTGCAGGAAAGCTGCCCCATGGCTCTTCTGCACCGAGGAACTTGGAAGAGGCTTCATGTCTAAAACTTCCCATAAAAAGATATTTGTTATCATAGTTATAGGTTACTCTCGAAAAGAATCCGATAAGGTTCCATGTAGATTTATAGCTGCTCATATTGGCACGACCTGCATTAAGGGCATCTCCCCAAGCCATATTGTGGTACGAAAAAACATCAGTTGGAAAATCATAGTTATCCATAAGGAAGCCTTCCGTTGATCCTTCCTGATAACTGTAGCCTCCAAGCACTGAAAACTTGTGTAAGTTGATTTTCTTATCGTAGGTAGCGGTTAGTTCTGTTAAAAAGTCTGTACCTGTACTAGTGTTCCGTGTTGCATAACCTCTTCTATTATCCCTAATATTGGAAATGTGGTTAAAGGTCTCAGAATAACCACTAATATTGTAGTGATTCTCCTGAGAAACAAGTCCTTTTATATGAAGATCCTCGATTGGAAAATAAGATACACTCGCATTGAGACGCGTAGTGGAATTGACATTTTCACCTTCTGATTCGTGGATCTGTGCAAGGGGGTTTTCATAATAGATGATGTCCGGTCTTTCATACCATGTCCCGTCCGGATTTTTGGTAGGCTCTGTCGGATTACGGCTAAGGGCATCTTGGTAGACTTCGGAAGCATCATATCCCTGGCTGTTACTGTATTTTCTGTACAGGATGCCCACATTGAATTTCAGTTTATCATCAAACATGTTATGATTAACGTCAATTCGTCCGTTCAGCCCGATCTGATTTGATTTTAGCATAATTCCTTCAAGAGATCGATAACCTGCCGTAGCGATATAATTTGTTTTTGCATTCCCTCCCCTAAAGGCAAGGTTGTGTACATGAGAAAAAGGAATACGTGTTATTTCGTCAAGCCAGTCTGTAGAAGCACCACGATCAGAAAAAGGCACTCCTTCCCCTATCAATCGGGTATGGTAACCAATAACTCTTTATGGTTTTTTATCTTTTCTGATTGGGGCCATTTTCATTTCCCTGTTTACAAGGATCAATAAAAAGTGTGATCTTCTCTAAAACCACCCTTTCATAGAAAAATTTAAAATGCTTATCCATTTAACTACCTAAATTTACATGAATAAGGGGGATAGGAACAGGAGTGCCCAAAGGCGCTCATGTGTTATCCTATGATTACCAATCTTACAAAAAAACAGCGGCACCATTGAACATACAGCCACAAAGTAGACAAGGCCAATGTAAATAAAATACTGCCATAGTCCACAAAGCAATCAGCAATGCAAAGCGATTACTTTTGGACATCCATCACAGAATAGATGATAACTTTCAAAACTACTTCAATGAATTTTGCTATAAGTTTAATGGAAGGTACTTTGGTCAACAAACTTTAGAACGCTTCTTAGTTGCAGGGACGACAAAAAGATGGAACGAATTATAGGTGCCTTTAGGGATAAGCATTAAATTTAATAATAGCTACTCCGCTACCATTTCTTTTGTTCTCTTGGAATTCTTCTGCCAAATAAACAGGATGATGAAGAGCACGATCAAAATTGCAGGGAAGGAGATCATTTTTTCCAAAGTTTCCTGACCAGCTGCCAATTCCAGTTCAGTTTCCGTGAGTCCTTGACTTTTATAATCTGTAATAGAGCCATCAATCCAGCTTCCTATAATGGGCTGAAAAATAGCTGTAGAGAACATGCCTACTGCACCAATAATAGACATGCCCAAGGCGCTGCTTAAAGGAACCCGCTGTGCGACAGCCCCAACCATAACCGGCCAGAAATAAGCATACCCAATGGCATAAACAATGGCTGCCACATATGCCATAGGACCAGTTATTACACTGAACATATAAATACCTATTGCCGCAAAAATCGCACCTCCAAGCAAAACCCCGGTTTGACCTAATTTAGCCACAACAGGCCCGGCAAAAAACCTGAGCACGGCCACTAATCCAGCGGTAAGGGCTAAGATCAGCATAGGGTCTGCTCCACTGCTTCCCAGAATAATTTCTATCCATTGACCAGGTCCAAACTCTGTGATCGCAGTAAGGGCCATACAGACTATTAAGAATATATATAACGGGCTGAGCATCGCTTTAAAGTTTGACGCAATAGAAGTAGCTCCCTCCACTTTTGGTTTCGGAAAGGCTTTTCCAAAAAATAAAAAGGCATAAATAATGGCTGGTATCATAATGAACCACATTTGTGCTTCCCAGGAGAAATTAAAATCTGTCATGAACTTTGAGATAAGGGCACCAAGAAAAATTCCTCCCGGAAACCACATATGGAACCTGTTCAGCATTTTATTCATTTTCACTCCTGAGTACATATCTGCAATCATGGGATTACAGGCAGCTTCGGTACATCCGTTACCAATACCGATTAAAAGAGTGGAAATTAGCAAAGCTGTATATCCTCCCGCGTATATAGTAAGTATTATACCCAAAGTATGAGCTATAAAAGCTACTGTCATAATAGTTTTAGGACCAACAATGTGATAAACCAATCCCCCGATGACCATGGAAAGAGGGAATCCCAGGAACCACATGGAATTTATAAATCCGAGTTGTTCGGCAGATAGACCAAATTCCGCACCTAGTTGAGGTAATATTCCTGCCCTTATAGAAAAGGTAAAGCCGGTGGTGATGAGGGCAAAGCAACTCCCCCAGAAGAGGGCGTTCTTGTTTAATGTTTTATTCATGATTTCTGGTTTAGAAGATTTAGTTGTTGTTAAAAGACGTTAATACAAATATTAAATTTAGTCAAGACAATTATTTAGCTGAAAAATCCTAATCATCTTCTGAATTTCCATTTTCTTCATTTCTTTTTGGCAAGGCGAAAGCTACATAGCTGTCTCCCCCTTCGGCATCGAGTTTGCTACCTCCGCAGGCGATGACTACGTACTGCTTTCCGTCTACTTCATAGGTACTCGGCGTGGCGAAACCGGCAGCAGGAAGTTCGGTTTCCCAAAGCTGCTCTCCTGTTTTCTTATCGTAAACCCTGAACTTTTTATCCTTAGTGGCCGCGATAAAGAGCAGGCCACTTGCCGTTACGACGGGACCGCCATAACTTTCTGCACCAGTTACGGGGTAACCCTGCTCCATAAGCTCAGGGTAAGTTCCAAAAGGTACTGTCCAAACATACTCCCCTGTATTCAGATCAATCGCATTCAAGGTACCCCAGGGTGGACGAATGGCAGGATAGCCATTACTGTCAAGAAATTTGCCGAATTTGTTGATGGTGTAGGTCACATTCAGACTGGAATCTGCCAATCCAGGTTCTTTGGAAAAATCTACTTCCTCCTCATCTCCGTAAATGTAAGCTAGAAGAGCGTCCATTTCTTCATCAGAAAAATTTTTAAAAGCCGGCATCATGTTTTTTCCGTGTTCAATAATATTTGCTACATAATCCTTATCCCTGGAATCGGCAATATCAACCAAGGAGGGAAAACCACTCGCACTGTTTCCCTCAAGGTCGGATCCATGACAGGCAACGCAGTTAAGCGTGTAAAGTCGCTGCCCCTCCGAAAGGCTTGACAGCTCCTCTTCGGAAGCAGAAGGTCCCAATCCAATGTTCCAGGCCATTTCACTGCTGTTCACATATAGGATACCATCTGGATCGGCTGCAGCACCTCCCCATTCTGCCCCACCATCGAGTCCGGGATAAACAAGGGTTCCTTCAGCGCTAAGAGGTGTAAAAGGGCCGTCTAGATTACTCTCTCGAAGAATCCGGAGCAACTCTTCCTTGTTCTCTGCATAAGGACTCAAATCCTCCTCGGTAATAGTATGTCTTGCAAAAGGTTCCGGCTTAGTGGGAAATGGCTGTGTAGGCCAGGTATTTTCGCCGGGGATATCGGATGCGGGAACAGGGGTTTCTTTAATTGGGAACAAGGGTTTCCCTGTTTCCCTGTTAAATAAAAATACAAAGCCCTGTTTTGTCACCTGTGCTACGGCATCCACTTTTTTACCCTCATGCGTTACGGTTACCAGGTTTGGTGGTGCAGGTGGATCACGGTCAAGCATGTCATGATGAACAAACTGATAATGCCAGATACGTTCTCCAGTAGCAGCATCGAGTGCCAGCAAGGTGCTGGCAAAGAGATTTTTACCAGCGCGGTTACTCCCGTAAAAATCATAAGCAGCTGAGCCGGTAGGAGCATATACTATACCTCTTTTTTTATCTATGGCCATACCTGCCCAGTTATTGGCACCGCCCACTTCCGTATTCCGGTGAGTATTTTCCGGCCAGGTGTTGTAACCAAACTCCCCGGGTTGAGGGATGGTATGGAATACCCACTCCAGCTCTCCTGTCCTTATATTGAAGGCCTGTATGTGACCTAAAGCGGCATCCGTCCCTTCAGAAACCCTCAGAGGCATAATAATAATATCTTTGTACACCGTACCGGGAGTATTGGAAATAACCATTTTGTTTTTGGCTGTTTCGCCAAGTCCAGATTTGAGGCTAACACGTCCGTCTTCTCCGAAAGAGGTAATGTCTTCGCCCGTTTCGGCTTTCACTGCGTACAGCCATTCTCCGTGGGTGTAGAGGATGCGCGTGTCATCTCCGTCTTCCCAGTACACGAGTCCGCGGCTGGTATTGAATTGGTCGAGGCTGTCGGTATCTTTTCTCCATAATTTCTCCCCAGTGGCGGCATTTAGGGCAAAAGGTTCTGTGGTAGCGGTCATACTGTAAAGAACGCCATCAATAATTAAGGGATTACTCTGGATCTGTCCTGTGTCCAATGTGCTGTACTTCCAGACCACCTCCAGCTGACTGACATTTGTGCAGTTAATCTCTTTCAGAGTTGAATAGTGGTTCCTGCCGGGACCCCCAAGATATTCGCTCCAATCGCTGCCGGACCAGGAGAGGGCTGTGGCACCATTGGACTCTTCAGATTCGGCGCACGACTGTAATATTCCAAGGAGAATAGCAATTAATACTAGCGGGATAATTATTCGTCTCATTTAATTATGTCTCTAATTATTGATCTATTTTATATTGTCTTTCTTCAATATTTTATAATATTTTCTGAATCTTCAGTTAATTTCTGCTGCTCTAACATAAGCTTTTCACACTGCTTTTTTTTATGGATTACAGCCCAAAAGTGATTCCAGCAAAATAATTTTTATCGGGTGCTGCATTGAAAAAACGGTTTCCAAATGCATTGATATCATTTCCCAGACTATATTTTTCGTTCAGGAGGTTGTCCACTCCCGCATATATCTCCAGCCTGTGCTCATTATTTACCACTGCTCTCCACATCAACTTAGCCTGTACCAGATGGTAGCTATCGGCATAGACGCTGTTGGCGTTATTCAAAGGAATTTCATCTGTGAAATTATGCTGTGCAGTAAAGGTAAGCGAGTGCGGTAAACGGAGCTCTATTCCTGTTACCAGCACGTTGCGCGGCACGCCGGTAAGTCGGTTTCCCGAATAATCATCTTGCTCCTGAATATAATTCCTAAATTCAAACTGATTGTGGGTATAACTGTTGGTCACTCTCAATCCCTGTATAATTCCATCGCCACCTGGTTCTAAAAACCAATAAGAAATCAACGATTCAAACCCCAGTTGATCTGTGCCTCCTGCGTTGGTAAAAAACTCTTCACCATCCTGATCCAAACGTCTTACGATGGCTTCCTCCATCTTATAAAAGTAAATGGAAGCATCCATCTGTAACCTATTGTTCCTGCTCATATAACGGAATCCCGTTTCATAGTTCCAGCCTGTTTCCGCCTGCAGGTCAGTGTTAACGATTTGGTTGGAAGGACGAATCTCTGCCGTGGTCGGGGGAGAATAGCCACGGCTAACGGATGCTCTCCAGGCTAGGTTTGAATTAAGCAAATAGGAAAGGCTCAAACGTGGCATCCATTGAGGAGAAAAACCATTTTCCCCGGAAGGAGCTGTACCGGCGGAAAGCGCTTCAAAATTGTACTTATAGAAATTAAGGCTAACAGCAGCTTCTGCGGTAAACCTGTCGTAGAAATTAGCCGTAAAGCTGGTAAAATAAAAATGGCTGTTGGTTTTGAACTCGTCTGCAGCCTGTAAAGCACCGCGAATGGCGTTGCCTTCGTTGTCATAATTGACAATTTCATGATGGGACTGCTGCCATTCCAGCCCAAGGTTCCATTTCCAGTTGGTGGCTTCTACTCCGGTGTCTTCCCAGGTAAGCTCCAAATAGGTACGCCCTCCAAAGTTCCTTTCATCCCGCACCTCATAATTAGTGATAAATGGATTTTCAAAATCTGTCAGGGAACCAAATACTGAAGCTACGTGACGCAGATTACTGCCAAAATGTGCTTCATGTGAAATTCCCCCAAACAAGGTCTTATTAAATATTCCTGCCTGTTGTTCGACTGCTCCCGGATTAGGTCCTGCAGCCTGTCTTGCCTGTCGCGGATCTTCGGCATACTGTTGTTCATTTAATCCTCCCGGAGTTTCATATTGCAGATCGGCATAAAAAGCGAAAAGTTCTAATTCGTTGCCGGGACTATAGTTCCATTGCTCTGCAGCCTGAATATAATGCCTGCGCATTGCAGAATTTTCACGATACCCGTCTGAGCGGAGGTAAGCCTGATCTAAATTAAACTGCGATTCTTCTCCCTGGAACTGTAAGGAAGCGTTTTGGTGCAACATACCATATGAACCACCGCTTAGACCGAGTTCCAAACCCGAATGATCCTGTTGACTTCCAACTGGATCTATGAGCACCACCCCACCGGAATTCGCGCCGAAAAGGCTTCCGTCCGGTCCTTTTAGAACTTCAATTCTGTTTATGCTCCTGGTATCCACAAGGTTAAGATAGGTATTTCCACCGGCATCGGTCAGTGGAAATTCATCCATATAAATTTTAACATTCCGGACACCCCAGGGAGAGCGAAGTAAGCTTCCACGGAGGGAAAGCCGATAACTTCCCGGTGAGCGCTCTTCCATCCTCACTCCCGGAAGAGAATTTAAGGCAGGAAGCAATGTTTCATCTGCCTCACTCCTCAACCGGTTCACATTTATAATTCCCACTGAGGTGGGAGTGTGCAACAAAGGTTGTGTAGAAAGATAGCCCTTTACCACCGCTTCTTTAAGCTCCAAAATAGTATCTCTGGGGGCAACCTGACTCAGGAGGCTGGATGAAAAAAGAAATAGAATTATTTTCATCAAAAAATTTTTAATTATAAAATTAAATCTGAAGTTGTGTCTAAGATTTATGGTTTCCATAATTTCTCATTCCCCAGCCATCAAATTTTCGGGAAGCGCGAAAGCGACATAGCTATCTCCACCGGCTGCTCCTAATTTAGTACCTCCACAAGCCACAACCACATATTGTCTGCCTTCAACTTCGTAGGTAGTTGGAGTGGCAAACGCTGCAGATGGGAGCTGTGCTTCCCACAGTAATTCTCCTGTGTCTTTATTATAGGCCCTGATCTTGGCATCCTTGGTACCTGCTATAAATAAAAGCCCGCTGGCTGTAACCACTGGTCCCCCATAACTTTCGGCTCCTGTTTGAGGTATTCCTTTTTCCATTAATTCGGGATATTCTCCGTAGGTGATTTTCCATAAATACTCCCCAGTGTTCAGATCAATAGCATTTAAAGTACCCCATGGTGGTCGTACTGCCGGAAAGCCATCGGCGTCAAGGAATTTATCATATCCGGAAATCTGATAAGGTATTTTGTCATTTTCTTTAGATTTACCCATTCCCGGTTCCTTTGACATCTCTTCTGCTATCTCCTCTTCGTTAACATAGGCTATCAAGGCATCCATCTCTTCTTCAGAGAATTTATTGAAGGCAGGCATCATTCCCTGACCGTGTTCAATAATATTTCTGATCTGCGCTTTATCCCGACGTGATTCGATGTTTACCAAGGAAGGGAACCCGCTTGCTGGGCTACCTGTTCGGTCTTCACCGTGGCACATCACACAATTCATGGTGTACAACCTTTGCCCAAAAGTTTGGCCGGCTAATTCTTCTTCAGTAATGGTAGGGTTTAAGGAAATACGCCACGCCATTTCATTGCTGTTAACATAGAGAATACCATTTGGATCAGCTGCTGCGCCTCCCCATTCCGCACCGCCGTCCAGCCCGGGATAAATAATTGTACCCTTTTCGCTAAGTGGAGTAAAAGGTCCTTCGGAACGGCTGTCCCTGAAGGTTTCGATGAGTTCTTCCCGATTGGAAGCAATGGGGCTGATGTCGTCTTCAGTAAAGGTCTGTCTAGCATAAGGAGCCGGTTTGGTAGGGAAAGGCTGGGTAGGCCAGGCTTCTTCCCCGGGAATATCTGAAGCAGGTATCGGCCGTTCCTCAATCGGGAATAAAGGTTCTCCTGTTTCCCTGTTAAATAAAAAAACAAAACCTTGCTTCGTTGTTTGAGCCACAGCATCAATTTTCTTTCCGTCATGGGTGACGGTAAGTAAGTTTGGAGGAGCAGGAAGATCCCGATCCAGAATGTCATGGTGTACGAACTGATAGTGCCAAATATGTTCACCGGTTTCGGCATCCAATGCAATCAAACTGTTAGCAAAAAGATTTTTGCCCCTGCGGTTCCCTCCGTAAAAATCAAAAGCAGCCGAACCTGTGGGTGCATAAATTATTCCGCGTTCAATATCTACCGCCATCCCTGCCCAATTGTTGGCACCTCCTATGAGTTTGTTTGTCCGAACATCTTCGGGCCAGGTATCAGCACCAAATTCTCCAGGTTTAGGAATAGTATTAAATACCCACTCCAAATCACCTGTTCTAATGTTAAAAGCCTGAATAAGTCCAAGGGCGGCACCTGCACCTTCGGATACTCTCAAGGGCATTACAATTATATCTTTATATATCGTACCTGGAGTATTGGAGATCACCATTCTATCCTGAGAAATATCTCCAAGACCTGCTTTTAAACTTACCCGTCCTCCTTCACCGAAGGATTCAACGGGATTTCCGGTAGCAGCTTCCACAGCATAAAGCCATGGACCGCTGGTATAAAGAATTCTTTTATCATTTCCATCTTCCCAGAAGGAAAGTCCTCGACTGGTACTGTAGCTATCCATGCCTTCGGATTCTTTTCTCCAAATAAGTTTTCCAGCAGCAGCATCTACAGCAAAGGGTTGGGTGGTAGCTGTCATTCCAAAGACCATTCCGTCCACCATTAAGGGGTTGCACTGAACCTGTCCGGTATCCTTCGTATGATACACCCACGCAACCTCCAACTGATCAACGTTTGAAGGGTTTATTTGCTTTAGGCTTGAATATTGATTACGTCCAGGGCCACCCAGATATTCTGTCCACTCACTGCCGGAACCAGTAAAGGTTTTGGAGTCGTTTTCAGAGGTACAAGCGGCAAGTCCTGCGATCAAAAACACAGCTATACAAAAAAGTTTTAAAAATAATTTCATCAATACTTTGTTATGAAAAATTTAATAGGTTAAATCGGATCTAAAATAACCTACAGTTTATCAATTTCGGATTTATGGAGAGAACTGTCTTATGCTATAGCCCAAGCCTTCTCGCCTTCTTCATAAGGTATACATGCCTTATAGCTTCCGGGAGTTTGAATATAATTAAGAGCCTGAGTGGCACCTACCTCGGAAGTGAAATATCCCAACAGCGTCAACTCCTTTAGCATGCGGTAAAAATGTTCAGGGTCTTCTGTTTTTTTTTGTCGATAATAAGTCTCCACTTCAAGTTCCAGAGTGTTTAGGTAATCCGTTCTCTCGTCCAGTTTTGCTTCTTCAAAAAAATGGCCATATTCAGCGGAAAAATTATTCTTCATTTTGTTCAAACCATTAACAAAAGTCTTCCGTTGTTCCTCATCATAACAGTCAGTAACCATAATGGCCATAAAACTTCCCACCTCCGCAGCTTTCGCACCCGGAGTATCAGTTGTAGGAATAATAACTTCTCCTATTTCATTCATAAATTCTATATCTTTTTCTGAAAACAAGCTTTTGTCACTTTGTGACTCCTTTTTCCGGTCCGACTGACAACCGGCAACAAAAGCCGAACCGCCAATCACAGTTCCTCCTAATAAAAGCGCTACATTCTTTAAAGCTTCCCTTCTTTTCATAATCTTTGTTTTCCAACTTGTATAATTAACTTCCTCTTCTATGTTGAACTCCTAATTTTCAATTCCTCTATAAGGTACATTTATATTGAGTTCCGTCTTCATTTGTTTCGGAACCGGCTTTCCCAAAGTCCAATGTACCGCATTCAGAATCAATCTCTGCATAGATATTTCGCTGAAATCCTCCGGATGTCCTAAGGTCGTCATAAAAAACTTCCCTCCGTAGGAATTTATACCTGTCCAGGCAACGGGATGATTAATTGCTTCCGGATCATCGGGATTAATTGGTTTTCCCATCAAGAGCCATTCTGAAGGTTTCAGCGGATAATCAGGCAGTACTGTATAAAGCCAGGATTTAGCAGGAAAATTCTCTTCTACTCCTGTTAATATTGGATGATCCTTTACTTCCGGAATAACGGAAACTTCCGTTGTAGATTCGTGACCGTAATGAGTATGACCTTTTTTCTCCCAACCCGGTGGCGAATTAAAAGCGAGTTCGCCAAAGGCATTCCATTTTTCCAGTTCATGACCTTCAGGATAATTAAAAGCATGAGTAGAGGTACGTAAGCCCATTACAGGCTTACCTGACTCCAGATAATTTTCTATGTATTTAATTTGTTCTGCAGGAAGTCTTCTCCAGCGTAAAAAAAATACCACCAGATCTGCCTTTTCAAGAATTTCTAGACCAGGGATGTTCTCCTCCGAATTTTGATCGGGAAAAGCTGTTAAAACTTTTGTACGAATGCCGTAATTTTTCTCCAGTTCCTTTGCTATTATAGGCATGGTAACTTCACCGCTATACTCATGATCTCCCAGAACAAATACCACCAATGGCTTTTCATCATGTAAAGGTTGTTGCATCATAAGATTATCAATGATCTGTTGCACTTCTGCTACCGGTCTATCTGCTATAAGATGTTGCTGACTACCTATAGGACTCCATGTATTACTACCATCATCCCGAATTATTATACTACCCGATTTTACTTTATAGTAAGGTTCAAGTCCCCTAACGGCAGCAAGCACCGCCGTCTGATCCCAACTCATTCTACCCGTAGAATCCTTTTTTTCCTGAGGAATACTTATCCTGTAAACATCTTTTACAGGATTATTATTAATACGCGAATTTTGAACCAGAGAAAGACCCGTCTTTATTTCGTTACCTATCTCAAACCCACTAAAGAGCAATGATCTACTCCAGTTCTCGAACACATACCTAGCGGATGCTACGTCTTCTTCTATATTAAACTCCAATCCGGACGGAAATTTTCCCGCCATACTAACCATTTTAAGAACCTTCTTATCTATAAGCTCTTTACCCGAAAGCGGAGAAAATCTATCTGCCGAAGATCGTAATAGCCCAGCAATATTTGTTAAGAATCCAACCGTAATCAAGGTAACGCTGTTATTGGGCTGATTTGCGAGGATTCTTCTATAAAGTTCTACTGCTCCCCGAACTCCTTTATTTTCCCATATATCGTGAGGATATCGTGAAATCAAAGTATCGCTCCACCCTTGTCGATCCTTTAGAAGCAAAGCATCACCTTTAGGAACTCCAATTGGGATATCTGGTTTATTGTAATAAGTATTCAGGACGTCCATTACTGCAGCAACACCTTCGTATTTTGTACTGGCAATGGTGGCGAGGATCTCTACCTCTCCATTATCTGAAAGGGCATGTAGTACAGCCAAAGCTCCCACATCATCATAATCAAAGCCCATATCGGAATCAAAGATCACGGGTACAGGTTTCATTCCCTGTCCGGCATGTAAAAGTGAAATGCTCATGATCAAAATAGTTATCAGGAAAATTTTTCTACTCATTCCAGTTTTTTTACAATTAAAAGTTTTGTTTCTTCAATTCATTTACAGCGTAATCTGCAGCCCTCGCTGTTAAAGCCATGTAAGTCAAAGATGGATTTTGACAGGCATTTGAGGTCATACAAGCACCATCTGTAACAAATACATTTTCTGCTCCCCAAACCTGGTTATGTGCATTTAAAACGGAGGTTTGAGAATCCCTTCCCATTCGGGCGGTACCCATCTCGTGAATTCCCAGCCCAGGTACCTGATGAGAATCGTTTGCTTCAATATTTGTAAATCCTGCAGTTTCAAGCATTTCAGCCCCGGTGCTAAGGATATCCTCCAACATTCTCATTTCGTTTTCTTTGAATTCAAAGTCAATCTTAATGATAGGCATACCCCATTCATCTACTTTATCTTTGGAAAGCGTAACTTTGTTGTCTTCATATGGCAAACATTCACCCATCCCCGTCATCCATAAATCCCAAACTCCTGGTTTTGTCAGAGCTTCTTTCAAGGGAGCCCCAAACGCAGCATCTGTTTCCTGTCCTCTCCTTCTGGAGCCTCCGGCAGCAAAGGCAAAGCCTCGTAGAAAATCTTCTTGGACATCATTACCCACGTTTCTAAACCTGGGTAAATAAACTCCGGTAGGTTTTCTGCCGAAATAATATTGATCCTGAAAACCATTATGTGAACCTCCCAAGGCACCACGGTAATTATGATCCATCAGGTAATGTCCAAGAGCTCCGCTGTCATTGCCCATTCCATTTGGAAATCTTTCCGAAGTGGAATTCAGAAGTATACTGGTGGTATTTATGGTTCCTGCATTCAGGAAAATAATTTTTGCATAATATTCCGACGTTTCCTTTGTAATAGTATCGATTACCCTTACTCCCGTGGCCTTTTGATTCTTCTCATCATAGATTACTGATTGTACGACCGCATGACTGCGGAGAGTAAGGTTATTTGTTGCCGCAGCAGCAGGAAGTGTAGAAGAGTTACTGCTGAAATAAGCTCCATAAGGACAGCCTCTGGCACAAAGATTTCTGTATTGACAAGGTGCTCTTCCAGGTAATTCCTTTGTTAAATTTGCAGTTCTTGAAGTAATGAGCATTCTATTGGAGTAATTATCTTCAATACTTTTTTTGAAATGTTTCTCCAAACAATTCATTTCCATCGGTGGCTGAAATTCTCCATCTGGTAAATGAGGAATACCATCTTTGTTACCGCTTATTCCCACAAATTTTTCCACATAAGAATACCAGGAAGCAATATCTTTATATCTTATAGGCCAATCTATGGCTATTCCTTCTTTCGCATTGGCCTCAAAATCCAAATCACTCCACCTTTGAGTCCAACGACCCCATATTAGGGATTTTCCTCCCACCTGATAACCACGTATCCAATGGAAAGGCTTCACCTGCTCGTATGGATGTTCCTTATCTTTAACAAAAAAATGTTCTGTCCCTTCATTGAATGCATAACAGCTGCTGACTACTGGATTTTCCTTTTGCACTTCAAGTGGCACTCTTCCTCTGTGGGGAAAATCCCATGGATTTTTCGTTGCTGTAGGATAATCCTTAACATGTTCAACGTTACGTCCCCTCTCCAGAACTAAGGTTTTCAACCCCTTTTCACAAAGTTCTTTTGCAGCCCAGCCACCGGTTATTCCTGAACCCACTACAATAGCATCGTAAGAATTTTTCTTTTCTGCTTTCAAGCTGAAATTTGGTGAACTTATATTTTCCTTTTTTTTCAAATCAGTTACCATCCAAAAATATTTTTTACATAGTTCCTACTCTCCTTCCATTCTTCTCTGACAGAACCCCGCGAAGGCTCTTCAAATGCAAGTTCAATCGCTGCCCGTCCATCAAAATCCACATCTTTAAGAACTTGGGCTATACCTGTAAAATCGGTCACACCCTGACCGACTGCCCGTGTCCAATTTCCATTCGCATCCTGATCTCGGATATGTAGATACACCATGCGATTACCATATTTTCTAATAAAGGCAATGGGATCCACACCTGCTCTTATTAACCAATTAATATCAGGACCAATTTTCAATTCCGGTACTCTTTCAATCGTTCCTTTAAAATCATACAGGTCATGTTCAACTTCAAAAGTGTGGTTATGAAGGTTTGGCTGAATTTTATATTTTTCAGAAAGCTTTAAAATCCTCTGTAACAAAATCCCTTGATCATCAAGCTCACTAGTAGTTTTCATACGTCCTGCATCACCAACCGTTATACCTAATGTTTTTCCATTCAGCTTATGAAGACGATCAAGGATTAAATCCAGATCTTCAAAAATTTCCTGATGCTGATCCTTATCCCACATATCCCCGTAATATGAGGTACCGGTAACCGGAATTTCATATTTATTGATTAATTCCCCGGCCAGTTCAATAATGTTATCATTTCGGAGATTGGATTCCATGAATTCCATGCCCTCCAAGCCGGCAGCCTGAAAATCTGCAAAAGCCTGTTCAAGAATAGGCGTGCAGTCCCAGTCAGGAGGAAATCTGCTTGCATAAACCCACACATGACCACTAAGAGGCACTTTTCTCGAAGGGCTTTCAAGCATTCCATATGTCACTTTATTATTCAATAGTACTATCCCAAGGCAAGAAACACCTTTGATAAAACCCCTTCGGGAATTGTTATACGACATTTTGCGCTGTTTAATATTCACTTTAAACTTGTTTCCTGCAATCTAACAAATCAATAACCCGGATTCTGTTCCAAAGCAGGATTTGCTGTTAATACAGTAGCAGGAATGGGAAATAATTGTCTGTATTCTTCAGATGCTTCTTTTTCCCACCACTGGTCATTGAACATTCCAAAACGAATGAGGTCTTCCCTTCGATGCATTTCATATGCCAATTCTCTTCCTCTTTCATCGATCAGCTCATCAAGGCTAAGAGAAGAAGTATTATAAGTGGCATTAGGATCATCTGATTCAAAATTCCTTGCCCGAACTTGATTCACCAGTGAAACGGCCTCCTGTGTTGCAGCACCTCCGTTTAATCGCATTAAAGCTTCTGCTTTCAAAAGCATCATATCGGCCAGGCGGAAAATTACCATATCATTGCTCATATTGTTAAGCCCGCCTACTTCAACCTCATATTTTATACTCATGGCACCCTGGTCCCATCCTGTATTATCACTTTGCAAAGCCGTGATCTCCGGGGTAACCACCATCTCGTAACCATACCAGCTCCAGATAGGTTCCTCTTCCCCGGCTTCATTGATAAAGGTTTGAGGCCCGACTACCCATTGTTCAATGCGTTCGTCATTTTCTGAAAATAAATTAAAGAATGATTCCTGAGAACTGTATTTGTGCCAGCCGTAATATTCCACATTGTATTTGGCAAAGAGAATTTCCTCATGGAGATTTTGTTCAGCGAAATTAAATCCTGTTGCATTACTTCCATCGAAAGGAACCACAAGAATATTTTCGTTGCTGTTCTCATTATTTACCAAAAATGGAGTACTCCAGTCTGGATCCAAACTGTAATTTGCCGCCATCACATTATCTATAGCATCAATGGCGTCCTGCCATCTTGGAGAACCGGTAAAAACCTCTGCGTTCATATATAGTTTGGCCAGTAGGGCATAAGCTGCAGATTTAGTAAAATGTCCATACCAGTTAATATCCCCCTTTTCTCCTAATTGGGGAATATTCTCAATGATTTCATTTTCTACAAAGGCAAATACTTCTTCCCTTGATTTGATAGCGGGACTGGACTCGCCTACTGAAGTAACTATCGGCACATTACCGAAAGTACTCAGTGCCCAATAATAATGTAAAGCCCTGACGAGTTTTATTTCTGCAATCATTTGCTCCTTACTTATAGGCAAATCCATTCCGCTTAAATCATTTTCTTCCATGGCATCTAAAAAATAATTGCTGTATCCAATGGCCTGAAAGAGATTTTGCCATTCGTAAAGAATCCAGACATCACTTGAAGTCCAGGTGTGGCGGTGCAGGCGTACCCATGCCCCATTCTGATCTTCATATCCGTTTCTTGTGGGAGCCACCACTTCATCTGTTGACAGTTCTTGCAGGGCAAAATGACCACCGTCGTAAAGATTCTGCATAAAAGCATAGGGCATGACATAGGCTGACATGACCTGGTCTTCATTCTGATAAAAATTCTCAGAAGTCTCAGCACTGTATACTTCTTCTTCCAAATCCATATCACAGCTCCAAAAGCTTAAAAAAGCTATGAGCAAGAATATTCTATGGAATCTGTTTCTATATGTATGTTTCATAGTACGTTTATTTTTAGAAATTTGCATTTATACCGAAAGTAAAACTACTTGTAACTGGATAATAGTCATAATAAGGTTCAACGCTGGGTCCATTCGAAACTTCTGATTCCGGATCGGAAGGATAGTAATTAATTCCCAATTCGGGATCGTTCCCCGAAAAATCCGTTACCGTTATCAGGTTGGTCCCAGTCATATAAACCCGGATATTTTTGATGTACCTATTATTCTCCATAGGTAAAGTATAGCCGATAGTGAGATTGTCAAGTTTCACATAGCCTCCATCCTCTATATAATAGCTTGAAAATAAGGGAGAATTTTGAATAGGTTCATCCAAAACCGATTCAAAAAGATTTTGTCTGGAATAATACGATAAGTTTTCATGAAACATTCTTTTACCGTTTACCGCATTATATCCCAGGGCACTACGGATAAGCACGGAAGCATCAAAATTTCCGACCCTGAAATTGTTAGTGAGTCCCAAGCTATACTTCGGAATACTATTTCCAAGGTACCTGAAATCATCTTCTCCTATTTCACTTGCCACTACCGCATCTCCTTCACTATTCTCAAACAACCAATCACCTTCCTCGGTAAACCCGGCGAAAACTCTTCCATAGAACGCGGCAACAGGTTGACCCGGTGCTAATCGTTGTATTGACACCCCTTCAGTCACCCTTGTTATATCATGTGCCGATCCTTGGAATTGGTTACTCGTTACGGAAATGATTTCATTCTTATTATAGGATCCTACAAAATCAGTACTCCACTTAAAATTATCATTATCGAATAGTTGAGCATTTAAAGCAAGCTCAAATCCCTCATTTTTCATAGAACCGGCATTGGCGAATATTTCAGGTAGAATCTGAGAAGGCACCTGAGCGGTATAATTCCCTACGAGGTTCTCTATTTTCCGATTGTAATAATCCATGGATCCGCTCAACCACCCGTTTTCAAACAGAGCAAAGTCAATTCCCAGATTCAGTTCCTTTTTGGTCTCCCACTGCAATTGGGGATTGGGATTGATTATGGGTCCGTAAGGCTGAACCCAGCTACCCTCTCCGGGATTTCCAATATAGGCATTATGAGAACCTCCGAAATAAGGACCCATCGTAGCTAAAGATTGATAAGGAGATAGGCTTTCTTGATTTCCCGTAATTCCATATCCACCGCGAAGTTTCAGATATTGAATTGTCTCATTATCATGTAGAAAATCCTCTTTACTTATTATCCAACCTGCAGAAACACCTGAAAATGTGTCCCATTTATTATCTCGACCTAATACTGATGCACCTTCTCGCCTTGCACTGATATTTAGAAGATATTTTTTCTTATAGTCATAAATAATTCTACCGAAAAAAGCTGCCAGTGTTCTTTCGGATCCATAACTTCCTACAAACACACCACTTCTGTTAAAGTTTGGAGTAAAATTATTCAGGGCTCCTCCTGCTCCAAGGTTATAATAAAGGAATGCATCGGTGTTAAAACTATTATTTCCCGCACTAAACCCTTCATTAAAAGTATTCTGATAGGAATACCCTGCTAGAAAATCTAAATTATGATCTTCTGCAATACTAGTTGTGTAGGCTAATGTTGCTTCTACAATATTAGAGGTGGTATGATCTTGGGATCTGGATGCCTGGCCCCCAACCCCCTCCTGTTGTTGAAAGAAATCTTCCCTACTACTATAAGAACCGCTTAAAAAAGAATTTTTTATTAAGGAATAGGAAATAGAAGCATTTAAACCAGATAAGATATTATAATCCACCTTAACGTTACCAAGCAATCGCGATTCCTTACTATTATTGGTATTGGTATACATGCTTGCTACTGGATTCCACTGCAGGCCGTATTGAATATCCGGTCTTTGGTACCAGGTGCCATCCGGATTCTTAACAGGATAGGTCGGATTCATTTTTAAACTCTGAGCCAATGATCCATAATTTGCAAAATCCCTGTTATCATGCGAATTGGTCAGCATAAAGGAAAAATTCAACTTATCCTGGATAGCAGTAGTATTTAATTTGAAAGTACCATTGAGATTTTCTCTCTCAGAGATAAGATCAATTCCCTGAAAATTTTGGTAATTTACTCCTGCATAATAGGTGGTTTTTTCATTTCCTCCACTAACTGACAGATTATGCACATGGCTTATTGGAGTTCGGGTCACCTCATCAAACCAATCGGTATTTGCCCCTGCGTCATCGACGGTAAACCCGTATTCCTCACCCAACGCCACATATTGATCGGCATCAAGAACATCATATTCGTTTGACACAACATCAGTGCTAATATAACTACTGTAATTCACCCTCACTTCTCCCGGCACTCCTTTTTTAGTGGTAACTATAATCACTCCGGCAGTAGCCCTGGAACCATAGATTGCAGCAGCAGAGGCATCTTTTAGGACATCAATGGATGCAATGTTCGAAGGGGCAATCGTTTGAAGATCACCTCCCGGAACTCCGTCAATAACGATCAAAGGCTGAGAGTTCCCACTGATAGTTGCAGGACCTCTTAATGAAAAATCCGCGGTGGCATTGGGATCAGCACTAGGATTGCTGGTAGAAAGACCAGCTACTTTTCCCGAAATAAGGGTCATTGGATCGTTGATCATTCCGGAGTTAAAATCATCTGCATTAACCGTAGATATAGCACCTGTAACAGTTTCCCGGCTTTGAGCCCCGTACCCTATTAAAACCACCTCCTCAAGAGCTCCCATATCAGTTGACATTTCAACATTTATGACATTTCTGCCCTGCACCGATACCTCTTGCGTTTGGTATCCCATAAATGAAAACTGCAAGACAGCATCTGGCTCAGAGACCTCAATATTAAACGTGCCTTCAAAATCAGTGACCACTCCATTGGAAGTACCTTTCTCTACAACATTGACTCCTGGTGTGGGAATACCTTCGGAATCAGTAACTTTCCCGCTTACTTGCTGCTGTGCAAACGACTGCTGGGTAAGAAATAACATAAATATCCCGCACAGTTTAAAATAATTTAGAGCATTAGTGATTTTTTTCATAAACTATCTTTAAATGATTAAATGAATAGACAAAAAACAAGAAGGTTTAGAATTCCATATCAAGAAAAAGATCTATATTTTTAGAAGCTATAACCTTTTCGTAACAAAGCTATAACATTTAAAGCCCGCTTTCTTTTCGTATTTCTTCTAATTCATGTTATATTTTGCCCATTCATTGTAAATCGTGGGTTTTATTGAGGATGTAATAATTTGATCATAAAGTTTTTGTTAATAACTCTTAAACTGATGGGGTCATTATCAGTTTCTCGACCTTATCATCTCATTGAGATGCTTTTCCGTAAGCAAAAGGGCTAAACCTCTATTTGACCAATAACCACCTTACCGAATATCCTTCCATATAAATCTCTGCTTTGCTATTATTATCGGATAAGTAAAAGGTATCTCCTGTGATAACATCATTTAGAGTTTGCCCGTTTGTAATTTCCGGGATTTCATTATTACCCGTAAGCTGAAGTGTGGCGTTTATTGGTTCACTATCCAAGTTTATTATAATAATAAAATTTTGGCCATCTTTCCATCGCTTAAAGGCAACAACAGATTCCTCGGGAATTACAGTAACTTCTCCCATGGGATTATTTCCATATATCGCAGGATATTTCAAATGAAGTCCAATAATCTTTTTATAGTAGGAATAGAGGTCCGCATTGCCTGAAGCCTGGATAGTTACATTTTGATCAAAAATGGCATTAGTAAAATACGGATGTTCCCTAAAACCTATTTCCTGCCCATTATAAAGCATGGGAATTCCGGGTAGGGAAAACAGTAGAGCCGTGGCCATCCTGGTTCTTTCTAGCCCATGTTCGCTTATAAACCGGGAAAGATCATTGTTTTCAAGAAATCGTAATAATCTAAACTGATTGGATTCATTTCGAAATAATGCTTCCCGTAGAAGCTCGCTTCGCATCGCGATATTAGGATGGTTAAAAACCGTAAGTGATGCATTCTCTTCATACTCATACTCCCAGGCCCATTGAGAAACCCACGTCTTATCAGAATTCCAGTCATAAGCTGCATCAAATCCCTGGCTATAAACCTGAGGTTCTGATCCCTTATCCTCCGCTAGCAAAAGCAGATCGGGTTTTATGCTCTTCAACTCCCACCTCAATTTTCTTCCAAAAGAAGCGCTTCTGGAATTAACTCCCCAAATGGCATCAAACCTATATCCATCAATATCAAATACCTTAACCCAATGCTTACATGCCTCTATCATCCATCTTTGCACATTCTCATTATTATAATTCAAAATGACCAGGTCATCCCAGAAATAATGTAAAAAACCATTGGTCCCCTCTGAGATAACCGAAGAATAAGCATCTCCTGTAAGATCATGTTCATAATAGTCATAGTAAATCGAATTTGTTCCTTTTGCCAAAATATCTTTTGCATACGGATGATCTATGGAGGTCTGGCTCAACGGAATATCAAAAATTACACGCAGGTTTAATCTTTTAGCTTCAGATACCAGTTCTTTTAATTCCACTTCAGTTCCAAGGGCGGGATTTAAATCAAAATAATCCGTCACATTATACCCCTGTCCTTCATAGGAAACCTCATAAACTGGTTGCAACCATATGGTATTAGCACCCAATTCTTTAATTTCTGCCAGCTTGGAGGTGATGGCGGGGTAAGTCCCATTTGCTACAAAATTATAAGGCGTGATTTCATAAATTACCGCATCTGTCATCCATAAAGGCGAATCTGTCTCTATATCAAATTCGTGCAGAGCACCTTCCTCTCTCATTACCAGAGTTTGAAGTCGCAAAGAATCCTCTTGCGCTACAACTAATAAATTATAATAATATGCTCCCGAAACCTCGGGAATTTTAACTTTAGCAATTGAATCATTTGGATTTTGAATAAGAGAAGAATGAGGGTTAACAACAGCCGGCTCCCAATGATATTCTAATGAACGATTTCCAGGATTATTCAAAATTTTCACCTTCAAAAGAACACTGTCTCCCTCTATTTGAGCAATAGGTTTAACTAAGAGACTTGCTTTATCAAAAGGTTTTTCTGAATTTATCGGCTCTTCTGTAATCTCATCAACGTCATTTTCACATCCTGCAATAGTAATGGCTACCAAAGTGAGAACAGAAAATAATAATTTTTTATAGTAAAACATGATCTATATATTTAGTCTCTTAACTATTGGGGGATTTATAAAAATTTAAAAAGCAAGGGATAAACTTATTTATAACTCCTTCTTTATCCTTAAAATTGAGTCAGTTGAAGCCACCTGACAGAATAGCCTTCCATAGGTATTTTTACCGCTGAAAAATCGTTTTTAATGTCAAAAGATTCTGGACCAAGCACATCCTTTAAAACATAACCCTTCTTTCGAGCCAGCTTATTCATCTTGTTTTCCAGTTTTATTGTAGCTTTTACAGGCTTTTCTGAAAGATTTACAACAATGATGAAATCTTCATTTTCTTTCCACCTGTGGAAGGAGACAAGAGTTTCTCCCGGTGAAACCGCCAACTCTTCCATTTTACCACCACGTAAGGCCGGGTGGGTATTGTGCAATCCGATAATTTTTTTGTAGAAATCAAACAAATTGTTTTGATCTAAGGACCGAATACTTTCCCCTCGTTTAAAAATTTGATGTGTTGAATACGGATGAGACTTATGGCCTATCTCCTGCCCATTGTATAGCATTGGAATTCCAGGCAGGGAAAATAACAATGCAGCAGCCATTTTTGTTCGTGCCAAACCATTATCTCTAATGAAACCTGGCAGATCATTATTTTCAAGATAAAAGAGTTTCCTATTATTATTGCCTCCGTTTTGAAATAAGGCTTTCCTTAAAAGCTGTCCTCTTTTCTCTACATCCGGATGGTTGAAAATAGTATGGCTCTCTTCTTCATCATATTCATATTCCCAGGACCACTGGGAAACCCACGTTGTATCCCGTGTCCAATCATAAGCCGCATCAAATCCAAGCTCATATACCTTCGGATCGGAACCCTTATCTTCTGCTAAGAGCAAAAATTCCGGATTTATACTCTTCAATTCAGTGCGTAATCTTTCAGCAAATTCTGGGTTCCTGGAATTCAGACCCCATATAGCATCCAGACGATACCCATCAATATCATACTCCTTTAGCCAGTATTTGGCAATTTCAAGTATCCATCTTTGCACCTCTTCATTATTATAATTGAGGTTCACTAAATCGTCCCAGAAATAATTTATAAATCCATGTTCATCTTTTGTATACAAAGATGAATAGGCTTTGCCATCATCTTCGTGCTGATAAAAATCGTAATAATGTGAATTCTTTCCGTTCTTAATTAAATCTTTTGCATAGGGATGATTAATAGAACTATGGTTGAAGACCACATCTAAAATTACTCTTAGATTTAATTGTTTTGCCTTTTGTATTAATTCTTTGAGTTGCTTATCTGTACCGAAATTTGGATTTAAAGCAAGATAATTAGTTATGTCATAACCCTGCCCTCCAGCATATGTTCCAAAAATAGGTTGCAGCCAAATAGTATTAACTCCTAATTTCCTTATTTCCTCAAGCTTATCTGTGATATCCTGAAAAGTTCCGTTATCCACAAATGATGCGGGAGTAATCTGGTATATTACGGCATTATCCATCCAGGTGGGTGAATATTTATCAATATCAAAATAATACAAACTATCCTTATCGCGAATGATCTTAGTTTGAAACCATGTGGTGTCATTTCCTGTAATCGCTGCCAGTTTATAAGTATAACCACCAATATCATTCGGAATACGAACAGTAGCCATTGGCTTATCCGGATTTTTAATTTCAGATACAGCCGGATTTCCCTCAGCTTCCTTCCAGTAATACTGTAAGCTTTGCTTGTAGTAAGGATTCTCAATTACCTCAGCTCTTAATTCTGCAATTCCGTTTTTTACCACTGTCCAGGGTTTAAGGATTGGTCTAGGCTCATATCCCAATTTATAATTCAATGTATCGGAAAGAAGATTTGGATCCTTCGGAACCTCCAGCCATATTTTGTTGTTCGATTTCTTCAGCGTTCTCTGAAAAGAAAAACGCCCGGAAGCATCTACCGCAACAGAAAATACTTCATTATTATGATGAGCTATAACCTCTTCAGTAGAAATTCCGATTATTTCTCCTTTAATTTCCTGTTCTGGATTCCATATCACGGCATCATTACCATATAGTAGAATAGAAGGATATGTTGCCTGAGCATAATTTTTTATACTTATAAATACGAAAAAAAGAATAACAAATCGATTCATAACATGTGAATTCATGCAATTATTAAAATATAAATTATCAAATAAGTGGTAAAGCTATAATATTATTACGGTATTCACATTTCATTTATGCCTTACAAATGATTATAAATTGTCTGCTTTTTAAATCGATTGGATTTTTTCTGCTTAAATGCAGTTTATGGATATAGAAGTTACCTGGTCCGGAAAAGCAACCTCTACTCCTTTTAAATATCAATAAGTCCTATCCTGCTTATAAGTTTCCTGTCATTAAAGTTTCAGTAAAATTTCTCCAGGGCAAGCCCACGGAGCATTCTGGAGGAACACCTTTTCGATTTTAAACTTTGATTGACGAGGCAAGTCTCGGATATTTACCCCACTAGAATAGACCTGTTACTAGTTTTGGTGCACGGCACAGCTTTGCTAATTGCTTAAAGCAAAAAGCGGCATACCTGCTCCAAACCTCAAATGCTAAAATTTACGAAGTTTCCGAAAGCGTAGGGTTCAGATCGCAAAGCAGTTTTGGGAGAAGTTTTCAAAAACAATTCAAAATGACTCCTTCAGAGTTTGTTGAAAAAGGAGTACATCTGTAGTCTTAATTCTATACAAGAAGTTCAGATTTTTTTAATATCAAACATCAAGAGCAAAGGATACAAATTTTAACAAATGCTTGCGTTGATAGATTTTCAAATTTAGCAGGATTTTATAGTTCAGCCCCCAAATCTACCATAACTTACCTGCGCAGGGTTCCTGTGCTGTTTTTATAGCGTACGGGAAGTTAAGCGTAAAATAAAAACAGCAGAGGGCGCATCCTACTCATGTTGTTTACTGTAAATTTTTGCCTGTTTTCAAGGCTTTCCAAAAGATTTACTGTAAAAAGTAGCTAATTTGCCACAGGGCCATTTGTCATGACAAATTCTAATTTTGATCTTCCAGCCACTGGCAATACTCCTCTTTAATTTATAATATAGGTGAGCCAAATTATATTAGAAGAAAATTATATAAACCAGGATTCCATTTAGAATCAAAGAAGCGGTAAAGAGCGTTAGAGCCCATGCCGGGTAAGCCTTTGCTTTTTCAAGTTTATGGCCGAGACTATTCATTTCCCGGCTGTGGGAATCCAGTGCCTTTTCGATTTTTTCCTGCTGCTGCATTATGGCGTACTCCAGGCTGTTGCTATCAATAGCCAATTTTTCCTGCTGAATTTTCTCCAGTTTTTCCACCGTCTTTTCAAACTGGCTGATTTCTGAAACCAGCAATTCACTAAGTTGTTCCAATTTTGCCATGATTTTAAATTTAAAGCCCCATGCCTATATCCAGGCCTTTGGAGATGACTTCCTTAATAACGTGTTTGGCTATAGCCTTGACCATTCCTGTGGAGAGCTCGACTGTTTTCCCTGCTAATTTTAATTGGGTGTTTTCCCGGAGGAAGTTCGGTATTGTTTTCCCTGAAGCCAGGCTTTTACCAATATTACCACCCGTCATGGAACGGTGCACTTCACTACCCTTTAGGTTGAAGTTGTCAAACTCAAAGCGAAAGCCCTGGAGCTTATCCGCTTTGTTGATGCAGGGAATGACTTTTACCCCGTTTGTTTCCATCCCTTTGATATAATCTTCAAAGCTGCGCGGCCTGAACTGTTTCATGGTAAGGTCGTGCCTTCTCTTTATTTCCGTTCGTATGGAGGAGAGATTCATTTCTTTTTCCCACTGCACCTGTTTAACCGTGGTGAGCTGCATCCTTTCCGCCACTTTCTCTGCAGCCTGCTGGCTGCGTTTGCCGATAAAGCTATCATTGTAGCCCTGTCCTTTGAAATCAATACGGTTTACATAAAGATGAATATGCTTATGTTCTTTATCAGTATGTACAAATGCAATTGCCTGGCGGTCTTTTAGGTTCATTTCCTTCATAAATTCGGCGCAGATCCTGGAGAGTGCTTTTTTATCCAGGATTTTCCCATCATCAATGGTAGGGCTAAGTACAAAAGACAGCGTATTATTTTTGCAATTCTGGTTGAGCTCCTGGGTAAACCGGAATTCTGCGGTCACTTCATTAGGAGAATCGGCAGCAAGATTTTGGGAGAAGATCACCTGGGCATCTTTTTCCTGGTTCCAGCCATACTGCATGGAAGCCCTGGTATGCGCTATTGCTTTTCCTTTGCCAATCATTTTTTTACATTTTGAAGGTGGGTTTTAATCTCTTCGGCCAGCTTATAGATTTCCCGCGAGAGTTCAGGGTCCTTTCTGCGGAACATATTCCCGATAGACTTGAAGTTGTTATGAAACTTTGAAAGGGTTTTATAGATCTCGATATGATCCTCGGAGAGGCGTTCTTTGATCTCTTTTTCATAGGCCGCCCTTCTGCAAAATTCACTTAAGGAAAGTCCGCTGTGCCTGGCTTTTATTTTGAGCAGCTTCTTTTCATAAATGGAACACCGGAATTTTATGTTTTGGCTTTTCCCCTTAAACCGCTCCTTTTTTTTATTGCGACCATCGGGAGCAATCAAGATTGTGCCCACAGGCACACATCTTGAATTATCATCCAAATTTGAGAAGGATATAGGAAGGCCCTTGTGGTCCTGCTCAGTCTTTGAATCAACCTTTTTAGCAATTACATCCTGATTCTTTCCGTGGAGTTCATTTTTTTGTTTGACATTTTTCATCTTTCAGTTTATCGTTTAGATCTACATATCCGTTATAAAGAGCACTGGAGTCAGTGATGTTATCATAAAGGTTTAGAAGCTCCTTAGTAGCTTTTTCTCCTGCAGCATCATGATCCAGGAAGAGCAATACTTCCGGGTAGTATGGAATAAGTTCTTCAATGTCTTTAAGGAAGGAAAGAGAGTTAAGTACTATAATATCTGAAGCCATTACCAGTTCCTCATTTATAACAGCAAGGGAAAGAAAATCAAAAATGCCTTCTGTTACGAGAAGTCGATCTGAAGAATGATTGATAAAGCTGTACGATTTAGGAGAAGAGGAATTCTTATAATATTTATTCCGAAGCTCCCATCCTCCCAGGCTGTTCTCTAATCCTATGGCAAAATATTCCCTGTTATTAATCCTGTACCCGATTTCTTTACAGTACATCCTGGCAACTTCAAGAGGAATGTTCCTGGAACGCAAATAGCCTTGTAAAGCCAAATGCTTTAAGGGTTCTATAGCTATGACTTCAATTTTGTTTTCAGAATGCAATTGTGGCTCAGGCGCATTAAAATTGGGAATAATTGTATCTGCCTTTAGAAATTCCATTGCTTCCTTTACAGAAAAGGACTTCATTTCCATAATCAGGTCGATAATGGAACCTCCTTTTCCTATTCCGAAGTCATACCATAAATTCTTAACTAAGGAAACGTTGAAAGAGGCTTGGGTTTCTGACCGTAGGGGACTCAGAAACCAAGCTTCTTTTTCCGTTGTCTTGCTGGGGAAGTGCCCTAATTTTGCAAGTGTTTTTACGATGCAAATATTACGGGCGCTTTCACAGCTCTTGTATATACTACTTTCTCTTCCCATTTGCTTTTCTTTGTTAGTAAATTTTGCTATTCCCACTTCATCATTATTTTTTGATGAAAAAACGATGAGGAAAACGATGCGGCTGAAAACTCCCACCATCACTGGTCTTATTTATATTTTCTCATCATTCATCAAAAAAAAAGAAATAACCTAAAGCTGTTTCCCAATATGGTACGCTCTAAACCACCTGTAATGATGATGATCTGGTGGAAAAACCATTAAACACAGGCTTCCCCAGGCGTATCAATTTTGCATCATCTCACTAAATTTCTGTTCTTCCCCAAAGCGCTGCAGTAAAAAGGATTTTGTAACAGTATAGTACCGTCCCTTTGCAGGTATTAATCCCAGGCCGCCTTCCAGCCACATGATCATCTTCTGATAGCTTAGGGAATTGTCCTGGTTGGTTAGCTTCCAGTCCTTCTTTAAGATCTGCCGCAATTGCGTTAAATCGGTTTTAATCCGGGTTCGGTTTAAAACCTGCAAAGCATCCATGGGGCAAATAGCCACTTCGTCTACTTCACAAGTTTCCATAAGGCTTAAGAGAATACTGGCCAGTTCTTTTTCGACACGGTTCCGGTTATTTTGCATCAAATTCGCCAAAGCATTAGTGCGCACCTCTTCCGGAGTAAACCACATTCGTGTTCTATGTGTAGTCGTTAATTTTCGGTGTTCCAGGTAGTAGAGAAAAGCCGGAATTTCTGCTTTCAGATCTTCTAAAAAATGTGTTTCTTCTTTTTCCAGTGAAGGGATTTTCAACACCCAAAATCGAGTTTCCTCAGTGTCGATCTTAATGAAGTTATCTTCATTGTTGCTGCAGAGGATAAACTTGCCAAAAAACTCCACCTCCCGCTTGTCTTTGCCTTTAGCTTCGAGCTTGTTAAAATCGGTGGTGCTTAGGTATTTGATGCGTTCGGTAAGCTCTTCCTTATTAAACAGCACTTCATCAATACAAATCAGAAGTTTATTTGCCCAATCGGCATTAAACTGGCTGCTGAAATTATCATTGGTAAGGTAAGTCAGGTTGTTCTCAAAAATCGCTTTTAACCATTTCAGGAAAGTTGTTTTACCGGTAACCCTTTCTTTGGAAACCAAACACAGAATAGGTAACATCTGCAGCGGTTTTAAATACAGTAATTGCAGGTAATCAAGACCCAGCTCTACCTGGCTCCCGAAGATATGATTCATAAAGCGCAGGGAGATCTCAATTTTACCTGCCTGGGGAGTATGAGGCAAAGGAGAATAGGTGTTGTAAAACCCATGGAATTCCTGTTTAAAATCCGTATGACTGGGAAGACAGGCAAAACCATCATATCTTTTAATGGTGCCAATAAAAGCTTTGCCATGATCATTACGTAGCGTTTCGATATTCCATGGCACCAGGGTTTCATTAAAACTCCCGGTAATGGTGGGCAGCTGTACTATTTTATAATAGCAGGTACCCACCCTGATATAGGATAACTTTTTCATCTTTAAAAGTTTTTGAGATTAGTAAAGGCTAACCCTACTTCCGGTTTTTTAGCAGCTTCTGGTTGAACTGTTGTTCCAGGAATTCATCAGAAAGCTCAGGTTCTCCCAGCAGCCAGGCATCTATCTTATCCTTGTCAAAAAACTTTTGACGGATATTGGGGTTGTTCCCCATAGGGATAAGCCGCAGATGCGTAAGCTTATAGATCTTGCTTTTGGAAAGTCCGGTATATTGTGCCAGGTCTTCCACGTTCATTACTTTTTTAGTGTGGGAGAGTAAGACTTTAATTTCTTCCAGTAAACCCACCACTTCTTTTTGCTCATTCATAACGATTAGCATTAAAATTAGAGAATGAGTAAAAGGCCTTTTACATTTTTGCACAGGACAAACTTAGGAAAGCAAATACCTGTAAAACAATAGGATAATGCAAATAAGAAGGAAATTATGCTATAATTATTCTTTGCCGAGCAGCTGCCGGATGAATTTTCGCTGATTGCGGGAATTAATTTTTTCCTGATCATTCTTCCAGGTGGAAAAACTGGTCTTTAAGGTGTTTTCTTTTAGCGGCTCATTGTTCATTAAAAAGGAATCCATGAGTAAATTGAAAAAGCTGCGTTTGCGCTCCCCGGTAAGATCCTGGATTCCACCTATAACTAATTCATCAAAAAGAACGAAGAGAATACGATGATTGGCGGAGTCCCCGCTTTTATTACCTATGGTAAAATTGATCTTTTTCCTGACTCGTAATCCTTTCATGAGCCGGAGGAATTGCTCTTTTGACTCCTTGTCGAGATGCAGTAACTCAAACCTCACCTGGAATTTCTTTATAGAAACTATCTGGAATGGATGTCGCCCTGTTTCCAAATGTTTTTCCGATTCATAGAATATGGCTACCCAAATAAGGATCAAAAGCATTATGCTAAAGAGGATCAGGAAAATAACGTAGTTATCGATAATAGAACGGACGCCGAAGAAAAGGCTGAAACTTAAAATAAAAACAACGAAAGTAGAAAGGAGGAATAGAATAAGATTGGTGGAACTGCGCTGTACTTTCTCCTCCAGGAAATAATTTATTCCTGACCGCCATCTGGCCAGAACCTTTCCGGCATTGAGAATAAACTTTTCCATGGCAACAGGTTCAACCTAATAAATATAGCCAAAAGAAAATAAAGAAAAAGTCAATTGAATCCTACTGCTGAAAGAAGCATTCAGTTTCTCGGAAGTTACTGGAGTAACATAGGTAATAATCTAAAATTTCATCGAAATTTTGGAGAGAGAATAAAATTTGAGCCAATGAGAAGAAATCTTCAAGTCTAAATTTTGCTGAAACTTGAGATTTTAATGCCGCATGCAACAAAGTCAAGAAATCGGATTAACCTATAGCTCTAGTCTATTCATAGCGGTAATAGAACTTCTTTTGCGATAATACTCATTATACTCAAAACAAACTCTACCTCTAACTATCCCAGGATGAATTTTGTTATTTTTCGCAAAGTCAAGTATTACTTCATCAGAAAATTCCTCATTCAAATTAATAAAATCATTCCAGAGCTTCTGTTCAATTAGTCCATTTCTAGCATAATTATCTGCTTCAAATTCTACTAATTCGGTATTCGAACTATTAACAAAGAATTCTTCTGTATTAAATTCAGGCTTCATTGGATTGGTTAAATGTTCAAATACATGACCCAATTCATGGAAAAGTGTAAATGCAAAATTATCAAGTCTTTTATATTTCATTGAAAGTACAATTGCTGGATTTTCTTGAGACATAAAAGATTTACCATCAACTGGGGTTTTAGAAGGACGATCTAGTATAAAAAATTTAATCCCATATTTCTTTAAAATATCTTGAGATTTATTTACAACATCATTTCCCTTATAAAAGATTTCTTTCAAATTCTCTAGAAGTTCTTTTTCTGAAGATCTATTAAACTTAGAGACCTCTAAAATTGATGCTTTGTATTTAGCCAGTAGAGACCAGGCGATGACGTGATTTTTATTTTCTGCGAATTTGGATGATTTTCTAAAATAAGTTGGATTAAATTTATCTATTCTCTGTTGTAGCTCTTGAACATTCTCCACACCATAAATTTGATAGATTTTTTGAATATCTTCCGAGGTGCTAACTCCAATATTTTGTTTCTTGAAATATGATAGAGGAACAATACTTGAATCTTCTATTAAGCTCCAGTCTTTAATTGATTTCCTTTTTTTTATAGTATCCTCATCTTTTTCGGCAATATAAAGATCATACTCCATTTGTCGCGTCAACCAATCATTAGCATTTCCAAATCCTGCTGAATCTAAAGCAATAGCAATTTTAGTATTAATATTCCTATTTCCTTTTAAAATATTATTTAATAAAGAATGAGCAATATCTAATTTAGCAGAAACATCTCTCTGACTTAAATTTCTTTCAGAGATAATCTCTTTCAAATTCACTCCAGGATGATTAATATGCTTAGGCATAAATAGTTATATGAAATTATTATCATACAAATATAAGCTATACATAATTAATAAACAATAAATTGTTAATAACTTTAAAATCTTTGTGCATAAAAAAATATACTGAACACATACACTTATTCTATTGCTTATACATTTATATCGTTCACCTAAAGTTATTTTTTAAATCATTTAAAATTAATTTTTAGTTTACATTTTTGTTACCAATAATAATTTGCCTTATATTTGCCTAACTAATTTTTTAAAAAGAGAATGAAGACTTAGAAAAATAAAAAATCCAACCCATTGTTGGCGCAATAGATTGGATTAGATTATAAAGGAATAAATGTTTTAGTAGACACATAATTTTCGCGGCTAGTCACCTTAACGAAAACCCATTCCTATAGTTTTGATATGTTCTGCAAATGTAATAACATCATCGTTATTAGCCAAGTTGTTTAACATATTGTACTGCCTGAGTAGTTAACTCGAACTGCTTTAAAGCATAGAGTAGGTAGAACCCTCTCCTCAAATGGGATAATACAATGTTAAATATAAAAAATGAATTCATTCAAATTAAATAATAAAAAGTTCGACTCCAACGAATCAAAATTAACTGGACGTGATTTATTGAATCTTGCAAATCTAAAACCAGCTGAAGATTATGAACTTCTTTATAAGATAAATGAGAAAGGTTTTACACCTATTCAACTGGAAGAAGTTGTCGATCTCAAAACGGCCGGCATAGAAGCGTTCAGAGCCATACCATATAAACCTCTTATCATAAAAGTGGATGATAAGGATGTGGAAGTTGAAGAATCTTTTATGACGCCTTTAGAAATCATGACAGCTGCTGGAATAAATTCTGATAAATATTCCCTAATGGAGATAAGGAATGGAAATGTAGAGGTAACTTATAAAGATGATGTTGAACATAAAATTGCCATAACAAAAAACTCTCGTTTCACTACCAATAAGATTGATGCAAAAATCGAATTTGTAATAGTAGAAGGTGATCCGAAAAAATGGTCAAAGGAAACTATTTCCTTTGAAGAAGTAGTTGTTTTAGAATATGGAAGTATTTCGACAAATCCCAATGTAATTTACACCGTTAATTATTTTAATGGCGTACCAAGCAAACCAGAAGGTAGTATGGTCAAAGGAGATGTGATTTCTGTCAAAAATAAAATGATTTTCAATGTCGGCTGTACAGATAAATCTTAATACGGATATAAATCAACTTCGTAACTCAGGTTATGAAGTAGAAATGAGAGGAAATTTTCTATTGATTCATAGTGTTCCCTTTCTAAATTCAGATAGAGACTTGGAATTAGGCACGTTGGTTTCCAACGTGTCTTCTCCAAGGGTAACAGATCATGTAGCTTACTTTATTGGAGGACCACCATTCAATACCGATGGTTCAGTCATGAAACAGCTAATTAATACCAGTAGAACTCACAATTTAGGACTTGGCATAGTGACCAATCATATGTTTTCTCATAAACCAAAACCTATGTATCCAACATACTATGCTAAAATGACTACATACATTAATATTGTATCAGCTCCAGCCCAGCATTTTTTCCCAGAAGCAAATGCAAAAACTGGAAAGGTCATTGAACCCAAGGAAGCAAATAGTGTTTTAAAATATAGTGATACCAATTCTTCAAGGGCAGAAATTGATGCTATAAATTCGAAATTATCTGGCTTAAAAATTGGAATCATTGGGCTTGGAGGCACGGGCTCCTATATTCTTGACAAAGTAGCTAAAACTATGGTAGGTGAAATTTATCTTTTTGATGGAGATAAATTTCAACAACATAATGCTTTCAGGTCTCCTGGAGCGGTTTCCAAAGAAAGAATAGATCAAAATTCTTTTAAGGTGGATTACTTACAAGAAATATATTCTCAACTTCACAAAAATATCATATCTCACTCCAAGTACTTGGATGAAACTAATATTGGTATATTAAAAGATCTTGACTTTGTCTTTATTGCCATTGATAGAGGAGATGCAAAGAGAATTATTTTTAAAAAGCTAGAAGAACTGGAAATTCCATTTATTGATTGTGGTATTAGTATAAGAAGGAAAGGTGATGAATTAAGGGGTTCCACAAGGACAACCCTAAGCACCAAAGACAACCGAAAACATGTATGGGGGGAGAGAGTAAGCTTTGCAAATCCTGATGATGACGAATATTCATCCAATATTCAGGTTTCGGAACTTAATTCCCTTAATGCAGATTTTGCAATTATAAAGTGGAAAAAGTACTATGGTTATTATTCAGATTTAAGTTTTGAATTGGACAGTAGTTTCTCAATTGATGTAAATAAAATTATCAACAATGACGCTACAAACTAAATTCGTACACTACATGCCGAAAATCATAGAAGAAGGTATATTATATATTTCTCCTGAATTTAGGGCTGTTATTCACAAATGCGCCTGCGGATGCGGTGAGAAAGTTCACACTCCTTTGTCTCCTACAAACTGGAAGATGATTTATGATGGAAAACAAATCACTTTAAATCCATCTATAGGCAATTGGAGTTTTGATTGCCGCTCCCATTATTGGATAATAAACAGTGAAATAATTTGGGACGAAAGCTGGTCAAATCGTCAAGTTTTCGAAAAGCGGAAAAGGGCTCGCCAAGAAACTATTGAATATTTTAAAAGCTATGAGGATCATAATAATTCGGACTCCAAAATAACAAAAAAGGAGCGAAATTGGCTTTGGAGAAAAATTCTTAATTTTTTTAAATAGAAAGTAGAAAGATGGGTGTCATTTAAGGATAAATGCCACCCATTTTTATAGAATTCTTATTTAATTTCAATCGTAATTTTTAAATATTTTGAGCGGATTAGGTTATAAAAAGCTTTTAAGTTTTATCTCTGAAAGAATTTGGCTTCTTAATAAAAAATTATTGCTTAAAAGTTAATTAAAAATGTTGTACATATGTTGTACCGAAGAAGAAACAAAAAAGCCTTACATCTCTGTAAGGCTTGATTTTGCTGGTGGTCCCACCTGGGCTCGAACCAGGGACCCCTTGATTATGAGTCAAGTGCTCTAACCAGCTGAGCTATAGGACCAGTCCATAAAATTAATTATGGGTGCGCAAATTTAGATAAATCCCCGTTATACGCCAAACATTTTTTTAAATTACTCGCCTATCAATTTTTAATGTTTTAATTATCAATAACCTATAAACAAATCCAGGAGTCTTAATTATAAATTTTTTCTAATTTCGAGGCCTTCCAACTAGTCTTTAGATTGGAGTATTTTACACTTATAGCGGCGCCCATACCCATTTCGCAAAAATCACTGAATTTCCTGGCAAAGCTCTATTAAAACACCATTGGCATCTTTAGGATGCATAAAAGCCACAAGCTTGTTATCGGCTCCCTGCTTTGGTTGTTCATTTAAAAGCCGAAAACCTTCGTTTTTAAGTCTGTTTATTTCAGCTTCAATATCATCTACCGCAAAAGCAATATGATGTATACCTTCCCCTCTTTTTAGGATCGATTTTGCAATCGCACTATCGGCTGAGGTGGCCGCCAGTAATTCGATCTTACTTTCCCCTACTTCAAAAAAAGAAGTATTTACACCTTCACTTACTACCGCTTCGGTCTTATAATGGGGTTTTCCCATTACTGCGGCATAAGTTCTATTGGCAGCTTCCAGATCGCTAACGGCAATACCTATATGTTCTATCTTTTTCATTTCAGTATATTTAAAATCGATACTAATTTCAGTAAACTAAATAAGGTAAGCCATAAGGCATTTATTTGAAAATCATTTTTTATTTAGACATCCTGATCCTTATAGCTATCGAGACATTTAAACTTGATTATCGAACAAAGATGACACAAAAATAATTATTCTTATCTTCATTAAATCTACAGCTAAGTTTAAAGTACTATTTTTGCAACATGGAAACAAACAGACAGAAAAAAATAGGAGGCGTTTTGCAGAAAGATCTGGCAGAAATCTTAAATAACAACTTAAGGGATGCCGGGATCAATGGAATTTTAATCTCTGTTTCTAAAGTTAAAGTAACTATAGATCTTAGTATTGCAAAGGCATATCTAAGCGTTTTTCCGCAGAAACATGCCAGCGAGATTTTAACCGAGTTGAACGAGGTTAAATCTAAAATAAAACATCAAATGGCTTTACGTACCAAAAATCAGCTGCGTAAAATGCCCGATCTTAGCTTTTTTATCGACGACTCTTTAGAATATATCGAGAACATTGAAAAATCGATGAAAGGCGACGAAAATCCAATTAGCAATCCAGATCTTTTAGACCGCAGGAAAAAGTCATAGCTTGAAGTTCCCTTTATACATCGCCAAACGCTACCTGTTTTCTAAAAGCAGTAATAATGCGATTAATATTATTACTATAATCGCTGCTATTGGCGTTTTTGCCGGTGCTTTTTCGTTATTCATCGTATTATCAGGATTTTCCGGACTAAGGGAATTTAGCCTTGCTTTTGCCAATGAGTTTGATCCCGATTTAAAAGTGATCCCCAAAACGGGCAAAACCATCATTTTTCCTGAAAATCTTGAAGAGGAATTCGCGAAAATCGATGGCATTGCCAACTATAGTAAAACCATCGAAGAACGTGTTTTTCTGGAATATGAAGAAAAAACCGCCTGGGCCTTTATAAAAGGAGTAGATGAACGATATCAACAGGTTACGGCTATCGACAGCTCGGTAGATGGTACCTGGCTGACTTCCTCTGAACCACAGGTGGTTATTGGTGCTGATATTTCACGAAAATTGAATCCCGGGATTTTTAATTATAACCGCCCCATGCGGTTAATAGTTCCTAAACCGGGAAAAGGACAGGTAACCAACCCTGCCGATGCTTTTAACCAAAAAAGTGTTATAGTTAGCGGGATTTATAATATCAATTCAGACCTTAACGATAAATACGTTTTTTCGAATATCGCTTTTGCGCAGAGTTTACTGGACCTTGATAAAAATACCTATAGTGCCGTAGAAATTAAATTAACTGCGGAAGCTGACGAAGAAACAGTAAAAGAAGCGATCCTGAAGTTGTTTGACAATTCGGTTGAAGTACAGACCCGTGCTCAGCTAAACGATGTGCTTTACAAAATGCTGAATACCGAAAATCTTGCAGTTTACCTGATTTTCACCCTGGTTTTAATCATCGCCTTATTCAATGTTGTAGGATCGATTATTATGGTGATCCTGGATAAAAAGGAGAACATTAAAACCCTGCAAAGTCTGGGGGCTTCGCCAAAACAAATTAAAAATATCTTCTTTACCCAGGGAATGTTAATGTGCAGTATTGGTGGTGGCATCGGACTTTTATGCGGGATCATTTTGATCTATTTGCAAATGCAATTTGATCTGGTCATGATTACACCAAGCTTACCTTATCCCGTAACTATTGAAATTGGAAATATTCTTACCGTTATTCTAACCATTGGAATACTAGGTTTATTTGCCTCTTTCCTCGCCGCCGGACGTAGTAAAAAAGCGCTGGAGGAGTAAGTCATTAGGCAGTCACAATAAGCAGTAGGCAGTCTCAGTAATCAATTAGCAATAAACAATTATCAGTAAACGGAAAAACTATTAGCTTTTAGCAGTCTGCTAAAATTGATTCAAAATTCAGCATTCAAAATTCAACATTTTAATCCTGAATCCTGATTCTTGCTTCTCTAGTCTATATTCTATTCTAAATTCAGAAAGGCTTAAGGTGTATAGCTTACAGCAGTCAGCCTTCAGCTAAAAAATAATTCAACCAGCGAAACATCAATTCCGAAGATTTGGTCATTTCGAGCCTGCCTTGCCGGCAGGCGCAACGAAGTGAAGTCGAGAAATCTCTGGTTCAAACGAAAATAAAGATTTCTCCATTTCGCTACGCTTCAGACATCTTTATAATTCAAAATTCAGCATTCAAAATTCAACATTTTAATCCTGATTCCTGAGTCTTGATTCTCTAGTCTATTTTCTAGATTCTAACTACTACTTTAGACAAACTCATAACCGGCGAAATCCCGTTCTACCTCATCAAAAGCGGCAAAAACATCGGCAGCATCGTCACTGGTGACCATTTTCATGCGATATTCCTTAAAATGAGGGATGCCCTTAAAATAGTTAGTATAATGCCTTCTGGTTTCAAAAACACCAAGTTTTTCCCCTTTCCAGTCGATCGACATCTGTAAATGCTTTCTTGCGGCTGCTACACGTTCCTGTAAGGTTGGCGGCGCTAGATGCTCTCCAGTTTCAAAATAATGTTTTACCTCTCTAAAAAACCAGGGATTACCAATACTGGCACGGCCAATCATTGCGCCGTCTAATCCATAGTCATCGCGCATCTCTACCGCTTTTTCAGGAGTGTCCACATCTCCGTTTCCAAACACAGGAATATGCATACGTGGATTGTTTTTTACTTCGGCAATTGGTTTCCAGTCGGCCACACCTTTATACATCTGCGCTCTGGTTCGCCCATGGATAGAAATCGCCTTACAGCCAACATCCTGTAAACGCTCGGCAACCTCCAAAATCTTAATCGAATCGTGATCCCAACCCAAACGGGTTTTTACGGTAATAGGTAAATTAGTTCGCTTCACCATGGCTTCGGTTAAAGAAACCATTAAATCGACATCTTTTAAAATCCCGGCACCAGCACCTTTAGAAACCACTTTTTTAACCGGGCAGCCAAAGTTAATGTCAATAATATCTGGCCCCGATTTTTCCACAATTTCAACAGATTCCAGCATCGATTCCAGATTGGCACCAAAGATCTGAATTCCCACCGGCCGTTCTTTTTCATAAATATCCAGCTTCATCACACTTTTAGCCGCATCCCGAATCAAACCTTCTGAAGAGATAAATTCAGTATACACCACATCAGCGCCCTGCTCTTTGCACAAGGCTCTAAACGGCGGATCACTCACATCTTCCATAGGTGCTAAAAGCAATGGAAACTCTCCTACATCTATATCTCCTATTTTTGCCACGATCTTTTATTTTTAGAAAGTGCAAAATTACTAAATAAGATTGAAGAATTTAAAATTCATATAAACTACCTTATTTCAGTAGATTACGTAAGGCTTTAAAAAAGATTTTAGGGGAGCAGCAATCTTAAAAAGATAAGTCGCTATGCGGAATAAAAAGCGATCCTTCAGAAAAAAACAAAGTCGAAATTCGATAATTTCAGCAGCTATTTTTTTAAATTTTATACAGAAAAACAAAAAGCCAACCGGAAAGCCAATAAGGCATTAATCTAAAACCTGTCTTTCCTTAAGCCTGGTCTCTTCATCTGCTTTAATTGTACGGCTATTATCATCTAATCTGAAGTTTCCAAAATTGTAACGGATCCCAAAAGTAATCCGTCTGGTTTCAGAAATCGCATAAAATCCGTTATCCTGATTTAAGTACTGGCTTTGCATAGGGATATTCATGGTTTTAAATAAATCCTCGGCATTGATAGAAACCGAAATTTTATTGTCCATAAAGGTTTTACGAAGTCCCAAATCCAACCCAAACTGTGGATCCTCGTAGGTATACGATCCAGCCAGAATATTAGGTAAAAAATAGGTGTTCACATTTCCGCTAAAGGTACCGTCACCGCCAAAATAAAAGTAGTTCCCAATATTAAGAAAAGCGCTAAACGTATCGATTTTATGGGTTTCAGCAGCACTTTCTCTGGCATAGATCTGGTTCTCCATATAAAAGCCAGAAACATAACCATACAGGTAATACCAATCGGTCACAAAATTAGCATAGGTAACATCCAGACTAAATTGCTGGGTATAGTCTAAATTATCATTTAACGTGCGTAATATCTTATTTTGGTTATCCTGAAAGGCCAAAACCGAAGGGGAATGGTCTACCCTGTCCCAATATAAATCGAAAAATAAAAATCCTTTATACGAATAATTTAACTTCACTTTATTGGCAATTCCGGGCACTAAAGAAGGATTTCCTTCTTTTACATTATTCTCATTAATATAATACTGAAACGGATTTAAACTCTGAAATCGGGGACGCTCTATTCTTCTACTATACTGCAGGCTAATCGAGTTTTCTTCTCCCACACTTCGCATCGCGTAAAACGTAGGAAATAACTGAAAATAATCCTGATCGTTTACAAGTCCGTTTTTAACTGAAATCCCGCTAATATCGGTATATTCACCCCGTAAACCAGCTTTTAGGCTCCATTTTTCCCATTCTTTAGAAGTACTGAAATAAGCCGCATAAATATTCTCGTTGTAATCCAAAGCATCTGAAAGTCCCTCTACCCGGCTAGCGCTACTATTATAAAAATCCAGGCCGCTATTCGAAGTAATTCCAGCGTATTTTATTCCGGTCGCAACGGGTAGACTTCCCATGCTTGCATTAATATCTACCTGCCCGGTATAAATATCTGAGTTTTGCATGCCTTTAGTAACGATGTTATTATTTCTAATCTCATCACCATTGCCATAGAAATAAGTGGTGCTTAAGCGCTGATCCTGATTTTCATCATAACGAATATAATTGGCCTGTGCCGATAGCTTAGCCCCATTTTCACCTAAACTGGTCGAAAAATCAGCATTAAAAAGCATGTTTTTACCTTCATTCTCCAGGCGACTATTGGTAGTAAATAATGAATCTAAATTTCCTGAAGCACCGTAAATATCTGTTCTTCCATTTAAGTCTGAATCGTTTTTTGGAGTGAAATTTAAATTGGCACTTAAGCTTAAACTACTTTTTTCTGAAAGTGTAAAATCCAAAATCGTATTTAAACTGTGTGCATAGTTTTTGGTATCACGCTTAAAATCACCAAGCCATATAGAACTTTCTGAACCTTGAGTCCCAAAATAAGTCACATTACTTTCGTCGTTTTTATAAATGTTTTTTGCATTGAAGTTATAGTTTGCAAAAGCATTTAGATTGCTGGTTTTATAATACTGGCTGGTCCCAAGGCTATATTTAGGAAAAACCGCAATGGTATTGGATGCATTTATACTTCCTTTATAACCAATCGACGGATTTTTGGACATTACAATATTTAAAATCGCGCCACTACCTTCAGCATCATAGCGTGCCGGCGGCGTTGTAATCACCTCTACAGATTTTACACTTTCTCCATTTAATCCAGAGAGTAACTGCTCTAATTCTGCTGTAGATAAATACACCTTTCGGTCGTTGATATAAACCGTAGCAGGGCGGTTTTTTACCAGTAATTCCCCCTGACTAACAATCACGCCCGGCGTACGCTTTAAAATTTCGTATGTGTTTAAACTGGAGATCACCGAATTTTCCACATTGAATGAAATTCGGTCTATTTTTCGTTCAATCTTGGGTTTTCTGGCTTTTACGGTTACCTCATCTAAACTATCACTGCTTTCCTGAAGCACAATATTCCCAAGATTGGTAGTTCCTTCTACTTCAAAACGCTTTAGATAATCTGCAAAACCTAAAAAACTAATCTTTAAAACATAAGATTGATTTTCTATGTCTTCAAAGAGAAATTTCCCATCATCTTCAGAAATTACACCTTTTATAACCGAAACAGAGTCTTTAGCATTTAATAAAATAACATTTGCAAAACTAACCGGTTGATGCTCTTTATCTACAATTTGCCCTCTCACCTCACTTTGCGAAAACATACGGTTAGGTATAAATATAATAAATACTAAGAGAGGTAAAAGTCGTAAAATTGTCATTCGATATAGTCCGTTTAGTTTGTTTAGCAAATATATAGTTTTGAATACAAAACCATAATCATTTGTATATAACTTTGCTAAAATACAGAGGATAAAGTAAATAAAAAGCATACAACAGCAATAATACGCCCGGGTTAACCGAAATATTATTTTTTTATAGCATCATATAAAACCTGCTGAATTTGTGTACGGGTATTTAAACTGTAAAGACGTGTGTTATCTCTTGTTGGTAAAACTCTGTTTGATAAAAACACAAAAAGCAGGGATTTTGCAGGATCCATCCAAACCATGGTTCCGGTAAAACCAGTATGCCCAAAACTAGCTGCACTAGCATCTTTTGCGGTATTATTGTCTGGTCCGGTGTATTTTAAATTAGGCTTATCAAAGCCTATGGCGCGACGATTATCATTTTCTGGAAATTGTGTTTTTGTCCATTCTTTAAAGGTAGTTTCTTCAATATAACGCTCTCCTCCGTATTCGCCCATATTCAAATACATTTGCATAAGCTTTGCCAGATCGTTGGCATCAGAGAAAAGTCCGGCATTTGCCGAAATCCCACCCATCATTATCGCGCCTTCATCGTGTACACTACCATGAATGGGTTTATGCCGAAACATAAAATCGTTTTCTGTAGGTACAATTCTAGAAATTTCAAATTCTTCCATTGGTCGATACCCTAAAGTCGTCGCTCCCAATTTCGAATAAAAATTGTCATCCAGGTATTTACGATAGTCTTCCCCGCTTAAGTTTTCTACGATCTGCGGAAGTAAATAAAAAGCCAAACCAGAATATTTATACTCCGCTTTGTCTTCTAAAGGAGACTTTTTGATTGCTTTATATATTTTCTTTTTGTAATTGCGGTACAACCACATATCGTCACTTACTTTTACCGGAAATCGCGCTGAAGAATCTTTTTTAAACGTATTCCATTTATAACTGCCGTCTTTTCGTAAGGTATTTTGCCAGTATGCAATCCAGGGTTTAAACCGTGCCTGATGTGCCAATATTTGCCGAAACGGAATCCCCGCTTTATTTGAATTTCTGAAATATGGAAGATAATCATCGATCCCATCTTCTACACTGAACTTCCCCTCGTCTTGCAATTTCATTAAAGCTGGTAAAGCTGAAGAAATTTTAGTGACCGAAGCCAGATCAAAAATATCTGATGTTTTTGTTTTTACGGTATCGCTGTATTTGTGAAGGCCATAAGCCTTTTGAAATACGATCTTTTCGTCTTTGGCCACTAAAACCACTCCGCCGGGAATCGCTTTGGCATCCATGGCCTGCTGCATTAAAGAATCGATCCCATGCTCCAGAAAATCGGCGTTCATTCCTGCATCTTCAGGGGTGGTGTACGCAAATCTTATTTTCGCTGATGTTTCGATACCATCACCGGCTTTAAATTTTTTGCCCACGCTAACCGGAAGTTTTCCATCAGCTTTAAATCCGCCAAAGATAAGCTGTGCCGATTTTTGCTCGGATAATCCAGAATCCTGATAGGCTTCAATTAAAACCGCCGCGTCTTCAATATTGTCTATTTTATTTAAGGTGTACGGATTTTTAAACACGCTAAAAATTGTATGCTCATTTTGGGCAATTTCAGCAATAAATTTTAAAACCGCATCTGAATAACGAACAGCGTTTCTTGGATATTTACTGTGATCATGTAAACCGGCAATCACCACATTATAGGCTTTCAGTTTTTCTTTTACTGCGGAAATCTGACTCGCAGTGGCCTTATCCTTAAGCTGAAAATGATCGATCTTGGTATACCAGCCTAAACTTTCCTGAAAATCCGTTTTCTTATCGGCACCTATAGAAATACTGGCGATTTTTAACGTATCTAACCTTCGAAGCGGAATAAGCTCCTGCTCATTTTTTAAAACCGTAAGGGATTTTTCAACCAATTTCTGCTGAATATATTTCGCATACGAATTATTCAGTTCTTTATCGATATTGGCTGTTTTTAGCGGCTCATAATGATTTAAACCTACCCATTGTTTTACGGCCAGTACTTTTCGGCATTTTTCATCAATAGCTGCCTGAGAAATGATCCCCTGGTCTATCGCTTTTCGAACTTCGGCAATAGCTTTTGGAACATCTTCGGTAAACTCTAATAAATCATTACCGGCAATAATCGCTTTTTTATCTACCACACCAGGCTCATTTCCGGTCGTTACCCCTTTCATGTTCATGGCATCGGTTACGATTAAGCCTTTAAAACCGAGTTTCTCTTTTAAAATTCCGCTGATGATCTTTTTAGATAAAGTTGAAGGCACACCGCTACTATCCAGTGCCGGAATATTTAAATGGGCCACCATTACTCCGCCAATCCCCGCATCGATTAATTTCTTAAATGGGTACATCTCTAAGGTATCCAATCGTGTAAATGGATGATTTATTTGGGGCAGCGCCTTATGCGAATCGGTATCGGTATCACCATGCCCGGGAAAATGTTTGGCAGTCGTCAGGATGTGTTGATCCTGCATACCTTTCATATACGCAATCCCTTTTTGGGCTACTTTTTCTTTATCCTCCCCAAAGCTCCGATAATTAATTACCGGGTTATTGGGATTGTTATTTACATCTACAACAGGAGCAAAATTCATGTGTAATCCGGTTCTTTTAATCTGCCGCGCCACTTCTTCACCCATCTTGTATACTAAAGTATCGTTCTGGATAGCACCCAATGCCATTTGATACGGAAAACTGATGGTATTATCCAATCGCATTCCCAATCCCCATTCAGCATCAATAGCTCCCAAAAGTGGAACGTCTGAAACTAACTGATAATCGTTCATTAACTGTACCTGCTTTTTCGCCGTTCCCTGAAAGAAAATGAGTCCGCCTATTTTTTGCTCTTTAATAAGTTTTAAGATCGCTTCTTTATGTTTCGAATCTCGATTAGAATAAGCCGCCACCATAATAAGTTGGGCAATCCGTTCATTAGGCGTTAAATCCTCCATGATAGAATCTACCCATTTACTATTGGTATATTCTAAAAATTCAGGTTGTTTTTGCGCATGGCAATTCCATTGAATTCCGCAGAAAACAATTAAGGTTAAAACGAGTTTCGTAAGGGAAAATAATCGCATTAGGTTGGGTTTAAACTTTGATATAAATTTTCTTTTTATCTAAAATATAGGCAATAAGCCACATAAGTATTAAAAATAATAACGCGTACAAAAGCGATGCATTATAAGGAGATAGCCAGCTTAAAAATAAATTTTGGTAAATCCAGCCTTTTAAGGAGGTATCGCCAATAAATATAAGTCCCATTGTTAAGACCACCACACCAGAAAGCACAAAAATGAATAGCGGATTTTTACCAAAAGGTTCAAAAAACCTACTCCATGATTTAAAGTTCGCGATTTCTAATATCCTAATAAGGAAACCGAGAATTATTAAATCCCAACCCGTGCTTAGGATCACATAAGAACTTGTCCAGATTGGCTTGTTAATAGGTAAAAATAAATCCCAAATAAGGGCGAGGGTAATCATCGATAAACCGGCAATAACTAATTGAGCTACCAGCTTTTTCTTGTCTTTACTTTGCTGAATAAAACCACCTGCCAGATAACCAAAGATAACATTTACCACCGCCGGAAGATAGCTTAGCAAACCTTCGGGATCAAAAGGAATCCCATAACCGTGATAAAGGTTTTCTTCATTAAATAACAAAAGGTCTAATTTTAAAGCCGCATTTGTTTCAAGGCTATAGGGGTCGCTTCCGCCAAACCACAATAATAGAAACCAGTACAACAGCAGGATAAAAATCGATAAAAAAACAAGCCATTTTTCTTTCAATAATCGAATAGCTATTGCTGCCAGTAAATAGCAAACCGCGATGCGCTGTAAAACCCCCATTATCCTAATATCCAGAATATTCTTAAGGATAAATTCTCCTTCCACACGCCTAACAAAAGGATAATAAGAGAGCCCTAAACCAATAAGAAATATAATTGCTGCCCGTTTAAACGTTTTCGTAAAGAACTTGGTAGTACTCCATGAATTCATTTTTTTAAAACTAAAACTCATAGCGTTCCCCACCACAAATAAAAAGGTAGGAAATACAAGATCGGTTAGTGTAAATCCATGCCAGGGGGCATGCTTAAAAGGTGCGTAAATTGTAGCCCAACTTCCCGGATTGTTTACCAGAATCATAAGGGCAACCGTCATTCCGCGCAGAATATCCAATGATAAATAACGAGAGCGAGACATAGATCTTAAAATAAAATAAACCTTTATTGCTTTCTCTAAAAGTACAAAATTTAATTAAACAAACAATCTTTACTAAAAATTTACATTAAGTCTTTTGTAAACTAAATTTTTTATATACTTTTATTTTTCAGAAATTTAGTTCTTTGCAAAAAGAATTGAATTTTTAACGAGAGGCTAAAAGCCTTGTATTTTCCGACGTGTATATGAGTCTCAATTTACAGGATTTTCTAATAGAAGACGCTCAACTAGAAGAAATGAGCAATGTTGAACGCAAAAAGGTGCATCAAAAAACAAGAATCATAAAACACATGTTTCTTAATGGTGATACTTCTAATGCTGAAATTTGCTCAAAATTCAGCATTAGCCTTCCTACCTCTATGGCACTTATTAATCAGTTGTTGGATGAAGGGATCGTAATTAAAAAAGGACGAGGAAAATCTGAAGGTGGCCGTAAACCCGATCTTTATGGATTAAAACAGCACTCCTTTTTTGTGTTAAGCATCCATATAGAGCGCTTTAAAATAAAACTGGCGCTTATAGACAATAATCATAGCATTGTAAAAGAAGAGGTTCTTGAAACACAGATTTCCCCTAACTCTAATATTGTTGATCTTTTATATGACTTTTCTGAAGCCTTTTTAAACGCCTCTGAAGTAGATCATAAAAAAATAATGGGCGTAGGCATTAGCATGCCGGGACTGGTATCTTCTGAAGAAGGAAAAAACTTTACCTATTACCTTACCGAGCAGGATCCCGCTTCGCTTCGAGATCAATTTGAAGCTCGCTTTAAAAAACCCGTAGCTATCTTAAACGATGCCAAAAGTGCTTCTTTAGCCGAATTTCATTTTGGACTCGCGAAAGAAAAAGAAAATGTACTGGTGATCTCGATGGATTGGGGAGTTGGATTGGGAATCATTATGGGTGGAAAAATACAAACCGGTGTTTCTGGATTTGCCGGTGAATTTGGCCATATCCCAATGGTAGAAGATGGTACGCTTTGCCACTGCGGAAAAAGAGGCTGCTTGGAAACCGAAGCTTCAGGCTTAGCATTGGTTAGAAAAGTAAAAGAAGGACTGGAGCAAGGACAAACTTCAGTATTAAATAGCCTTACGCCTGAAGAACTCGAAAAACTGGAGCCCGATACGATTGTGGAAGCAGCCAATAAAGGAGACCAATTTGCGATAAACTCACTTTCTGAAATAGGCATAAGCCTTGGAAAAGGTATTGCCATCCTCATACAGATCTTTAACCCGGAACTTATTGTTCTGGAAGGAAAAATTGCAAAAGCCAAACAATTTATCACCACTCCCATTCAGCAATCCATGAACATTTACTGCATGATGCAGCTGAAGGAAAAAACAAATATAGAATTATCGAATCTTGGAAATAACTCCAGCTTATATGGCGGCACCATTGCGGTGATGGATAGTATTTTCAGGAATCAGATTGCAATGATAAAATCACATTTAAGTTAAAATAAATACTCATGGCCAGATTAAACCTCTTAGAAGAAACACGTTTTGAGAAGCTCCCTGTAAAAGTATACAAGGACGAGCAATCAGCTTCTGTAAAAGTGGCAAAACGTATTGCTAAGATTATTAACAAAAAACAGGAAAAAGGAAAAAAAGCTGTTTTAGGTCTAGCAACCGGAGCAACTCCTGTAAAAGTTTATGAAGAGCTTATAAGACTTCATAAAGAAGAAGGGCTTAGTTTTAAGAACGTTATTACCTTTAATCTGGACGAATATTATCCCATGCAGCCAGATGAAAACCAGAGCTATGTAAAGTTCATGGACGAAAATCTGTTTAACCATGTAGATATTCCAAGAGAAAATATCAATATTCCAGATGGTACACTAGATAAAGATGATATTGCTGATTTTTGCCTGAATTACGAAAGAAAAATTACCGAAGTTGGTGGGCTAGACCTGCAAATCCTTGGTATTGGTAGAACAGGACATATTGGTTTTAATGAACCAGGATCTGCTCCTAATAGTGGTACGCGTTTAGTAACCTTAGATGACCTTACCAGACGTGATGCCTCTCGTGATTTTGGTGGTAAAGAAAATGTACCTACCAAAGCCATTACCATGGGAATTGGGACCATCTTTAAAGCACGCGAAATTATTTTAATGGCCTGGAGCAAGAAAAAAGCACCAATCATTAAAAAAGCGGTTGAAGGTGAAATCTCTGGAAGTGTACCGGCAACCTACCTTCAGTTAAACGATCATGTGGAGTTTATTTTAGATGAAGATGCTGCTTCAGAATTAACAAGATTCGATACTCCATGGTTAGTAAAAGACTGTAGCTGGGATAAAGCTCAAATTAAAAAAGCGGTAATCTGGTTATCCAATGAAGTTGGAAAACCAATCTTAAAGCTAACTGACGAAGATTACAACAGCCACGGCATGGCACAACTGGCCACCGAAAAAGGACCGGCCTACAACATCAATATCGACGTATTTAATCAACTACAACATACCATTACCGGTTGGCCTGGTGGAAAACCAAATGCCGACGATACCCAGCGCCCAGAACGTGCTGAACCTGCTAAAAAACGATCTATTATTTTTAGTCCGCATCCCGATGATGATGTGATTTCTATGGGAGGTACTTTTATTAGACTGGTAGACCAGGGACACGATGTTCATGTGGCTTATCAGACCTCTGGAAATACTGCCGTTTGGGATACCGATGTATTGCGTTATATAGAGTTTGCGATCGATTTTAATAGAAGCATTGGCGAAGATACCACCAAGCTTGAAAAAATATACGATAACATCGATACGTTTATTGCTGAAAAACGTCCTAACGATATCGACCTTCGTGAAATTATGGATATTAAAGGTTTTATTCGTAAGACCGAAGCTATCGCTGGTGCGCGTTATGCGGGGCTTGAAGATGAAAATATTCATTTTATGGCCTTACCGTTTTACGAGACAGGCAAGAAAGTAAAAAGCCCGGTGACCGAAGAAGACGTTAAGATTACAATGGAGCTACTTCAAAAAGTAAAACCTCATCAAATCTTTGCTGCCGGTGATTTTGCCGATCCTCATGGCACCCATATTGTTTGTTTCAACATTATTTTAGAAGCTATAAATCGTCTTCGCAAAACTGAAGAATGGACCAAAGACTGTTGGTTATGGATGTATCGCGGCGCATGGCAGGAATTTGACATTCACGATATCGAAATGGCCGTACCACTTTCTCCACAAGAAGTGGCCAGAAAACGTGAAGCGATCTTTAAACACCAGTCGCAAAAAGATACTCCGGTATTCCCTGGTGACGACGAACGTGAATTCTGGGTACGTGCCGAAGAAAGAAACAGCGAAACAGCATTGTCTTATCACAACTTAGGACTTGCAAATTACGAAGCTATCGAGGCCTTTGTTCGCTGGAAATTTTAGTCCTGTTTTAACCAGGATTCCGTATTTTGGTAATAAACTGCGACAATGACATATTTTAGAAAAGTTTTGATTTTAGGAGGTTTGGGTTTGATGATCTCATGTTCTTCAAACCCTTACCGAATTACCAACAATGTCTATAAAAAAAAGGCGAAAGCCTATGCTAAAGAACTTAGTAGATTCCCACTAGAAGAAAACCCTAATGACTCCGCACTCAATTATGGTGAGTACCCTGTGGGAACTACTAATTTTAATCTTAGGCGACCCAATTTTGTAGTGATCCATCATACCGCACAGGATTCTACTACCCAAACCTTAAATACGTTTACGATCCCCAGAACTCAGGTGAGCTCTCACTATGTTATTGGTAATGACGGAGCGGTTTTTCACATGCTTAATAATTATTACCGTGCCTGGCACGGTGGTATTGGACAGTGGGGCCATACAACCGATCTTAATTCGGCTTCTATAGGAATTGAACTGGATAACAACGGAAAAGAACGCTTTTCTGAAGCTCAGATTTCGAGTTTACTGGAGGTTTTAAAACAACTCAAGGAAGATTATAAGATCCCAGCAGAAAACTTTGTAGGACACTTGGATATCGCTCCCGGAAGAAAAGTAGATCCAAGTGCTTATTTTCCGTGGAAACGCCTGGCCGAAGAAGGCTACGGAATTTGGTATGATGAAGATCGTATTGAAAATATACAGTTTGAACATCAATTTTTTACAGAAAACCCGTTGAAAATCGATAATATCGATCCTGTGTTTAAACAACGTATTGCTTTATTAGACCGATACTTATTTCCAAATGTGATCCCTGCCGATTTTAAAATTGCGGAAGCCTTAAGGATTATAGGTTACAAGGTCGATGATCTGGATGCCGCCATCAAAAGTTTTCAAATCCATTTTCTTCAGGAAAAAGACCACGTAGACGGAATCTTAAATGCTGATGAGATCAAAATTCTTTATAATTTATACCAAAAATCGCTTTAGGGAGAGACTAGACCACTGCGCTGATAGAAAATAGACTAGAGAAGCAAGATTTAAGAATCAAGAAGCAGGAAACAAGACTGAATTATTTTGAATTTTGAATGCTGAATTCTGAATGAAGATTCAAAGCTTTTTTATCGTTTGTCATTTCGACCCTGCCTCGCCGGCAGGCAGGTGAAGCGGAGCGTAATGGAGAAATCTTATAGATGGTTAAGATTTCTCGGCTTCATTTTATTGCGCTCGAAATGACAGAATCTTCGGAATTGATATTTGTTACATCTTAATTTTTGCTGTAAACGGTAAACCGTAAGCTTTTCTGAAACTGGACCGCTGCGCTGTTAGGTTTGAAGAATCAAGATGCAAGAGTCAGGAATCAGGATTAAAATCTGAATTTTGAATGCTGAATTTTGAATAATTTTTTTAAAATATTGTATACTGTAAATAGTATATTGAAATAGCCTTCTTCATTCCATTTATGAGAAATATGGAATTGTATAGAGTGTCATTTCGACCTTGCGGAGAAATCTTGTTTTAGTGAGGAATTAGAAAATAGAGAAGAGAGAATAGACGAGAGAATCAAGATACAAGAGTCAGGACTACTTAATCTGGAATTTGAAACCTTAAACATTGAATTCTAAAGGTGTCATTTCGACTGAAGCGGAGCGTAATGGAGAAATCTATTTTTAGTTAGAATCTAGAAAATAAACGAGAGATGCAAGATCCAAGAAACAGGAATCAGGATTAAAAGGTTGAATTTTAAATGTCGAATTTTTAATAATTTTTTGGTTAAAAACCGGCTACTTTTCAGCTAAAAACCTAATCACTTTCCTGCTTTTTATGAGTTTTGAATAATTTTCTCCAGTTAATAAGTAGTACAGCACATAAAATGATCACAATCCCCAACCATTGCAGTAAAGAGATTTCTTCATTTAATACCAAATATGCACTAAATACCGAAACGGGAATTTCCAGGGCGGCAATTATGCTTCCTAAACCTGTGCCTATTTCAGGAAAACCTTTATTAAATAAAATGGGAGGCAAAATGGTTCCAAAAAACCCTAAAAATATACCCCATTTTAAAAATACTTCCGCATTGAATTCTTCTAATATTTGAACATTCCAAAAAACGATAACCACTAAAAATCCGCCATACACCAAATATTTGCTACGGGTAATTACAGGCAACTCTAATGATACATTATTAGAAGCATACATCGCACCGGTATAACTTAAGGCCGCTAATAATCCAAAACCAATACCTGTAAAATTGATATTTAGATCAGCTTCAAAAATTTGAGCTGCAAATACCGTCCCTACAATCGCAACAAAGGCTCCTAGTACTTTTGTTTTAGTTATAAGATGCCGAGCCATAACATATTCCAGAACCACTCCCATCCAAATAGTTTGCATAAGCAAAATAATCCCTACAGAAACCGGTACATATTGTATTGACAGGTAATAGAAACTACTGGTAAGCCCTAACGTGGTTCCAAAAAGCACTAATTTGAATTTTGGAAATTTAGAAATAGCATTGGAATTTGTTGAAAGCTTAGCCTGCTTTGAAACAACTAAAGAAATAATGCTTAATAACAACACCCCGAATAAATACTGAGAAAATGCCAGACCTGCGGTGCCAAAACCATCATTATTGGCATACTTTACAAAAGTAGCTAAGACTCCGTAACATGAAGCTCCTAATGCTATAAAGAACACTCCTTTTAGACTGCTATTCATTACGCTTAAATAAAGTATTTATTAAAAATAACTGAGTTTTAGCGGCCTCAGACCAATACGCGGCATCGTGTTTTCCCGGACTTTCTATGTAAATATGGGGAATATTCAATTCTATAAGCCTTTTATGGAGTTTTCTATTTTGTTCTATTAAAACATCATCGTAGCCACAGCTTATTATTATTTTTTGCACTGAATTTTTAAATTGCTCTATTTGTGAACTGGCAGTATAAGCCTTCCAATTATTTTTATTAGCTCCTAATATTTTTGGAACACCATAATCTTCCCCGTAAGGGAGCATATTAATCGCCCCACTTATACTTCCAATGGCCGAAAATAATTCAGGATGACGAGCTCCCAGATAAAGTGCACCATGACCGCCCATACTCCATCCCATAATCGCTTTTTGAGATTTTTGCGTATGGTATTTATGATCGATATAATCAACCAGCTCGGTAGTTATAAAGGTTTCGTACTTCGAATTTTTGATGGGACTATCAATATACCAGCTATCATAATTACCATCAGGTAACACAAAGTTCATATTGTAGCTAGAGCTAAGTTTTATTAAAGAGGGAATATCCTTTTTCAGCGTTCGCTCGGGATAACCGCTATATCCGTGCAGTACGTAAACGGTGGGAAGATTGTTATTTCCTGAAGGAGTTATAACAATGGTTTTAACTTCTTTTTGCATCGATGTACTATAGACTTCTAACGTATCTATTTGCTGGGCAAATGCATTAATGCAAAACATGATAAGAGCAGAAAAAACCAATAGCGAATACTTCATTTTCAAAATATTTAAATTAGAAAAGCAAAACTATAGCTCTTTAGTTTTTAAAACATCTACAAATGTTGAGAAAACCAATTAATTTTTAACAGTCTTTCTAATTCGGCTTAATTGTGTTGGGGTAATCCCCAGATAAGAAGCAATTTGATGTTGTTTTAATCGATTTTCGATATTCTTATATTCCTGCTGAAATTGCCCATATCTTATTTTAGCGCTTTCATATTTTAAATTGATTTCTAAAGGTTCTTTAGCCACCACCCAATTTTTCTCTAAATAATTAATATGAAAAAAGGCAATTTCAGGAAATTGCTTGAGTAATACTCTATAATCACTATTCTGATATACTAAAATATGGGTTTCTTCTAAGGCTTTAATAGTGAAAAGACCTGGTTTCTCCTGAATAAGTGCCGAGGTAGAAGCGACGAACGAATTTTCAGCGAAAAACTTTTTAATAACAACATCGCCATTTTCAAACGTATGGAAATACGAAAACAAACCGCGATCGATATAAGCATAGGATTTTGGTATTTGCCCCTGTTGCAAAAAAACAGCTCCTTTTTGTATAATTTCAGGTTTTACAATTTCCAAAAAGGCTGCCATAGCTTCTTGGGATAAGTGATGATACTCTTGTATTGCTTTTTTAAACCGCTGTATCATTTTCATTAAAAGAATTGAGTTAATTATTATTAAGCAAAAATAATAACTAAAAACCTCACAGTCCTGTATAGCGATCAGGACTATGAGGTTTATATACGCATACTAAAAATATGCAGCTTTACACTCCTCTAAAAGGAAGCTATGCTTTTAAAACGATGAGCAGCTTTGTGCTATTGCAATTTCAAGTTCAGTCTTGCAAAAAGGTAGCGCCCTCCAATACCAAATTGAGCATTTCTGGGCCAGTCGAACCTTCCACTACTTCGGTTACTTTCAACCCTGTTTCTATCAGGATATAAATCGAATAAATTATTAGCTCCTATTGTTAGATTAATCGATTCTGAAAAGTTATAGCCTACTGAAAAATCGGTTACCACTTTGCCAGAATAAATTTCTTGATTAGCAGGTGTATTTGAAGGTTGTGTTACCTCACCAAAATATACATTACGAACAAAGAAATTAAAATCTTCTACCGTAAGCACATTGGTTAAATTAATCTTTGTTCTGGGTACCGCTTCCTCTAAGTAAATTCGGTTATCTTCAGAAAAATAAGTATCTAGCTTATTTTGTAATAAAGGTGATGCATGAATATCGCCTACACGTTTGGTTTGGGTAAAAGTACCTGCAAGATCATTTTTCAATTTCCATCCATTATCAAAATAGGTATTTTGGGTAAGTACAATATCTAAACCTTTAGATTCGGTATCTATCGCGTTCGCGAAAAATGCCGCGGCTTCAGCATTTGCGCTTCTAAGAATCTGACTAATTTCTGAATCTGGATCGTCATCACTAAAGCGCCCGGTATACACCACCCTATCGTCAATTGCTACAAAATAAGCATCGGCAGTAATTGTTAAATTCGCATCTGGGATTTTAGCGGTTATTCCTAAACTGGCACTTTTCGAGGTTTCCTCTTTTAAATCTGGAATGCCCAGCAATTTCGCTGCTCTACTATCATTAGAGAAAGTTCCCACCTGTACCGGATTTCCTTCGTCATTAAAAACTGTAGAAGTTGAGTTATAATAAATTTGATGTAACGATGGTGCTCTAAAGCCCGTATTCACCGCTGCTCTTAAATTGATATCATCGGTAAGTTTATATCTGGAAGCTACTTTAAAATTCAATGTAGATCCAAAATCTGAGTAATTTTCGAATCTTCCGGCAAAGGTGAGTAGAAACTCTTCGGTTACATCGGCTTCAAAATCGGCATACGCCGCTACACTATTTCGCTGTCTGGAGATGGCATTATCGGGACTAAAGCCCGGGAAAACCTGTGCACCACCTGCTCTGGCATTTCCGAAGAAATCTGTAGCAGGTTGCTGGCTGGCATTGGTGATAACCGTTCCATCCGCGGTATATTGCGCATACGATTTTTCTTCTCCGGCGATAATATCATAATTTTCCAAGCGATATTCTCCACCAAAAGCCACATTAAATCCTTCGAACAATCCCGGAAAGAACTGCGAAACATCAAGGTTAGTCGTGTTTTGAGAAAAAGAAAATCCACCGGCATCAAAACTGGTAGGACTGGTTCCTAGCAACGAAGCGTTGGAGGTATTGTCTATAAAATACATAAACTCATTTTCTCCCCAGGTATTACTAAAATCGACATCCCAATCACCTACTTTACCACGTATTCCGGCGGCAATAGATTTGTCACTGATCTTAGAATTTATTTCTGGTAAAAATCCGTTGATATAATAGGGTGTATAGGTACGGCTTTGGTTGGGTAATCTATAAAATCCGGCTGCATTTCCTTTTCTGGAGCTTAAACCACTAAACGCATAAAGCTCGGTTCCATTATCATCTAATGGTAATGCAAAATTGGCAAATAAACGCCCACCACGTAACGCAGACTGCCCTACTCTCATATTAAAATCAGATCGACTTAAACCTCGTGCTGCCAATTCATCTTCAGTGACATCCCTTCCTAACAAATTTTGTAACGTAGCACGATCGTTTGCCTGAGCTATTTCATTTTTAAAATCTGCAGAAAAATAATCTACCTGTTGTGCATAGTTCTGAATTTGCTGATTGGATAAATTACTAAGATCTGCATTATCCTGATAGGCTTGCCATTCTACCGCATTATAGGCATTAAAAATACTTCCTTCCCAGGCTTTCATACGGTTATAAGAATCGCGATAATCAAAATCTCCTGAAAAGTTGATAAATCCGCCTTTATCTCCTAACGGAATTCCGTAACTGGCCGCAACATTAATACTTTCACCATCCATACCACCGGTTTGTTCGTTGGCATTTCTGGATACATTAGTACCGGTGGTTACATTAAAATTAAGGGTATTCACCTCATCTTTCAAAACCACATTGATCACGCCGGCAATCGCATCAGAGCCATACTGGGCGGCAGCACCGTCCCTTAATACTTCAATTCTCTTAATTGCAGCTGCGGGGATCGCATTTAAATCGGTCCCCACACTCCCTCTACCAAAAGTTCCGTTTACATTAATTAAGGAAGACGTATGGCGACGTTTTCCGTTAATTAATACCAAAACCTGATCTGGCCCTAAGCCTCGTAACGAAGCGGGATCGATATGATCTGTCCCGTCTGATAAAGATTGGGTGGTAGACGTGAAAGATGGCGCTACATAATTAAGAATCTGGTTTACATTTACCTGCGGCACTGAAACCTGTAGTTCTTCAACATCCAAAACATCTACGGGCACGGCAGATTCGGTCACTGTTCTGCTTCGGTTTCTGGAACCTACCAGCACGACTTCGTCCAGGTTTGTACCGCTTACCATTTGCACGTTTACTGTGGTCGTGGTGATTTCAACTTCCTTTTTTTCGAAACCTACGAAGGTAAATACAAGGGTTTGTCCTAATTCAGCTTTAATATTAAAATTCCCATCAAAATCGGTTACCGTTCCGGTTTGTGTTCCTTTAAGCTGGATGGTCACTCCGGGTAAAGGTTGCGCATTCTCATCGGTGACGTTTCCGGTGATATTTTCCTGTTGTGCGCTTAAGCTCAGACTTATTAGTAGGAAAAACAGGGTAAAAATTCTATTCATAGCGTTTTTGGTTTAGTAAATACCTCAGGGCAACCCCATGAGGCATTTGTTAGAAAATTATTTTTATTTCGAGGTATCCTAATTCTGATAGCTCTCGGGATCGGGACCAGAACATTTAATCTCGATTATCGAGTAGATGAATCTAGAACCTCAGGGAAATTAAACCCTGAATGAGGGATTAAAAACCGATAGCGGTATCATCGCCTCTAGGGTCGGCCCCTCCTTCTAAATTACCATTGGGTAGTACTTTTATTGCATCTACTTTACCGATAATTCTAGATTCTTTTTGATTAATTTTATAGCCTTTTTGCTGAAGTTTTTTTATTGTTTTTTCTGAAAATCCTTCAGGTTCCATCATTATTTCGTCAGGTAACCACTGATGGTGAAAGCGTTTTGCTGAAACAGCCTCCTGCATCGATAAGTCAAATTCAGCCACATTTAAAAAAGTTTGTAAAACTGAAGTAATTATTGTTGAACCTCCCGGCGAACCAACAACCATCCATAATTCACCATTCTTTTCAATAATGGTGGGTGTCATCGAACTAAGCATTCGCTTTTCTGGTGCAATCGCATTGGCTTCGGCACCTATTAAACCAAACATATTAGGGACTCCCGGTTTTAAGCTGAAATCGTTCATTTCATTGTTCATAAAAAAACCGAGTTCCGGGATGTATAATTTCGATCCATAGGCTCCGTTTAACGTAGTGGTTACCGATACCGCATTTCCTTCGGAATCCACAATCGAATAATGGGTAGTTTCATTACTTTCGTAGCCCTTTATAGCGCCATGTTCTATGGTTGAAGATGGTGTAGCTGCATCGAAACTGAAATTGGCCATTCTTTCACTTAAATATTCATCTGACAATAAACTATCCTGTGGTACCGCGTAGAAATCGGGATCACCTAAATAAAAACTTCTGTCAGCATAAGCTCTACGTTCTGCTTCAGTTAACACCTGAATGTATTTTGTAGAATTTTGATTGTAATCTTTTATCGGAAAAGGCTCGATCATTTTTAAAATCTCCCCTAAAACAATTCCGCCGCTAGAAGGCGGTGGCATCGAAATGACCTGATATTCTTTATACGGAATACGAACCGGATTTCGCCATTTGGCCTCATATCTCAGTAAATCTTCTTCTGTTAAAATTCCACCCTGCATTTGTAGAAATTCCAGTATTTTTTGCCCAGTTTCACCGCTATAAAATTCACTTCTTCCGTTAACTGCAATGCGTTTTAGTGTATTTGCCAGCGATTCGTTTTTAATAGTATCACCTATTTTATATGCTCTGGTGAAAAGAATGGTATCCTGATTCACTTGCATTAAAACCTCGCGGTATTTTTGTAATCGCTCCTGCTGTTTTTGGGTAACTACTACTCCTTTTTCGGCCAATTCGATAACCGGCTGTAATAATTCCTGAATTGGTAAACTGCCAAATTTTTCGTGTACTTTAAAAATTCCGGCAATGGTTCCCGGTACTCCAGATGCCATTGCTCCCAGTGTACTTTTCCCTTCGATTACTTCGCCATTTTCGTCCAGGTACATATTTTTTGAAGCAGCTAAAGGCGCTTTTTCACGATAATCCAAACTTCCTATTTCGCCATCTGCGGTGCGATAAACCATAAATCCGCCACCACCTAAATTACCGGCAAACGGATAGCTGACCGCCAGAGCCATTTCTGTAGCGACCATGGCATCGAAAGCATTTCCGCCTTTTTTCATGATATCGACCCCTATTTTAGATGCTTCTTTTCTGGCAGAAACAACCATTGCTTGTTCTGCAATTTCACCGGTTATATTTTTTTCAGCTGTTTCCGGCAATTTCGATTTGCAGGAAAAAAACAATAAAACCGATAGAATTACTAGGTTAATAGAAAAAGGGATTTTATTCATTTTAGATCTATGCTTAGTTTAGAATCACAAAGAACTAAATTAAAATATGATTTAGGAAATGTAAAGAATAGAAATTATTGAAAAGGATATAAAGCTTATTGATATCGCAGGATGAAATGGTGGATTTAGATCACCTTGCTGTTAGAATAGAGACTAGAGAAGCAAGAGGTAAGAAACAGGAAGCAAGATAAAATTTTTGATGCTGAATTGTCGTTATTTCTCCATTCCGCTACGCCCTAGTCGAAATTCCGACTTTTTATGTACGGTGAGCTATCTCGACCTTGCCTCGCCGGCAGGCAAGCGGAGAGATCTCTTTTGGAAAGTTGTTCTGGCTGAGATTTCTCCGTTCCGCTTCGCTACAGTCTAAATGACCAAATCTTCGGAATTGATACTTCGCTGGTTGAATTAGTTTTTAGCTGAAGGCTGACTGCTGTAAGCTATAAACCTTAAGCCTTTCTGAATTTAGACCACTGCGCCGTTAGAATATAGACTAGAGAAGCAAGATACAAGACTCAGGAATCAGGATTAAAATGTTGAATTTTGAATTATTTTTTTGAAGACTGTATACTGTAAACGGTATATTGAATTAGACTTCTTCATTCCATTTAGGATAAATATGAAATTCTATAGAGTGTCATTTCGACCTTGTGGAGAAATCTTGTTTTAGTGAGAAGCTAGGAAATAGAATATAAGAATAGACTAAAGAATCAAGAAACATGACAAAATTTTAAATTTTGAATGACTGCTAAAAGCTAATCGTTTTTCTGTTTACTGATAATTGTTTATTGCTAATTGATTTCGAGGCATCACGATGGCCATCGAGCCCGGAGCATTTAATCTCGATTATCGAGTAAAAATATCTTCTTCTTTTAAATACTGTAATCCTTTATCTTTCTCGTTTAGGATCCTTTTGGTACGTAGGTATCGGTTATAATTATATTCATCAAAATCTGTCGCGGTTGTATCCATAGTGCTTATGTGCACATCGCCCATAGAATGTATAAATTTATGGTCGCCAATCCACATGCCTACGTGAATCACACGTTCTTTGGTGGAATCTGTAGCTGGTTTTCCAAAGAATAATAAGTCTCCTGCAACAAGATTTTCGAAATTTCTGGTAGAATCTACTAAAACTCCGGTATGAACCTGTTGGGAAGCGTCACGCGGAATCACCATTCCGTTTAAAAAATAGACCGTTTTGGTAAAACCACTACAATCTACTCCTTTTGGCGAAGTGCCGCCCCATAAATAAGGGAGTCCCATTAATTTCTCGCCGGTCATTACCAATTCTTCACCATCAACATCTAAATCGGCTAACCAGGTTTTGTATGGTTTTGCATCAGATTTTGGCACAAAAGCAGTCCGCCCGTCAGGATAAACAATCTCATAGAAATTTCCAGTTTCAGCAGTCAGTTCTAAAATATCTCCGGCAACAAGATCTGAAACCACCCCTGCATCATTTTTAGCCGATTTTAGCGATTTCCCGTAAGGATTTAAATAGATTAGTTTTTCTTTAGATTTCCAGTCTGAAAACTCTTCTTTGGTCATGTTTTGGATACCGCCATAATCCACCCAGGCCAAATAGCCATCTGGTGTTTGAATATAGTACCAGCTCCCTTCTTTTTTATACACTTTTACGGGCATCCCCAGGGTGGTTTGCGTTACCAATTGCGCGGCATGGCGTGGTTCTTCACGAAGATTCGCTACTGAAATTTTGATCACTCCCATCGTTTGATGCTCTAAACCTTCAGCATCGGGTAAAGTTTTAATATTCGCCGTGTATTTTATGCCTTTTTGGTTTAATGTTTTTTCCAGATCTTCGGCAGCTTCAGGCATGTTAGTTTCTCCTTCGATATTAAATCTGTCTGCTTCTTTTTTAGCTTCAAAATCGAATAGCGCAACCCTTCCATCGGGAGCGTATACATTTTTTAAACTATCGATCACCAGTTGGGCTTCATTATTTTCTCCAGAAGTATTTTCGGTTTTCTCATTACAGCTTACCAAAACCGCTAAAACCAATGTCCAAAAACTATATTTTTTTATCTTCATTTTTACTGAATTTCAATCTTATTCAAATTTAAACAATTTTACACCGGTACCATTTTCATTCGGATAAATCACCTTTTCTGAAGTAATTTTCACTCCGGTTGAAGTATCATTTTTCAACAACAACGCACCGTCCATATCCACAAAATCGAGCATGGGGGCGAGTTGCGCAATGGCTGAAATCCCAACGGTCGATTCGGTCATACAACCTACCATGGTTTTTAAATCCAGGGCTTTTGCTTTTGCAATCATCCGCAAAGCGGGCGTGATTCCTCCGCATTTTGTGAGTTTAATATTTACACCATGAAAATGATCTGTACACTTTTCAACATCACTTTCTACAATGCAACTTTCGTCGGCGATTACTGGTAATGCTGAATTTTCATAGAGCTTTTTTTGTCCGTCATAATCATCTACCGGAAGTGGCTGCTCTAAAAATTCGACATTTAATTCTTTTAAAATATGACTATTCTCGATCGCCTGGCTGGCATTCCACGCCACATTCGCATCGATCCTAAAGACAGAATTTGTGTATTTTCGAAGCTCTTTTATAATTTCGATATCATGATCTGTCCCTAATTTGATCTTATATAAAGGCCACGGAAAATCGTTAATCTTACGAATCATTTCTTCGGTTGAAGCAATTCCAATCGTATAACTGGTTTGTGGTGCTTCAATAGGATCCAGCTTCCACAATTTATAAAGTGGTTGTTGTTTTCGCTTTCCGTAGAGATCGTGCAGCGCCATATCTAAAGCACAAAGTGCGAAAGTTTCGGTCTTTAATTCAGGATAAAGCTTTTCCCAGATAATTTCTGGAGGCTCTTCGATATGATTTTCGACGATTTGCTCTACTTTTTTTAGAGACCGAATCATGCCTTCTACCGTCACTCCATAATACGAAGTCGCCGCGGCTTCGCCAAAACCGGTAACGCCATCATGCGACACTGAAACTACCAAACTTGGCTGCACATCACGCGAAGCATGACTAATCCTAAAGGTATCTTTTAACTGCAGTTGATATTGGTGATATTCAATCTTCATTTTTTAAGCTTATTCTAATATAATTTCTTTAAAATCACTTTGGTTCCCGGTACGATCTACCGCCGTCATGCCGATTTTCGATAATTTTACCTTCTTTTCTCCTACCAGGTAAGAAAGCGTGGTCTTAAGTTCTGAAAGCTGATCGTTATTTAAGATTTTAAAGTCCCATTTACTGCCTTCGTACTGAAAATATAACACCCATCTAAAAACATCATTTTCATCTGGATGCTGCCAGGAAATTCTTAGTGTATTTCCATCAAGATTGGTTAAAACTTCAGGCAATTTTGGTGCTTTATTATCCATCCACGGGCTTGGTGGCACCAAAGCAGGTTTTCTAAAATAATTTTCGGCTAAAGCTTTTTCGGCTTCTTTATCATTCATTAGGGCTTTAAGGTTCCAGAGAACGGCTCCGGGATCTTCAGCCAACATTCCGCGGGTAATCATTAGCTGATTAAACAATTCGTTTTCATAACCTTCTTCTTCGATTAGCCCTGCATTAATTCCAGGCCAAATATGTCGATCCTTGGTATTTTCTTCTTTCCACCAGTTTAATAGTACCGGGAAACTCTGTGCGGTCTGATCGGTTTTCCAGTATAACTGCGGAGTGAGATAATCTACCCAGCCTTCATTTATCCATTTTTTAGCATCGGCATACAACTTTTCGTATTGATCGTAACCGGCGATAGATTGCGGATAACCGGGACGCCAAATCCCAAACGGACTAATCCCAAATTTTACAAAATCCTTCTCTTTTTTAACCAATTTCGCCACGCGTTCGATAAAATCATCTACGTTTTTACGACGCCAGTCTCCCCTATTTAGTTTTCCACCAGCAGTTTTATAGGTATTCCAGGTTTGATCGTCTGGAAAATCTTTTCCGCCATTATAAGAATCATAAGGATAAAAATAATCGTCAAAATGAATTCCGTCTACATCGTATCGTTTTACCAAATCTTCTACCACTGCTGCGGTACGATTCTGAACATCTTTACGTGCAGGATCCATCCAGTACATCCCGTTTTGTAATTTTACTACCATCTCTGGATTTGTTTTTACTACGGAAGCTGCGCTAATTTCGCCACCGGTGGTATGATAAGCACGATACGGATTTAACCAAACATGAAGTTCCATTCCTCGTTTATGCGCTTCGTTGATCCAAAAGGTAAGCGGATCATAAAAAGGTTGTGGCGCTTTTCCCTGCTGGCCGGTTAAAAAATACGACCAGGATTCGATATCACTTTGATATAAGGCATCGGCTTGCGGACGCACCTGAAAGATTACCGCATTATAGTTATGATTCGCTAAAAAATCCAGCAATTTTATCGCTTCACTTTGTTGCTGAGCGGTTGGCAAACCAGAACGTGACGGCCAGTTAATATTGGCGACCGTGGCGATCCATGCCGCCCTAAATTCGGCTACATCTATTGGCGGTTCGCTTTTTATAATTTCTTCCTCTACCGTAACTTCCTCGGGTAATTCTTCTTGTGTTACCTCTGCAGGTTTTGTGGTATCGGGTTCTTCTTCTTTTTCTTCTACAGGGATTTGGGGTTCTACAACTTCTGGCGGATTTTCTGGCGCTGAAGGTTGTACTGTTTTTTGAGTTTTACAGGAGGAAAAAAGTAGTGAAAATGTTACTAATACTGCTGCTGGATAGGAAATCGTAGTTTTCATAAAATTAAATAGGCATCGCACAATATTAAACAAAAGAAAGAGATATAGAAATGAATCTATTCTCTTTCTTGAACAAACCAAACTGAAATTATCTATCCCTCCAATAGTCGATATGACTTGAACTTGGATCTTCGGAATAGGTCCCTCTTATCTGCGTGGTATAAACTCTTCCTAAACTTGCCAAAGTTAATCCATGCTCTAAAAACGACTCTGATTCCTGAGGATCGTAATCTGTCCCTGAAGGAAATACTTTAAAGGTATAACTGCCCGGTGCTAACTCGGTATATTCTCCAGAACTTTTATACGATATTCCCTGTCCTAAAGAAACTACCCGGGCATCCTCTGCAGGTGAATTTTCAGTTGCCGGTACTGCCGCTCTAATGGCATAAACATCTACGCTAAACGGAATGTTTGCCATGGTATTCACAAATCTCCAGTAAATTAAATCGTGGCTGGGTTCTGGTAAATTATCCTCAATAAAAGCGATATCATAATTCTCTGAAGTTCCTACCAGATAAGCAGAATAATGATTTTGTGCTTCAGTAGTAATACTTGTACTTGCCAGATTTTGTGCTTCTAAAGTTTTTACGGCCAATTCACCGTTACCAGAGGGAATTAACGCATACGCATTACTGGGATAAACTGATTTATAGTCTAAAGCCTGTTCTTCGTCTTCACCAGAACTATTTTCTGCAGTGACTTTCCTATCATTAAAAAAGAATCCTGCGTTTGGTGCGTCTTCTGCATGAAAAAAGAACTTCATGTAACTCATATCCTCAGCTACTAGTTCTGTAACTTCGGGAATGGCATTTTTTTCACATCCCAGAACTATTAATGCTAAAAATGCGATGACTAAAAAATTTGCTGATATTTTTTTCATAATCTTGCTATTATTCGATGATACTAAACCAGGTTTCGTACGTATGGTAATCTTCTTCAAAAGCATTTAGTTTTTCCAGTGCCTCCTGATTCCACATATATTCTGAATTGTATCTGGGTCGTGCTCTATAAGCGGGGTTCCCGTTATTGGCTTCGTAAAGCGGATCGGGCAACGTAAAGCCCTGATAAACGGCTTGACTTTCATCTTCTATTCCTAAATCGTAGTGATATCTTCTCATATCAGACCAGGTTTCGAAGAATCCCCATCCCCAGGTCGCTATATATTTTTGAAGCATGATTTTAGATAATGTTAAACCTGCCGAAGTTTCAGGAAAAACAACAGTACTGCTTTCCATCAATGCTCTTCTTTGATCGTAAATTTCCTGATCTGGAGCAAAATCCCTGGCAAAATCCAAATGTGCATTTATGCCTTCTTTATAGGCTTCTAATGCCAATCCCATATCACCGGCTAAATAAGCGGCTTCAGATTTTATGAATTGTAACTGGGAGTAGGTCATTAGTGGAAATTCGGCTTCATTATTAAAGAAATAAATTTGTGGCGAAGGATTACTTCCTCTATAGCCTTCTTCATTCCAAAAGTTTTTGGGAACCTTATCGGCTTCAGCGGTTGTCCATTCGGAAATACCAATCTCAGGAGTAATTCCACGATACATACCATCTGGCGATGTAGCTAGCATTGATGTAATTCGTGGATCATTTAAATATTCTTCTTCAGTAGTAAAAACCGGATCCTGACCCAATAATGCCGGATCCTGAAAAACGGGGTTGCTACCGTTTAATAAGCCCAAAATAAATTTTGTTTGCCTGTAATATCCAATATTACCTCTTAACGGGCCAAAGAAATTGGTATTCGCACTAACCTTCCCCAGAAAACCTATTAACGCATTATCCTGGTTACCTGCCAATGCCTGATTTACATAATCTATTACTTGCTGAGGATCGTAACTGCTTTTATTGGTTAATCGATGTGCATTGATCGCTAAAAGTCCATAAGCTAACTTTTTCCATTTTTCTTTATCTCCCTGATAAATTAAATCTGCTTCGATTAAACCTGAATCTTCAGGACTTAAACCATCTGTACGATCTAAACTTTCTATTCCCAATTGTAATAATCGTTGAATTTCCTGATAAACTACAGATTGCTCGTCATAGTCAAAAGTTCTTCTATCTGTATCGAATGCCTGGGTAACAATAACAGGGCCGTGATAATCTGTAAGCAATTGCCAACCAAAAGCTCTTAAGATATATCCTACTCCCATAAAATCGTATTTCTCATTTAGTTCTCCACTTTTAATCATGTCTGAAAGGTTATACCCCATACTCCAATACACGGCTCTCCAAAGTTGTGCATAAGAATCTGATAACGGATTAGAATGGAGGTTTAAAGAGTATGTATTCCCTGAAGTATGAGCCCAATTTTGTGTATAAAATCCTGTAAACCTTCCATCCCATTGTATGGCCACCGCAAATTCAGATTCTATTTGAGGAAGAAAGAGTTCTGGTTGTAAAAGGGCGTCTGGTCCATTGGGATTAGTATTAACGTCTAAATAATCATCACAACTAATGCTGCATGTACTTATTAATAAAAGTAATGCTATATATATGTTATTTTTCATCTTTTCTTATTTTAAAATCCTGCTCTTATACCAATATTGTAACCTCTTGGTAAAGGAAAATTACCATAATCCAAACCTACGCCTCCTGCTCCTCCAACCGCAGCAGAGTTTCCGTTTCCTACCGGATCTAAACCAGAGTAATTAGTGACCAGAAATAAATCTGTTCCGGTTAAAAACACACTTGCACTTTTAAGAACGTTTGTTTTTTTCAACAATTTGGAAGGAAAATTATAAGAGAAAGTGACGTCACGTAGCCTCATCCAGTTGATGTCTTTTTCTATAAAACTCTGATAAGGATAAATTGAAGACCAGTAAGTTGAATTTCTGGAAAGGTCTATTGGGATATTATTTTGGGTAGGGTTTGCCGTATTTTCAAGTCCATCTTTTAATACCCCCTCTACAATCCTTGGTGTTTCTCTATCCAATGTGCGCTTACTTAAACCTCTTGTTGTTAAATAATATTCTGTTGCATTATAAACATCGCCGCCAACTCTAAAATCCAATAAGAAATCTAAAGCAAATTCTTTGTATCTAAAGGTATTAGAAAGTCCAATTTTAAAGTCTGGATTTCGATCTCCTACTACCACCCATTCTTCAGTATTTAAAATTGGCAATCCAGAAGATGGGTTCACTAAAACTTCACCGGCTTCATTTCGTTGATAATCGTATCCTGTAAACGTGGTTAAAGGTCCGCCTACCCTGGATCCAACTCTAACATTCCCGTAAAGCCAGGTATCTGAATTATAAAACTCTTCTACATCTGCCGGAAGACTTACTAACTCACTCCAGTTTTTGGTAAAGTTTGCCCTTATATCCCAGGAAAAATCTTTATTAAGAATAGGAGTTCCGTTTAATTGAATCTCTACACCTTCATTTTTTATCTCCCCGGCATTAAAAGTCATTAACACAAAACCGGTGGCATAGCTCAATCGTAGATTTTGTACAATTTGATCTTCAGATTTCTTATTGAAATAGGTTGCATCTAAACTTATTCTGTTATTAAAAAACTTTAGCTCGGTTCCAAACTCATAAGAGGTGGTCATCTCGGGCTTTAAATTTAAGCTAGGGCCGGTAAACCCGTATTTAAAACCACCGCCGGTTGTTTGCGCAGGTTCGTAATAAGGTCTTATGCTGTAAGGGCGAGCATCTTTACCTACCTGAGCTATAGATCCTCTTAACTTCCCATAGGTTAAAACATCACTATTCTTAAACATATCTAATTCTGAGAAAATGAAACTTAAACCTGCAGATGGATAAAAGAAGGAATTATTTTGTACCGGTAATGTAGAACTCCAGTCGTTTCTACCGGTTAACGTTAAATAGAGCATATCGTTATATCCAATATTCAAACTACCAAAAGCTCCCACTAATCTTCTTTCCGTTAAATTATTAAAAGCTCTATGGGTTTCTATATCTGTATTATTTATAGACCAAAGATCTGGTGCCTGAAAATCCTGACCACTAGCCGCGGCACTAAATGTGTTATAATCGTATACCGCACTACCCAATTTAAAGTCTATGCTAATATCTTTATCGAAAATTGTTGGAGTATGAAATTGTGCATAATATTGATAGGTTAAATTTCTGGTCGTAATAAGTGCCTGATCGAATAGGCCACCGTAATCTATCCCTGTATTTGATTCTGGATGTCTTACAATGGTATTTTTCTGTGTAAAATAATCTACCCCCACCTGTCCTACTAGTCTAAGCCAATCTGTAGGTTCTGCTGTTACGCGGGTATTTAATTTATATCGATCTACTAAAGAATTAAATTGATTACTGTTTACATTAAAAAAAGCATTTTCTACCGCATCTGCATATTCCGCATAATTACGACGATTACCTCCTTCAGTTAAGTATACACTTGCATCGTCTGTAGAAGGCCATAATAACAAATGTAAAAGTGGTCCTCCGCTGCCTCTAAAAGCCTGTTCGTTATCAGATCTTGTATAATCAAAAGTTACATCTGCGGTTAAGAAATCTAAAAAGTTAGCCGTTACTGCCGAGGATAAATTAAGTTTCTCTAAGCTTGTATTTGGTACAAATCCCTGAGCATCGGTATTTGATGCAGAAATTCTATACTGTGTCTGTTCAGATCCTCCAGAAAGAGAAATATTATGTTTTTGAGTGAAGGCATCCTGAAAAAAGTTACCTATATTATCGTAAAACCGGGTTCCCTCAGGATATTCGGCTCCAAAGTAATATAAACTTTCATCAGCATCACTGGTAAATCCATTGGCCCCTCTACCATATTTTTGCTGAATTTCAGGATATTTAACAATTCGGTCTAGTCTAAAGCTATTGCTATAATCTAATTTGCTGATCCCGGCTTTTCCTCTTTTTGTAGTGATCACTACAGCTCCAGAAGCCGCTTCTATTCCGTATAAAGCTGAAGCTTCAGGCCCTTTAAGAATAGTAATATTCTCAATATCCTCAGGATTAATATCTGCTCCCCTGTTGGTAAAGTCTACCCCGCGATTATTTAAAGCGGTACCACTATTTAATGATGAAGCAAATACGCCTGTAGAGGTTGTAGAGTTACTAATTGGCAAGCCATCTACAACAAACAATGGTTGGTTACTACCACTTAATGAGCTTATCCCTCTAATAACCATAGAGGTTGAAGCTCCCGGCAAACCTGAAGTGGAATTAATCTCTACCCCGGGAACCCTGCCTGCCAAAGCATTAATAAAATTCTCGCGCTGTGTTTGCGCTACTGTTTCTCCTTTAACTTCGGTTACCGCATAGCCAAGAGCCTTTTTCTCCTGCTTGATTCCAAGTGCAGTGACTACGACCTCGTCTAAACTTTCACGGTCTACCACCATCGTGACACTAAATTCTCTTTTATTGCCTACCCTAAGTTCCTGTGTTTTAAAACCTACAGAAGAAAATACCAATACAACATCGCTATCTGGAATGGATAGCGTAAAGTTCCCATCAAAATCTGTTACAACGCCCAAAGATGAATCTTTAACACGAACGGTAACCCCTGGAAGCGGAATTTCATCCTCATCCATTACTTTTCCTGATATCCCAATCTCTTGAGCCCAACTGGTAGCTGAAATAAGCAAAAGGAAAAAAAAGAATGGTCTACGTAGTTGTTCTTTCATAAAATTAAGTTAATAATTGGTTATATAACAAACATATCGTTTAAAAACCTTAAATGCAATATTTAATTGCATTAAATTCAATATTTTAAAACTTTAAACCTATAATTTACCTATAAATGCTGTTTTTTATTGCAAAAAAATCTTGTTTAGGTTTATTAAATATCACGAAAGACCCAATTATTTAACGTATCGTTTTAGTGCCAATACATTTTTTACGGACTAGAATGATCTTGAAATATGAATATGAAAAGAGAGAGAAGCGAGATTAGTTATTCTAAATGAAATTTATATACACCATAGCATGTCATTGAGATATGACCAGTTCTTCACGTTCTAAGGATAGCCTTAGGGGTTTGAATTAGAGCAGAAATCAGAGATGTGGTGATAGCGCTACTCAATAATTCGTCGTAGCATTTCATCTGGACTATCCAGTAAATTATCTAATAATCACAACTGTGTGCCGAAATTTGATATTTTGAGGATCTTTTCTAAACTTTTGAAAAGTGATCTTCGGCGTTTTCTTCCACTGGGTTTGAAGATTTGCAACTTCTGGCAAATTGCCATGAAATTTATAGATTTTTAGAAGAAAGAATTAAAAATCTAAATGAATTGCTCTTTGGCAGGTAGGAACCTTTTCTTAAACTAATGCTGAAAAGGAGCTAAATCTAACTATAAAATAAAGCTTGCCCAAAATAAATTCATTCTGAACAAGCTTTATCAAACTAACCTGAAAAAAAATTATTCCTCGGTGTCCCACCAAACCGGTGTGGTTAGGCGAATAGCCGGATCGTTATTTGGCATATTTTCGTAATTACGATCTTCTTCATTATACTCATACATCATCGCTCTTATCCAATCATTTTCATTAGGAAAAATAGCTATGTTTACATTTTCCGGACGCTCAAGTCCCGGATAAATGTCCGAGCTATAATCTGCTCTTCTAAAATCTACCCAGGTTTCCGGATTAAGCATATTTGCAATATATTTCTGAACAAAAATCTGCGATAAATCAAATTCCCCTTGTCCGATTTCTGTATCAATTGCAGTCATATATGCTGAAATCTCTTCAGAAGGTACATTAAGTTTTTGAAGATCTGCTTCTACACCGGTTTTATATGCTGCGTAAGCGCCAGCCATATCGCCACTTCTAAACCTTGCTTCCGCTTCAATAAATTTTACTTCAGAATAGGTCATCATATAAGTTGGTGAATCTGGCGAAGTATAAAATCCTCCATTCCCTAACGAATAATCATCGGCAACCTCAGCATCTACTCCTGCACCGGTCTTCACCCCCTGATAGCCTCCGTTTACAGCTTCAGGAACAATTATCGACAATCTAGGGTCTTCAAATTCTTCCTCGATATCTAATGGATCTTTAAGCAAGTTAACAAAAAACTCCGAAAAATAATCGAATCTGGTAGAACCGTAACCGCTTTTACTAAAAGGTTGATTATCGTTGCTGGCCTCTCCTCCTCCATATTCGATCAATGCATTATCTTCGTTTGATACAAATCCATTTTCTACAGCTGTAATTACCGCCTGTGGATCGTAAGCATGTTCGCCAGATGATTTTTTGGTTAGGTGATTTAAATACCTGGCTTTTATAGAATAAGCAAAACGCTTCCATTGGGCTAGGTCTCCATGATATAAAATATCTCCCTCTTCAGCATTCAAATCTACTGCGCTATCCATATCTAATTCTGCAATAGCTTCATCTAATAACAAAAAGATTCTTTCGTAAACCTCTTCCTGTGTTACAAACTCTGGTTCTAATTTAATTGTACGTTCAGGGTTATAACTATCATCTGTAACTATAGAACCATATTGATCTGTAGCCATTCCAAAAATATAGGCTCTTAATATTTTACCTACAGCGGTATAGTGGGGAGAGTCATATTCTTTTCCCAAATAAATTAAATCGGCTGTATTAGGTAATGCATACACATACACATTTTGCCAAAGAAAATAGCTTCCTGTTGTAAGGTAGGTGTTCCAAGATTCAGAATAATAGGCCGCAGTATTTTGCGAACCGTATTGCACTACTCCCAAAACTTCACGAATACCTCGATATTGAGCAGTCGCTACCGTATTTTCTATAGCTCCTTCTATACGATATTGTGGTGCTAAACCTGTATTTGTAGGTTGTGTTTCTGAGCTGTTTACATCAAAATAATCATCGCTACAAGAGTAAGATGTTATTAAGATTGAAGCTGCAAATATATATTTATAAATCTTCTTCATAATTTTTAAAATTTAAATCGTAATCCTACATCAAAACCTCTGGTATTTGGTGTCCCCAAGTTATCTATTCCCATAGAACCCGCTCCCTGAATTCCTGCTCCGTATGTATTTACCTCGGGATCCACCCCTGAATAATCGGTAATCGTAAATAGATTTCTACCGGTTACCGATAATTGTGCTGAAACAATATTGAATTTATCCAGAAAAACAGTTGGTAAATCGTATGCTAATGTTACATAGCGTAACCTGGCAAAAGAGGCATCTTCAATAAAGTTTTCTGCGTTTTGAGAGTAATAATTTTGGAAGTATTGTTGATCTGTTATTTCTGTGGTATTAGGAGAGCCATCTGCATATACGCCTTCTATTACCCTTAGATTATTACCTGTTCTGTTAAGGGTGTTTTCCGCCAGGCCATAATAAGTCAGTGCCGATTTGGTAGCATTATAAGCATCCTGTCCCTGTACAATATCCAATAAAAAGGATAAATTAAAGTTTTTATACGATAAGTTGTTAGTAATACCTAATGTCCACTCGGGTAATCGGTTTACATCTTCAAAAATAACCGTTTCAAATTCAGGTATACCATTTGCGCCAATTACTAATTCTCCATTCTCATTTCTTACTGGTTTATCTCCCCTAAGCCCAAAAAGTGAGCCTCCAAGAATTGCCGCTCCGGCTGCAGTATTGCTAAAGGTCCAGGAATCTGATAGATAAACATTATCCAATTGTCCTGGTAATTGTTTTACATCACTTTTATTAACTCCTAAATTATACGTCATATCCCATTGAAAATCGCTTTCTCGTGAGAATAGTTTTGCAGTAAGTAAAGCTTCTATCCCTTTATTTTCTATAGAGCCACCATTTAGGGTCGTATAAAATGTACCTGCTGAAGGAGGAACACGAATATCATTCAGAATTTGATTCTTAGATTTCATATAATAAAAACTCATATCCAAACCGATCCTGTTCTTAAAAAACCGAGAATCAAAACCTATTTCATAACTATCCGTAAATTCCGGTTCTAGTTCTGGATTACCGATATCTACCCCATTATAGGTATACGCTGAACTTGCCAATGAATTAATATTGGTTCCTAAAAAGCTTTCAAGTTTTCCAATTGGCGCATCTTTACCAGCCTGAGCCCAGGTTGCCCGCAGTTTTAAATAAGATAATCCGTTATCTGAAGTAATATCGTTCCCTCCCTGGCTTAACAAATCTGTAAGGACTGCAGAGGTTCCTATGGAAGGATAAAAGAATGAACGATCTTCTTTAGGTAAGGTCGATGACCAGTCATTTCTTCCCGTAAAGTTTAAAAATAACGCGTCTTTCCAGGCAAATTTTACTTCGCCAAAAACACCTACAGCTCTTCTTCTTCTAATTATTTCTAAAATTGACTGATTCTCTTTAGAAACATTTCCTATACTATATATTCCTGGTGCCATAAAACCATCACCATACGTATATACGGTATGAACTTTAAGATCCTCTACCATATTTCCTACCAAAGCATCTACTGAAAAATCATCGGTAATATCCTTTGCATAGCTTATAATCAAGTTAGAAGTTGTTCTGCGATTTTCTCTTTCAAACTGGCTAATATAACCTTCTGCCCTATTCTCAATAAGAGAACCTGTACCAATTACCTGCTTACTAAATTCTCTAAAATAATCTGTTCCTAGTTTATAGGAAATATTAAAACCATTTAAAAAATCATAGCTGGCATTCACAATTCCCAACAAGCGATTAACTTTATTATCGTTAGGGCTATTTTCTAAACTCCAATATGGATTATCAAATGTTTGATCATTATAAAACATTTTTTGAGAACCATCTTCATTATAATAATCATGAATATCGATATTTATGGGGTAAGAAAGTAAGCTCCCATAACTACTACCACTGGCATTTCCCTGTCTTGTACTTTCGATCTCACTTACAATATAGTTTGCTGAAGCACCTACTGTAAGTTTATCGTTTATTTGAGAAGACGTATTAATTTTAAAGGATGTTTTATCGTAACTGGTACCATCGATCACACCTTCCTGAGATAAATCGCCAATCGATAAATACATTGTACTTTTCTCTGTACCTCCGGAATAACTTACATTATGATTTTGAGTAATGGCTGTTTGGTAAAAATCTTTAATATGATCATAAGTTTGTGTACCTGAAGAAACTTCAGAACCAAAACTAAATTCTGATTGTTCAATGTAACTAAATCCTTCTGGCCCTAAATTTTGCTTACCCTGTCCATATTTTTGCTGAATGTCTGGAGTTCCTAAAACATTATCTACAGAGAATGTTCCAGAATAGGATATAGTGCTACTCCCTGCTTTCCCTTTTTTAGTTGTAATAATTACTGCACCTCCTGCGGCTTGTATACCATACAATGCAGCTGCAGCAGGACCTTTAAGTACAGATATACTTTCAATATCCTCTGGGTTAAGATCGGCAGCACGGTTAATACTAGCAACTGTTAAACTGGACCCTGTTGAGTTATCAATAGGAATACCATCTACCACAAACAACGGCTGATTGTCTCCCGTAATGGAAGTACCTCCACGAATTAAGATTACCGAAGAAGAACCCGGAGCTCCTCCAGAATTACCAATAGTAACCCCGGAAACCTTACCTTGAAGTCCACTCACCACATTTTGTTTATTTCCTTCAAGCACTTCATCTGACGAAATTTCTTGTACGGCATATCCTAATGCCTTTTTCTGCCGTTCAATACCAAATGATGTTACAACAACTTCATTTAAACTTTCAGTATCAACCTCCATAGAAATAGTAAAGGAAGTTTTATTTCCCACCGCTATTTCCTGAGTAGTAAAACCTATTGAGGAAAATACTATAACCACTCCATCAGTATCTGGTATAGATAAACTGAAGTTACCGTCAAAATCTGTAACTGTACCCATGTTCGAATCTTTTACCCGAACGTTCACTCCAGGAAGTGGAATTTGATCTTCATCTACAACTGTCCCTGAAATTTCTTTATCCTGTGCCCAAATTTGTATTGAAAACAATAAAAATAGCAACAAGAATGGTTTCTTAAATTGTCCTTTCATAGTAGTTCGTTAACAATTAGTTATGAAACAAACTTATTATTAAAATTAACTAAAAGCAATAAGAAACTGCAAAAATTAAAAATAAATGCAATTTATATGCAAATTATATATAATTTATGCCGTTAAAAATTGCAATAAATAAAATTTACATAATTTTAAGATGAAATAATTTTTTAACATTTTTTATAGATTTATACGATTATTAACCCAATACAAAAGGCTTAATTAGCGATTTATAAATACATCCAGTAAATGAAAAAAAAAGAAAGACGCGAGATTATACTGAACGAAGTTCATTTACATAATAGAGTACTACTAAGCGATTTAACCAATATTCTTAACGTCTCTATGGATACCGTACGACGGGATCTGATGGAATTGGATAAGCAGAAACTACTTAAAAAAGTTCATGGTGGTGCCGTATCAAATGGTTTCAATATTCATTCCGATCAAAACCGGGAAATTTATGAGTACGAAAACAAATCGATTATCGCAAAAAAAGGAATTTCCCTTTTAAATCATGGCGATGTTGTGTTAATAACAGGGGGGTCTACCAATTTAGAATTGGCAAAATTACTTCCGCAAAAAATGAATCTTACCTTCTTTACTCCCAGTCTTCCTATGGCGGTAGAATTACTTAATAATTCTTCGATGCTAAGCGAAGTACATCTAATTGGCGGGAAATTATCTAAGGGATCACAATTAGCTACCGGCGGAAGTTCCATAAATACCTTAACTGAAATTACTGCGGATATCTGTTTTTTAGGTACCGGTTATATGGATTTAGATAAGGGGATTACTGAAATTGACTGGGAAATTGCCCAAATGAAAAAAGCAATGGTGAGTGCTTCAAGGAAAATAGTATCACTAAGTATTTCTAAAAAACTAGATACCATCAACCGCTACAAAATCTGTGACCTTACTCAGGTAGATACGCTGGTAACCGAATTAGATCCTTCAGATAAAAGTCTTGAAAAATACCAAAAAGCAGGCTTAAAATTACTCTAAGCTAACTGCCGAAATTCGATATTATTTCAGCTCTTTTTCGTAATTCAGTAATACATTTCTAACACTTCCGTGTTTCAGCAATAATTGTTTGGCTTCAGTTTCAGGTACCTGAAGTTCGTCCATAATCATTTGTGTACCACGGCCAACCAGTTTTTTGTTAGAAAGCTGCATATCGACCATACGGTTACCCTTTACCCTACCTAGTTTTATCATGGTACTGGTTGTAATCATATTTAAAACCATCTTTTGTGCGGTACCCGCTTTCATCCGGGTACTTCCAGTGACAAATTCAGGGCCGGTAACCACTTCAATAGGAAATTCTGATGCGTCTCCCAAAGGGCTTCCACTGCTACAGGCGATACATCCCGTCGAAATTCCACGTTTTCTGGCTTCTTTTATTCCGCCAATCACATAAGGTGTGGTCCCTGAAGCTGCAATACCTACAAGAATATCGTTTTCTGAAATTTGATATTCCTGAAGATCTTTCCATGCCTGTGTAGTATCGTCTTCTGCATTTTCTACGGCATTTCTTAAAGCCGTATCTCCACCGGCAATTAAACCAATAACCATATCTGGGGTTACGCCAAAAGTAGGTGGACATTCTGATGCGTCTAACACCCCCAATCTTCCACTGGTGCCGGCACCAATATAAAATAACCGACCTCCTCTTTTCATATTTTCAACAATAACATCTACCAGTTTTTCTATAGCTGGTAACTGTTTGTGTACATTTATAGCAATGGTTTGATCTTCTTTGTTGATGCTAGCCAGCAATTCTGCCGTGCTCATCTTCTCAAGATCATTATATTTTGATTGCTTTTCGGTATCGGGTTGTTTACTCTCCATCGTATCAAATTAACTCTCGCAAGTTCCGATTATTTTTCTACTGTAGAAAATACTCCTTTAATTTTTGTTGTATTCCATGGCACATCTGGCGTCTTATAAAAGTTGATTCCCAGGTAATCCAGGCGTTTCCCATGTGTACCTAAACGCTTTTTAAATTCGCTATAATCTTTCTTTTTAGGCGAAGACCAACCCACCTCGGCAACAGCAATATTGCGTGGCCAAAGGCGATCGTCTGCAGTGGCATCGCTATGTACAAGCTCTGTCCATAGGGCACCTTCTACTCCTATGGCTTTCTTATTTTCAGACACAAAATCGTAAACGTTTTTTAAAGAAACTCCGTCTTTTTTACACCAGCTATACGTATTGGGCTGATTGGGAATATTACCGTGATCTAAATAGAAATTTTTACAAATTGATTCGATAATTCTGGTATCCACAACGCTTTTGGTGGCTCCCGTCCAACGCTGACTAATAAACGGATCGTCTACCTTAGCTTGAGTAACTTCTTCCCAACCAATGGCTGTTTTACCATTTTCACGGACTATTTTTTCAGCTTTCACTACAAATTCTTTATAGTGTTCATCTTCGATTTCATCACCTCCGATATGAAGGTAAGGACCATCGGTAATTTCAGCAAGCTCGGCAATAACATCGCTAATAAAATCGTAAACCACCGGTTTTTCCATACAAAACTTGCTCCACCCAACGTCGGTTCCGTGAAAAGGAGCTGGTGGTATTGCACGTTTTGGATTCAGATTTTCAAAATTTTCACAACTTAATTCTGGATAGCCCTGCAAGGCGGCATAAGTATGTCCCGGCATATCCACTTCAGGAATAATCATTACATTTCGCTCTTTTGCGTAAGCCTGTAAATCTTTATACTCCTCTTGTGTTAAAAATCCGGCACGACCATTATTTACGGCAGACTGTCCTCCTATTTGGGTTAATTTTGGCCATTTTTTAATCTCAATCCTCCAACCCTGATCGTCGCTTAAATGCAAATGAAAACGATTTAATTTATACAGCGCCATACGATCTACATGCTTTTTTAGATAATCCAAATCAAAAAAGCTTCGGGCAACATCAAGCATACTCCCGCGCCATTCATAATAAGGCTTATCTGAAATAGTCACCGAAGGAATACTAAAAGCCGCGGTAATTTTACCAGATTCTACTTCAGCAGGAAACAATTGTCTAAGTGTGGTTATTCCGTAGAAAAGTCCGGCATTGGTAACCGCTTCTATCGTTATTTTTTCTGAAGTAACTTTAAGTTGATATCCTTCTTTTCCTAAAGAAGAAGAAAGATCCTTATTGATTTTTAACGAAACGTTGGCTTCCTTTTCTGAAGCTTTTTCAAGCTCACTTCCCGTAGTATTCAATAAAGTTTTAAGCCATTTTAAACTTTTTTCGGCCTCGGCATCTGCATAAAAAGTTATGGTAGACGGAAACTGAAATTCGCTATTTTTCCATTCAATTTTGGAAGGCATTGGAATAATAGCGGGTTTATCCTGAGCGTAAGCACCTATAAAAATGAAGAATGTAAGGAAAACAGAAAAGAAAGAACGTTTCATACTTATATTTTTTAAATGAATAAATTTAGGCTAAACATTTGATTTTCCAATTTTTAATTGGCGAAACAGCAGTCTCACCTAGCCTTAATTCTCTTGATATATTCATTACCTTTTTTACAGGCATTTGGTTTATTTTATTTTAAACCTTTTATGGTTTCTTATCTAATTTTATGCCCCTTAACCGCAAAGAAAAGGATATATAAATAACATGGAATCACCACCCAGTAGGCCTGCTGAAGTCCAAAACTATCGGCTAAAGAACCATAGGCTAAAGGTACAATCGCACCACCTGCAATCGCCATAATTAAAAAGGATGACGCTATTTTGGTAAACCTTCCCAAACCGTCTAACGCTAAAGGCCAAATAGCCGGAAAAACTACTGCATTTGCCAGTCCTAACATCGAGATACAAAGTACCGAAACAAAACCATCTGTAAAAATTGCAGCTAATCCCAACAGAATACCTAAGATTCCTGAAATTCGAAGAGCTTTTGCCTGACTAATATATTTTGGAATGGTTACGGTACCTATTAAATAACCCACGATCATCGCTGCTAAAGTGTACGAGGTAAATTGTAAAGCTGCTTCAGACGGTATTCCCTGCCCGTCTTTGGCATAAGTAATTACTGTATCACCGGCGATAACCTCTACCCCAACATATAAAAACATGGCCAAAGTTCCCAAAAGCAAATTAGGGAACTGGAAAACACTTGTTTTGTTTTTATTAGCTTCTGCTAAGGTTTCATCTTCTTTATCGGTTTCAATTTCAGGCAAAGAGGAAAAATAAATAAGTACGGCTAAACCCACAAGAACAATTGCCATTACGATATAAGGCATTTCTACCCTAGAAGAAAGCAAATCTAATTCGGCCTCACGCTCGGCTCCGGTTAAAGTGCTCAGTTTTGCCTCAATCTGATCCATATTTTTAAGTAAAATAGCACCAATGGTTAAAGGCGCTAAAATCCCGGCTACCTTATTACAAATTCCCATAATACTAATACGCTTTGCCGCACTTTCAATAGGTCCTAATACGGTGATGTAAGGATTGGCAGCAGATTGTAGCAAGGCCAGTCCTGTACCCTGAACAAATAATCCTGTTAGGAATAAAGCATACGTTCTGGAGGCTGCAGCAGGGATAAATATCAAAGCACCAACGGCCATTACCAGTAATCCAAGCCCCATTCCTTTTTTAAAACCTGTTTTTTCTAAAACTTTTGCCGATGGAATTGCCATAACAAAATACGAAATGTAAGAAGCAAAAGCTACAAAAAACGACTGGAAGTTATTCAGCTCGTTCGCTGTTTTTAAATAAGGAATTAATACTGAATTTAACCAGGTGACAAACCCAAAAATAAAAAATAAGATTCCTATAATAATGATCGACCTGCTGGTTCCTGAAGTATTCGAGTTATTGCTCATAATATTTATTTACCCGTATTTTAAATTAGCATATTAAAAAAGCTTAAATTCAAATCATTAAAATTTTACAGAAAGCCTCTTACAAAAAAAAGAAACTTTTTTATAAAACTTAAACACTTTATTAACTTTTTTTATAATTAAAAAGAACATAACTTAAATTTTTATTTAGAATTATGCACTGAACTCTTCAAATTCCTGAATTTTTAAACAGCTTTCTAAAGTTTCTATAAGGTATTTGAAATACACTATATTTGCAGCCCAAAAATTTTATAACCATACTGTCAAAAATTGCTATTTTCTGATTGTTTTTTATTTTGGATTTTTGGATCGCGTTTACTTTAAAAAGCCTAGAAAGCTTTAAGATATTGAAAAACGCTTAATAATTTTAAAATTCGAGTTTAAAACTCAGCGAATAAAGCCTTGTAGGTTAAAACCAATTAATGTTCACAATTGCATGAAACACATTCGTAATTTTTGTATCATCGCCCATATCGATCATGGAAAGAGTACACTAGCCGATAGACTTTTAGACTTTACAGGATCGGTAACAGAAAGAGAAAAGCAGGCACAGCTTTTAGATAATATGGATTTGGAGCGGGAGCGTGGTATCACTATTAAAAGTCATGCAATCCAAATGGATTATGTTCATGAAGGTGAGCAGTATACGCTAAATTTAATCGATACCCCGGGGCACGTAGATTTCTCTTACGAGGTTTCCAGGTCTATTGCTGCCTGTGAAGGTGCTTTACTGGTAGTAGATGCTGCGCAGAGCATACAGGCACAAACAATTTCTAACCTTTACCTGGCGTTAGAAAACGATCTTGAAATTATCCCTGTTTTAAATAAAGTAGATCTTCCAAGCGCCAATCCAGAAGAAGTTACAGACGATATTGTAGATCTTTTAGGTTGTGAACCTGAAGATGTAATTCCTGCAAGCGCCAAAACAGGAATTGGTATTGAAGAAATTTTACATGCTATTATCACCAAAATTCCCTCGCCAAGTGGTAAAGTTGACGCGCCATTAAGAGCCTTGATTTTTGATTCGGTTTACAATCCGTTTCGTGGGGTAGAAACCTTTTTTAGAGTAATTAACGGAAGCATTAAAAAGAACCAGCACATTAAGTTTGTGGCAACGGGTAAAGATTATTCGGCAGATGAGGTTGGTACTTTAAAGCTTATTCAGCATCCAAAACAGGAAATTAAAACCGGAGATGTGGGTTATTTAATTACTGGAATTAAAGACGCACGAGAGGTAAAAGTGGGAGATACCATAACCGATGCTAAAAATCCTACTACTGAAGCAGTTGCAGGATTCGAAGATGTAAAGCCTATGGTATTTGCCGGCATTTACCCTGTAGATACTGAAGATTACGAAGAACTTAGAGCCTCTATGGAAAAACTTCAGCTTAATGATGCTTCTTTGGTGTTTACTCCAGAGAGCTCAGCAGCATTAGGATTTGGTTTTAGATGTGGATTCTTGGGAATGCTTCACCTGGAGATTATTCAGGAGCGATTAGAACGTGAATTTGATATGACAGTAATTACTACTGTACCTAACGTGTCTTATCAAGCCTATACCAATAAGCATCCAGATGAGATTATTTTAGTTAATAATCCTTCAGATTTACCAGAACCTTCAACTTTAAACCGGGTAGAAGAGCCATTTATTAAGGCAAGCATTATTACCAAAGCAGATTATGTTGGTCCCGTAATGTCCCTTTGTATTGAAAAGCGCGGTGAAATTACCAACCAATCTTACTTAACGACAGAGCGAGTTGAACTTTCTTTTGATATGCCCTTGGCAGAAATTGTTTTCGATTTTTACGATCGCTTAAAAACAGTTTCTCGTGGTTATGCTTCTTTCGATTATTCTCCTATTGGGCTACGTACTTCTAAACTGGTAAAAGTTGACGTTCTACTTAACGGAAATAAAGTAGATGCACTTTCGGCCTTATTACACCAGGATAATGCGTATGATATTGGTAAGAAGATGTGTGAAAAACTGAAAGAATTGATCCCAAGACAGCAGTTTGATATTCCTATTCAAGCAGCGATTGGGGCAAAAATTATCTCCAGAGAAACCGTAAAAGCGCTTAGAAAAGACGTTACTGCGAAATGTTATGGTGGAGATATCTCTCGTAAAAGAAAGCTTTTAGAAAAGCAGAAAAAGGGTAAAAAACGTATGCGCCAGGTTGGAAACGTAGAAATTCCTCAAGAAGCCTTTATGGCCGTTTTAAAACTAAACGATTAATACCAGCTTAAAGCTGATTTATATCAAAAACCCTCATAGTTTTTAAGCTATGAGGGTTTTTAGTTTTTTATAAACTCTTCTGACATTTTAAATCATTTGAACCACTTAAGCTGTAAAAACTTCTCATTAGAATATGTTTACTCGAACCTGTAAAAATCCGAATTTTAGCATTGCATCTCAATTCCTTAAATTTGTAAAAATGGCTTCATTTTGACCAAAATCGAGTAAAATTGAAGCAAAATTGAGTAAAAAACACTAAAAAGAAGAGGAAAATGGCTGGACATAGCAAATGGGCAAACATAAAACACCGTAAAGGAGCGCAGGATAAAAAACGTGCAAAACAATTTACCCGGGCAATTAAAGAAATTAGTGTTGCGGTAAAAGAAGGTGGTGGTGCAGATCCTGAAGCTAATCCAAGCTTGCGTAACGCGATAAGCAATGCAAAAGGGGTGAATATGCCCAAAGATACCATAGATCGCGCAATTAAAAAAGCAAGTGGTGCAGATGCCGATAATTACGAAACCGTAACTTTTGAAGGATATGGCCCTAACGGAATTGCAATTTTTGTAGAATGCACCACAGATAATACCAATAGAACTGTAGCCTCTGTACGATCAATTTTTACTAAAAATGGAGGAAGTCTGGGAACTAATGGTTCGTTAGAATTTTTATTTGATAAAAAAGGGGTTTTTGTGCTTGAAAGAGAAAAAATTGAAATAAACCTTGAAGAATTTGAGCTTGAACTTATTGAAGGCGGAGGGACAAAAATCGAAAAAGAGGACGACCTGATGACGATTTATACCGATTTTAATGACTTTGGTCTCATGTCTTCTAAACTGGAAGAATTAGAAATGGAAACAAAGTCTTCTGAAGTACAACGAATTCCCTTAAACACGGTAGAACTTCCGGTTGAGGACGCGAAAAAGATCTTAAACCTCATCGAAAAATTTGAAGACGATGATGATGTTCAAAATGTATATCATAATCTCGAAATTACAGACGAACTTATAGATGCAATGGAGGAAGACTAACTTTTTTAAAAGTTTAAAAGCCTTTTAATGTATATCTTAAACGAGAAAAAAGATAATGAAAAAACGCCCAATTTCGATAGTTGAAATTGGGCGTTTTTATATTGAATTTCTAAGCAACCCTATTCGTTAATTAGAGCCTTGGGAGAATTAAATCCTCAATGAGGGATTAGTCTGCCTGAGTTTTACCTTTCGTGTCTTCGGCATCTCGTGTATTCGAACTTTCTTCTATTTCCATTCGTTTCCCAAGATACACCAGCTTAAAACCTTCTTCGATTTCCACTTCTTTACTATTTGAAGGAATGATATTTAAATTCCCCTCATTATTTTTTACAAAAAGTGGAATAATATCCGGATCGGTTTTAGATATCTCTATTAAACCCTCATAATGCTCTTTAGAATTTAATTCAATTTCGTGTATTGTTGGATATTTCCTGGCCAAATTGGTTAATTTCACATAATCATCGGTTTGTGAGAACAATCCTTCTTTTGGATTGTTTTCAGGATCTTGCATTTCTTCCGGAGAAACCACTCTAAAAGATCCATTTTCACCAAAATGCTTTTTAAATTTTTCTATCGCATTTTTATTGATCTCACTGTTACTGGTCATTGCCATTAAATAACCTACATCATTAAGTTCAATATTATTTATTAAATCTTCAGAATATACATTCTCTTCAATCGCATCTAATCCCATGCCTTTAGCTTTTCTAACATTCATCCCATTGTTATCCACTAATACCACATGCCTACCATTATCTACCATATATTCTGCAATAATTCTGGAAATTGAAGATGCGCCAATAATTAAAATCCCTTCAGAATTCTTTAAAAACACTCCTATTAATTGTGCGAAAAAACGAGCGGTAGTAGCATTTAACAACACTGTTCCCAGCACAATCATAAATACAAGGGGAGTAATATATTCAGCTCCCTCTACACCCTGATTGGCAAGTTCTATCCCAAATAAAGAAGCAATACCGGCAGCGACGATTCCGCGAGGTCCTACCCAGCTTATAAACAGCTTTTCATTGAATTTAAGGGAAGAATTTATACTACTTATAAACACTCCCAGTGGCCGTACAACAAAAACAATAACTGCAAATAACCAAATAGCCTTACTGGTGAATACTAAATACAAATCGTCCATATTAATATTTGCAGCTAGCAGAATAAATAAAATGGAAATTAAAAGAACACTTAAAGATTCTTTGAAGTATAACAGCTCTTTTAAGTTTGGTAAATTGATATTCCCCATCACCATTCCCATCACTACTACTGCTAAAAGTCCGCTTTCGTGAGCAAACTGGTCAGATAACACAAATACGCCTAGTACTGCGGCAAGTGTAAGGACATTTAATAAATAATGCGGAATAATATTTTTCTTGATGCTGTAGGCCAGCGCATGGGCAAAGGTGAATCCAAAAGTAAATCCAAAGAGCACAATTTTACCAAATTCCAATAATACAGTTGGCGTATATTCTTTTCCTTTTCCGGCACTAATAAACTCAAATACCAAAACGGCAAAAAGCGCCCCTATAGGATCGATAAGGATTCCTTCCCATTTTAAAATAGTGGAGACATCTTTTTTAAGCGGAATGTTACGAAGAATAGGCGTGATTACCGTTGGCCCCGTAACAATAATTAATGAAGCAAATAAAAACGAAATCTGCCAGCTAAGGTCAAAAATATAATGCGCTGCTATCCCGGCGCCTATAAAAGTTATAATTACAGCAACCGTAATTAACTTCACAATAACAAAGCCTACATTTAAAATTTCGCCTTTTTTAAGCGTTAAACCTCCTTCAAAAAGGATAATACCTATTGCCAGGGAAACAAAATAAAATAAGCTTTCTCCCGGAAACAATCCAGATTCACCGTTCCAAATAGGTTCTATAAGTTTGCTTCCATCCTCTGTAAACAAAGTTGCGATTGGCCCTACAGAAAGTCCAATTAAAATTAACGGAAGGATTGCAGGAATTTTAAATTTCCATGCCACCCACTGTGCCAATATTCCTAAAATTACTATACCTGCTAACTCTAACATTAATCTTTTCGGTTTGTATTAAAAGCTAAAAATATTAAAAATAGTTTAGTTTGTTCATAACCTGGTCATAAACTGAGAATATTTGTAATCTCATGTTAAATCAGCCCAATTAAACGCTTTTGAGCATTTGATTTAATAATTTGCGATATATTGTGAAAATTTAGTGATTTATGAAATTATACCCCATCGAAGCAGGAAATTTTAAGCTGGACGGCGGTGCTATGTTTGGCGTAGTCCCTAAAAGTATCTGGCAAAAAACCAATCCTGCAGATAGCAATAACATGATCGATATTGGCGCCAAAAGTCTTTTAATCGAAGATGGTAATCAATTAATCCTTATCGATACAGGGCTGGGCAATAAGCAAAGTGAAAAGTTTTTTAGTTATTATTACCAGTGGGGCGATAATTCTATCGATAAGTCTTTAAAAAAATATGGATTTCATCGAGATGATATTACCGATGTATTTACCACTCATCTCCATTTTGACCATTGTGGTGGTTGCATACAATGGAATAAAGACCGCACCGGTTACGAAACAGCTTTTAAAAATGCAAAATACTGGAGCAATAAAGATCACTGGCAGTGGGCAACACAACCAAATGCCCGTGAAAAAGCTTCTTTTTTAAAAGAAAATATCTTGCCTATAGAAGAAAGTGGAAAGCTTCACTTTGTAGATAGAAAGAATAATGAAAGTTTTTCAGCTATTCCAGAGCTTGGTTTTGGCGTACTCTTTGTAGATGGCCATACCGACAAACAAATGATACCTCATTTGGAATATAAAGGAAAAAAACTGGTTTTTATGGCAGATCTGCTTCCAACGGCAGGACACATTCCTTTACCTTATGTAATGGGATACGATACCCGCCCGTTATTAACCTTGCCAGAAAAGAAAACCTTTTTAGATAAAGCCGCAGATGAAGAAATTTATCTTTTTATGCAACATGATGCGCACAATGAAGTTATAACCGTAAAACACACTGAAAAAGGTGTGAGACATGATCAAACATACACGTTTAATGAATTATTTAACTAAAATGAAAATTCCATTTTATAAACCATTATTGGCTGCTACTTCAGCAGCCATTCTTGCGTCTTGTGGGAGTAGTGCTCCTGCAATTGTTTCAACTCCAATCGCGAATATCGATACGATCCCGCTTAAAGTAACGGCACTTACCGATGCTCAGTTTAAAAACTGGCCCGAAGCCGATTTGATCTATGATACCATTCCGGGAATGAGTGTGGATAGAGCTTATTCAGAAATCATTAAAAATCAAAAAGGTAAAAAAGTGATCGTTGCTGTGATCGATAGTGGTACCGATATCGAACACGAAGATCTAAAAAATGTAATTTGGACCAATGAAGATGAAATTCCTGGAAACGGAATAGACGATGATAATAATGGGTATATCGACGATGTTCATGGCTGGAACTTTTTAGGAGATGCCGTAGATGAAAACTTAGAATTTGTTAGAATTTACAAAAAATTAAAACCTAAATACGAAGGAAAATCGGCCAGTGACATAAGTGAAGCCAATCGCCAAGAATTTATTCTTTTCAAAGATGCTGAAGCTGAATACAACAAAAAACTAACAGAGGCACAACAAAACCTGGCCCAATACCAGCAAATAAAATCGCAATTGGTCGCTGCGCATCAGGCAGTTTCTTCTCAACTAGGAAAAGAAGATTACACCATGGATGAATTAAAAGCAATGCAGGCTACGGCACAACCTTTAAGCCAGTATAAAGCCATGTTGCTTCAAATTCAGCAGAATGTAAACGAAAATATCCCAAAAGCGATTGAAGAGCTGGATGGGGCGCTCGATTATTATTCAGATCAGGTTAAAGTCAACTTAAATCCAGACCTTAACGGAAGAGAAATTGTTGGGGATAATCCCGACGACCTTAATGATCGTAATTACGGAAATAACAACGTGATGGGTCCTGAAGCCGATAAAAAAAATATAAAACATGGTACGCATGTTGCCGGGATCATTGCCGCACAAAGAAATAACGGTATTGGTATGAACGGTGTAGCCCAGAATGTTGAGATAATGGCGGTAAGAGCTGTACCAAATGGCGATGAGTACGATAAAGATATTGCGCTTGCCATTAGATATGCTGTAGATAATGGTGCTAAAGTAATTAATACCAGCTTTGGTAAATATTTTTCAACACATCCAGATTGGGTAAGAGATGCTATTAAATACGCCGCAGATCACGATGTTTTAATTGTAAATGCCGCAGGTAATGAAAGCTTAAATCTGGATGAAAAAATGGTCTATCCAAACGATCAAACCCCAGATAATCCTGTAGAAATTAGTGATAACTTCTTAACAGTTGGTGCTTTAAATTATGATTATGGTGCTAAACTGGTAGCCAATTTTTCTAACTACGGAAAGAAAAATGTGGATGTATTTGCTCCAGGAAATAAAATCTGGTCTACAACACCAAACAATGAATATGAGTATTTACAGGGAACATCTATGGCTTCACCTGAAGTTGCAGGAATTGCTGCAATGATTAGATCATATTTTCCTAAATTAACAGCGCCACAGGTTAAAAAGATCATTATGGATAGTGGTTTGCCGGTTCAGGCTAATGTAATTGTTGGTGGGGATCGATTAAACACACAGGAATTTAGTGAACTTTCTACCTCTGGAAAAATTGCTAATTTATATAATGCACTAATTTTAGCATCTAAAGTTTCTAAATAATAACCCATATTTATGAAAAAACTAATTTTTAGCCTCGCCTTTTTGGTTACTACATTTTCACAGGCACAAAATAATACCTGCTATTGGCAACAGCATGTAGACTACGATATGGACGTAGACATGAATGTTGAAAATTACCGGTACACCGGTACTCAGGAGCTGGTTTATACCAATAATTCACCAGATACATTAACCAAAGTATATTATCACATGTTCTTTAACGCTTTCCAACCGGGAAGCGAAATGGATCGCCGTTTACAGGATATCAAAGATCCAGACTCAAGAATGGTGAATAATAAAGGGGATCGCCAAAATCCAGATTACGAGAGTAGAATTGCCAAACTTAGCGATGATGAAATTGGTTATTTAAGAGCCACTTCTTTAACTCAGGATGGTAAAAAAGTAGAGACAGAAGACCAAGAAACTATTCTTGTTGTACATCTTGCTGAACCTATTTTACCCGGTAAATCGACCACCTTTAAAATGGAATTTGAAGGCCAGGTACCTGTTCAGATTAGAAGATCTGGGAGAAATAATGCTGATGGTGTTGCACTTTCTATGACACAATGGTATCCTAAATTAGCCGAATATGATTTTGAAGGTTGGCATGCCGATCCCTATATCGCCAGAGAATTTCATGGCGTTTGGGGAGATTTCGACGTGACCATAAATATCGATAAAGATTATCTTATTGGTGGAACAGGTGTTTTACAAAATCCTGAAGAAATTGGTTTCGGTTACGAAGAAGAGGGTACCAAAGTAAAGCGAAAAGGCAAAAAATTAGCCTGGAATTTTAAAGCTGAAAAAGTACATGATTTTGCCTGGGCTGCAGATCCAGAATTTATTCATGATAAGTTGGAAACTGAAAGCGGAGTAACACTGCACTTTTTATACAAAGACGATCCAAAAGTAACTGAAGCCTGGAAAAAAATTCAGCCAGAAACCGCAAAATTGTTAGCGTTCTTTAATGAGCATATTGGTCCTTATCCATGGCCACAATACTCGGTTATACAGGGTGGTGATGGCGGTATGGAATATGCCATGTGTACCTTAATTACCGGTGGGGAAAACTATAATAGTTTACTGGGAACTACTGCGCACGAATTTGCCCATTCCTGGTTTCAGCAGTTATTAGGAACTAACGAGTCTGAGCATCCATGGATGGACGAAGGTTTTACCACTTATATTTCTGGATTGGCGCAAAAAACGATTAAGGAAAATTCAGGAAATCCAACTGCCGGATCGTATAGAGGTTACAATTATATTGCCACTTCTGGGCTAGAGCAACCGCAAACCACGCATGGGGATCGTTATGATATTAATACCGCTTATTCTATCGCTGCATATAGTAAAGGTGCGGTGTTCTTAGCACAACTTGGTTATATTATCGGGCAGGAAAATTTAGCTAAAACTTTAAATCGTTACTACGACGAATGGAAATTTAAACATCCTACACCAAATGATTTTATAAGAGTTGCTGAAAAGGTTTCTGGAGCCGAATTACACTGGTATTTGACTGATTGGACCGAAACTACGAATCAAATCGATTATGCAATTAATAGCGTTGAAGAAGCTGAAAACGGAACTAAAGTTACCTTAGAAAGAAAAGGTTTAATGCCAATGCCGGTTGAAGTTACTGTAACCTTAAACGATGGAAGCAAAAAATTATATTATATGCCATTGCGCATGATGCGTTGGGAAAAACCTGCTAAAGGCGATGTAGAACGCATTGTAGAAGAAGACTGGCCATGGGCTTATCCAACTTACGAACTGCAAATTGATACTCCCAAAGCCGATATAAAATCGATAGAAATCGACGAATCTCAGCTTATGGCAGATGTTAACCGTAGTAATAATACTTACGGGCAGGTAGATTCAGAATAATTATAGTTTGATATAGAGGGAAAGTCCGGCAGCTGCCGGACTTTTTTTGCTTTGAAAAGCTCCGATAAGAAAGAACCTCGGGGTAATCCCACTAGATAATAGGAAATTGAATGTCCGCAATAGATCATTATAAGTTGTGGTCACCCTGAACTCGTCCTCGATAGCTATCGGGACAGGGTCTCATCACAATATCTTGTTTTTCAATACAGTATGAGATTCCGGATCAATTCCGATAGCTATCGGAACGGAATGACGAAAACAACGAATTATTACAAATTACAAATAATCAAATAGGAAAAGTTAAAAAAAATTCGAGGCAAGCCTGGGAAAATTAATTTCTATAGTGAGGGATTAAATTTCATTTGCCCAATCAATTTTTATACTTTTAAAACCCCAACCTCAAGAATATGAAATTAGCCTTTTTTAGTACCAAATCTTACGATAAAGAATTCTTTGACCCTTATCACCAACAGGAAATCGATTTAAAATATTTTGAAGTTCGATTATACAAAGACACCGCAAATCTTGCCAAAGGTTATGATGGGGTTTGCGTTTTTGTTCACGACGATTTAGACGAAGAAACGTTAGCGATTTTAGCTGAAAACGGAGTTAAATTTGTGGTATTACGTTGCGCTGGTTTTAATAATGTAAATCTGGCTGCAGCAGAAAAATTAGGGATTAATGTTTATCGGGTACCGGCTTATTCACCCGAAGCCGTGGCCGAGCATGCCATCGCCTTAATCCTTACTTTAAACCGAAAAACACACAAAGCCTATAACAGAATTAGAGAAGGTAATTTTTCTTTAGAACGCTTACGCGGTTTCAATCTTCATGGGAAAACAGTTGGCGTAATTGGTACTGGTAAAATAGGAAGCATTTTCGCCAAAAACATGAAAGGTTTTGGATGTAATATTATCGCTTACGACAAGTTCGAAAATAAGGAGATTATAGAACAGGGCGGTACGTATGTTTCTTTTGAAAAGCTTTTAGAACAATCTGATATTATCTCATTACACTGCCCGTTAAATCCAGAAACCAAGCATATTATCAATAAAGAAAGCTTTAAATTAATGAAAGACGGTATGATGTTAATCAATACCAGTCGTGGCCCATTAATTAACACAGTAGATACTATTGAAGCTTTAAAATCTGGTAAATTAGGCTATTTAGGGATCGATGTTTACGAGCAGGAAGAACAATTATTTTTTAAAGATCTTTCTGAAAGTGTGATCAAAGACGATATTATCGCGCGATTAATTTCATTCCCAAACGTACTTATTACCGCGCATCAGGGATTTTTAACTAAAGAGGCATTACAGCAAATTGCTGAAGTTACCATCCAGAATATTAAAGATTTTAAAGCAGGAAATGCAACCAACAATCAGCTTAAGGTTTAGTTTGTAAATATCCATTTACAATACCTATTTTTGGGGCATGGAAGAAGGCTTTAAAAAACAGGAAAAATTAAAAAGTAAAATTCTTATCGATAAGCTTTTTGCTGAAGGGGTTTCGATAAAGAATTATCCGCTTAGATTGGTCTATATTCCTATCAATTTTCAGGATACTCAAACTATTTCAGCTAAAAATAGATATTTTAAAACTGGATTTTCTGTTCCGAAGAAATTTATAAAAACTGCCGTACAGCGTAATCGCATCAAAAGGTTAATGCGAGAATCTTTCAGAAAAAATAAGTATATTGTTATGACCGGGACAAGACAGCAATATGCATTGATGTTTATTTATCTTTCCCGTGAAGACATTTCTCAAATAAAGATGGAGCGGTTAATGATTAACTTACTGGAACGCTTAAAACAAAAGGAAAATAGAAGCGTTTTCGATTAAGATGAATACATACTTCATCTTTAAATTAAAAAAAGGATGAAAAAGAAATTCTATAAACAAGCACTAATCTTAGCTTTTGGTGGAGTAGTGTTATTCACAAGTTTTGGTTTTAAATCTGATTTCTTTGAAATCGCCAAACAAATTGAAATTTTCACTACGCTTTTTAAGGAAATCAACATGAATTATGTTGATGAAACCAGCCCGGCAGACCTCATGGATACAGCCATCAAATCGATGTTAACAGAGTTAGACCCTTATACCAACTTTTGGAGTGAACAGGATGTACAAAGTTCCAGAATTAATATGGAAGGGGAGTATACCGGCATTGGTGCTGCTTTAAAACCCGATGAAGATTTCCTGTTAATAACTGATGTTTACAAAGATTATCCCGCAGATAAAGCCGGATTAAAACCTGGTGATAAAATCACTAAAATTGGTGATACTAAGGTCTCAGATTTTACTGAAGGTGCACAAACTTTGCTAAACGGCTCTATTAATTCTGAAGTAAATATTACTTACCAAAGGCAGGGAAAAACCCAGCAAACCAGTATCAAAAGAAGTTCGGTTGAATTAAAAGCGGTGCCATTTTATATCCTTTTAGAGGATAATAGTGGATATGTAGTGTTAAGCCGATTTAACCAAAAAGCTTATGAAGAAACCAGTAGGGCAGTAAAAGACCTAAAAAGTCAGGGTGCCGATAAAATTATTCTTGATCTTAGAGGAAATCCGGGTGGTTTACTAAGCGAAGCCATAAATGTGAGTAATATTTTCCTGGATAAAGGAGAACTTATTACCAGTACCAAATCGGTAATCGAAAAATATAACAAGGAATATTACACGCAAAAAGAACCGATAGATACTAAAATTCCACTTGTAGTTTTAGTGAATGGGCAAAGTGCTTCGGCCAGTGAAATTGTATCTGGTGCCATACAGGATTTAGATCGTGGAGTGGTTGTTGGTGCCCGTACTTTTGGAAAAGGTTTGGTACAACGCCCCAAAGAGATTGCGTATGGCACGCAGCTTAAAATTACGATTTCACGCTATTATACCCCAAGCGGACGCTGTATACAGGCTTTAGATTACCGTAAACGCGATGAAAATGGAGAAGCCGTTCGTACAAAAGTGGAAGATTATAATGCTTTTAAGACCAAAAACGGAAGAACGGTTTACGATGGCGGCGGAATTTTACCTGATGTTCGCTTAGAATCTTCAGAATACAGTAGCATTACCAGAGCACTTTTAGAGAAGAATGCTATTTTTAATTATGCTACTAATTACTATTATCAACATGCTGTTGATAATCCGGTAAACTATGAATTTAGCGATGCCGATTTTAATGATTTTAAAAGCTATTTAAAAACTTCAGATTTCAACTATAAAACCAATACTGAACAGGAGTTAGAAGAATTGTTGATAACTTCACAATCTGAAGGTTTCCAGCAAGATATCCTTGATAGTTATAAACAAATCTCTGCTGAGATCGATAAAAATAAGGCTGAAGAGTTAGACAATAAAAAGCAAGAAATCAAGTCGGTTTTACAGGACCAGATCATTAAACATTATTTTTACCAGGAAGGTTTATATAAAAATCATGTAGCTCACAGTCAGGAAATAAAAAAGGCCAGGGAAGTTTTAAACAATCCCGGCCAATATGCTAAGATTCTACAAAATTAAAACCTATTTTTTCATAGCGATATGCGGGATACCATCTTCCAGGTATCCTTCACCTTCGCACGTAAATCCATGACTTTCATAGAACTTCACTAAATATTGTTGTGCCGAAAGCTTAATATTATCGGTATTAAAACGTTCTTTTATCGCCTGTATAGAAGCTTTTATGATCTGGTGACCATAACCATATTTTCGTTGTTCCTTTTTTACCACAACACGCCCAATTGAAGCTTGTTCAAAATAAAATCCTTTATCAAAACAACGGGTATAAGCCACAATTTCACCATTTTCTTCACCAATAATATGTAAAGCTTTATCATCTTTACCATCGATATCCTGGTATACACAATCCTGTTCGACAACAAAAACTTCAGATCGTAATTTTAAAATATGGTATAATTCGCTTAAGCTAAGCTCGTTAAATGTTTTTATAAGAATGTTCATAAGTAGTCTTTAAAAAAATGAATCCCGATTTTATATAAAATCGGGACCTATTAATATAATTTCTTATTAATTACTGGCAGGGAATCTTATCGATCCTGGTTTGGTGGCGACCACCTTCAAATTCGGTATTTAGAAAAATCTTTACCATATCTACCGCTTGTTGTGTGGAAACAAATCGTGCCGGAATACTTATAATATTAGCATCGTTATGTTCTCTTGATAACTTGGTGATTTCACCCGTCCAACATAGCGCGCAACGTATTTTCTGGTGTTTATTGGCCGTCATACTGGCACCATTACCACTACCGCAAATGATAATCCCGAAATCTGCTTTTCCGTTTTCAACATCTTCTGCAACGGGATGTACAAAATCGGCATAATCTACGCTATCATCTGTATTTGTTCCATAATTTTTTACTTCTATACCGGCTTCTTTTTCCAAATACAGCTGAATAAGGTTCTTGTACTGTGTCCCGGCGTGGTCATTACCAATGGAGATTTTCATAATTCTGGTTTTATTAACTAGTTACAAAGGTATAAAAAGTGCTTATTAACCTAAGAATAATGCATTGTTAATTACTTTTTAAAGAGCCTTTATTTTCAAGCCTTTAGTATTGACAATAACATGTGAATAACCTTTGATGAGAAAATAAAAACCTAATTTGTTTTATTCAATTAAAATTACAATACCGGCTATAAGACCATATATCCAAATTATAAGTCGGTTATTTTTCTTCAAGTTTTCAGCAACTAACAACAGGTTATAAACAGCCTGTGAATTTTAAAATTTTAAGAATTTATATGTTAATTTAAAATTTCATAATTGTTAAGTAAACCTTAAAAGCATAAGAAGATCAACTACTTAAGTTTTTAAACACCTGTTGATAAGTTGTTATCAAGTAATCACAAGTGAAATTCCAAATTATTCGTCAGAATTTTATTGTACAAATTAACACGCAATCATATAACATCATTTAAGTTTTAAAAAAATGAAAAGAAAAATAATGGTTATATATAATGTGAATAACTAAAGATCACTAAACGATACGAAGATGATTATTCTTCCTAAAAGTTTGGTCTAAAATTTTTTTTGCTTTAGTTAGCTGTGATTTGTGAATGTAGAGTTTTATACCGCCCAGCGCAAATGAGGATAGGGGAATAAGATCGATAATCGTCTCATTTTTAATAAAATATAGGATATTTTCGTTGTCTAAAAGGTGTTTAACAACGTGACATTCGTACGTATACGTAAAGCTTTGAAGGTAAATATAATCTTTCATGTACCTGATTAATAGGTAATTAAAGATACACTTTATTTATTAATTGTAATGAGTGATTTTATGCTGAACAGAAGTACTTATCGTATTTAGTTCAGATCGTTGATTTAATGACTTGTTGATATAGGCAAAGAATCCTATTACCCCAAGTAAAAAAATGAGGAAAAATAACAGAAAAAATCTTCTAGATTTGGAGGCTAACAACTTCATTGGTTTAAAATTAGCTAAAATTCTCTCTGAATATTAGATCGCAAATTTAAGAAATTATTAAGATAACTATAACATTTTTAACGTATGAAAATGAGGTTTATTTTATCCCTAAACCGTTAATTTTTGACAGTTTTCGTAAATTTTGTCGAAATCACTTAACAAAACTTTACATTCATTTTCATCTAAAATCAGTTATATACACTAATTTTACCGGTATATGAGAATGAAACGAAAGAAGAAAAACAATAAATCCAGTGCAAAACTGGGAAATCTTGATAAAAAGATTACAGATATCCTGCGAAAGGATGCAGGGAAAGCTTACAATTACAAACAAATTGCATCGAAGTTAGGCGTAGACGATCCTAGCAGCCGAAACCAAATTACCAAAAAATTAGCCCAATTAGCCGCTAAAAAGGAAATTAACCAGGTAGATCGTGGTAAATTTATGATCGAAAAAGGGGCTAATTATTACACGGGTGTACTCGATATGTCTAGCAAAGGTTACGGTTTTGTAATTGTAGACGAATTTGAGGATGATATCATGATTCCGCAGCAAAACCTAAATTCGGCTTTTCATGGTGATGAGGTTGAAATTTATGTTTATAAACACCGAAGAAGAAAAAAATCTGAAGGAGAAATTACCAAGATCATCAAACGTAAACGAACCAGTTTTGTGGGGGTATTACAGCTAAAAAAAGATTTTGGATTTGTAGTGGTCGATGATCCTAAAATGTATACCGACTTTTTTGTTCAGAAGAATAAATTAGGAGAAGCACAGGATGGGGATAAAGTGTTGGTAGAATTTGATGACTGGCCAAAAAGGGCCGATTCTCCCTTTGGGATTATTACCAGAGTGCTGGGAACACCAGGACATCATAATACAGAAATTCATTCGATTTTAGCCCAATATGGTTTACCGGCTGAATTTCCGGAAGAGGTTGAAGAATTTGCCAATAAAATAGATACTTCAATTTCTCCTAAAGAGATTAAAAAGCGTCGTGATATGCGCGATGTACTTACCTTCACAATCGATCCTAAAGATGCCAAGGATTTTGATGATGCTTTAAGTTTTAGAAAACTGGAAAACGGAAATATAGAACTTGGTGTTCACATTGCCGATGTTTCTCATTATCTGCAACCCGATACCATTTTGGATGAAGAAGCTTATGAACGCGCTACTTCAGTTTATTTAGTAGACAGGGTAGTACCAATGCTGCCGGAAATTTTATCGAATGGCGCCTGTTCGCTAAGACCAAATGAGCAAAAATATACGTTTTCTGCGGTATTCGAATTAGATCAAAATGCGAAAGTAAAAGATCAATGGTTTGGAAGAACGGTCACTTATTCTGATGCCAGATTTGCTTATGAGGAAGCACAGCATATTATTGAAACCAAAGAAAATACGATCCCAGAGGATATTTCGATTCGAGAAGAGGGTGCTTACACCGTAGATAATGCGATTGTAGAAGCGGTTTTAGAATTAGATCGATTAGCCAAGAAAATGCGATCGGTAAGGATGCGACAGGGAGCCATTTCTTTTGACAAAGTTGAAGTCAAATTTCATTTAGATGAAGAAAACGAGCCTATAGGAGTTTTCTTTAAAACGTCTAAAGATGCGAATAAACTGATCGAAGAGTTTATGTTGCTTGCTAATAAAAAAGTAGCCGAGTTTATAGGAAAACAAAAACCGAAGAAAACGTTTGTGTATCGATGTCATGACGAACCCGATGAAGAGAAATTAGCGTCTTTACAAACCGTTGTAGGTCGTTTTGGTCATTCCCTTAACCTAACCGATAGAAAAAGCGTTACCAGCTCTTTAAATAACCTTTTAAAGGATGTACAGGGTAAAAAAGAACAAAATCTTGTAGATACACTTGCGATTAGAACGATGAGTAAGGCGTATTACGGTACAGAAAATATTGGTCATTATGGTTTGGCCTTCGATTACTATACACATTTTACCTCGCCAATTAGGCGATATCCAGATGTTATGGTACATCGTTTGTTGCAACATTATCTGGATGGAGCAGATTCTGCCAGTGAAGACGTGTATGATGAAAAATGTCATCATAGCAGTGAGATGGAAAATCTTGCAGCAAATGCCGAGCGTGATTCGATAAAATACATGCAGGTTAAATTTATGCAGGATCATCAGGACGAAGAATTTTTGGGTGTGATCTCTGGAGTAACCGATTGGGGGATTTTTGTGGAAATCGAACAGAATAAATGTGAAGGAATGATTCGTTTACGTGATCTAACAGACGATCATTACGAATTTAATGAAGAGCATTATGCTGTTATTGGTAGAAAAACTAATAAGACCTATCAGTTAGGTGACGAGGTTTATGTAAAAGTAAAAAATGCCGATCTGGTAAAACGTCATTTAGATTTTACTATGTTAGGATTAAAAGAGGATTTTAAAGAATAGTTTTAATAATTGTAAAAATGAAAAATTTATTAATTATTGCTTTTATGGCTTTTGGATTAGCTGTAAACGCTCAGGAAACAAAACATGATCTTGCAGATTTTAAGAAGATATTTGTATATGATGGTTTACCGGTAAAATTAGTACGCTCTGATGAAAACAAAGCTGTAGTAACCGGTGAGAGTAGGGAGGATGTACAATTTGATATCGAAAATGCGACCTTAAAAATTAAATTAGGGATCGATAATATTTTTGATGATGACGATGATACCCAGGTGTTGCTTTATTACAGAAGTATCGATGAAGTAAGAGCAAAACAAAATGCTTCAGTGATTATTGCTGATAAAATTAATGCAGAATTTTTCACATTAGAAGCTCAGGAAGGTGGTGATATTACTGGGGATTTTGAAGTTGACAATCTCATTGCCCTTATAAGAAGTGGCGGGGAAGTAACCCCTTCAGGAAAAGTAAAACACCAGGAAGTAAATATTAATACCGGTGGAAAGTATTATGCCAAAAACCTCGAATCTGAATATCTAAACGTAGATATTAAAGCAGGTGGCGTGGCCGATGTAACGGTTTCTGGAAAAGTAACCGCTAAAGTTAGGGCAGGAGGTACTGTAAACGTGTATGGTGATCCAGAAGAGATTGATAAAAGCACATTATTTGGTGGTAAAGTAGTGAGAAAAAACTAATCTTTTATTTTTGCATTCTAAATAAAGTTTATGCTACACGATATTTTAGCAGCCATGCCATTAGGCTTATTTCTGGCTTTTATGCTGGGACCGGTATTTTTTGTATTACTGGAAACCGCAGCAATAAAAGGCTTTAGGGCGGCTATATCTTTTGATGTTGGTGTAATCATAGCAGATACCGTTTTTTTGTTGATTGCTTATCTTAGTACTACCAAATTACTGGAAAGAATAAAGGACGATCCTGCACTGTTTATCTTTGGTGGTGTGATTCTTGCTACTTATGGGGTCATGACCTTTATCCAAACCAAAAAGGCCTTGCCACAAGAAGAAGAAAGCCCGGATATTCGTAAACTGGGTAAAAGTGATTATTTGGGATTAGCGTTAAAAGGGTTTTTACTGAATTTTATTAATGTTGGTGTCCTTGGTTTCTGGTTAGGATTAATCATTGTTTTTGGACCAAGATTAGAAATGGAAGGTGACCGTATTTTAGTGTTTTTTAGTACTGTTTTAATTAGTTACCTAATTGTAGATGTATTTAAGATTTTACTAGCTAAAAAACTTAACCGTAAACTCACTCCCAGTAGAATTTATGTTATGAAAAAAGGCATTAGCGTTATGCTGGTGATTTTTGGAATTGTATTGATCTCACAGGGTGCTTTTCCAGGTGAAGTAAAAGAGATAAAAGAAACAATCGACAATATTACTCCTTAAAAAGGAGTGTATTTTTTTGGAATATCGAACTATTTAAGCCCTTATTGAATTAGATTTAGGCTAGTTAAAAAAAAATCAGATACGTACTTCTTAGATTTTTCCTGATATTATTTATTCGCTGAAATGGAAAAATTAATGATCAAAATCGATAATTTTAACTTTAGTTTTTAGAAATTGAAACCATAAAAAAAGGCTTTCCAGATTGATGGAAAGCCTTTTTTTGTAGAGGCATCGAGCGGATTCGAACCGCTGTACATGGTTTTGCAGACCACTGCCTAGCCACTCGGCCACGATGCCCTTTTAATTAGGGAACGCAAATGTAATAAAAATTTTAAGTTCTAAAACTAAAAATCTACCTGGATTTACTTCGGGTTACGCTAACCATCGCGACATTACCGCCAATTGGCGGGTTAATTTTTGATACTGAAACCTTTACCTTTTGCACCATTATAATTTCTTTTAGTACGCGATGGTTAATTCTTTCAGCAACACTTTCTAAAAGTTTAGAGCGTATGGCCATTTCTTCCTTTACGATATTGTTTAAATGAACGTAATCGATAGTATCTACTAACTTGTCAGATTTTGCCGAATTAGAAAGATCACCTTTTACCTTAAGATCAACCCGATAGTCACTTCCAATCTTTCCTTCTTCATCCAAACAACCGTGATACGCGAATACCTTGATATTTTTTAATTTAATACTTCCCACAATATTTTTTTGCAAAAATAGCTTTTAAAATTTTTTCTTTGGTGTTTCTCCGGTAACAACTTTTAAACTGTCAATATATTTCCCTTCGATGCCCAATACAAAACAAGTGTATAATTTTTGGGGTTGAATAGACAGTTGTTCTTCCGCAACCTTTACTTTACTTCCTTTTAATTTCCAGTTTAGGATTTGCTGAAGTGGGGAAAGTGCTTTTGTTTTAGCCATTTTGGGATAGGTAAGTGAAGGTAATTTTTTGGAAATTGTTTCTTGATTTGAAAAAACTTCTGCTGAAATCTCTTCTACACCGGCCGCCAAATGAACCCATCTTATTTTTGCTTCATTTTTCCCGCATTCAAATTCATCATTTAAAATTTTTAGTTGAGGTAAATTTCCGTTAGGCATGGTGGCCTCTTCACCTTCCACAATTTCGTGTAATCTTGTTTTTTCGGTTTTCTCGTTAGTTTTCGGGTTTTCCTGCATAATTCCGTACACCATCAGGGTATAAACCCCGCTGGTACCAATACCTACTTTTTTCTTCAATAGTAATTGGTTTTTGGACCTTACTTCCACAGTATAAGTTCCGGAAGCGAGATTTTGATAATCAGACAGTTCCGTATAGTGCATTTGTTGCTTAAGGGATGATTTACCATCTCTAATAAAACTGATTTCAGCGGGTTCATCTGTAAACAAAAACTGGCCTATACGTAATTTTGAAGGTTTCTTTTGGGACGAATTACAACTATAAAGCAATAACATTCCCACGAAGAGTAGTATACATTTAGTTTTCATCTTGTTGGGCTTTTTGTTGCGTTTTTTCTTTCTGTTTTAATAAATACGGTCTTCCTAAGATGATAAGTAGCACCAATGCTAAAATTCCGCCCAGAGCAATGGGTTTAGAAATGACCAATCTAAAGATCAGCGCCAGTCCCACTAAAATCCCAATAATAATTCCCATCAAAGGGATCCATTTTCTTTTTTCAGATTCCCGGTAAGCAATCCAGTTAACGATTCCAAAGGTGAATAGAAATGCCAAACTCGCAGCTTCCACCAGGGAACTTAATGAACCCACCACAGCTAAAAGTCCGGCTAAAGTTCCTAATAAAATAATTGATCTGTCGGGAACACCATTGCTGTTGGTATGGTCAAACCACGAAGGAAGTTCGTTCTGTGAAGCAATACGTTTAGACAAATTCGCCGTAGAAAATAAAGTAGAATTAATCGCAGCAGCCGTCGCAAACCCCGCGGCAACCGTCATCACGATAAGACCGGTTTTACCAAAAGCCGATTCGGCCGAAATGGATAATGCAATTTCTTTAAAACTAATCATAGATGTAGCACCACCCACCATCGTGGCTCCAAGTGCTACTACAGCATAAAGGATGACCACAAAAATGACTGCACTCATTAAGGTAGGCATAAAACTTTTTTCAGGATTTTTAATTTTATCATATTCATAAGTGAGTAGCTGAAAACCTTCATACGCCATAAAGATGGAAGCACCACCAATTAGACTGGACCAAATAGGCCGTGGACTAATCCCTGCGGTAAGTTGTGAGGTATCCCAGTTAGCCAGTCCATAAATTCCCAGTGCCAGCAAAACCAATAGATTTACCGATACGATAATGATCTCTACATTGGTAAGTTTTCCTACTCCCGCTAAATTCAATAAAATTAAAGCGATAACAATTCCGGCGGCGAGCAATCGCATAAGTAAGGGATCGCCGTGAAAAGCAAAGGAGAGGTAATGTCCAAACGCATACGCATATACCGATATGGTTAACACATAACCGATAATGAGTAACCAACTTAGGTTTCCGGCCATTTTTTTATCATCTACCTTTTCGAGGAATACAAAGGCACCGCCTTCTTCGTGAAATTTATTGGTAAGAAACACATAACTATAGGCAGAGGGAATGGCAATTAGGCCGGTAAGTACAAACGCCAGCCACGTCCATTGTGCAGAAACGGCAATTACCACACCAAGTACGGTATAAATACCACCGCCCACCATTCCGCCGGCGGCGAGTGCCCAAACGGATAACGGATTTAATTTAGAGGAATTTTCACTCATTTTTCAGGACTTCTAAAAATTCAACAATAGGGCGGGAGTTGCGATTTTTCATGAGTAACTGAATTAAATTCAGCTTAAAATTAATAAATGCTGAAGTTTTGTTTCGTAATATCCTTTAGTTTAGGTTTATTTTAACCCGATAAACATATTCATCAATAATCTTATGGCAGGTTAGTGGTTATGAATTGTAGATTTCAACGAAAATCTTTAAGAATGAAACCCATATTGAGAGTAGTAAAATTTTTTATTTTCTAATTGTTTTACTTCGGTAAGGGGATTTTATTTTTGATAACTTTGCCTTTTTACTCGATAATCGAGATTAAATGTTCCATTCCCGTCCCGATAGCTATCGGGAAAGGGAGGTTTCGTTTTAAAAATGTATTATTCAAATTAAACGCTTCGAGGGCTTGCCCCGATGATAGTTACTAGATAAATTATGGCTGAAGAAAAGAAGTCTCTAAATTTTATTGAGCAAATTATAGAAGAAGATTTAAAAGCAGATTATAAAAAGGAAAAATTGATGTTTCGTTTTCCTCCAGAACCTAATGGTTATCTGCATATTGGACATGCTTCTTCGATTTGTTTAAATTTTGGTTTGGGAGAAAAATATGATGCTCCTGTAAATTTAAGATTCGACGATACCAATCCTATAAAAGAAGAACGGGAATTTGTTGAAGCAATTAAGAGAGATGTGGCATGGCTTGGTTTTAAATGGGCCAAAGAATGCTATGCTTCAGATTATTTTCAGCAGTTATATGATTGGGCAGTAGAAATGATTAAAAATGGAGATGCCTATGTTGATAGTCAGTCTTCTGAAGCTATTGCAGAGCAAAAAGGGACGCCAACCCAACCCGGTACAGAAAGTCCTTATAGGAACCGGAGCGTAGAGGAGAATTTAGATTTGTTCGAACAAATGAAGAATGGAGAAACTCCTGAAGGTGCTCACGTGCTTCGTGCGAAAATAGATATGGGCAGTGGTAATATGTTAATGCGGGATCCTATTATGTATCGATGCGTACATAAACCACATCACCGTACAGAAGGCGAATGGAAAATTTACCCAATGTACGATTGGGCACACGGGGAAAGTGATTTTATAGAGCAGGTTTCTCATTCGTTTTGTACACTAGAGTTTTTACCACACAGAGAGTTATATAACTGGTTTATTGCCAAGGTGAGTAAACCGGGAGAGTTTATCCCAAAACAGCGTGAATTTGCACGTAGAAATCTTAGCCATACGGTAGTAAGTAAACGAAAACTGGCACAGCTGGTAGAAAAAGGGATTGTAGCATCATGGGATGATCCCAGAATGCCAACGATCTCTGGCTTAAGAAGACGAGGTTATACTCCTGCGGCTATTAAAAATTTTGCCGATTCTATTGGTGTAGGAAAGCGTGAAAATATGATAGATGTTGCCCATTTAGAATTTTGTGCACGCGAAGATTTAAATAAAATTGCTCCACGGGTAATGGGAGTGCTAGATCCTGTTAAACTGGTAATCACAAATTATCCTGAGGGAGAGGAAGAGTGGCTAGAAGCTGAAAATAATCCCGAAGATGAATCGGCAGGAACAAGACAGGTTCCTTTTTCAAAAGAATTGTATATTGAACGGGAAGATTTTAAAGAAAGCGCCAACCGAAAATTCTTCAGATTAACTTTAGGAAAAGAAGTACGATTGAAGAATGCTTACATTATTAAAGGGGAAGATGCAGTTAAGGATGAAGACGGAAATATTACCGAAATACATTGTACTTACGATCCTAAAAGTAAAAGTGGTAGTGGTACTGAGGAGTCTTTAAGAAAGGTAAAGGGTACATTGCATTGGGTTTCCATAAAACATGCCTTAAAAGCAGAAGTTAGGCTTTACGATCGCTTGTTTACAGAAGAAGCTCCCGATGGAGTTAAGGATAGGGATTTTCTTGAATTTGTAAATCCAAATTCGTTAAATACCATTACTGGTTTTGTGGAACCAAGTTTAAGTACCGCTGAAGAATTAGATAAATTCCAGTTTCAGAGAATAGGTTACTTCTGTATCGATAGGGATAGTACTAAAGATCATTTGGTTTTTAATAGAACGGTAGGCTTAAGGGATAGTTGGGCCAAAATGCAAAAGTAAATTTTTAGATAAGTGCTTGTTTAAGAATATTTTAGTATTGCTAAAATACATATTAACCGGTTATTAACAGGGCCTAACCTGTTGATGCCGTATATTTGATAGAAAGTATTAATCAAAAACTAAATTTATTATGGCAAATACAGGAAGCACATTGTTAGCATTGGTAACCGGCGCAGCTATTGGAGCTGGAATCGGATTATTATATGCTCCCGATAAAGGTGAAAAAACCAGAAAGAAACTTAAGAAAGATGCCTTGGATGCGCAGGATCGTTTCAATAAAAAATATAATGAAACAGCGTCTAATCTTACTGAGAAAGCGAAAAAGGCAAAATTGGACTTTGAAGAAAGATTAGAAGAAACACTTTCTAATGCCAGTCACAAAGCAGATGATATCCTTTCTGCAATGGAATCTAAATTAGAAGAATTAAGAAAGCAAAACGCGAAGTTACAAAAGGAAGTAAAGAAGGAAGAAGCAGAAACTAAAGCGAATAAAGTAGTGGTATAATATTTATGGCGTTTGAAAAACTAAGTAATAGTATTGACGAACTTAATGATAACGTTAAGGCATTTACGCATAGTAATGCCGAATATTATAAGCTTTTAATATTTAAACAAACAACAAAATCAGCAATATCGCTGATTAAGTTTTTAATTGTCGCTTTTGCGCTTAGCACAGCCCTTGCATTTATATCTTTGGGTATTGCATTTGCCATTAGCGCAGCTTTAGATGAGCCATCTGCTGGATTTTTTATAGTTGGTGTTTTTTATTTAATTCTTATTGTTTTGTTTGTAATTTTTGGTAAAAAGCCGCTAACTACGTTTATGCTAAAAAAGTTCTCCAACGAGATTTTTAATGAAAATGACTAGATGAAACAGTATACAAGTTTTGAGGAAATAGACAGGGATTTAAAAATTTTAAAACTTCAGGCACAAATTGATAAGGAGGAAATAAAACTTACCTTAGAAGAAGTTAAGGATTCTTTATCTCCTATTCGCGTAGTAGGAAATGCCCTTGGCGCAATAATGCAAAAAGCAATTGTTTTAAAGGCAGTAGCGAAGATATTTGGAGTAAAACGTGTAGTAACTTCATCTAAGTAAAGAAACTCGCTTAAAAGATATTAAAAAGAGGCTGTCTAAAAACATCCAAAAACGTCATTCTGAACTTGTTTCAGAATCTCATCTCATTGATTTAAAAATCGTTATGAGAACCTGAAACAAGTTCAGGTTGACTAAAATTGAGTTTTTAGACAGCCTATTTATTTTTGCTAAAAATATCAGAATTTTAACCTAGCGTTTCCACGGCTGTTCTAATTCTATCTATAGTTTCTTTTTTTCCGATAGCTTCAGAAATTTCAAAAAGATCTGCTCCCTGTAAAGAGCCTACCAGAGAAATTCGGTAAGGTTGCATCACTTTTCCAAAACCTATTTCTTTAGAGGTGATCCAGGACTTTACTTTTTCAGCAATTATTTCTGCCTTAAAATCTTCAATCTTTTCTAATATTTCTATCAGTTCGGTCATAAGGCTATTGGTATCGTCTTTCCAGGCCTTTTTGGTATTTTTAGGATCGTATGAAGTAGGGGAGGTGAAAAAATAAAATCCCTGCTCCCAAATATCTTCAATAAAAACGGCTCTTTCTTTTACCAGTTCCACTACATGTTGTGCGTATTCTTTGGTAGCTTCAAGTTCTTTTTGCTTTAAGATTTCTAAAAATTCTTCAGCTATAACTTCATTATCTGCCTCTTGTAAATAGTGCTGTTGGAACCATTTGGTTTTTTCAGGATCAAATTTCGCTCCGCCTTTATGTACTCTTTTAAGATCAAAAGCTTCAGCTAATTCGGCTAAGGAAAAGAATTCCTGTTCAGTTCCCGGGTTCCATCCTAAGAAAGCTAACATGTTGGTAACCGCTTCAGGAAAATAACCATCTTCACGATATCCGGCCGAAATTTCTCCGCTTTCAGGATCTTTCCATTCTAAAGGAAACACAGGGAATCCCAATTTATCACCATCACGTTTACTTAATTTTCCTTTACCCTGTGGTTTTAAAATAAGTGGTAAATGTGCAAATTTTGGGGCATCCCATCCAAAAGCACGGTATAGCATAAAGTGTAACGCTAAAGAAGGCAGCCATTCTTCACCACGAATGACGTGTGAGATTTTCATTAAATGATCATCTACAATATTCGCTAAGTGATAGGTTGGCATCCCGTCACTTTTGTATAAAACTTTATCGTCAAGGATATTGGTATCGATCTCCATATTTCCTCTAATTTCATCTGAAATTTTTAGAATTTCGTCTTTAGGAGATTTAAAACGCACTACATAATGTTCGCCATTTTCAATCCTTTTTTTAACTTCTTCTTGCGGTAAGGCTAAAGAATTATCCAGTTTTTCCCGGTTATGCCAGTTGTATATAAAAGTTTTACCTTCAACTTCGTGAGATTTTCGATGCTTATCTAAATCTTCAGCACTATCAAAAGCGTAATAAGCATTTCCACTTTCAATTAATTTATCGGCATAGGCTTTATAAAGGTTTTTGCGCTCGCTTTGGCGATAAGGACCGCAGTCTTTTTCTTTACCCGGGCCTTCATCAAAAGGAATGTTACACCAGTTTAAAGAATCTATGATATATTGCTCTGCTCCTTCAACATACCTGTTTTGGTCGGTATCTTCTATTCTTAAAATAAAATCACCGCCATGTTTTTTAGCAAACAGATAGTTGTATAAAGCTGTTCTTACTCCGCCAATGTGTAAAGGCCCTGTAGGGCTGGGTGCAAATCTTACGCGTACGTTAGAAGACATAAATGGTTTTATTTTTGTAGCAAAGATACAACCTAAATGATGCAATCCTAAAATATGCGAGTAATCCGTTTGCTAATTTTCCATTTTTTAGTGTGCTATTATTTATGGGGAATATTAATTACATTTAGACAAATCAATTAGAAAAAGAAGACCTTGCACATTTAAGCGAAAGTCTGGTTTAATTGATGGCTTTTTCTTTTTTAATTAATCCTAAAAATAGGTAAACTGAAGACGAATTTTATGGCAGAATTTGAAGCAATTAAAAACCAATTACAATCTTTTATCAGGAAATATCAATTAAATCTTCTGATTAAGGGCTTTGCTTTATTTGTCTTATTTGGACTTTTATTTTTCCTCATAATATTGGTTGGTGAAAATTATATTTGGTTTAGTTCTAATATTCGATTCATTCTTTTTCTTTCTTTTATTTTGGTTGAAACCGGCTTGTTAATTTTCTTAATCGGTTTACCACTTTTCAAGGTTTTAAATCTTAATAGTGCCATTTCAGATAAAGAAGCAGCAGTACGAATAGGAGAGTATTTTCCTGAAATTGATGATCGTTTGCTCAATCTTATCGAATTAAAAAAGCAAGGAAATTCTGAATTCCTTGAAGCAGCTATTCGCCAAAAATCGGCTGAATTGAAGTTTTACAAATTTAGCAATGCAGTAAATTTTGGTGAATTTCGAAATTATATGTTAGCAGCATTTATCCCAATATTATTAATTCTTGCTTTTATAATTAGTGGAAGAGGGGAGTGGTTATTTAATTCTTTTAAGCGAATTAAAAATTATGATCAGGTTTATGAAAAGCCGGCACCTTTTAGTTTTGTTTTAAATGTAGATGATTTAGAGGTTATTGAAGGAGATGATTTTTTACTGGCGGTGGAGGTGCTTGGTAATGAAATCCCTGAAAATGTAAAGATTTTGGTTGGTGACGATGCCTATTTTATGAAGCAGTCGGCTCCTGGTCATTTTAGCTATGTTTTTAAAAACCTTTCTGAAAATCAGGAATTTACGTTAAAATCTAATAATATAAGCTCTAAAACTTATAATCTGAAAGTTGTTCCGGTACCAAAATTGATTAATTTTAGTATCGATATCGTTTATCCTGATTATTTAAAACGTGATCCAGATCGTATTACGGGGGATGGTAATTTAAGTGTTCCTGAAGGAACGTCTTTAAAATGGAATTTTGAGCATAGAAATACTAATGTTGTTAATCTTCAATTCCCTGATACTTTACTGGAGGTTCAAAGGGAATATAGAAACGCTTTTAATCAATCTACCGATTATAGGATATCAACTTCAAATTCGTATTTAAAATATTATGAGCCGTTATCTTTTCAACTCCAAATTATTAAGGATAAATCTCCAAGTATCGAAGTAGAGGAAAAGATAGATTCTTTGGATATTTCAAAAAAGCTGTATGCTGGCAAACTGAGCGATGATTACGGGATTTCTAATTTGCTTTTGCGTTATCGTAAAGTAGGAGAAGATAAATTCAACGCAAAACCAATTTATTTTAATAAAGGAACTGTAAGTCGATTTTATGCTTCTTTTCCTGGAGAGTTACAATTACAGGAAGGCAGTAATTATGAATATTTTTTTCAGGTATTTGATAACGATGCGGTGAATGGCGTAAAGTCAAGTTCCTCGCAATATTTTACGTATTACAAAAATACTTCCGAAGAAATTAATGACCAAAACCTGCAAGATCAAGAAGAAAATATCGATAATTTGTCTAAAGAATTGGACAAGTTTAAACAAGAAGATCGATTAAATAATTTGTTGAATGATGAATTGGAAAACAAAGAATTTAATTATGAGCAAAAGCAAAAGTTAGAATCTTTTATCAAATCACAGGAGCGTGAAAATGAATCGATGGAAAAGTTTTCGAAAAACTTTAAAGATAAATTAGACAGTGCAGATCCTAAAGATGATGATGCTAACCATTTAAAAGAACGGCTTGAAAATGCTGAGGAGAAACTGAAGGATAATAAAAAGCTTTTGGACGAATTAAAAGAATATTCTGATAAAATTGAGAACGACAATTTGCAGCGTAAGTTGGAGAATTTATCGAAAAACAAAAACGCTTCTAAGCGTAGTTTGGAGCAGTTAGTAGAACTGACGAAGCAATACTATGTAGAACAGAAGTACAATCAATTAGTGGATAAGCTGGATAATTTAGGTAATGAACAAAAAGAGCTTGATAAAATCGGAAAATCCCAAGAGGATATTAACGATAAATTTGATGAAATTCAAAAAGAATTAAATCAATTAGATAAAAAGAATAGGGAGTTAAAACGTCCAAAATCATTAAAGAGAGATAAACAGGCTGAAAAAGAAATTGAGCAGGATTTAGAAAATTTAAACTCAGATGATGAGAAATCAGATGATTCAAATAAGAAATCGGATCAGCAAAAAGTAGGGCAAAAAATGAAGGATCTTGCCGAGAAAATGAAAAGAAATTCTGCGAATATGGAAATGCAAACTTTAAAAGGGGATATAGAGGCGTTAAGAAAAGTATTGGACAATTTGGTTATTTTTTCTTTTGAGCAAGAGAAATTGATGAATGAATTTGCTGAAATTAGTACGGACAATCCTGGATTTTCTTCAAACCTTAAAGAGCAATATGTGCTAAAGGAAAATTTTGAGCATATCGATGATAGTTTATTTACTTTAGGATTGAATAATGAATTTATAGCTGAAAAGGTTTTTGAGTTTTTAGAACGCGTTTCATTTAATCTCAACAATTCTTTGAAGGAGCTTGCCGATGTTCGGTTATCTAAGGCCATATCTTCACAGCAATATACCATTACGGGAGCTAATGATTTGGCGGTTCTATTAGATGATATTTTGAAGAATATGAATCAGCAAATGAATTCTTCGGGTAGTGGAGGAGAAGGTTCAGGACCGCAATTGCAAGACATTATTCAAAAGCAAAAGGAGCTAGGCGAACAGATGATGCAGCAAATGGGGGATAAGAAAAATGAAACCCAGCAGCAAACGGAAGAAGGGGAGCAGTCGAAATTATTTGAAATATATAAACAGCAGGAACAGATAAGGAAAAATTTACAGAAGATCCTGAAGGAAAATGGTATGGATCTTCAGGAATTAAATGAAGATTATGATAAGCTGGAAAAAGATATTTTAAACAATGAAATTCATCAAAATTCGTTGCAAACTTTAGATAGGATTCATCAAAAAATGTTGGATCTAAAGCAATCTTTAAACGAAAAAGGAGAGCGGGAGGAAAGGGAAAGTGAAACAAATATGCGTGATTTTGATAATCAGTCATCTAAAGTGGATATTGATATTAAAGATTATTTTAATACTATTGAAATTTTAGATAGACAAGCATTACCTTTGCGGCCCAATTTGAAGCAACGCGTTAATACGTATTTTAATGATTAATCAAGACGGTATTATTAATTTTTATTCTGAGAATGACTTTGCGTTAGCGCAGGAAGACATCTATAAAAAATGGATTGAACGTGTAATTTCTTCGGAAGGAAAACGACTAGGGGAGATAAGTTATATTTTTTGTGATGATGAATATTTGTTAGACATCAATCAAAAATTTTTAGATCATGATACCTATACCGATATTATAAGTTTTGATGATTCTATGGGTAATCTTTTAAACGGCGACATCTATATAAGTACGGAGAGGGTACGCGAAAATGCACAAGAATATAATGAAGATTTTGATACGGAATTAAAGAGAGTTTTAGTTCATGGCGTATTGCATTATTGCGGATATAAAGATAAATCTGAAGAAGATGCGGCTTTAATGCGTGAAAAAGAAAGTGAAAAAATTAAATTGTTCCACGTGGAACAATCTTAAAAAACGATACATTTTTATGTTCAATAAGGAGTACGATGTTATTGTAGTAGGAGCTGGCCACGCCGGTAGTGAAGCTGCGGCTGCGGCTGCGAATATGGGATGTAGTACATTATTGGTTACAATGAATTTGCAAAATATTGCGCAAATGAGCTGTAATCCGGCTATGGGAGGAATAGCAAAAGGACAAATTGTGCGCGAAATTGATGCTATGGGAGGCTATAGCGGATTGGTAAGTGATACCAGTGCAATTCAGTTTAAAATGCTTAATAAATCCAAAGGTCCTGCCATGTGGAGTCCACGTGTGCAAAGTGATCGTATGCGTTTTGCTGAAGATTGGAGATTGCGTTTGGAGCAAACTCCAAATCTGGATTTTTACCAGGAAATGGTGCACGGTTTAATTATAGAAAATGGTCGTATTAAAGGTGTTCGTACTTCTTTAGGAATCGAAATAAAAGCCAAATCTGTAGTATGTACTAATGGTACTTTTTTAAACGGATTAATTCATATAGGTGATAAACAACGTGGCGGGGGTAGAGCAGGAGAAGCTGCTGCAACAGGTATTACTAAAGATCTTATCGATGCAGGTTTTGAGGCTGGACGCATGAAAACGGGAACACCGCCAAGAGTGGACGGTCGATCTTTAGATTATTCAAAAATGGTAGAACAGCCGGGAGATGAAATCCCTGGTAAATTTTCATATTCTGATGAAACGAAACCATTAAGTAAACAACGTTCCTGTTATATGACCTATACTTCAAACGAGGTACATGATATTTTACGCTCTGGGTTTGATCGTTCTCCAATGTTTAATGGTAGAATTAAAAGTTTAGGTCCGCGTTATTGTCCGTCTATAGAAGATAAAATTAATCGTTTTGCAGATAAAGATCGTCATCAACTTTTTGTGGAGCCAGAAGGCTGGAATACGGTTGAAGTTTATGTAAATGGATTCTCTACTTCGTTACCAGAAGATGTTCAATTTAATGCATTACGATCTGTTGCCGGTTTTGAAAACGTGAAGTTCTTTAGACCGGGTTATGCGATCGAGTATGATTATTTTCCACCAACACAATTGCAACATACCTTAGAAACAAAACTTGTTGATGGTTTATATTTTGCCGGACAGATTAACGGCACAACAGGTTACGAAGAGGCAGCTTGCCAGGGGATGATGGCCGGTATCAATGCGGCATTAAAAGTTCAGGAGAAAGAGCCTTTTATTCTGCAACGAAACGAAGCCTATATTGGGGTGCTTATCGACGATTTAATTACAAAGGGTACTGAAGAACCGTATCGAATGTTTACGTCGAGAGCGGAATATAGAACCTTATTAAGACAAGATAATGCTGATTTTAGGTTGACGGAGCGTTCTTATAAATTAGGTTTAGCTTCAGAAAGTAGAATGCGTAAAATGGAAGAAAAGAAAGAGAAATCTTTAGCTTTTGTTTCTTTTCTAAAAGATACCAGTGTAGTTCCAGAAGAAGCAAATCCTGTTTTGGCCGATTATAATTCTTCACCAATGAAACAGTCTGATAAGATTTTTAAAATTTTTTCCAGGCCTAATATTGCTATGGATGATGTGCGAAAATTTCCAGGAGTAGAAGAGTACATTCAAGAAAATAATTTGGATACTGAAATGCTTGAGCAAACCGAAATTCAGGTTAAATATTCGGGATATATTCAGAAAGAAAAGAATAATGCCGATAAACTAAACCGTTTGGAAGATGTAAAGATTCCTAAAAATTTTGATTATTCTAAGATAAAATCCATGTCTTTCGAAGCACGTGAAAAGCTAAATAAAGTACAACCAACAAATGTATCGCAGGCTTCACGAATTAGCGGAGTAAGTCCGAACGATATTTCCGTTTTATTGGTTTATATGGGACGTTAATTTTGAACGTTCCACGTGGAACATTTTTTGAATGAAACAAAGTTTTATAATTATTGGACTGTATTTTTTAGTGGTATCTTGTAAGGTGACCACCCATTCGGTTCCCGATATCCAGGGATCTAGAATCGTAGAAAAGAAAGATCATTCTAATTATTATCTCTTTCAAACAAAATTACAAAGACCTATTGCTAAATCCTGGTTTAAAAAATATCTTGGTTTAAATAGAGAAGATGATTTAGTAAAATCTAAAGTTGTTCTTTTTCCTGAATTAGAAAAAGAGTTTTTAATCACCGTTACTATAAAAGATGATAGGGAAGAGTATATGGATATACCTATTGCCGAAAAACTTTTTGATGGCATTTTAGGAATTAATGAAGATGATCAATCGAGTAAGAGGAAAGATAAGAAAGATAATACCGGACCGGTAAAATTCTTTGTGAACATTCAAATTTCAGATAAAGATGGAGTCGATCATATTTCGACTTCTTCTTTGTATTCTAGCAGAGTTCGAAATTACCTTCGGCAATTAGAAAACGATTTTTTCGAATATCAGAAAAACTTTAAAGCATTATCTTAAGTGGAGGATCCAATAATTTATAGCAAAGATTATTTAGTAAGTGGGGAAGAATATCGTTTAGAGAAATGGAAACATTATGATATTTTAAAAACAGAACCCGTTCCCAATAATCTATCAGCGTATTATGAAAGTGAGGATTATATTTCCCATACCGATGCTTCAAAATCTTTTACCGATAAAATATACAATATTGTAAAAGCGTATATGCTTCAGAAAAAAGTAGGTTGGATTTTAAAAGAAAAGTCTGCCGGAAAACTTTTAGATATTGGGTCAGGTACCGGGGATTTTTTAAATGCGGCTTCACGTTACTTTAAAGTTGATGGAGTAGAGCCAAGTGAGGTGGCAAGAGAAAAAGCTGAGAAGAAAAATCTTCAGCTTAAAAAAGAGCTATCAGAAATTTCTGATCAGTATGATGTGATCACCATGTGGCATGTTTTAGAACATGTTCCAAATCTTGATCATCAAATTGAAGAATTTCATCGATTACTAAACGATGACGGAATTTTAGTAATTGCCGTTCCTAATTTTAAAAGTAAGGATGCTGAAATTTATAAAGAACATTGGGCGGCTTATGATGTGCCCAGACATCTTTGGCATTTTTCTAAAAAAGGAATTCAGGCTTTATTTTTAGAAAACGGATTTCAGTTATTTAATTCCACCGGATTAAAATTTGATTCTTTTTATGTGAGTATGCTTTCAGAAAAACATCGCTCTGGACAACAAAATTTATTTTCTGCATTTTTAAACGGATTAAAATCTAATCTTGCAGGGGCGAATACAGGCGAATACAGTTCGATGGTTTATTTCTTTAAAAAAACACTCAAATAATCAAAATTAGCCGTTTTAAGAGTGTTTTTCTATGTTTCTTATAAAACACCCTGCCTGAAAATAGAACTGGTACAGGAAGTGCTTTAAAATTGATGGTTTTTAATAATTATTAATAATTACTATTTTGTTATCTATAAAATATATTTATAGTTTAGAAATCATCCAAAAATTATTCAATCAAATCATCAGTGAGCATAATAGATATTCTTCATAGTTGTTTTAATACCGCTTATACTTAAAATACTTTTTTTACATTTGCGGCCACTAAAAACTAAAAAGATGAAAAAATTAATCGCGATAGGAGCAGTAGCAATTTCATTAATTTCCTGTAATCAGGAAAAAACGGCTTATGTAGATACTACAAAAGTAATTCAGGATTATAAGGAGATGAAGGATGTGGAATCTAAGTTTGAAGCACGTAGAGATTCATTAACGCAGCTTATCACCGGGCCACAACAACAATTTCAGCAAGAAGTTCAGGAATATCAGCAAAACATGAATTCTATGTCTGCTACACAAAGACAGGCCAAAGAGCAGGAACTTCAGCAAAAAGGACAAAGATTACAGCAACAACAGCAAATGATAGGTCAGCAATTAAGAAATGATAGTGATAAGGCTATTGATGGCGTTGTTGAAAAAGTAAAAGATTTTGTAGCGGAATACGGAAAGGAAAATGGATACACTTATATCTTTGGAAGCAATGAATCTGCAAATATCATGTATGCTAAAGAAGGTTTAGATATTACTGATGATATCCTGAAAGAATTAAATGAGAGTTACGGCGGTAAGTCTGGCAAAACTTCCGATAAGAAAACAGAAGAAGATACGACTTCAGCAGAATAAAAAATTCAATTTATATAGTGGAAAGCCCGGTTTTTTAATCGGGCTTTTTTGTTGAATTAATTCTGAAAAAATTATTGTCCCAAAGCAAAGAATCCTAAGATGACCAGGATAAAATAAATAGTAATTCCCGCTGAACTTTGGTAATCTTTAGCCACTCTTTGTCCAAATAATAACATCATCAGGCTTACAGCACAAGTAATGAGCGCAAATCGGCTAAAATCTAAGGAACTGAATGTAAAAAAGTAATTAAGGATTGCCAAAAGCAGTAAAATCACCGCAACCAGCTCTACCAAGACCAAAATCGGTAAAAGGAAAGCTATTTTTCGGACCAAAAAGGTGTTTTTAAAATGGGCTTCCATAAAAGAGCGTGTCCCCGAATAATCACTAATTTTTTCGAAAAACGACATACAAAAAGTGATTAGAAGAAAGACCAATATCAGTAATAGTGGGATATGAAGGTCGATATTGGGCATTTTAAGCTGCTTTTATATGTAAAAAACGGGTAAGCCTTATAGAAAGATCGGTGAGAACAATCTTGGCATTTGCATTTCTTTCGATGTGGTAAATGGCATCTTCAATGGCTTTTGTAATGGGTAAAATATTATTTCCGTGTACAAAAGGCGCAAATTTCTTAAGCTGAAATCCTTTGGTTTTAGGCGATAAGAAAACAAGATTATCCGCCTTATAATTAAGCATTAAAGCCTGTCTGAAAAAATCGAGGCAATACAGTAAAAAGCTTTTCTGTTTTTCACGTCCCATCGTGGCAATTTCTTCACTCCAGCTAATCAATTCCAGCACCGTAGCCTTATTTCCTTTGGCTTTAAATGCGGTACGAACCCATTCGATAAACCATTGCTCAAATTGGTCATCTGCCGTATCTTTTTCCAGAAGATGTAAAGCCCTGGTGTAACTTCCGTTAGATTGATGCGCAATCAAACTCGCTTCCTGCGTATCCAACTTTTTAGAAGCGATCAGTTTTTCAGCAATATCGGCTTCAGCTAATGGCGGAAATTTAAGCGTTTGGCATCTCGATTTTATAGTTTGTATAATTTGCTCTTCGTCTTCAGCAATAAGTATAAAAATGGTTTTGTTGGGCGGTTCTTCAATAAGTTTCAGCAATTTATTGGCCGCTGCGGTGTTCATGCGGTCGGCCATCCAGATAATCATTATTTTTAAGCCGCCTTCATAAGCTTTTAAGGATAGTGATTTCACAATATCCTGAGCTTCATCTACACCTATTTGCCCTTGTTTGTTTTCAATACCAATATGCTCATACCAATCGGTTAAACTTCCGTAGGGATGATGCTGAACAAAACTACGCCAGTCTTCCATAAAATTTGCTGAAACCGGATGACTTTTAATTGTTTGATTGGTGGCCACCGGAAAGGCAAAATGAAGATCGGGATGCGAAATATTGGTGAATTTTAAATTACAGGAAGAATTGCCATTTTGATTCTCACCACCCTGGTTTTTACAAAGCAGATATTGCGCGTAAGCAATGGCCATAGGCAAAGTGCCACTACCGCTATTTCCAACAAATAATTGGGCATGCGCTATACGGTTGTTATCTGCCGTAGTGGTAAGATGATTTTTAATATGTGGTAAACCTACAATTTCTGAAAAAAGCATGGGCAAATATAAAGGTTATATGCGGTTTTATATCTTCGGAAAAAATTATATTTGTAGTAAACCTAGAATAGAATTATGAAAACAGTAGACGATTTTAATTTTAAAGATAAACAAGCTTTAATTCGTGTAGACTTTAATGTACCGTTAAACGACGATCTTAAGGTAACTGATGCTAACCGTATTGAAGCTGCTAAACCAACCATAGTAAAGATTTTAGAAGATGGTGGTAGCGTTGTTTTAATGTCTCACTTAGGAAGACCAAAAGGAAAAGAAGCAAAATTCTCTTTAAAAAACATCGTTAGTAAAGTATCTGAAGTTATTGGTGTAGAACCAAAATTTGCTGAAGACTGCGTAGGAGCAGACGTAAAAAAAGCTGCAGATGAGTTACAATCTGGAGAGATTCTTTTACTTGAAAATTTACGTTTTCACGACGAAGAAACTGCTGGAGATGAAGATTTTGCAAAACAACTATCAGAACTTGGTGATATTTATGTAAACGATGCCTTTGGTACAGCGCATAGAGCACATGCTTCTACCACGATTGTAGCGAAGTTTTTTGAAGATAAATGCTTTGGGTATTTATTAGCCAAAGAAATTAAAAGTTTAGATAAAGTATTAAATAGTACAGAAAAACCAGTAACCGCTGTGTTAGGAGGTGCAAAAGTATCTTCAAAAATTACGGTTATCGAAAATATTCTGGATGCGATAGATCACCTGATAATTGGTGGTGGGATGACCTATACTTTTATTAAAGCACAAGGAGGAAAAATAGGAAATTCGCTAGTAGAAGAGGATAAGCAGGAACTGGCTTTAGAGATCCTTAAAAAAGCAAAAGAAAAAGGGGTACAGGTACATCTTCCTGTAGACTCTGTAATTGCAGATAGTTTTTCTGAACAGGCGAGCACTCAGGTAGAAGCGGTAGATAATATTCCTGATGGATGGATGGGATTAGATGTTGGTCCTGAAACTTTAAAAAATTTCAGTAATGTTATTGCAGAATCTAAAATAATCCTGTGGAACGGCCCGTTAGGAGTATTCGAAATGGAAACTTTTGCAAAAGGAACGATCGAACTTGGAAAAGCAATTGCCGAGGCTACTAAAAACGGAGCATTCTCTCTTGTTGGAGGTGGGGATTCTGTAGCTGCCGTAAAACAATTTGGTTTTGACGATAAAGTTAGTTATGTTTCTACCGGTGGTGGAGCAATGCTAGAAATGCTTGAAGGAAAGTCTTTACCAGGTATCGAAGCCATTAGCAAATAAATGTTCTTCGAATGACTTATTTTTGATAAAATAAGGTATACTTTTTGATCATATTTTAACTAAATTTAAGAACCTCGAAATGACCTTTCGAGGTTCTTAGTTAGCGATCAAAAAATCAATTACCTTGAGGCAATCCCACAAGGTATTAAACCGAAACAGATTATGAGGTTTCGAGGCAATCCCTGGGGGGAATTAAACCCTCAATGGGGGATTAAAAGTTTAAAAGCAAAAAATTAATTCCTAAAATAACAGGTAAAAAGGTTCTAAACTAGATATGAAGAAGCAGGTATGTTTATTACTGGGGTTGTCTGCAGTGTTTGCTGTGAGTGCCCAGGAGAAAGGAAAATCTAAAAAACAGGTCGAAAAAGCCAATTTTAGAGTACAGATTTTTCAGAAGGTGGATAGCACAGAAATCATACTTGCCGATCCAGATCCCGAATTTCAGGAAAAGCTGCCTATTTCGGCTGTTATAAGGGATTCTTCTAAAGTATCACTTACCGATATGCCACAAGCAGCCAAAATCGATTCGGTTTGGCGGGCAGAACTTACCAATTCAGATTTATATGAAACCATTCAAAAATCTATAGCAGAACAGGATTATGACGAAGTGGTTTATGACGAATTACCTACCGATACCTTAAAAGCCCGTTTAGCAAGACTAAACGCCAGAACGCCATTTAATATAGAATACAATCCTAGTTTAGAGAGCGTTATAAAGATGTATTTAAAGCGTAATAAACAGGCAATGGAACGCTTAATGGCCCTAAGTGATTATTATTTCCCGATGTTTGAGCAGGAACTGGATAAATACGATATTCCGTTAGAAATTAAATACCTGGCCATTGTAGAATCGGCTTTAAATCCAAGGGCAAAATCCAGAGTAGGGGCGACAGGCCTATGGCAATTTATGTTTACTACCGGAAAAATGCACGATCTTAATGTGAGTAGTTATGTAGATGAACGCATGGATCCCGTAAAAGCAACAGAGGCAGCAGCGAAATATCTTTCTACCCTTTATAAAGTTTTTGGAGATTGGGATTTGGTGTTAGCTTCCTATAATTCGGGTCCAGGGAATGTTTCAAAAGCCATTAGAAGAAGCGGAGGTTCTACAGATTATTGGTCGATGCGACGTTATTTACCAAGAGAAACCGCAGGTTATGTACCCGCCTTTTTGGCCACATTGTATATTTTTGAATATGCCGATGAGCATAATTTTCAGCCTAAACGCCCGGAGATTCCTTATTTCCAGACCGATACTATTCAGGTAAAAGAATTACTGACTTTCGATCATATTTCTAAAGTTACCGGGGTAAATAAAGAATTACTTCAATTTTTAAATCCAAGTTATAAGTTGGATATCATTCCATTTGTAGAGGATAAAAATTATGTGGTGAGATTACCAAGAACAAAAACCGGAGCTTTTGTAAATAATGAAGCCGCAATTTATCAATACGCAGAACAGGAAATTGCAAATAGGCAAAAACCTTTACCAAAATACATAGAAACCGAAGATCGCATAAGATATCGAGTAAGAAGCGGGGATTATTTAGGAAGAATTGCACAAAAATATGGCGTAGGTGTAAGCAGTATTAAGCGGTGGAACAATATAAGGGGGAACAACATAAGAGTAGGGCAATATTTAACGATATATCCAAGAAAACCAGTGGCTAACACCCAAAGTGCTACAGCTTCTAGTAGTGCTAAAACCACTACAAAAGGGGACACAAAACTTTATACAGTAAAGCAGGGAGATTCATTATGGAGCATTTCTAAGAAGTTTCCTGGCGTTACGGTACAGAATTTGAGGACATGGAATGACATGAGCAGTACGCGCCTTAAACCAGGAATGAAGATTAAGGTGTCTAAAGGCTAGAACCAAACTTAAATTCAAAACTAATAAAATGAAAAAATTAGTATTTCTTGCGCTTTCCTTTTTAATTATTATTTCCTGTAAAGAAAAATCTGATGAGCCGGCACCGCGTATTTTAGCAGATTCTTCGGGAAATATCAACCAACTTTCCGTAGTAATGGACAACAATCTTTGGGAAGGGCAGGTAGGCGATGCTTTAAGAGATAATCTTGCAGCGCCGGTCGAAGGTTTACCACAAGATGAGCCTTTATTCAGTTTAAGCCAGATTCCGCCAGAAACCTTCTCTGGTTTTGTACGTAGAAGCCGAATTTTTATAAAAGTCGAAAAAGGTAAAGATAGCCTTGCTATTATTAAGGATCAATATGCTACACCACAAACAGGAATTATTATTAGCGGAGAAAATAAGCAACAATTAATAGATAGGATCAACGCGTCTTCAGACAGTATTATCGATATATTAAAAGCTACTGAAATTAAAGAAAAACAACGTAGAATTGGCAAATCCCCAAAGTCTGATGAAGAGTTGGAAAAAACATTTGGGGTTTCTATGAAGTTTCCAACAGCGTATCGTTATGCTGCGCAAGAAGATAATTTTATCTGGATTAGAAAAGAGATACCAAAAGGGCTAATGGAAATTTTGGTATATCAGGTACCATTAAATACCATTGATAAAGATTCTAGCGTGATTGCCAATATTGTGAAAATGCGCGATAGTATTGGAGAAAAGTATATTCCTGGACCCGTAGAAGGAAGTTATATGATTACTGAAGAAGCCTATGCTCCTTATTTGTTCGAAACCACGATCGATGGGCATTTTGCGTATGAAACTCGTGGTACCTGGGAAGTGAACAATGCATATATGGCAGGACCTTTTGTAAATTATGCCATTCGTGATGAGGCAAATGATCGATATGTTATTGCTGAAGGATTTATTTTTAGGCCCGCTAGCAGTAAGAGAGATCATGTATTCGAGCTGGATGCCATTCTAAAATCTTTAAAATTTGACTCAAAATAAATCAAATTTCAGCATTGATAAGACAATAAAAAAAGCCCATTCTAATTAAGAATGGGCTTTTTGATTGCTATTTTTTTAACTACTTGGTGTCTTCAACTTTTTTAGCATCTGAAGCAGAACTCCTAGTGGTATCGTCATCATCTCTAGATGCATCCTTAAACTCCTTAATCCCACTTCCTAATCCTCTCATCAATTCTGGAATTTTTCGACCTCCAAATATTAGTAAAACCACAATTACGATAAGTACGATCTGTGGTGCTCCTATAACTAATGGTAACATAAATGCATTCATAACTCGATATTTATATTTACAAACTTAACAAGAATAAACCAATATATAAGTTAATATAGATAAAATATATGCAATTTGTTAATTATAATGCTTATAGCAAGGGTAATTAAGAAAGCTGTTTTGCATTATTTTTGCGAGCATTTAATCTGTGAAATATTAAAAAAGCTGTGATTTATGCAAAAATATGCCCTAAAAAGAGCAAATTTCGATTATCATTTAAAACTGGCGTTAAGCATAAATTTTCCAGTATCTTTGTTTAAGGTTTTTATGTATGTCTAAAAAGAAAGAAAATAAGAAAAAATTCACCAGAAAACTTCTTCATAAATACCGAATGGTAATTTTAAATGAAGATACTTTTGAAGAAAGATATTCATTAAAATTAACTCGTTTAAACGTATTTGTTCTGGTAACTACGAGTGCTATTTTATTAATAGCAGCCACTACTTTTATAATTGCCTTCACACCTTTACGAGAATATATTCCCGGATATTCTTCGCCACAATTAAAAGAGCAGGCAGCGCAATTAGCCTACAAAACCGATTCTTTACAAAATGTTTTAAAGCTAAATAATCAGTTTTTGGGATCGATAAAAGGAGTATTATCGGGAGATTTACAAACCTCAGAGCTTAATAGGGATTCTATTGCTAAATTTTCTCAGGAAAATATGGAAGTTGAGGTTATTCCACCTTCCAAAGCCGATAGTTTATTAAGGGAAGAAGTGGCCTTAGAGGATAAATATAATATTTTGCCGGGAGCTACAGAGAACATTGATTTTTCCCTCTTTCCCCCGGTTAAAGGAACAATTTCTGAAGGCTATGATGCTGAAGAAAAACATTATGCCGTAGATGTTGTAGTCCCTAAAAATTCACCGGTAAAATCTGTTGCAGATGGTCGGGTTATTTTTGCAGAATGGACCACAGAAACCGGTTATGTGATCATTATAAAGCATGATTATGGACTGATTTCGGTCTATAAACATAACGCCTCTTTAACTAAAGAACAGGGCGATTTTGTAAAAGCTGGTGAGGTAGTCGCCACCGCCGGTTCTACCGGAGAATATACTACCGGTCCGCATTTACATTTTGAATTATGGAACGAAGGAAATCCTGTAAATCCAACCGATTATATTGATTTTGAATAGTCTATGTCTTTAAAATCCTTTGCAGCTAAAATATTCGCTAAAGTCGTAAAAAAGAAAATTGATGCCTGGTCTTCGAATCCTATCGAAGTTCAGCAGCATATTTTTAATGAATTAATTGCTACAGCGAAAGACACCAATTTTGGTAAAGATCACCATTTTGATCGCATAAAAACATATGCCGATTTTGTAGAAAATGTTCCCGTAAGAGATTATGAAAATTTACGGGCTTATGTAGATAAAATGGTAGTTGGCCAGGAGGATATTTTGTGGCCGGGAAAACCTTTATACTATGCTAAAACCTCTGGGACTACCAGTGGCGCAAAGTATATCCCGATTACCAAAGAAAGTATGCCTACGCATATCGAAGCGGCACGAAATGCTATTCTTTGTTATATCGCTGAAACCGGAAATGCGAAATTTGTAGATGGGAAAATGATCTTTTTGCAGGGTAGCCCCGAACTTACCGAAAAGAACGGCGTAAAATTGGGACGGTTGTCGGGGATTGTAGCGCACTATGTGCCGGGATATCTTCAGAAAAATCGAATGCCAAGTTGGGAAACCAATTGTATAGAAGATTGGGAAACCAAAGTTGATGCCATCGTCGAGGAAACCCGTAACCTGAATATGACCGTGATTAGCGGAATCCCCAGCTGGGTGCAAATGTATTTTGAAAAACTAGAACGTAAAACCGGTAAAAAAATAGGTGATATTTTTAAGAATTTCGACCTCTTTATTTACGGGGGTGTTAATTACGAACCCTATCGCTCAAAATTTGAAAATCTTATTGGTCGAAAAGTAGATAGCATCGAATTATATCCCGCTTCTGAAGGTTTTTTTGCTTTTCAGGATAGCCAGAAAGAAAAGGGAATGTTATTGCAGCTTAACAGTGGCATTTTTTACGAGTTTATTAAAGCAGAAGCGTTTTTTGATGAAAACCCAAAAAGACTTACAATTGCAGAGGTAGAACTTGACGTAAATTATGTGATGATTATTAGCACAACGGCCGGTCTTTGGGCATATAATGTTGGCGATACCATTCAGTTTACCAGTTTAAAGCCTTATCGTGTAATGGTCTCGGGTAGGATAAAACATTATATTTCAGCTTTTGGTGAGCATGTGATAGCCAAAGAAGTAGAAGAGGCCATGCAAATTGCTTCAGAAAAAACAGAGGCCAGAATTAACGAATTTACGGTGGCGCCTCAGGTAAATCCATCCGCAGAAGAATTACCGTATCACGAGTGGTTTATAGAATTTGAAAAAGAACCTGATGATTTGACGAATTTCAGGAATATCTTAGACCAGTCGCTTCAGCAGCAAAACTTGTATTACTTCGACTTAATTGAAGGGAATATTCTACAGCCGGTAAAAATTACAAAAGTCCCTAAAAACGGATTTCAGGCCTATATGAAGTCGATTGGTAAATTAGGCGGGCAAAATAAGTTGCCAAGATTATCAAACGATCGTAAAATTGCAGATGCTTTAGAAGCATTAATAAAAAAATAAAAATTGTGAAGTTGAAAACAGACGGAAGAACGAGAGCGCAGGAAAGTACCAATGCGATAGAGCGTATGTATATTACTATGAGACACCTTTTTAATAGAGGTTTTTATAAACCCATGGGTGTTTCGGGAGAAACTTTAAGAGAAGGATTATTAGCGCTACGACCTGAAATTTATGGTTCTGTAGCCGAGGATAAAGCTGAACTTAATGGGTTATTATATGTTTTAGAACGTCTCCCTATCGGGATTGAGCAATGCCGTTATATTAATCTTACCAGTGACGAAGGATATGGTGATTCTCATTTTCAACCCATTGTTCCGCCAAAACGTCGAAGAAATTGTTATCGCATAGACGAAGAGCAAATGAATATTGAGATTACCCGTGGGCGATCTGAAATTTATGATATTCTTACGCATTTAACCTTCTTATTTATCGAATCTCATAAAATAATGAGACGTGTGGTTATCGACGAAGATGGTAGCGTTACCAGAGACTGGAAAAAGCTGGAAGCCGTAGTGCTTTCTAAAGAAGAGATTGATAAGGCCGAGCGTGAAGTGGCTTTAACCCATGCCGCCAATATTTTAGGCCGAACCTTTTACGAGGTTTCTAAGATTTACCCTAAGTTTTCTACGCCAAATAATCCAGAGCAGTTTTTACATATTATTTACTGGATGGGAAAACTGGCGATTGAGGAAACCGTAAATAACGATAAAAGGATTATCACCTTTAGTCCCATTCTTAGAGAACGTTTAGGACATCATATTCATGGCGAAGTATGGGCAGATAAGATCAAGAAATATCTGGTAGATGCAGAATTGCTACAACGCCCTATTCATATTATTAGTGCGAATATGCACAGTGTAATGAATACGCTTTATGCACCTTTAGCGCTAAAAGCTGAAATTAAAAAGAAAGATATTCTTCAGGTTTACGAAATGCTAAGTGATCCATCTAATGGACAGGTTCGCCAAAAGGTGTCAAAATTAGCCATTTCTGAAGGAATGAAGTTTATAGAAGATAGCAGCGGTACCAATATCGATGTTCAGGTTTTTGATACCGCAAAACTGGAAGAAGGTTTCAGAAATAAAGAATTTACCTCGTTAAAAGAAGAAGAAAAGCCGGTAATTATTGTGATGGATTATGCCTTTGGAGAACAGGCTTACGAAACGATGGATGAACTGCTTAAACCTTATATCCTTGATGGCGACGAGATAAAAATGAATGTAAAATCGGTTTCCATCATGGGAAAAGCCGGTATTTTAGAAGGGGGCAAGGGAGATATTATGATTCCTTCAGCTCATATTTTTGAAGGTACAGCCGATAATTATCCTTTTAAAAATGAACTAAAAAAGGATGATCTTGAAGGACACGGAATAAAAGTGGTAGATGGCAGTATGATCACTGTTTTAGGAACATCTTTACAAAACCGTGATATTCTTAAGTTTTTCCATGATTCTACTTGGAACGTAAGTGGTCTTGAAATGGAAGGAGCGCATTATCAAAAAGCCATACAGGCCGCCAGCAAATTAAGAAAAAGTATTGCTGAAGATGTGCAGGTACGATACGCGTATTATGCCTCTGATAATCCTTTAGAAACCGGAAGCACGTTAGCTTCGGGTGGTTTAGGAACCACAGGGGTTAAACCAACGTATTTAATTACAGAAAAAATACTGGAGCAAATCTTTAATTCTTAAAGCTCCTGTTGTAAATTGAAACTAAAATGGTTTCTAAGTGATTTTTAAAATCGATTAAAAAAAATTAAATGGGCAAAACTGTATTGATTACAGGAGCAGCAGGTTTTTTGGGTTCGCACTTGTGTGATAAATTTATTAAGGAAGGCTTTCGTGTTATAGGAATGGATAATCTTATAACGGGCGATATTCGTAATATAGAACACCTTTTTAAAAACAAGGATTTTGAATTCTATGAGCATGATGTTACCAAATTTATCCATGTTCCCGGAAAATTAGATTACATCCTTCATTTTGCGTCTCCTGCAAGTCCTATCGATTATTTAAAGATCCCGATTCAGACTCTAAAGGTAGGATCGTTAGGAACACATCATTGTTTAGGACTGGCAAAAGAAAAAGGGGCCAGAATACTTATTGCTTCAACTTCTGAAATTTATGGAGACCCACTGGTACATCCACAATCTGAAGATTATTACGGGAATGTAAGCACTATTGGTCCACGTGGGGTATATGATGAAGCGAAACGATTTCAGGAATCATTAACGATGGCCTATCACAGGTTTCATGGCTTGGAAACCCGAATTGTAAGAATATTTAATACGTATGGGCCAAGGATGAGGTTAAATGACGGCCGGGTAATTCCTGCATTTATAGGTCAGGCGTTAAGAGGAGAAAACTTAACTGTTTTTGGTGATGGATCGCAAACACGCTCTTTTTGTTATGTAGACGATCAGGTTGAAGGAATTTACAGGCTACTTTTTAGTGATTACGTAGCACCGGTAAATATTGGTAATCCAGATGAATTAACTATAAAAGATTTTGCTGAAGAAGTTATCAAACTAACCGGAACAACACAAAAAATAGTTTACAAAGAATTACCACAAGACGATCCTTTGCAACGTCAGCCCGATATTACTAGAGCTAGAGATATTCTTGGCTGGGAACCAAAAGTTTCCAGGGAAGAAGGGATGAAAATTACTTATAATTACTTCAAAAATCTATCAAAAGAAGATTTACTGAAGAAAGAGCATAAAGATTTTAGTAAGCATAATAAAAAATAGCAATGCAAAGCCCTTTGGTTTCTGTGATCATGCCTGCTTATAATTCGAATGAATTTATTGCGATGGCAATCGAATCTGTTATTGCTCAGGATTATAAAAACTGGGAGCTTATTATTGTAGATGATGCTTCAAAAGACGCGACTGTTAATACGATTCGGAATTATATAAATAAAGACACTCGTATTAAAATCTTCAGAAATCAAACAAACCGTGGGGCAGGGTATTCAAGAAATAAAGCCATTAAGGAGGCTTTAGGAGAGTTTATTGCGTTTTTAGACGCAGATGATCTTTGGAAACCAGAAAAGCTCTCTCTGCAGCTTAAATTTTGCGAAGAAAATAAGGCAAAAATTGTTTTTAGTAGTTATGAGCGCATTAATGAAAAAGGCGAATCTTTAAATGAATTTATCGAGGCCTTACCTTTTGTTAATTACCCTAAATTGATAAGGAGTAATTATATAGGTAATCTTACCGGGATGTATAATGCAGCTAAAATTGGCAAAGTGTATCATCCTGAAATACGAAAAAGACAGGATTGGGCCATGTGGATCGAAGTGATTAGAAAAGGAGGAACTGCCCATGGAATGGAAGAATCGCTGGCTTTATATCGAATAAGAAAAGGATCGGTTTCAGAAAATAAATTTGAAATGCTTTCCTATAATTTCAAGGTTTACAATCAAGTTCTGGGTTACGGCAAACTAAAAAGTATGTATTGGATTTTGGTCTTTTTAGGAGAACATTTTTTTGTGAAATCCAGGCAATTAAAATCAATCGATTAAAGAAGTAAACTGCTTAAGTTTCCCGCTTTTGCTTCGGGTTAGGCTTTGTTTTCTTTTAAAGTTGACTTTCAAATTTTTCCCTACGTATTTTTCTACCGCTTCAGCAATTCTGGTAGTTTCTTCAGCATTAAAATCGGTATCGCGTACATATTCAATATCAAAAGAATCTATTTGCGTTTGGGTCACTATAAATTCTTTGGTGCTTCCGGTATCGTCGATAATCGTTTTCGTCACGTAATAAAATGTAAGTCCGGGAACTACTTTTCCGTCAGCTAGTTTTGCAACATCACTGGTTCTTCCTATCAATGAGGCTAATATTGGCTTTTTTGGAGTGCTTTTTTTAGACATTATGCCAATGTCGCCAATGGCATATCTTATTATAGGATGGGCTTTATTATATAGGGAAGTTATTACGATTCTTCCTTCTTCGCCAGGTGGCAAAGTTTTATTATTTTCATCTACAATTTCTATAAAAAGATCATTACGATTAAGGCACCATTCCCCTTCAGGGTTCTCAAAAGCGATAAGGCCTACTTCGCTGGCACCATATTCGTTTACCACGGGCACGCCAATAGCTTCTTCAATAATTTTTTTATCCTTTTCAAATAATCGTTCAGACGTTACAATACAAAGTTTTAAACTAGGGCAAATCTCTTTAAGTACAATTTCTTCTTTCTTTAAGAATTTAGAAAAAAGCAGGATGGCGCTGGTATAACCATTTAGATAATCAAATTTACTTTTCTTAAAACGATCAAGAAAACCCTGCAATTTGGCCTCGCTAAGATCAAATATACTAAAGCGCCTTCTAAGGCTTATCTGATCTTTAATTCGTTCCTGAAGATTGCCATAAAAGTCTAACGGAATTCCATAAAATCTGGCTTGCAGTGATTTGTTAAGATCTATCCCGTGCCAGTTATAATGATCGTTAAAACCTTCCCAGGTCATGGCATGGCAAAGTTTGTCTTTAGCAAAAGTAAATGGATGACCGCTACTTCCCGAGGTTTTCCCTACATAGCTATTCTTTAGATCAAATTTTTCACTTAGACGATCCTCTAATGGTTGCTGTAAATCGATTTTGTGCATAATAGGAATATCTTCCCATTTTGTAACCGATTTATTCGCAATAAAACTTTTATAGAAATTATTATTATTTAAATGATAATCAACAATTTCCTTTTTTTTTGTTTCGATATATTTTTGGTATTGGCTCTCGGGAATATTGTCGATTTCGTCCAACATTTTTCGGGCCCGGTTTACAGGAAAATTATTGAGCTGAAGCGAAAGTTTAAACCAATCCAAAACTTAACAATACTTTTTTATTCGATTTTATTGGTGCTTCAATTTACAAACAATTATTTTTGAAGTCCAAAATAAATATTTCTAAAAAAATGAAAATCTTAATACTAGGTTCTGGCGGTAGAGAGCATACTTTTGCTTACAAAATTGCACAAAGTCCAAAATGTGAAAAACTTTATATAGCTCCCGGAAATGCCGGAACTGCAAACGTAGGGGAAAATGTGAGCCTAAATGTAGGAGATTTTTCTGGTATTAAAGATTTTATTATTGAAAAAAATATAGACATGTTGGTCGTAGGTCCTGAAGATCCTCTTGTCAAAGGAATTACAGATTTTTGTAAGGGAGAGCCAGAGTTGAAAGATCTTTTAATTGTTGGGCCTTCTAAACGCGGAGCATTACTGGAAGGAAGTAAAGAGCGTGCCAAAGAATTTATGGCGATGTATCAAATCCCAACAGCCGCATACGAAAGTTTTACCATAGAAAGTTTAGAAGCCGGTAAAACATTTTTGGAAACTTTAAAGGCCCCTTACGTTCTTAAAGCCGATGGCCTTGCTGCAGGAAAAGGCGTTTTAATTTTAAATGATCTTAATGAAGCGAAGGCCGAATTAGAGAATATGCTGAAAAATCAAAAATTTGGAGAAGCCAGCGCAAAAGTGGTGATCGAAGAATTTTTGGACGGGATAGAACTTAGCGTTTTTGTTTTGACCGACGGTAAAAATTACAAAATCTTACCCACAGCTAAAGATTACAAGCGAATAGGAGAAGGTGATACCGGTTTAAATACCGGTGGAATGGGAGCAATCTCTCCGGTACCTTTTGCTGATGCCGAATTTATGCAGAAAATCGAAGAGCGCATTGTAAAACCTACGGTAAACGGTCTTGCTGAAGAAAATATCGATTATAAAGGATTCGTCTTTATCGGATTGATAAAAGTAGGAAACGAGCCTTATGTGATAGAATATAATGTACGAATGGGAGACCCTGAAACTGAAGTAGTTTTACCAAGGGTAAAATCTGATTTGGTAGAAGTGCTGGAAAAAGCCGCCCAGGGAAAACTTGATGAGGTAGATCTGGAAATCGACCAGAGAACTGCTACAACGGTAATGATGGTTTCTGGAGGATATCCAGAAGCTTACGAAAAAGCTAAAGAAATTATCGGTATCGAAAATGTAGAAGACGCGCTGGTATTTCATGCAGGGACTACGTTAAAGGATGGTAAAGTAGTGACCAACGGCGGTAGGGTAATTGCTGTAACCGCATTTGGAGAAGATTACAAACAGGCACTAAAAAAATCTTACCAAAATGTAGAAAAACTACAATTTGATAAGATGTATTTTAGAAAAGATCTAGGATTCGACCTTGCTTAGGATTATCCTAAGTAAGGTTTAGACCTTGTGTTTTCGTCATCGGCATCTTGGAAAATCTTTAATTGCTTACACCAGTATGCAAAAGCGATCATTCCAATGATAATAAATACAAAGTTGATGGCGTTAGCAGCCCACCATGAGTCTAGTTCCAGGGAACGTAGCCAATCAAGAGGTACAAGAAGTACATTTTCAAATAGCCACGAGATTCCTTCAAAAAATTCAGTCATCGTTTAACATTGTTAGTTTAACACTACAAAAATAGAAAAAAGAGCAATGCTAACAAGCTTTTTTGCCAAATCAAAGCCAATTAATATTACGCTTGTCCTCGTATTGCTCTCTGGATTTTTTATCACAGCTAATTTCCAGAACTGGTTTTTGGCTTTCGAGATCTTTAAATTCTTTAAAATTTTAGGCGTTTTTTTAACGCTTATGCTGTCACTATTTTTGCTGAATTTTATAGCAAAAAAGAATGATCTTACCCAGCGTAGCGCGTATAAAGTTCTTTTATTTTCGGTGTTTTGTGCTTCCTTTTTTTCGTTGCTTAGGGATTATAATGTGATCATTTCAGCAACGCTTATTCTATTGGCTTTACGCCGAATAATAAGTTTAAAATCGCAAATAAGCGTGCAAAAGAAAATATTTGACGCTGCTTTTTGGATTTGTATTGCTTCGTTATTCTATTTCTGGTCGATTTTATTTTTATTGATTGTATTTTGGGGGATTATCATTTATTCGCCCAGGCCTAAAAACTGGTTAATTCCTATCACTTCAGCAGTTTGTGTTTACATGATTTACTGCTCGATACACTTATTAATTTACGATCAATTTTATCTAATTTCAGATTGGTACCAGTCCTATAATTTCGATTTTTCTAATTATCAGTCCTTCAAATTCCTAACGCCAATAAGTATCATTTTAGCACTTACTTTATGGTCGCTTGTATATTATATTTCAATTATTCAAAAGGCCGGTGTGAGTTTACGACCATCCTTAAACCTTATTTTGTTTACGCTTGTCATTGGTATTTCAGTAGGAATATTGGCGCCAAGTAAAAATGGGAGCGAGCTTATTTTTTTCTTTATTCCGCTTAGTATTATTGTTTCTAACTACTTTGATACCGGCAAGGATAAGATCTTTAGGGAAATACTTTTACTAATATTGATTTTGATGCCTTTTGGAGTGCTTTTTATTCATACTTAAAAGAGCTTTAGAAGCATACATTTGAATTTCTGGTCGTACAAAAGAGGATAATATCAATTATAGATTTTATAATACCTTTGTATCTTAATTTTAAATATTCAATAAAAGCGACGAATCCTGAAATTTTCAGATTTTGGGGGCGTTTAAACTATTCAGTTTTAAAAAATCAACATAATGTTTACAGATAAAGCCAATAAGATCTTTCAGGAAGTGATCAAAAAATATCATGAAATTGATCATGTAGATCAGCCTTTTACAAACCCCTATGATAGTGAATCACAGCTTATAGAGCATCTTTTGTATAGAAAATGCTGGATAGATACTGTGCAATGGCATTACGAGGATATTGTAAGGGATCCCAATATCGATCCTGTGGCTGGGTTAAAACTGAAACGCCTTATTGATGCTTCTAACCAGGATCGTACCGATACGGTAGAATATATTGATAGTTATTTCCTTGAAAAATATAAAGCGGTGGAGCCCAAAGAAAATGCGACGATCAATACAGAAAGTCCTGCTTGGGGTGTAGACCGGTTATCGATCTTAGCACTTAAAATTTATCACATGCACCAGGAAGCCACTCGTGACGATGCTTCAGCAGAGCATAAAGAAAAATGCCAGGCAAAGCTTGATATTTTATTAGAGCAACGGGTAGATCTTTCTTCAGCCATAGATCAGCTTTTAAAAGATATTGAAAACGGTGATAAATACATGAAAGTCTATAAACAGATGAAAATGTATAATGATGACGAACTAAACCCGGTTCTTAGAAATAAATAAGAAAAATTATGAGCACTACACATCAACATATTCCCAAGGAGAATAAAGAGAAAAGTGCTCATATTCTTGCTATTCGTTTATCGGCCATGGGCGATGTAGCCATGACGGTTCCTGTGATTAGAACCTTTATGGCGATGTATCCCAATTGCCGAATCACTTTCCTTACGCGTCCTTTTTTTGCGCCTATGTTTAAAGGGATTCCCAATGTAGAAATTTATGAAGCCAATATTAATGGCGAGCATAATGGTGTGATGGGATTGGGAAGACTGGCCCGGGAATTACGAAATCATGAGATCGAAATGGTGGCCGATCTTCACAATGTTCTTAGAAGCAATGTATTAAAATCGGTTTTTTATTTCTTCGGAATTCCCGTGAAACAAATCGATAAGGGTAGGGCAGAAAAAAAGAAATTAACCCGTGAAGATCATAAAATTTTCAGGGAATTAAAAAGTACACACCAGCGCTATGCCGATGTGTTTGAAGAGTTGGGATTCCCTATCGATTTCAGTAATCATATTTTTCCTGAAAAACAGCAAATTCCGCCTAAAATACATGATATCGTAGCGCATTCCTCTAAAAAATGGTTGGGAATTGCCCCTTTTGCCCAGCACAATTCTAAAGCCTATCCGGCAGATTTAATGGAAGAGGTTTTAGGCAAACTAAATAACCAGGACAATATTCAGGTGTTTTTACTTGGCGGGGGAAATGTGGAAACCAAAAAACTACAATCCTGGGCACAGCAATTTGAGAATTGTATAAGTGTGGCGGGGCTCTTATCTTTTGAAGAAGAGCTGGCTTTAATATCCAATCTTGATGTGATGTTATCGATGGATAGTGGAAATGGACATATGGCGGCGATGTATGGGATTCCGGTAATTAGTATTTGGGGAGTAACCCATCCTTATGCCGGATTTAAACCGTTTAAACAGCCTTTCGAAAATTCGTTGATTCCAGATTTAGAGAAGTTCCCCAAAATACCCACCTCGGTTTATGGCAATAAATATCCTGATGGTTACGAATTTGCCATTAGGAACATAAGTCCGAACAGCGTGGTTAAAAAAATAAATTCGGTATTGAATTGAAAAAGAAAAAGGCTTTCACTACTACTGAAAGCCTTTTTTATAAAAAAAATACTAAAATTTAAACGTCGTCGTAATCAACTTTAATGCTGGGAGTAAGCGGATGCGCCTGGCAGGTTAAAATCAATCCTTCTTCGATTTCATCGTCAGTAAGAATTTGATTTTTACGCATTTCAGCTTTTCCTTCCACAATTCTGGCGATACAGCTACTGCAAATTCCGCCCTGGCAGGAATAAGGAACATCAAGATCGTTTTCCAGCGCAGCATCCAGAATCACATCGGTTTGATTCATCACAAAGCTGGTTTCCTCATCGTCAACCATAATGGTGATTTGTGTTTGCCCTTCAAGATTAGCTTCAACTTCGCCAGTATCGTTACTGGTAAATAATTCGTAATAGATATTTTCTTCAGCGATACCATTATTGGTAAGAACTTCGCTTACATGATTAATCATTTCTTCGGGTCCGCAAAGATAAACAGCATCAAAAGGATGATCTTTAAATTTATTTTTCATCACAAAATTAACCGTGCTGGTTTCAATTCGGCCAAAATGTGCATTGTCTTCTCTGGCTCTACTAAATACAAATTCAACAAAAAGTCGATCTGGATAAGCCGACTGAAGTTCTAAAAGTTCCTTAAAGAAAATAGTATCTTCTGGAGATTTATTTCCGTAGGTAAGAATAAATCTACTGTGGGATTCTTCAGAAAGTACTGTTTTTATAATCGATAATACCGGTGTGATACCACTTCCTGCTGCAAATGCAGCATAAGTTTTAGCCTTTGTAGAAGGTTCTAGAATAAATTTCCCTTCAGGAGTATGAACGTCTAAAATATCGCCAGCCTGAAGTTTATTATTAGCCACTACAGAAAATTTACCACCATCAACTTCCTTAACCGTTACTTTAAATTCTCCGGAATTTGGAGCTGAACAAAGGGAATAAGCTCTACGCAGTTCTTTACCATCCACATCTGCTTTTATGGTAATATACTGTCCTGCTTTAAATTTGTATTCCTGCTCAAGTTCTGAAGGAATTTCGAACGAAATACTCACAGCCTGAGGCGTTTCCCTAATGATTTCTTTTATTTTTAGTTTATGAAATGTACCCATCAAAAATAATTTGTGGGCAAAAATACAAAGTATCAGCTTTTAGAGTGTAACAAAAGTCTAAATTTCGACACAAGTAAGTAAAGCATTTTTGTATGGTAGGTAAATTACTCAGTTTAGAGTGGAAGTCTTTTACACGTAGCGCAAGTTTTGGCAAGAGTCTGGGTCTTAAGATTTTCATGATTTTTATAGGAGCATATTTTGCTGTCATGTTTCTTTTTATGGGAATAGGACTGTACCCCATATTAAAAGATGTATATCCTGATAAAGACCCACTCTTGAAATTGAACGAATTTATTTTAGCCTGGCTGGCTTTCGAATTGATATTTCGATTTTTTATGCAAAGCCTTCCTGTAGTGCAAATAAAACCTTTGTTACTTCAGAATATTAAAAAGCATAAGGTTATCAATTTTGTGTTGCTAAAATCACTATTCTCGTTCTATAACATTTTACCCATTTTAATTTACGTGCCTTTTGCTATTGTGGTCACTGTGAGATCTAATCATAGTGCAGTTTCAATGATTGCCTGGGCAGTTAGCGTATTGTTTTTTAGTTTTTCTGTCAATTATTTTAATTTCCTGATAAAAAAGAAGTTTGCTGAAGATCTAAAATCGTTCTTACCGGCGATCATTTTCATTTTAGCGCTGGCAGGATTAGAATATTTTGATGTTTTCCCGGTAAGCGAGAAGTTTGGTGTTTTCTTAAATTATGTGTTAGAAATGCCTTATTTGGCTATTTTGCCAGTCATTCTTTCAGTATTATTCTTTGTATGGGTACGAAATACACTGAAAAATAAATTTTACTTGGACGCCGGCCTAAAAACGAAACAAAAAGAGGTTAAATCACAGGAGTTTGAGTGGTTAAAAAGATTTGGTGATGTAGCGACATTTCTTCAATTAGACATGAAGTTAATTTGGCGCAACAAACGTCCAAAATCAACGGTATTTCTTTCTTTTTTCTTTTTATTATATGGCTTACTGTTTTTTACCAATTCTGTTTACGAAGGCATGCCGGTAATGTTTGTTTTTGCTGGTATTTTTATCACCGGAATATTTATGATCAATTTTGGGCAATTTGTGCCAAGCTGGGATGCTGCCTATTACCAAATGATCATGTCGCAAAATATACCAATGCGAAAGTATCTGGCTTCTAAAGCAGCATTAATAAGTTTTAGTATTGTAATACTTACTATTTTAAGCACACCTTATGCATATTTTGGCTGGAATATTCTACTCATTATTTTTACTTGTGCCCTGTATAATCTTGGGGTAAATGTACCCTTATTGATGTTTACGGGATCGTTTAATAAAAAGCGTATTGATTTAGAAAAAAGTCCGTTTATGAATTATCAGGGAACCGGCGCAGCACAATGGTTAGTGGCCATACCACTATTGGCGGTTCCACTGGGTGTTTTTTACTTATGTTATAAAGTCTTCAGTTTTAATATTGGTCTTTTAGCGATAGGTGTTTTAGGACTTATAGGCATCTTTCTTAGAAACTACCTGATGGATAGAATTACCATTCAGTATAAAAAGAATAAATATGCTATGATTCATGGGTATAAACAAACCGGTGATTAATACGATATGCTATCTTAATTAACCAAAATAATAGCGCTTAACACTCAATTTTAATTAAAATATAAAGTCCCCCAAATAAAGAACATATTATGATCACAGCAACCAATCTATCTAAAGTATACAATGGCACCAAAGTTTTAGATATCGACCATTTAGAAATCCCACAAGGTCAAAATTTCGGACTCGTGGGAAATAATGGAGCCGGAAAAACTACATTTTTTAGTTTGTTATTAGATTTAATAAGACCTACGTCAGGAAATATTTTTAATCAGGATATTACTGTTAACGAAAGTGAAGACTGGAAAACCTTTACCGCTTCGTTTATCGACGAGAGTTTTTTGATAGGTTATCTTACTGCGGAAGAATATTTTTATTTTGTGGGAGAACTGCGTAATCAAAACCGAGCCGATATTGATAGTTTTTTGATGCAATTTGAAGAATTTTTTAACGGGGAAATTATTGGCCGAAAAAAATATCTTCGGGATTTATCAAAAGGAAATCAGAAAAAAGTGGGAATCGTTGCGGCGTTAATTGGCGAGCCAAAAGTGGTGATTTTAGATGAGCCATTTGCCAATCTGGACCCTACGACACAAATTAGGCTGAAGAAAATTATTAAAGATCTTTCTGAAATTTCAGGAACTACTGTTTTGGTTTCCAGTCATGATCTTATTCATGTGACCGAAGTTTGTGAGCGTATCGTAGTTTTAAATAAAGGCATTATCGTTAAGGATATTAAAACTTCTGAAGCCACATTAAAAGAACTGGAAACTTATTTTTCTGGGGAACAAATTCCAGAAGAAGTGAAACTATCTGAAGAGGAGCAAACCGAGGAACCTAAAGTTGATAATCCCGAGTAATCACGGCCTGATTTTTCTTATTTAATGCGCAAACCTTTGTATTTGTAAAAAGAAACTTATTTTTACATACTAAATGCTGCGTAACTGAGTTATGATGGTAATAAGAAAGGGTTGATTTTGAGGAGATTTACACAAGCTTTTTTCATTTTCGTCCTTCTGGGAGCAATAATTTCATGTTCCAGAAAGAAGGATACTTTTATTAGTCGAAGCTGGCATTCGGTTACAGCTGAATATAATACACTTTATAACGGAAATCTTGCCCTGGAAACTGGCCGGGAAGAATTAAACCAAAATTACAGGGATAATTATTGGGATGTATTGCCTATAGAGCGCATGCAAATCGATGAAGAAATTTTACTTCCCGATAGCGTACGGAATCAAAACTTTGGCGTTGCCGAAGAAAAAGCGGTAAAAGCAATACAGCGACATTCGATGTTAATTGCCGGGGAAGAAGAAAATCCGCAAATCGACGAAGCCTATATGCTACTGGGAAAAGCAAGATATTTTGATCAACGCTTTATTCCGGCTTTAGAGGCGTTCAACTATATTTTACAAAAGTACCCTGCCAGTAATAGTATTAGAACAGCACAGGTTTGGCGAGAGAAAACCAATATTAGGTTAGAAAATTACCGGATTGCGATTAAGAATCTAAAAAGGATTATCGATAATTCGCAATTTGAAGATCAGGAATATGCCGATGCAAAAGCTGCCATGGCCCAGGCGTATATTAATTTAAAGTATCCCGATAGTGCATTGGCACCTTTAACCACTGCGGCTAATTTTACTAAGAAAGATGAGGAGAAAGGCCGCTACTTTTTTATTTTAGGGCAGCTGTATAATCTGCTTAATCAGCCTGAAAATGCTAACCTCGCTTTTGATGAGGTTATTGATTTAAACCGAAAGTCGCCGCGTATTTATATGATTAACGCCTATATCCAGAAGGCTAGAAATTTTAATAGCGAAGAAAACGACGATCAGCAGTTAAAACAAATGCTTACTGATCTTGAAGAAGATCGTGAAAACCGTCCTTTTTTAGATAAAATTTACTTTCAAATTGGCGAATATTACCATCAGCGTGATTCTATAGATACCGCTATTGTGTATTACAATAAATCGCTAAGAAGCAGGGCCAATAGTGATCCTTACCTTCGGTCTATAAATTATGAGATTATGGCCAATATTAATTTTGATCGATCAGATTATCCAAGAGCAGCAAAATATTTTGATAGTACGCTTTTAGAAATGCCCTCTAATTTAAGGGAATATCGTACGATTGAAAAGAAGCGTAAAAATTTAGATAATGTGATTTTTTATCAGGCCATAGCCGATAAAAATGATAGTATTTTAGATTTAACAGAATTACCCCGTGAAGAACAAATCGCATTTTACACCACTTATACCGATAAGTTAAAAGAAGATTACCAAAAGCAAATTAAAGCAGGAGAAACACAGGCAGCTTTAGCTTTAAATACCGCCGGTCCTGGCGTTCCCAATATAGGAGTGCCCGTTGAAGAAAATGCGAGTAACTTTTATTTTTATAGTGAAAACCGCATAAATAGGGGAGAACGTGAATTTTTAAGAGTTTGGGGAAATCGTAAACTTGCTGATAACTGGCGCTGGGTGGCTACCGGAAATACAGGAGTCAATCAGCCTGTTGAAGAAAATGCCGGAGAATTTGATTTTTCCAGTGATCCAAAGTTCGATCCTTTAACTTATGTAGATAAGCTGCCAACAGACAACAAGGTTATCGATAGCCTTTATAATGATCGTAATTATGCGTATTATCAGTTAGGCTTAATTTACAACGAGAAATTCGGCGAATATCAGTTAGCTGTAGACCGTTTAGAAGAGGTATTGGCCAGTAATCCTGAAGACCGATTAATTTTACCTTCAAAATATAATCTTTACAAAGCTTACGGAAGATTAAACATGCAGGAGAAACAGGGCCAGATGAAAAACGATATCGTTTCTAATTATCCCGACTCTCAATATGCTCTTTTTATTCAGAACCCACAAAGTTTAGTTGATGGGGAAAGCATCCCTAAGAGGAGTTACGAAAACACATTAAAACTATTCGAAAATCAACAATTTTCTAAGGTGATTTCTGAAAGTGATAAGTTTATAACTCGATATTCAGGAGAGGAGATCGCCCCTAAATTTGAACTATTAAAGGCTATGGCTATAGGCCGTTTAAGAGGTTTGGCAGAATATCGAAAAGCCCTTAGTTATGTTTCTTTAACCTATCCCCAATCGCCAGAAGGACAAAAAGCTAAAGAAATGATTAGTGCCACGCTACCCAGATTAAGCAGGCTGCAACTTCAGGAAGATAGTTTGGCCACCAATTATAAACTCATTTACGAATTTGAAAATTCTAAATTAGAAGAGGCGCAGGCACTTCAGCAAAAAATAGATACTGCTTTAGTAGATTTAGATTATGCCAATCTTTCAACCTCTTTAGATACTTATACCGATGATCGTATTTTTGTAGTCATACATGGTTTAGAAGATCGTACAAAAGCTTTAGGTTTTGGTGAATTATTGCGTGAAAATGATGATTATAATGTTGAAAATGACTTTCTTGCAATATCAACAGATAATTATCGTGTAATTCTCTTAAAAAAGAATCTTGATACATATAAAACAGATTATTAACTCTCACTCTTAATACGATGTTTTCAGAAAAAAAGAAAGGTACCTCTGGCAAGGAAATTTTTAATGAACAAAATAGGATTGCTGCAGGAACAAAGATTACCGGAGATATAATAGCCAAAGGAGCTTTTAGAATTGAAGGTTTTTTAAAAGGAACTTTAATGACCAGTGGTAAAGTGGTGATTAGCAAAAATGGAAATATAGAAGGGACATTAGAATGTGAAAACGCTGATATCGAGGGTAAATTTAATGGAAAGCTAAAAGTAAGTGGGATATTGAGTTTAAAATCATCGGCGATTGTGGATGGAGAAGTTGTAGCATTAAAACTTGCTGTGGAGCCTGGTGCAAGTTTTAATGCCTCTTGCCAAATGCGCAGTGCAATGAAGTCGGTTAAGAATGAAAAACAATCAGCGTAATAAATATCTGGTATTTGTAAATGTAGGTTTTCAGATGGCAATTATCATTGCCGGGGCTGTCTTTTTGGGTATTTGGTTAGACAAAAAATTTCCAAATAAATTTTCGGCCTACACAATTTCAGTTTCACTTTTAGGGGTTTTTATTGCTTTATTTCAGGTGATAAGAAGTGTTAAAAACATCAGTAAAGACGACGAGTAGATGGGAAAACCATTATTAAACTTCCTTAAGGTATTTTTGCCTTTTTCTTTAATTTTATTTGTAATTCAATCTATAGTAATTTCAAATTTCGTAGAGGTCACCTTATACTACAGTACGGTTGCTAATTACATGTTTCATATTTTAGTAACATTGTTTATTTATATCATATTGTTGTATATAAACCTTAATTTTTCAGATAAAACAGGTTTTACTTTTATGGGATTAGGCTTGTTAAAAATGTTTGCAGCGGTTATGTTTTTGTTGCCGGCATTACTTGATGATGAGGTTTCAAATTTTGCTCAGGTGATCGCTTTTTTTGTGCCCTATTTTATTTTCTTAATTTTTGAAACCATTTTTGCCGTAAAATTAATTAACCAGAATAAATGATTGAATATCAATAATTTTTCTGATTAACTGAAATCTAAATAAAAAATTAAAATGTGGACTTTCACATAAAAAATAAAAGTATACCTTTGCACCGAAATTTAGAGCCCATAATTTTTAAGTAGACCAGGTATTATGATAGCACAGAAATCGTTAAAGATTATAGTGACATTTGCACTAGCCTTACTTCCGGTTTTTTCTTTTGCATCAAAAGAGGACTCTTTAGTAGAAGCCGAAAAAGAATTTAATGCTACAGAGATGATCCTTCACCATATTGGTGATGCGCATGGATGGCATTTTTACGGAGAAGGAGAGAATTCTTTTACAATACCACTTCCGGTGATTTTATATACCGATCATGGTCTTGTTACTTTTATGTCCAGCGAATTTCATCATGATACCGAAGGGCATCATGTAGTAGAAAAAAACGGAATGAGTTTCGTTAATCTTCATGAAAAAATTTATCAATTAGAAGAAGGGGCTAATGAGGTTGAGTTTGATAAGGAACATCATCCTTTAAATGCAGAGCGTCCAGTCGATTTATCGATCACTAAAAACGTAGCGGCTATGTTTATAACCGTTATCATTATGTTGATCATCTTTGTTCGTCTGGCTTCTTTCCACAAAAGGCATAAACAAGCTCCTAAGGGCTTTAACAATATTCTTGAAACATTTGTTTTATTTGTACGGGACGAAATTGCAAAACCTCAGATAGGGGAGAAAAAATACATGAAGTTTATGCCATTTTTATTAACGGTATTTTTCTTCATCTGGATTACGAATTTAGTTGGTTTATTGCCTGGTGCTGCCAATGTTACCGGTAATATTGCCGTTACAGTATCGCTTGGGTTATTCACCTTGGTATTGATCGTGATTAATGGGAATAAAGATTTCTGGAAGCATACCTTATGGATGCCGGGAATCCCAACTTTTGTAAAACCAATTTTAACCATCGTAGAAGTGGTTGGATTGATAGTAAAACCTGTAGCCTTAATGATTCGTTTATTTGCGAATATTACGGCAGGGCATATTATTATATTGAGTTTAATAGGACTGATTTTTATACTTGAAAATGTGGGAGTAGCGGGTATTTCTGTTCCTTTCGCTTTATTCATTTCGGTCTTAGAATTGCTTGTAGCATTTTTACAGGCATTTATTTTTACCATGCTGTCGGCCTTATTTATAGGGATGGCAGTAGAAGAACATGAGCATCATTAATTTTAATTTTAATTTTTTACTATGGAGTATTTACACATTGGACTTGCAGCTTTAGGTGCTGGTCTTGCGGTTATCGGAGCAGCAATTGGTGTTGGTAAAATTGGTGGTTCTGCTATGGACGCTATCGCCCGTCAGCCAGAAGCTTCCGGAAAAATCCAAACAGCTATGATTATTGCTGCCGCTCTTGTAGAAGGTGTTGCCCTTTTTGGAGTTGTTGCTGCATTACTAGGGGTACTTACAGTACCAGCATAGTCTAGGAAAATTAAAGATCGGTTTGTAACGGTTGGTTACAAACCGATTTTAAACCCATTAAAAATTGAAAGTTATAATTTAAAAATATTATGGATTTAATTACTCCTGAAATTGGTTTACTTTTTTGGCAAACAATAGTGTTTCTTGTACTTATTTTGATTTTAGCAAAATTTGCATGGAGACCTATTCTTGGAGCTGTTAAAGATAGAGAGGATTCGATTAACAGTGCATTATCTTCAGCTGAAGAGGCTAGAAAAGAAATGCAAAATCTTAAGGCAGATAACGAGCAGTTACTTAAAGAAGCTCGTGCTGAAAGAGATGCCATTCTTAAAGAAGCTCGTGAGCTAAAAGAAAAAGTGTTGGCCAATGCCACTGAAGAAGCACAAACCAAAGCCGATAAAATTGTAGCTCAGGCAAAAGAAAGCATAGAGATGGAGAAGAAAGCTGCTATGGCAGAAATCAAATCTCAGGTTGCGAATTTATCTATAGAAATTGCAGAAAAAGTAGTTCGTAAAGAATTATCAAGTAAAGAAAAGCAACACCAGATGATCGATGAGATGCTTGGTGATGTTACTTTAAATTAATAGTTTGTGATGAAGGGAACCAGAGCAGCACAACGTTACGCAAAAGCAATTCTTGAATTAGCAAACGATAAAAAAGTAGCTAAGGATGTTAAAGAAGACATGCTTAGCATCTCTAAAACGATCGAGAATAGCGAAGATTTAAGACGTACCTTAGCAAGTCCTATAATAAAGCCTAATCTTAAAAATCAAATTTTAAAGGCGATTTTTAAAGATGTAAATGGATTAACAACAGGCGTTTTTAATTTGCTAGTAGAAAATAATCGTATCGATATATTAGATATTGTTGCAAAACAATATCTATTGTTATTCGATGACGCTATATTGGTGCAAAATGCTTTAGTAACCACTGTAGTTCCTTTAACAAAAGAGCTTGAAGTTAAAATTCAGGCCAAAATAAAAGAGCTTACCGGTAGGGAAGCAACAATCAAGAATAAAATTGACGAAAGTATTCTTGGTGGTTTTGTATTAAGAGTTGGTGACCTTCAATATGATGCTAGTGTGGCTAACAACTTAAACAGATTAAAGACAGAATTTAAAACAGGCAACGCACACGTTTCTAAAATTTAATAAAAACCGCCCGTAGTTAACGAGGCATTTTATCTTAAATAATTATGGCAGAAGTAAATCCTGCTGAAGTATCAGCAATATTAAAGCAACAACTTTCCGGATTCGAGGCTAAGGCTTCTTTAGACGAGGTTGGTACCGTACTTACAGTTGGTGACGGTATTGCGAACGTTTATGGGCTTTCTAATGCGCAGTACGGAGAATTAGTTCAATTTGACAGTGGTCTAGAAGGAATGGTACTTAACCTTGAAGAAGATAACGTTGGGGTAGTACTTTTAGGACCTTCAAAAGAAGTTAAAGAAGGTTCTACAGTAAAAAGAACACAACGAATTGCTTCTATCAAAGTTGGCGAAGGTATTGTTGGAAGAGTGGTAAACACTTTAGGTGAACCAATTGATGGTAAAGGGAATATTGAAGGAGAAACTTTTGAAATGCCTTTAGAGCGTAAAGCACCTGGTGTTGTTTTCCGTGAGCCTGTAACAGAACCTATGCAAACTGGTATTAAGTCTATCGATGCGATGGTACCGGTAGGAAGAGGGCAGCGTGAGCTTGTAATTGGCGACCGTCAAACAGGAAAAACAACCGTTTGTATTGATACCATTCTTAACCAGAAAGAATTTTATGATGCCGGTAAACCGGTATATTGTATATATGTTGCTGTAGGCCAAAAAGCATCTACAGTTGCAGGTATTGCTAAAGTTTTAGAAGATAAAGGAGCCTTAGCTTACACCACTATTGTTGCTGCAAATGCATCTGATCCTGCACCTATGCAGGTTTATGCTCCATTTGCCGGTGCTGCGATTGGTGAATATTTTAGAGATACAGGTCGTCCTGCATTAATCGTTTATGATGATCTTTCTAAGCAGGCAGTTGCTTATCGTGAGGTGTCTCTTTTATTACGTCGTCCGCCAGGGCGTGAGGCATATCCTGGAGACGTTTTCTTCCTTCACTCAAGATTATTAGAGCGTGCAGCAAAAGTGATCAACGATGATGATATTGCGAAGACAATGAACGACCTTCCAGATTCACTTAAAGATAAAGTAAAAGGTGGTGGTTCTTTAACAGCACTTCCAATTATCGAAACTCAGGCGGGTGACGTATCTGCATATATCCCAACCAACGTAATTTCGATTACAGACGGGCAGATTTTCTTAACTTCAGATTTATTTAACTCGGGTGTGCGTCCTGCAATTAACGTTGGTATTTCGGTATCTCGTGTAGGGGGGTCTGCTCAGATTAAATCGATGAAGAAAGTAGCCGGTACGCTTAAGTTAGACCAGGCACAGTTCCGTGAACTTGAAGCTTTTGCTAAGTTCGGTTCAGACCTTGATGCGGCTACCATGAGTGTTATCGAAAAAGGTAAGCGTAACGTAGAGATTCTTAAGCAGGGACAAAATGATCCTTATCCAGTAGAAGATCAAATCGCAATTATCTTTGCAGGTTCTAAAAACTTACTTAGAGAAGTACCTGTAGAAAAAGTAAGAGAGTTTGAAAGAGATTATATCGAATTCTTAAATACAAAGCATAGAGACGTAATGGATACGCTTAAAGCCGGTAAACTTACCGATCATGTTACAGATACTTTAGCATCTGTAGCAAAAGAGCTATCTGAGAAATATAAAGGTTAAAAGGTTATAAATAAAGAGTGCATATTAGCGTTGCACTCTTTATTTTATTTAGTATTTAGGCTAGTCCAATTTTAAAAATATGGCAAACTTAAAAGAATTACGTAGCAGAATTACCTCGGTTTCTTCAACAATGCAGATTACCAGTGCCATGAAAATGGTATCTGCGGCAAAGTTGAGTAAGGCGCAGGATGCTATTGAGTCTATGCGTCCTTATTCTCAAAAGTTATCTCAGCTATTACAAGATCTTAGTGGTACCTTAGATGATGATGCTAGCAGTAAATATGCAGAGCAACGTGAAGTTAAAAAAGTGCTTGTAGTTGCGATTTCTTCTAACAGGGGGTTAGCGGGCGCCTTTAATGCTAACATCATTAAGGGAGTAAAAAATGTGATAGCTAATGAGTATGCCGATAAGGATATTCATTTGTACAGTATTGGTAAAAAAGCCAATGATATTTTAAAGAAAAGCTTTAACGTATATAAAGCAAATACGCATATTTTTGATGATCTTTCTTTCGAAAATGTCTCTGTTATTGCTGAAGATTTAATGGAACAATTCTTAGAAGGAAATTACGACAAGATCGTATTGGTGTATAACCACTTTAAGAATGCTGCTACTCAGGCTGTTTTAACCGAACAGTTCTTACCAATTCCTAAGTTTGAAACTGAAGAAGAAAAACAACTTGATTATATTTTTGAGCCTTCGAAACTCGAAATTGTAAAAGATTTGATCCCGAAGTCGCTAAAAATGCAATTGTATAAAGCTTTAAGAGATTCGTTTGCTTCAGAGCACGGTGCCCGTATGACAGCGATGCACAAAGCAACCGAAAACGCAACAGAGCTTAGAGATTCCCTTAAGTTATCTTATAACAAAGCAAGACAGGCTTCTATTACCAACGAAATTCTTGAAATTGTTGGTGGTGCTGAAGCACTTAATAACTAAATATCTCAATTTATATATTTTAACGCCCGGTTTTTTACCGGGCTTTTTTATGGGGAAAATTCTATATTAATGATTGCCAATATTAGCCATTTTTGAGGGTAATTTTTCTTTGGCACTTGTTTTGATTTCAGTTAACAAACAATCAAACCAGTAAAGTCATGAAACATACTTATTTTATTTTTAGCCTATTTTTCTTTTCAATTTTCACCAATTGTGGATCTAATAAAAACCTTCAGGAAGAAGCTCCTGCGCAATTTCAGCAGGCCTATTTTATAAACAGTGGTGGCCAGATGACTTTTTATCTTCCGGTTACAGCGATTCAAAAAAATCGTATCGAGTTAAAAAATATTTACTTTAAGGGGTTAAAATCCCCAATTGTTTATAACGAAGATGGGCAAAATCGCTACACGGCAAGCTTCGGAATTCGTCAATCTGATTATGTAATGAGTTCAGACCCTCGTGAGGAATACGGCAATAAAATGCCTCAGAAACCAGAGAAAAGTCCGGTGAGTATAAAAAAAGATCAGGCCTTGTTAGAATATCAGGAAAATGGCGAAACCAAATATTATGTAATTAGTGATATCGAAGAACGCAAATAGGTGTTTTTCTCCTAATTATTAGGATATTTGCAGGAAATCCAAAGCCTGTTGAGTACTTTAAAACGATTTTTTCAGGATACAATTATCTATGGTATTGCCACTGTAGTACCAAGGTTGCTAAATTTTATTTTAGTGCCTTTACATACCGATGTCCTGGATACTAAAGATTATTCGGTTAATACAACATTCTATATTTGGGCAGCTTTTTTTAATGTTTTGCTTACCTATGGGATGGAGACTTCGTTCTTCCGGTTTTTTAGTAGGGCAGAGGATAAAAAAAAAGTGTATTCAACATCCTTCATTGCTTTAACCACAACAACGCTGCTGTTTTTTGGTTTAGTAATGCTTTTTCAGGATTCGTTTATAAGACTGGTCGATCTAGATCCTTTCTTTTTTAATATCCTTTTCTCGGTTTTAATTTTGGATACGCTGGTAGTCATCCCTTTTGCATATTTAAGAGCGACCAACAGGCCTATTCGATTTGCATCGGTCAAACTGCTAAATATCTTTATCGTCTTTGCGATTAATAGCTATTTTTTGTGGCTTGTACCAAAGTTTCCGGATTTTGCACCACAATATGTCTTAGATCATTTTACCCAAAAAGATATTTTAGGCTATATATTTCTGGCCAATCTTATCGCTAGCGGAATTACGTTTCTAATTTTGCTTCCGTATTTCTTTAAGACTAAAATTCAGTTTAGTTTTTCGCTCTTTAAGCAAATGTGGAAGTACGGCTGGCCCATTATGCTGGCGGGAATATCATTCATCATTAACGAAAATCTGGATAAGCTGTTGCTTAAAGATATCCTTTCCGAAGAGATTATGGGAGCCTATTCCGGTTGTTATAAACTGGCGGTTTTTATGATGATTTTTATTCAGGCGTTTAGAATGGGAGCCGAACCTTTCTTTTTTAATCATGCCAAAGAGAAAAATGCCAAAACAACTTATGCTAAGATTTTAGAATACTTTGTGATCTGTGGCGGAATAATCCTGTTGATTTTGGTTTGTTTCATAGACATATTTAAGCAGTATATGATCCCTAATCAGGAATATTGGAAAGCGATGGCCATCGTACCCATCATTCTTCTGGCTAATTTATTTTTAGGGATTTATCATAATCTTGCAGTTTGGTATAAGCTTACCGACAAAACCAGAATGGGGATGTATATTTCACTTTTTGGAGCTCTAGTTACTGTTATTTTAAATATTACCCTAATTGGTAAATTTGGCTTTATGGTTGCGGCATGGGCAACGTTGGCTGCTTATGGCAGTATGATGCTTATCTCTTATTTCTACGGAAGAAAATACTACCTGGTGCCTTATAACGTTAAGAAAATAGGATTTTATTTACTGCTTTCGGTGGGATTATCGGCCGTTAGTTTTATATACTTTAGGCAAAATTATATAGTTGCTGCCTTATTTGTTCTCATATTTGTGGGAATTACGTATTTTAAAGAACAAGAAGACATCAAGAAAATAGTAAAGCGATCATGACGATTAAAATCATTAATAAAAGTTCACACGAATTACCAGAGTATGCCACAGAGGCTTCCGCAGGGATGGATCTTAGAGCCGAGTTGGCCCAGCCTATTTTACTAAAACCTTTGGAAAGAGCTATCGTAAAAACAGGGCTGTTTATAGAACTGCCGGTAGGTTACGAAGCACAGGTGCGACCAAGAAGTGGTTTGGCTGCCAAAAAAGGAATTACCGTTTTAAATGCACCGGGAACGATCGATGCTGATTATCGCGGAGAAATAGGGGTAATTTTGGTGAATTTATCAAACGAAGATTTTACCATCGAAAATGGCGAGCGTATTGCACAGTTAGTAATCGCCAAACACGAGCATATTAAATGGGAAGAAGTTGAAGTACTTACAGATAGCGTACGCGGAGCTGGCGGGTTTGGCAGTACGGGAACAAAGTAATTTCAATTTTTCCGGAAAATTATTCTAAATCAAACAAACAAATGAAGATTATTGTACCCATGGCGGGAAGAGGTTCACGCCTTAGGCCGCATACACTTACTACACCAAAACCATTAATTCCTATCGCCGGTAAACCTATCGTACATCGATTGGTACAGGGGATTGCGAAAGTGTTAGACGAAAATATCGATGAAGTTGCTTTTGTGATAGGGGAAGATTTTGGTGAGAAAGTAGAAACCGACCTTAAGGATATCGCCGAAAGTTTAGGCGCAAAAGCAAGCATTTATTATCAGGATAAACCTTTGGGAACCGGCCACGCCATTATGTGCGCCAAAGACTCCTTAGAAGGGCCTGCGGTAATCGCTTATGCCGATACGTTATTTAAAGCCGATTTTACATTGAATAAAGATGCCGATAGCGTAATTTGGGTAAAGCAGGTAGACAATCCTTCAGCATTTGGAGTAGTAAAACTTAACGATCGTAAACAAATTACCGAGCTTGTTGAAAAACCAGTCGAATTTGTTTCAGATCTGGCAGTGATCGGGATTTACTATTTTAAAGAAGTTTCCGTTTTAAAAGAAGAGCTTCAAAAGGTTTTGGACAATAATATTGTTCATGGTGGCGAATATCAAATTAATGATGGGATTAAAGCCATGCAGGCAAACGGACTAAAATTTGTGCCGGGAAAAGTAGAAGAGTGGATGGACTGCGGAAACAAAAATGTAACCGTAGAAACCAATGGTCGTATGCTTAAATTTTTACACCAGAATGGCGAAAAGCTCATCTCTGATCATGTGAAAATTAAAGATGCTGAAATTATTGAACCGTGCTTTATCGGTGAAAATGTAGAACTGATCAATGCGAAGATTGGCCCTAACGTTTCTATTGGCAACGGAACAAAAATCGAGAATGCTACGATAAAAAATAGTCTTATTCAAACTTTTGCTGAAGTAAAAAACGCAAAATTGAATAACGCAATGATTGGTAATTTTGCTAAATTCGATGGTGAATTTACCGAAATCAGTATTGGTGATTATTCAGTATTGGAATAGTTATTGAAACCCAAATCTCAAAAACTTTGCTGAAACAGATCGTGATATTGGCCTTTTTTGGGCAGCTTTATTTGGTGCCAGGAAATGCCTATGCTTTAATTCAGCAACCCGAAGATGAAAATAGTGCGACTGTAAATAGCGATCTTGGGGAAGTAAACGACGATTTCCAGGAGTATTTTTTTGAAGCCTTAAAGCAACGCGGTATTGAAAATTACGGGAAATCGAATGAAGCTTTGCAAAAGTGCCTTGCTATAGACGATAGTAAAGCGGTGATTTATTACGAAATCGCTAAAAACTACTATTCTTTAGAAGAATTTGAGCAGGCACAACCCTATTTTCAAAAAGCCATTGATTTAAAACCCAAAGATGAACATATTCTTAGGGATTATTATGAGAACGAAATTGCTTCGGTAGATTATGAAAACGCAATAAAAATACTTCAGGAATTAATTAAAATAGATGCTAAATATCGCGAAGATCTTGCCGATCTATATATCCTAAGTGATCGTTACGATAATGCGTTGTCCCTTATCGATAGTTTAGATAATCAATTCGGAAAAAACGAATATCGTACCCGCTTACGCCGCCAGATTTATGCGCGTACCAATAATACAGATGCCCAGATTGCAAGTTTAGAAAAAGCAATTGAAGAGTACCCCAAAGAAGAGCAAAATTACCTGAATCTTATTTATGTATTTAGCGACCAGGGGATGGAAGAAGAAGCCTTTCAAACGGCTCAGGAGCTTTTAAAAGTGAGTCCCGGTTCTAGTCTGGCGCATTTAGCACTGTATAAGTTTTATCTCAATAAAGATCAGCCTGAAGAAGCCATGCAGTCCATGCAGCTGGTTTTTAAGAGCGAAGAGATTGATGCTGCATCAAAATATAAGGTTTTAAATGATTTTTTATTGTTCGTCAATCAAAATCCAGAATGGGAAAGTGAGCTTATGGAAGTAAGCCAGATGCTTTCTAATCTCGAAAATGAACCTTCTTTATATCGAAAATTAGGAGAATATTACCTAAGAACAGATAATAAAGCAGATGCCCTTCGTTATTTTGAAATGGGATTAAAAGAAGATCCGGCAAATTTCGAAATGATTAAAAACACGCTTATCCTTAGGATCGATTTGGAACATTTTGAAAGCGCGAGTAAGTTAGCTTCAGAAGCTAGGGATATTTTTCCCGCGCAGCCTATTTTTTATCTTTTAAACGGAGTAGCCTTAAATAAACTTAAAAATTATTCTGAAGCGGTCGAAATTCTTACTTTTGGATTGGATTTTTTAATTGAGAACCCACGAATGGAAGCCGATTTTTATCAGCAGATCTCGGTGTCATACGCCGGGATGGAAGATAAAGAGCGCGCGAATGAGTATAATGCAAAAGCCATTAAAATCTTAAAAGAAGCAAGTAAATGATCAAAAGAATAATCGTTGTCGTTCTATTAACGCTTAGTATTGCGGCCTGCGGAACCAAAAAAGCAGCCACCGATTTCGAAAAAAGCAATCTAAAAGCAGCAGGTGTTATAAAAAACCATTACGATAAAGCGATACAGTTTAATACCCTATCTGGAAAATTAAGAGCCACCTATCAGGATGCCGATAGAACACAATCGGTAAATCTAAGTTTTAGGATGGAAAAAGACAAAGCCATTTGGATGAGTGCCAGTATTCTTGGTTTTCCAATGGCCAAAGCCTATATCACTCCGCAAAAAGTAAGCTATTACGAAAAAGTAGGGAAAACCTATTTTGATGGTGATTTTAGTTTAGTGAGCAAGTGGTTGGGAACCCCTTTAGATTTCGAGAAACTTCAGAATTTATTATTGGGCCAGGCCATTTACGATCTTAGGGAAGATGCTTATACTTTAAGTGAATCTCCAAGAGGTTTTCAATTACTTCCGAAGAAATCATCTGATGTAAAAAAGATGTTTATGTTAGATGCTGAAACCTATAAAGCGAAGGCGCAACAGTTGGCTCAGGATTCAAAAAGCAGAAGTGTTACGATAACTTACGGCGATTATCAGCGCGTTGCTGGCAGGCTTTTTCCTGAAACAATTACCATTATTGCCAATGAAGGTGGTGAAAGTACCAATATTACCTTGCAGTATCGCTCAATGGAATTTGACGGTGAGGTAAGTTTTCCATTTAGTATCCCTTCTGGGTACGATGAAATTTCTGTAGAATGAAATTAGGCTTTTTTAAATATCTTTTTTATATCGCTACTTTTTTGGTGGTGACCAATTCATTTTCTCAAACTACCAGAGAAGCTTTAGAGAAAAAACGAATTGAACTTCGGAATGAAATTCGTCGAATTTCAGAATTAAGAAGTAGCAATAAAAAGAAGGAAAAGTCGATTTTAAATGAAGTTCAGGACTTAAACCAACAAATAAAGAGTACAGAGAGTTTAATAAAAGTCACTAACCAACAAGCGAGTCTTCTTACTAAGGAGATGAACGAAAATGAAGCTAAAATCGCGAAATTCAGAAAAGAACTTGAAGAATTAAAAGCCGATTATGCCGAGATGATTAAAAAGTCATACCGTAGCAAATCGCAGCAAAGCCGTATTATGTTCTTACTTTCGTCTGAAAGCTTTTTACAGGCCTATAAACGGCTTCAATATCTAAAACAATATACAGACTACCGCAAATCGCAGGGAGAGCAAATAAAGAAGCGTACGATAGATCTACAGCGTTTAAACAAACGCCTTGCGTATCAAAAAGCAGAAAAGAATAAGCTAATTGCTGAAAATAGGGCCACCAGGGCACGACTTGAAGAAAATAAAAAGTCGCAACAGGAATTAATGAAAACCATTACGGCAAAAGAAGGCCAGTTTGCTTCACAAATTAAAAAGGCGCAACAGGAAATCGACGAAATAGAGCGTAAAATTGATGCCATGATTAAAGCATCGATTGCTGAAGCGAATAAAAAATCGGGTTCTAGCAAACGTGATGTATTCGAACTTACCCCTGAAGCAAAAGCCTTGGCAAAAGACTTTGCCAGTAACAAAGGAAAACTACCGTGGCCGGTAGCTACAGGTACGATAAGTATGAGATTTGGGAAACAACCCCACCCGGTGGTAAGCAATATTACCATTAACAATAGTGGTGTAAATATCGATACCGATAAAGGAGGAAAAGCCAGGGCTGTTTTTGAAGGTACCGTTAGTGAGGTACAGATTTTAAAAGGAGCCAACAAAGCAGTAATGTTAAGACATGGTGATTATATTACCATTTACGATAATCTTGAAGAGGTGTATGTACGCAAAGGCGATTATGTAAGTACAGGCCAGGATTTGGGAGTTGTCGCCACCAGTAAAAGCTCGGGGAAAACCACGCTTCACTTTTTAATATTCCAAAATACCAAAAAGTATAATCCAGAAAGTTGGATTTTAAAACGCTAATTTATAGCTCTTAACGCAACCTTTTTCTTAATTTGCATCTTATCTGGTGTAAATAATAATTATGAGAAAAAATTACGTTGCCGCGATAGCGATGGTCTTTCTAATTCAATTTTTTAGTTCCTGTAATAGTGATGATGTATTGGTGACCGAAAATAAGCGAACTGCTATTTTTGCGACCTTGGTAGATTCTAACGATGTAGCTTTACACGATATTCCCGTAAATGTAACCACTAATATTGCAGAAGATTATAATATTTTGGGTGCCTCCATCAGTAAAGCAGGAGGGAGTGTAGATTTTGTTTCCTTGGTTTCTTACAATAGAGGAATAGTGGTTAATTTTAATCCGCCTTCTTCATCCGATTATGATTCCAATTTCATGACTTTAAGTTATGTAGATCAAAGAGAATTTATGGATAGGGAAGAGCGTATCGATCTAGATGTGGTTAAGCTGAGTCCTATGCAGGATGTAAATATTCGTATGAATAGATTGCCTGAAACCAATAGTGTAGAACTTCAACTTCAATATTATAACGCAAGACAGTTGATCGCCTTCGATGGATATGCAGATCTTTTACCGGAATTTCAGAATATCAAAAATGATTATTTAAGATTGGATGAAGAAAATCCTTCTTTTGAAAAATCATTGCGTTTACCAGTTGGCTCACCAGTCAAAATTTTTTATAGCGTAAACGATGGGGACGAAAAGGATTCCACAATAATGGTAACTTCAACAACCAGTAGTGTTAACTTAGAATTTTAAATCGAAGACCTTATCTTTTTTATCGATTTTCCAGCATAAATTTTTCAGATGAAAAACATAATACTTTTAGCATTTCTATTCAGTATCTCTTTAGTAAACGCACAACAAGAGCAGGTTCCACAAAATGCGCATAGAAACTCTTACAATCCTGAGGATCCTGAAACCGTATTTTTTGGATTGTCATTCTATTTTCCTAATGGTTTAAGTGATTCTAGTTTGGGTAATGATTATACGTTCGATGCCGGAATTCAATTTGAAGTCAATGTCTTTATCACCCCTCAATTTGTAGCGGGAGTTTATGGAAAGTGGCATGAAGGAGAGGTAAGCAATATTGAAAAAATTGGAAATATAAGCGAAAGCAATTTTAGCGAATATGGGTTGAGCCTGGGATATTACCAGGCCATAAATAGGGAATTTAACTACTTTATTACAGCCAGTATTGGTGGTGTTTCTGTAAGAAATACGGTTCCTTTTTCTCCAGATTCGTTTCGCGAAAACGGCACCAGTTATAAAGTAGGGGGAGAATTAGGCTATCGATTTAATCAAACTATAGCCTTTTTCGCTAAAGTTTCTCCTTATTATTTAAATCTTGATATCGAGAATACGGCGTATAATGATTATTTAAATAATCATTTTCTGGTAGATGTTGGTTTTGGATTACGGGTTCATTTACATAACCCAAATGGATAAACTTTAATAGCCCAACAACAAGGCTTACGGCTTACTTGGTAAATAAGGCTTTAAGTTCGCTAGCCTCGTTAGGTTGCATTTTACCGGCAAGAACAAGGCTTAGTTGTTTTCTTCGTAAAGCGGCAGCATAACGCTCTTTTTCCAAATCGGTTTCTGGTTCTAAAGGAGGAACGGGAACCGGAGCACCGGTTTCATCTACGGCTACAAATGTATAAATCGCTTCGTTTGCTTTACTTCTAAGCCCGCTTTCACGGTCTTCTACCCATACATCTATGAAAATCTCCATAGACGATTTAAACGCCCTGGAAACGACGGCTTCAACCGTTACAACACTTCCTAGCGGGATCGCTTTATTAAACGCTACATGATTTACAGAGGCAGTCACTACAATACGACGGCTATGTCTTCTGGCTGCGATACTGGCAGCACGATCCATACGAGCTAACAATTCGCCTCCAAATAAATTATTTAGGGGATTGGTCTCGCTTGGTAAAACAAGATCGGTTAATGTAGTTCTAGAATCTTTTGGGTACTTAGAATTCATATTTGCCAATTTTTGGCAATAATAGTAAGCTTTTAAATAAATATCACTAAAAAAAGATTAAAGTTCCTGTACCAATAGCCAGGCAGCCTGGTTTTCTCTCTTTAATTTATTTAATGCATTTACCGCGTCACGTCTTGTTTTATGGCTGGAGAAAACCACTTGATGAAGTCCGTATTTGTTAGCCCCTATAAGTCTCGCTTTATACCCTTCCTCTCTAAGTTCCTCTACTTTTTTCTCGGCATTTTCTTCCACTCTAAAAGCTCCTGCCACCAGGTGAAAATTGCCAGATTGCTTTTCTACGTTAAACGTAATGGCCGGTAGTGGGTTGTCGATCACAAAAGTAGCTTCCTGAATTTGTTGCTGTAACTGATTTTCAGCTTCCTGTTGTTCAGCAATATTATGTTCAGCAACCTGATTGCTATAGATATTTAAACCGGCAATACCAGAAAGGCCAATAGCAAGAATCCCAACGGCGGCATATTTAAGAAATGCAGCTTTGCGGCTTCTTCGTTCAGGAGTAAAGTGAATGGGTGCTTTGTCTTCGATTTTCTGAACCTGAGATTTGTACACTTCACGCTGAATTTTTGTGGAATGAACCACATCCAGTCCAAAAGAATCGGCCAGGTAATTTACTTTATTAAAAGGTTCAAACTGAAGGGTATAATCTTCAGAAACCGTAAATTCACCAACGTTGGCAATTTCAGCTTTTTGCTGCTCTTTTAAAGAACTCTCCAGCTGATGTACGAAATCTGCAATTTTATTAAGCGCTGTAGTATAATTAATACTTTCGGCATCTGCGATGTAATTAGCTAATAATCCGTCGTTTTTAACTAATTGACGGTTAAAGGATACAGTCTTTTTTGGTGGATAAAGAGTATGTGTTGCTGCATCGATAAAAGCAGATTCTCTTTGCGATAAAAACGCACCAAATCCGGGTAAGATAACGCATTCGTAGCGATAAAGTAAATCCTGTATGTAATTAGCTATTTTCATAATTGCAAAAATAATAGGAATAGGAAGTATATAAAAATAGCGAAACAAATTTTATTAACAAATCTTTTTTTACGTAATTTTAGTGGAAAGCGGTGGGATGAATATTACAGATTTACGATATATACTGGCATTGCAAAGAGCTCCTAATCTGGGAGATAGGACAGCAAAGAAGCTCATTGCAAGATTGGGAAGTGCAGCCGCAATTTTTAAAGAAAAGCGGCAAAATTTATTGAAAATCGAAGGGATTGGTGCGCTTAAACTTAAAGGATTGCTGGATCCCGCAAACTTTGAAGCAGCAGAAAAGGAAATTGAATTTATCCAAAATGAACAATTAGAAACACATTATTTTTTAGACGATAATTATCCCGAAAAGTTGAAACACTGCCATGATTCCCCAATTTTGCTATTCTCTAAAGGAAATATACAGCTTAACAATCGTCGAATTATAAGTATTGTGGGTACCCGGAAGATTACAAGTGCAGGAAAGGCATTTGTAGAACAATTTATTGAGGAGTTGAGTCCGCTTAATCCCATAATTGTTTCGGGCTTTGCCTATGGCGTTGATATTGCAGCTCATCGTGCAGCCATCGATCATAACTTGCAAACCATTGGTTGCTTAGCACACGGTTTCGATCAGATTTACCCAAAAGTACATGCCAGGTATGTAGATGAAGTTTTAAAAAATGGAGGCTTTTTTAGCGATTTTTGGAGTAGTGATAAATTTGATCGCAATAACTTCTTAAAACGAAACCGAATTATTGCTGGTTTAAGCGAAGCGACCGTAGTCATTGAGAGTGCCGAAAAAGGCGGAAGTTTGGTGACTGCAGATATCGCCAATTCTTATAACCGTGAAGTTTTTGCAGTTCCAGGAAGGCCTGGTGATAAATACAGCAAGGGCTGCAATAACCTTATTAAATCTAATAATGCCCATTTGCTGAGTAGTGCAGCTGATTTGGTGTATATGCTGGGTTGGAAACTAGAAGAAGAAATAAAACCTATACAGCAGCAGCTTTTTGTAGATTTAGATGAAGAAGAACAACTTATCTACGATCATTTAAAAGAAAAAGGGAAATCACAATTAGACACGATAGCACTATATTGTGATTTCCCGACTTTTAAAGCCGCTTCAATTTTATTGAATATGGAACTTAAAGGTGTGATTAGACCTTTGCCCGGTAAATTATTTGAAGCCATTTAGCATGCTTACTCGTTAATCGAGATTAAATGCTGCGATCCCGTCCCAATAGCGGGACGGGATGTGTTTAAATAAAAAATAATTTTCTACCAACTACCTAATGAGCTTGCCCTAAGGTAGTTTACTAATATCCTAATTTCTCGCGCACCCTTTTTAAAACATCATTAGCAACAACGGTTGCTTTTTCTTTTCCTATGGCTAAGGCCTTATCTACTTCTTCAAGATTATTGATGTAGTATTCATATTTTTCGCGTGGCTCAGCAAAGGTTTCTTTTACCAGTTCGAATAGTGCTTGTTTGGCGTGACCGTACCCAAAACCACCGGCTTCATATTTTTGGCGTAGGTCTGCTGTTTGTTCTTCAGATCCTAATAATTTATAAATATTGAAAACATTACAGGTATCCGGGTTTTTAGGTTCTTCAAGCGGAGTACTATCGGTTTGGATACTCATTATCTGTTTTCTCAGTTTTTTATCAGTCTGAAAAATATTAATGGTATTATCTTTCGATTTACTCATCTTAGAACCATCAGTACCGGGAACGTACAAGATGTTTTCTTCTACTTTAGCTTCAGGAATTACAAAGGTTTCTCCCATTTTATTGTGAAAACGAGAGGCTACATCTCTGGTAATTTCTAAATGTTGTAACTGGTCTTTTCCTACCGGAACAATTTCAGCATCATATAAAAGAATATCTGCTGCCATAAGCATGGGATACGTAAATAGCCCTGCGTTTACATCTTCTAACCGATCGGCTTTATCTTTAAATGAATGTGCTAACGTAAGTCGCTGATAAGGAAAAAAGCAGCTTAAATACCAGGTAAGTTCACTGGTTTGTGGGATGTCACTTTGTCTGTAAAAAACAGTTTTTTCAATATCAAGACCGCAGGCAAGCCAGGTTGCCGCGACAGAGTAGGTGTTGTTTTTTAAAGTTTCCGCATCTTTAATTTGCGTTAAAGAGTGCATATCTGCTATAAAAATGAATGAATCATTCTCTGGGCTATTCGCCATTTTAATAGCAGGCATAATTGCCCCCAGTAAATTTCCTAAATGAGGAGTTCCTGTACTTTGCACTCCCGTTAGTATTCTAGACATGTAGTTATTAAATTTTTATACAAAGGTACTTTTTTTGTGGAATTGACTTGATTGTATTTACTACTTTTGACACCTATGCGATTTTTTAAAAATATTGCTATTGTAGTATGGAGAATATGGTTCTACGTTTTATTGGTGGTACCTATTATCCTTATGCTCCCTATTCTAATCGTTTTTACTTCGGCAGAGCGTTTTTATCCTCAGTTTTTCTTTTGTGCCAGGATGTGGGGGAAATTCATCATTTTTGGGATGGGTTTTTACCGGCGAACGCATGGAAGCCATAAACTGGATAAGGATGGCAGCTATATGTTTGTAGCCAATCACTATTCGATGTTAGACATTATGCTTATGCTGGCAACCGTTAACCATCCTTTTGTATTTGTAGGTAAAAAAGAGCTGGCTAAAATTCCAATTTTCGGGTTTTTCTACCGTAAAACCTGCATTCTGGTAGACCGTAAAAGTCAGCAAAGTCGGCAGGCGGTTTTTAATGAGGCTGAAAGACGTTTAAAACAGGGGAATAGTATCTGTATTTTTCCTGAAGGTGGCGTTCCCGACGATGAAAGTGTCATTTTAGACGAATTTAAAGAAGGCGCTTTTAAATTGGCCATTGATCATCAAATACTCATTGCTCCTTTAACTTTTCACGATACCAAAAAGCGTTTTTCGTACACATTTTTATCGGGTAGCCCCGGGAAATTAAGGGTTACCATCCACGATTTTATTCCTACCGCAGGTAAAACTCAGCAAGATCGTAAAGAGCTTAAAGATAAAACACATGAAATTATTCTTGAAGAACTAAAAAATCCTAGTCTGTAAAACCTAATTTCAGTTTCTAGTTCGCTTAGCAACTTTTGATTTCATTCAATTTCAATTCAGAAAGAAGACTTTTAAATCTCGATTATCGAGTTAAAATTCAAAACTAAAACCCGTATAAATTCCGAAGAAATAAGGATTAACTCCGCTTGTATTGCTAAAGCTGTTTAACTGGTATTTAAAAGTAGGTTCTAAATTCAGTTTAAATTTATCGTTTAGCTGATAATCGACACCCATCCCGATATTTGTGGTAAAACTAAGGCTTTCCAGATTGTTTGATTCTCCCAGTTCTATAGAGCCACTTTGTCCATTCACGCTAACCGTATTTTCATCTAAAAACAAACTACTGGCGCCACCGATTAATTTTAAACCAAATTTTTTGTCGATTAAACTGTATTCTATTTCTACAGGAACTTCGATATATCCAAAATTCTGATTTAACGAACCGGTTTCCCTTGGTAGGTTTAAACTGCTTGAAGGAGCAAAATCATGGGGGGTCTCTGCATAATTATCAGGTCTCGAAACGGTACTCGCAATTCTAATATTTTCGCTTCCCTGCTCATAATTTATATTCGATATTTTGCTAGAAGCTATAGCGTAATTATAAGCAATATCCTGAGTTTTATAATTCATGCTCACTTTGCTTATGCCCGACCTTATTTTTATTTTTTCTGAAATAGCGTAAGCCACCTTAATTCCGTAAGACATTGTTACGTCACTATTGGTTTGATTCCCTGCAAAAGAAGGATCTATAGGGTTACCGCTTCCCAAATTATCGTAATAAACCGGTGCGGCGAAAGGAGAAATACTTACTTTTCCTGCTTTAGACGCTATTTTTACTTCTTCAGGAGTAGCGTTGTTTTTCTCTTCTGAAAGAATAGCCAGTGCAGTTTTATACTCTTCATCAGCTTTCGTTTTGATTGAATCGGCACTTGCAACTTGCGACGCTGTTTTATTAGGATTCTTATTTTCAGCAGAAGAAATTACTTTGTTCCCTGTTTGTTGATTTTGGATGGTTTCATCGCCATTTTTATGATCGAGATGAGCCAATTCCTGTTCGTTGTTTGACTTGTTTGATGCGATATTCGATGAATTGCTGTTCGTTTTTTCTGAATTGGAATTTTTAGAAGTAGTATCTATTCCTAAAGTTTGTGTGGTGTTCTGGCTGGCCATAGCACCTAAATTATTTGAATGAGATTCGCGTTCTTTAGCTTCTTCGATGTTGCTATTAGAAGAGGTTTCGGTAATTTCTTTTAATGTTTTATTAGCATGATTTAAAGGGGAATCGGTAGGCATTTCAAAAGTAGGGAGTTGGGATTCCTCTATATCAAATGTGATTTGGGGTTCAGTAAAATTTGCAGGGCTGTTTTGTAAAAAATAAACTGTGGTCAGGATAATGGCCAAAACAGCTGCAACGCCACCTAGTTTATACCAAATGGGCAGGATTACAGGTTTTTTTTCTTGTTTTTCCTGTAATTTTTCTGCGATATTTTTCCAAAGCTCTTCTCTTGGAGTTTGTTCAAAATCTTTGAACTTCTCCTGAAAAAGTCGGTCTATATTCTTATTCTCTTTCATAGGGTTTTTGCAGAAGAATTATGTTGATTATTCTCAATATTTTCTTTTAATAAGCTGCGCGCTCTCGATAAATTCGATTTAGAAGTTCCTTCAGAAATTTGTAGAATTTCAGCAATCTCTTTGTGGGAATAACCATCTAAAACATACAAATTAAAAACTTCGCGATAACGCTGTGGCAGCTGCTGTATAATGTTAAGAAGAACATCCAATGGCAGTGAAGATTCTTCGTATTCTACCGTTGTTTCCTCTATTTGATCTTCGTTTGATATACTATATAATTTTTCTTTTCTATATTTCTGTAATGTGGTGTTGATCATGATACGCTTCATCCAGCCTTCAAAAGAGCCTTGGTGTTTGTATTGGCCTATTTTGTTGAAAATGGTCAAAAAGCCATCCTGCAAGTTGTCTTCGGCCTGCGCATAGCTATCAGAATATTTTAGGCACAGTCCAAACATTTTACCGGCATATAAGCGGTAAAGTTCTTCCTGAGCCTTAATATCATTTTGCTTACATCTTTTTATGAGCTTTTCTAGCGTCAAAAAATTATGTTTGGTTTAGTTAGTTTTACTCGATAATCGAGATGAAATGTTTTGATGCTTTTCCGATCTTATTGAGGTCGGGTTGCGTCGAAATAAAAAAACAAGATTATAATAAATTTCTTATGATCATAGACCCATCCCTTAGGATGTTTTTTATTCTTCGGTTGCTTCCGGTTCGCCAACAGGGACGGTGATGTCCAGATATTGCGCTTCGTCGTTTTCTTCACCAATCCAAAAATGAAAAACATACTCCGTGTTTTCATCTCCGGTAATTACAATATTTTTTAATTCCTTTTCCTGTTCAGTTGGGTCGTCACAGTCTGTTCTATCCAGATATCTTGCGGTAACTGCAAAAACATAAATGTGCCGTACATTGCCATTAATCTCTCTGTTCACATCAAAGCCATAAAACTCTTCACATCCATTTGACGGCATGTAACTAATTGGAAAATTATAAACTTCCCCGGTCTCAAAATAATCTGGCATTTGGGCATCGGTAATTTTAGCCAGGCTAAGCGATAGCGATGCACCGTCATCGTCTAGAGAGCATCCGGTAAGGGTATAGATACAAGCTAAAATTAATACTATTCTTTTCATTAGGCTATAAAATAATTTAGTGTTTTGTATTCTGTAGATACACTAAAATTCAAAAGGTTGCGTACTGTAAATAAAAAAAGCTGAAATTTAAAAATCTCAGCTTTTAAGAAAAAACTACTCTTGTATTTCCATTAGCTATTCAGTAGGTTCTTCTGTTTCTTGATCATCTGGAGCTCCTACCAGGACATCTTTGGTTAAATATTCTCCAGTGCCATCGTTTTTTCTTCCGCTAAGAAAGTTAAACCGAATCACATCGTATTGATCGGAATTTAACTTAAAGTCTTCTGTCCAGTTTTTAGTTTCCGTTAATCCGGTGTCTGTACAATTCTCAATATTTCTAGGATCGTATGCAACTACAGCATTTACATAAAATTCATATATAGAATCGTGCTCTTGATGTCGTCTTCCACTATATTCAAAATTGTTAAATGTATTACACTCGCTACCCAGGTCGTACGTAATATCAATTTTATACTCCTCATCTACTACAAAGTATTGTGGTAAAGTGGCATCTAAAATTTCAACATAGTTATACGAAATGCTTGGGCCGTCATCGTCAATATTGCAGGCAGTGAAACCAAGCGCTAGGATTAGAATTAATAGAATTTTCTTCATTTTAATTAATACTTGTTTCTTACTAGATGTTATTTTTTAAAAAGGTTGCGTATTTAACATAAAAAAGCCGAAACTCTTTAGAATTCCGGCTTTTTTATGATAGCTGTTTTTGTTTATTCTGTTGGAGTTTCCTCAGGTTCTGGCTCGCCTACTGGCAAATTTACAGTGATATATTCCCCTTCGTTCTCTGAGTTTACATTAGTTAAGAAGCGGAATCTAACGGTATTGTATTGCTCCTTGTTTGAGGTTACCCTACTTAATTTAAAACCATTTTGAATAACTGATTTTGTGCTGGTTAAATTACCTTCTTTGTTACATTCTGTGATATTAGGGTCATAAGAAGTTATAGCTGATACATTAATAATTAAAGTTTTTTCTTCATCCTCATTTTCATAAGGCCTTGCATCAAAACCAACGAAATTATGACATGCATTAATTAACTTATAGGTCGCTTTTATATCATAACTTTCATCATACTCAATATATGTGGGTAAGTTATGTCCTGTAATTTTTGCATAACCATAAGCAATGCTTGGCCCGTCATCATTATTACAGCTAATTAAGCTTATAGCAAGTGCAAAGAATAAAATTAAACTAGTTTTTTTCATTGGTATTTAAAGGTTTTATTTTTTGTTAGATGAAAGAAACTAAAAAGGGTTGCGTAGAAAACAAAAATATTTTCTTACATTTATTTTATCCCTAAAAGTTATATTTCTTAACCTAATAAAAATTATGAAAAAACTTACTTATTTATTATCGGTATGCTTTCTTATCTTTTCGTGTGAAAAAGATGAAAGTATAATAGAAGAAGATTTTTCTTCTATAGATACAGAGGAAATTTCAAAAGATGAAATCGCTAAAATAGCTTCCCTTAATTTTAATACAAGCGATTTAGAAATGGTCGATTATCCTAATTCTGAAGGAGGGTTGGAAAAAATGTTTCTAATTGAAGGAGATATTTTGATGTCAAGATCAAGATTAGAGGAATTATCTAATGAAAAATTAACTAAACAGTATAGAACATATAATTTAGTTGACAATAATGTCAAAATATACATTATTCCCAGGAATGCTCCAGATTTTTTGGGGGGTACAGATCGAGTAGCTTTAACTAGTAAGCAAAGATCCGCTTTAACCAGAGCCGTAGCAAATCTGAATGCATTGGATATTGGTTTAACATTTGAAATTTACGATGGTCCAGGATTGATTTCAGGTCGCCAAATAAAAGTGTCCCAACGACCTGGTGCGGCAGGCGGTATTGCAGGTTTTCCTGATAGTAATGGTAATCCTTTTCGAAATGTAGATATTTTTTCGGGCTCAGAAAGTTATTCTTTAAATGTTAATGAACATATTCTAACACATGAAATATGTCATGCTATTGGTCTAAGGCATACTGACTGGAATACTAGGCAAAGTTGTGGATATAATAATGGAGAATCTGCTAATCCCGAAGGAGCTGTACATATACCAGGAACTCCCACAGGCTATGATTCATCTTCTTTAATGAAAGCCTGTTTTGGCTCTAGTGAAAGCGGTAATTTTGGATATTATGATAAAGTTGCCATAGAATACCTTTATCCATCAAACTAAATTTACTCAAATTAACTATTAACTTTTAGGGAAAAAAATTAGGCCGTAATTTCAATTACGGCCTAATTTTTTCTATGCTTCTTCCTTCGCTACTTTAATGGCATCTTTTATCTTAACTTCTAATTCATCCATTAAATCTGGATTGTCCTTTAAAATCGTTTTTACCGCATCACGACCCTGGCCCAGTTTAGTGTCTTCGTAGCTAAACCAGGATCCACTTTTCTTAATGATTTCGTAGTCTACACCTATATCGATAATTTCACCAATTTTTGAAACTCCTTCACCATACATAATATCAAACTCAGCGGTCTTAAATGGTGGCGCGACTTTATTTTTAACCACTTTAACCCTTGTTTTATTACCCATTACTTCGCTGCTACTGTTTTTAATTTGCGTAGAACGTCTAATATCTAAACGTACAGAAGCATAGAATTTAAGTGCGTTACCTCCAGTTGTTGTTTCTGGGTTTCCAAACATCACCCCAATTTTTTCACGAAGCTGGTTAATGAAAATTACGGTACAGTTTGTTTTGCTGATGGTTGAGGTTAATTTTCTAAGTGCCTGAGACATTAAACGGGCATGAAGTCCCATTTTAGAGTCTCCCATTTCCCCTTCGATCTCACTTTTTGGCGTTAAAGCTGCAACCGAGTCGATTACAATAATATCAATCGCTCCAGATCTAATCAGGTTATCGGCAATTTCTAAGGCCTGTTCCCCATTATCGGGCTGAGAAATAATTAAGTTTTCAATATCGATCCCAAGTTTTTCAGCATAAAAACGATCAAAAGCATGTTCAGCATCAATAAAAGCGGCAATACCACCATCCTTCTGTGCTTCCGCAATAGCGTGTAGCGTAAGGGTGGTTTTACCAGACGATTCTGGCCCGTAAATTTCTATAATTCGCCCTCTTGGATAGCCACCTACGCCTAAGGCAAGGTCTAAACCTAAAGAACCGGTAGAAATCGAAGGTATATTTTCAATTGCCTGATCTCCCATTTTCATTACTGTTCCCTTACCATAGGTTTTATCCATTTTATCAAGGGTAAGTTTCAGTGCTTTTAGTTTTGCTTCTTTTTCTTTATCGTTACTCATTTTTGTTCTCCTGTTTTTTGCAAGTTGCTAAATTACTATAAGTTTTACTAGGTCACAATTTTAAATGCTCAGGATTATTCCCTGTGCCATTTTTCTTCAAAAGGAAATCTTCAAAAAATTTATCGATTTTGAAGTGTAGACTATAGAAAGTTTGGGTTTGTTTAAATGTAACCAATAATTGAAAGATATGTATCTTTGCACCCCATAATTTTATTAAAAATGACGAGTACAGGAAAGATAGAACTTATGGCGCCGGCAGGGAACTTTGAGTCTTTGCAGGCGGCATTGGATAATGGAGCCGATTCGGTTTATTTTGGTGTAGAGCAGTTAAATATGCGTGCCAGGGCAAGTATTAATTTTACATTAGACGATTTGCCAGAGATCGCCAAACGCTGCGAAGCTAAGAATGTGCGTACTTATTTAACGCTTAACACCATTATTTACGATCATGATCTTTCGATCGTAAAAACCTTACTCGATAAGGCAAAAGCTGCAAAGTTAACTGCGGTGATTGCTATGGACCAGGCCGTGATTGCTTATGCAAGACAGATAGGAATGGAGGTTCATATTTCTACACAAATTAATATTACCAATATTGAAACAGTTAAGTTTTATGCCCTGTTTGCCGATACGATGGTATTAAGCAGGGAATTAAGCTTAAGGCAGGTAAAGAAAATTTGCGATCAGATAGAAAAAGAACAAATTAAAGGACCTACAGGAAATTTGATTGAAATAGAAATTTTTGGTCATGGTGCCTTATGTATGGCGGTTTCAGGAAAGTGTTATCTAAGTTTACATTCTCATAATTCTTCTGCCAATCGTGGTGCCTGTAAGCAAAATTGCCGAAAAAAATATACGGTAATCGATCAGGAAAGTGGTTTTGAGGTCGAGCTGGATAATGAGTATATGATGTCTCCTAAAGACCTTTGTACTTTAGATTTCTTAGATCAGGTGATCGATGCCGGTACAAAGGTTTTAAAGATCGAAGGTCGTGGCCGCGCGCCAGAATATGTGGCTAAAGTGATTAAAACCTATCGTGAGGCCATTGATGCATATTATGCTGAAACTTACGCGAAAGAAAAAGTGGAATCCTGGATGGAAGAGCTTAAGAAAGTCTATAATCGCGGATTTTGGAGTGGTTATTATCTAGGTCAAAAATTAGGGGAATGGAGTGTTGGTTCAGGTTCGCACGCTACCCAAAAGAAAGTATATGTTGGTAAAGGGATGCATTATTTTCCTAAAGCCAATATTGGGGAATTTAAGATCGAAGCTTACGATATTAAATTGGGAGATACCCTATTAATCACCGGGCCAACTACTGGAGCGCAGGAAGTAGAACTTTCTGAAATGATGGTTAACGACGAACAATTAGATACGGCATCAAAAGGAGATTCCTGTACCATAAAACTGCCTTTCAGAATAAGAAACTCAGATAAATTGTATAAAATCGTTAAGGCCTAATGGTAGTAGTAACCTTACAGCGGGATAAATGTATAGGCTGTAATTATTGTGTAGAGATGGCGCCTTCAGAATTTCAAATGTCTAAGAAAGACGGGAAGAGTGTTTTATTGCATTCTAAAGAAAAAAAAGGCTTTTATACCCTTAAATCGCACGATGATAGTATCTTTGCCGAATGTTTGCAGGCTCAAAATGCCTGTCCGGTAAAAATAATTACCGCTAAAAAACTATAATATTTCTTTAATTCTTAAAATTAGTATAGCATGCAACTGTACAATAAACTAAGCGCTAAAGAAAGAGAAGCATTAATCGAGGAAGCCGGTGAAGACAGGCTTACGCTCTCTTTTTATGCCTACGCAAAAATAGGCAATCCTAAACTTTTTAGAGATCATCTTTTTGTAGCCTGGAATTCGATGGATGTTCTGGGAAGAATCTATGTAGCCCACGAAGGGATAAATGCCCAGCTTTCTGTTCCTGCAAAAAGGTTTAACGAGTTTAAAGAATTTATAGATAACATTTACTTTTTAGAAGGATGCCGACTTAACATTGCGATCGAGCAGGATTCTAAATCGTTCCTTAAACTAAAGGTAAAAGTCCGCGATAAAATTGTAGCTGATGGGTTGAATGATGCAAGCTTCGATGTGACCAATAAGGGTATTCATGTAGATGCTGCGACTTTTAATAAACTATTAGAAGATCCCAATACAGTTTGTGTAGATATGAGAAACCACTACGAAAGTGAAATTGGTCATTTTCAAGGGGCGGTTACTCCAGATGTGGATACTTTTAGGGATTCTTTGCCAATTATAGAAAAAGATTTAGAAGAGCACAAAGAAGATAAAAACCTGTTGATGTATTGTACCGGAGGTATTCGCTGTGAAAAAGCAAGTGCATATTATAAGCATCGCGGTTTTCAGAATGTGTATCAGTTAGAAGGCGGAATTATAGAATACGCCCGTCAGGTTAAAAATCAACAATTAGAGAATAAATTTATTGGAAAGAACTTTGTGTTCGATCATCGTCGGTCAGAGCGAATTAGCGACGATGTGATTGCACATTGCCACCAATGCGGTAAACCCTGTGACACCCATGTGAATTGCGCAAACGAAGCATGTCACCTGCTTTTTATACAATGTGAAGAATGCGCTATGGAAATGAATAATTGCTGTAGCGAGGATTGTATGAAGGTAAATGCACTGCCCTATGAAGAGCAAAAAGAGCTTAGAAGAGGAAAGCGCAACAGCAATAAAATTTTTAAAAAAGGCCGCTCTGAAGTTTTAAAATATAAGAGTTAAGCCTGCGTTCTAAATGGTGATGCCAATTAATATTGGTATATTTACTTTTTAAGAACGTAATTATGAACCTAAAGGAGCGTAATTAGAAAGCTGAAATTTTGAAATAGACCTTTGAGGTCCCGGGATTTAGAAGTGAGATTGATGGTCGGGATATCGGGTTATTTTTAAAAATAAGATTTGGCTTTTTAGAACTCCTTATCAAGATATATAACATTTATGGCGTGTAGCAGTTGCTCTACCGGTAAAGACGGTAAGCCTAAAGGATGTAAAAATAACGGAACCTGCGGAACAGATAGTTGTAATAAACTTACGGTTTTTGACTGGCTCTCTAATATGTCCCTTCCAAACGGAGTAGAACCTTTTAATTGTGTTGAAGTACGTTTTAAAAACGGCAGAAAACATTTCTTTAAAAATCCCGAAAATCTTAGCCTAAGTATGGGCGATGTGGTCGCTACAGAAGCTTCCCCAGGTCACGATGTTGGGATGGTGAGTCTTACCGGAGAACTGGTAAGAATCCAGATGAAAAAGAAAAAAATCACTCCCGATAGCGACGAAGTTTTAAAAATTTACCGCAAGGCCACCCAAAAGGATATTGAGGTTTGGGAAGAAGCCCGTGCTCGTGAAGAAAAAATTAAAACCCGTGCCAGGGAAATCGCTATTCGATTAAAGCTAAGCATGAAGATTAGCGATATCGAATTTCAGGGGGATGCCTCAAAAGCGACTTTTTATTATACGGCAGATGACCGTGTAGATTTTAGGCAGTTAATCAAAGAATTTGCCCGTGAGTTTAATACGCGTATCGAAATGCGCCAGATAGGACTTCGCCAGGAAGCAGCAAGACTTGGGGGTATTGGTTCTTGTGGTCGTGAATTATGTTGCTCTACCTGGTTAACAGATTTTAGATCTGTAAGTACCAGTGCGGCAAGATATCAGCAATTATCGTTAAACCCGCAAAAACTGGCCGGCCAGTGTGGAAAACTAAAATGTTGCCTTAATTACGAATTAGATACGTATTTGGAATCCCTTAAAACTTTTCCGAAGTCAGATATTAAACTTCATACAAAAAAAGGGACCGCAGTATGCCAGAAAATCGATATTTTTAAAGGCTTTTTATGGTATGCTTACGAGGGTGAATGGATGACGTGGCACAAGCTTACCGTAGATCAGGCAAATCAAATTATTGAAGCGAACAAAAAAAGGGAAGGTGTTGGTAGCCTTGAGGAATTTGAAGTAGAACTTCAAATGGAAGAAGAACAACCAGATTTTAACAATGTTGTTGGTCAGGATAGTTTAACAAGGTTCGATAATCCACATCCTAAAAAGAAACGTAGAAATAAGAAACGAAGAAAGAAAAATAAACCATCTTCCTCGAGAAATGCGAAGTAATTTTATTTTGATTTTAGCCATTTCAGGCCTGTTTTTTTGGAGTTGTGATTCCAAAAGGGTCTATGACGAATATAAATCTGTGAATCAGTGGAATAAAGATTCAATTATTTCGTTTAATATTGGTGAATTAGATTCTTTAAAAGCGTACAATTTATTTATAAATATTAGGAATAACAGCGAATTTAAGTACAGTAACCTGTATTTAATTACTGAAATTCAGTTCCCAAAAGGAAAAGTAATTAGCGATACCTTAGAGTACGAAATGGCGTTACCTAATGGAGAATGGCTTGGTACAGGATTTGGTGATGTAAAAGAAAATAAACTCTGGTATAAAGAGCATGTAAAGTTTACAGAACCAGGAGAGTATCAGGTGAACATAAGGCACGCCATGAGAAAAAATGGTGAGGTAAACGGAATAGAAAATTTAGACGGAATCACAGATGTTGGTTTCAGAATAGAAAAAACTACACAGAATAATTAGAGCAAATGGCTGAATCTCGTAAAAAGCAAACTAAACCTAAGCAAAGTAATCGTAAATATATTATTGGTTTCTGGACCCTTTTTGGTGCTGGGATCCTGGTCGTTATCTTTTTCTTTCTATTGGCAGGATGGGGTGTTTTTGGTAAAATGCCCACTTTTGAAGAATTAGAGAACCCGGAGACGAATCTGGCAACCGAGCTTATTTCTTCAGATGGGGAAACTTTAGGTAAATATTATCGTGAAAATCGTACCCCTATTAAATACGAAGAAATTCCGCAGCATTTAGTGCAGGCACTGGTAGCTACAGAAGATGAACGTTTTTATAAACATGCCGGGATCGATGCACGTGGTACCGTACGTGCAGCGGTTTATCTTGGGTCCAAAGGAGGAGCGAGTACCATTACTCAGCAGTTATCAAAACAGTTATTTACAGAAGATTTTTCTACCGATAATACTTTCGAACGTGTGCTTCAGAAAATGAAAGAATGGGTAATTGCCACTCGTTTAGAAAGACAGTACACCAAGGAAGAGATTGTGACCATGTATTTAAACAAATACGACTTCCTTTATCAGGCGGTAGGGGTACGTTCAGCTTCCCGAATTTATTTTGATAAAGAACCCAAAGACCTTAAAATTGAAGAGTCTGCCGTGTTAGTAGCAATGCTTAAAAATTCAGCATTATACAATCCGGTACGTCGCCCCGATTTAGTAGAGAATCGAAGAAATCAGGTTTTTGTACAGATGTATAAAAATGGTTTTTTAACCGAGCAGCAAAAAGATTCCCTGCAACAAATCGAGATGAAAATCACCTTTTCTCCAGAAGGGCATGATGATGGGATTGCAACCTATTTTAGAGAATATACCAGGCAATTTTTATCAGATTGGATCGATGATAATCCTAAGCCAGATGGTGAAAAGTATAACCTTTATCGCGATGGTCTAAAAGTATACACCAGTATCGATTCTAAAATGCAGGAATATGCTGAAGATGCAGTAACAAAGCATTTATCACATATTCAGCAGGAATTTGATCGCCAGAATAAAAACAATAGAACCGCACCTTTTAGGGATATTGATCAAAGTATGATCGATAATATTATTAACGGTGCCATGAGAAGATCGGCCAGGTATAGCAAAATGAAAAAGGAAGGAAAGTCTGAAGAAGAAATTTTAGCTTCTTTTGATGAACCTCGTGAAATGCGTATTTTCTCCTGGAAAGGGGATATTGATACGACCATGACTCCACGTGACTCAATCCTTTACTATAAATCATTCTTACAGGCCGGTTTAATGTCTATGGATCCTACCACCGGTGAAGTAAAAGCATGGGTTGGTGGTACAAACTTTAAACATTTTAAGTACGATCACGTAAAACAAGGGAAACGCCAGGTAGGTTCAACCTTTAAACCTTTTGTATATGCTACCGCAATCGATCAGCTTAAAATGTCGCCATGTGATACATTGCCATTAAACAGGTTTACCATTCCGGCCGGTAAATATGGTAATATTAAAGACTGGTCCCCAAGAAATTCAGGTGGAGGCAAGGATTCATATTCCGGTATGATGAGCTTAAAAGAAGCTTTGGCAAATTCAGTAAATACGGTTACCGCAAGAGTAATCGATAAAACAACTCCGGGTAACGTAATTAGTCTAATTTCAAAATTAGGAATAGATACAGAAGGTTTCCCAACCGGGCCTGCTATCGCTTTAGGAACAGCAGATATTAGCCTTTACGATATGGTGGCAGCTTACAGTACGTTTGCCAATAAAGGTGTTCGTGTAAAACCGGTGCTTATCACTCGTATCGAAGATAAAAACGGCACTGTTTTATTCCAAAATGTACCAGAGGCTTACGACGTAATGAGTGAAGAAGCGGCTTATGTGACGGTAAATCTTATGGAAGGGGTAACCCGCTACGGTTCTGGTGCGCGCTTAAGAGGAACTTGGGCCAAGGGGAATCCAGCTTATGAAAAAGCAGTTACAGGATATCCTTATGATTTCAAAAATCCAATCGCAGGAAAAACGGGAACTACACAAAACCAAAGTGATGGTTGGTTTATGGGAATGGTGCCCAATTTGGTAACCGGTGTTTGGGTAGGCGCTGAGGATCGTGCGGTGCATTTCCCAGGTATAACTTATGGGCAGGGGGCAACAATGGCCTTACCAGTTTGGGGAATGTATATGAAAAGTGTGTATGCTAACGAAGATTTAAATATTTCTCAGGACGATTTTGAAAGACCGGAGAATTTATCGATTTCGGTAGATTGCGCTACTTACGGAAAATCAAATAATCCAGATAGCGGAGTAGTAGAAGAACTGGATTTCTAAAAATATCTACAAGGTTTTACCTTAGATTATTTACGACAACTACAAGCTCAGATTGGTATTCGATCTGGGCTTTTTTATGCTTTGTTCGGAAAAGAAAAGCAGTAGCTAAGAATAGTCAAATTCCGTATTTTATTAAGGACTTTCTAAAATATTGCAATTATCTTGAAATTTCTCTATTTTTAAAGGAAAATAGCAATCAATGATTAGTAAAACGGTAAATAGTGTTACTGAAGCTTTAGAAGGCGTTCACGATGGGATGACATTTATGCTTGGTGGTTTTGGATTAAGTGGAATACCAGAGAATGCCATTTCAGAATTAGTACGATTAAACATTAAAAATTTAACCTGTATTTCCAATAATGCCGGTGTTGACGATTTTGGACTCGGACTTTTACTTCAGAAGAAGCAAATCGATAAAATGGTTTCTTCTTATGTAGGCGAAAATGCTGAATTTGAACGACAAATGTTAAGCGAAGAGCTGGAAGTAGAATTGATTCCGCAGGGAACATTAGCAGCAAGATGCCAGGCAGCCCAGCAGGGATTTCCGGCAATTTATACCCCTGCCGGTTATGGAACCGAGGTTGCCCTGGGCAAAGAAACCAGAGAATTCGATGGGAAAATGTATGTTTTAGAAGAAGCTTTTAAAGCCGATTTTGCGTTTATCAAAGCCTGGAAAGGAGATAAAGCAGGGAATTTAATTTTTAAAGGAACAGCCAGAAACTTTAATCCGGTGATGTGCGGTGCTGCAAAAGTTACGGTGGTTGAGGTAGAAGAACTGGTAGAACCCGGTGAACTGGATCCTAATTTTATTCACATTCCGGGAATTTTTGTACAACGCATTTTTGAAGGCAAAAATTACGAAAAACGAATCGAGAAAAGAACGGTAAGAGAAAGATAGTATGATGATTTGAAAATTAATCAATTTGAAAATGAGGAATGATAAGCCAAATATAATTGTAGATAAAACCTTCAATTTTTCTTTAATTATCATTGAATTTTCAGAAGAATTAAAAGCAGATCACAAATATGAAATGTCCTCTCAGCTATTTAGAAGTGGAACTTCAATAGGAGCAAATACCTGGGAAGCACAGAATGCAGAGAGTAAAAAAGATTTTATTCATAAATTGAAGATAGCTTCAAAAGAAGCTGATGAAACCTTTTATTGGCTTAAGTTATGTAAAGCTTCAAATCATTATCCCAATCCTCCAGATTTTTTGATGAAGGAAATAGAGGTAATCATTAAGATTTTATCAAAGATTGTAGCATCCAGTAAGAAAATCTAATTATCAAATTTTAAAATTTTCAAATTAAAAGAGAGGATAATTTAATTGTCAAATTATCACATCATCAAATCAACACATTAAACTATGTTAGACAAAAACGGAATAGCACAACGTATCGCCAAAGAGGTAAAAGATGGGTTTTATGTAAACCTGGGGATTGGAATCCCTACTTTGGTAGCCAATTTTGTGCGTGATGATATACAGGTAGAATTTCAGAGTGAAAACGGGATTTTGGGTATGGGCCCTTTTCCGTTAGAAGGCGAAGAAGATGCCGATTTGATTAATGCGGGCAAACAAACCATTACCGCGCTGCCGGGAGCGAGTTTCTTTGATTCGGCTTTAAGTTTTGGGATGATTCGCGGGAAGCATGTAGATCTTACGATTTTAGGTGCTATGGAAGTGGCCGAAAATGGAGATATCGCCAACTGGAAAATTCCGGGGAAAATGGTAAAAGGTATGGGTGGCGCTATGGATTTGGTGGCTTCTGCAGAGAATATCATCGTGGCCATGATGCATACCAATAAAGCGGGCGAATCGAAATTGCTTAAAAAATGTACGCTTCCTTTAACCGGGGTAGGTTGTGTTACCAAAATTGTGACTAATCTGGCCGTGATTGAAGTAACCGAGGACGGATTTAAACTTTTAGAACGGGCACCGGGCGTAAGTGTAGACGAAATTAAAGCTGCTACGGAAGGAAAGCTGATTGTTGAGGGAGAAATTCCAGAGATGAAATTATAAAGAAACAGTGCTGATTTCTGAATCTTTTAAAAGGGCTTCCTGTTTTAAACGTAAAAGGATTTGCGCGATCGCGACAACATCGCGTTCGCAATAGCTGATAATGCGTTGCAAATCATTTTCGGTATAAAAAACCTCATACACCTGCGACCCTTCAATGTCGTTTTTTGGAGAAGGAATGCCAAGTACATTGGTAAGTAGTTTGAGTGAGGTAAAATGTTTATAATCACCAAAACGCCAAAGTTCCATGGTGTCGAGATGCGGAATTTCCCAGGGTTTTTTGCCCATATTGCTTAATTTCTCGGGCAGTTTCAGGTTATGGATAATCATTCTTCGGGCAATAAAGGGGAAGTCAAATTCTTTCCCGTTATGGGCGCAAAGCAAATGATAAGGTTTATTGAAATGTTCATCTAAAAGATTGCCGAAATCATTTAAAACCGACTTCTCTTCACCTGAAAAAGTTTTAAGTCGGAAATCACGAGTACCTTCTTTCAAACTTAAAAAACCAACTGAAATACATACAATCTTACCAAATTCGGCCCAAATTCCTGCTCGTGGGTAAAACTCATCTGGAGAGTGCTCGTCTTTCCTGATATATTTTGTTTTTTCAGCCCAGAGTTGCTGCTTCACGTCATCTAAATCTTCAAAAGAAGCATGTTCTGGAACGGTTTCGATATCCAGAAATAAAATATGCTCTAAGTTGAGTTTTTGAAGTTCCATAAAAATTGAAATTCAGTATTTTAAATTACAATTTTATTACCGTACTTTCAAAAATAGACTCGTTATTTACCGATTATGGTTAATTGCAGTTTATTGAAATAAGGCGATTAAATCTTTATTTTTAGTATCGAGAGCAATGTCGTAAGCTGTTTTTTGGTTTTTAATACCAGTTATTGTGGTATCTACTTCAGGATAGCTTAAAAGTTGCGCCACAATTTCTGTTTTTTCAAATAAAGTAGCAATCATAAGGGCTGTGTACTGGTTAGTGGTGAATTCGGTAGGGCTCAAATTAGGGTTATTCTCATCAGGAACAGCTCTAATATTCATGTCTGCTCCATTTTTATGAAGTAGTGAAATTAAATCGGGTTTAGAAAAATAAGAAGCCAAAATAAGCGAGCAAGCCCCATCTTTATCTCTTAAATCTGGGTTCATTCCGCTGTCTAGTAATTTTTTAAAAAGAAGTATATTTTCATCGTTTTTTTCAACCAAAAAAGCAGTCAGTACATTTAGCGGTTCCGGGTTTTTAATCATCTTTTTCTCTATAGACGCATCAAAACCGTTATTCAGCAATAAATTGCCCATTTTAGTGTTCTCGCTTTCCAAAGCCCAGTGCATTACAGTTCCATATTTAGAGATATAATTAATATCGGCTCCTTTTTTCAGTAGAAAATCAGTGATTTCTTCGTTATTTTTTGAAACAGCATTAAATAATAATGGTGTTCCGAAGTCGGAATGATTAGGGTCAAAATGCGTTTTTTTGAATACCTTTTTAAAAGCCGCTGTAGAGTCATTTTTAATTAAATATTCTAATCTTTTATGTGTTTTGTCAAATTCGGAATGACCTATCTTTTTGGTACTCCCGGTTTTACAAGCCGTAATAGTGATGATGAGTAAAAAGAATATATGTTTTAGGGACATCAGTAAAAATTTATGCGAACAAAAGTATTCTTTTATAATGATTGAATGGCCTATTTATAGGTAGTTTTTGAGTTTTATAGCAAATGCGATATTTTAAATTCTTTAAAGAGAATTCGCAAACTAAGGCTTAAATTTGTACGACATACACTTTACCTCTAAATAGAGAAAATTATAAAACTTATGAAGAAATTAATGCTGGTTATGAGCTTAGTAATTAGTGGTCCGCTTGTATTTGGGCAACAAAAAATGACGCCGGAAAAGTTATGGCAGGTAGAACGAATTAGTGTTTTAGGACTCGATAAAAATGGGGAACAGTTATTCTATAAAGTTTCGATCCCTAATATCGAAGAGAACGATTTTACGTCTAAATATTACCAAATTCCTGCTGAAGGTGGCACCGCAAAGGAGATTAGCAAAGAAGAAGTTGCTGTAGCAAGTGATAGAAATATTTCTCCCAATGGGGAATACCAACTTTTTAATAAAGAAGTTCATATTGAAGATGTACAATCCAAAGATATTTATAAGAATTTAGACAAGTCTGATGCCTATGTATATTCAGATTTAGATATTCGTCATTGGGACACCTGGCAAAACGGAAATTACTCGCATGTATTCTATAAAAAAGTTGGGGAAGAAGACAGTGAAGGAATAGATATTATGCCTAATGAACCTTATTACACTCCGCAGAAACCATTTGGAGGGGAAGAGGATTACTGTTGGGCTCCAGACGGTAAAAGTATTTATTACGTATCTAAAAAGCTAAAAGGTAAAGATTACGCGATAAGCACAAATACCGATATTTATAAATACAATTTGGAAACAAAAGAAACCGAAAATATCACTGGGGAGAATAAAGGATATGATACCAATCCTGCTTTTTCTTCTGAAGGTGCTTTAGCCTGGTTGCAAATGAAAGAAGATGGGTATGAAGCAGATAAAAATGATATTGTCGTTTTAGAAAATGGCGTAAAACAAAACCTAACGGCCAATTGGGACGGAACAGTAAATAGCTTTTTATGGGCTAAAAACGGAGAAGAAATTTATTTCACCGCTCCGGTTGATGGTACCATCCAGTTATTCAAAGTAAATTATCCGGGGAAAAAACGAGTTGCTTCGGTAGTAGAACAGCTTTCTGAAGGACAATTTGATGTTACCGGTATTGTTGCCGAAAAGAAAAAAGAACTTTTGGTTACCCGAACCGATATGAATCATGCTGCAGAAGTGTTTCGCTTCAACTTAAAGAAGAAAACTTTTGAGCAGCTGACAAATGTAAATACCGAATTGTATGCAGCTTTAGACCTTCCGAAGGTAGAAAAACGATATGTAAGCACTACCGATGGCAAAAAAATGTTAGTGTGGGTTATTTTGCCTCCTAATTTTGATGCTTCTAAAAAATATCCAACTTTATTATATGCGCAGGGAGGCCCACAATCTCCTTTATCACAATTTTATTCTTTTCGATGGAATTTTCAGGTCATGGCCTCGCAAGGCTATATTGTAGTAGCGCCAAACCGTAGGGGAATGCAGGGACATGGTGTAGAATGGAACGAAGAAATTAGTAAAGACTGGGGCGGCCAGGTAATGGACGATTATTTATCGGCTATCGATGAAGTTGCTAAAGAATCCTATGTAGATAATGACCGCTTAGGAGCTGTAGGAGCAAGTTACGGTGGATATTCAGTATTTTATTTAGCCGGAATTCATAATAACCGATTTAAAACATTTATTGCACACGATGGTGTTTTTGATACGCGAAGCATGTATGGAACTACGGAAGAATTGTTTTTTGTAAACCATGATTTTGGAGGTCCGTATTGGGAAAAAGAGAATGCCGATGCACAAAAGGCCTATAACGAGTTTAACCCGATTACGAAAGTAGCCAATTGGGATACGCCTATTTTAATCTATCAGGGCGGTAAAGATTATCGTGTACCGATAGAGCAAGGTTTAGGTGCTTATCAAGCCGCACAATTGCTTGGTTTAAAAAGTAGATTGGTGTATTTTCCAGATGAAAACCACTGGGTGTTGCAGCCACAAAACGCTTTGGTTTGGCAAAACGAGTTTTTTAAATGGTTAAAAGAAACCCTTTAAATCAAATAAAATCGATTTGAAAAGGCCTTGCAATTTTAATTGCAAGGCCTTTTTTTATTGGCACCGCCAAAAGCGTATAATATCCACTTAAAAATGAACTCTGAATTGTAAAAATTGAATTTAATTTAAGATGATGCTGGAGGCTGAGTGAAATCTTTGCAAAAGATTTTGTACCGAAGCTTCCATTTCGATATAAATTTGGCCCGAAAATACACTCAAAATATCTGGACTAATAGAAATTAAGTTAAAAGATTAATGCAGTCTCATTAGTATATAACCATCAATATTATTGAATTTAACGTCGTTATTTTCTATATTTCCATTTATAGCATTAATGATCAGTTTAAATTCACCAAATTCATTTGTTATAGTATATTCAAAACTTTCTACAGGCGCACTACTTAGGTAATCATAGAGCTTAATTTTTTTTCTGATATCTTTTTTGAGGTTGAATTTGAATAATTGTTTATCGGAACCTTTGAATATTATATATTGGTCCTCAACTTGCAGTAAATAGCCTGATTTTGGATTTTTATTTAAAGAAATCTCTACAAATTTTTCATAATCACTAATATCGATTTCCCTTCTTTTATTAATGTTTTGTAAGTAAAAATAATTCGTGTTGGAATTTATAGATTTACTATAATTCTTTTCCCCGTAAATGGAGTCTAATATCAAGCTGCCAGAGTTGTAAGCTGAAGTAATATAATTGGTTTTAAAACCTAAATCATCATCGATAAGATATAATTCATTCCTTTCTTTCAGGTATCTGGAAATATTTAAAAATCGATCGACTTCCTGCCGAGAAAGATTCGATTTTTTAGTTTTCTCAATTAAACTTAAAAGTTCTTTGCTCTGGGCATTTGTAGAGATTTTGAAGGCATTCCATGGCCCAGAAATACTTAATATACAAAGTATAAAGAAGCTAATAACTATAATCGATAAGCGTTTTTTCTTACTTATTAAAATGTAAATACTTATTCCTAAAATCCAAAGTGCGATAATAAGTAAAAAGTATCTGTTCTCTGTAAAATTATATTCTAGTACCCTAGTGAAAATAGCTACAAAAAGTAAAATAAATAAGGGAAATAAAGAGAAATAAAAGAATGGATAAAATTTATTTACTATTAAGTCCGGATGCTTTTCTCTAATGGGTTCAATAATTATATGAATTATAAAACCAGCAACTGAAAGAATTGTTATCAAGTAAGAAACCCAACCTTGAGGAAGTTCCCAGGTGATTAAAATTTTTAGGGAATAGGCATAAACGATTACCAGGTACAATAGAACGATAGGGATAAGAATGTATTTTATCAATACATCTAATGCTTTAGAATAATAGAGTTGTTGCGTATGATGTATTGCAGTTGGAAAATCGGATAAATAGATAAAGGTATTTATGATACCAAGGCAAATAACAAATAAATCGCCATAAATTTCATCTCTGATATTTATTGAAAATAAATTTTCAATAGCTAATAACGCCAAAGATAATCCCAAATAAATGATTCCTGAAAATACAACACTTCTGGAAATGGCAATAATTATTCTTTGTAAATAATTCCAGTAATCTAATTTATTCCAACGGCTGGTAAACGGTGCAAAGAAGATTAAAATATGTCCAGAAATTAATAAAATGAACCATCTGGTATAAGTTATACTTGTTGAGTTTTCATAATCAGGAAAGCTAATATAATAGAGTAGTAATCCTAATAATGCTAATACACGTATGGCCCAACTGACTGATTTATTAGAAAAACTCTCATTTAAAAATCGGATTCCTATAAGCCAGCTAACTCCTAAGATCAAAACTAAAGTTTCAGCATAGAAAGTTGTAAATATATTGGCATCAGTTTCTACTAAACCAATTATATAAATGCTCCCCAGTATTACCCATACTAAGGTTAAAGGAAATCGCCGAAAGGCAATATTCATTTTACCAGGTAGCTCTTTAAAATAGCTCATTATTTAATTTTTTAGCATCTTATAAGCCTCATCGATATATCGATAAAAATCGGGGCTATGTTTGTCCTCTCCGTTGCGTTTTAAAAGGCCCTGACCTAAACGAACAATAATTAGATCATCTTCAGGAATTACAATAATGTACTGCCCTAAAATACCACGCATATAGAAGATTTTCTTGTCTTTATAATCACTAAGCCAAAGTCCGTATCCGTAATACGGAGTGTCCTCGAATCTTGGATTTTTCATGGTTCGAACAAAAGAAGGGTTTATAAGTCGTTGCCCGTTCCATTGTCCATTTTGTTTAAAAAGCTTCCCGAATTTTGCAAAATCCCTAGCGTTGCTGGCAATACAACAATAGGCTTTTTCCATACCGCTTTCCTGGCTATCTAATTGCCATAGGGCATCGCTTTGCATTCCCAGTGGTTGCCAGAAGCTTTCACTTAAATAGTCAGATAAGGTTTTATTGGTCGCTTCTTCTAAAACCATGGCTAAAAGTTCTGTATTTCCGCTTAGGTATTTAAATTTTTTGCCGGGTGTTTTTACCACTTTAAGGTCTAAAATTATTTTTCGAATATCATCATCAAAATAGGCTTTGGCTGTTTGACCAAAAGGGTTATAATAGCTTTCGTCCCAATTAAGTCCTGAAGACATCGACGCTAAATCGCCTACGGTTAACCGAATGTCATACTGCGGAAAAAAATGACTTACAGGCTCATTAATACTGGTGATATAGCCATCCCGAATAGCTTTTCCCAAAAGTGCAACCACCACACTTTTGGCCATGGAAAATGAATTGGTTTTGCTTTTTGCTGAATATTGATCGTAATAGTTCTCATACCAGATGCTATCGTTTTTAATGATCAAAAAAGCAGCCGTATGAAGTTCTTTGTTGAGGTTTTCTAAAGAGTCGGTTGCTTTAACCGAATTATAATTTTTGCTTTCTGGCCACGGTTGTGAGTTTAAACTATCAGCTTTAATTACACGATTATCAAATTCAGGATAATCATCGATATACGCGGTTTTATGACCTTTAAGATAGGTAACCTTTATGCCTTTTAAGATATAATCATAATCGAATATATAAAGCAGCGCAATAAGCAGGATCAAAATACTGAGAACGTATTTTAGAAAGCGTAAAAATTTCTTCATAGCCTAAAATTAAGGATTCTGAAGAAATAAAACCTAGCTTAAACTTTAAATACTATCAAAATTCGTCTAAAATAAACTTTGCTGTGGTGAAGGGCTCTCTAATTCCAATAACCATTTCTTGCGGTGTAATCCACCGGCATAACCGGTAAGCGAACCATCACTACCAATTACACGGTGACAGGGTACCACAATCCAAAGCGGATTTTTACCGTTAGCTGATGCGACTGCTCTTATCGCTTTAGGATCACCCAGCTTTTTAGAAAGTTCCATATACGAACTGGTTTTTCCAAAAGGAATCTCTAATAAGGCTTTCCATACTTTTTTCTGAAAAGGGGTGCCTTCCGGATTCATTTTAAAATCAAAATATTTTCGTCTTTTCAGAAAATATTCCTGCAATTGGGTCTTGGCCTGAAGTACGCACTCCGGAAGCTCCTGGCTTTCCTGAAATTCTATATTTTTCTCCTGAATTTTTATTTCAGAAACTCCGTCGTTATTACCCTTTATACTGGCTGTTCCCAGAGGAGTCTTCAGATACGTTGTCTTCATTTTGTAATTCTTCAGGTTGTGCTTCTTCGCGACGTTGGATTAATCCCAGGCGTTTTGCCCGTCGTTCCCAACTTTTACGGGCAAGCTTTTGCATATCTTCAATACTGTCACTTTCGTCCATAATTTCCAGACCTAAAAGTGTTTCAATAATATCTTCCATAGTGACCAGGCCAACTACATTTCCAAATTCGTCGGTCACGATAGAAATATGGGTTCGTTTTCTAATAAAGATATCAAAAAGATCGGGGATAGGCACTTCAGAGGTGGTCACAAAGATCTCACGTTTTAAAGCTTCCAGTTTCACTTGTCCGTTTTGCTTTATCATTTCTTCCAGCAAATCGTCCTTTAAAATAAAACCGGTGATATTATTAGATTTCTCTTTATATACCGGGATTCTGGAAAATTTTAAATTTTTATGGGATTGGTGAAATTCTTCAATGCTCTTAGACTCATCTTCTGTAATTGCTACAGAAAATGGCGTCATGATATCTTTGGCCTCTACCGATTTAAAGACCAGCATATTTTTAATCACAGTGCTTTCGTTCTCTTCAAAAACACCTTCTTCTTCAGCAGCTTCGGTAATTGCTGCAAACTCTTCCCGACTCATGGTATTCACCTTGGCCGATTTGCCAATAAGTCGTGTTGTTAACATGAGTAGCCATAAGAGACCGGTATATTTTATTGGAGCGATCATTAATCTAAGGGCGTTCGCAGTAAAGGCACCCATTTTATCCCAGTATGTGGCTCCTAGTGTTTTTGGGATAATTTCAGAAAGTATTAAAATTCCTAATGTTAATAATCCCGAAACTATACCTACAGCGTTGCTGCCATCCCCATAGGTTTTTTCGGCTTGTACGCCTACTAATATAGAACCTACGGTGTGGGCGACCGTATTTATGGTTAAAATGGCAATTAAAGGCTTATCGATATCTTTTTTAAAATTCGCCAAAACCTCAGCATAATGTTTACCCTCTTGTTTCTTTATTTTTATATAGGCCGGGGTAAAACTTAGAAGTGCAGCTTCTAAAATAGAGCACATAAAGGAAAAAAATATCGAAAATGTGGCAAAAAGCAGGAGTAATCCCATTAGTGTTCTTTAGTTTTTAAGAAAACTAAATTAGGGATTAAAAAACGAATTTATTTGAAAGAAATTATAAAATAAGAAAGCTGTTCTATAAATTTTAAAGAACAGCTTTCTATCAACAACTCAACCAATTAAAGATCCTTTATAAGCTTGTCTGTATAAGATCATTCCAGCGGGAAGCTGCAAATAATTGGGTTTCCATATCATTAGTATCTCCGTTATCCTCGTCGTAAAATAAAATTTCACTTATACGTTTATGATTAGATTTAGAGAGTAATTCTATACTTATCTGAATGATTTTTGTTTTTCTTTTTTCGTTTTCGGTAAACGTAACACTGCGTTTTATGACACTGGTTTTATTAATTTCAGAGAGGTCTATCATCTGATGTTGCATTGCATTAACCGGCTCCATGATCAAAAGTTTATGTTGTGTTTTATCCAATCCTAAGATTAAAGAATTAGAAATTTCAGTATAATCCAGATTTATATTGTACTCTTTAGCAAGATTTTGGAGGGCTCTTTTGTTTTTCTTTTCTTTTAGACCCTGTATGTAAAGTGCGTAAAATATAGGCCCCATAAATAAAATAAAAAGGGTAATGCCTATTACTGTTGAAGATAATTCCATTTTTTATTGAATTTTAATAATTATAAATACATGATATAATCCTTGCATAGGATCTCATGTTGTTTTTGCTGAAAATCAGCACTAAATAATTATTAAATCAATCAGGAGTAAAAGTGGAATGGAAATATTTGAGCTTCCAGCTTGCTTTTGTGGTCTTGAATAAAACCCCAGGAGTTATTTAGGGTAAGCTGCGGAATTTTTCTGGAATCCAGCTGAAAGTAACTATTGAAGAATACAAGGGACAATGCAAGATCTTCCTGATCGGTTTGCAGATTGTAACTTCCCGGTTCTTCAAAAACAAATGCTTTGGTGATATCAGATTGCTGAAAACTAGAAGTGCTTTTTGCCGAATCCTGATATACGTAAGCTGAGGTTTTAGGTTGTGAAATTCCTACGGCGCTTAATAAAGCAATAAGCACCAAAGAAAATGAGATATGTAGTTTGTTGAATTTCACGGCATAAATTTACTAAAAAACCGAATGTGAAAGATTAAAATATTGATAAATAATCACTAGCTGCCAGCTTTCAGCAATCATCATTATTTATTTTTCTTAACACGACCTTATTGCCAGTTCGCGAAGTGTCAAAAAAATGAATTTCTTCCTGAATCTGCCCATCGGGCAGTCAGGCTTTTTTCAGGATTATTCTATAAATTCTGATATATAATTCCAAATCAATTTTGAATAACAAAAAACCTCACAGATTTTTAAAATCTGTGAGGTTTTTGTTTGTTTTCTATTATCGAAAAGCGAAGCGATCTAAGCTCTAATAATTATTGCTGAAGTAATTTTGCGGCATACTTCGCAAAATAAGTTGAAATAATACTGGCTCCTGCTCTTTTTATAGCAGTTAATTGTTCTAGCAAAACGGCGTCGTGGTCTATCCATCCTTTTTCTGAAGCAGCTTTAATCATAGCATATTCTCCAGAGACTTGATAGACCGCAACAGGTACATTTACGGCATTTTTAACTTCTCTTACTACATCTAAATAGCATAACCCGGGTTTAACCATAACGATGTCTGCACCTTCTTCCACATCGTGAATGGCTTCTTTGATGGCTTCGGTACGGTTGGCAAAATCCATTTGATAGGTTCTTTTGTCTTTGGGTATTTCTACCGTACTGTCTTTAGGAGCAGAGTCTAGGGCATCACGAAACGGACCGTAAAAAGCAGAGGCATATTTAGCGCTGTAACTCATAATCCCTACGTTATGAAACCCATTTTCTTCCAATCCTTTTCTAATGGCTAAGATTCTGCCATCCATCATGTCGCTAGGAGCTATAAAATCTGCCCCCGCTTCGGCATGGCTAATGCTCATTTTCGTTAAAGCATCAACGGTAGGATCGTTAACTACCTGACCATTTTCTATAATGCCATCGTGACCATAAATAGAATAAGGATCTAGTGCTACATCGGGCATCACAATCATTTCGGGAACGGCATCCTTTATAGCTTTAATCGTTTGCTGCATAAGACCGTCTTTGTTCCAGGCTTCTTTACCGGTATTGTCTTTTAAATCTTCACTTACCTTCGCATAAAGATTCACCGCTTTTACGCCTAAAGCCCACAATTCTTTTACTTCTTTTACAGTGCCGTCTAAAGATTGACGATAAACTCCGGGCATTGATGGTACTTCCGATTTTATTCCTTTACCTTCGGTTACAAACATGGGGCACATAAAGTCTTGTGGACTCACACTTGTTTCTCTTACTAAACTTCGAATGGCTTCGTTGGTACGCAATCTTCTATTTCTTTGTAATGGGAACATGATTTTGTTTTTAGTTGCCAGTAAGCAGTTTTTAAGTTTACGGCTAAATTAAACTATTTAAAATGTTGATTTTATTTTTCGAATTAATGAAGCTAGCATTTTCTTAACTTCTAAAATTTCAGATAGTAAGCTTTCAGCTATTAGCTTCCATTTAAAGTTTTTATAAGAGCACTAAGCATTTTCTTAATTTCTTCAGTTTGAAGTTGAAGGTTTTCATAGTCTTCAGCACTAATAAAATTGAGGTCTTTGCTTAGCAACATTTGATATTCTAATTCGTTTGCTGAGCCAAATGAAATATATAGAAATCGAGAGAAGTCCTTATCAGATTTTCTTCCACAACCTTCAGCAATATTGGTAGGTATGGAACTCGATGACCTTTTAATTTGGCTTACCAGATTGAAAGTTTCTTCTTTTGGATACTTTGCGGATAGTTTATAGACCTCCAATGTTAATTGATGGGATTTCTGCCAAACCAAGTATTTCTTATAATTTTTCATCTTTTAAGCTGACTGCTGAGAGCTAAAAGCTATCAGCTATATTTCTGTCCACCGTAAACTATTAACAACCTACACCCACTCCACAGGCTCTTTTAGTACTTTCATTAATTTTTCTTCTTCGCTGCCGGGTTCAGGATGGTGATCGTAAACCCATTGTACGTGAGGCGGTAAACTCATTAAAATGCTTTCGATCCGGCCATTGGTTTTTAAGCCGAATAGAGTGCCTTTATCATGAACCAGATTAAATTCTACATATCGCCCGCGACGCACTTCCTGCCAGTCCCGGTGATTTTGGTCATATTCAAGATCTTTTCTTTTTTCAACAATGGGGACGTAAGCTTCTAAAAAGCTATTGCCAACTTCGGTCACAAAATTATACCAGTCGGTGATATTATGTTCTTCAGAATCTTTCAGGTAATCAAAAAACAATCCGCCAATTCCCCGTGCCTCATCACGATGCGCATTCCAAAAATACAGATCACATCTTTTTTTGTATTCAGGATAAAAATTAAGATCATGCTTATCGCAGGCATTTTTCGAAATTTGATGAAAATGAATCGCATCTTCTTCAAAAAGATAATAAGGGGTAAGATCCTGCCCCCCACCAAACCACTGGTCTACCGTATTTCCTTCTTTATCATACATCTCAAAATAGCGCCAGTTGGCATGAACGGTAGGAACCATAGGGCTTTTAGGATGAATTACTAAACTTAGTCCGCAGGCAAAAAAGTTTACATCGCCAACCTTAAAATACTGTTGCATGGCTGGGTTTAGCGGCCCGTGAACTGCTGAAATATTTACGCCGCCTTTCTCGAATACATTTCCGTTTTCGATGACCCGGGTACGGCCACCACCACCTTCTTCACGTTTCCAAAGGTCTTCTTTAAATGTTGCTTTTCCGTCGATTTCCTCCAGTTTTGAAGTTATGGTGTCCTGGAGATCCTCTATATATCGATAAAATTGGTCTTTCATGCTAATCATCTATCCAACTTCTAGCCTCATTAATTTTTTGCGTGAGACTAAATGAAAACGTTCGACTTACCTCTTGGGCTTTTTTATAAATTGAAAGTGTTTTTTGCGCAATATCGGCCTGTTTTTCTTCAGCTTCCAGCTCGATACTGTTTAAAAGAATATCGCCCAGGGCTTCGTAATGTGAAAATTCTAAGTCAAGATTCGCTAAAATCTCCATCACTTTTTCTTCAGGAAGATTTTCAATTTCATTTAAGCCGATGCCTAAAGCTTCTTTCAGTTTTCGATCGAAGTCTAACCGAATTTCTTCCCATTCTTCGGGAATATGGCCCATTTCCATGATCGATCGTAGCTGTGCATCGATGCGTTCTTTTTCTTCGTCTCGGTAATTTTTGTTCAGCATAATCGTAAGCTATTATTCTATAAAAACGAGTTGATTTTTATCCAATTTCGATAGATCTACATCGTTTATCTTCACTGCGGAATTCATTAAATCCTGAAGTTTTTCCACGGCATTTTCCTCAGGATTATTGCTGAAGAGAGTTCGCCCTACTTCATTATTATGTAGATCCATTGCTCGCGCCAATGTCTTATTAGGAGCCAGGCGCTCATGGAGATCTGTAATTTTTTTTGCCCAAATTATCGATTCTTCAACAGAATTATTTTTTATGAAAACTTTTTCAGCAATTAAAAAATTCCAGTAGGCATGTCTAAAAGCGTTTTCGCGATTATCCTGATAATGCTTTTTCCCAAACAACCGGTCGCAAAGTGTCATCGTTTCTCTGGTGGCTCGATAGGTTGGAAAAATATAAAATGGATTGGGCAGGAATAACTTCAGCAGGATCAAAATCTCTTTAAATTTAAGCCGCCGTATTCTTGCCCAAATTGCCATTATCTGGGTTTGTATTCTTTAACCGCATCTACAAATGCCTGCGCATTTTTAACCGGAATATCTGGTAAAATGCCGTGTCCCAAATTAGCGATATAACGATCTTTACCAAATTCGTCGATCATCTGGGTGGTCATTTTCTTAATTTCCTGTGGAGACGAATATAGTCTTGAAGGATCAAAATTTCCCTGTAGCGTAATTTGTCCGCCACTTAAATATCGTGCATTCATTGCAGAGCATGTCCAGTCTACACCTAAAGCGGCTGCGCCAGATTGTGACATTTCTTTAAGCGCAAACCAGCAACCTTTACCGTACGCAATCACCGGAATTTCATCTTTTAAGGCATCGATGATCTGCTGGATGTATTTCCAGGAATAGGTTTGATAATCTGTGGGTGATAATAAACCGCCCCAAGAATCAAAAATCTGAATCGTATCTACACCGGCTTTTACTTTTCCTTTTAGGTAAGCAATGGTGGTATCGGTAATTTTTTGAAGTAGCACCTGCGCCGCATCGGGGCGCTTAAAACAAAATTCTTTGGCCTTATCAAAGTTTTTAGAGCCCTGTCCCTGCACCAGATAACATAAGATCGTCCAGGGAGAACCGGCAAAACCAATTAAGGGAACTTCGTCATTAAGTCGCTCTTTGGTGAGTTTTATGGCATCATAAACATAGCCCAATTCTTCGTAAACATCTGGAACGATGATATCGTTAACATCAAGCGGACTACGAACGGGATTTGGTAAAAAAGGACCAACGCCTGGTTTCATCTCAATTTCTACGTTCATCGCCTGTGGTACCACCAAAATATCGCTAAATAAAATAGCGGCATCGGTTCCTACCTGCTCGATCGGCATCGTCGTAATTTCTGCAGCAAGTTCTGGCGTGCGACAACGTGTAAAGAAATCGTATTTTTCTTTTAGCTTCATAAAATCGGGTAGGTAGCGACCTGCCTGGCGCATCATCCAAACCGGTGGGCGCTCTACCGTTTCTCCTTTTAAAGCTCTTAAGAAAAGATCGTTTTTAATCATGTGTTATTTATTTGCTTCAAAATTAGTGATATAATTTTCAATGCTGCGAATTACATTGGATATATCGTTCATTATCATTTCATCGCTAAATCTGAGTACAGCAATTCCTAATTCATTTAATCTATTTTCTTTTATTACATCTTTATCCCAAACTTCTGGTAATTGATGCGAATATCGATCACACTCGATAGCTAGTTTTAATTCATTACAGAAAAAATCTACGATGTAATTATCGATGGGTTTTTGTCTGTGAAAATCGTAACCATACATCCTTTTACCTTTTAACTGTTGCCAGAGTTTTATTTCAGATTTAGTAGCATTATTTCGTAATTGACGGGCTAACTCTTTTAGTTTTGGATTGTAATAAATTTTCATGTTGCAATTTTTACGCACCCCTCAATCCCCTCTTTTTAGAGGGGAGGTCAATTAATGTTTATTATATTTCTTAACCACCTGCACAATTACATTTTCAATGCTTGGCAGGGTGGCTATTTTAATATTTTTGGTATGCTTTTTTACTGAATTTGCTGTGGTTGTCCCAATACAAAATGCAGTAGCTTCTCCTATTTTATTTTTACTGAAATAACTATCTACGCCACTGGGGCTAAAAAATAAAACACCATCAAATTCCTGTTTAAATTCGGCAAAATTGAGCCCCGTTTTATAGACCTGAATTTCTTTAAAAGACACCTGATTTTCTTTTAGCTGAAGTGGCAGTTCGTCCCTGCGTTTATTTCCGCAGAAAAAAACAAAGTGCTTATTTTGATGATTTTCGATGATTTTTTCAGCTAATGCCGAAGCATTTTCGGCAGTTTCAGTAATCTCAATATCATTTTCCTTAAGCAACGCAGCGGTTTTAGATCCCACAACAAATGCCTTCTCGATCTTTACTTTATCCTGAATGGCTTTAAACGCATTTTTACTGGTAATAATGGCGTTTTCTACCAGGTCGATATTCGATGAAAATGAGAGAAATTCTATGTTTATCGCATTGTATTCCACCAAACCAATTTTAGCCCCAAGCAATAATTGCTTTTGTGCAGTGGTAAGTTTTTTTGTGGAAAGTACAGTGGCCATAAGCCTTAGTTTAAAACTTCCTTGATTTGTTTCATCAGTTCGGCGCCGCCTTTGGCAAGAATTTCTTCAGCACAAAATTTCCCGAATTCGGCCACCCTATCCACAGCAATTCTTTTTTCAATTTCGATCTTCTGCGAGCCGTCTAAACTAAAAAGCGCTCCTTTAAAATGTAGAATATCGTCATTATCAATTTTCGCTAAAGCACCTATGGGAGCGGTACAACCACCTTCCAGAGTCCTTAAAAACTCACGCTCTACATGAACTTCAAGATCTGTTTGGTGGTGATTTAAGGCGCCAATAGCTGTTCGGGTAAATTCATCTTTTTCTAAAGCAACTACCAACATAGCGCCCTGTGCAGGTGCCGGGATCATCCAGTCTAAATCGATAAAATTTTCAGGTTTTATTTCGATTCTTTCCAAACCGGCAGCGGCAAAAATAGCACCGTTCCAATCATTATCTTCCAGCTTTTGCATTCGCGTATTTACATTGCCGCGAAGATCTACCACCTTATGATTGGGATAGCGATTAAGCCATTGTGATTTTCTACGCAAACTTCCGGTTGCAATCGTTCCTTCAGCTTCTAAAAACTCAGTGCCTTTATGGATAAGGATATCTTTGGTGTTGGCTCGCTTTAAAACGGCAGCTTCTACAATGCCTTTTGGTAGGGCTGTAGGCACATCTTTCATAGAATGCACGGCAATGTCTACCTTTCCGGTAAGCATGGCAATATCGAGTGTTTTGGTGAAAATCCCGGTAATGCCCATTTCGTAAAGCGGAACATCCAGATTTAGGTCTCCGGTAGATTTTACGGGAACCAGCTGGGTTTGATGCCCTAATTTTTGAAGTGCGGCCTGTACAGTTTTTGCCTGCCACAAGGCCAGCTCGCTGTCTCGTGTTCCTATGCGTATCACTTTGTTCATCGTACTTGTTCTTCTTCTAACTGAAAGACTTTTTGGATAAGCTCCAGGCTCTCATCGGTAGTATTGCTGTCTTCTTTAAGGTGATTGGCAAAATGCTTCATGATCTTTTGGATAATCCTGTTGCTCACAATTTCTGCCTGCTCGTCGTTAAAATCAGCTATTTTTTTACGCTGAAAATTAAGTTCAGCGTCTTTCATCATGCGTAGTTTTTTCTTTAGCGCTTTAATGGTTGGCGCAAATTTTCGAGTTTCCAGCCATTTGTTGAATTCGCCTTCTACTTCAACAATAATGGCTTCAGCTTCAGGAATAAACTTTTTACGACGTTGAAGGGTTTCATCGGTTATTTGAGAAAGATGGTCTAAATGTACCAACCTTACATTCTCCAGTTCTTCAACATCTTCAGCAACATTTTTAGGGATAGAAAGATCTAAAATCAGCAAATCTTTCTTACAGTATAAAAGTTCTTTGCTAACGGTTGGATTTTGTGCCCCTGTAGCAACAATAAGAATATCGGTATTTCTTATTTCTGCCTGTAAATCGGCATAATCTTTAACCGTTAAACTAAATTTTCCGGCAATTTTTTCGGCCTTATCTTTAGTTCGGTTAATTAAGGTGATATGCTTATTTTGAGTATGTTTTATAAGATTTTCACAGGTATTTCTCCCAATTTTACCTGTTCCGAAGAGTAAAATATTTTTTTGAGAAATGTCTGGAATGGTTTGCATAATGTATTGTACTGATGCAAAAGAAACAGAGGTAGCTCCCGTAGAAATTTCGGTTTCGTTTTTAATTCGTTTGCTCGCCTGGATTACCGCATTTACCAAACGCTCTGTAAAAGTGTTGGTTAAACCGGCAGCTTTGGATTGTGCAAAGGCAAATTTAAGCTGACTTATAATCTCGAAATCTCCTAAAATCTGACTGTCTAAACCGGTACCCACCCTAAATAAGTGCGAAACGGCCTGTTTGCTTTTATAAACATAAGCTACTTTCTCAAACTCTTCGACAGTACCATGCGTATGGGCACAAAGAAGTTTTATTAACTGAAATGGGTGTGCAGCAAAACCATACACCTCTGTCCGGTTACAGGTCGAGGTTACCAAAACGCCTTCTATTCCTTCTTTTTTTGCCTGCTCTAATAATCTAGCTTTAGCATCTGCATCAAGACTAAAATGTCCTCTAATTTCAGCATCTGCTTTTTTATAGCTAAGACCAATAATATAAAAATGCTTTCCTTTAGAAATAAAACTTTCCATGAACTTATTAGGGATTGTGGTGCAAAATTAAAGTAATGTTAATTTAAAAAATAACGCTAGGAGTACTATTTGTATCGCTAACAGGGATTTTAGTATATTTATGGTTGTAAATGCCTGAAATAGCATAGTTTTGTAGTAATAATAAGTGTTTTAAATTTATTAGTTTAGATTGTTTCTAAATAAAAATTTGCTTTTTAACGCCATGGAAGAAGAAAAAAATATCGCTGTAAGTCTTACAGAAGAGACCAAAGTGGAAGATGGGTTTCATATCTTAAAGTTTCAAAACGAAACTTCTGATAAACAGATCATTGAACGAGAAATAAACAATAGTTTTATACAGTTTCATTTTAATGTAAAAGGAAATTGTAAATTTTTATTTAACGGCGGCCGTTACGAACTTCCGCTAGCCGAAGAGAAATCACTTTTGCTGTATAACCCACAGCAAAATCTTCCTTTAAACGTCGCTTTAGAAGCAAATTCATGGTTGATTTCTTTGGTGATTTCCATTAAAAAATTTCATGCTCTATTTTCTGAAGAGGCAAATTATATCTCTTTTCTAAGCGCTGAAAATAAGGATAAAAAATACTATAAAGATTTACCAATTTCACCATCCATGGCTATTGTGCTGAATCAGGTGATGAATTTTAATCTTACACCAACCATTAAAAGCCTATATTTTAAAGCCAAAGCTTACGAATTGTTAAGCTTATATTTTAACAGGGCAGAGGATGCAAATGTAGAGCAATGCCCATTTTTAAGTGATGAAGAAAATATTCTGAAAATAAGGAAAGCCAAAGATATTGTGATTGCCAGAATGGCTGAACCTCCATCGCTTCAGGAACTTTCTGATGAAATAAACCTGAGTTTAAAGAAATTAAAGGAAGGTTTTAAGCAAATTTATGGTGATTCGGTGTACAGTTTTCTGTTTGATTACAAAATGGAATATGCCCGAAAATTATTGGATAGCGGTGAATATAATGTAAATGAAGTGGGATTAAAAGTAGGGTACAGTACAGCCAGTCATTTTATTGCAGCATTTAAAAAGAAATTTGGTACCACGCCTAAGAAATATTTAATGTCCTTACCGGCAACGCATTAAGTTTATAGGCCAAAGAATCAAGAACCAAGACTGAGGAAAATCGAAAATAGACTTTTTAATTTGAAAATGTGGTGATTTGTTGATTTGAAAGTGGGTTTTTCTTCTACTTTATTTTTAGTTTTAAACTGATTAACTGAGGTCGACGGTTTGAAGTGAAGCAAATACGAAGCTATAAAAGTGAAAGATAATATTGAAGTAGGATATGATTTTAGGTTAGACACTAAATGTGGTGATCCCGATACTGATAGCCTAAAATTATACAATTTTCATAGCTTGTTGTGGAATCAAAAAGTGGCAAATAACAAAACCCTAAATCTTCAAGTTTTAAATAAAAATTATGGAAGATTAATTTTGAAAACGAATTTGACAGATAATTTATCCAGCGACAGGATGTTTCCTCATTTTATTGGTAAGTATAACGGAAAATTAGATAGCTGGTTAAGTGATTCTGATAAAGAAAAGCTTCAATATAAAGTAAGAACGATTGGAGGACATATTGTTTTTCCGGCACATAGAAAAAACGGATTTACTATTAACCAAGCACGAGGTGTAAATCGAAAAATAAGTGACAGGTTTGACCTTACTTTAGAATGCATTAAGCGTTTTTATCAAAATGAAGAGAGTCCTTTATCTAGTACTTTGTGCAGATATTCTGAGTTTTTTAGAGTATTCGAAAATTTTGAGAACTATATAGAATTTTTTATGCTTCAGGATTTTATAAAGTGTAATGGAGAAATAAACTATGCCTTGCCTTTTGATGATTTCAATCGGTCTGCATTACCGAAAAGTAAGAAAGAATATGGAGATTATATGAATATAACAGTTGAATTGATAGATAAACGAAATAAAAGAATATTTAAAAGAATAAAGAATATTGTTTATGTTTAGTGTATTTCTGAGCAAACGGCTATCAAAATCAATCGAAAATCGACTTTTTAATTTGAAAATGCGGTGATGTGTTGATAATTGAGAGTCGAGATAAAAGATACAAGAATCAGGAGGAAAAGTAGAATTCTGAATTTTGACCTAATTTTAGCTAAAAGCTGATTGCTGCCTGCTGACAGCTCCACTTTTTTAAACAGTTAACCATAAACTTTTACAACTATATGAAATTTCAAAAATTATTATTGCTGCTACTTTTTAGCTTCTGTTTTAATCTGGCTAATGCCCAGCAGAACGTAGCGATTTTCTATAAAACAGCCGGATTTAAGCACGAGTCGATCCCAACCGGAATTCAGGCTTTACAGGAAATTGCGACCGATAATGGCTGGAATATTACAGCTACAGATGATGCTGAAAAATTTGTTTCAGAATTATCGAATATCGATGTAGTAATCTTTTTAAGTACTACGGGAGATATTTTTAACGACGATCAGCAGGAGAAATTCAGGAATTATATTGAAAATGGCGGAAATTTCTTCGGAATTCATGCCGCTTCTGATACCGAATACGAGTGGCCATGGTATGGAAAGTTTATTGGCGCTTATTTTGAAAGTCATCCACGTACTCAGGAAGCCACCGTAGTTGTTGAAAAACCTGAAAACTACATGGTGTCCCATCTTCCCAAAAGATGGAAGCGCACCGATGAGTGGTATAATTTTAGAAATATAAATCCAGATATTCAGGTGTTGCTAACACTCGATGAAACTTCTTACGAAGGCGGGAAGAACGGTGATTTTCATCCGCATGCCTGGTATCAGGAATTTGATGGTGACTCAAAAATGGTCTATACCGGCGGGGGACATACCAAAGAATCCTATAGCGAGCCACTTTTTAGAGAACATTTAAAGCGTTGCCTTCAGTTTCTTCTAAAATAAAACCGCTCCAAAAGATAGAATATCGACCTTGACAGCCTGCTCATCAAAATTTGTTCTGAGCTTAATAGTTTTAGCCTGAGTTCGATTCAGGATAATCCTGGAGGCTAAGTGAAATCTTTGGAAAAGATTTTATATCGAAGCTTCCATTTTGGTGGTATTTCGATAGAAATTTTCCTCGAAAATTCACGCAAAGCCCCATAATGCCTGAATAATTGTACTCAGGTTTTTAAGTCTCCTTGAAGGATCAAAATTTTAGCTATTGTTTAATAAAAAAGTATAATACTAATTTATAGTTGAACAAATTTATAGGCTTAACTTTGTATTATAAAAAAAGAGAAAGACATGAGCAAAGGCGTACTTTTAGTAAATCTGGGATCCCCCGATAGTACAGATCCTAAAGACGTAAAAAAATATCTCGGTGAATTTTTAATGGACGAAAGGGTAATCGATTTACCGTATTTCTTCCGGGCGTTGCTGGTTAAGGGAATTATTTTAAATACCCGACCTAAAAAATCGGCCGAAGCTTATCAAAAGATTTGGTGGGAAGAAGGTTCGCCGTTAATTGTTCTTTCTGAACGCTTACAGGAAAAGGTAGACGATATGACCTCGGTGCCTATTGCTTTGGCCATGCGCTATGGTACACCAAGTATTTATGATGGTTTAAAAGAGCTAAAAGAAAAAGGCGTAGATGAGGTGTTGCTTTTTCCGTTGTACCCACAATTTGCAATGGCAACAACCGAGACTATTTTGGTGTTAGCTGAAGAATTACGCCAAAAACATTTTCCAGAGATGAAATTTACGTCGGTGCCCGCATTTTATAATCATCCAGATTATATTCGTGTTTTGGGAAATAGCATTCAGGAGCGTTTACAAAATCTCGATTTTGAGCATTTATTATTCTCGTATCACGGAGTGCCAGAGCGCCATATCAGAAAAAGCGATATCACGAATTCTCATTGTAAAATAGACGGTAGTTGTTGCCAAACGGCATCCTCAGCGCATCAATTTTGCTATCGCCACCAGTGCTATGAAACCACAAGACTGGTAGCCGAATATCTTAATTTAAAAGAAGGAACGTACAGCGTAAGTTTTCAGTCAAGATTAGGATTCGATCCATGGTTAAAACCCTATACCGATAGAACTATCGAGCGTTTTGGAAAGCAAGGGATAAAGAAAATGGCCATTGTTACGCCGGCTTTTGTTTCCGATTGTTTAGAGACTTTAGAGGAAATTGCGATGGAAGGTGAAGAAATTTTCCATGAAGTGGGCGGAAAAGAATTTACCGTTGTCCCCTGCTTAAACGATCGGGCAGACTGGGTGAAAATGCTGTCCCGCTGGGTAGACGAGTGGGCGCATCAAAAACCCGTTAAAGCATAATGGCAAAAGTTAGCTCTGAAGCGCTTGGAAATGAATCCATAGGAAAACTTTTAATTCGCCAGGCATTACCAGCTTCCATAGGGATTTTGGTAATGTCGCTAAATATCCTTGTAGATACCATTTTTGTGGGGAACTGGATTGGTTCTACCGCGATAGCCGCAATTAATGTGGTACTGCCTATTTCGTTTTTTATAGCTGCTTTAGGGATGAGTATCGGGATTGGTGGTTCTTCGATCATTTCCAGGGCACTTGGTGCAGCTCATCATAAAAAAGCACTTAAAACCTTTGGGAATCAAATCATGCTAACGCTTTTGTTATGTGTGTCGTTGGTGATTTTAGGACTCATTTTTATCAATGAACTTATTCCCGCTTTTGGAGGAAAAGGAGCTATTTTTGAACCCGCAAAGATCTATTATCGTATTGTGTTGTACGGGGTGCCAATTCTGGCGCTTAATATGATGGGGAATAATGTGATTAGAGCAGAAGGGAAACCAACTTTCGCCATGGTCTCTATGATTATTCCCTCGGTAGGAAATATTATAGGCGATTATCTATTTATTAATGTAATGGATCTTGGAATGTATGGTGCTGCCTGGGCAACAACAGGTTCGTATATCGTTTGTTTCCTTTACATTTTCTGGTTTTTTGTGTTCTCAGGTAAATCTGAATTAAAGATCGATTTCAGTCATTTTCGGCTAGATGTTCCTATACTCCGCGAGATAGGATCATTGAGCTTTGTAACACTGGCACGCCAGGCAGTGGTAAGCGTTATTTATTTATTAATGAATAATATTCTTTTCGACCTGGCCGGGGAAGATGGTGTTGCCGTTTACGCGATTATAGGTCGAATGCTCATGTTTGCTTTATTTCCGGTTTTGGGAATTACACAGGGATTTTTACCTATCGCAGGTTATAACTATGGTGCTGAAAAATATAAACGAGTACGAAGTACGATTAATAAAGCGATCTTATATGCTTGTTTAATGGGATGCGTGGTTTTTGGACTGATTATGGGATTTTCAAAAGAAATTGCAATGATCTTTACCCAAAATGAAGCTATCATTGAACGCACTCCGTCCGCCATGCGTTGGGTTTTTGCCGCAACACCCATCATTGCTTTACAGCTTATTGGTGCGGCCTATTTTCAGGCCATAGGAAAAGCAGTGCCGGCTTTATTATTAACGTTGTCCAGGCAGGGTTTTTTCTTTATCCCGCTTATTTTAATTTTACCTAATTATTACGGGGAATTAGGGGTTTGGATAAGCTTTCCCATAGCCGATTTGCTTTCCACCATTGTTACCGGTTATTTTGTAAATCGTGAAATCAGGAAGAATTTAAACCACGATTAAGAGAATTAATTTTAATTTGTAGCCTAAATATTAGATTTTGGAATATTATAATTACATAAAATCGCTTCATCTTATTTTCGTGATTACCTGGTTTGCCGGGCTTTTCTATATTCCGCGTTTATTTATATACCAGATCGAGGCTTTTGATAAGCCCGAACCCGATAAATCTATTTTAGGAATACAGCTAAAGCTTATGGCCAAGCGTTTGTGGTTTATTATCACCTGGCCCTCTGCAATTTTAGCAACTTTATTCGCTGTGATTTTATTGATCATGCAGCCCGTTTGGCTAGAACAGGGATGGATGCATGTAAAGCTTGGTTTTGTGATCCTGCTTATTGCTTATCATTTAAAAACCCATCATATTTTTAAACAGCTTCAGGCAGATAAAATAAAATATACTTCAGGACAAATGCGCCTTTGGAACGAAGGGGCTACCGTGATCCTTTTTTCAGTAATATTCCTGGTGATAGTGAGAAATGCATTGAACTGGATTTATGGCGTGATTGGAATTTTTGCCCTCGGAATTTTACTGATGCTTGGGATCAAATGGTATAAAAAGATACGTGCTAAAAATCCCGACGCGTAATTGGTGTGATAATTGATTCGTTTCCGGAAAATGTTTTAGTCTGAAATCATCGAATATAATCCCAATGATTTTGATTAATTTGCGGTAATTGGCAATTTATGAAGCTTTTAAAATTATCCTTACGTACGCGTATTTTTATTTCCATGATCCTTTTGGTATTGGGCGCTTCTATTTTGATTGCCGGGGTTACCATTTATCAATACAAAGAAGAAGCTGAAGCTTATCACCGTGAACGCCTGGAGCGAAAAGAAACGGCCATACGCGAGAATATCAATTTTGTACTGGCTAGTACCACCTACGTGGTGAATACTGAAAATATACCTTCTATTTTTAAACAAAATCAGAAGATTTACGAGATGTCCCAGGTTCACGAGATGCAAATCAATATTTATGATCTGGAAGGGAAGTTATTAATTAGTTCTAAAGAGAATTTTTTTAAAGACACTACAGATTATCAGATAGACAAGCCTATTTTAGCCAAATTAGATGCTTCTTCTAACCGAAGATATTTATTGAAAGGCGAAACCGACGGAGAGAAATTTCAGTCGTCTTATACGTATATTACCGACCAGCGCTTTAAACCTTTGGCTATTTTATATTTGCCCTATCTTCAGGATGATAGCGTGTTAAACCGTGATCTGCATGACTTTTTGATGCGGTTGGGCGAGGTGTATCTTTTTATGCTGGCATTAGCGATTATTTTATCCTATTTCCTTTCAAAATATATTACCAAGTCGCTTAAGATTATTTCAGAAAAAATTAATCAAACACGGCTGGATAAACGAAACCAGAAGATCGAACTCAGCAATGCTTCCGAAGAGATCTATGCGCTAATTTCAGCCTATAATTCGATGATCGATGAACTCGAAGAAAGTGCGGTAAAACTGGCAACCGGTGAGCGAGAGCAGGCCTGGCGGGAAATGGCAAAGCAGGTAGCGCACGAGATTAAAAATCCGCTTACCCCAATGCGTTTAAGCGTACAGAGTTTTGAAAGGAGGTTTGATCCCCATGATCCAGAGATTGAGCATAAAGTAAACGAGTTTTGTAATACCTTAATTAATCAGATCGATACGATGAGTTCGATTGCCTCGGCTTTTTCAAACTTTGCAAAAATGCCGGCGCAGCAAAATGAGACCTTAAATGTGCCCAAAATCACCAAATTGGCCCTCGATATTTTTAACGAGAACTACATTATTTTTAATTCAGAAAAAGAAGAGATTTTAGCCAAATTCGATCGTACACAGCTTATAAGGGTAGTGACCAATCTGGTGAAAAATGCCATCCAGGCGATGGACGATACCGAAGACCCAAAGATTGTAGTGAGTATCGATGAAGAGCCAGAATATGTTTGCTTAAGCGTTTGTGATAACGGGCATGGCATTAGTGAAGAGAACCGGCATAAGGTTTTTGAACCTAAATTTACCACTAAAAGCAGTGGGATGGGATTGGGGCTTGCGATGGTTAAAAACATTGTAGAAACTTATAAAGGAAGTATAAATTTCACTTCAAAACCAGGTAAAGGCACTATCTTTAAAGTCCGTTTTCCTAAATAGCAATAACCAAGCGTTTGGGAAGATGTGTTGAAAATTCTACCTTTATTAAAAAACCAACACGATGAGTTACCAAAATATTTTAGTCGAAGAGGAAAACGAAATTCTTTACATTACCATAGATCGTCCTGCTAAACTTAATGCATTAAATAAAGGCACAATACAGGAATTGCATGAAGCTTTTTCTGAAGCAAAAGACGATGAAGAAGTGAAGGTCATTATCCTTACCGGAAGTGGAGAAAAGGCCTTTGTTGCCGGTGCGGATATTAGTGAGTTTGCCGATTTTTCTCCGGAAGAAGGAAAGAAACTAGCCGCCGAAGGTCAGGCGAAATTGTTTGATTTTGTAGCTAATTTTCCAAAACCCGTAATCGCAGCGGTAAACGGATTTGCTTTAGGCGGCGGACTGGAGCTGGCGATGGCGGCACATTTTAGAGTAGCTTCTGAAAATGCTAAAATGGGATTACCTGAAGTTTCTTTGGGTGTGATCCCGGGTTACGGTGGAACACAGCGTTTAACGCAAATTGTGGGCAAAGGTCGTGCGATGGAAATGATTATGACCGCCGGAATGATCGATGCCAACCAGGCTTTACAATATAACTTAGTAAACCATGTCACCACCCAGGAAGAACTTTTGGAATTTACTGAAAAACTAGCCGGGAAGATTCTTAAAAACTCCCTTGTAGCTATTGAAGGTGCTATAAAAGCTATAAATGCCAGCTACGAAAAAGGGGTAAACGGATTTGAAGTTGAAATTAACGAATTTGGAAATGCCTTTGGAACTGAAGATTTTAAAGAAGGAACTTCAGCCTTTTTAAATAAGCGAAAAGCAGAATTTCCCGGGAAGTGAAAATTAATCCCTGTATCAAGCAGGGATTTTTTATAGAAACACATCAGGATATTTTCCTAATAAATGGAAAAAATCCATATTTTTGTGAAATGTCCAAATCACAAAAATATATAAAAGGAAGAGGCGCGCAAAGCAATGTGCCCAATCGATTTGATGTGAATAGTCATGAATTCAGAGATGATTTTCTGAATTACTGTGCGGCGGAGGGTGACGATATTCAGGAAAGCAAAACCGTGATGATCGATACCTTTCCTAAAACGATTGTGAATAAAGTAGAAAGTCCAGATGTGGGGATGGGCTATTCCCTAAATCCTTATCAGGGCTGTGAGCACGGATGTATTTATTGCTATGCGAGGAATTCTCACGAATATTGGGGATTTAGCCCGGGACTGGATTTTGAACAGAAAATTCTGGTGAAAAGAAATGCGGTAGAATTACTGGAAAAGAAACTCCGCAGCAAAAAATGGCAGGCTACACCTATTGTTATGTCTGGCAATACCGATTGTTATCAACCGGTAGAAAAGCAATTGGAGATTACGCGAAAACTGCTCCAAACCTTTTTAAAATATCGGCATCCGGTGGGAATCATTACCAAAAATGCTTTAGTGCTGCGTGATCTTGATATTTTAGAAGAGCTGCATAACGATCGCTTAGTTTATGTAAATATTTCGATCACCAGTTTACAGGAAGAAACACGCCGAATTTTAGAACCTCGAACCGCAAGTATCAAAAAGCGATTGGAAACCGTCGAAAAACTCTCGGCAAAAGGAATTCCGGTAAATGTTATGATGGCGCCTATAATTCCGTCGGTAAACAGTCACGAAATTATGCCTTTGGTAAAAGAAATTGCCAATCGGGCAGCGCTGAGTGTTGGCTATACGATTGTACGATTAAACGGTGCGATTGGTGGAATTTTTACCGATTGGATTAATAAAACCATGCCCGATAGGGCAAGTAAAGTGTTACATCAAATTGAAAGTGTTCACGGGGGAAGTTTAAATGACAGTCGTTTTGGAACCCGCATGAAAGGCGAAGGCGAATTTGCCGAGCAGGTAAAACAGCAGTTTAAAATTGCCAGAAATTTATATTTAAAAGATCGTGAACGCCCCGTATTAAACTGTGATTTACATGAGGAATATAAAGATGGACAGATGAAGTTGTTTTAAATTTTAGCAGGAATTTAGCGAATTCTGGATTAAGGAATTATAATTTTAGAGACAGGAGACAAGAATTTGAAAATGTGCTGATTTGATAATTGAGAATCAGGATTCAAGATTCAAAATAGAAGAGAGAACCAAGAATCAAGACTAATTTATTTTTGAATGATTTTTTTGCTGAAATCTGATATTTTTAGGCAATTTGATGATGTACTAATTTTTTATAATTTAAAGTTGAAAACTCATCATTGTTTATAGACCAATTTTAATTAAAAACGTGGCCTATCGAAAATTGCTCGTAAAATTGGAGGTGAGAGAAGCGTAAAATTTTAGGCTGTTTGAGCGCAGCGAGTTCCTAAAATTTAGTTTCGGAACGTACAATTTAGAGCAAGGTTCGTGAGCCTAGACTTTTTTGTTTCTTTTTTCGGCAATGGAAAAAAGAAAAGAACATGATTAGAAGTTAAAATTTAAACCGCTTAGCTGTGAGAAAATAGAATATGAGCGAGAGAAACAAGAATCAAGATTAATTTATTTTGAATTCTAAATGCTGAATTTTGAATGATCTTTAATTTGTTATGCCGAAATGGTTTCGGAATCTTTTCAAGATTTCTCTGAATTTTTAATAAGCCGATAGCTGATAGCTTATGGCTGAAAGCTCAAAAATAACCGTTAATCATAAACTAAAAAAACATGCCCGAACTTCCTGAAGTTGCTTACCAGAAAAAATATGCCGATGCGACGATTTTGCATAAAAAGATCGTTGAGGTGGAAACCGGCGATAAAAAGATATTTCAATCACCTAAAACAGATTTTGAAACGATCCTTAAAAACAACGAATTTGAGTCGACTACGCGACTGGGAAAATATCTATTTCTAAAATTAAAGAAAAACGGAGTGCTGGTGATGCATTTTGGGATGACTGGTAAATTAGACTTTTATCAGCATGACGAAACACCAAAATACACCCAACTAAAACTGATTTTTAAAGACGGATCAAAGCTTGCATTTACTTGTCCGCGTAAATTTGCCAAGCTTTATTTGGCAAAAAGTGTTGAAGAATTTCAGGAATCTCACAATCTCGGTGTGGATGCTTTAGCGATTTCCGAAGAACAATTTTTAGACATCTGTGAGGGGAGGAGCGGCACGATAAAAGGCCTGTTAATGAATCAAAGTTTAATTGCCGGGATTGGGAATATGTATGCCGATGAGGTGTTGTTTCAAACCAAAATTCATCCTAAAACCAAAGTAAATAAATTAAGCCAAAAACAACTAAAATCGATTTTCGAGGAAATCGGGAAGGTTTTACAGTTAGTGAAAGAAGCGAGGATTGAAGGAAAGCGAGTACCTGAATCTTACCTTACCCGAATAAGAAAAGAAGGAGAAGGCACCGATTGTCCAAGAAATAACGGTAAAATCGATCAAACTAAAGTTTCTGGCAGAACCACCTATTTTTGTCCGGTTTGCCAGAAAGAAATTCAGTAAACAACCTAAGGGCGAACGCATAAGCATTTAATCTCGATGATCGAGTAAAGAAAAAAGATAAAGTCATAAAAATAACGTTTAGGTGTAACAAATACTGGTTTAAGTTACCAATAGTTTGAACCAACTTATCAAAAACCAGGAATATGAAAACATTAACTACAACTTTACTTTTATTAGTTTTAGGTGCTTCCATACAAGCACAAAAACTCAATGGCTCTTATAGCGGAGAACTCGGGGTGCAGGGCATGCAACTTGAACTTATTTTTAATATTACTCCAAGTCAGGATGGCTATACAGCCACTTTAGATGTTCCCGCCCAGGGTGCTTCGGGAATCGAATTAGATTCGGTAATTTTGCAGGATGATACGGTGACGATCAGGTCGGCCAAGATGCAAATGACTTATACCGGTAAAATAACCGGTGATAGCATCGAAGGAACTTACGAACAAATGGGGCAGGAGTACCCTCTAAAATTAAACAAAACTGTGAAGAAAAAGCCAGGAAATACCTCATTGCCATCAAGTGAAGAAGAACTAAAGAAGCTTGCCGCAAAAGAAACCGGAAATTATAATTATTCGGTAGAAGATTACTTTAGAACTCCGCAAACTTTTGCTTTTCAGCTATCGCCAAATGGCGACCTTATCGCGTACATGAAACGCCGGGACTCTGGCGAGCGGGATTTGTATTTAATGGATACTGAAACCAAAAAAGAAAGCCTTTTAAAAAAGCAAGAACAAGATTTAATCCGTGGTTTTTCCTGGGCTAATGATGAGCGTATTTTATATCTTCAGGATAAAGGTGGAGATGAAAATTACCATGTTTACGGCGTAGATATTAATGGTGAAAATGATAAAGAACTCACTCCTTTTGAAGGCGTAAGGGTAAATATTATAGAATCACTTAAAGAAGATAAGGAGCATATTATTATTCAGATGAATAAAGATAATCCACAACAGGAAGAGCCTTATCGTCTTAATATCAACACAGGAGAAATTGCCAAATTATATACGGTTAAAGAAGGAGAGCCACCAGTAGCAGGTTATGATTTTGATCGACAAGGAAATTTAAGAGCGATAAGCAGAATTGTAGATGGTGTAAATACTGAGTTACTTTATAAAATTGATGGAGAGTTTCAACAAGTGAAATTAACCGAATTTGGAGATGAATTTGTTATTTCTTCTTTTAATCCAGGTAGTGATAATCCAGATGATGCTTATGTGATTTCTAATCTTGAAGGAGATAAAATAGAAATTCAGCTTTACGATTTAAAGAAAAATAAGAAGATAAAAACTGTTTTTAGTAATGATACGTTCGATGTTTCGGGCATGTCACTTTCTAAAAAGCGTAATTATGAGATCGATTATTTTTCTTATACCGGCGAGAAAACACAAGTCATTCCTGTTAGCGATACCTATAAAAAAATCTATGATAGGCTAGAGCAGGAATTTGGAGAGAAACAGTTTTTTACCGTAGGCAGAACGGATGACGAATCCAAATACATGATTGCGGTAACCAGTGATAAAATTGTAGGGGAATATTATTTATACGATATAGAAGCTGATGAGGTAAGTTTACTCTACAAGTTATTACCACACCTAAAAGAAGAAGATATGGCGAGTATGAAGCCAATCACTTTTAAAAGTAGGGATGGATTAACACTACACGGTTACATTACTTTGCCACATAATTATAAAGAAGGGATGCAGGTACCATTAGTGGTAAATCCACATGGTGGCCCACAGGGAATCCGTGATAATTGGGGCTTTAATCCAGAAGCGCAATTATTCGCCAGCCGTGGCTATGCAACCTTACATGTAAACTTTAGAATTTCTGGTGGCTATGGTAAGGAATTTCTAAAAGCAGGCTTTGGGGAAATTGGTCGTAAAGCAATGGATGATGTGGAAGATGGTGTAGATTACGTAATCGAAAAAGGTTGGATAGACAAAGATCGCGTAGCAATATATGGCGGTAGCCACGGGGGTTATGCCGTATTACGCGGAATGACAAAAACACCAGACAAATATGCCTGCGGCGTAGATTACGTAGGGGTAAGTAACCTAAATACCTTTATGGAAACCATCCCGCCATACTGGGAAAAATATCGAGAGTTATTATATAAAATCTGGTATAATCCCGGCATTCCAGAAGAGAAAAAGATTATGGACGAGATTTCGCCTGCCTTACATGTCGATAAAATCAAAAATCCGCTATTTGTAGTTCAGGGGGCTAACGATCCCAGAGTGAATATTAACGAAGCCGATCAAATTGTAGAAACCCTTAGATCTAAAGGTGTAGAAGTGCCTTATATGGTGAAGTATGATGAAGGCCACGGTTTTGGAAAAGAAGAAAACCGATTAGATCTTTATAAAGCAATGATGGGCTTTTTTGCTGAACATTTGAAGAATTAGAGTTGATCAATTTGATGATTTGCTAATCTGGAATTTGAAACCTCAAACTAAACATTCCAAAAAAGATCTCTCCGCTCCGGTCGAGATGAACTGTGTTTATATACAAGATAAATTTAAGTTATTTTCGGTGTAATAGGTTTTTTGTGTAGCAATAGCAAAGGCCTGCTTTAAAAGTTTGTTGACCACCGCTATCAAAGCCAGTTT